>NZ_OX336425.1:4165897-5554530 GCF_946903285.1 Flavobacterium collinsii
AAGTACATCGTAATTATACTATTGACAAAAACGGTACGGATATTTTTGTTCAGAATGCTGAATTGCATACGCATGGACTTTCGACTCCGGACTTGGGAATGGGTGCTTACCGAAATTCGTACATCATTAACCAAATCGCTAATCGTGAAGTGTATAAGGTTGAAAAACGCATTGCTTTTCAACAATTCGGAGTACAAAAAGCAACTCCTGAATTTTCATCAGCGAATGTTTTGGAATTAGTAAACGAGCAAGTAAACCATTAGATCATACTAAAAATCAACTCAGATGATAACCCCAGAAAATACCTTTAAAGACGCTCAGCACCTCAACGCCGATATTTGGAATCAGGTCAATCGAAACTTACTCGCCAAAAGTATTTCGGAATTGATGCGTGAAGACGTCGCAAACCCTCAAATAACCGCTAAAGATGAGGATGGTCTTACCCATTTCAGATTAGAAACCGACACCGCGAGTATTTACTATACTTTTTCGGCTTATCCAAGGTTTCTTAACTATTGGCATATCGTTAAAGACAGCCTTTGTAAAGTCGAGCATGAAGTAAAATTAGAGCATATCGATGTACCTAATTTCTTTATCGAACTTCAGGAAACTTTTGGCATCAACTCTTTTACCCTGGCCCATTATATCGAAGAGTTACTACACACCTTATACGCTGATGCTTACATTCAGTCAAACCGTCGTGTGCCTGCCGCGGAACTAGCCGATGCTGATTTTCAAACGATCGAACACAGTCTGGATGGGCACCCGTGGGTAATTGTAAACAAAGGCCGCATTGGTTTTGACTCAGAAGATTATACGAAATACAATCCCGAGTCTGATCAAAGAACACGTTTAATTTGGATTGCGGCTCATAAAAACAGAGCTAATCTACGCTTACAGACCGATGTGGACGATCAGGATTTTTATGAAATTGAAATTGGTAAAGAAAAACTAGATGCCTTTAGAAACAAGTTAGCGGCATTGAATGTAGATCCGTATAATTATGTTTTTATTCCGGTGCACGTATGGCAATGGCAAAATAAACTCGTGATGCAATTTTCTAATGATATTGCGTCCAAACATCTTATCCCATTAGAGTTAACCGAAGACATTTACAGCCCTCAACAAAGCATCCGTACTTTTTTCAACGAAAGTGCACCTCATAAACATTATGTAAAAACATCAATGTCTATACTAAACACTAGCCATGTTAGAGGTTTGTCTCCTAAACAATTATTGATAGCGCCACGTTTGACAGAGTATCTGAAAAATGTACTTAAAAAAGACGAGCACTTGCAAAAAATGGGAGTTGTACTTTTAGGCGAAGTCGTTTCGGTTACCTATGCCCACCCTAGTTATAGTAAAATTGACAATCCTCCTTACCAGTACAATGAATATCTGGGCGCTATGTGGCGCGAAAGCCCAATAAATTCCCTTAGAGAAGGAGAGAATTTAATGACGATGGCGGCATTATTATATGTAGACAACACCGGAAAAAGTCTTGTACAAGAACTTATAGAAAAATCAGGTCTTTCTACAGAACAATGGCTCAAAGCTTATATGACTGCGTATCTTAAGCCTGTGCTTCAGATTTATTACCAGCATTCGTTATCTATCGATCCACATGGACAAAATGTGATTCTGATTCTAAAAGATTATGTGCCAACACGTATTGCCTTACAGGACTTTGTGGGAGATATTTTAATTAATGAAGAAGCAAAGAAAAAATTGCCACAGGAATTTATTGATAACTTGTTTAATGCCTCTCCAAATCCGGAAAATGCACCGTTAACGATACTTATCGCCATTTTTGATGCCTTCTTCAGATACCTGAGTCACGTTATGATTACAAACGCTAACTATACAGAAAAAGAATTCTGGAATTGTGTTTACGATATTATCATCGAATATCAGGCAGAACATCCTGAGCTTCAGGAAATATTCGACAAGTACAATATGTTTATACCTGAATTCAAACGTCTTATTTTCAATAGCCGACGTTTGTATAATGGTTATGAAGAAACGGCCGGATTTCCACACATGAAAAAAAGTGGTTTTGTACCGAATCCGTTACATCAGTTAATCCATGAAGAAATAGTAACAGCAAAAGAAAACTAATGAAAGAAGCTCTTTTAAAAACACGCTCCTTCTTTGGTTTATTAAGGCGTTCTCTTGCCGGAAGTGAAAAAAACTTCACTTCGGGCAGCATTAACAAAACCATTCTTTTACTGTCAGTTCCAATGGTGGTTGAGCTTTTGATGGAATCACTATTTGTATGTTCCAATCTGTTCTTTGTTAGCCGATTGGGCACGAATGCCATTTCAATTGCCGGAGCGACCACAACTTTCATCACTTTTTGTTATTCGGTTTCCATTGGTTTGGGGATAGCGGCTTCCGCGATGATTTCCAGAAGAATTGGCGAGAAAAAATTCAAAGCAGCAGGCCAGACCACCATGCAGGTGATTTATGCTACAGTGCCTATTGCTGCCCTGATTAGTATTGTCTGTACCATCTGGACTACCGATATTATGAGTGCCATGGGACTTTCGGCTGCTATGGTTGAGGAAGGAAGAACTTACGGCATCGTCATGTTTGCTTCCAGCGGATTTTTGATTCTTCGAATCGTCGTAAATGGGATCTTCCGAGGTGTTGGAGATGCCTCGACTGCTATGAGAATACTTTGGCTTTCCAATGCGTTGAACATTGTATTGTGTCCGATATTCATTTATGGCTGGGGCCCTGTTCCGGCATACGGTTTATTGGGAGTTGGACTGGCCACTTTAATTGCGAGAGTAATTGGAGTGCTGTATCAGGCCTGGTATCTGATAAGGGCAAAAACCATGTTAAAAATTGGTCTGGCACAAATGGTCTTTAATCTTGCTATTTTCAAAAGAGTCCTGAAACTGGCTTTTGGCGGTACCGTACAATTCATCATTCCGGCATCAAGCTGGGTGTTCATGATCAAAATCATGTCGCATTTTGGCGAAAGTGCTCTTGCAGGTTACATTCTGGCACAAAGAGTCACTTCGATTGCTACGATGCCGGCCTGGGGTCTTGGAAACGCAGCAGGAATTTTAACCGGACAAAATCTGGGAGCGAAACAGCCTGATCGTGCCGAAAAATCGGTTTGGAGAGCGGGAATGTTAAACATGGGATTTCTGGTTTTAATTGGAATTTCCTGGATATTCCTAGCTGTTCCGGTCATAAAAATCTTTACTGATATTCCTGAGGTGATCTCTTTTAGTACCATGTACATTCATCTAATTTCGATAGCCTACATATTATTAGGTTATACGATGGTGATTTCAAGAGCTCTTAATGCGGCCGGTGAAGTAAAAGTGGTGACCTGGCTTTACATCCTGATGTTCTATGTCATACAGATTCCGCTTGCCTATGCTCTGGGAATTTCTTTTGACCTGGGTTCCAATGGTGTTTTTACGGCCATCCTTGTTTCGGAAATTATATTGGCCGTGGCTTGTATCGTCGTCTTCCGAAAAGGAAAATGGAAACATACAAAGGTTTAAAACTAAACCGGTTCAAAATATGTCACCCCGTTGGGGTTTATTGAAACGATTTTACCAATTTCTATAAATATTTTGCCCCGATGGGGCTTAACATTTATGAACAGCCCCAAAGAAGCATCATATTTATAGAATTACGTTCCAATGAGATAACATTTGTAAAAGCTTCAAAGGAGCATCATATTTATAGCATTTATAACGTATTTTTTTGCAAAAGCTCCAAAGGAGCGACGTATCTATAGAATTACGTTCCGATGAGATTAACATTTATAAAAGCTCCGAAGGAGCACCATATCTATAGAATTACGTTCCAATGAGGTTAACATTTATAAAAGCTCCAAAGGAGCGTAATATTTATAGCATTTAGAATGTTTTTTTTTCGAAAGCTCCAGAGGAGCGTCATATCTATTGCATATGAATAACAAAACATTAAACAACAAATAAAAAATATCAATTTAATATTAAATAATAGAACAATGAGTACAATAGAACAATTACACGGAGTATTTGCAAGAGCTTTTGAAATTCCTGTTGAGGCAGTAAACGACGGACTGGAATATCAGGCTATAGCCGAATGGGATTCGATGAGTCATTTGGTATTAGTAGAAGAACTTGAAAGTACATACAAAATCTCAATCGAAATGGAGGACATTTTGGAGATGGGAAGTGTAGCAAAAATAAAAGACATCCTTAAAAAATACGGATTTGAAATTAATTAGAATAGACCACTAAACTTATGGAACTATACGATTTAATCAGAAAAAATGAAAAGCTGACTTTTACCGACGCCAGTACCGGAGTTTCAAAATCTATTGCAGAAATGGATCAGTCACTGGAAATCGAAAACATACGTTCAGTTGTTTTTATTTACAATGACAATCAGTTACCGGCTATTGAAACGCTTTTGAATTTTTACCAGAGCAGGTTTACGATTGCTTTGTTGGGAATGGGTTTACTTGAAAATTTTAAGGAAAATTTGGAACAGAAATATACTCCTTATTATATCTATGACCCTACGCGAACTGAAATAGAAGGTTATACGGCTGTAAATGCCTCAGAGACGATAGTATTGTTTAAACGAAACGTAAATTTAATTTACCCGATACATGCCAAAATCAAACTTTTGCTAAGTACTTCGGGAACTACCGGATCGCCAAAATTCGTGAGACTTTCCGATGAGAATCTGGTACATAATGCAAAATCGATTATGGAATATATGCCTATTCGAACGGATGATGTAGTGCCTTTAAATGTGCCTATTAATTTTGTTTACGGCTTATCGATTTTTACCACCAATTGCATCAAGGCTAATCAAATTGTATGTACGGATAAGGATGCTTTTCAAAAAGAATTTTGGGCCGATTTCAAAAAATACGGATACTCTACCCTGGGTGGAGTTCCGTACTTTTATGAAATGTTATACAGCATTGGATTTTTCAAAAAAGACCATCCTTCCTTACGTTACCTGACTCATACGGGCGGAATGCTGAATCACAAACTGATCGAAGCGATTTCTGACTTTAGCGAGAAATTTGGCAAACAGTTCTTTGCGCAATACGGTCAGACAGAAGCTTCAGGCCGTATGGCTTATCTGCCTCCTAAAGATCTGTTGCGAAAAGGAACCTCTATTGGTTTACCAGTCAAAAACGGACGTTTTGAGATCGATAACGAAACGGATGAGCTGATTTATATTGGTCCTAACGTTTATGGCGGTTATGCCAATGTCAGAGCCGATTTACAATTTTTTGAACAGCAGGAAAGACTTCATACGGGAGACAAAGCCCGTAAAGACGACGAAGGCTACTACTACATTGTAGGCCGAATCAAACGAATCGTGAAATTGTTCGGAGTACGTCTCAATCTTGACGAAACAGAATTATTGCTGAAAGATGCATTGGGTGGACAAACGTTTATCTGCCTCGGAATAAACGATAAACATCTGGCCGTAATGTACACCGACGAAAATCTGAACAAAGAATTG
The DNA here is from genome assembly GCF_946903285.1 of Flavobacterium collinsii. Taxonomy (GTDB): domain Bacteria; phylum Bacteroidota; class Bacteroidia; order Flavobacteriales; family Flavobacteriaceae; genus Flavobacterium; species Flavobacterium collinsii. Next base: position 4,171,400 of record NZ_OX336425.1, read on the forward strand.
ATTCTGAAAGTGCTAAAAGCCAAACTAAATCTTCACGCCAGTTCTTTAAAAGTGATGCACATAGAAGACGTTCCGCTTACACCAAACGGAAAAGTGAACTATCCATTGCTTAAGGAGTCCCTGGAATTAGAAGGGGCTTTGTAAGTTTTCAGTATTCTGTCGCGGTCTCAGTTGCAGTATTCAGTCGCAGTATTCAGTCACGGTTTTCAGTCACGGTAATCAGTAAACATTAAAACTGAGCACTGTGACTGAAAACTGTGACTATTTCTTTTATCTTTCAAAACAAGTCACAGTTTTAATCACGGTAATCAGTAAACATTAAAACTGAACACTGTGACTGAAAACTGTGACTATTTCTTTTATCTTTCAAAACAAGTCGAAGTATTCAGTCACGGTAATCAGTACACATTAAAACTGAATACTGCGACTGAATACTGTGACTTTTTTTTCTATTACAAAAAAAAGACTCCTGACAAAATGCGTCAGAAGCCTTTTCATAAAAAAACAAAATAATACTATTACTGAAAAGCTATTTTTTTTAGAAACTGTATCCAAGTGCTAAATTAAATCTTGTACCGTTTCCTCTGGTATAATTGGCATTTGTTCCAAAGAACTGAGAAGTTGTTGGGTAATAATCTGTATTGAATATGTTTTCTATTCCAAGTTTTACTCTAATGCTGTCCGTTACTTTGTATGCCGTAGCCAGATTCCATAAGTTGAAAGAATGAATTGGTCCTTCACCAATAGCATAAGCTCCTTTGGCATTTGGTTTAAAAACATCGCGATCGCCTACATACATCCAATACAATTCAACGTTTAATCTTTCACCACCATATTTTGCATAACCTGTAATTTTAACCGGAGGGATTCTGTTTGATTTCAGGTAAATATCTGTCGGACCATAAAAATGACCGTCAGAATCTTTGTCTCCTCTTCCCTGTACATTAGCATAGTTTCCTCCTACTGTCAATTGTTTCAAAATTTGATAATCGGCCTGAACTTCATATCCCCAAACTCTTTCCGGTAAACGCTCTGCTACCAGGAATCCATCTACCTGAATCAGATTGGTTCCCAGTTTTGAAGTACTCAAATAATAGGAAGCACTCAAATTGAATTTCCCTAACTGACTGCTAAAACCACCCTCATAATTATTAACGATAATAGGTTCGGTCTCTAATTTAGATATTGCATCCTGTTTTGCGTTTGTTAAAACTCTTCCTAAATCAAATACAGAGAAAGCCTGAGAAAAACTCACAAAAGGATTAAAGAATTTAAATCTTGAATATCTGATCCCTGTGTTAAAAACAAAGGCATCATAAGTAAGGTCACCACCTTTTACAGCAATACTTCCCGCTCCGTTTGCACCGGTAGCAAGAGTGTTGTAGTCGTCGATATTGATTTTAATATTTTCGGCACGTAAACCTGCTTTTACATTCCAGTCGCTAAACAATTGTGTCGATATTTGTGCATAAGGAGCCAGATTGACCATATTGATATTTGGAACCCAAACACGCCCGTCAACCAATTTTTGGTTCGTTTTGTCATTCAATAAATCGAAACCATAAGTTACATCACCTGTAAAATTAGAAGAGATTGTAAAAGGAGAATTCAAATATACTCTTAAACCTTTTTTGGTAGATGCAGTTTGCGATTGTCCACTTCCATAGAAAAAAGTAGAGTTAGAAAATATCGTTAAAAAATCCTGAAAATAAAGGTTTGCCGTAAGCGAAGTACTTCCAAAAATCTCTTTGTTTACATATTGAAGATTAGCATTGTGATTGTAACGATTTCCTTCATCTACACCCGGTCTGTTGCCCAATACTCCAATTGCCGGACTTACTCCGTATACGCCATTTTTAAGGACAAAATCAGAATCCTGATTGGAACTGAAGTAATTGTACATCAAATCGATTCTTTGTTTAGTGGTTAAATCGTAACCTACTTTTGTAAAAACATTGTATGCTTTAGTTTCCCCTAATCCGTATTCAGGAGAAATAACCTGTCCTGCTCCATCACGAAAAACACCTGTCTTTTCATAAGTTCCGCCAACCATATAGTTGAACTTATTGATTTTTCCGTAAAACTGCTGATTAAATCGGTATCCTGCAGTACTGTCTCCTTTAATATTACCTGTTGTTCCAGCCTCACTGTATCCGGCAAATTTCTTTTGAGTTTTCCCCGATTTAGTAATATAATTAATCAAACCTCCATCGGCACCATTACCATAAATAGCCGTAGCTCCTTTGATTACCTCGATACGCTCAATTACGGAAGGATCTATTGAACGAAGTTCACGTCCTGCTGATTTTAGCGGTGTCGATTGTGGAATTCCGTCGATAAGAACCAAAGGATTTCTTCCACGAAGTGTCTGACCGTAATTTCCTGTATTGTTTGTTGCCGATCCTAAACCCGGAACTGCAAATGCCACAACATTAGCAATATTTGAACTCACGATAGATAAATTGTCAATATCCTTTGCGTTGATTACGGTTACAGAAGAAGGTGTTTTAGATAAAGTTTCTACCTTTCTGCTGGCCGAAACTATAATTTCATCCAATTGGTCACCGCTTTTCTCCGAAACTTCGGTTTCTTTACCGGTAAACTTCAATTGTAAAGTTACGGTGGCAGTTTCATTGTTTGCAACTGTAACCTCCTGCTCGATTGTTTCATAACCGGACAATGAAGCCTGCAGCGTATAAGTGTTTTCTGCTATTTTACTGAATCGAAAACTACCATCGGTATTAGAGGTCGTTTTGTATTTTGAATTTTTAAGGGTAATTGTTGCTCCGTAGGCTGATCTACCGTCAGAAGTTCTAATCTCTCCCTTAATTTTTCCACTATTTTGTTGTGCAAAAGAAGAGAAGACAGAAAATAAAAGGCTAATAATAAATAAAAACTTTGACGTTCTTAAACTAAGATATTTCATTGATTTTTAAGTTTTGGTTAGTGATTTTATTCTTATTTAGAATTAATAAAAACAGCGCAAAAGTAAAGATTAATAATTGTTTAACAAGTACTATTTCGATTTATTCTATAGAATTTTCACTAATCTTCTTGTTATTGTCAGAAAATAAATCTATTTTAAACCAATTCATTAGTCGCAAATATTTTTAACTCCGTCCTTTTTCTTTTCCCACAGATTTTGCAGATTAAGCAGATTTTTTAGTCTTTCTAGCTGTAGTAATCATTTAAACACATCGAACATCCACTTTTTCACTTAAAATATAACGTTTCACAGTCAACATCTCACTTTTCACTTTTCACTTTTCACATAAAACCAAGCTGTAAGTTTTCACTGCAAAAAGCATTATTCACTTGTCTGCGAAGTGTAATTCTAAAGCATTTTTAAGATATTCACCTTTATTTTTTACTTAAAACAAGAAAGATTTAGTCTAAATAAGTATAAATTTGCGACGGATTTTCGGTTGGAAAGAATTTATCTCCAGCGAAAAACTGACCCTATTAGGGTATAAACTCCAATGCCATAAACCAAAATAAGACTATTAATGAAGAAAGGAATAAAGAAAACTATCGGACAATTACATTTATGGCTGGGACTTGGCTCAGGTTTAATCGTTTTTATTGCTGCATTAACAGGAAGTATTTTAGTTTTTGAAAAAGAGATTGACCAAGTGGTAAATCCACAGTATTACCACGTTTCTTCTATAGGGAAAACCAAAAAAACGATCGATTACTGCACAGATGTCCTTCAGAAAGAATACGGCATCAAAAAGATTAGCCGAATTTCTACTTTTAATGATCCTTCACGTACGATACAAATTCTGGGAAAAGATTCAGATAAAAAAGCACAATTTTTTTCTCTTGATCCGTATTCTGGAAAAGTACTAGCAACAACGCCTCAGGAAAGCAGGTTTTTTGTGGTGGTACTTTCACTGCACAGGCAATTGTTAATGGGAGATGCGGGGCAACTTATCATGGGATCTTCCTGTCTTATCTTTGTTTTTATGCTGATCTCGGGTATCGTTTTGTGGTGGCCCAAAAAAATGAAACATTTAAAGCAGCGTCTTTCAGTAAAATGGAGCGGTTCTTTCAAAAGGATCAACTGGGATTTTCATTCTACTTTTGGCTTTTACAGTTTTTTAGTTTTACTTATTATTTCGCTAACCGGTCTGACATTTGCCTTTGACTGGTTTCAAAGTGGCCTTTACCTGGTGACCGAAGGGACGACGAAGAAAACTTCTTTAAAAGTAGAAAATCCAACCAAAATAGATCCTAAACTCAATAACACGGCTTTTTACCAAAGCATTTACAATACTACGGACAGTATTTTTCCTTATGATGGAAATATTCAAATCAGAATGCCTGTGGATACCATCAACAGTATTACGGTCCTGAAAGAAGATGTGGAAAGAATCATTCCGCACCAATCCAGTTCTGCTTATTTTGATAAGTATACTGCGAAAAATATTGAGAACAGACACTTCGCAGCCTATTCCAAAGGAGATAAACTGAGACGTTTGATGTATCCAATTCACACTGGCAGTATCTATGGTTTGACGACTAAAATAATTGCTTTTCTGGTCTGTCTTTTTGCTGCAACATTACCTATTACAGGTTTGTTGATTTGGCTGGGCAGGAAGAAAAAATAGGTTTTGTATGCTATTATATTTCTCTAAAGAACAACCATTTTTTTAGGCTTTTGAGATACTTTTGAAGCATTTTGCAAAATAAAAACTATCGTAAGTTGTTATGTATCAAAAAATTAATTAATTTTAATCCCCCTATTCTACTAAATCTTTTTATTCTTTGTTTAATCTGTCGGCTAAAATCCAAAAAGCATGAAATGGTTCAACACTTTAACAATAAAAAAGTTTACGGAAAGACTTTCAAAATCCCATTCTAATGAAGGGCCGGCTCATCTGGAAAAAGGAAGGCAATTCTTTTTGTCGAACCAGTTCCAGGATGCACTGTTGCATTTAAACAATGCGATCAATTCAGGATTTGATCAGGGAGTTTATGCTTTGAGGGGAAATTGTCTTCAAAAACTCGATTATCATTATAATGCCATTGAAGATTTTGACAAAGCCATTGAAACTGATCCTTTAGAGTTTTCTATTTACTACAATCGAGCGGTATCCAAAAGAGCAATCTTAGATTTTACAGGCCATATAGAGGATTTGCACAATGCAATCTATTACTACAAAAAACATTCGAATATCGAAAACCAGGTGCTCAAAACTTTTGAAACCGATTTACAGGCGGCTAAAATGGATATAGAAGGCCCGGTACAAAGCAGATACGAAGGACGAAAAGCTCCATCCTTAGAAATAAAATCGCTGATCAGAGATTCTCTAAATCTCATTAAAAAAGCAAAGGGTAGAAATACCGCGGTGAATTGATTTCTTTCCTATTTCTGAAAACTTTTTTTGTTTTAAAGTGGTACTAAAAAAAGTACACAGATGAAGCGGATTCGCCAGGCGAAGACGCGGATCTGCACGGTTTTTTTTTGTTTTATCTGGGATAGGATTACTTTATCATGATAGCGTATTTTATTCATCTAAAAATCCGTTTTCATCCGCGTTTTCGTGAAACGAATCCGTATCATCCGTGTGCCATGATCCTAACTATAAAAATACAAAAGTTCACACTAAGACTTCCCTTCTTTTGCAACTCACCCGCTAATTGTGTTATATTTACCATATTAAACTGAAGTTTTATTATGGAAGATTTTTTAATTGGTATTGGAAAGAGATTAAAAGAGATCAGGAAGAAAAATTCATTAACCATACATGAAGTAGCCAACAGAGCCGGAGTTAGCAACGGTTTGATTTCCAGAATTGAAAACGGAAGAACAATTCCTTCCCTGCCCGTTTTGATTGAACTGATCCAATCCTTAAATACGGATGTGAGTTATTTTTTCGAAGGCGTTGAAAATACCAAGAATGCGAAGTACATTCATATTAAAAAAGACGATTATCAAAAGATAGAAAAAGAGGACCGTGCTGAAACTACCGGTTTTAACTACTATCATATTTTCAGCAAAAGCATCAATTCTATTGGTTTTGAAGCCGTAATCCTTGACGTGGAGCCTAACTGCAAACGCGAAAAAGTAATCACAGATGCTTGGGAGTTCAAATACATCATCAAAGGAAGTGTAACTTATATTATTGACGATTCAGAAGTAGTTGTCAATGAAGGTGATTCCTTATGCTTTAACGGAAGACATCCACACGTACCTCAAAACAGAACGACAGAAAACTGCGTGATGCTGGTGCTTTACTTTTATTCAGAGAGTAATAGTTAGATTTAACCGTTTTTAACCGCAAAGAACGCTAAGTTATTTTTACAGGTCAAACCTTTTAAAAAACAAAATTCACAAAGCTTTGTAAATAAAATTTCGCGAATCTTGCATAACATCTTTGCGCTCTTTGCGGTTAAACTCATCTCTTTACATTAAAAAAACTTTGCGAACCTTGCGTAACATCTTAGCGTTCTTTGCGGTTAAACTCATCTCTTTACATTAAAAAAACTTTGCGAACCTTGCGTAATATCTTAGCGTTCTTTGCGGTTAAACTCCAAGCCAGAATCAAATCAAAAAGGCTACCTTCAAAATGAAGATAACCCTTTAAAAAACAAAAAACACAAATTTTTTAGTTCCCTGCCGGAAGCCAAGAACGGCCGTCTAATGACCATCCACTATTGATAGGTACACCAAACCATTGTAGCGAAGAATAGGCAATATCGACCATTTTTGGAACTACTCCCGTCGCAGTGCCACATTTTAAAGTAGCAGTACTGGTAGTCCAACTAGGTGTGTTTGGAAAAGTAAGCCCCACTTGCTGGCTGCTTGAATCGGTGAAACTGTTTCCTGATCCGTTATCTCCTTTCCAATATCCGATAAGATTTGAATAATCCGGATGAGAAGCGGTAACCGATGAACAGGTATAATTGAAAATGGAAGCTTCAGTTAAGGCTTTGTTCCATACGCGAACCTCAGCAATATTTCCGTTTACATTTGCACCATACGTCAGGGTTCCGTCCTGTCCGATAGCGAAAGGCAAACCTGAAGTCAAACTTCCAAAACTGGCGCCAATAGCTGCCTGGCCTACAAAAGCACCATCCTGATACGTTTTTACCAATTTGGCTGTGCGGTCCACCACAAGTGTCAAATGATGCCATTTCCCATCATTGATTGTCCCACCGGAAATATCCACACGACTTTGAGTATCCCCAATATTTACCTTCCATGTTCCTCCGGTATTGGCACAAATTACAAATCCACGGTTTTTACCACTCACCCAGTTTTTATTCGAAACCAATGACGGATCACTGCTGTAACCTGATGTTTTTACTCGGCATTCAACTGTAAAACTTGAAGTTCCGAAATTGTAAAGCGCATTGGCTGTTGAAGCATAAACACTATTTGAATTAAAATTGACAAATTTACCGGTAATCGTTGTGGTTGGATCTACCGGCTTTTCGATCTTAGTCGAAGTGAAATTTTTGTTGTTGAAAATGGTAAAAATATTTCGCTCTTCGTAGGATGTCCCGCCATGTGATCCGCTGGAACCTGTAACGATACCACCATGATCCGGTGCAACTACAACCAGCCAGTCTTCATTGGCATAGTTGGGTCTGTTTTTTAAAGCTGCTAAAATTTCTCCTATATAACCGTCTGTTGTTTCAATTGAAGCTTTGTATTGCGACACATTAAGCGAAAATCCATAGCTGTGTCCGGCGTGATCGACATCATCAAAATGCAGAAACAAAGCGTCCGGGTTGTCGTTTGTAAGTGCAGCAACCACCTCATTTTTAACAGCCACATCAGTCGTGAGCGTTTTCTCTACATCAATTCCGTCCACAATGTAGGTATTGATCGGTGCCCAATGCACGATTGACATGGTTTTTAAAGCCGCATTATAAGTCTCAAGTCGTTTTAAAAAATTCGGATAAGCTGTGAAATTCGGACTCGAAAATGAATTATCCGTTACGCCATGTTTCAAATGGGTAACTCCGGTAAGCATCGTCGACCAGCCGTTTCCACTCCATGTAGGTGCTTCGGTCAAAGCATCGAGGCTATAGACAGCATTGGGCAATAAAGCATGAACATTAGGTGTATTGGCTCCCATTAAAGCATCCCCGCGACAGCCGTCAATTCCAATAATCAGTAATTTTCTGGTCCCACTGCTTAAAGCAGATTTACCTGTTTTGGCCTTTGTTTTATCATTTAAGGCCTGTTCGTTATCTTTAAATGCGGAATCATTGGTACAGGATGTGACTAAAAGCACACTTGCAAGAATTGTAATGTAACTTAATCTAAAAATCTTTTTCATTGGGTTGAATTGTTTTATGGTTACTATTTATTTACTTGTTTGAAACTTTTCCTGCAGGGATATTGTTTTAACTAATTAGCGAATTGTTTAATGTATAGTGTAGGTACTCAAAATACACACAAAAGATATTTTTACTCTAAATAAATGATGTGCTTTTTTTCTCTCGCAGATTGCTTCGCCTGTTCGCTATCGTTCGGGTTAGCAGCTTTTTAATCTTTCCTCTAAAATCTTTATTCTTTATTCTTTACTCTATACTCTTTGTTCTATAATCTCTACTCCTTTTTACTTCACACCTCACACCTAACACTTCGACCCAATAACCCCATAAAGTGATGCCAGTGAATCTAATATGTAATCCGGTTGGGCTTCTTCGAGCTGCTGTCTGGTTTGTGCGCCTGACAAAACTCCTACGGTCAAACCACATTTAGCATTTTTTCCTTCTTCTATATCTATAGCCGAATCACCTGCTTTTAGTACTTTAGAAGCGTCTTCAATGGCAAACAATTGCATGGCTTTATGTATCATATCCGGAAAAGGACGTCCCAGCACTACATCATCGGCTGTGATCAGGGCATCGTATTGATTTCCTTCTTTCCAGTTTAGCTTTTCTAATAAAGTATTGGCAACATGACTGCTGTATCCTGTGTTTAAGACTACTTTTATACCGTCATTTTTAAGGTTTTTCAAAACCTTTTCGACACCTTCTATGGGTAAAACCTGAGCCGAAAGGTATTCTTTGTCCAATGTTTCTTTAAAGTAGTCAAATATTAAAGCCGACTTGTTCATATCTGTTATGTTCAAGTGTATTAAAATATCCTTGATAGCCTGATGCTTTTCTTTTCCTGCTCCTAAAGACAATACCAGTTCAAGAGAAACATCAATACCGAAGTGATTAATCGATTTATGTAATGTTTTGTAAACTATATTTTGCTCATTTATTGTTGTTCCTGCCATGTCAAAAACAACCATTTCAAGTTCATTAATTTTCATTTTGTGTATTTTTTAAAAAAAATTATAGTTTTTGGTTGGTGGTTAATGGTTGATGGTCTAAAATCTATTGTTTATTATTTATTGCTCTAGAAAGCACTATAAATGTAGATTATAAACTATGATTAATAATTTCCCTGATAACTCATAAATCATAAATCATAACTCATAACTCAAACCTCACAATCCCTAAGCATTAAAAATCATATCAATATTATGTTTGGCAAATCCTGCGCTGCCGGTCATTCCTTTACCTCCTATTCCGGTTATGATGTGAATGTTTTGGTCAACAGTATATTCAAAGATATCCTTTGTTTTACATTGCGAATACATGCCAAACCATCTGTTTTGGATTTCATACGTTGGAAGATCGATTATCTTTTTGGCTTCTTCAATCATAAAATGGTCGATATCCATATTCAGGTCAAAACCTAAAGAGTCAATTTCTTTTGCGGGAGCATATTCATGAGAATCTCCAAGAATCACTGAGCCGTCAAGGGCTTGTTTGAACAAGATGTGAATACCATATTTTTTCTCGAAACTATCCGGATTTTCCTTTGCTTTAATGGCCTGATACGATTTGCATTCTTCAAAAGATTCGTATCTTCTGATCGTCAATCCGGTTAAGATAGAACCGTCTAGTTTATAATTTTTCTGAGGTTTGGTTTGCAGCATCTGTAGTTTAGAAACAATCAGATCGCTGTTATTGTAAATCTCAGGATATAAAATTTTGAAATCACTTCCGTTGCAAATGATAATTTTTGACGCTTTGTATTCTAGGCCGGTGGCGGTTATGGCTACAACCTCATCATTTCTATCTTCCGTTTGTACTACGGTAGTATTCATAAATAAATCTAGCCCCAGACTGGTTGTCATGAACTGGTGCAATTTATGAATCATTGTAGAAGGTTCAACGGTTACTTCTTGCGGGAAAAATAATCCTCCAGTACAATAATCAGCTCGTAATCCATTGTATTTGGTCAGACATTGTTCTTTTGTCAGCAAATTAGATTCATAATCGTTCGAAATATTAATTTGATGTAACTCTTCTATCAACTGCATTTCTTCTTCGTTTGACGCTACATAAATAGTTCCGTTTTGACGCAAATTAATATCAAACTGCGATTGAATGTCTTTATAGATATTTAAACTTTCTTTTCCGAAATTTTGCCACTTTCGATCCATCCCGGACGGTACAACCTGTCCAAAATTTCTAACGGTTGCGCCTTCCGGTTTGCTGTTTTTTTCCAGAATGGCGACCGATAATCCTTTTCTCAGGGCGTGATAGGCGTGAAATGTTCCTAAAACTCCGGATCCAACAATTATTAAATCATACTTCTCTTTCATGTTTGTGTTTTTATTTGTGTTACTGTTTATTTGTTTTTGGTTTATGGTTTGTTGTTTCAGGTTTCAGGTTTCAGGTTTCAGGTTTCAGGTTTCAAGTTTCAGGTTTCAAGTTTCAGGTTTCAAGTTTCAGGCTTCAGGTTTCACCTGCGTCTCACATTTCACATCTCACATTTTACATTTTACATCTCATAACTCATAGCCGTGGGAATTTCGACAGTTTTTCTAAACTTCCTTTTAAAATAATTAAAGGACATTATGGTGGTGATGATCCCTACGAAAGAGAGCAGGTAAATACAAGTGGTAAAAAAGTTCAATAAAGAAATTTTTCGGTCTCCAAAATTTTTGAAAAACAATACCAAAACACTCCCTAAATAACCAAAGGCATCGGCGATGTAAATTAAAAATCCAGTATTTCCATCTATTTTATAAGTGGCTATCATTCGGTCAAAAAATAAACCGTTAAACGGAATGTAGCAAACGTACATTCCAAATCCTGAAATGATCATCCACGGAAGTGCTGACATCAGATGTTTTTGAAACAGGAAAGTTGTGATTCCTATAAGTACTGAACCTACAAACAATACCAAATGATAATTGCGGAAAGCTTTATAATTGTTTTTCATGCTTCCTAAAATCCCTAAAATAACCAAAACTGATATGGCAATGGGAATTTCTGAGTACATATAAATTGAAATACTCTCTTTGTATCCCAAGCAATCCCATAATTCTCGCGCAAAATTATCTCTGAACTCACGCATGGCCGTTAGCATAGCATAAAAGACAATAAGTATTGTTAGCGGAAAAGCAAATTGTCGGAACAACAAAGCGCGTTCTTTTTTAGCCAATGGTTTACGCTTAGATCGCAGGGCCAAATCCTCGCTATCCGGATTTGGGATTTTTTCCAAAAACAATGAAAATGCAATTAACGGAACAATAAAAATTAACCCCGAAACAAAAGGCATCCAAAACTCATTGCATCCCAAAACCTTCAAGACAAAGATTCCCACAGATTTTGCAGCTCCGGAAGAAACGATAAAACTCGAACATAAAATGACCCCTAATAATTCTGTTGTTTTCCGGCCTTCGATATAAGAGAAAACAATTCCCCAAATCATTCCGAGAGGTAATCCGTTAATGAATAAAAACAAGATGTTATAGGGTGCCGGTACCAAAGCAAAGCCCAGTAAAGCCAGTTCGGAAATAACAATAAAACTGATTAGGTATAAAATTCTCCTGGCTGATTTCAATTCAGATATAATCTTGATTCCTAAAAACTTAGAAAAAGTATATCCTAAAACCTGTGCCAGAATCAAGAGAATTTTGTAATCTATTCCCCAAAAAGAAAGCTGATCGAATGTGGCTACCGTGAAAGGTTTTCTAAAAGCATACATACAAAAATAGGTGCCAAATGCCGCTATAGATGTTTTGAGTATGAACCTGAAATTAGATGCTTTTTTAGACATTAGTTCTTGAAATTTAGCGTGATAATTGTCTTGTAAATAAGAAGCGTTTACTATTGTTTTTAAAAACCCGTTGCTTGCAGTAGATTAAAAAAAAATAAACTGTAAAAATAAAACCTACCAGCATCCAACGGGTTAACTTATAGTTGTCTATAAATTATATTTTAAACCTAGATTAAACTTCATCCCGTAATATTCCACCTGTTTTGGACGATTTGGTGTTTCTCCAAAATGATACATTAAAGGTTCATTCAATACATTATTTACATCACTGAAAATGGTAAAATGATCTCCAATTTTATACGAAGCAGAAAAATCAAGTGAGTTGTATTTACCGTAATAAATATCATTCATGTCTGTATTTTTAGCATTGGCATCAAAACTTGTAGCATAAGCTCCTTTGTGATTAAAGGCTGCTCTCACATTCAATTTACCACTCTCATAGAACAATTGCAGGTTGTAAAGTTCTTTGGCCTGATAAGGAGTAGACACTTTTCTTCCGTTAGGATTATTAGCATTCTGCCCCAAAGTCATTTCAGAGTTCATAAGTGTTGCATTGATCTGAGTTCCAAAATACTTAAGGAAGCCTGGCAAGAAGCTGAATCTCTTGGTAATTCCAAATTCAACTCCGCCTACCCATGCATTTCCACCATTAGCAGGCGAACTGATTTCTATATTAGGAATTCCGTTGATCGTTCCCTGGTAAGTGTCATCAAAAATTGGATCCGTAATCGACTTGTAAAATACACCGGCATTGATAATTCCCACCTCATCCAGGAAGTATTCTCCAAGCAAATCGAAGTTCCAGGAATAGGTTGGATTTAAATTTGGGTTTCCTCCTGCATACTCCCCATCAATCGTGTTTAGTGAACCTGCTGGTGAAATGTCTCCAAAATTGGGTCTTGCAAATGTTCTGGTAGTAGCAAAACGAAGGTTTAAATTCTCAATCGGAGTATATTTTACATGTACCATTGGAAGTACCGATGTATAGGTTTTCGTATTTTCGGCATCGACTACCACATTATTCTCTACAGTTTTACCGGTTACCTGTGTTATAGTATTGGTTACTCTCAATCCTCCTAAAATGGTCCATTTATCGGATACATTATAGGTTGACATGGCATAAACAGAAGAGGTCGTTTCGCCTACATTAAAGTTTCTTCCCAATCCTTTTCCTAATTCAGGAATTTGAGAATCTGCAGGGTTTAAAACCAAATTTGCTTTCGAGGTATTGAATAATCTTGTCATTCCGTCCGGAGATAAAACCGGACCAAAGCTGTTTCCGATCAAAGTACCGGTTTCTTTTCTCATATAATTTGTACCACCAGGCTGGTTGATTAAATCAGGAGCATAGTTTGACAAATAAGGCGTTGGCGATCCTGTCCAGTTGTAGTATTCGTCTCTGAAAGTAGCAATACGGTCTTTGTCAGTTAATTTTGCACCGAACTTCATTTTAAGATTTTCATTAAAATTGTGCTCGTAGTTTACAGTCGCAATAATATTGTCTCTTTCAACGATGTTGATTTTGTAAAGTTCTAAAGTAGAAAACTTCATTTTTGTCGGATCTGTTTTAAAATTTGGATCTGAATAAAAATCAAATATAGATTTTGGATTGTTCGGGTCGAGCTTTCCTCCATCTGCAGCCCAGTAAGCTCTTGGACCTCCGGCCCCACCATTGGCAAGCGGCACTGTATTTAAATATTCCGGCTTAACACCTACTCCGGTTTGATTGAACTGAATTAAAAAGTAACTATTGTCTTCTGCATTTGGAATGTTTCCGTACTTGAATCTGTTTCTGTAAGATGCCACGCTCCAATCTAAATTTCCATTTGCCAATTGATGTTTCCCTCCCAAATCAATACCTATAAACTGTGTCATTAACTGGTTATGGATGTCTTGTTGCTCAACAGTCAGCGCATTTGTTGCTCCATTGAATTTATCAAATCTAATACGATGTTTGTAATGTGTTTCTTCATCCGTAAGTCCGCCATAAGTAGCCTTTAGGAAAATTTTATCTCTCGATGATGGATTGAATTCCATTGCACCATTTAAACCCGTGGTTTTTCTAATTCCGGTATAGTCTCTCAGTTCTAATCTGTAAACACCCTGATCTCCTTGTCTTCTCGCCTCATAATTATCGGTTGCCCAGTTTCTGTCCCAGTATGTACCATTGATAATATACCCGAACTTTCCGTTTTTGCTTTTGTCGCCAATGGTAAGCGATCCGCTATAAATTCCTTTATCTGATTTTTGGTTGTATCCGCTAAAAACACTGGCTTTAATAGTTCGTTTGGTTGGAGCGGTTTGTGTGGTAAAATTTACGCTTCCGCCAATCGCATCACCGTCCATATCCGGTGTAAGTGCTTTGGTAGCTTCAACATACGCAATAAGATCTGAAGGAAAAAAATCAAATGCTGTGGCTCTCGAAGTTGTTTCTTCTTCGGCGGTTGGAATTCGATTTCCATTAATAGTAGTAGACGACCAAAAAGGAGGTAATCCTCTCACCGACACAAAACGTCCTTCACCCTGATCACGTTCTATAGAAACTCCGGGCATACGCTGTACGGTTTCGGCAGCATTACGATCCGGAAGTTTTCCTATCCCGTCGGCTGCAATTACGTTTACAATACTCATCGATTTTTTTTGCATGTTCAGCGCTCTGGCTTCACTATTTCTTTGAGTCATTCCACTCACTACAACTTCATTCAATTCTTTGGAATTCGTTTGCAGTTGAATGATTCCTAACTTTAACTGTTGATTGTCTTTAATATCAATTTTTATATTCTTTACTTCATATCCTATATAGGAGATCTCCAATTCAAAACTGCCCGATCCCACATCCTGAATTGTAAAATAACCACTAAAATCGGTCGTAGCTTTTTGATTATTAGACAATACAATGGTCGCTCCCGGAAGTGGGGATTGTGCGTCGGTAATTGTTCCGCTAATGGTTGCCTTTTGGGCGGTCATGTTTTGAGTAAAAAGTGCAACCGAAAAAATTAAAATTGCCTTGTAAATTGTTTTCATGGTTAATTTGTTTACAAATATTAAATTTATACAAGCAAATAAACAATGATTTTTATAAATAGTAAATAATTGAAAATTATCTAATTGTTAAAGAAAAGAAAATTCAGCAGCCTGATTTGTTAAGTATTTGTAAAAAAAATGTACTATAATGTTTTGATTATTGGTACACTATTATTGTATTTAGGCCTTTAGGTGAAGCAATCTAAGGGAAGTATCATAAAAAACACTTCACCAGGCTTAAGTTAAGTCCTGATTAAGATTAATTTTTTTGAAAAGTCATTTTTTTACTATTTGTAAAATAGTAGTTTGATTTTTTACAAATAATTGATCAATATAAAAGTTATGTATTGATCAAAATTCTTCCGTTTACCAACGATATCACCGCTTCAATTTTCTGGAGCCTTATTATAAATAGAAGACATTCCAGCACATAGGATCACTTTTTTTGTGGGAGTTTGGCTTTCGCTCTTACAGGGCTTAAACAATTATCGTCCTTATTCATAGTGCTTCGCACTATTCTAATTGTCAAAGCTATTTCAGAGCTGGTTAATTTACTACAAACAAAAAAGACCGCAAACGGCGGTCTTAGGTGTGTAAATACCAATTAAATTATCTAAAAAACGGCTCCGTTATTACAATCCGGAAACGGCAAAGTTTATTGTTTTATTAAAATATAACCGATCTGCATTCACAGTTTTGATTTAATTCTTTCACTATGCAACGCTTTCCAATATAGCATTAGAATGATCTTCTACTTTAGCATCCGGCGCGTATTTTCTAAACTCCAAGATTTCCGCATCACGGGAATCTCTATCTTTAAACATTTTACTTGTTCCAATAATCTTTCCGTTAAAAGCTTTAAGATTAAAGTATCTTTCATCTTTTGAATTTGTTTTTCGGAAGAATTTTGTGTTGTCCTGTGAATTAGCTTTTACTGATTCGATTCCTTTCATGCACATAAATTTTCGGGTATATGCTCCACTGCTCAAAATAATTTCGCCATTTTTATTCACAAAATCAAATTGAAATTCTCCATTAGCTCTTTTGTTAACTATAAATTTTTCCATTCTTAAATTAATTATTTATGTACGCTGATACTTCTATTCATA
This sequence comes from Flavobacterium collinsii, assembly GCF_946903285.1. Taxonomy (GTDB): domain Bacteria; phylum Bacteroidota; class Bacteroidia; order Flavobacteriales; family Flavobacteriaceae; genus Flavobacterium; species Flavobacterium collinsii. The sequence continues at coordinate 4,187,624 of NZ_OX336425.1, forward strand.
ATGCTAAGCACAGCATCTTTAGTCCTTAAAAAAGATTTTAAATGTGGTTCCTTCTCCCACCTGGCTTTCAACCGTAATCTTACCCTTCATAGACTCAATCTGGTTCTTTGTAATGTACAAGCCCAAACCGTTTGCATTCTCGTGCTTATGAAATGTTTTATACATTCCGAAAATTAAATCTCCGTGTTTCTCCAGATCAATCCCTAAACCATTGTCTTTTACCGTCAGTACTTTTTTTCCGTTTTCAATAAAAAAATTAAATTCAACGACCAGGGGTCTTTTAGGATCTGCATACTTTATAGCATTCGTACTCAGGTTTTGCAATACACTTTCAAGATATGCAGGATTAAAACAAACAACTGCTTCGGGAGAAACATTATTGATTACCGTCATATTACTTCTGTCATTATAAGCATTAACAATATTAAGTACTCTATTGAGGTAGTTGTTTACATTGAGAGATTCGATATTAATTTCGGAATTGTTTTGAATATTTACTATTTGGGATAAATCTTCAATGGTTTTACTAAGATCTCCGGAAACCGCACGCAGGTATTTTATGGTTTCGATTTTTTCATCAAAACCTTCCTCTGAATCGATCAAGTCCAGAAGAACTTTAAAATTACCTGCGTGTGAGTTTAGGTTATGTGATACGATATGCGAAAAATTCAATAATCTATTATTCTCCTCTTTATACACTTCCATTTCTCTCTCTAGCTCTAACTCTTTTTCTTTTTGAAAAGAAACATCACTGTGCGTTCCTATTACTTTTAGAGCTTTACCGGCAGCATCACGTTCTACCACCATTCCCTTACTAAGAACCCATTTATATTCTTTTTTTGAAGTCAGCACACGCTGAAAATTTTCGTAAGAAGAAGTTTTGTTATCCAAATGATTCTGCAGTACGCTTAAGTATCCTTCAAAATCATCCGGATGCACTATTTTATTCCAGCCGTCACGAGTATTTGAAATATCTGAAGCTTTCAATTCTAATACCTTCAAAGATTGTGGCGAATAGTAAACTCTATTGGCCACTAAATCCCAATCCCAAATACCTGCATTTGAACTCTCCAGCATAAACTTAAAACGCTCTTCTGTCCTTTTAAGTTTCAACTCCTGTTCTTTTAACTCGGTAATATCTGTTATCCGACCATAAAATTCTACACTTCCGTCTTTATTAACCTGTCTTTTTGAGGTAACCTTAAACCAGCTCAATCCGTTCAAAGGCAATTCTGCTCTGAACACAACACTCCATTTTCTTCTTTTTTTGATAGCATCAAATAAAGAGTCCTTCACTAGTTTTTTATCTTCCGTATGAATTCGGTTGTAAATGGAAAGCACTGTACTGGTAAACATCTTACTTGATAAAACTTCAAACATCTCATAAGTTGCATCATTTATAAATGGCATCTCATAATCGTTATCTGCCGAAATCGTAAACACGAAAAGAGCGTCCTGAATCTCATCAAATGCTTTAGATTTAAAAATACTTACATTTGCTTTTTTCTTTGTATTGTAAAAGTCGAATTCCATAGTCTTGCTTTTTTTACATTCTCTTTCTGTTAACTGTAGTTTTCTCTAACTCTAAATTTGTTGTAGACTTAAAAAGTAATATTTGTTGATCAGACGGCCATATCCAAAAAAAAAAAAATGACCTGACTTGTATAAACCCAAAAACACAAACAAAAGAGCCGTCCGTAACAACAAAAAAAAATCTTTTAATACAGGAAGCTAGATGCTGAAAAAAAATAACCCATTCTACTACAAATCCATCCTTTTTATAAACTTCCAGCAACTGCGTCTTCCTGACACAACAAAAATACATTCAATAAAATCAATACTTTATAGAACATCGAACGTCCTGTTGTAGAATTATTTCTACAGAAAATACATCAAAAAACAAAAGTTTTTTACAAAAAAAAACAGGAACCCAAAAGTTCCTGTTTTTAAATATGTAGGCAATAAATTGTTTCTGATCTGTTATTCTTTTTTGCCGTGTAAATTCGTTAATCAGAATACAGTTGAAAAAACTTGATCAAATCGGCCAGATTATCGATTTCCAATTTTTCAAAAATCCTGTTTTTATAAGTACTTACCGTCGTTTTTTTGATGTTTAAATGTTCAATTATTTCCAGATTGCCATAACCTTTAATTAAAAGCTGTGCCACTTCAATTTCTCTGTTGGACAATACATCCAATGGGTTTGTCGGCTTTTTTGATATATAAGAATCCAGAATCCTGTCTTTAACATTCTGCGTAATATACTTTCCGGATGAGATCATTGAACTGATCGCATTTTTCATTTCTTCCTCAGAAGTTTCTTTATTCAGATACCCTGAAGCTCCTGCGTTTAAATACCGCATAGCATAGATGTTCTCATCATAAGCAGAAAAAATTAATATTTTAACTTCCGGCTGGATTGCTTTTATTTCTGCTATAATATTGATACTGTTTCCGTCTGGAAAGTTCACATCTAATATCAGTAAATCTATATATTCTTCTTTTAAAAGATTAAGTGTATCCTTAAAATTTCCTGCTTTATGAATCAAAGCATTTGAAAATAATTCTTTTATCATTAAAGAAACGCCTTGTCGAACCACACTATGGTCATCGGCCACTAGAAAGCTATAGTTGTTGGATGGTGATTTCATTTTCATTTACCTAATTTAGGGTTATTTCAGCGCTTTTCTGTAACTAATTACCACTTTAACATAATTAATTTGGTCTTATTTTAAACTAAGCTTATAAGGAGATTAAAAATTATTTTAGTCCCTTTGCCTTCCTCGCTCTGAACATCTATTTTTCCATCAAACAATTCTACTATTTCTTTACATAAATTAAGTCCTAAACCTACTCCAAGATCGTTTACTTTACCTGAAACAGTTCCTTGATAATAAAGCTCAAATATATTTTTCAGGTCATTTTTGGCAATACCAATTCCGCTGTCCTGAATTTCAACCTTTAAATTCACGATCTTGCCCGAAGTCTTTTCAAGATCCATCATGATCTTTATAAGCCCATTCTCTGTAAACTTATTCGCGTTACCGATAATGTTATAAAAAAGCTGATGAATTTTTGCTGCATCCGAATTAACTTCAAGCTCCGAAATTAAATTAGAATTAACCTCTATTCTATTCCCTTTACTCTCTACCAATGAGGTCATGGAATTAACAATCTGATGTACTTCCTCCTTAAGATAAAATTGCTTCTTGTTTAGTTTAGGTGCGTAATTTCCATCTTTAGAATACTCCAAGATCTGATTGGCCAGAAGAAGCAATGAGTTAGTCGTAAACTGAATCGATTTAAAAGTGTCTTTTATTTCCGGATCCTTTATAGAGGAACTTATCATTTTACTATAAATAGAAATAATGCTTAAAGGAGATCTGATTTCATGACTGATCATACCCATAATTCTATTCTTAAAATTCAAGCTTTCACGAATCTGCATCTGAGCTGTTGTGAGTCTTTTTTCATACTGAAAAGCCAGTCTTGTAAAGCCAAAAAGTACAAGTGAAACTATAAACATTAACAGAATCAAAATTGCAATGGTGTAGCTTCTCACTATTTTATTCGAATCGTACTGCTTCTGCAACTGCTTTTGAGTATTGTCCTGAAGTACTTTCAACGAATTGTTATAGTTAGGCATAATTGCTGCCTCTAAATTTAGTAATTCATTATTTAACTGCTTTAGTTTAGCATCCTGATCTTTTAAATTCGCAAATGATTTTCTTAGATTCTTAAACTGGTCTTCGTAATATTTGTTGGTAGTATTAAACAAGTTTGCAAATTGTTCTTCGATACTTCCGCTTACCACTTTATTGTCATATTTCATGGTAACGGTGATCTTCAACTGCTCTTTTTGCACATCTACTTTTCCTGCCAAAGCAGCACCCAATCTTGAAAATAATCCTTTTTTAGACACACTGTCTACTTTGATATAAGAATCAGTTTTAATACTGTCTAATATTTTTTTGTACGCGAACTTATTTAGTTTAAAAGGCTGAGTTAAAGTAGTCTTATCCGGATTAATCTGCGATTCAATAATCGAATCGATACTAGTTTTCAAAGACTCTACTGATTCTTCAGACTGATTCTTTTCCTTCAGAATCTTCATGAACTCCTTATTATCCTTTGTAATTAGGCTCAAACTGTCAATCAAACGGCTGATCTCGTTTAAAGAAGCGGTGTATTTATCAAGTGATTCTTTGTCTTTGTAACTGGTATAATTACTAAAGCTTTTTTGAGAATCAACAAATGAGTTGTTTATACTGCTTGTAAAATGTGTTATTTTATTTAATGAATCCATCGAACTAAGCGTCTTTGACATTTCCGACTCATTAGACGATTCGTTGTACCAAATAATTATTGCAATTATCTGTAAAAGGATGACACAGGCTATTAAAGTGTAGTGAATTATTTTTCTGTGCTTGAACTTTAGTTTTAAAAAACTAAATGTACTATTTAAGGAATGTTTTCTAATCAAAATTTATATTTTAAAATGATAAATAAAATAAAGAGTCAAAGAATCAAATCAATAACTCGTGCAATTTTTTTAATTAGGTATCGAAAGAACATCCTGAATGATGTACTACATTTTGAATAAATATTGTTCTATAGCTAAAATTAGTAAACACTAATTCAATTTTAATATCAATAACGGATGTTATTCCTCTAAGATACAGCTTTTTTGCTAAAAAAAAGCAAAGCCACAGCACTTGTCTATCAATATTAACCATAACACAACAGATATTTAAAAGAGATTTGGGGGATCTTTTTAATAGAATAAATAGGTTTGATGCGACAAACATACTTTTATTCTATTTTTTAAATATATACTTGTTTCTATTTTCTTAATAAGAAGCAAAAATAGCATGCAGGGATTAAACCGACTGTAGAACATTCTCTAACAGTCTGTAGAACTTGTTCTACAATTTAATCATTACTTATCACTACAATTTTCTTGCTGCAAAGATACTGTTTTTGAAAAAATATGCCGGATTATTTACGAAATCGTTTGATCAGGAACTAATCTAATGCCCCAACATTGCCGGTTCGTGTGAGTACTCCCCAACTCTGACTTTCGCCTTTAATCGCCTTTTTTAGGGCTCTGAATAAGATAACATACATCAATTGTCTGTAAACAAACCGCTGTGGAATTAGCCAGATGAGTTTACTTAGTTTCTCTTTCTCGAAGACAAAAGCAACTACACTAACCAACATGTCTACCAGCATAAATACCAGGTAATAAATTCCAATTTTATACAAACTGTCTATATTGTTATGGTTCCAGATTAAACTGACGATAAGTATTAAATCGGCCAGCGGAGCAAAAATGGGTAAGACAATCTGAAAAATTAATACATTTGGTAATGATACCATTCCAAGCCCTTTGTACTTTGGATTAAAACAAGCATCTCTATTTTTCCAGAATGCTTGTATAATTCCGTAACTCCAGCGAAAACGCTGCTTCATAAATTCATTCAGTGTCTCCGGGGCTTCGGTAACTGCAATGGCTTCTACACAGTTTACAATGCGATAATTGTTGCGAAGAATTCTAATGGTTAAATCGCAATCTTCAGCCAGTGTATCTGTTGTAAAACCTCCCGCAATTTCTATAGCTTCTTTTCTAAAAGCACCAATCGCGCCCGGTACAACTGTAATTCCGTTCACCAAATCAAAGGCTCTTCGGTCAAAATTCTGGGCTGTTGTGTACTCAATACTTTGCCATCTGGCCAGCATGGTATTTTCATTTCCTACTTTTACATTTCCGGCAACCGCTCCTACTTGTTGGTTATTTTTAAACTGTAGTCTAAAACACTTCATGAGCTGCGAAAGCGCATCTGTTTTCAACTGTGTGTCTGCGTCTATGCAAACAACGAAATCATTCTGAGTTAATGCAATTCCGTGATTTAGCGCCGAAGCTTTCCCGCCATTTGGCTTTGTATGTACTTTTACAATCGCATGATTTTTATATTCCAGATCTACTTTTTTATACGTGCTGTCTTTTGATCCGTCGTCTACAAAAATAATGTCAAAATCAGGGTAATCCTGTCGAAGTAAATTCTGAATTGTTTTAACCGCATTTACCTCTTCATTGTAAGCGGGTACAATTATGCTAACTTTCGGATAATTTTCGTCATTCGTATCATACGTTAGCGGATGTTTGTAATCTTTCCATTTTTTGTAAAAAGCCATCACAGCCATTAACATAATGCGGAAGAATCCCAACAAAATAGCGATCCAGAAAACCGCAGTGATAAAGTGACCAAACCAATACCCCAAATCAAATATGAGGTTGTCAATGGTCATCAGATTCCCTTTGGCCTTGGGCATAATCTCGCTCTTACTTTTTCCTAACAGCTTAGAAACAGTAGTAAATTGAATTCCCTTATCCTTAAAATATTTGATAATTCGCGGTAAAGCCTCTACGGTTGCCTGCCGGTCACCACCTGCATCATGAAGCAGTATGATCCCTTTACTCGGATCGGCTTCATATTGCCGAATTGTTCTGACGTAAATACTATCTGCAGTTACCCCTTTTTCCCAATCATTGGGATCGATGCTTTCCCCAACCGTATAATAGTTCTGTGCTTTACTCAAAGCAACGGGTCTGAGTTCGGCTTCTGTCGTAGGTTCGGCATCGGCATTATAAGGCGCTCTAAAAAGTACCGTGCTTCTTCCTGTAACCGCCTCGATGAGCAATCGTGTCGTTTCCATTTCGGCCGAAGCCCTTTCTTTGCTAACTAATGCAATATTGGGATGAGTGAAAGTATGATTGCCAATCTCATGACCCTCCGCATAAATCTGTTGTAAAAGCGGAATGTTATTCTCTCCTTGTAATCCTACTACGAAAAATACAGCAGGCACTTTTTCGCGTTTTAAGATGTCCAGAATTTGTGGCGTGTACGTAGGATCAGGACCATCATCAAAGGTTAAAACAACCTCTTTGTGAACATTTCCAAACTTACTGATCACATATTTAGTAGGTAATTCTACGTAATTTTCTTCGTCTATAATCGACTCATTCGGATTGGTTTGTAATTTAATTTTACCGGGATGCGGATCTGTCAATACATTTAGAATTTCACCTTCTCCGATATAATCCGGAGCTGAGAAACTCATGTTCACTTTTTCCAGTGTTTTAAAATCGAAGGCTTTATTGGCAATACTTTCATTGGTTAAACTGCGGTTGTAAAAATGCCATAATCTGCCATCTTCACTCCCCAATCGCCACAATGCGGTTCCGGCAATACCATATTCGTCAGCAAAGCGAATGGTATTAAAATTAGTAGCAGCATCAGTAAAATACACCAGATGTTTATTGCCTCTTCCGTCACTATAAGCAAATGAATTGTTGTAACTGTCATTATCAAAATCAATAGTAGCGCCGTATTGTTTTGCTAAAGACAGGGCTTCATCGTAGGTAACAGTTATCCCCTCCTTTTTTTGTTCCCAATCATAGCCGTAACCTGCAAAACAGAGAATAATTTTGTTCGACGGAATTTCTTTGGCTACCTGATCTAAAATTCGCTCTGTCCATTTCTGACTGCTTATTGCCCCGGGAACGCTTCCGCTATAATGCTCATCGTACGCCATTAAAAATATATAATCGTTGTACTCTGTCAGTGCTTTAATGTTGAAATCATCGTCGTTTGGCATTATATCCTGTGTCACAATAAATCCTTGCGGATGTAACTTTTCATAAAGTTCTTTTTGAAAGGCAATAATAGGTTCATCGCTCGACTCTTTAAATTCTTCAAAATCGATATTGATTCCCTGAAATTTGTACAACTTCAGATTTGCTGCGATGTCATTAATCAGTCTTTCTCTTTTTACCTTATCGTGCAAAATCCGATGTATCATATCACCATCGAAGTCCCCTTCACCAATAGATTCATTACTATTATTGATGATTGGAACAATCTTTACACCTGCTTTTTTCATGATTTTTAAAGCGGCGGTATCAATTTCTGTACGCAATAAATCGGTTTTTGGATCTATAAAAAACCATTCCGGCACAACCATATTGAGCTTGCTGATATTTTTTTGAAGAGAGAATAAACTCTGCGGGTCCCAATCGACATAAAAAGCGGCTCTTATTTGCGGAAAATCTATTGCCTCATTTTGTTTCTTAAGCTTATCCATTTTTGATTTAGATCGCAAAAAGCTGTCGAAACCTTTATACTTTCTGAGGTCTTCAGCGCTAAGTGCAGCCGGAATGCTGGGATTGACTAATTTTTGCGTCGAGGGATCATTACCCAACATCGGTAAAGAAGGCTTCAGTCCCTGTTTTAGGGTAATTATAAAAACCGGGATCAACAATAGAAAAAGAAAAATAACTAATCTGGTAGACCATTGAAAGGTTCTCCAACGCAATTTTGTTTCGGTCTGAAATACATGCTTTTTATCATCCATAATTTTTCTCAAAATTGATGTCTAAATGTACACTAATATTCTCCTCTATTTACCTATCAACAAACAACTTAACATGCTTTTACTTAAAAATCCAAAACTATTAATTACGATTCTGAGTATCGTTAAAAATGGTAGTTTATCCTCAGATAATGAAGCTATTTTTTTTCAAGCAAACCGTCTAAATCTGATAATGTATAGAATTTTAGGTCGTTTAACTTCATGTATCTGCAGATGAACTCCAGTGTTTCTATTTTGGTCTGATAGTTTTCGGTAACATTTCTCACGGGTTTATGACCGCATAAAATCAGGATTTTATTGTGCTTTTTTGCATAGTCTAACAATTCCAGAAGATACGGAATACTAAAATGGATGTGGCTGTTGTCTATATCGAAGGCAAACACAATTTTAGAATTGTTAAAATAGCTGTCCTGTTTTTCCGGAAGTTCTCCTCCAAAGGCTCTTCCTCTTATAATTTTAAATTTGGGAGATAACGCTTTGTCCAATGCATCAGATCTTAATCCGTATGGATAAGCAAACGTGGTCATTTTAAAAGAAAGCCTTTTCATAGAAGCAATCATAGGGGTAATTTCCTGATCGATATAGGCATCCATTCCATTTTTATTGACAAATTTAACGGCATTATAGTGATGGTAGCCATGTCCGGCTATTTCATGTCCGTATTTTTGCATTTCAAGAAGTTTTTCGATTTGCGGTTTCCCAATCGAATCAATACGGCAAACATTAAAAGTAGCTTTCCAGGAATATTTTCTCAAAGCCTGATCGGCTTCGGACCATTCGTCTACATAGGCATCATCAAAAGATAAAATTACACCTGCTTTATACGCTTTGGCATTCGGATTTTGCCTTTTACCTTCACAAGAAAATAAGGCTAGGCAAGAAAAAAACAATGCTGATTTAAGGAAAAACATGTTCATAAATTATCCCGGATATTAAAGATTGAAGCAAACTTTTTTTTGCAAATAGAATCGCATTATTTCAAAGATAATTCTTTTTTCCAATTTTTCTGCAATTAAAAAGCCTTCAAAATATTCTCACTTTGAAGGCTTTAATTCTACGCTTTATTCATATTTCAAATACTTTAAAACATCTATTTTGGTTACCTGATAAGCTTTTGCCAACACAATTGACAAGGTTAAAAACAGCAGCAATACAAAAGCAAGTATAAAAGGAAGTAAGGGAATCTCGATCCGGAAAGCAAAATCCTCCAACCACTTTCGCAATAAAAGATAGGCAGGAATTATTCCGATAGCAAAACCAATCATACAAAACACCACGTATTGTTTGGATAATTCACGGAGTAAGACAGTCGTGTCTGCTCCCAGTGTTTTTCTGATCGCAATTTCCCGTACTTTTCTTTCCATTGAAAAGGAAGCTAAAGCAAATAATCCAAAAACAGCGATAAGAATCACAACTCCGTTTAAGAGTGAAAACAGTTGGCTTTGGCTTTCGTATACCTTATAGGTTCGGGCAAAGCTTCTGTCAACAAAATTGTATTCAAAAGGATATTCTCCATCTACTTTTGTTATCCAGAATTTATTTATAGCCGATATTGTTTCGGGCATGTCTTGTGGTGCAATTTTAACCGAGATATTAAGCAAATCTTTTTCCATCCAGTCAAAAGCTTTGATGTGCATGAAGATCATGGGCGAAATACTGTTTTCGAGTCCAAAATAATTGAAGTCTTTTACCACACCAACAATTTTCATTTTTCTATCTTCCCAGATAATTTCTTTGTTAATAGGATCTTTTTCTAATAATGTTTTGGCGGCAGCTTCATTCAACAAAACATTACTACTACTGTCTGATGCAATTTTGTTATTTAAATCTCTGCCTTTAACTATCCGGATCCCCAAAACATTCATCATCCCAAAATCAATTGCCATTTGCTGTGTTATCACATCTTTATTTGCTTTGTAGTGCATGCCAGACCATGAATTAACATCATTACCTATAGAAAATACTCCCGCCGAAACCGCCTGGACACCTTTTATTTTTAAAAGTTCCTGTTGTATCGTTTTGTATCTTTCAAATTGATTCCTTCCTTTCTTAGGTTTAAAAGAAATATCCATCACCTGAGCACCTTTAAAGCCTAAATCTTTATCAGCCATATAATTAACCTGCTGGTATACAATAAATGAACCAATGATAAAAAATGTGGCTATAGCAAATTGTAAAACCAACATACCGTTTCTAAGCCAGATTCCATTTTTACTGCGGGAAAAATTCCCTTTTAAAACCTTCAATGGCTCAAAGTTAGAGACATATATCGCAGGTAAAACTCCCGAAACTACAATGACGATTATAAAAATGAAAATTAGCTGTAAATAAAACTGAGAACCTTCAAGAATCAGATCTTTGTGCAAAAGTGAATTGTAAAAAGGTAATGAAAGTTCAACAATCACTAATGCCAACAAAAGCGACAAAAGCGTAATTAGTGTTGTTTCAAAAACAAACTGAGTAATAATTTGCCATTTTGTGGCACCAACTATTTTTCTTACTCCAACTTCTTTAGCCCGTTTTACAGCATTAGCAGTGGCAAGGTTAACATAATTTACAATTGACAACAGCAAAATAAGGATTGATAATCCCATTAAAATTTTTAAAAACCGCAGATTGGCGATTCCTTCCGGAAAAGGGGAATTTCCCTGATACAATCTCGCTCCCGAAAACGGAAGCAACTTGGCTTTTTCTACCTCTCCATACTTCTTCAAATAACTTTCATAAGTGATTCCTTCAGCTTTTGCCTGTTTTTTAACTTTCTTTTCGATATAGATTGTATTCAGGTTTTTGAGTACCGCTGTCGTATCACTTTGCTTTTTTAACTTCAATATCAATCCATAGCGCAGTCCCCAGCTTTCTCTGTTTTTCTCTATTTCGTTTTCAATTATCGTTGTCACTACATTGGGCATTATCGAAGATTTTTTAGACAATCGGTATACGCCCCGGACAATAAAAATTTTGTCGGCATACTTAACCTGTCTTCCGATTGGATTTTCATCCTTAAACAAGCGCGAAGCCGTCTCTTCAGAAAAAGCAATACTGTTGCGGTCATGAAGTGCACTTTTTCCGCTACCGTGAATAAACTCAAAAGGGAAAAAAGAAAAGAAATTCCCCTGCCCTGAGAAAATTTTATCTATTACTTCAATTTTGCCATTATACTGTATCGTTTCTCGGGCATAATTGTTTGTGAAATAACAATAACTCTCTAAAGTCGGGCCCATTCTTTTTAAAAGAGGTCCCGGAATAGGTGAATTTACAGCCCAAACATTGCCCCCTCCTATATTGTTCAATACCGCGTAAATTTTATCTTTTTCAGGATTCCACTCGTCATAAGAGTGTTCATCATTCCAATACAGAGTGGCAAAAATCAATCCTGCAATTCCAATACTTAAACCCAAAACATTCAAAGCTGTAAAAAACTTATTGTTTTTGATCTGATAAATAAATAGGTTGGTCCAGTTTTTTAGCATGTTACTCGTATTTTAAGTATTTCAAAACATCTATCTTGGTTGCCTGATATGCTCTTGTAAGTACCACTACTAACGTCAATGCCAATAAAGCAGTAAATCCAATTACAAAGGGATAAATCGAAATTGCAATTCGGTACGAAAAATTCTCTAACCATTTGTTGAGTAAATAATAAGCCGGAGCCAGCGCTATTAAAAACCCAATGACACTGAAAACTACGTACTGTTTACAAAGTTCTTTTAGCAAAACATTAGTTTCAGCACCCAGCGTTTTTCGAATCGCGATTTCTTTCATACGGCGTTCAATTGAATAGGAAGCCAGTGCAAACAAACCAAAAAGCGCAATGACAATTACAATGACATTCAATAAAGAAAATAGGTTTTTCTGCCTCACGTAATTACTATACGATCTTTTGTACCCTTTATCGACAAAATCATAGGAAAACGGGTATTCAGTATCTACTTTTTTAGTCCACATACTTTCGATATCCGTCAGCGTTTGCTGCATCGTTTTTGGGTCGGCGGTGATATAAATATTATTCAAAAGTTCTGAAAACCAAGGTACTGTTTTAAAATGAAAAAAGGACATCGGAGGAATAGCCTGACCCGGATCCATCAGATTAAAATCTTTTACAACTCCCACAATAATTGCATCCTGACCATTCCAGTTTACCTTTTTCCCTATCGGATCTTTTTCGTTCAATAACTTGAGTGCAGTCTCATTAATCAACATTGAACTGACGGTATCCTGAGCAAATTTGGGATCTAAATAGCGCCCTTTAACTATTTTAATTTTCAACATTTCCAATAATCCAAAGTCTATTGGTATATTTTCTCCGTCTACACTTTTATCTTTATATTGATAAGTTATAGTCGATTTTGGCCCATATCCCAAGACAAAACCGCCACCCGAAACTTCTTTAACCCCTTTGATATGAAGCAATTGATTCCTTATGCTATTGTAGCGGTCCAATCGCTCTTTATTGCTGATTTTTTCTCCATAAATGTTCTTATAAGAAATGTTCAGAACTTGTTTTCCATTAAAACCTAACTCTTTAGAGTTCATATGTTCTATTTGCTGGTAAACAATATAAGATCCTACAATAAAGAAAGCGGCCACACTAAATTGAAAAATCAACATACCGTTACGGAGCCAAATACCGTTTTTACTTCGACCAAAGTTTCCTTTCAACACTTTTAAAGGCTCAAAATTTGAAACGTAAACTGCCGGAAGTATACCGGCCAATACAACCGTTATAAAAAATATAGCCACAAGTTGCAGATAAAACTGACTACTTTGTAATACCAGTGATTTTTCTAAAAAGGCATTATAATACGGTAGCGAAATTTCGACGATAACCAATGATACCAAAATGGCAAACAACGAAATGAGAGCCGTTTCAAAAACAAACTGTTGAATTATACCATATTTTGAAGCTCCTATAATTTTTCGAACTCCAACTTCCTTCGCTCTCTTCACCGCATTTGCTGTAGCTGAATTAACATAATTTACAATCGATAACAGAAGGATTAAAACCGATAACCCCACCATAATAAGTAAAAATTGGAAATTCCCTTTCGATTCTGTCATACCTCCGGTTTTGGTATGCAGACGAACTGAGGCCAGAGACTCTAAACTTGGTTTTACTTCACCATACTTGCGAATAAGTTCCTCAGGAGTAATTCCCTTCTCTTTTGCAAATCGGACTGTCAGGTTTTCAAAATATATTTTTTGGAGACTTTTTGCTACCTGTTTTTGATTCCCCTGATCTTTCAGTTTCAGTAATAAAACATACTGAAAATTTCCCCAAAACTGAATGTTTGCATTAATTCGCTGGTCCATAAAATTAACAACACAAGAAGGATTATAGGCTGATTTTTTATCCAACTTGTAAACGCCTCGCACTGTCAAAACTTTCTTCTGTAAAACGACTTCTTTACCTACAGCAGTTTCATTTCCAAAAAGCTTAAACGCTAAATCCTGCGATAAACAAATACTGTTTACATCCGGTAAAGCTCCCTTTCGACTGCCCTCAGTAAACTCATATGGGAAATAATCAAAGAAGTTTCTTTGGGCAATGGTAATCTTGTCAGATTGTGCTTTTTTGCCCTTAAAATAAAGAATATCATTATCATAACCTCCGCTCAAATAACAAAAAGATTCGACTTCAGGACTTGTAGCTTTTAGCGCTGATCCTACAGATGCCGAACTTGAGGACCAATATGTCGTAGCATTCATTTTATTGGTTACTAAAAAAATCTTGTCTTTATTAGGGTTCCACTGATCGTAGGATTGCTCATCGTTCCAGTACAAAATGGCAAAAATTAATCCTGCAATTCCAATACTCAAGCCCAAAACATTTAAAGCTGTAAAAAGCTTGTTGTTTTTGATGTGGTAAATAAATATGTTGATCCAGTTCTTTAGCATGATTTAGTTGATTGAATTGTTTACTAAAACATCTACATTTCTATGATTCATTTTCTCAGAAAGAATCATTCCGTCTTTCATAACAATTGTTTTTTGCGAAAACGAAGCATCATAATCCGAATGTGTCACCATCAAAATTGTGGCACCGCCGGCATGAAGATCTGTCAATAACTCCATTACTTCGTTACCATTTTTACTGTCCAGATTTCCTGTAGGTTCATCGGCAAGAATAATTTTCGGGTCATTAATTAGCGCTCTTGCAACAGCCACACGCTGCTGCTGTCCTCCCGAAAGTTGTTGCGGATAATGTTTCAAACGATGTGCAATGCCTAATATAGTGGCAATTTCCTGCACTTTTTTCTTTCTTTCTGATGAAGGAACATTATTGTAAATGAGCGGCAATTCGATATTATCAAAAACCGATAATTCATCAATTAAATTAAAATTCTGAAAAATGAATCCAATATTTTCTTTTCTGGCTTTCGATTTAAATTTCTCTTTCACCCCAATCATTTCCTGTCCTAACAATTCATAACTTCCACCCGAAGCGCTGTCCAGTAATCCGATGATGTTCAACAAAGTTGATTTTCCGCTTCCGGATGGTCCCATGATCGACACAAAATCGCCTTCGTTAATGGTTAATGAAATTTCGCTTAAAGCTTTTGTCTCTACTTCTTCGGTTCTGAAAATTTTTGAAAGCTCTTTAATCCTGATCATAATAATTTGTTTTTGATGTTTGTTTTTCTCTCTGAGAATTTTATTGCCGAAGTAAAAAACAGATCCTAAATTAAGATAATAGATAACATAATCTATAAATATCTATTTTTGTTACATTTACCAGCAATAATGATTCTACTATTTGATGATTTGTTAATGGTAATGTGATTTTCATGCCAAAAACTTAAAATTTGTAACTGCCTAATTTTAAATTTTTTATTATTTAAAAGAATTCAAAAGTGTCCAATAATGGACAGCTTTCGTCCAAAACCGAACAAAAATGAAAAAGACAAATGCTGCAATATTAATCATAGACGATCAGGAAGACATCCTTTTTGCGTCGAAAGTGTTCCTTAAAAAGTATTTTGAAGACATTTATACGCTCAATAATCCGAAAAAAATTGTCGAATTATTGGCAAAAAACAGCATTGATGTAGTCTTACTTGATATGAATTACAGAATAGGTTTTGAAGACGGAAAAGAAGGTTTGTATTTATTGAAGGAAATTAAAACGCTTTCGCCAAAAACCGTTGTGATTTTAATGACCGCTTTTGGCAAAGTCGAAACTGCTGTTGAAGGCTTAAAATCAGGTGCTTTTGATTATATCTTAAAACCATGGGAAAATAAAAAACTGCTTGAATCTGTCAAACAGGCTGTTGACAAATCCCGAAAGGAGCAAAAAAAAACCAGGAATATCGAAATCGAAAATGATTTTTTTATTGGTACTTCCGAAATTATCAAAAAGGCCTATTCCCTAGCTGACAAAGTAGCGAAAACCGACGCCAACGTTCTGATATTAGGCGAAAACGGAACCGGTAAATTTGTTTTAGCGCATCATATATTCAGACAGTCCGAAAGGAAAAACAATCCTTTTATAGCGGTAGATTTGGGAGCCTTAAACTCTAATATTTTCGAAAGCGAACTGTTTGGTTATGCCAAAGGTGCTTTTACTGATGCCAAAACAGATACACCCGGACGTTTTGAAATGGCACAAAACGGGACTATATTTTTAGATGAAATTGGAAATGTACCTTTACATTTACAGTCCAAATTACTGCAGGTTATTCAAACCAAAACGGTGACAAGGCTTGGAGAAACCAAAGCACGCCCCTTAAATGTCCGCATCATCACAGCAACCAATCTCAATCTGAAACTGGAAGTTGCCGATAAAAACTTTAGAGAAGATTTGTATTATCGTATCAATACAATGGAAATTGTCCTGCCCCCTTTACGAGAACGCAACGAAGATAAAATTCCACTGGCAAATTACCTGCTCGATAAGATGATTGTAAAATACGACCGAAGTATGATTCAGTTTGATAAAAAAGTACTCGAACAAATTGAAAAACACGCGTGGAATGGAAATATCAGAGAAATGGAAAATAAAATTGAACGTGCTGTCATTTTGTGTGAAAACAATAAAATAACTACGTCCGATTTAGATTTAGAGATCATAACCCCGTACGACGAAAACCCTGACGATATTCAGCTTTCTTCTGTCGAAAAAGCTGCGGTCGAAAAAGCCCTTCTCAAAAACAATAATAACATCAGTAAAACAGCCGAAGAATTAGGCTTGTCAAGAGGGGCTTTGTACCGTCGTTTAGAAAAATACAACATCAATATTACCTAATATGTTTAAAACATTCCAAACCTATAAATTGCTTTTTTTAAGACTGATACTGATTGTTGCGATGATCGAAATCTCCTTGTACTTTTTTAAGAAAGAATTACTCTTTACAGGAATATTTGGCCTTTTTGTTGTCTTTCTACTCGTCCGCGAAATGTACTTTTATGTTCGGAATTTTGTTTTGCTCTATAACAGAACAATCTCTTCTATATTACAAAATGATTTCGGATCAGACTTTTCGCAGCATAAATACAATAAAAACTACCACGAATTATTTCTCTTATACGATACACTTAAAAACAAACAAAACGAACAGATTTCCAAAGACATTGTCTATCGTTCCATACTAAATAACATTGAAACCGGAATTGTCATTCTGCAAAAGGAAGAAAAAGAATGGGACATTTTTTTAATGAACAATTATTTCTCTTCCCATTTCAATGTTCCAAAAGTTTCCAAATGGAAATACCTTAAAGATCAATTGCCCTCGTTATGCGAAATTATTGAAGCAGATGATTTTCAGGAAATCAAGACCTCTTTAGAAATTCGTGTAAAAGAGCAAAACATACAGACATTTGTTTTGCAAGCTTCCCGAACAGAAATTTTCGGGAAAGAATATTTTATCGTTTTACTCGATTCGATTCAGAATGTCGTTGAGAAAAAAGAGAAAGATGCCTGGGTGAATTTAATGAAAGTGATTTCGCATGAACTCTTAAATTCGATCACGCCAATTCGCTCTATCTGTCAGAATTTACAAGATCTGGTGGATCAGGATACTATGTCGGCTGAAGATTTGGAAGATGTCAAGATTAGTGTTAAAACCATGCTGAGACGAAGTGATCATTTACAAAAATTTGTCGAAGGGTATAGAAAACTGGCCATGCTGCCAAGTCCAAAAAAAGAGAAAACCGACTTGCAATTTCTGATGCACAATTGCCTTCAAATTATGGCTCCCCTGTTTAGGGAGGCAACCATTGAAGTTGTCAACACCATTACGTCCAAATACTGGATTACGATCGATTCCCAGCAAGTTGAACAGGTTTTTATTAATCTTTTGACGAACTGTATTTACGCCTTAAAAGATGCCACAGAAAAGATAGTATTGATTTCGGCGGAAGTTAAAGAAAACAGAACCTTCATTAAAATTACCGATACCGGAAATGGAATCGAAAAAGAGATCGAACACAAAGTCTTTCTCCCTTTTTTCACCACCCGAATTGAAGGTGCCGGAATTGGTTTAACGTTATCCAAAAGTATCATTGAGGCACACGGTGGCTACATCACACACCGAAATGAAAATGGCAAAACTACTTTTGAAATTTGTTTGCTTGAGCAGTAAATGACTTCTTTAGAAGCAAAAATGAAATCATTTTTTTCCAAATAGTTGACAAACATCCCTCTTATTGGATAAATTTTCTTGCCACAATTCATACCGTTCCTAATTAACAGAATAAAATTTAATTTTTATCTACTTATTCTTAATGCTTTTTTAATAGAAATTCATCTTTTATACTTTCAAATTTCTCTTTACTTAGTGGTTTATTGAGAAAACCTATTACTAGGGGGTTACTTTCTGCTCGTTTAAGATCCCCAGGATGTGTTGAAGAAGTAATCATCATTATGATACAATTTAACTTGATTGATTCAGAAAACTTTGCATATTCCTCAAGAAACTCAAAACCATTCATTTCAGGCATATTGATATCGAGAAAAATGAATTGCGGAAGCAAATGAGGTGTACCTTCTAACGAAAGTAAATATTGAAGTGCCGTAGTGGCTAACTCTTGTAAAACAATTTCCTCAGCAAAGTAATACTTTTCAGCCATTCGCTTTGCAATATAACGATCTGTAGCACTATCGTCTATTACAAGGATTTTTTTAAAGGAGGGTTGTGTTGCTTTCTGTTCCATAGGTTAAGTTGTTTACTTGTTTGGAATTTTAATAGTAAAAGTGGTTCCATGACCAATTTTAGATTGAACTTTTATATCTCCATTGAGTTTATAGATTGCTTCTTTTACAATATAAAGTCCTAATCCTGAACCAACCGATTCTCGGGAAACACGATAAAACATGTCAAATATTTTTGGATGCAAATCTTCATGAATTCCAATGCCATTATCTTTAACAATGATATTTGTTTCAATAGTAGAAATATCAATTTTGATGTTAACAAATGGATTTGGAACCTGAAAATTTTGATAGCGGATAGAATTTGAAATAAGATTATTTAGAATAGTAGTAAGACGATTTTTATCTGAGTACACAGTAGCATTGCCAACAATATCAACTTCAAAATCGACTCTCCTACTAGTATCTCCCATGAATTTTAAATTTTGAGTTACCTCGTTAAGAAGCTCTTTAAAATTGATATTTTGTTTGTCAATTTCCATACGTGAGTTTCTTGAGTAATCAAGGATGTCGCAAATGAAGTTATCTAATTTTTCGGCATTTTCCTTTAACATTTCAAGATGTCCAATCATTAATTTTTCAGAAGTATCGTCCTTGGCTATTTCAATAAGGCCAAGCATAGAATTCAAGGGAGCACGTAAATCATGAGATGTACTATAAACAAATCGGTCAAGCTCGTAATTTGCTGTTTTTAGTTCTTGATTTTCAATTTCCCGTTTTTTAAATGTCTGATTAATATGAGCTTCACTATATTTTTTAAATTGATATGCCCACAATCCACAAAGACCAAAAATAGTTGTAGCCAACAATATATGAATAACAAAAGTTCGCAGTGTCATATAATCCAACTGCGTAAAATAAATGCCGCTGACACCAATATATTGCAAATAGCCAAATAGTGCATGATGAATTATTACTACTAATGCTAGAGGTATTTGCAGTTTCCAGTTTTGATAAGTAATAAGTATAGCACTTGCCACAAATGCAGTAAAATGCATCTCAAACATACCGTGCATTTGATAAATATACTGGCACATGAAAATTCCCAATACACTACTGAGAACGTACTGATAAAAGTCAGATTCAGGCAACGCTAATTTTGAAGAATAGTAGGCAATGAGTAATATTCCTCCAACTCCAATGGCAATTTCCCAAGTATCATAATAAAAGGCCAATAATAAACCCGTAATAAAAAAAAAGATCAGAAAGTAATTAATTAAATTATCCGATTTTCTTTTTATTGCCAAAAGAAATTCCTGAATATTCTTAGATTGTTCTAGATTTTCTATTTTCTCTTTCATACTTTTTTCAATTTGGTAATGCATTGCTATATTCTTTTAAAGTAAAAGCAATTTGGATTAAAAAAGGACAAGAAAAGCGGTTTGTTTTTATTTCAGTACCTAATATTAGTGCTTCACTCCGGTAAATGAATAATAGTTTGCAGGCGGGAAACTTTGGTGATCTATAATTGCACTCATTTATTATATGCTAAAAAGCGAAAAAATAGTACACGAGCGAAGTAGTAGGCTGTTCAGAAGGTAATATTTTAATTCTATCCTTCACTTTTCAACATTTTGCTTAGAATTAATCAGTTACTTCCTTTCTTATTCTCCTAAAAGAAATTCAATCCACTACTCCATATATTAATGATATTGACAAAAAGCACTAAGTATACGAATTAGCTAAATTACTAAAAAAACTACAAAGTAGGATTTTATCTGTTATAATATATTTGAAATTATGTATATCCCCCCTATTGTATTATACTAACAAGCTCTTTATACTGCATCTTTTTTTTCCATTATTATGAATTTTCAAAAAAAATCAAAACACCAAATCTAAAAACATTATCCATTGAATACCTGTGCCAGCTGGGAATTTTAAGAAATTAGAGGTCCATGTAAAATGGAAAGGTCTTTTTGTATATTTGGCCTCGCTATAGAACAAACTAATTAGGAACAAAAATCCCCGTCTCTGCAACGCCAGGAAACGTTAACAACAAATGTAAAAAGCATTACGATGAAAAGAATTATACTAAAAATTACAAAATGGGCAGTTCTAGTTTGCCTGGCAATATTCATCGTTAAAGGTTGTATTTCTACAACGTTGGATGTACCTTACATTAAACCTCGTACAACTACTCAATACTGGAATTTACCTACAGGTTCAAAAATTGCATATACACACATTGCGGGCAAAGGGGTGAAAAAACCCTATCCAATTATTTACCTGCACGGTGGTCCTGGGGGATACGTATATACCAAAAATATAGAAACATTAGGAAAACTTTCTGAATCGGGCTATGATGTCTATTTATATGACCAGGTAGGTTGTGGACTTTCGGAAAGACTTGAAAAAGTTAAAGAATACACTGCTCTACGACATATAAAAGACCTTGAAGAAATTATCAAATTATTAGGTACCGAAAAAGTAATTCTTGTTGGACAATCTTGGGGTGGAGCATTAGCTGCATTATACTCCGCTGACAATTTGAACAAAATAGACAGAATTGTTTTTACTTGTCCTGGTGCGATTAAACCTGCTAATGAAGCGTTAGAAAAAATTAAAGCACCCGACAGCCTGAATTTAAAAGAACCATACAATGCAAATTCAAAAGTACTTCCAATCGTGCTTAATCCAAGGTATGTTTCTATAGGAATTTGGGCAAGATTTTTTGGAACAAAGCTGGCTACTGATAAAGAAGCTGATGGTTTTCTGACGAGTATGGCTAATGTTTTTACGAAAGGTCTTGTTTGTGACCCAGCTAATGTATTGAAAGAAGAAGGAGGTGCTGGTAGTTATTGCAATTTAAACACAAGCGTAAGCTATGGTAGTTTAAAAGACCCGAGAATAAAACTGAAAAACAACAAAATTCCTGTTTTGGTAATGAAAGGACAATACGATAATATTGATTGGGGCTACACCAAAGAGTATCTTGACTTGTTTAGTAATAGTAAGTTCAAATTAATTCCAAATGCAGGACATCAGATTTTTGCAGAACAACCAGAATTATATATAAAAACAATTAAAGACTTTTTAACTCAATAATAACTTCTACGCTTTAACAAGTATCTCATTGATTTCCAAACTTTGTCTTTCCATACTTTATCATTTTTCGAATGTCATCAACACATCTTAACACCTAGTTTGGTTTGACCCCATTTTTTCGATTTAAGATACTGTAAAATAAAAAAACAACCCGAAGGTTGTTTTTTTATTTTACAATACTGTGTATCTCCGATTATCTGTAAATATTAGTGGAAATATTAACCATCAACACATCTAATACATTACAAACTTTAACTCTTCATCGGGCTTAAAAAAGAGTCTTTCGATAGTCTCTTTTATATCTCTTAAAATTAATTACCAGCCTTTTACTGCTCCGCCTTTAAATTCACGAACAGCAGCCTTTTCTACTTCAGCAGATTGAAAAGCTTGGACAAATTGTTTTATTTTTTCTTCTTTTTTGTTATCATCACGACTTACGATTAAGTTTACGTAAGGCGAATCTTTGTCTTCTACAAACAAAGCATCACGAGCCGGAACCAATCCTGCCTGCGAAGCAAAAGTATTATTGATAATGGCAATCGCTACATTCTGATCGTCTAAAGCACGTGGCAATTGTGGCGCTTCCAATTCCAATATTTTAAGATTCTTTGGATTCGCTGTAATATCTGTCACTTTAGGCAATAAACCAACATTTGGACGAAGTTTTAACAATCCGTTTTTCTCCAAAAGCAACAAAGAACGACCTCCATTTGTCGGGTCATTTGGAATAATGATAGTACTTTCGTTTTTCAATTCCGAAAGGCTTTTGATCTTTTTAGAATAAGCCGCAATTGGGTAAATAAACGTCTTCGCAATAATCGCCAGCTTGTATCCGCGTTGCTTTGATTGCTCGTCCAAATAAGGTTTATGCTGAAAAGCATTCACATCAATATCTCCCTGACTTAAAGCTTCGTTTGGAATCACATAATCGTTAAAAGAAACCAATTCGACTTCAAGACCGTATTTGTCTTTGGCTACTTTTTGGGCAGCTTGTGCCACAGCATATTCCGGCCCGGCAGCGACACCTACTTTAATATGGTGCGGATCGTTAGTTTTACTTTTTCCACAATTGGAAACCACAATTGACAGTGCCACAATTCCCGCTATTTTTAAAAAATTTAGTTTATTATTCATCCTTCTACTTTTTATAATTTTAACTCTTTTTTCTATGTTCTTTCTTCTTTACTCTTTACTCTTTCTTCTTTACTCTCTCTTCTTTACTCTCTCTTCTTTACTCTCAATTAAAGTTATCTATGATCAAATCTTTTAGACAATGCATCACCTGCAAACTGAATCACGAATACCAGAACCACCAATAAAGCCAATACCGAGTTCATCGTAACAGCATCGTAACCAATATAACCGTACTGATAACCTACCTGTCCTAAACCACCTGCTCCAACCGCTCCACCCATGGCAGAATAGCCTACAAGTGTAATTAAAGTGATCGATGCGGCATTAATTAAAGAAGGCAGAGCTTCCGGAAGCAATACTTTAAATACGATTTGCAAAGGTGTTGCGCCCAATGCCCTTGCTGCCTCGATTAATCCTGAAGGAAGTCCCAAAAGGCTATTCTCTACCAATCTGGCGATAAAAGGGGCTGCCCCAATACTTAACGGGACCAATGCTGCACTTACACCAATAGAAGTTCCTACCAGCGCACGGGTAAACGGAATCATCCATACAATTAAGATGATAAACGGAATCGAACGAAAAACATTCACCAAAACCGATAAAAACCGATTCAAAACCGGCTGTTCTAAAATTTGATTTTTTCGGGTCAGAAAAAGTAAAACACCTGTTGGTAATCCAAGTAGAAAACCGAAAAAACCTGATACAAAGGTCATCACTATCGTTTCCCAAGTACCTTTCAATAATAATTCAATAATGGATTCAGACATAACCTATGATTTCTGTTTTAATATGTTTTGAAATAAAATACTGGATCGCGGCATCGTAATTTTCACGTTTACCCGACAATTCAATCAGCATCACGCCAAAATTAACTTCTCCAGCCTGATCCATTTGCGCACTGACGATCTTAAAATTCGTATCAAATAAACGCGAAACCTCAGAAATAACAGGTTCATTAACCGATTTACCCGTCATTTCAAGTCTAAGTAACGGATTCAATCCCTCACCATCTTCCTTTTGCAGTCTTTCCTGATAGACTTGCGGAACATCAAGATGTAATGATGAAGCTATAAATTCTTTCGTCAGTTCATGTTTCGGATCTGCAAAAATTTCCCCAACACTTCCCTGCTCTATTAATTTTCCATGGCTGATTACCGCAACTTCATCACAGATCGATTTTACGACTTCCATTTGATGTGTAATAAGTAAAACCGTAATATTCAGACGACGGTTAATGTCTTTCAATAGATTCAAGATCGATCTTGTAGTTGCAGGGTCCAGTGCGCTTGTAGCCTCATCACATAAAAGTACTTTAGGATTATTGGCCAGCGTTCTCGCAATGGCAACCCTTTGTTTTTGACCACCCGAAAGACTGACCGGATAATCGTTTGCCTTTTCTTTTAAACCTACCAATTCCAGTAGTTCTAAAACGCGACTTTTGATTTCTGATTTTGAAGCCCCCACAAGTTCCAGCGGAAAAGCCACATTTTCAAAAACCGTACGCGATGAAAGTAAATTGAAATGCTGAAAAATCATTCCAATCTGTCTTCTTTCAATTGCCAGCTGAGCGTTTGACAATAACATCAGTGATTTTCCGTCTACAATAATTTCTCCCGAAGTGGGTCTCTCTAATAAATTCACACATCGAATTAAGGTACTTTTTCCCGCTCCCGAAGTTCCTATTACTCCAAAAATCTTCCCTGGAGGAACCCTAAGCGAAACACCTGACAAAGCCGAAACTACCCGGTCTTTCTGATGGAAATTCTTAGTGACATTTTTTAATTCAATCATTCCGTAATTCAAGTTTAAAAACAAAAAAGCCTCTCAAATAATCATGAAAGGCTTCTCAAATAAATAATATCATTTTATACATAAGCCAGATCAATTAACCTCATAACCACATTACAACACATCATCATGTTGCGGTTATCATAGTTCATATTCTGGTCCTTTTTTCTCATTGTTGCGGCAAATTTAATGAGTTATTTTTAATTTTAAGACAAAAACACGTAAAACTTTTATTAACCTATCAAAATAATAGACTAATATTCGGAATCAGGAGCAATTTCCGGCTATCCGCTTATATCTTTGCCCGCTTAAAGAAAGCAGGCAAAGGATACCGCTACTATCCGGGCTAGGGCTTTAATTTTCAAAAAGACCTTTCCGAGAAACAAATTTTAATCAGGGCTTTTTATAAGCTCCGGCATCCAATAAAACGGCCAACTGAATACAAGGCAGCTCCGATCGATTGCTCCAGGCATGATTCGTACCTCTTTGTACCACAATATCACCGGCTTGCAATAACGTTTCTCCTTCGTCAACAATCAGATAAATTTCTCCAGAAAGAATAACGATATAATCCAGCGTATCCGTTTGATGCATCAACGGATGTGGCTCACCCTTGTGGGCCACAATACCAAGCGAAGCATCCGGCGGAATCTGAACATAACGAAAATAACTTCCATTTTCCGGCGTATGAGGAAAAGCGGTATTCTCAATAACCTTCTCCTCATTTAATAGAACAGGCATACAATCCGTTGACCAGATATCCGATATGATAAGACCCGGAAAATGCTCTGAAACATTAGTGACAAGAGCATCCTTTTCAATTATCGATTTTCCATTTTGTATTCCTGTAACGATCCTTCTCGGAATTGTTTTCATATTGGGTTTATTTGCATGATTAATTTCTTCCCATTCGTTCTGTTTTCGCGAAGTACAGCGTGTGCTTTCAAAACTGTTGAAACTTCTAAATTACCTATTACTTCAATATTTGGCGGTGCAATTAATTGCTCTTCCAACAGAGAAGCCAACTGCTCCAGTCCATTTTTATAATAAGTATATCTCTTTTCAAGACCGTAGGCATAATTTGAAATATTGAGAACGGTTGCCCCCTTATTAAAAAGCACTTCACGCGATTCCAAAGTCAAAAAATTCGTCACATCTGCATAAACACCATTTGTTTTTAGCAATAAGGCTGCTGTAACAGCAACGTCATTACCAACTAAATCAACTACAAAATCAAACTTTCGATTGTCATTGAATAACAAAGCAGCCTCGTAAACATTTTCTTCTTTATAATTAATGATTTGTTTTTTAGTCAAACCAATTGCCACTAATGCTTCAATACTATTTTCATTTCCAGCCGTAACAATCAGATTTTGATAGCCATTTGCCAAAAGTAATTTTACTAACATTGCTCCTACTCCACCTGCTGCTCCGGCTATGAATATAAAATCTGTAGTTTGCACTTTCATACGATTCAAACATTGTAGCGCAGTAAGTCCTGCAGAAGGAATTGCAGCCGCTTGTTCAAACGAAACATGCTTTGGCAAATGCACCAGAATTTCCGCGGGAACACAAATAAATTCTGCATAAGTACCATTTGACCCCATACTGCCGGAACCACAAAAAACGGCATCCCCAATTTTAAAATCCCGGGCATTTTTTCCGATAGACGTAACGACTCCCGAAAATTCCCTCCCTAATACTGGCGAATGCAATAATTTACGCTCCATCGCATTTTCGGTCATTTGATAATCAATCGGATTAAAACCGGCAGCGGCAATTTTTACCTGAACCTGATTTTCGGACGGCTGTGGAGTAATGAATTCCTCAAGCCGAAATTCCCCATTTTGATGTAAAACAATTGCTTTCATATTTATACTTTTATCTTACGAAATTAGTACAGAAATGATTTATTTTTGCTACTAGTTAACCCGGGGTAACCGGTTACTTAAGAGAAACTACTATGGTAAAAATCAAGGATAACGGGATACTTCGGGAAGCTAATTGCTCCGAAGAATTAATGGCAATGCGCGATAGTCTTGATGTGCTGGGTGGAAAATGGAAACTGATGATTTTACGTTTTTTAACCAATCGAACACATCAAATTATTCATTTTAAAAAAATGCAGCGCGAAATCGAAGGTATATCGGCTAAAATGTTAAGCAAGGAGCTAAAAGAGCTCGAAACTAATTTGCTTATTTCAAGAACAGAACAGAAAACCCAACCAATTATGGTGGTATATGCTATTACTGAATACGGAAAATCTGTACTTCCTGTTACTGAAACTTTGGTACAATGGGGGTTAAATCACCGTGAAAAGATAATTGAAACCATCAGTAAATAAAACCAACCCAATACCTTATATACTCAGTATTAGCAATTTGTTTTATGGACGTTTCAAAAAGAGCACATAGAAATATAGATTCTGTACCTATGTTTCTATGTGCTAATTATATTTTATGAAGCAGAATTGCGAAATCATGTCACACAAGACACCACTTGCTTATTCCAATTCCAACTAAAGTTTATTTTTTATCAATTTTATACAACTTACCGCCATCTGTAACTGCATACAAAGCACCATCGCTTCCTTGGGTAATATCTCTGAATCGTTGATTTTCTGACACCAATAGTCTTTCTTCACCCACAACCTTATTATTGTCTATGGCAAGACGAACAATATGCATTCCGCTTAAAGCCCCAATAAAAAGATTATTCTGCCACTCAGGAACCCGATTACCCGTGTAAAATGTCATACCACTTGGCGAAACTACGGGATCCCAATAATAAACCGGCTGTTCCATACCCTCCTGCTGCTGAATTCCGGCTCCTATTTTATCTCCTCCATATTCAATTCCGTATGTAATGGTAGGCCATCCGTAATTTGCTCCAGCCTTTAATCGATTGATTTCGTCACCCCCACGTGGCCCATGTTCAGACAGCCAGATTTCCCCACTAATCGGGTGAAGTGCCAGTCCCTGTGGATTTCTGTGCCCATAGGTAAACAACTCAGCTAGTGCTCCGGCCTGACTAAAAACAGGGTTTCCGGATGCCGGCTGTCCTTCCTTTGTAATTCTAACCACCTTACCAAGACCTGAGGTAACAGATTGTGCCAAAGGTCGTGTTTCCAAAACCGAACGTTCCCCGGTACTAACCACGAGATTACCGGTTTTATCAAATAAAATACGTCCTCCATAATGAAGAGTACTTGCATTGGCGGGTTTTGCTCTGTAAATGACCGTTGCTCCTTCTATAGTTTTTTCATTGGCCGATAATTTTCCTTTGGCAACTGCGGTATTGTTCCCTCCTCCTGTTGCTTCAGCAAAAACCCAATAAATCATTCGATTGGAAGCAAATTCAGGATCCAGACACAACCCCAACAAACCTCCCTGTCCTCCGGCATTAACAGCAGGGATACCTGTAATAGGATCACTCACTACCCCGGCAGTTGTAACAATGCGCATCGCACCCGTCTTTTGGGTAATCAGCAAACGACCATCCGGAAGACTTGTAACTCCCCACGGACTGGTAAGAGCACTCGTGATCACTTTTGCTTCATAAGCCGTGTTCGTTTGTACCCCATTCGTTCGGGTTTGTCCCGAAAAAGCAGGTTTATAGGTCGTATTGGCAGGATTGCCCTCTACAGGATTTGTAATAGTGCCCGGATCGGTTACAACTTCTTTGTCATTTGAACAGCTCAGAAAAGTGAACAAAAGTCCCGAAAGAACCGCAATAGATTTTGTATTTTTCATAAGAAATAGATTTAATTAAAAAAGGTTTGGGGGTAATTGTATCAAATATCTACAATTCAAATCAAGAAACTTTACATAATTCACCCGAAAAGTTATACAATTATATTGTTAAAGCTTTCAAAATAAATTCAAACTACATCTAAACATAACAAACTGAAAAACAATCAACAACCCGTGAAACCGCCCTAATTTCCTGTCGTCAGCTTAACAACTAAATCATAAAAAAGACTTAATAATGGTTGATTCTACAATTATTCTTTTATTTTTGCAATCATCAGATGATGTGATACATACATGAAAACTCTTATCCAAAAAAAATCGCTTGCAGAAGAAGTTGCGTCAAAAATACAGCAACAAATTACCTTGGGTCATTATAAAATTAATGAAAAATTACCCATTGAGGCTGAGTTGATGAAAAGTTTTGGTGTAGGCCGTTCGTCTATACGTGAAGCCATGAAGATACTGGCTAATTCCGGTTTCTTGCGCATTCAGCAAGGTGTAGGTACTTTTGTAGAACAGCTTACCAGTAATCGTGAACCAATGGATCAGCGTATCATGCGTGCCAATGTTCAGGATCTCGATGAAGTGAGACAAATACTGGAAATGAAAATTGCTGAGAAAGCTGCCATTAACAGAACGAATGAGGATATCACAGCCATGCAAGAACATTTACACAACAGATTGATTGCTGCCAAACAAGGCAATTTAGAAGAATGTGTAGAAGCCGACATACAATTTCATATTGCCATTGCCAAAGCTTCGAAAAATGAAATCCTTGCCGACTTATACAAATCAGCATCCGTACACCTTAAAAAAGGTTTTTTACATCTTTATACTGACACCAAAATATTTCAGGAAACTTCGGCCGTTCACCATCAACTTTTAGAAAATATTATTGCACAGGATCCCAAAAAAGCCTGGAATACTGTTGCAAAAATTATCGGACATATCAATTACTAATTTTTTACCCATAATCATCAGATGATCTGATCTATTATTACTTATGAAAACAGACACTACTTTTACCAATACACTAGCCGGATCGAAGCAATTGGCCCAGCAAACCGTTTTCTCTATTTTATTTACCATCAGTTTTACGCATTTTATCAACGATATGCTTCAGGCTGTTATTCCTGCGGTTTACCCTATTCTAAAAACTAAATTTAGTCTGACTTTTACCGAAGTTGGACTTATTACCCTGACCTATCAGCTAACTGCCTCCATACTGCAGCCTTTTATTGGTTTTTATACCGACAAAAAACCGCGTCCGTATTCATTGGCTATCGGTATGGGTTTTACTCTTGTGGGTCTGGCAGCAGTAGCCGTAGCTTCGAGCTTTGTTAATATTTTACTTGCTGTAAGTTTAATTGGCATCGGATCGTCCATATTTCATCCCGAATCTTCACGCGTTGCCCATTTGGCTTCTGGCGGAAAAAAAGGTCTTGCCCAATCGATTTTTCAGCTTGGAGGAAATGCAGGAAGTGCAATTGGACCTTTGTTGGCAGCTATAATTGTGGTTCCTTATGGACAATTTAATATTATATGGTTCTGTTTAGCCGCCATCGTAGGTATTGTAATTCTATCAGGTGTTGCCAAATGGTATCAGGAGCATTTAAATCTTAAAGCACTAAACAAATCGGCTGTTTTAGAAGAAAGACACCATTCGCTTTCCAAACAAAAAGTCATATTCTCATTAGGAATTTTACTGGTATTGATTTTTTCAAAATACTTTTATATGGCCAGTATGACCAGTTATTACACGTTTTATCTGATTGACAAATTCCATTTGTCTGTTCAGGAATCACAAATTTATCTTTTTGCATTTCTTGGTGCAGTAGCTGCAGGAACATTATTTGGAGGAGCATTAGGCGACCGTTTTGGACGAAAATACATTATCTGGATTTCTATTTTAGGTGTTGCTCCCTTTACCCTTTTATTACCTTATGTTTCACTTTTCTGGACCGGAATATTATCCGTAATTATTGGTTTAATTATATCATCCGCATTCTCAGCCATTCTGGTTTACGCAACAGAACTTGTTCCGGGTAAAGTAGGTTTAATTGCCGGGCTATTCTTTGGACTGGCTTTTGGTATGGGTGGATTAGGTTCTGCTGTATTGGGAAAATTAGCCGATACTACAAGCATTGAATATGTGTTTAAAATTTGCGCTTTCCTACCCCTGATAGGAGTTTTGACCAGTTTACTACCCAACATCGAAGGAAAAAAAAGAAAACAGTAGGCTCTTAACAAAACCGCTAAACTGTAAAATGTAAACTCCAAATTGAGACTGTAAACTGTGTTTTTTACTTTCTGAATATTTTAATCCTTAAAAAAAGATTAAAATTGGAGTTTCTTCAGCAAATACATTGATTTACTAATATTAATTTTTACATTTGCGTTATTTTTAACTATTCTAAATAGATTGTACACGCAAGCTATTTTAGTAATGTACCAAAACAACTAATTTTTTAAAAAATAGTAAATCTTTAAATATGAAAAAGAATTTCTTTATCTCTTTTGCATTAGTCGCTTCTTTATTTGTTAGTGCCCAGCAAAAAAACATATTATTAGAACAATCTTTTTGGAAAACGGCACCGGATGTAAATACCGTTAAAGCTGAAATTGCAAAAGGGAATAATCCGGCAGAAGCCAATGCCAATGCTTTTGATGCTACAGTTATCGCAATCAACAACGATGCTCCTATTGCTACTATAAAGTTTTTATTAGACCAACCTGGTAATCCAATAGTTAAATTAACTCACGATAATCGTATTTATCTGCATTGGGCAGCCTACAGAGGAAATGTTGAATTGGTAAACTATCTTATTGCTAAAGGTTCTGACATTAACCTTGAAGACAGCCACGCTACTACTCCACTCGCTTTTGCAGCTTCAAATGGTCAAAACAATACCGCTTTGTATGATGCTTTTTTCAAAGCCGGAATTGATCCTAAGAAAAAATACGCTGACGGTACCAACCTGTTATTAATGGCTATAGCATCAGACAAAGAACTTGTTCTAACGGATTATTTAATAACCAAAGGATTGTCTCTAAAAGATGTTGACGCTAATGGAAGTACAGCTTTTGACTATGCAGCAAGAACCGGAAACATTGTGCTTTTGAAAAAACTTTTAGACAGAAAAGTAAAACCTACTGACAATGCACTTCTAATTGCAGCACAGGGATCACGCAGAGAAACCAATACGCTTGAAACTTATAAATTTTTAGTAGAAGAAGTAAAATTAAAAGCTACAGCTACTGGTAAGTCCGGAGAAAATGTACTTCACTTATTGGCAAACAAACCAAATCAGGGAGAAATAATTGCTTATTTCTTAACTAAAGGTGTTGATGCTAACAAAGTCGACAAAGACGGAAATACTCCGTTAATGATCGCTGCCGGAGCAAGAGAAACTTCTGCCTTAGACAAATTATTACCAGTATCAAAAAACATTAACTTACAAAATATTAAAGGGGAATCGGCATTGACATTTGCAGTAAAATCAGGCACTCCTGAAGCGGTTGCAACCTTGTTAAGCAAAGGTGCCGATGTAAATGTAAAAGATAAAGACGGGAACAATCTAGGAGTTTACTTAGTACAATCATACCGTCCAATGGGCCGTGAAGCTAATGCTGTACAAGACCCATTTGAAGCAAAAGTAAAATTACTTCAGGAAAAAGGACTGAATTTAGCTGCTCCTCAAAAAGACGGAAGCACGCTGTATCACTATGCTATTGCAAAAAATGACCTGACTTTAATAAAAAAAATAGCTTCTTTAAACATTGATGTTAATGCTAAAAACAAGGATGGTTTAACAGCTTTACACAAAGCAGCGATGGTTGCAAAAGACGATTCAATCTTAAAATACCTTCTTTCAATTGGTGCAAAAAAAGAAATCAACACCGAATTTGACGAAACTGCTTATGCTTTAGCAAAAGAGAACGAATCGTTAACAAAAAACAATGTTTCTATTGACTTTTTAAAGTAATCGGTAGAAAAATCAAATTCCAAATTCCAAATTCCAAAAATCTAAAGATCTAAGAATCTAAAAGTCTAAAATTAATATGAAATCAATATTTAAAATAGCGCTTACAGCTGCGTTAATCTGCTTAATCTCTTTTCAGTCTACAGCACAAAGCAAGTACAAATGTATGCTTCAAATGGCTAATTATATGGGAGAAGGTGCTTACATCGTCGTTTCGCTTATCAATCCAAAAGGAGAATACGAGAAAACACTTTATGTAATGGGCGACGATAAAAAATGGTACAAATCATTGAAAGAGTGGAATAAGTTTCAAACTTCAAAACCTGCTGACATCAGTGCAAAAACAGGAGCTTCTGTTACAGGCGGGGATCGCAGCATTACCACGATAGAAATCGAAGATTCTAAAATAAACAAAGGATATAAACTAAGATTTGAATCGGCAGTAGAAGATCAGAAGTACTATGTAAGCGATTTAGAAATTCCGCTTACCACTGAAGGACTGGCTAATAAAACTGAAGGAAAAGGTTATATCAGATATGTGAGATTGAACAAGGTTTAATTCTAATAGTCATAGCGGGCGAAAGCAAACAGGCGAAGCAATCGCACGAATACACTCTAATTAAATTCTTTGAAAAAGAATAACCACAGATTCAAAAGGTCTAAACAAATTAAAATTCCTTTTAATCTGTGGTAAAAAAACGCTTAAATTTGATTACATTATAGATTACACTCCATGACTCTTTCTTTTTGGCGTTACGCACACCTGGCTCTTGCTTTATTCTCTTCTTTGTTTTTGATCCTCGCTTCGGCAACAGGTATTATTCTGGCTGTTGATACGATGCAGGAAAAAACACTTCCGTACCGTGCCGAAAATTTTGATACTATAACACTGGAAGAAGCCTTAACCGTACTCAAAAAGAATTATTCTGAAATTACAACGGTAAGCGTCGATAACAATCAGTTTGTAACTTTGCAAGCTATTGATGAAAACGGCAATGACATTAATGCTTATATTGATCCTAAAACCGGTAAACAATTAGGAACACCTCTAAAAAAAAGTGAATTTATTCAATGGGTGACCGGATTCCATCGTTCTTTGTTTCTTCATGAAACGGGACGATTTTTTGTAGGTGTTATTTCCTTTTTACTCGTTTTAATTGCGATCTCGGGCTTTGCCTTGGTATTAAACAGACAAAGAGGCATCCGTAATTTTTTCTCTAAAGTGGTCAAAGAATATTTCGCACAATATTACCATGTTGTTTTAGGAAGACTGGCTCTAATTCCAATTCTGATTATTGCACTTACCGGAACTTATTTATCTCTGGAAAAATTTAACTTCTTCCTGGATAAAAAAGACCAGGAGAAAGTTAAAACTGTCAAAGCCGTTGTTTCCAAAAAAGAAAAAGAAACCTCCGTTTTCAAACACACTCTTTTAGCAGATGTCGAAAAAATCGAATTTCCTTTTACATCTGACCCGGAAGAATATTACATTATAGAATTAAAAGACCGCGAAATTGAAGTCAATCAGGTTACAGGGGCTATTGTTACGAAAAAACTTTCTCCGGTAACCGTTCAATTGTCTGAGTTAAGTCTAGATTTGCATACCGGAAGAGCGAATGGAATCTGGGCTTTTATACTTGCGATTGCCAGTATCAACATCCTCTTTTTTATCTATTCGGGATTTGCTATCACCTTAAAAAGAAGATCCAGCCGAATCAAAAATAAATACAAAGCTGCTGAAAGTGAATTTATACTACTGGTAGGTTCCGAAAACGGAAGCTCTTTGCGATTTGCCAATGCCGTTCTCAAACAATTGATCGATCAGGGCAAAAAAGCGTTTGTTACCGAACTAAACAGCTATACTGCTTTTCCGAAGGCAGAACATCTCATTGTCTTTTCCTCTACACACGGATTAGGAGACGCCCCTTCTAATGCAAATAAATTTATATCACTTTTAAAGAAACATCCGCAGCAACAAAAAATCTCTTATTCTATAGTTGGATTTGGTTCAAAAGCTTATCCTGATTTTTGTGGTTTTGCCTTTGAAATAGACAAACAGCTAGAAAATCAAAATTGGACAGAACGCTTTCTGGAAGTTCAAACCGTAAACGATAAATCGGCAATAGAGTTTGTAAACTGGATTAGACTGTGGAGTGCTAAAACCGGAATTCCGTTGTCGACAACGCCTTCTTTGTACAATCATGTTCCCAAAGGATTGCAAAAATTAATGGTTTTAGACAAAACACTTATTTCCGAAACAGAACAAACTTTCCTGATTACATTACGTGCTAACATGAGAGCTAAATTTACTTCAGGAGACTTACTGGCAGTTTATCCGGCAAACGACAGCAGAGAACGCCTCTACTCTATCGGAAATCATTCCGGAAACATTCAGTTGGTTGTAAAATTACATCCGCACGGATTAGGTTCCGGATTCTTAAATGCCTTAGTTCCCGGGAATGTAATCAAAGCCAGAATCATCAACAATAAAGCTTTTCATTTTCCTAAAAAAGTGCCTCAGGTGGCCTTTATTTCAAACGGAACCGGTATCGCACCTTTCCTTGGAATGATCGAACAGAACAAAACTAAAACAGAAATACGTTTGTATTCAGGGTTCCGAATGGAAACCGAGACTGTTTCAGGCTATAAAAAATTTACGACTGAAATGATTCAGAAACAAAAACTGCAAAGTTTTCATTTGGCTTTGTCTCGTGAAAATGAACATTTTTATGTTATGGACCTGATCAAACGCGATGCTGATTTTTTCATTAATTTACTACAACAAGGTGGTGTAATTATGATTTGTGGCTCACTAGCCATGCAACAGGATGTAGAATCAATTCTGGATCAATTGTGCCTGGAAAGAAATGTAAAGAATCTTTCAGAATACAAAAAAAATGGTCAGTTACTAAGTGATTGTTACTAGCGAATTGCTGCATTTAATGCATCACAACATCAATTTTATGCCTCTTTAAAACATAAAACAAATTTCAATGTCAATCAAAAAAGCGATCCATACTCACTCTTTACTGCTACTAGTAATGTTTTGGAGCCTAACCAGTACTGCACAGGCTTTGCGAAAAAGAACCACATTGCTTATGGGGGGACGTTTTGATATTTCGATTGTGGCTAAAGATTCCCTTGCGGCTGAACAAAATATTGATGCGGTAATTGCTGAAATTACACGAATAGAGAATCTTATCTCCGACTGGAAACCCGATTCTCAGGTTTCTCAAGTCAATCAAAATGCCGGAATCCGACCAGTAAAAGTAGATCGCGAAGTTTTTGAACTCACGCAAAGAGCCATACAATTTTCTGAAGCGACCAAAGGCGGTTTTGATGTAAGTTTTGCCGCTATGGACAGAATCTGGAAATTTGACGGATCAATGACTGAAATGCCTTCACCTGAAGCCATAAAAAAGTCAGTAGAAAAAGTAGGTTACAAAAACATTATCCTGGACAGCGTTCAATCGACCATATTCCTAAAATTGAAAGGAATGAAAATTGGATTTGGCGCTCTGGGCGAAGGTTATGCAACAGATAAATGCCGAAATATGATGCTCGAAAAAGGCATTAAAGCCGGAATCGTAAACGGTTCAGGCGACATGACCGCGTGGGGAAGACAACCCAACGGCAAAGATTGGAACATCGGAATGACCAATCCTTTTCATCCTGATACACTGTTTGCGGTAGTTCCGTTAAACAATGGCGCTGTGACCACTTCCGGAAGCTATGAGAAGTTTGTAGTTTTTGATGGCAAGCGTTATTCTCATATCATTAATCCCGCAACCGGATATCCTGCTACCGGTTTATGCAGTGTTTCCGTCTTTGGACCTAATGCCGAAACCGCAAATGGTTTAAGTACCTCGCTTATGGTTTTAGGACAAAAAGAAGGCCTTCTTTTATTAAAAAAATACCCCGACTATAGCTGTGTGATGATTACGGATAATGGAAAACTAGTCAAATCAAAAAACTTTAAAATCAAAAAATTCAAGGCTAAACTTTAATCTGTTACGAGTTTTTTTCTAACAGATTTTTGTTTCTCGCAAAGTCGCTAAGATCTTTCTGTACGAAGTCTTCAAATACTCCAATGTAAAACTTTGCGCCTTTGCGTCTCTGCGAGAGTTTTTATTACTCATAAAATTTCAGAAAAGAAAAATCAGGACTTAGCATCGCTATTTCGTTAGTTGCGGTCTCGAGTTGTGCTTGTGTGGCATAAATAAACATCTGTTGTTCGTAATCGCTGATAGCAGCTTCTATTGTATCAAATGCTCCGTTGGTCAGATTATCTGATAAAATTAAGGCATCTAATAATCCAGTATTTGCTCCCTGGCCCGCAAATGGCGGCATGATATGCGCGGCATCTCCGATGAGTGTTATAGGTAAAGGGCGATCTTTTTTCCATTCACCATCCAAGGCGATCTTTCTTGTAGGCCACAAAACAAAAGAAGATGTAGAACGAAATAACTCTTTATAAACTTCATCCCAGTCCGAAAATCTATTTAAGAGATACTTGGAAATATCAACCGTAGTGCGAAAAGCGCTCTCTGTCCTAAGCAATTCCTCAGGGCTTTTAAAGATAACGTTATAACTCAATATCTTCCCATTCTTTGGGTTCGCAACCAGCAAACCTTCTTGCCCCGCAACCATAAGTATAGTAGCATTACAAAGTTGACTAAACTTTTTACAAGTCATTTCCGGACAAAGTACCTCACCCTGTATCATAAGCGTTCCAGTATATTCAATCGTAGCAGCTGTGATAAATTCTCTGGCTTTAGACATGCCCCCGTTTGCTCCAATCACAAAATCGGCAATGCCATTTGTTTCATTCTCAAACTCTAAAACCCATTTTCCGTTAGCCACTTTAATATCTGTAAACTTACTGTTCCAAACTACGGTATCACTTTTCAGACTATTAAGCAGCAGCAATCTTAGATCGTTTCTATTAATTTCAGGATTATCAAAACGTTCTTCTGTTGTTATTGGTTTAGAAAGCAAAACATTACCCTGCTGATCTGCTACAGTTCTACCCATAGGTATTGCCAGATCAAAATAGCCATCCAGTAATCCTGCCTTTTTTAAAGCTTCCTGTCCTGAACCTTTATGCAGATCAAGTGTCCCGCCCGAAATTCTGGCTTGTGCATTTTCATCTCTTTCATAAACGGTAACATCAATTCCGTTTTGTTGTAATAATTTTGCCATGGTAAGACCAACTGGGCCTGCACCAATAATGGCAACTTTTTTATCTTTCAATAACATGATTTAATCTTCTAAATTAAGAAAGACAAAATTCTATAATACGAATGTTTCAGGATTGTATAAATGCGACAAAATCATTGTCTATTGTCTGTTGTTTTGCTTTTCGCGCAAAAACTCCCGGTGTAGTGCCACTGTAACGTTTAAACTCTCTACTTAGATGTGACTGATCACTGTAACCCAATTCCTGCGCCAAACTTGCAATATTCAAGTTCGGTTCAAGCCATAACCGATTTCGCACCTGTTCAAAACGCATTAAACTAGAAACATCTTTAACTGTATAGCCGGATGATTCTTTAAAATTTCTTTCTAAAGTACGAACTGTAGTATGGGATGCCGCTGCAATCTGGCTAACGGGTAGACTTCCACCCGCAGCAGTCATAGCAGCTCCGGCTATAGACAACAGAGCATCACTGCTGCCTTGCGATTGCGTTTTTAAAAAATAGTCTTCTACTTTGGTAATTGCCTCTTCAATTTTGTGCAACCGAATCAGATCAGACAAAACTGATTGAAGCTTGGCAATAGGGTGTTCAAATACCTGCACTCCATCCTTTCCTTTTTTCGAAGATAATCCGAGCAGATCAAAAACCGTCCACGGATAACACCTGATCCCAATAATTTCCAGTGAATCGATAGAATTAAAAACGGCAGGCTGATTGAGTAATCCCATTATAAAAGGTGATGGTAACGATTTCAAACCATCCTTATAAGAAATACTAAGTTCGTTTCCAAAATAAAAAATAATCTCGGCATAACCATCCGGTACTACTTCAAAACTGGATTGCTCTTTTCCGTATTCAATCTTGTCATACCAAAAACATTTTATGCTTCGCTGTAAATCTTTGGAAGGAATGAATTCCTTATGGTTGGTTCGGAAAGAAAACATAATTGGAAGAAATTAGAGACAAGCAATTATTCCGCTAACAAAAATCACTTCACAGAACTGACCTTATTTCCGATACTTATCGTTTTCAAAATTAAGAAATTATAATGTAACATTTCAATATCAAATAAACAACTACATATCAATACTTAACAAATTAAAATCATTCTTTCATACAATACTTTTCGACACAATTTCTTGTAATTTAAAACGTATTCTAGTACAAAAAACAAAGTATTCTTTAGGTTTAAACTTGAAACTAAATCCAAAATTAGAAATTCTAATGTGATTCTAATGATCTTCTAATCTATTTATTTAGATTAAATATAAACAATGATTTAAATTTGCATTTCTATTTAAGAAGTACATAAATCATGAGGTTTTTATTGTTATTGTTGACGTTCATTCATTTTTCAGGTTGGTCCCAAAATGGAAATATTAAAGGAAAAGTTACTTTTGGAAACGCTGAATCTGCATTTGGCGCATCGGTTACAATCGCCGGAACTCAAAAGTTTGCCATAGTGGGTAACGACGGTCAATTTGAAATTAAAAACGTTGCTTACGGCAATTATACCCTTGAAATCACTTCACTTGAAGCCAAAACAAAAACAATAAAAGTTGTTGTAAATAGCCCTACTGTTCCTGTAAACATCTTATTGGAAAAATCAACTGATCCAAAAGCCTTAAAAGAGGTTGTAATCAAAAAGAACTCTGTAAAAAAGGAGATCATGAACAAAGGTTTTTCCGTGAATGTTATAGAAACTAAAGAGGCTGCTACCAGAAATATACAAACAAATGAATTACTTGACCGCTCTGCCGGCGTAAGAATCAGACAAAACGGAGGATTAGGAGCGAGCGTTAATTACAATCTAAATGGAATGTCAGGAAACGCTATCCGAATTTTTATTGACGGAATTCCATTAGATACATACGGCTCTTCTTTTAGTCTTAACAGTATACCACCTGCTTTAATCGAGCGCATCGAAGTTTACAAAGGAGTCACTCCTGCGGAACTGGCTGATGATGCCTTGGGTGGAGCTATAAATGTGATTCTAAAAAAAGGTGCCAAAAATACGCTAAATGCTTCCCTTTCTTATGGTTCATTCAATACTATCCAGTCTAACTTTAATACAACTTATCGCGACAAATCAGGTTTTACGGTAAAAGGATCGGGGTTTTATAACTACTCTGATAACGATTATGAAATATGGGGACGATTTGTTTACAACATAGCACCGGACGGAACTCGTGAAGCTGCGCGGGTTAAACGTTTCGAAAACCGATACAGATCTTACGGCGGAAGATTTGAAGCCGGTTTTACCAATGTTAAATGGGCTGACAATTTTTTAATTGGATTAAATGTCTCTGAAGATCACAATCAAATTCAGCATGGCCAATACATGACAAAACCTTATAAAGGCCGTTTTTCCGAAGCTGATGCTACTGTACTAAGTCTGAATTACTCTAAAAAAGATTTCCTATTTAAAAAAATTGATTTTTCAACCAATACGGTTTTTAGCAACAAACATGAAGTGGTAAACGATACGGTCAGAACGGTTTACAACTGGTCTGGTGAAAAAGTAATAGATTTAAGGACAGGCAAACCCCTTTTATCTCATACGGGAGCACAGCAGGCTGGTCCCACCATTAATAACATTTCAGAAAATATACTAAGTTCCAGAACCGTATTGACTTATAATCTAAATGAAAAAAACAGATTTATATTCAGTAATTTATTCTATACATTGGATAGAAATGAGGACGATTTAATCAAACCTGAATTTCAAAAAGATTTTGAAGCAACATTTGATTTGCAAAAAACAGTTACTTCCCTAGCCTACGAAATGCAGGCTTTTGACTCACGTCTCAGAACCAATATTTTCGGTAAGTTTTACGAGCAAAAAGTAAACCATAGAAAACCGGAATTGGTCACACAAAATGGGCAAACCACAGTAGTGGAAAGGATTATCAAAAGTACAACTCCACTATTTGGATACGGACTGGCTGCTTCCTACTTTGTTACTCCTGAGATTATGATTACGGCATCAGCAGAAAAAGCCGTCAGATTAGCAGCTGCAAATGAAATGTTTGGAAGACCCAGTGAAAATGTATTGGCTAACCCCAATCTAAAACCCGAACAAAGCAACAATTTCAATTTAGGGTTACAATTTGGACCTTACGCAATAAATATGCACAAAATATCCGTTGCTGCAACAGGTTTTTCAAGAAATACCCGTGATCGAATTGTTCGTGTCTCGAATGACAGAGTTAATGATGCCATACAAGTTTTACCATTTGATAATCTGGGACGCGCGCAATCCATTGGCTATGAAGCATCGTTTAATTATAGCTATAACGACCGTTTGTTTGTATCGATGAACATGTCAAAATTCAACTCCTTATACAAAAAGAAATACGATGATAATGGGAAGGAACTAGATTTTTACAACAGACAAATCCCAAATGAACCTTTCTTTACGGTAAACGGAAACGTACAGTACAACTTTAAGGAACTGATCCAAAAAAATTCACAACTGAATTTGTATTATAACTTTGGTTATGTAGATCCTTTTCCAACAATTTGGATAGACGTACCAGACTCCAAAACACCAGCACAATTTGCACAGGATTTAGGCTTGAGTTATGTTTTTCCGAATAAACAATTTGTACTAAGTCTTGACGCTAAAAATATATTTGATAAACAGGTTTTCGATAATTACGCTGTTCAAAAACCCGGACGCGCTTTTTATCTGAAACTTAATTATACCCTAAATAACTTTTAATATCTAATTTTTTAAAACAATGAATATGAGAAAAAATATGTTTAAACTATTTACATATGGTCTAGTTTTAGGTGCATTCTCTTTAACTACAAGCTGTAGCAGTAATGATGAGAAAAGTGCCGATCCGATAAATCCGGAAACAACTGATCGTTGGATTACAGTTTCAGGCGCATTAATGCAGGAAAATCCCGGAGACGGAAACGGAGGAACTATGGTTTATGCGGTTACGAAAAAAAACGCTAAAGATCCAAACTACTCGATTAATGTTTATGCAGACGGAATGCCTGTACAATCGAACAGAACGGCTCGTTTGCAATCTTCTGTAGACGGAAAAACTCTCTTCAACATTACCTATACAGGGGCTAACGGTGGAGAGTTTATGACGTATGCAGTAAATGGAGCCAAAAATTTCACCCAATCAGGTACTACCGTAAACATCTCGCAATATGCAGGAACATCTCCAAGATGGAATAAACTTTTTGATGGAGACAAAACCGGTGTTGCTGTAAATGTAAGTACTCCAATAATTAAAACAAATCCGGATAAAACTTACATGTATACGAGAGGTACTGCTACTGTCCTTGCTTTAGACCTTAAAGGCATTCGTATTTCAAAATACGATCAGTATGAACTTCCATTAAGCCCTCAGGAAGAAGCTCAGGGACACCATATTTTCCGTTTAGATGCTCCTACGATCAACAAAGCAGGAAATAAAGTAATTATCGGAACATGGTTACGTAAAACGAATCCAACTACAGGGCAAATCGAAACAACCTATGACCGTTTAGGCGCTAAATCTGTTGTAGTAGATTATCCATCATTAGCAAATCCACAAGTCATTACTTCTAAAGTTGGTTTTGGAGATACAAGCGGTTTCCGTAGCTTTAATAGTTTCTTAGGAACTGATGGTAACATCTATCAAGCAACGCAAAGAGATACAAACAAAGGTTCATTTATTGTAAGAATCAACCAAAACAATCAATATGATGACTCATTTGTTATCAGCCTTGATGCTGCGTTAGGCATAAAAGGATCTTATATCGATGCTTGGAGATATGCAGGAAACGGAATTGCTTATGTACTTTACACGCAAACTGCAACCGGTAAACAAGGGTTTGTTGCCAGAGTAGATCTAAATGCTAAAACGGCTAAAAAAGTAGACGGTATCGCTTACGATACTGCTATAGATTTTGGTCAATACCAAGGTTTTGTAGTTGACGGTAACGAACTTTACCTGGCTGTTACACCAGTTGGAAAAGACGGAAACATTTATGTTATCGATATTCCAACAGGAGCTGTTACCAAAGGAGCAAAACTGGTTAACAAAGCAGGAAACCATTATATTGGAGTATTCTAAAAAAAAGCTGCAAAAGCAGTAAAAGCACTCATAACAATTGTTATTACTTGAGTTTTTTTTTAATTAAAACATTCCGTTTCAGATTTCTGGAACGGAATGTTTGTTTTTAGGACAATCTTTTATTTCTTATAGGGAGAAGTCAAAATGAATTACAGCAATTCAATTCATAATTTTTACGTTTTTTTCCCCACAAACGATTCGACAACTACATTAAATAAAATATTTTTCTTAGATTTGTGTAATCGATTACATTTAAGTTTTATTCTTTATTGGAGCTGTTTTTTAAAATTTCTAAAAAAAAGCCATAACGAATAAGACAATTTAGTAACAACGAATACTAATTTATAATTAAATTTCAAACCAAATTCATACCCATGAATGCTAGCCCAATCCAACTTCTACGCATTACTCTGATCCTTACGATCCTCTGTTTCTTTCCAGATAGTTTTGCTCAGGGTAACAAACCCTATGACACCTATAAAAATATAGAGTTTAAAATGGCAAAAGTCAATGAACCACTAATCCCTCAAAATACCGTAAACCTAAAAGATTTCGGTGCGGTCAATGGCGGATATGTTTTAAACACTAAAGCTTTCGCTGATGCCATAGAAGCACTATCCAAAAAAGGTGGTGGAAAGGTAGTTATTCCTCCTGGAATCTGGCTTACTGGCCCAATTATCTTAAAAAGTAATATTGAACTTCATGCCGAAACAGGAGCACTGATTAAATTCTCTACCGACAAAAGCTTGTATCCAATTATCGAAACCAGTTTTGAAGGGCTTAACACCTGGCGCTGCCTCTCTCCTATTTATGGCAAGAATCTGGTAAATGTAGCCTTTACAGGAAGTGGTGTGTGGGACGGTTCCGGAGAAGCCTGGAGACAGGTTAAAAAAAACAAACTCACGGACGAACAATGGAAGAAGTTTGTAGCTTCCGGTGGTGTTTTAAACGAGAAAAAAGACAGTTGGTATCCTTCTGAGCAATATCTAAAAGGGGTTAAAGGTGCGGATCAAAATGTTCGTCACGATCTAAAAACCAAAGAAGAATTTGAAGCCATTCACGATTTTCTCCGTCCGGTTTTGGTAAGTATTCAA
The DNA here is from genome assembly GCF_946903285.1 of Flavobacterium collinsii. Lineage (GTDB taxonomy): Bacteria > Bacteroidota > Bacteroidia > Flavobacteriales > Flavobacteriaceae > Flavobacterium > Flavobacterium collinsii. Next base: position 4,231,285 of record NZ_OX336425.1, read on the forward strand.
AATAGTAAAAGAGTACTATTTGATGGGCCTGTATTTCAAAACTCTCCCGCCTGGAACATTCATCCTTTTATGGTTGAAGATTTAATTGTTAGAAATATAACCGTTCGCAATCCGTGGTTTTCTCAAAATGGTGATGGTCTTGATGTGGAATCCTGCAAAAATGTAATTATCGAAAATTCAAGTTTTGATGTGGGTGACGACGCGATCTGCATCAAATCGGGAAAAGACAAAGACGGTCGCGATCGTGCTGTTGCCTGCGAAAATATTATCGTTAAAAACAACATCGTTTATCACGGACATGGTGGTGTGACGGTAGGAAGCGAAATGTCGGGCGGCGTAAAAAATCTACATGTCTCTAATTGTACTTTCATGGGAACCGACGTGGGGCTTCGTTTTAAAAGCACTCGCGGACGAGGAGGAATTGTAGAAAATATTTACATCTCGGATATTTTTATGACCGATATTCCGTCACAGGCTATTTCATTTGATTTGTACTATGGAGGGAAATCAATTGCCGAAACTTTGGCCGAAGGCGGAAACACCGTTACTACAAAAGCTGTTCCTGTAAACGAAGAAACACCACAATTTAAAAATATTTCGATCAAAAACATCACGATTAGAGGTGCGCAACAGGCGGTATTTCTTCAAGGTTTACCCGAGATGAACCTTCAAAACATCGAAATCTCTAATCTGATCGCCAAAGCAGGAAAGGGCTTTACGATTATTGATGCCAATGGAATCAAAATCAACAATGCAACATTAGACATCGAAAATAGTACCATATTTGAAATCTACAATACCCAAAATATGTCTTTAAAAAATGTTGAATTTAATTCGGCCTCGACAAAAGCAATTTCGATAAACGGAGAAGCTTGTCAAAATATTGAATTGGTTTCCTCCCAAAAACAAGATTTATCTAAAAGAACTACTCTGGGAGAAAAAGTTTCTAAAGATGCTGTGAAGTTTTAAGATGAACTACAAGTAAAAAGAATATTCTATTTACCAAATAAGATTTTGGTGATTCTAAGATCACTATAAAAAAAGCGCCTCAGTTGATGAGGCGCTTTTCGTTTTAAAATTTAAAATAATAGAAGCCGCGAAGACTATTTCCATCCTCCACCTAAAGCACGATACAAATCAACAACAGCTTGCAATTTTTGCAGGTTATCAGTGATTCCACTTAATTGAGCGGCCAATAGGTTTTGCTCTGAAGTTAATACATCCGTATAATTCGTAGCCGAGCTATATTCTAAAAGCTGTTGTGTAAAATCAACTGCTTTTTCCAGGGCCTTAATTTGTTTTTCTCTTGAATCTTCTTTTTCGACAGCCATTTCATAAGCATACAAAGCATTCGATACTTCCTGTCCTGCTTTTAAAAGACTTTGCTGGAAATTATTCAGTGCCTGTACTTGTTTGGATTGTGCTGTTGTAAGCCTTGCTTTATTCAGTCCCTGATTGAAAATAGGCTGTGTCAACCCTCCTATCAAAGAGTAAAAAACAGAATTAGTAAAGAAATCCGTTAGTTGCAGGTTCGAGAATCCCCCACTTGCGGTAAGAGTCAAGCTTGGATAAAAATAAGTTTTAGCCATATTAGTTGTCTCGAACGCTGTTCTGAAATCAAACTCAGCCTGACGAACATCTGGACGGTTCTCCAGCAATTGTGCCGGTAAACCTACAGCCAGATTTTCTGGAATCGTTTGAGTTCCTAATGTACCTCTTTCGATTGCTCCCGGAGCCTGTCCTAACAAAATATTAAGCGCATTCTCGGTTTCGCGAATACTTCTTTTTAAGTCCGGGATCAATACTTCGGCTGCATGTTGATTGGCTTCACTTTGTACTACTGCCGCGCCGGTTACGATTGCACCTTCTTTTAAAGCTTTAATCGTTTCCACATTTTTAATACGACTTTCTAAGGTAGCCTTGGTGATTTCTAATTGCTTGTCATAGGCCAGCAATAAAAAATAGTTGTTAGCAATATCGGCAATCAATTGTGTCTGAATGGCCTGTTTTGCTGCATCAGTAGAAAGATAGGTTGCCAAAGCCGCTCTTTTTGAACTGCTTAATTTCCCCCAAATATCTGCTTCCCAAGAGGTACTCAAACCTAATTTAGAAGTTGTTGTTAAAGTATTGATGTTAATTCCCGGCGGGAAGTTTAGTCCGGCTTTTGATTGTTTGTTATGCGTTACATTGGCATCAATATTCAGCGTTGGGTAATAGGCCAGTTTTGCCTGTTGCAAAGAGGCTCTGGACTGTACTATATTTTCAATCGCATTCTTTAAATTGAGGTTCTGATCCAATCCCTTCTGAATTAAAGCATTCAGTTTTTCATCTTTAAAGACGGTTTGCCAGGGCATACTCGCCATAGTGGTCGAATCGGCAGCAGCCTGATCCCTATATAACTTATCTGTCGAAATGGTCGACGGACGTTCGTATTTCTTAGTAATCGAGCAGGCACTCAACAATGCGGCCGCTAACACTACAAGAATATATTTATTTGAACTATGAGTCATTTTTTTTGAATTAAATTATTACTCTTTATGAGCTTCTACCAATTGTACTTCCTCGTCATCGTCACCTTCATCATCATAATTTTCTTTTGGCGGACCACTCACACGCTCCTGCAAACTTTGGAAAATGATGAACAATACCGGAATAACAAATACTCCTAAAATGGTTCCGATTAACATCCCTCCTACAGCTCCTGTTCCAATTGATTTGTTTCCAACTGCACCGGCTCCCGAAGCAAACATTAAAGGAACAAGTCCTAAAATAAAAGCAAAAGAGGTCATCAAAATCGGACGTAAACGTGCTACTGCTCCTTCAATCGCCGACTGAACAATTGGCAATCCTTTTCGGCGTCTCTCAAGGGCAAACTCGACGATCAGAATACCGTTCTTGGCTAAAAGTCCAATTAACATGATCAGCGAAATCTGTAAATAAATGTTACTGTTCAATTTGAAAATAATCGAGAACAAATAGGCTCCTGCCAGTCCAAACGGAATCGAAAACAATACGGCAAAAGGCAAGATATAACTCTCATATTGTGCACTCAACAGGAAGTAAACAAACACCAGACACAATATAAAAATAAAGATGGTCTCGCTTCCTGACGCTAATTCTTCACGTGTTAAACCAGAAAATTCATAACCATAACCCGCAGGCAAACTTTCTGCTGCTACTTCCTGAATCGCTTTAATAGCATCACCGGAACTATAACCCGGTTTTGGTGCTCCTGTAATCGAGATCGACGTAAACAAGTTAAATCTTGAAATCGATTCCGGTCCGAATACCCTGGTCATTTTTACGAACTCGGTAATAGGTGCCATGGTTCCGGCACTGTTGCGTACAAATATTTTATTCAGCCCCTCGGTATTGGTTCTAAACCCCGGAGAAGCCTGAATCATTACACGATACTGTTTACCGAATTTATTGAAATTAGATGCGTACAATCCTCCATAATACCCCTGCATGGTTGACAAAATGGTATTGACCGAAACACCTGCATCTTTGGCTTTCGCCAAATTAATATCCATCATATATTGAGGGAATCCCGGATTAAAAGGAGTCGTCGCATATTGTATCTCCGGACGTGCCGAAAGCTTGGCCAGAAATTCATTGTTTACTTTATAGAATTCAGCCGTACTGTGCCCTCCTTTGTCTTGTAACTGGAATTCAAATCCCCCACTTTGTCCAAATCCCTGAATAGTTGGCGGTGAAATAAAGAAGATATTAGCTTCACGAATTCCGCTTGTTTTAGCAAACAACTGTCCAATTACATCATCGACACTCAGTTCACGGTCTTCCCAGCTTTTCAGCCTCACAATTACCATACTATAAGCACTACCTGCACCTGCCGTAAAGTTCTGACCAACGATACGAAGTGTATTTTCTACTCCCGGAATGGTGTGCGCTATACTGTCTACTTTTTTCGCCACTACATCTGAACGTTCCATAGAGGCTGAAGGCGGTAAACTAATGTTTGCAAAAACTACTCCCTGATCTTCTGCCGGAACGAACGCTGACGGGGTTGTTTTCATCATATAAAACAAGGCTCCCGCAGCAATAAGTATCGAAGCCAGTACGATCCATTTTTTAACAGAAAGGAACTGAACAGAACGTTTGTACTTTTCGGTTACATTGTCAAATGCAACGTTAAATGAAGTATAAAAACGCTGAATGAAGCTCTGATGTTTATGATCGTCAGCATGTGGTTTTAAAAGCAAAGCACATAAAGCCGGACTCAAAGTAAGGGCATTGACTGCCGAAAGAATAATTGCAACCGCCAGTGTAATACCAAACTGCTTGTAGAAAACTCCTGTAGAACCTGTAATAAAAGTTACGGGAATAAATACCGCCGCCATTACCAGCGTAATCGAAATAATGGCTCCCGAAATCTCGTTCATGGCGTGAATCGTAGCTTTCTTAGCCGATTTATAACCATTATCGAGTTTGGCATGTACCGCCTCGACAACTACAATCGCATCATCGACCACAATACCAATGGCCAGAACCATCGCAAATAGCGTCAGCAGGTTAATCGTAAATCCGAATAAATTCAGGAAGAAAAATGTACCCACAATCGCAACCGGAACGGCAATCGCCGGAATTAAAGTCGATCGAAAATCCTGAAGAAAAATAAATACTACTATGAAAACCAGAATAAAAGCTTCTATCAAAGTATGGATTACTTTCTCAATTGAGGCATCCAAATTCTCATTAACATTGATCAGTACGGTATATTTTACTCCTTTAGGGAAGGTCTTTACGGCTTCGTCAATAAGCTTTTTAGAATTGTTAATTACGTCACGTGCATTCGAACCCGGCGTCTGACTAATTGCAATACCAACAGACGGACGTCCGTTTGTCGTACTTGTAGAAGAATAACTTAAAGAACCCAATTCTACTTTTGCCACATCTTTTAATCGTAATAATTGTCCGTTTCCGGCTGATTTGATTACGATATCTTCAAATTCTTTTGCGCTTGTTAAACGACCTTTGTATTTGATTACATATTGAAAAGCCTGATTTCCGTTTTCCCCAAATTTACCTGGTGCAGCCTCAATATTTTGTTCTGCTAAAGCTGCCGAAACATCACTTGGAATCAATTTGTACTGCTGCATCACATCCGGTTTTAGCCAGATACGCATCGAATAATCCCTTGAACCGAAAACCGTAACATCTCCTACCCCTACTACACGTTGAATTTGTGGTACCAGGTTGATCTTAGCGTAATTTTGAAGAAACGTTTGATCGTAAGCTTTATCATCACTGTATAAGGAGAAAATTAATAAGTTACTACTTTGGCTTTTGGTTACGGTTACCCCAGCCTGAGTTACCTCAACAGGCAATAAACTTGTAGCTCTGGAAACCCTGTTTTGTACGTTTACGGCAGCTAAATCAGGGTCTGTACCTACTTTAAAGAAAATTTTTATAGAAGCATTACCATCATTAGTCGCCGTAGAAGTCATGTAGGTCATGTTTTCTACACCGTTAATTTGCTCTTCAAGCGGAATTACGATACTTTTTAGAACCACATCTGCATTGGCTCCGGTATAACTTGCCGCTACATTTACGGTCGGTGGTGCAATGTCCGGATACTGCGCAATAGGAAGTGCTGCCAGCCCCAGGATACCCAGGATTACGATAATAACCGATATTACCGTAGAAAGTACTGGTCGTTGTATGAATATTTTAAACATTTGTTGTTATTTTAAGTCCGCGTAAACAGTTTCTGCATTTTGGTTCTGAGCTTTAATCTCCGTTCCGTCTTTAAGTGCTGCCACTCCTTCCAGAACAATCTGATCTCCGGTCTGCAAACCACTTTTTACGACATAATAATTTCCTGCCGTATTTTCTAAAACTGTAATATTTGCATTTTTCGTTTTACCATCTTTTCCAACTACCACAGCAAACAATTTATCCTGAAGTTCAAAAGTGGCGCTTTGAGGAATGATTATCGCTTCGTTAACTTCATTCGGAATTCTGACTGTAGTACTGTTCCCGCTTCTTATGATGCTTTTCGGATTGGAGAAACGTGCTCTGAACGTAACCGAACCTGTTTCTGTATTGATTAATCCGTTTACCGTTTCGATACGTCCTTTTTCGCTGTAAGCCGTACCATCGGAAAGAAGCAATGAAACCGGAGGCATTTTTTTAATTTTGGCTGCCAGTGAAATTCCCGGATCTGTGTTTTGAGTAAAATTTAAAAGTTTTTTTTCATTAACCGCAAAATAAGCATACACGTTTCCGATACTTGAAACTGTTGTCATAGGGTCAGTCGTGTTTGAGCTTACTAAACTTCCCATACGAAACGGAATAGATCCCACAACTCCGTCAACAGGACTGGTTACAGTAGTATATCCCAAATTCGTTTTCGCATTTACCAGACTGGCATTGGCCTGTGCCAGTGTTGCCAGAGCCGATTCATAAGTATATTGTGCCGATTCCAAATCGTACTTACTAATGATTCCTTTTTCAACCAATGGTTTTACTTTATTTACAGCCAGTTTTGCTGCACTTAAGTTTGCCTGAGCGCTTTTTATACTTGCGGCTGCTGTACGAACTTCCTGCTCATATTCCGGAGCACTTATTTTAAACAAAGCTTGTCCGGCTCGAACCACTGCACCTTCATCAACAAAAATCTTATCAATGTACCCTTCAACCCGAGGGCGAATTTCTATATTTTGCTGTCCCTGAATACTGGCAGGATAATCTGTATATAAAGTCGCCGATTTAGGTTCTAAAGTCAGCGTTTTATACTCTTTAACTTGTGGTGCACCTCCGGCCTGAGCCGCTTTATCATTTTTGTTTCCACACGAAGTGATGATAATAGATGCTGCTAGAATACTTAAAAAAGATTGCTTGTTCATTTTTATGGAATGTATGATTATCTATTTATTAAGGAACAAAAGAACTGAAATAGTACATGCGAAAATTTTACAATAGACGAAAAGCCTGCTGCAATCGATAAAGATTAGATGAGAACCGATGGAAGATGTTCCCTTATAAATAAGTATTTTTGTAATAGTCTCGTCGGCTCTAAAATGGTTTTTACGGATTGTGAATCTGTTTTGGGCGATTGGTTTTATCAACTGTTCAAATAAAATGTAATATTGCCCTTAAAATCACAACTTACAATGGCAACCCACTTTTTTAAACCCTTTATGTCTACCGGATTACACATCCTGGCCTGGGTATTATTAGGATATATGCAACTGTTTTATATACCACTTACCTGGAATATTGCACTTCCTCAAATATTCTGGTTTTGGCAATCTATTGTCCTGGTCTTTATTCTTGCGATTTTCTACTACAATGCCAAGGTAATTGTTCCTAAAACAATCATTAAGGACAAAATAGGCCCATTCTTATTGTGGGTACTCTGCATCATTTTTGCTATGCAGCTACTGTCGTATTTTTATAACCTGAATACCGATTTACATAATAAACTCGCAGCGCTTATACGATTTAAAAGATACAGAAACACTTATTTCGATAACTATATTTTTAGTCTCACCTTATTAGTTTTAGCAATCAGCACCAGTTACGCTATGCTGCTACATTGGCAAAGAGCTGCACAGCACAAGCAAAAATTGGAACAGGATAAAACAATGGCCGAATTGGCAATGTTGAAAGCGCAAATTAATCCGCACTTTTTCTTCAATTCGCTTAACAGTATTTACTCGCTTACCTATACCAATATCGAGGATTCTCGTAGTGCTCTCCATACTTTAAGCCGAATGATGAGATACCTTCTTTACAGCACCGAAGGCGAACGAACGACCTTATTAAAAGAAGTTGATTTTATGAAGGATTTTATTGCTTTGATGAAACTCCGTGCCAATAGTAAACTGACTATCACAGGAGATATTCCGGAAAAAATTCATGACTATCCGATTGTTCCGATGCTGTTATTACCTTTGGTTGAAAATGCCTTTAAACACGGTGTACATGCAACAGACAAAAGTGAAATTCATTTTATACTGAAGCAAAATAAAACCCATCTTGAATTTGAAGTCGTAAATACCTTTTTTGAAAAAACAGCTTCTACAGAACAAGGAGGAATCGGGTTAACCAATACCAAACGTAGATTGCACCTGATCTATCCCAACAAACATACTTTGACCGCCGGTATTGACCAAAACGGAAAGTATAAAGTAAACCTGCAAATAACTTTAGAACAATGATTGTATTAAAATGTATCGCAGTAGATGACGAACCGCTAGCTTTAAAACTGGTGGAAACCTTTATAGAACAGACTCCTTTTTTACAACTGGCTTGTAGCTGTGATAATGCCGTAGAAGCCATGAGTTTGATACGGGAACAACAGCCGGACATTGTTTTTCTGGATATCAATATGCCGAATTTAACCGGTATGGAACTCGCCCGCCTTTTACAGGAACAACCTGGCTCTTTACCCAAAATTATTTTCACGACAGCTTACAACCATTATGCTATTGAAGGTTATCGTGTAAATGCTGTTGATTATCTTTTGAAACCCTTTAGTTATGAAGAATTTTTAAGGGCTGCCAACAAAGTTTTACAACTGTCAGAAGAAGCATCCGGTCAATTTCAAACGATTACAGCCGATGATGAATTTATTTTTCTGAAAGTTGAGTACCAGTGGGTTCGAATTTCATTAAAAGACATATTGTATATCGAAAGTCTGAAAGATTACGTAAAAGTACATCTTGAAGATTCTCAAAAAGGATTAATGTCTTTGATCTCCTTAAAAGCGTTGGAAGAAAAATTACCTTCCTTAAAATTTATGCGAATCAATCGGTCTTTTATTGTTGCACTCGATAAAATAAATGCCATAAGCAAGAATTCAATATTTATCAATAAAACCGAAATAACAGTTGGTGAGCAATACAAAGAAGCCTTTAAAACCATAGTAGACAAATGGTTGAAATAAATTAAAAAAAATAATATCATGCAAAAAAGATCCAACAAATATTATCTGACTCTAAGCTTAAAGGAATATGCAAACGGTGAAACTGAACCTGCAAGAGAACTGGGGATAGAATTTGATAACCACGATGAAATATTTGGTATCATCGAAAAAATAAAAGAAAAAAACTTGTTTGAAAATCCATACGAAGCCACACAATTTGCGCTTGGTCTAAAACTATTTAGCGAAATCAAACTGAAGCATCGTAACAACCCTCTTTTTGATGAACTCAATGAAGTATTTCCTGTTTTTATGAAAAAGCTAAAAAGTTTGTAGCTTAAAGTATCACGCGTAATTTATTTTAACACATAGAAACATAGATTGTATGTTTACAAAAAAGGCTGAAACGTTATTATTTCAGCCTTTTTTATACAAAACTAAAGAATCAATTAATTACAGTTCTCCATTTCGATAATCGAAAATCCCTGTTTAAGAATCTGACTTTCCACAGCCTCAGGAGCTTTGTCAATATGACAAAATTTACATTCTTTTGAGGTCAACGGCTGACCTTCCTGTGCTACTGTTTTAAGATACATTTTACCATATTCAAAAATCTGACTTTCATCAACGGTACGTTCGTCAACCAGAATATCAAAATGCATTACTCCTCCGTCTTTTCGGGTTACATAGGTATCCCACACTGCTATCTTCATACTTATTTACGTTTTACAAATCACATCTCACAGTGGATCTATCCAATCACATCCGCAATAGAAGCACCAAAATTAATATGAAGCACATTCCCGTTTGGTGTGACCAAAGCCGGAACCGATTGCAATCCTGCTTTTTGAGCTTCTGCAATTCTGGATTTATCGATACCCAGATTAACAACTTCAACCTCAGTAGGGTTAATTAAACTTAAAATATCTTGTTCTGCACTAATACAAACCGGACAGCCGGCATGATAAAAAATTGATTTACTCATTTTAATTTGTTTTAAATTTGACTTTATTGTCCGTACAAAATTACTGCGCTTCAGGATCAGCTAAATAATCCAGTTTTTTCATTTATAGTCCTAATCTGGTCCAGTTTACATCCAATCTGGACTATTACTTATACTAAAAACTGGATCTTTTAAATAGATTTCCGTACCTCTACTTTTGTCCTCATGAAAGAAGATGTGATATTTAATTTGAAACAGGTACATCAGCGTATTGAAAATGCCTGTAAAAATTCTGGCAGAAATGTGTCAGATGTCAGACTATTACTAGCTACTAAAACTGTTACAGCAAATAATATTCAAATTGCGATCGAAGCGGGAGAAACACTTATTGGCGAAAATAAAATGCAGGAATTACGCGATAAGAATCCGGTATTAAGGAATTTTAAAATAGAGCGTCATTTTATTGGTCATCTTCAAACCAATAAAGTAAAAGATGTTCTTAAGTACGTAACTTGCATTCAGTCTCTTGACCGATTAAGTTTAGCCAATGAACTAGACAAACAATTACAGAAGGAAGGGCGAACGCTCGATGTTTTTATTCAGGTAAACACTTCTTTTGAAGAAAGTAAATTTGGTTTACCTCCAACAGAAGTGATTTCATTCATTCAAAAAATAAAACGTTACGAAACCTTAAAAATAAAAGGTCTAATGACCATTGGATTATTAGATGTAGAAAAAGAAAAAATGCGTCCGTCTTTGCGTTTACTGCGAAAAATCAGGGATGAAATTTATGCCGTTGAACTTGAAGGGATCCCTAATTTACAACTTTCAATGGGAATGTCGCAGGATTTGGAACTGGCTATTGCTGAAGGGTCAAATATAATAAGGGTTGGAACTGCAATTTTCGGGAATCGCTTTTTAGGAAAAGAAATCTGGAACGAAAATATTGCAGAATAAAGTCTAATTTTGCATCAAATAAAATCTCAAATGAATCTGTACGAACTTGTTGTAAACGATACTGAAAAAATAGCACTGGATGATTTACTTTTCAGCCCGGAGAATAAAGCTACACTCCTTCAGACCATAAAAGAACATAAATATATCGAGGAATTAAAAAAGTACAATCTAAAGGTAGATCATAAAATACTATTGCATGGGCATTCTGGCTGTGGCAAAACCACTACTGCAAAAGCCATTGCCAATGCTTTAAATAAGAATATCGTAATCGTTAACCTAAGTACTATCATCGATTCGAAAATTGGTGAAACCTCCAAAAATGTAAAAGCCATATTTGATAAAGCAATTCGTGAAAGAGCCGTTTTATTTTTGGATGAATTTGATCAGATTGGTAAAAGCCGCGACAGTCAGGACAAAGATGTTGCGGAAATGAAACGCCTTGTTAATACTATAATTCAACTGATTGATTATCTTCCGACAGACAGTTTACTTATTTGTGCAACCAACTATTACAGTAGTATCGATACAGCTTTGCTTAGAAGGTTTCAAATCAAACTAAAATTTGAAATGCCAAATGAAGAAGAACTGAATCGCTATTATGATAAATTACTGACCGATTTTCCAGTTCATCTTCAGGAAATTCCACTTAAATACAACATATCCTATGCCGAAGCCAAAGACTATGTTCATACCACAATGAAAAAACAAATCATTGCCGAACTGGAACTACAGGAGCAGCAAAAAACAGAATCAGTAGAGAATATTGTGGACTGTTAAAAAACATTTTGTTTATTAACGATAGCAACTCCTCAGTTTTCAAACATTGTATTGCAAATAGAAGCATCATTTTATTATAGGTGTTCGCAACGACTAAAAATGGGCTGAAAGCCCAAAAGCATCAACATAGTGCAACGCACTATGACCTAAACTAATGCTATCTATAGCCCTGGAAGAGCGAGAGCAGACAGGAATAATATTGAGTTTTTAATAAAGAACTTCTACTTTAGAAAATTCTTTACAAAATTAAGACAAGTGTTTTTTTTTCTTTTGGGGGTCTTGGCTTACGCCCTTTCAGGGCTTGGGCATTCATCTCCATTAGTCATGATGCTTCGCAACATGCTTTTGCTAAGGCTCTTTCAGAGCAATAGGTTTCGAATACTTAGGATTGGTTATTTTTTTAGAGCAACCTGGCTTTCATTCTTTCAGGGCTTAGACAATCATCATCATTAGTCATGATGCTACGCAACATGCTTTTGCTAAGCCTCTTTCAGAGCAATAGGTTTCGAATACTTAGGATTGGTTATTTTTTTAGAGCAACCAGGCTTTTATTCTTTCAGGGCTTAGACAATCATCATCATTAGTCATGATGCTACGCAACATGCTTTTGCTAAACCTCTTTCAGAGCAATAGGTTTCGAATACTTAGGATTGGTTATTTTTTTTAGAGCAACCTGGCTTTCATTCTTTCAGGGCTTAGACAATCATCATCATTAGTCATGATGCTACGCAACATGCTTTTGCTAAGCCTCTTTCAGAGCAATAGGTTTCGAATACTTAGGATTGGTTATTTTTTTAGAGCAACCAGGCTTTCATTCTTTCGGGGCTTAGACAATCATCATCATTAGTCATGATGCTACGCAACATGCTTTTGCTAAGCCTCTTTCAGAGCGAACGGTTTCGAATACTTATATCTTAAAGATCGTACTATATTTCGTAGGCTACTAAAAATTATTCTGGTTATCGAAGTTCGTAACTCCCTAGAATTCTAGCGTTTTATTGAAAATAGAAGCATCATTTTATTACTTCTTATTTATAAAATTATTTCATTCTAATATAAACACTTGAAACGACTAAAAATGGTCTGAAAGCCCAAAAGCATCAACATAGTGCAACGCACTATGACCTAAACTAATGCTATCTATAGCCCTGAAAGGGCGGAAGCAAACAGAAAATAATATCGCGTTTTTAATAAAAACCTACCACTTTAGAAATACCATAAAAAAATACCTCAGTAAAAATGAGGTATTTTTTTATGAGTGTGGAATCCTTAAAAATTAAGCTTTCACTTTTCTTTTTACGGTACAGCCAATTTCTTTTGTTTGGGTAATTGCCGGTTTTTGATTACTTTTTAATGCAGTAATCACATCTTCGGCATATTTTACTTTTTCGGTTTTAGTTCCTTCGGGATCGTTATCGATTGCTCCCACATACTCTACAACATTTCCTTTAGCGGTTTTAGAAACAATAAAAAGATGCGGCGTGCGCTTTGCTCCGTATTGATCGGTAATTTTTTGTCCGTCATCAAATAAATAAGGAAATGGATACTTTTTATCTTTCGCTAAGTGTTGCATTTTCTCATAAGAATCCGCTTTTGAAGCTTCCGGATCATTTGGATTAATCGCAATTACAGGATAACCTTGTGCTTTGAACTTTTTATCCAGTTCAATTATTCTTTGTTCATAAGCCACTGCATACGGACAGGTATTGCAGGTAAAAACAACGATATATCCTTTTGCTTTTGGAAAACTTGCAAAAGAAACTTCTTTTCCGTCTACGTTTTTCAATTTGAAATCCGGAGCGGTCTCCCCGGCTTTAAGTGTTGTGGTCTGAGCCTGAGAAAGCATAAGACTAAACAAAAACAAAGTGACAGTGATAATAAACTTATTCATAATTTACAGTTTTTTATATTCAGTTAATAATTGGTCATAGGTAAATTCAGATTCTATAAATTTTCTTTTATCTTCTTTAATAAATAGTGTTGCCGGAATACTTCCCGACCAACCAGGATCAATACGATCAATATATTCTTGTGGACTGCTTTCGTTTAACAGAAAAACTTCATTTTTCAGGTTTTTCCTTTTGACAAACGGAATTACGTTCGAATTTAATTTTGATTTAAAATCGACACTTACCAATAAAACAGCTAATTTATCTGATTTATAATCAGCTTTCAGCTTTTCAAAATGAGGCAGTTCTTTAATGCAGGGAGCGCACCAAGTAGCCCAGAAATTAACGACATAAGTACTGTCTTTTCCGTTCTTAATTCTTTCGTTTAACTGATCTATATTCAACAGTTTTACATTTTGACTATAACCACTCACTGACAAAACAAATAAAACAAGAATTCTTAAGACGTTGATTTTCATATCCGTTAGTACTATTTTTATTTTTGTCTTACAAATATAAACGAATGCCAATTTACTTTTTGTTAATAAAAGTTTAATGATTCCGGCAAAATTTTCTTTTGGTCAAATTCACAAAGCTGTAAATTGTAACAAAACAGTAAAAAATTCGTCATACCACAAAACCAAAACCTATGGATACCAATCAGAATACCAGAAACTTAAAAGATTTCGAAGTCAATATCAGAATAAAACTTGCCTTTCTCTGGACAGCAGTAACTTTGTGTTATTTATATGGAGATTATTTTGAATTGTACATCCCCGGAAAAACAGCCGGACTTGCAAGTGGTGACAATTTGCTAAACAGTCCAATGAAATTACTTTCTGCAGCTGTTTTACTCGCTCTGCCTCCTCTAATGATATTATTATCTATCTTTTTAAAACCAAAAATAAATAGATTTCTCAATATTTTATTTGGAATATTCTTTACCTTGATCATGCTGCTTATTGCGACTAGCTCACTAACAACGTGGAAAAGTTTTTATGTTTTTCTGGCCCTTTTTGAAAGTATCATTACGACCATAATTGTAATTCTGGCGTGGAAATGGCCAAAGGCAAATTAATCAAAAAAAAATATTAGAAGTCTTATAATAAATTGGGAACTATAGAAGTCTACTACTTTCTTATTGTTAAATTTACATCGTTAACAAACAGAAGTGCTTCCATATTACTCATATTCGTCATTGATAAAACACCGTTTTTATTCTCGTTTACCCCATTAATTCTAAAACAATACTCATCTCCGTCCTTATCCATCAAGGTCAAAAATTCAACACTATCATCAGAATTATTCTGACAGCTGTTTGAAATAGTGTATCGGTACATTACTTTGAAGGTATTTTTATCGTAGTTAAAAACTTTTCCGTCTGCGGTAAATACCCATCTTGTATTTCTATTTGCGTCGGCAAACCAGGTTCCTACAATTCGTTTAGCCGAAGAATCCTGACTTTGATTGTTCCCGGAGATTGTAGGGATTTGCAATAACAACAAAAAAATTAGTAATAGCTTTTTCATAATTTATATGTTTTAGTAGTTTGCTTTGAGTAGACTTTCAAAATACCCTGAACTATCCTTGAGAAAAAACCTCCAATTGCTTAAAAACCGGAATTAAAGATGCTCCTTTCTCAGATAAATTATATTCTATATGCAATGGTTTTAACTGGATTACCTTTTTATCTAAAATTCCAAAATCTTCCAGTTCACGAAGTGCTGTCGCAATAGATTGTTTATTAGCTCCTTTTATTTCTCTTAAAAGTGCATTGAAACGTAAAGGACCATTAACAGCCAACAAAAAAATCTGTGGTTTCCATTTGCCGGAAAGCAATTTTAGAAGCCCTTCTGCAGGACATTCCTTCTCTATTTCTGATTTATTTTGTGTAGTCATATTTTTTAGACTAATTGACTTGTGATTATAGATGAGCGAACTTTACAGTAAAATTAAAAAAAATTAAAACTGAAGCGTAAATTTAAAACAGTTATTTATGAAAAGACTGTCGCTATTACTAATTCTGATTTGCAGTATAAACTGTCAGTCGCAAATAAATTCAAAAATGAGTACAAGCAAAACAAATCCATTATTATGTGATCCCGAAACCGGAACATGCGAAATGCCAGCTAACGAAAAAACAAATAAAAACAACACCATTCCGACAGAAAATAAACCTGTAAAAATTATTTATTACACAGATCCGATCTGTTCTTCCTGCTGGGGAATTGAGCCTCAATTGAGAAAATTAAAACTCGAATACGGTACTTATATTGATATTGATTACCGAATGGGTGGTTTACTCCCGGATTGGTCCTACAATAGCGGGGGCATAAGTAAACCGTCAGATGTAGCACATCATTGGGATGCCGCAAGTTTACATTACGAAATGCCGATCGACGGAAATGTATGGATCGAAAATCCGCTCGATTCTTCTTACCCGTCTTGTATCGCTATGAAAGCAGCACAAATTCAGAGCAAAGATAAAGCTGTAAAATTCATGCGAATTCTTAGGGAAAAATTATATCTGGAAAAGAAAAACATCGCTAAATGGGAAAACATTTCTGAAGCTGCCAGTCTTGCGGGACTCGATACGAAAAAGCTAAAATCAGACTATGAAGGTGATGCCAAACTTCTTTTTCAGGAAGACCTGAATTATGCAAGAACCCTTGGCGTAAGAGGCTTTCCTACCCTGTGTTTCTCTGACGGAACTAACAATCAGCTAACGGTTTATGGTTCTAAACCTTATGCTTCTTATGAAAATGCGCTATTAGCTTTGTATCCTGAAGCCAAAAAGAAAAAAATTGCCAATGAAAATCCATTATCCCTTTTTGAAATTTATCCGACTCTTGCTCCAAAAGAATATGCAGTCCTATTGGATATTTCTTATGACGAAGCGAAAGACATTTTAGAAAATTTATTTAAAAATGGAGAATTGAATAAAAAGTCTATAAAAAATGGGGTGCTTTACAGTCCCGATAAAAACCAATCATCGGAATAAACACTTAAAACAACTCTCAAAGTTTTTTTTCGACATAAATCGCAGAAAACTCTAAAAATTTTGCTAAATATACCCCTTAACCGTTAAGAAATTAAACTTAACGGTTATTTTTGTAAATTAACAACTGGAATGAAATTGTATAATAAAAAAACAAAACTATATAATTGTAGTAAACAGAATTGCAGTAATTTTAGAACATTAGTTATTGTCATATACAATAGACTTGCGGGTTCTATTTTAGTCATTATGTCGCAATTTCCTTATAGTCCTTCTATAATTATAAAATTTTGCTAAATGATGGGCACGGTTATAATCTGGCAGGATTTTCGCTTGTTTCTTGAACAAGTATTTGCGGGAATCTTTTTTGATTGCAATTAAAATAAAAAACGAAACGGATAGTAAAAGTTATCTGTATAAATAACAAACAAGTTTAATTAAATAAATTAGTATAATCATGGAAAAATTAAATTTTATAGATCCTCTATTACACGGAATTACCCCAAAACCAGCCTCTAAGCTTTCTGTAAAAAATTTGATTTTCGCAGGTGTAGGAACACTTTTAGCAGGTGCTCTTTTAAAAAAAGCGGGACAAAATAAAACCGCAGCAGTAGTTGGAAGCCTTGCTGTACCCTTATTGGCAACAGCTTGTTACAAACAAATTTCGAAAACTACTAAAGCCAAAAGAGATCGTAACGTAAGTAGTGGTATCGAATACAATCATTAGGTTTCGTTTGTTTCAGGTTTTGATCCTGATAACTATCGAACTTATTTCAATATATATAAAAGTTTAGCCACGAATTCATGAATATTGCTTTGTTTCATCAAACAATCTTCATGAATTCCAGGCTATTTTTTTTAGCTTAAAACCGGAACAAAATTCTACTATATATTAATATTCCCTTCCACCCAATTTAGTGCTTTATTAAAGGATTCTCTTTTAAAACCATGAAATTCACCGGGAACGATATGATTAAATCCATTAGTAAAAGAAATAATCTCTTCAGAATCTGAAATAATAGCGGCTCTATTCCACTTTCCAAGATGTTTTAATCCCAGTAAAGCTTCTTGCAGCCATTCGCCTGATGTAAAATTTTCGATATCAGTATCCAATACCAGTAAAAAGTTGATTTCGTTGGTTTGCTTTACTAAATGCTCTACTGCGGGAATCACTACATTTAGAAAATCTCCTGTTGTTAGCGCTGCCAATGCCCGAAAAGCGACAATATTGTCTGTTGTATCAATTTGATGTATCATAGCTATTTTATTTTGAATGTTTATTAATCCTGACTTGTTATCTTTCTCACATCTGAATAAGAGATCTTTCCAAAATACTTACAGCTTACATTTCAAATAGCATATACTCCCATCTCTATATACTTTTTACATGCCAAAATCTCCTAAACAACAAAGGTACAAAGGTTTACAATGTGCACCACAATTTACAATCTAAAACCTTGACAGCCATTGCATTTATTTCTCCTAAGATGCTGAAGATACTGACTGTTTTGAAAACACCATTCGGATTCCCTAAAACTTTCCTCGATTTGCGATTTAAATTCATTAAATTTAGTTCCATTTTCAATTCTTAACTTATGGAAACAAAAGACGGAAGAATAGCAGTTTATGCCAAAACCCGAAAAGAATGGCGTGATTGGCTGCAGGAAAACAGTCAGATCGAAAAATCAGTCTGGTTGATTTTATACCACAAAAAAAGTAAAACCGAAAGTGTAAATCTTATCGAAGCTACAGAAGAAGCTTTGTGTTTTGGATGGATAGACAGTTTGTGTAAAAAACGGGATCCCGAAAGTTACTATCTGACATTTACCCCCAGAAATCCCAAAAAAAGCAAATGGAGCCAACCCAATAAAGACCGGGCAGAACGAATGATTGATGAAGGATTAATGACCGAATACGGTCAGCTTTGCATTGATCTCGCCAAACAAAATGGCAAGTGGGAATCCGTTTAAAAAGATAAATAATCCATTAAATTATAATTAATAACTTTCCAACGAAAGAAATCTATGTTTCTATGTGTTCAAATCAGCATACCCAACAAACAACTGATTAACAACAATTTGTATATTATTACTCCTAATCTGTATTTTTAAGTTCGATTTCATTTGTAAATTTATATTTCAAAAAACATCTCAGAACATTAAAAAAATTAAATCTTGAAAAAATACATTCTCTTTACCGCGATTCTAACAAGTAGTATCACCGTTCATTCCCAAAATAAGATTATCACGGTTACCAACTCTCTACCTATGGATCGTGAATTTGAAACAATTGACCTGACCCACAAAATTCTCGATTTCCCTACCGGAGTTAAACTGGAAGATTGTGTTATTAAAGAGATTGGCAGCAATACACTCTTAACTACTCAGACTGTTGATAACGATGGTGATGGGACAATGGATGTATTATTGTTTCAGCCCAAAATAAAAGCTTCATCCCACAAAGATTTTGAAATTTTAACATCCGAAAATCCATCAAAAGACGCAACGGTAAGTTGTTACTCAAGATTTGTTCCGGAACGGACGGATGATTATGCCTGGGAAAATAACAAAGTCGCCTTTAGAACGTATGGTCCTGTCGCCCAGAAAATGGTGGAAGACAAGATTCCCGGTGGAACGCTAACCAGCGGAATCGACGCCTGGCTCAAAAGGGTTGAATATCCCATCATCAATAAATGGTACGAAAAAGCAACTAACGGAACCGGAACGTATCACAAAGATACCGGCGAAGGTTTAGACAATTTTCATGTAGGCGACAGTCGTGGTGTAGGCGGAATAGCAATTAAAGTCGATGGCAAATACTATTATTCTAAAAACTTCATCAGCTGGAAAACCATTACTACAGGCCCACTCAGAACCAGTTTTATACTGACTTATGCCAATTGGGATGCGAAAGGCAACAAAATTACCGAATCTAAACTCATTAGCCTGGATTACGGGAGTTACCTATCTCGCTTTGAAATTAGCATTACAGGAACGAAATCCGTGGCGGCAGGATTAACACTACACGATAAAAAAGGAACAATAGGAACCAATACTAAAGAAGGTTGGATAAGTTACTGGGAGCCTATTGACGATTCTGAAATCGGAACCGGAATTGTAGCGCCGAAGAATACCTTAACAAGTTTTGATCATCATGTTACCAATGAAAAAGATTTGAGCAACCTTTATGGAAATATCGAGGTAAAAAACAATAAAGCGATTTACTATACGGGGTTCGGATGGAAAAAAGGAAGCCCTTTTCAGACGGAAAAAGAATGGGAAGCTTATTTGAGTACGTTTGCCCAAAAAATAAATAATCCGCTTTTGGTGAAGGTCAAAAAATGATTCTTTTTCTAAAGCTTTAACCTACTTTCGAACCCGACAGGTTTTTGAAACCTGTCGGGTTTGCTAAAAAATCTACAGAATCGATCTTAAGAACCTTTCCGGTTTGTTGGTACATAATTTTCTTTTAAAATAATTTCTAACGGAATGTAATGCGTGTCTTCTACCGCTTCCTGTAAGACCAATTTTTTATACAAATAATGAATCCCCATGTACCCTTGCTCTTCCGGCCTTTGGTTGATCAAAAAGTCAATTACACCTTTGTTCAGGTATTCGATATTTTTTTCCAATAAATCATACCCAATTATCCGAACGCCTTTTATATTGTTTTCTTCTAGAAATCGGGCAACGATGTGCGCTCTCGAATTCGGTACAAAAACACTGTTGATTCCTTCAAACATATTCAAATTCAATTGATCGATTCCGGAATCTTTTAGGGTCACTTCTGAAAATTTAAAATTCTTAAGGTGCTCCTGCCCCTTAAAAAATGAATGAAATCCAGCAATGCGCTGCAAATATACCGAGGTACTTTCGATCTCTCTGGTAATCTTAAAAATCAGAACCTGTCTTTCATTTTTTACAGCAAAACTAATTAATCTTCCTGCTAAATAACCACTCTGAAAAGCATCCTGCCCTATGTAAGCATGAGCTGTACCGGAATCAATATTAGAGTCAATCATCACTACGGGAATACTTGTCTTCTTATATGCTGTCAGGAACTGAATAGACTCTTCATAGAAAATAGGAGCAAACAATAAACCGTCACATTCGAAATCCAATACTTTTTTAACAGCCTCTTTGAACGAAGTCGTATTAAAATCATATAAGAAATAGTCCAGAACAATGCCAAATTTACCGAACTCTACAGCTGCCTTTTCTATACCCGCAATCTGACTTTTCCAGTATTCCAGATTTTCATATTGAGGTAAAAATACTGCAAAATGAAATTTTTTATTCAACGCCAGATTACTGGCCAAAATATTTCGTTTGTAGCCATACTCCTCGATAATAGCATTTACTTTATCTACATTTTCCTGAGCAACCTGCCCCCGATTATGGATGATTCTGTCAACAGTTCCTGGGGAAACGTTAGCCAGTTCCGCGATTTTTTTTATAGTTATGATATTGCTGATTTTTAAGTTAAATGATTTTGCTAATCACTTCAAATTAATATTTTTTTTATCAAAAACGAGTTGTTTTACCTAACTTTTTATATACATTTGTAAAATACCGTGTGCGCACACGCAAATATACACATGTGTATTAAAAAATCATAGCATTAAGTAAAAATAATAGTACGATTTGCATTTTTAACGGATTTAAGAGTATTTCTCTAATCTGTTAAAAAGTAAGGTTGGTAGTTAAAAAAATCGCTTTTGACCTTTACTGATATCAGAATCAAAACAGAGCATAACAATATAATTACCAGTATTTTACAGAAAACTACATAAAGCAAAAAACAAATTAGTAATCGCTTCTAAATCAATTCAATCAAGGATGAATCCAGGAGCTTAAAAAACATAAAAACCAAATAACAATGATTGTAGATTCATTACAAAGCGCGGCAAAATATTTCAGCCTGCATCCTAATTTTAAAAAAGCATTCGACTATGTAAACCAAAATGACATGAGTACTCTTGAAGAAGGTACTTTTGAAATTGGCGAGGGCTTAAAAGTAATTGTGATAGTTGGCGAAGGCACAACCAAAGAAGAAAGTATAAAAGGATTTGAATGTCACGATAAAAATATTGACATCCAGATTTCGATCAAAGGACCGGAGACTTTTGCATGGAAACCCAGAGAAAAATGTATTAGTCCAAACGGAGATTATAATGACGAACGCGATGTTCGTTTCTTTTATGACAAACCGGATATGTTTTTTGAATTACAGGAAAAACAGTTTGCGATTTTGTTTCCCGAAGATGTTCATGCGGCAATGATTGGCGAAGGAACACTTAAAAAAATTGTGATTAAAGTAAAAATTTAAAATAGGAGTATTATTCAAAACATCATTGATGTTATTGCTAAACAAGGGGTTCATTTGTTGTATTCCTCATCAGAATTATGAAGTAATCGAAAAAAGCTCTCGAAATAATCCAAACGATCAGACGGTAACAAATAACCTCATCCCTATTTAAAAACACTTTTTTGTTCACCGGACAAAAATCTATAAATCATAAAACTTTACATGGACTCAATATTTAATCTAAAAGGAAAAATTGCATTAATTACAGGCGGTGCCGGAGTATTGGGAAGTAATTTTGCCAACGTTTTGGCCAAGCAGGGCGTTATTACTGGAATAGTCTCCCAATCTATCGAAAAAGCCAATGCCACCGTAGCCGCAATAGAAAGTAATGGCGGAAAAGCTTTTGCCATTCAGGCGAATGTTTTACACAAAGAAGAACTGGAAAAAGCCAGAGATTTTATTGTAGAAAAATACGGCCGTCTCGATATTCTTATCAATGCAGCGGGAGGAAATATGCCGGGAGCTACTATTAGACCTGATCAGGCAATTTACGATCTACAGACCGAAGATTTACAAAAAGTAATCGACCTGAATATTATTGGAACGATGTTACCATCACAAGTCTTTTCGGAACTTTTTGCCCAACAGAAAGAAGGAAATATCATTAATATCTCATCGGCATCAGCACAGCGGCCTTTAACGAGAGTGGTGGGATACTCCGCTTCAAAAGCTGCGATCGACAATTTTACGCAATGGATGGCAGTAGAACTGGCGTCTAAATATGGCGAAGGAATACGTGTTAATGCTATTTCACCCGGTTTTTTTATAGGAGAACAAAACCGATCTCTATTATTGACTCCGGAAGGAAAACTAACTCCAAGAGGCGAAAAAATAATCGAACATACTCCAATGGGAAGGTTTGGAACTCCGGAAGACATTGATGGAGCCCTTTTGTTCTTGTGCAGCGACATGTCAAAATTTGTAACAGGAACGATTTTAAAAGTAGATGGAGGATTTGCTGCTACCAGTATTTAAAATAGAAAATAAACACTTCCCTCGTTTTCAAAATCATGTACAAAACTTCTAAAACACTTAAAGAATGGAACAAACGTTAAGATGGTTCGGACCAAATGACCCGGTTTCTTTACAAGATATTAAACAAACCGGAGCCACCGGAATTGTAACCGCATTACATCATATTCCCAACGGACAAGTTTGGAGTATTGAAGAAATTTTAAAACGAAAAGTCGAAATTGAACATGAAAATGGTGATTCTAAAAAAGGGATATCAGGATTAACATGGTCCGTAGTCGAAAGTATTCCGGTTCACGAAGACATTAAAAAACAAAGCGGAAATTACCTGCAATACATTGAAAATTATAAGCAAAGCATTTTAAATCTGGCTTTGTGCGGCATCAAATGCATTTGTTATAATTTTATGCCGGTTCTAGATTGGTCCAGAACCGACTTAGCCTATGAAGTTGCTGATGGCTCAAAAGCATTACGATTTGATATTAATGCTTTCGCGGCTTTTGAATTGTTTATACTGAAAAGGCCGGGAGCTGAGAAAGAATACACCGCAGATCAAATTAAAAAAGCAACAAAATACTTTGAAGCCATGACAACAGCTGATAAGGTAAAACTACAGCAAAACATTCTGGCAGGACTTCCTGGTGCCGAAGAAGCGTATAGCATAGAAGATTTTCTGGCGACTTTAAACACTTATAATCATATCGATAGAAAAACGCTGAAGCAAAATCTTTTCTTCTTTTTAAAACAAATTATTCCGATTGCCGAAAGCAAAGGTGTTCTCATGGCTATACATCCTGACGATCCACCCTACCCTATTCTTGGATTGCCGAGAGTTGTAAGTACCGAAGAAGATTTAATGGAATTGATGGCTGCTGTCGATTCAAAATCAAACGGATTCACGATGTGCACCGGTTCTTATGGAGTGAGAGCTGATAATGACTTGCCTGCCATCATAAGACGTCATGGCGACAAAATGAACTTTATTCATCTAAGAAGCACCCAAAGAGATGCCGAAGGCAGCTTTTACGAAGCCAATCATCTGGAAGGTGATGTAGACATGTATGAAGTTGTAAAAGCAATTCTCGAAGTTGAAAAAAGAAACAACAGTCAGTTGCCCATGCGTCCGGATCACGGTCATCAAATGCTGGACGATTTGAATAAAAAAACAAATCCCGGATATTCTGCTATTGGCCGTTTAAGGGGATTGGCCGAATTGAGAGGATTAGAAATGGGGATTGTGAAGTCTTTATAAAATAATCTCGCAAAGACGCAAACCTTTTGTTTCTCGCAGATTTAAAAAGATTTAAGCAGATGAATGCATTTATAGATTTTGAATAATTGGATGTGCTCAGTCTCCATGAAACATTGTACAAGCATACATAAAAAACTTTGTGCCTTCGCGACTTTGCGAGAAACTACCTAACCAAAATAACCACAACCATGAATACCCAAACCATCCTGATTTGCTGCAGTTTTTTTGTGTCTGGCTTTGTATTTAGTCAACAGACTCCAAAAATACTAACCGATTCAAAAAACAATTACCTTCCTGACTTCAGTTATGCAGGATATCATTTCGGCGAAAGCCAAATTCCGGAAACATCAGGAAAAGTCATTAACGCCACCGATTATGGCGTAAAAGCAAATGATGGACTAGACGATTCAAAAGCGCTGTTGAAAGCCATAGAAGCAGCAAATGACGTTCAGGGCAATGTAATTTTGCAATTGCCGGCCGGAAGAATTATTGTGAGTGCTGTTTTATACCTGGAAAGAAGCAATTTCATACTTCGTGGTATGGGTTCAGGTGAAAAAGGAACCGAAATATATTGTCCGAGACCCATGATGTATTTCAAAGATCCGGAATCCTTGGCGGAACTCCGTGAATATTTAACCACATTTGATAAAAGACAACGCGAACCCGAAAACAACATCGACCTCCCTTTTTCCCAATATGCATGGTCCGGCGGAATTATCTGGACCCAAATTCCGAAGGAACGAGTAAAATCTTATCTCGATAAATATGAACCAACTCCAAATCCTTTGGCAAAAGTAAATTCCGGAACCATAGGCGAGCATACTATCAGTGTTTCCGAAGTAAAAGGAATCAAAGTTGGGGATATACTCGAGTTACAGCTGTTCAATAAAGACGGTGAAAATGGCGAAATCATAAAAGACTTATATCAGGGCGCTCCTGTAAAACCGGGTTCACACCATTGGAAATTTCCAAAACTGCCAATTGTCAGACAACAGGTTGAAATCACCAAAATAGCAGGTTCAAAAATTACCATCAAAACGCCACTTACGATCACTATAAAACCAAGTTATCAGGCACAATTGGTAGAGTGGAAACATTTAAGCGAAGTTGGAATCGAACAACTGCATTTCACCTTTCCGGATATTCCGAGAGTCGCGCATCATGTAGAACCTGGAAACAATGCTCTATTCTTAACAAGACTTTTCAATAGCTGGGTCAAAGATGTGGTCATTACGAATGCCGATAGTGGAATTCTGGCCGAGGAGATTGCCAATGTTACCATTCAGGATATTGTTACCGATGGACCACATTTGTCACATTACACCGTCACTTTAGGCGGTGTGCATAATGTATTGGTCAGGAATCTTAAAATTTACAACAAAGCGGTTCATCCTTTAAGTTTCAACACTTTTGCAACAAAAAACGTCTATCAAAACTGTGAGATTTTTACCGACGCTCTTTTAGACCAGCATTCTGGAGCCAATCACCAAAACTTATTCGATCAGATCACTGTACACCTACAAACGGACAAAAACAACAGTTATTATTTGTTTGGAGGCGGAGGCGCCGATTACTGGAAGCCTTCACATGCGCCATTTAGTACGTTCTGGAATCTGAATGTTAAGGTTGAAAACCCGACTGAAATAACCAAACCTATCTTGCTTTACGGCATGAAAGATGGTCCATTTGCCCGGATTATAGGTGTAAATGGTAATGCCAAATTTGAGGTAAAATATGAACCCGACGCATATGTTGAATTCTTAAATACGCCTATGAGTAAAATTCCTTCCTTGTATGATTATCAATTGCAAAGGCGCGTGAAGAAATAATCTCACAAAGGCGCAGAGTCGGAGAGTCTTTTTTAAGCATACCGTTTGTCATTTGGACGAAGGAGAAATCACACTAGAAACTCGACAAAGAAAGGACTCTAGTTACGGAGTTACTTAATGAGATTTCTCCTTCGTCGAAATGACATACAGTGCCGAAAAACTTTGAACCTCTGAACCTTTGAATCTTTGAACCTCTGCATCTTTGCATCTTTCAACCTCTGCACCTTTGCTCCTAAAAAAAACCGCTATGAAATACAAAATAGCCTTTCTGCTACTCTTTTTTATTTCCGGAAATATACTTTCCCAAAATAAATACCGCCTCAAAAACATCTCGACTACTGACGGTCTTTCGCAGAGTTCCGTTATTGTAATTCATCAGGATAAACTGGGACAAATGTGGTTGGGTACCCGTGACGGACTCAATAAATACGATGGTAGTAAATTCACCATTTTTAGGAATGATGTCACCAATAAACATTCGATCAGCAACAATGATATTTTATCCATTGAAGAAGACAATACAGGAAAAATCTGGGTGGGGACCTACAACGGGCTCAACTGTTACGATCCGGTCAATAATCGTTTTACGCGATATTTACATACCAAAACCAATCACACCATAAGCAGTAATGCTATCTGGTCGATCAAAGAAATTGGAGATGAAATGTGGTTTGGGACTTCAACAGGAATAACTATTTACAACAAAAAGACAAATAGATTCACTTCGGTTTTTCACTCAGATACTGATGATACAACGGTACCAAGCAACAATATTATCACGATACACAAAAGCAAAAAAGGCGAAATCTGGATCGGAACGACCAAAGGTTTATGCAAACTTATCAGCAGAAAAAACGGAAAATATATCTTTAAAAATTATCCTTTAAATTCTGTAGACCAGCTGAATGTTGTCGCCATTACAGAAGATGCTTCGGGTAATTTGTGGGTGGGAACAAAAAACAAAGGCCTTCTAAAACTAGACAAAAATGCCAATGCATTTGTTTCCTTTTTACCTGATGAAAAATACAGCGAAATCAATACGGATATCCGATCACTGGCAATCGACAAACAAGGTTCTTTATGGATTGGTGCTTACGACGGAATCTACATTTTAGCAAAAGACAACAGCCTCCAAAAAATAAACAGCAATAACAACAGCAACGGAATTGATAAGGTAAAATCGATATTTATTGATCGAAAAGGCTCCGTGTGGATTGGCTGCTACTACAAAGGCGTAAACATTTGGGACATTTCAAATGTTAATTTCTCCAACTACAATCAAAATTCTAAAAAGATTCCTATGAGTTTTGATGTTGTAAGTTCGATTGTTACTGACAATAATCACAATGTCTACTTTGGAACAGAAGGTGGCGGCATCACGATTTTCAACAGAAACACCGAAGCAGTTAGTTATATCAACAGTCAAAGTGGTAAAAACGTCAAAAATGATATCAAATCCATGTGTCTTTCCGCTGATATTTTATGGATCGGAACTTTCTCGAAAGGTCTATCTGCCTACAACATTAATTCAAAAAAAATTGAAGACCACCGAATCGCGCCCGATTTAAACACTTTACTCAAAGAATCCGGCGTATATTCGATCAAAGCCGAAGGTAACGACATTCTCTGGATTGGGACTTTTGGAAAAGGTCTGATTCGGTACAACATCCTTTCCAAAACCTTTGAAGTTATCGGAAATGATACTTCCCAACCGGAATATTTAACCAACAACATTGTGCGAACGATGCTGGTCGATGAAAAAAAAGCAATCTGGATTGGCACTCAAAACGGATTAAACTACATTCCGTTAAACAATTCCACTTCAAGAAAATACAGCATCAAACATTACTTTTTTGACTCTTCTTCCCTATCCGGTGACGATATTCTAACGTTATTTCAGGACAGTCAAAAGAAAATCTGGGTGGGAACAAAAGCCAAAGGGCTTCATTATTTTGATGGCAAAAAATTCTGTAAAATCAATTTAAAAGTTGGAAATACCGTTATTACTTCCATTCATTCCATCCTTGAAGACGATGATAAAAATCTATGGATTAGTACCAATCAAGGCATTATAAAATACAATACCATCCAGAAAACAGTTGTAATCTACGATCAAAAAGATGGTTTGGCGAGCAACGAATTTAATGATAACTCAGCTCTAAAACTCGATTCTAATAAATTCTACTTCGGGAGTCCGTCTGGTGTGACCTTTTTTGATGCAAAAAAAATCTCTCTGAACCACTATGCTCCTCAGGTATTAATTACCAATTTGAAAATCAAAAACGAAACCATACATCCCAATGATTCTATTGGGATTCTGAAAAAAAGCATCACCTATACCAAAACCATTACACTGGATTACGACAAAGCCAATTTCTCAATTGATTTTGCAATTCCAAATTACATTCGATCCAAAAACAACCAATACAGCTATCGTTTGGTGGGATTGGAAAACAACTGGACAACAACCAAAAATTCCGAAGCAATTTTTGCCATTCAGAATCCCGGAACCTATACTTTTGAAGTTCGCGGCGCCAACAATGATGGGGTATGGAATAAAGTTCCAACAACCTTAACCGTCATTGTAAACCCGGCTCCCTGGCGCAGTATCTGGGCATTTTTACTCTACGGAACCTTAATTGGACTAGGCATTTACGGTTTGATTTGGATCATGAAATCGAAAACGGCACTAAAACAAAAACTGGAACTCGAATATATAGAAACCAAACGAATAGAAGAAAATAATCTCGCTAAACTGGATTTCTTCACTAATATTTCACATGAATTTAGAACGCCATTGACTTTAATTCTGGGCCCTTTACAGCAAATTCTGGCCAATTACAACGGTACGAATGAAATGTACAAAAAACTGCTGGTTATCGAAGGAAGTGCCAATCATCTTTTAAGTCTTATCAATCGTCTGATGGATTTTAGAAAACTTGAAAATCATCAGGTGACGCTCGAATCAGCAGAAGGAAATATTGTAAAATTCACCAAAGAGATTTTTCTTTCTTTTATCGAATATGCAAAAGATGGTGGTTACCACTACACTTTCGAATCTACAGAGGAAGAAATCCCTTTGTACTTTGACCGTTATAAACTGGAACGTGTTTTTTACAATTTAATTTCCAATGCCTTTCGATACACCCCGAAGGGCGGAAACATACATCTTAAGATCGCACACGATCGTGAAAATCTTTTTATAACCGTAGAAGATTCCGGAGTTGGAATCGCAGCCGAACATATTGATAAAATATTTGATCTGTTTTACGAAGTTCCAATGCACAACAACGTACAGAAAAGCTATAATAAAGGAACCGGAATTGGTCTTTCGATCGTAAAAAACATCGTAAAACTACACAAAGGAAACATCGAAGTTAGCAACAAACAGACCGGTGGTGTCGTTTTTAAAGTAATACTTCCATTGGGCAGATCTCATCTTTTAGACCATGAAATTATAGAAAACTTTCAGATCAGTGATGCTATCGAGCAATACAGTTCTCAACTCGAACCGTCAGAAACAATTGAGCGCGAAGATATTGCCGATTTTGTGGTGAATGACGAAAAACAAACCATTCTACTTGTTGAAGATCATAAGATACTCCGCTCGTTCATGAAAAATCTCCTCAAAGATGAGTATAATATCATTGAAGCTGAAAATGGAAAAGTTGCGTTTGAGAAAGCCCTGCAGCATGTCCCGAATTTAATTATCAGCGATGTCATTATGCCCGAAATGGTAGGCACAGAACTTTGCTCAAAAATCAAAGAGAACTTAAAAACCAGTCATATTCCTGTTATCCTGCTCACTTCGAGAACTTCACTGGTGTATAAATTTGAAGGACTGGAAAGCGGAGCCGACGATTATATCAGTAAACCTTTTAATCTAACTGAATTTAAACTTCGTGTCAAAAATTTGCTAAATTCAACCGAACGTTTGAAAAACAAATTTTCAAATGAAGACAGTTTTAATCCTTCAGAAATTACCGTTTCTTCACTCGATGAAGAACTGCTGAAAAAAGCTTTTAAAATTGTAGAAGAAAATATTTCGAACGAGCAATTCGACATTCCGTTTTTCTGTACTGAATTAGGGGTCAGCCGAACCATGTTATTTTTAAAAATTAAAGCCTGGACAAATTATACACCTAACGAATTTATCCATGAAATACGAATGAAACGTGCCGCTCAATTGTTAGAACAAAACAAATTAAACATCTCTGAAGTGAGTTATAAAGTGGGATTTAATAATCCCAAATACTTTAGTAAATGTTTCCAGAAAAAATACGGAGAAACGCCAACGCAGTTTTCGGATAAATTTTCCAGGTCATCTGTAATTTATTAAGAAATCCTCTATTTTAAAGGGATAAAAAAGGGTATCTGTATTTTTAGATACCCTTTTTTGTATTTCTATATCCTTCGTGCCTCCTACATTTGTCATTATGAAAACCCAAAAAACAAAATTCATATTACTGCAAATTGTGTTTATATTGCTGATAATAGGAATGAGTTTATTGCTTTTTTATTTTATCTAACACTAACCTAAAACCAAAAATGAATGTTTACAAACCAAATTTTAAAATCGCTTAAATGGTGTTTGCTGGTCTATTTTTTACTGGTAAATATTGTGATGAATGCACAGGAAAGAAAAGTCACCGGAAAAGTTACTTCCTCCGAAGACTTACTCGGACTTCCTGGTGCTAATGTTTATATCAAAGGATCTTCAGTGGGCGCATCTGCAGACATGGATGGAAACTATACTGTTATCGTTTCTGAAAAAAATGCCGTATTAGTCTTCAATTTTATAGGATATCAAACGATCGAAATTCCGGTAGGCAATAAAACCGTAGTCAATGTCAGTTTAAAACCGGATACCAAAAATCTCGATGAAGTAGTCGTTGTTGGTTATGGCACCCGTAAAAAGAGTGACATTACAGGTTCAGTATCTTCGGTGACAGCCAAAGAACTAACAGCCTATCCGTTATTAAATGCAGAGCAGGCATTACAAGGCCGTGCTGCGGGAGTTTCGGTACAATCCAATAATGGTGGTGAACCGGGTGCTCCCGTAAAAATCAGGGTTCGTGGTGGTACTTCTATCAATGCAAGTGGAGATGCCCTTATCGTGGTAGACGGTTTTGCCGGTGCATCGATGCCTGCCCCTCAGGATATTGCTTCGATAGAGATTTTAAAAGATGCTTCAGCTACTGCCATATACGGATCAAGAGGTTCAAATGGAGTTATCATGGTCACGACCAAAAAAGGAAAACCGGGTGCTCCTGTTATCGAATTCAGTAATTCCACCTCCGTACAGTCTGTCAACAATAAATTGCATTTGTTAAATGCTGATCAATTTGTAGCGTATCGAAAAAGTTTCACCACACACACTGCGGCAGGTTCTGATACCAACTGGCAAGACATCATTTACCGCGATGGATTAATTTCTAACTCCCAATTGTCTTTTTCAGGCGGGTCAGATAAAATCAAATACTATGTTTCAGGGAATTATTTCAACCAGAATGGAGTTGTCATTAACTCCGGAATTGACAAATACACCATTGTAAGTAATCTTGAAGCCGATTTGAGCGACAAGTTTAAAGTGGGTCTGAATTTATTTCAAAGCAAACAAAATAAGGAAGGAATCATCAGTCAGACCAGTGCGGGAGGAACAGGAGCCGCGGGTGTAATTGCTGCAGCTTACCGTTTTATGCCCGACAAAGGAATTTATAATGCCGACGGAACTTTTACCACCACAGCACCTATTGGAGATGATATCGACAATCCGTACGCGACAGCTATGGAAAACATTCTGGAGGTCATCAATATTACCAACAGAAGTAACTTCTTTGCATCGTATCAACTCACCAAAGATCTTAACTTCAAAACCACATTAGGATTAACCGAATCCAATTCGCAAACCGGAAGATATATTCCATCCACCTTAATCGCAGGAAAAAACATTAAAGGAGAAGCTTCTGTAAACAATACCAGATTCTCTTCTTTTTTAACTGAAAATTACCTGACTTTCAAACGTGAAATCGTCGATAAAGGAATCCTTACGGTACTTGGAGGTTATTCTTATCAAAAAAACAAAAACGAAAATTCATACGCTGCCGCAAGAGGTTTTTTAACGAACACCAACTCCTATCATAACTTAGGTGCAGGAACCGTATTTTTAAAACCCGATTCAGGATTGTCAGAAACAGAACTGATCTCGGCTTTCGGAAGATTGAATTTTGATTATGCCGATAAATACCTGTTCACTTTTACAGCCCGTAGAGACGGTTCGTCAAGCTTTAGTAAAAATTACAAATACGGAACCTTCCCTTCCGGAGCAGTTGGCTGGAATATCGGTAAGGAAAACTTTCTGAAGGACAGCAAAACGGTTTCAAATTTTAAATTGAGAGCCAGTTACGGAGCCACGGGAAACCCATCAATTGGGGCTTATTCTACCCTTTCGAGATTCTCTGAAATTTATGATGTAAGCGGAGACGTAATTGTAAATGCGGTTCAACTGACTTCTTTAGACAATCCGAACTTAAAATGGGAGACTTCTTACCAGCAGGATTACGGAATTGATCTCGGTTTGTTTGATAACCGAATCAGTATCACAGCCGATTATTACAAAACAATCACCAAAGATTTATTGTTCAACCGACCTTTACCGGGCGTTTCAGGAATTGCTTCTCAGCTTCAAAATGTTGGAGAATTAGAAAATAAAGGATGGGAATTGGGCATCAATACCAAAAACTTTATTGGAGCTGATTTTACATGGTCGACGAGTTTCAATATCTCTTCCAATAAAAACAAAGTACTAAAATTAGCCGATGACAAAGATCTTTTAATCAACTCTACTCCCGGTCACTTCCTTGCTACCGATTCTCAAATTTTAAGAGTCGGACAACCAGTCGGCTCATTCTTCGGATTTGTTTACGACGGTGTCATTCAGCAGGGAGAAGCAATTCTGCCCGGGAATTTTGAAACGATAGCCGGAGGAGAAAAATTCAAAGATGTAAACGGTGACGGCAAACTGGATTCAAACGATAAAACTATCATAGGAAACCCAAATCCTGATTTCATCTTCGGACTTAATAACGACTTCACTTATAAAAATCTTGATCTGAATATTTTCTTTCAGGGTTCTGAGGGGAATCAGATCTTAAATTATACCCTGATGGAACTGGCCTCAGGAAACAATAATGCGACAACCGAAGTTCTGGATGCCTGGACACCAACCCACACAGATACCAATGTGCCAATTAATGCGGCAAGAACGAAAAGAGTAACTTCAAGATTTGTATATGATGCAAGTTACATTCGTCTGAAAAACATCTCTTTAGGCTATAGTCTCGATGATAAAATTGTATCCAAAATGGGATTGAGTAAAGTTCGTTTTTACATCAGTGCTCAAAACTTATGGACCATTACCAATTACCCGGGTTCTGATCCGGAGGTCAATTACCTTAATGACACCAATGCCAGAAGCAACACCAACTTAGGATTGGATTATGGAAGTTACCCGAATGTGAAAACATTCACTTTTGGTTTCAATTTAAAATTTTAGTTTAAAAATGATCTTAAACACATCGAAACATAGATTAATATCAAATTGCCGCGATAAAAATTTGCCACAGCTAAAATAGTATCACAGATTTTTAATCCCTTTAATCTGTGGCTAAAAAAATCTGCGAGATCTGCGAGAGAAAAAATTAACACATAGAAACATAGATTTTTTACTCCACAATTATAGATCATTCAAAAAAATCAAGATTTCTTCACATAGCTTTACGACAATGCTATGAGGTAATATTAAAAGTGAAATGCCTTTTAAAAGCCCCTATAAACTATGTCTCTATGTGTTAAAATTATTACACCAAATACCTAAAAAATAATATTATGAAAAAATATATAGCTTTTCTTTTCCTGGGAATATTCGCTTTTGGATGTTCCGATTTAGAAGAAAAACCGGTGGGAATCATTCGTCCGGAAAATTTCTTCAGCAATACTGACGACCTACAGGCTGCTGTAAACGGAGCTTTTGCCAACATTGCCCACAATAATTATTGGGGAAGAGAATTTACAATTGCCTTAATGTTACGCGACGACATGGCCGATATTGGCGACAGAACCACTCAGGCCGCCCGTATCGATGTGAATGATTTTACGATGAATGACACTAATGGTCTGGTAGCAAACTTCTGGCCGCAATCATACATTATCATCACTGCTGCCAATCAGGCCATCGAAGGTGCTAAAAAAACACCCGGTGATCCTGCAAAAGTAAACGCTATTGTAGCTCAGGCCTATTTTGCACGAGCTTTTGCCTACTATCATTTAGTTCGCATCTTCGGAGATATTCCCTACATCGACTTTGTGGTAAATGACGTTTCACAAGTAAATTCCTTAAGCAGAACAAAACAAGCCGATGTTTATCCGAAGATAATTGCCGATCTGGAATTTGCCAAACAATGGCTGGAAGACAAACCAAAAGTAAAAGCAGTTCCCGGAAAAGGTACCGCCGCAGGTTATCTCGCCTCTGTCTATTTAACCCTTGGAAACTATCAAAAAGCCTACGACGAGGCTAAATATGTTATTACCAATGAAGCAAAATTTGGCTTGGGACTGGACGCTGATTTTCAGGATTTATTCAATGCCACAAAAACAGCAGCACTTAAAGAGCCTTTGTTTACAGTTGATTTTAATAATTTGACTTCAGGAAACTACGGTCAGGATTATACTGCTTTTTTTACTGGTTCTTTGAAAGACGAATCGTACAGCTATGGACAAGGATTTTCTGTAGCCGTTCCATCTTTAAAAGTATTCAACGATTGGGACAAAAGAGATTACCGAAGAGCGGTAAGTTTTGACACCATCATCAGAAAGAAAGTGGGCAATAATTTGCAAATCTTTCCTTCGAGTGATAACGAGAAAGCGCCACGCCCACATATTGCCAAATACTATCGTTTTCCAGGAAAAGCGGGTGCCAACGGAAGAACTTCACAGCACAATTACATCACGATGCGTTTTGCCGAGGTACTCCTGACAGCGGCCGAAGCCTTAAATGAAATCACTCCCGGAACTGCAGAAGCAGACGGTTATGTAAACCGCGTACGCACCAGAGCCAGAAATAAAGCCGGGAAACTGGTTTCCTTTCCTGCCAATGTAACACCGGGCTTATCTCAGATTGCTTTCAGAAAAATGGTTATCGACGAACGCAGATTAGAGCTGGCTTTTGAATATGTAAGATGGTACGACATCAAAAGACTCAAAAATGGTCCGGAAGTATTTGGTCCGACTGGTTTTGAACCGCACGCTAATTTTGATCCCAACAAAGATTATTTATTTCCATTACCGGGAACTGAGTTAGCGATCAACCCAAACTTAAAACCAAACAACCCTGGTTATTAAAAAGCTTTACGCCTATAATTAGGAATTGGCATAAATCTTAAGAAAGTTTGCCACAGATTAAAAAGATTAGCACAGATTTTTAATCCTTTTATCTTCCAGAAAAAAATTAACACATAGAAACATAGATTTTATGCTGCAATTATAGATAGTCTAAAAAAATCAAGATTTCCTCGCATAGCTTTACGACAGTGCTATGAGGTAATATTAAAAATGAAACACCTTTTTAAACGCTCCTATAAACTATGTCACTATGTGTTAAAATTATACGTAACAGCTCAAAACAATCAGTATCAAATTAGCAACGATTAAAAAAATCAAAATAAAATTCTGCGAAATCTGCGACAAAAAATAGTACAGTTTTTTAATCCTTTAATCTGTGGCAAAAAAATTAGAAGCTTGTATAAAGCTCCACATCAAAATAAAACTTACATATGAATAGAGTTAGTTTCTTTACTTTAATCCTTGGGTTTGCATTGCTTGCAACAGCTTGTAAATCCGGGATTAATTCTCATCCAAAAAACACTTCAGCAGCAGACCACCTTCTCGAAACCCGATACAAAATGCTATTGGATTATCCGGTTGATTCAATGGCGATGCCCAGAAGCATGACCCTCAAAACCAATCTCATTAGAAAAGTTCCTTCAAGAGACTGGACAAGCGCATTCTTTGC
Organism: Flavobacterium collinsii; assembly: GCF_946903285.1. GTDB lineage: Bacteria > Bacteroidota > Bacteroidia > Flavobacteriales > Flavobacteriaceae > Flavobacterium > Flavobacterium collinsii. The sequence goes on from NZ_OX336425.1 coordinate 4,267,228, forward strand.
CGGAAATCTTTGGCAATTGTATCGCTTAACAGGAAATGTAGACTATAAAAAACAAGCCGAAAAATGGACGCCTTTCAGTAAAAAAGAAAGCGTTAACAAAGGTTCCCACGATGTTGGTTTTAAAGTCTATTGCAGTTATGGAGAAGCGCTAAAAGTGGAAAACAAACAAGAATACAAAGATGTAATTATTAAAGGTGCTGAAACTTTATGCAGCCGTTTCGATCCAAAAGTCGGAGCTATTCGTTCCTGGGATTTCAACAAAGAAATTTGGGACTATCCGGTGATCATTGACAATATGATGAACCTTGAATTGCTTTTTGAAGCCACCAGATTATCCGGCAATAAAAAATACCAGGACATCGCTATCCAACACGCCAATACCACTTTAAAAAATCAGTTTAGAGAAGACAATAGCTGTTACCACGTTATTGATTACAGTCCAGTTTCGGGAGCCGTAAGAAAAAAAACGACCCTGCAGGGATATAACGACGATTCTGTTTGGGCACGCGGACAGGGCTGGGCCGTTTACGGATTCACTATGTCGTATCGTTATACAAAAGATCCGGCCTACCTCAAACAAGCCGAGGCGACCGCACATTTTTTTATGACCAATAAAAACCTACCGGAAGACGGAATTCCGTATTGGGATTTTAAAGATCCGGGTATTCCAAACTCGGCACGTGATGTTTCTGCGGCAACCATCATGGCTTCAGCCCTATATGAATTGTACGGTTATACTAAAGACAACCGTTATCTGGCTTTCGCCAACAAAATAATCGCGTCTTTACATTCCGACAAATACATTCTAGATGCAAAAATAAACGCCCCTTTCCTATTAGATCACAGCACTGGAAACTGGCCAAAACACGACGAAATTGACGAACCGATCGTCTATGCTGACTATTATTTTCTGGAAGCATTGTTAAGAAAAAAAGCCTTATAAGCCATGAAAAAACTACTGTATCACTATCAATCATTTTCGATTATAGCTTTTCTTGCTTTTCTTTTGTCTAGTCACAATAATACTCTTGCTCAGACGAAAACCAACCTCAACGAAAACTGGCTGTACTTAGAAAACAATACCTCCAATCCTGATCAGGCTAAAAAAGCAGACAACTGGAGCAAACTTAACTTACCACACACCTGGAACGCCGAAGATGCAACCGATTTAAACCCAGGCTACCGACGTGATGCCAGCTGGTATCAAAAAAAACTGAATCTTGCTAAAATCGACCCGAATCAACGTTATTATTTATATTTTGAAGGATCGAATGTAACTACAAAAGTATATATCAACGGTACCGAAGCCGGTGGACACATCGGTGGTTACATTGGATTTACAATTGACATTACACCTTTTATCAAAGAGGGAAATAACGAAATTCTTGTTCGGGTAGACAATAGTTATGATATCGAAATCATCCCGTCTCAAAAAAGCGATTTCTTCATTTATGGCGGTATAACACGTGACGTCTGGTTATTATCGAAATACAAAAATCATATTGAGGATCTGAAAATTACCACTCCTCAAGTTTCTGCCAAAAAAGCATCCTTGAATATTGTTGCTAAAACCATCCATTCTGATACTGCAAAAGAGCTAACCTTAACCGTGATTCTTAAAAATCCAAAAGGAAAAAAAGTAGCTGGTAAAACCATTCCGATTACAGCCAATATTTCAACAATAACATTTGACAATATTAAAAACCCGGAGCTTTGGGATATTGATACCCCAAATCTATATTCAGTTATAGTAATTTTAGCAGAGAAAAATCAAATCAGAGACAGTGTAAATGAAAAAACAGGTTTCAGATGGTTTGAATTTAAAGATCACGGACCATTTTATCTCAATGGAAAACGACTGCTCCTTCGGGGTACGCACCGCCATGAAGAAGAAGCCGGCGTGGGAGCTGCCATGAGCAATGCACAGCATCGTGCCGATATGGAATCCATCAAAAAAATGGGAGCCAATTTTGTTCGTCTTGCCCATTACCCGCAAGACCCAGAAGTTTATAGGGCCTGTGATGAACTTGGTCTTTTGGTTTGGGATGAACTGCCTTGGTGTCGCGGTGGAATTGGTGGCGAACTCTGGCAAACCAACACTAAAAATATGCTGGCAGAAATTATCAATCAAAACTACAATCATCCGAGTATCATTATTTGGTCTTTGGGGAATGAAATGAACTGGCTGCCAGATTTTCCTGATGGAGATAATGCAGACCGAACAAATGTATTCCTGAAAGAATTAAACGACATCGCCCATAAAATGGATCCTACCCGAAAAACAGCGATTCGAAAATACTATGAAGGTTCTCAAATTGTCGATGTCTTCTCCCCTTCGATCTGGTCGGGCTGGTATTCCGGGAGCTACAAAAGTTATCAAAAAGCAATCGATGTTTACAAAAAAGAATACAAACACTTCATTCATGCCGAATATGGAGGTGACAGTCATGTGGGCCGTCACAGCGAGAATCCGGTCACAGGTGAAAACATCATAAAAGCCGAGGGCTGGGAAGAAGCCATAGTGCAAACCAAAGTAGCTAATATTGCTCAAATTGGCGACTGGAGCGAAAATTATATCGTTGATTTATTTGACTGGCACTTACATATATCCGAGAATGACCCATCGTTTGTGGGCAATATTCAGTGGGCATTCAAGGATTTTGCAACGCCTTTACGCCCCGAAGATGATATTCCGTACATGAATCAAAAAGGACTGACAGACCGAAACGGAAACCCAAAAGATGCCTACTATGTTTTTAAAAGCTACTGGAGTAAGGAACCTTTTGCGTACATCGAATCGCATACCTGGACCGAGCGTCAGGGTCCTGAAAATACCCCTCGCACAATTAGTGTTTTTAGCAACTGTGAAAAAGTAACTTTATTTCATCAGCAAAAATCACTGGGTGAAAAGAAAAGAAATCTGTCGCTGTATCCTGCAAATGGCTTGACTTGGGATGTAAACTTTTTAAAAGGAGAAAACATTCTGATCGCGGTTGGAGAAACAAAAGATGGAAAAAGAGTCACAGATACTTTAAAAGTGAACTACCGTTTCAATAAAAATGATACGGCTACGGCACTGCAATTGTCCAGCGAAAAATTAAAAAACGGCAATTATCTCGTGACGGCAATTGCACTCGATCATAACAACTTACGCTGTCTGGATTACGAAGAAAGCGTTTATTTTCAATGCCTGAAAGGGGGAAAAACCATGAAAAGCCAAGGAACTCCCACCGGAAGCGAGTCTATAAAAATGGCCAATGGAAAAGCATCTATTGAAGTGGTTCCGGACGGTTCCGGGATTCCGATTGAAATGACTGCATTGAACCAGAGTTTTAAAGGAGAATATTTGAAGATTGCCAATTAATTTTAAATTAGGAAAATCTCGCAAAGACGCGAAGATGCAAAGTTTTTTTTGCCACTGATTACATAGATTAAAGTGATTTTTATTTCACACAGATTTCCATAGATTTTTAAAGAGTAAATTTAAAGACTCTGAAATACACATTTACTTTGAATTAGAACAAAATTGCAAACTAAAAAACCAATTATGAAAAATACAATATTTTACAAAATTGCCTTAGTACTAATCAGTTTTGCGGGCCATACACAAGTTACTTTAAATGCTGACGGTCCGGGTGGTGTTGGAACTTATGAACTCATAACAAATGCACTGGCTCCCGGTACAGCAAATGGTGCGATCGAAGCACCGGACGCCATACATCCCGGTTTTGGACCTCATATTACCGAAGTTTTTGATGCGGATCTGAATAAAAATGTTTTTGTATTTCACTCACATGTGAGTAACACTCCTCCGGACAATGAACCTGTAGCCGGAAAAACAGACAGACAGCGTGTAGAAATTAAATCATACAACCCCTCACCTGATAATCTAAAAGGAATAATCGGTGAAACCGTACGATACAAATGGCGCTTTAAAATTCCTGTTGGATTTAAACCAACCACCAGTTTTACACACATTCACCAGGTTAAAGCTGTAGATGGCGACGACGACGATCCGCTTTTTACAATAACCCTCAGAAAACTTTCAACTGGAGCAACGCGTTTAGAATTGCTTTATGACGAAAATGCTGCAACGGCAACCACTAAATACGCTTTACCTGCCTTATCTTTATTTGAAGGTGTATGGGTCGAAGCTACCGAAACGATCAAAATTGGTATCAATGGAACTTATGCAATGGTCATCAAAAAAGTCAGCGACGGAACTGTGTTGGTTGACTACAGCAATTCAAATGTGCAAACGATCCGGCCTGCTTATACAGCTGCCAACGGAACTGTTTATACAGCCAACTCTTTTATCAGACCCAAATGGGGAATTTACCGCAGCCTCACTGATATTGCCAACATGAGAGACGAAACTCTCCTTTTCTCGGATTTCAGTATTGAGGAATTGACGACTTTATCAGCCGAAGTACATTCAAAAGTAAAAATGGATATCCAATTCCCCAATCCGGTAGGTGACAGACTCGAACTCTCAGAAGCTATTGTAAATCAATATAGCGGAATAAGGATTTATGACAATAGCGGTAAACAGGTCGCTTCTTACGACACAATTCCCGAAAACATTAATGTGTCGTCTCTACCATCAGGGCTTTACCTTATAAAATTCAAAAAAGAAAACACCTTTTCAAAAGGTGTAAAAATGATTAAGAAATAAAATTGTATCAATGAAAAAGCTAATCACTTTAGTGCTTCTCGCCTTATCCTTTTTTGGAGTAGCGCAAAACCTGATCTCCAATGTTCCAAACCGAAATACGACTTCCTTAAACGGAGTCTGGAACTATATTGTCGATCCATACGAAACCGGCTATTACAGCTTTCATCACGACGAATACGACAAACAGGCCAAACCTTCAAATTCAGCCTTTTTTAATAATTATCATGCGGCAAACAAACAGGAACTGGTTGAATATGATTTCGATAAATCAGCTCAAATCAATATTCCGGGGGACTGGAATTCTCAGGTTCCGGAACTAAAATACTATGAAGGAAACGTATGGTTCAAAAAATCTTTCAATTACGATTTACAAGCCAAAAAGCGTCTTTTTGTATATTTTGGAGCTATTAATTACAAAGCCGATGTTTATTTAAACGGGAAGAAACTAGGAAGACATGAAGGAGGTTTTACGCCATTTAATTATGAAATCACTTCAATCGTAAAACCAAAAGACAACTATTTAGTCATTAAAGTCGACAACACACGCCACAAAGAAGATGTTCCGACAATTAATACCGATTGGTGGAATTACGGCGGAATTACCCGTGACGTAACTTTAATTGAAGAGAATGAATCTTTTGTTGAAGATTACCACATTCAGCTCAAAAAAGGCAATGCTGCTTTGATTTCAGGTTTTGTAAAAATCAACAATTTCACTTCGGCACAAAATAGCATAACCCTTTCGATTCCTGAATTAAAGATTCATTACAAAGGAAAAATTGGCGCTGACGGCATCCTAAACTTTGAAATTCCAGCGAAGAAAATCTCCTACTGGGCTCCCGAAAACCCAAAATTATACGAAGTAACAATCGATTATAACGGCCAGCAATTAAAAGATACTATTGGTTTCAGAACCATTGAAACTCAGGGAGACAAAATCCTCCTGAATGGAAAACCAATCTTTCTGCGCGGAATTTCGATTCATGAAGAAAATGAAAAAGGTGGTCGTGCCCATTCGGAAGAAGATGCTTTGCGTCTTTTAAACTGGGCAAAAGAACTGGGCTGCAACTATGTGCGTCTCGCCCATTATCCGCATAACGAAAACATCATCAGAGCAGCCGATAAAATGGGGCTCATGGTTTGGGAGGAAATTCCGGTGTACTGGACGGTTGAATTCACCAATACAAACACCTACAAAAATGCCGAAGAGCAATTGACAGCGGCTATTACGAGAGACAAAAACAGAGCCTGCATCATCATCTGGTCGATGGCCAATGAAACCCCTATTTCGGATACCCGAAATACATTCATCAAAAATCTGGTGGATCACACCAAATCTTTAGACAATACCCGACTCATCAGCGCGGCTTTACTGACGCAAACCGGAGCAGACGGTTTTGGAACAATCAATGACGAAATTGGTCAGTATCTGGATCTTATTTCCTTCAATCAATACTTAGGTTGGTATGGCGGAAAACTGGAAAATGCCGAAAAGATTTTCTGGAAAACCAAATACAACAAACCTGTGATTGTCTCTGAATTTGGAGGTGATGCCAAACAAGGCCTTCACGGTGAAAAAAACGAACGATGGACAGAAGAATATCAGGAATACCTGTACATTCAAAATCTGAAAATGATCGAAAACATACCACATCTGAGCGGCTTAAGTCCGTGGATTCTGGTCGATTTCAGATCGCCAAAACGACTTTTACCCGGAATTCAGGACGGATACAACCGAAAAGGACTGATCTCCAATGACGGAAATAAAAAGAAAGCCTTTTATATTATGCAGAATTGGTATGCAAAGAAGAAAAAAGAATATTAAAAAAATTTCCTTATAAAATGATAATTTAGGAGAAAAAACAGCTGCATTCTATATCATTCTAAATGAAACAGAAGAACCGTTAGCAATTCATTAACAAAAAACAAACTTTAATTATATGATTTTTCTTCATTATTAACTTACTTTGTAGATATTCTAAAAATTGTAATTCTATGAAAAAATTAAGTTTAATGGCAGTTACTTTATTTGCTGCCTTTACAGTTCAAGCACAGGATGTAGTGAAATTTGCTCCGTTAGACGCAAGTCCGGTGGACATTTCGTATTTCCCGAATAAAGCGGTAAAATTCAAAAAAACCGATAATCCTGCTCCGGCGATTAAGGTTATTTACGCAAGACCTTCTGCTAAAGGACGTGCTATTTTTGGTGATTTAATTAAATTTGGTGAAGTTTGGCGTGTAGGTGCTAACGAAAATACCGAAATCAAGTTTTACAAACCGGTTACTATTGGCGGAGTAAATATTCCTGCCGGAACTTACAGTTTGTTTGCCATTCCTGAAAAAGACAAATGGACCATCATTATCAATAAAGAAATTGATTTGTGGGGTGCCTATGCATACGATGAGAGTAAAGATATTGCAAGAGTAAGCGTTCCGGTAAAACCGGTATCCAATACAATCGAAGCCTTATCGATTGCTTTTACGGCTCAGGGCGCTGTAGCGAATTTAGTAATTGGCTGGGACAAAACAACTGTTGAAGTTCCAATAACTATTAAGTAATTGTTTAGCGGCAGAACGATATACAAAAAGAGACACTAGTTTTAAATTAGTGTCTCTTTTTTTTTCACTCATTAACATTAACCTCAAAACCAAAAAAGATGAAAAACACCTATTTATTCTTGTTTTTTTTAGGGGCAATTTGTGTCGGACATTCCCAACAAAAGTTCAAAATTACCTATGAACAGCTAAAAGAATACGAAGGCCTTTATGAGTACCAAAACAATACCACACTGCAAATCGCAGCTTCACCAAAAGATACGATTTTGTATGCAATCATCAACGAAAGCAAATATGCACTGACGCCTTCAGAGAAAGATACTTTTCTAAACACTTCTAATGAAAAAGTAACTTTTGTACGCGATAAAACTTCTATTCTCAACGGCTATACGACTGATGGAAAGACGTTCAAACTAATCAATAAAAAAGTCATTTTCCCCAAAGAAATGTGGTACCCCAGACTCAATGTACCCAAAGATTATGTATACCTGTACCAACAACCCAAAAAAGAGAATGACGGTCTCATTACCGGAAGCATTGACAATACAGGGCTGGACAAAGCATTATTGGGCGAAATGATGCGAAAAATTGTCAACGGTTCGTACCCAAACGTTCACAGTATCCTGATTATTAAAGATGGGAAATTAGTTTTTGAAGAGTATTTTTATGAGTACAACAAAACCAAATTGCACGAAATGCGTTCGGCAACCAAAAGTTTTGTTTCGGCACTTACCGGAATCGCAATTGATAAAGGATACATTAAAAGTAAAAAAGAAACGGTACTCTCCTATTTCCCTGGTTACACTTTTAAAAACCTCAACGAAGACAAAAGACAAATTACAATTGAAAACCTGCTTACCAACCAAAGCGGACTCGATTGTGATGTAAGCAATCCGAAGTCTGCGGGGGATGAAAGAAGCATGAACTCTTCTGATGACTGGGTTCAGTTTACACTTGATTTGCCCATGATTGATGTACCCGGAGGCAAAGGAATGTACTGCTCCGGAAACCCCATTACACTTGGTAAAATAATCGAAAAAGCATCCAAAATGCCTTTGGTCGATTTTGCAAAAGAAACGCTTTTTAAAGAACTAAGTATCAAAAACTTTAAATGGAATTTTAAACCTGATGCTTCAAGTGCCGAAACTTTCTGTCAGGTATATTTAAACTCCAGAGATATGGCTAAATTAGGTTTGTTGTACCTCAACAAAGGAGTTTGGAATAGTAAACAGCTAATCTCTAAAGAATGGATCAAGGAATCTTTAACTAAACACACCGAGATTCAGGGTGTTAATTATGGTTATTTATGGTGGCTTAAATATCTGGAGGTCGATGGCATCAAATATTACGGAGCAGCAGCACAGGGAAACGGTGGTCAGAAAATCTATATCTGGGAACAGCAAAACATGATTACCGTTATTACAGGAGGAAATTACAACTCACAATCCTCAAGTGACGAATTGATCCAAAAGTATATTTTAAAAGCTTTTAATAAAAAATAATTTTACGATTGGGTTGTCAAGTTTAAGCGAAAAGCCAGTCATAATTAACTTATTTGTATTCAATTAAGTATTTCATTTATTTTTTCATCCGGTTATACTTTATACGATGAAGTTTTGTAATTTTATGAATATCAAAGAATTTAATTTTTAACTTAATCAAAAAATAGATGGGAAAATTTGTAATTACTAAAAGGGCCAATGGTGAATTTCAATTTAATTTAAAAGCTGGTAATGGGCAAACTATTCTAACAAGTGAAGGTTATACTACGAAAGCGGCCTGCTTAAACGGAATTGAATCTGTCAAAACAAATTCGCAAAACGACGGGAAATTTGACAAACTGGAATCCAAAAGCGGAAAACCTTATTTCAACTTAAAAGCCACTAACGGTCAGATTATTGGATCAAGCGAAATGTATGAAAGTACTGCCGCCAGAGATAACGGAATTGCATCGGTAAAAACAAATGCACCTGAAGCTGCTACAGATGATCAAACAGCATAAATACAATACAAAATAGTAACTAAATGGGGTCTTTCAACCCCATTTTTTTGTTCTAAACTTTTTATAATCCAGATCTCTCCGAATTTTTCTTTGTAACGACAAAATTCTTCTTTCAGTTTTTTTATGTCATCTGCCAATAAGCAGGCTTTCGATTTTTGAAAGTGGAATCTCAGGATTCGCTCCCGGTGAAGCGGCAACTAAGGCTCCTGTGGCACATGCAAAATCAATTGCATATTGAGGTGCTTTCCCGGTAAGCAATGCCATAATTAAAGCCGCTAAAAAAGAATCACCCGCTCCTACCGTATCTACAACTTTTACAGCATATCCATTATTCTCATACAATTGGTTTTCCCAAAGTAATAATGCACCATGTTGCCCTCTGGTGACGCAAATAGCATTGGTAGTGGTCTTCCCGGCAATAAAATGAATATTTTCTTCCAGTGTGGTGAAAGGCGAATGTAGTGCCGGAGCAATTTCTAATAATTCTTCATCATTGAATTTGATAAAACTGGCCGAATGCATCAAACGCTCTAAAATCTCATACGAGTAATGAGGTTTTCTTAGATTGACATCAAAAACTTTATAAACATTTGTCTGTAATAATTCTCCGAGGGACTTCCTTGATACAGCATCCCGACAAACCAGGCTTCCAAAAATCAGAACATCTGCATTGAGTACCCGATTTCTCGCAAAATCAGTCAGCATAATTTTGTCCCAAGCCGCCGGATAATGAATAATATAACTCGCCGAGCCTTTATCGTTTAAACTTACTTCAACCAAACCGGTCGGAAAATCTTCTGACTTACTAATCGCCTCCGTTTCAAGTCCTAGTTTTTTAACCTGATTGATGAGGACAGAACCATCTTCATCATTACCTACACAGCTAATCATTGCTACTTCACAACCTAACGATTGCATACGCAAGGCGACGTTGAGTGGTGCACCTCCAATTTTTTTTTCGGTAGCAAAAACATCCCAAAGCACTTCTCCATAGGCTACCGCCTTAAGATTTTTTACGTTACTCATCCTAACAATTTTATATTAACAGACTTGTTTACTACATTACAACATCTATTTTTCTTTTAAAATAGAATAGTCACAAACTTGCTTCTCCACAGATTCGATGTTATTGCAATATAATGATAAAAAGCTTTGGATATAATTAGAATCAGGTTCAAAAGTTTGGAGTCCTAAAAAATATTTTCCATAAAAAAACCTCGTCTAAAATTCATTAAACGAGGTTTTTTTTTGAAATAAAAATATTATTTTTTAGATTCTTCGATAGAAACTTTTCTAAACTCTTTTAAAAGTTTTTCAATTTCTAAAGTTGATTTACGTGCTCTTGGTCCAGCAGCTTTAACACCTTTTTCAGTTAATGATTCAGCCTCTGCTTTAAATGTTTCAATTTCGGCGTTGATTTTTACTAATAGATCGTTCATGCTTATAATTATTAAATTAAGACGCAAAAATAAAAGTTTGCTTGGGAGTTACAACACTTTTGCTGTTAAATTTATCCCCATTTTTCGGCCCTTAACTTAACAATAAGTTTACTTCTTTACTTTTCAGCATCCCATTTTTCACAATAAACTAATAGTCAATAGCTTATTTTTCAAACCCACCAATTCCTGTCTTGTAGCACATTCACAAGTATTTTTTAGAAAATTTTACTTTCTCTCTTCAAAACATAAAAAAAAGCAACTTTTTGTTCCATCCTACAATGGAAATTTGCTGTTTTATTGGAGAGAATCTATTGAAAATGTGTTTACATGAGCCCAAAACACTTCAAAAATGATCGTATTTATGAAGAACAGACATCATAAAGAAGTGCTTCTTTTCTTTCTCGACTTTTACATTTGTTAAAAGTTGTCTAGTCAGATCAAATTCTTTCTACATGGGTTACATTACAATCTATAAATGCAATTAACTCTGCTATTTTATGATCACAATTATCTTTGGTTGAAATAGAAATGATATACCCGTTTCTATCCCTAATGTATAGTAAAAAAAGGTCTTTGGTTAGAATCGCTTTCTCAATCTGACACCATCGATGCGTAAATCCTCCTAAAGGAGAATGTACTCCTATAACTGAATTCGTAAAACTGAATTTATACCTGCGCACAAAGCCTTCAAATTTCAATAATTTTTTGACCAGACGAAAGGTTACTTTACAAATTGCATTTACGATTAGATAGTGAAAAAACAGAAAGAAGATCACGGAAAATAAGTTTCTAATTATCCATTGGAAAAAATCATCGTTATTATCCCAATCCAAAAAAACAATTACCAACAAGATGATTGCCAAAAAAAACATTATTCTTTTTTTGTACAAATCTTTGAAATACATTTTATTCAAATTACGTATCTCTGCAATATTCAGATCAAATTCTAAAGAAAAAGTAGAGGTACCCATGTGCTTTTAGTTGTATTATTTTTTAGTGATTAATACCTCTTTGTTCCCTCCCTTCTCTTCCTAAAAAGTGAAGAAACAATAAAGTTTGCAGCAAATTTAATTGTAACTTTTCTCTTCGGGCACCGCTAGAAGCCATTAAACTATCGTGATAAGCCAAATCTGCAATTAATTCACATAAAAACTGTTTTTTTGACTGTATCATAAGCTCTTACAAATCTTTTTAAGTTACTTTACAAAGACGCATAAACAAAAAAAGAGAGAATCTCAGTTCTCTCTTTTTTGAAAATCATCCCCTTAAAGGTTGTCTTTTTATCTAATCTCTTTTTTTAGCAAAGCTAAGGCAGGATCAGTTGCTCTCTTAATTTGATAGATTACAATTTGAGCAATCTCTGTAGCTCCTTTTAATGACAAATGAGTATCATCACTCTTATCTTTATCATAATACGTATTTTCACCGGCTTTAAAATGCAAATGCAGCTGTTTCGATTTCTCAGGTCCGTAAGTTTGTTCCAATATTTCTGTAAAATATTCCAGATCAATAAAAGGAACTTTATACTCTTGAGCTACCAATCTGGTTTCGAGAGGATAATCCCCGTGTGTAGACACTAAAACTCCTTTCTCGTTAAAATTGCGCCTTGCTATAGAAGTTAATAATACAGGAATTGCACCTTTTTCCCGGCTTTCTTTCACAAACTTAATCAGGTTGTACCTGTAGCTCGTATGGGGATTTGTGTATCGGATTGAATCTTCTATCTTTTCATCATTATGTCCAAACTCAATAAAAACATAATCTCCTTTTTTAAGCTTCTTATAAATAGAATCCCATCGTTTTTCGTTGATAAAACTTTTTGTACTTCGTCCGTTTACTGCTTTATTCTCCACTCTGACATTCCCGGTAAAGAAAGGCTGTAGCACCTGTGCCCACCCATGTTCGGGATTACGATCAGGATCTTTTTTATTGGCCATTGTTGAATCTCCAATAGTATAAAGTGTTGTTTTTTGAGCAAAACACGCCATTGAAAACAAACAGATAATTAGCAGATAATATTTAGTCATTTGATTTACATTTAACTCTTTAAAAAAAATCTTAGCAACTCAGAGCCTCAGAAAAAAACTATTTCGCTGCTGTTGGTACCGTTGCTTTTTCTCCGATAACCACTTCATTGAGCAGCACATTTTCGGCATTCTCACTCGAAATGGCATTTTTTGCCCATTTGATATCGATATTATTTAACGAAATGTTACGAACTTTTTTATCCGGAAATCCCTGAATTACAATTCCAGATGCTGTGGCTTTATTACATGTAATATTCGAGAAAGAAATATTGGATATATCAGATTGGAAGCCACTTCCTTCGCCATGATAATTAGCCGTGATATACAAACAATCTTCTACCTCATCCAGCTTTATGTTTCGGACAAATACATTTCTGATGAAACCACCTCTGTCTGCATTAGTCTTCAGATAAATACCTCTTTTTAAATAACCTGTCGTTTTACAGTTCTCAACAAATACATTTTGAACTCCTGCCGACATTTCACTGCCAATTACTACCCCGTGAAGTCCTTTGAAATTGCAATTTCTGATCACAATGTTTTCACTTGGTGTTGCCAAATTTGCCCTTCCTTCATGATCTCTTCCGGCTTTAATGGCCACATTATCATCACCATTATCAAAGCTTACATTTTCAATTAAAACATCTTTTGCATACTCCGGATCAATCCCGTCGTTATTGTAATTCAATGATTTATATCGCACCCCACGCACAGTGATACTTTGCGATTTCAATAAATGCAAACACCAGAAAGGAGAGTTTTCAATTCGAATATTTTCGACCAAAATGTTTCTGCAATTAAAAAACTGAATCATTTGCGGACGTAAAAAATATCCTTCCCCAAATCTCCTGTCTTTCAAAGCTACGTAGTTATGATTCATGTCACGGCTTTTGTTTTTTCCGTCACCTTCCTTCGCTTTAAAACTTTTCCAAATCTTACCTCCTTCACCGTCAATGGTTCCCTCGCCTGTTATGGCAATATTAGAACATTCAAAAGCATAAATCAACGGGCTGTAATTGTACAACATGGTACCTTCCCAACTCGTTAGGACCATTGGTAAATAATCTGTCGGAGTATCACTAAATTTAATTTTTGCTCCTTTTTCTAATTTAAGATTGACATTACTCACAAAATGAATCGGGCCATTTATTTTATAGGTTCCTTCCGGTACAATAATCGTCCCGCCATTATTCTTTTTACACAAAGCCATCGCTTTGTCAAAAACGGATTTATTGTTGGTAATGGAATCCCCTTTTGCACCCAATTTTAAAACATTAACCTGATACGAAGGAAATACAGGAAGCTGAATTCGATTAACTATTGAATCTACTTTTGCTGACGGAAATTCGGTATGCTGAGCTACAGAAATCCAGGTGATTAAGAGGAAAATAACGTATTTAAATTTCATGGTTTTTTTATAGGTTCTGAGGCGCTAAGGTACTGAGGTTCTGAGTTTTTTTTTTCTATTGCTTTACATTTGTCAGGCCTGAATACCAGTTGGGAATTGAGTCTTTCAAAATGTTATCTATCGTATATTTTTCAGCTTCTTTCTTCTCAAGCTGATGCGACCACGAAACTCTTTTTGCAGACGAAGCTCCTTCGCCTTTGCAATTGTATTCGGCATAAAAAGCTGTTTTTTCCGCTTCGGGTTTCGACCAATTTTCCCATCCTTCCGGTCTGATATGTTTTGCCATATCGCAACTGATATAAACTGTTTTGGCATAAATACGCCAGGGTCTTCCTAAATAAACTGCCGTTGCCGCGGGTTCAGCTGTAAGTTTGCAATCTTTAAAAACAAAACCAAAAGCTGTTCCTTCAGGTGTTGAAGCAGCAGTAATATAAGAGTTTTTGATACTGTGAATTTCGCAATTTTCAAATAACGCTGTTGCACTTCCAAAGATAAAATCGGTAGTTCCTTCAATATAACAATCTTTGATATACTGTTTGGCTTCCTTTCCCGACAAGTACAAAGTATCCTGATTTCCGAGAATATTACAGTTAGAAATCTGAGCTCTATTTGCTACAACAGACAGTGCAATAGCTTGACCGTTATCACCCGAAGCATTTTTGATCGTTAAATTGGATGCCGAAAAATCATCACCTTCCACTAAAAGGGTATAGGTATTAAAAGTGCTGTTTCTCCCGATGTTAATCTTAGAGAAGTTATCATCAAAAGTAATGATCGTATTTTCTTTGCTTTCACCAATTAGAGTCACTTGACTATTCCATTCGGGAATACGGATTTTCTCCTTGTAAGTTCCGTTTTTCACAAAAACAGTTACCTTTTCATAAGGAAAAGAAGGACACGCATTTATGGCATCCTGAATTTTTGTAAAATCACCCGAACCGTCTAAAGCAACAGTAATAAAGTTGTTCTTTTGCCTATCTGATGATTCTTTTGCCGAAATTTTTAAGCCGTTTTTTGCAGCCCAGGCCGGATATTTTTTGAGTACTTCTTTGGGTGCATCAGAATACCAGGAATAACCGTTTCGTCTTTCAGCACCAATCTCATCTATCGATTTTTTCCTGATTCCGTCACGATCACAAAAGAAAGGTTCATTAGTCGAAAGATCCATAAATCTAGCCCAAATTGGAGCCGCATTTTGTGTTACGATCATTTTTTTGTCAATGATTTTTCCATCCTCGTTTAAAATACGTTTTTCTTCAAGATTGGTGATTTTCGTTTTTTCGAACCAAGCCTGAGCACTTTGTACAGCAGTTATAATTTGCGAAGAAGGCTTTTCTATTGACATTAAAAGCAATACAATCTTAGCCGATTCGTAACCGCTTAACGATGCCAATTCAAATGCTCTTGCATTTGCAGGCGCAAAAGTAACTTCATCATGTTGTGCACACCAGGCAGTTAAAACACCGTTTTGTTTGTATTGTGTTTTTAAAATGCAGTCGATTCCTTTCTCTAAAGATGCTTTTGCTTTTTCAACCACTGCTTTAGAAGGTTTTATACTAAAATAATCCGTTTCCTCACCCACTTGTCTAATGGTGTTTAGGATGTTCACCATAGAATCGTCATTGTAAGTAATGTGAGTATAATAGCCTTTTTTCAATGGATAAAACTGAGGCCATCCCCCATTTTTATACTGTGCATCCAACAGATACTGGAACCCTTTTAAAAAAGATTCTTTGTATCGATCGTCTTTTACCTGCGCGTACATTTTAGACATGAAAAGCATCTCCTGACACGTTGCCCCATTGTCTGTAGTCGTTTCTGCAGTTGTTTTTTTAAGCTTCAGTAAATCCTTTTTCTGCTCCGGTGTTAATTCATTCTGCATTTGAATGTTCTTTGGCCACCCGCCTACCTCTCTTTGGTAGAGCAATACATTCTCTGCTATTTTTTTTGCTTCATCGGTACCAAACCAGGCTGCATCGTTTTTCTTAATAATATCCGGCCAGTTTTTATAGGTATTCTGCGCCTTTACTCCTAAGCAAATACTGAACAAAGTCAATACAATGTATTTTTTAATTGAAATCATTTATATTATCTGTTTAATTCGACAGCTGCCAAAATAAAGGGTCCCGTCGCTTTAGGATCGTTGTCTTTTTTCTTTTCGTTTACATAATAGGTGTACGAACCATCACGATAAGGATTACCTCCCAAGCCCGCCACCTGACAAGCTTGTGTAAGTGTAATTCCACCATCAGCATCTACCTTTATCAATTGTCTGGTTAAACCGTCAAAAGCTTTATTAGCCAGGTTTTTGTATTTTGCAGACAGGTATCCTTTATTGGCTCCTTTTGCAAAAGCATAAGCAAACATTGATGATCCCGAGGCTTCAAGATAGTTTCCTTCTGCACCGCCTTTATCTGTCACCTGATACCATAAACCTGATTTATCCTGATATTTGGCTAAAGCAGCCGAAACGCTGTTTAAGTATTTAACCAGTTCTTTTTGTTTTGGATGGTTTTTCGGGAAATAATCAAGGGCATCAACAAGCGCCATTGCATACCAACCCAAAGCTCTTGACCAAAAGTTTGGAGAAGTTCCGTTTTCTTTATTCGCCCACGGCATTTGTTTGCTTTCATCCCAACCATGATACAATAATCCGGTTTTTGGATCTGTTGCATGCAATTGAATTAACTCAAATTGTTTTGCAACATCGTCAAGATTTTTTCCTCCTTCAAAAGTAACGGTATATTGTGCATAAAATGGTTCTCCCATATACAGACCGTCCAGCCACATTTGATTTGGATAGATTTGTTTGTGCCAAAATCCACCACTTGTTGTTCTTGGCTGTTCTGCTAATTGTTTGCGTAATAGTTGAAGTGCTTTTAAATATTTTTCTTCTTTGGTAGTTGCATAAGTAGGAAATAACAAACGTCCTGGTACAATTAAGTCAATATTGTATTTGTCTAACTCATACGTTTTGATTGTCCCATCATTTTGAACAAGAGCATCCACATAGCTTTTTACATAAGATGCATATCTGGGATCCGGATTCTTTTTGTACAATTCTCCAATAGCATGCAAAACCAATCCATGAACATAATCCCATTTTGGCGTTTTCGAATCATCAATCATATAACTTTCAGGGTGGCGTTTCATTAAAGTCAAAGTCATTTTATCAGACCATTTTAAATCTTTACCGATGACGATTTCCTTTTTTGACGCTTCCTGTGAAGTCACTTTACAACTTGTAAAGGCCATCAGACAAACTAAAGCCACTGCTGTAAAATAACCCTTTGTTCTATTATCTTTCATTTTAAAATATATTTAGATTCTACTATTTTTCCAATTCTAATGCACTCAGCAAAAAAGCTGCAAGCGCTGGTGAGCTATTGTCCTTTGTTTTGCTTTTACTATAATAATCGTTTGTTCCGTCCCGAAATGGTTTTCCTCCTAAACCAACATTCGAAGATACATTTGAAATAATGATGTGTCCCTGATTATCTTTGGTTACAAATTCTTTTAGATAGGCCTCAAATGATTTTTCTGCTGTTTTTTTATACTCTGATTTTAGGTATCCTTTATCCGCTCCTTTCGCTAAAGCATAAATAATCATGGCTGATGATGAAGATTCTAAAAAATTTCCATTCATTTCGGGCTTATCTGCAACCTGATACCATAAACCTGACGCGCTTTTATACTGCACGGCACTCTTTGCTATTTGATTCAGATATTCTATCAACACTTTGTATTTAGGATGTGCTTTTGGATAATACTCTAAGGTTTCAACCAAAGCCATCATATACCAGCCAGTAGCGCGTCCCCAAAGGGTTGGCGAAGTTCCTGTTTCTGGATTCGCCCAAGCGATTTCTTTGCTTTCATCCCAAGCCTGATAAACCAAACCTGTTTTTTTATCTACCAAGTGCGTATGCACCAATTCAAATTGCTTTGCAATATCGTTTAAAGCTTTACCATTTTCAAATCTAACCGTATATTGGGTGTAAAAAGGTTCAGCCATGTACAAACCATCAATCCACATTTGATTGGGATAAATTTGTTTGTGCCAAAATCCGCCACTTGCTGTCCTCGGCTGGTTTTCAAGCTGATTTCTTAATTCTTGTATTACTTTTAAATAACGTTTGTCTTTTGTTTCGTCATAAAGATTGAACAATAATTTTCCGGGGTTAGCACAATCGATATTGTACTCGTTCCTCTCATATTTTATAATATTCCCGTCAGTATCAATCAATTCATCTGCATATCCTTTAATGTAATTGAAATATTTTCTATCGTTTGTTTTCTGATATAATTTTTCAAAAGCCGACAATACCAATCCCATTTTATAGTCCCATTTGGGTTTTTCGGTTCCATCAATCTGCCAGGCTTTCGGGTATTTGTCCAAAATAGTAAGTGCCGTTCTCTGTGACCACTTTAAATTGTCAGGTAAGACGCTGTTTTCAGTCGCCTGCCCTATTGTTTTAGTACTGAAAATCAACAGTAAAACAATCAAATTGATTTTTATAAAAGTCGGTTTAAGCATAAAACTAATATTCTGGCAGTAGGTCTTTTTTACCACCGATTAAAAGGATTAAAATGGATTAGGTTAACTTGTGTATTATTATTTTTCTCGCAGATATCGCAAATCATACAGATTTTTTAATCTTTCTAACCCTTTTAATCTGTGTCTTTTTTTTAAACACATAGAAACATAGTTTATTAGTTTTTAAAAAAGGCGTTTCACTTTTACTCTAAATCACATTAATTTGCTATGTGAATAAGCAAGATTTCTTTGTAATCTTTGAAACAATTAAAAAATTCTATGTTTCTATGTGTTTAATAATTTTTCTCGCAGATTACGCAGATTTTCTAATCCTTTTAATCTGTGGCTCACTTTTCAAATTACTCTTTTACTCTATACTCTTTTACTCTATACTCTTTTACTCTATACTCTTTTACTCTATACTCTTTTACTCTATACTCTTTTACTCTATACTCTATACTCTATACTCTATACTCTATACTCTATACTCTATACTCTATACTCTATACTCTATACTCTATACTCTATACTCTATACTCTATACTCTATACTCTATACTCTATACTCTATACTCTATACTCTATACTCTATACTCTATACTCTATACTCTATACTCTATACTCTATACTCTATACTCTATACTCTATACTCTATACTCTTCACTCTTTACTCTTTACTCTTTACTCTTTACTCTTTACTCTTTACTCTTTACTCTTCACTCTTCACTCTTCACTCTTCACTCTTCACTCTTCACTCTTCACTCCTCACTCTTTTACATCTTCCCCTTCTTGTTCAATACTTCTAACCTTTGATCTAAATATTTCACAAATTCTTCTTTCGATTTAATTCCGTTTTGTTCTTGTTCCCATGCGCCTAACAGGTAAAAAGAAGTTGCTTTTGTTGTTGGTTTAAATACCAAAAGATAATCTAAATCTGTATCGGGAGCACTCTCAATTGTACTGACTTCATAAAAAATTGCCATTCCTAATTTATCCGGAACTAACGATTGCTGACCATAAGTGGCCAGATAAGCCCATTTTTTATTTTTGCTTTCTTTCTTGAGGAGCTCTGTATTTTTTTGCTTTACAATTCCGGTACAAATTCCTTGAATTTCTTTGGATGCCTGAATGGTGTGCTTTGTATATAGTTCGTCTGGTTTGATGGTCAAAACTGAAGTAAAATCAATTTTATCCGAAGCCGTTTTCCAACCATAGTACTGCACTTTTACACCCGACTCATTGGTTTTATTTACTACTGTTGCAATAGTAGAATCAACTTCACGGAAGTGTAATTTTTCGTTGTTTAAATAACGGTCTATTGAACCAATTCCGATTCCTTTTCCGGCTTTCAGAATATCTGCTCCCCAATCGCTCATCTCGTGATAAGAATCGAAATTATCCTGTCCAACTTTTGGCAAAATAATTTCTGCTGTTTTTTTTCCGAAAATGTCAATCGCATTTCTCCAATCTAAATACAAACGATATCCAATGCGGTTATTTTCCCAACCTGGTCCTTCATAACGAATATCAAAAGAATGATCGGTATGTTCCGGCGACAATTTGAGTCTATCCACATTTTTAAATACTGTACCGCCAATATATTTGCGGCCTTCCCACTTTCCATCTGTTTTAGCAGATATCTCGGCATAGGTTTTAGCTGTTTTTATATCATACTTCTGAGCATTAACTGCTGTAATACCAACTAAGAGTAAGGTCGCTAATGTGAATTTCATTTTCATTTTTTATTGTAATTATTTAAATACTTTGTTTAAAAATTGCGTGGTATACTGAACTGTTTGATCAAACCACGGCTGAAAAAACCAAAAGGAATGAGGTGAATTCTGAATTATTCTGACCTCATTATAAATTTTATTTTGATTCAGAATCGCAATCATATCGTCTCTTCCTGCATGAAACCGGTCAAAACTGCTGTTGATGAACAGTGTTGGCGGAGTCTTTTTATCGGTATGCCTTAAGGCCGATGCTTTCTCCCAATTCTCAGGATTCTCCTGATACGTTCCGTTTAACCAAAAAGCCGCCATTTCTCCTTCTTCCGATTCGGGATGTTTAAAGGCCAAAATCCCATCTATATCAATTATTGCCTGCACTTTTGAAGAAGACACACTCTTGTTCCGAGAGTCTTCAAAAGCTAAATTTCCATTTGTTACACCAATTAAAGCTGCCATTTGACCTCCTGAGGAGCATCCTAAAATGGCAATTTTGTCCGGATCTACCTGAAATTTTTTAGCATTCTCTTTTACAAATTTAATCGCATTTTTTACATCATAAATCGCTTCCGGATATTTTGCTTCTAGTGATAACCTATATTCGATCGCAAAACACGTATATCCTTTTGAACTTAATGCCTGTCCTAAAACCTCCATCTGATTTTTGTTCCCAGATTTCCATCCTCCCCCATGAATCAGTATAACTCCCGGATTTACCTTTTCAGCTTTTTTCCAATAGGCGTCCAGATGTAACTCCCTGTTTCCAATTTTATCATAGACTATGTTCTCCATTTGAAGAACGTTTGTCTTATTATTCGCCTCCGCAATTTTTATAAACGGATATTTCTTAATTAGTTTGCCATAAGTACTTTTTACCGTATAAGAAGTGTCAACGGCATACTGGTTTTGTGCCATGATAACCTTCGAAAAAAGCAATAAAGCAATACCTATTCTTTTCATTCTAATCGCTCTGATTTTTAGTTAAAAGGAGTCCGCTTCCGGATCGAACCCCTTTTTAACTTCCTCAAAAAAACGTAACCTCAAAATTTTTAAAACCACTAATCATAAAAACCTTTTTAATAAGCCGGGTTTTGAGGGTAATTTTTACTTCTGTTCAAATCCAATGCAGACTGAGGTATTGGTCTTAATATTTTAAGATTACCATTTTGTCCGTTAAAGACGCTTGCATTTGTGATTTTAGGATTGTATAAAACAGCTCTTTGTACCAATGTACCTGTACGTTTCAAATCGAACCAACGGTGGTATTCTCCTAACAGTTCTCTACCTCTTTCATCTAATATGGTGTTGATATCAATAGTCGTCATTACCGGAATTGCTCCTACAACTCCGCCTCCTGCTCTTCTTCTAACTTCATTCAAACGCGTTAGAGCTGTCGCTGGCTGACCTGCTTTAAAGTAAGCTTCGGCGGCGACCAGATAGGTTTCTCCCAGCCTTGCTACAATAAAATCACGAGTACTGCTTCTGTTTGTTGCCGGTGTGATAGGTGTAGTGTTGTAGTTGGTGCTGGTGGCACCGCTATAAGGAGCATTTGGATCATCAAATTTACGAACGGGAATCAGGTTGTAATCACCTCCTGAGGCTGCTGATGAAGAGTAGGTTCCCCAATTGTGATATCTGAAAGTTGCCGCATTTGCTTTTCTTGAAGCATTAGCTGTATTCCATGCCGCTCTATCGGCTAAAGTAAACCAACGAGGTTCGTAAAAATCTGTAATTTTTAAAGCCGTTTTATCTGCTACCGTATAAAAATCATAGTATTTACTGTAGATTTCTGTCATGAATGTATTTTCCCAACGTTTATCACCCTGCTCATATAAAGATAATGCGTAAACTGTAGGACAAAGTGTGTAACTTCTGTTTGGATAAGGGTTACCTGCTGCCGCTGCGCCTAAATAAGAGCTAAACCAGTAGTTTTGTGAACTTCCCAAAGCTGTTACCCCTGTAGCATTTGAAGCTACAGAAAACTGCACCGAGAAAATCGTTTCAGCATTCATCTCGTTTCCTGGTTTTACCACATCGGCAAAAGAAATATTAAGTGCCTGTCCTGCTATTACCTGATCTGCTAAATTAGCCGCAGTTGTAAAATCTGCCGGTGTTCCAAAAGTTTCGTAACCTTTAGTCAAATATACTTTTGCTAATAAATCCTGAACGGCTCTTTTATTAACTCTTCCTGTATAAGCCCCTGTACCCACTGCCGGAAGCGCTTCGTTAAGGTCTTTTAAAATTTGTGTGTATACTTCTTCTGCTGAATTTCTGTCGAAAGAGGTAACAGCAGTATTAATGTTTTCTAATACAATCGGAACACCTCCATAAGTCTGAACCAAAAGGAAATAAGCATTTGCTCTTAAAAATTTCAGTTCCCCTACTCTTGTATCTATCGTACTTGCTTTTTCGGTAAGGGTTGAATAATACAATCCCTTGTTGGCTTGCTGAATGGCCATGTAACAAGTTCTGTACAATAAATCTACTCCGGCTGACGAAGAAGAAAGGGTTAAATACTTAGCCAATCCTTCCGGTTCCTGATTTCTTCCTTCAGAGTACATATCGGTACCTGCTTCAAACAGCCACGGATCACCGCCGTATATATCTTTTAGAGTGGCATAATTGGTATTGACCAATGACTCAAACCCGGGAGCAGTTAGAAAATATTGTTCTGCCGAACCAAAGGCACGGTTGTCTTCTTCGATAAAATTGGAGCACGAATTGAATGTCGTCGCCAGTATTGCTATAACTAATACTATTTTTTTCATTTTTCTTAATTTAAAATTTTAAACTTAATCCCATCTGAACGGTCCTTGTCGCAACACGATTCACTGCTAATGCTGCAGTTGCCCATTCAGGGTCATATCCTTCGTAATTGGTAAATACAAAAGGATTCAACACATTCACATAAAGTCTTAAACTTTTAATTTTCAATTTGTTCACTAAATCCTGATCAAAACTATACCCAAAAGCGATGTTTTGAATTTTTACAAATGAAGCGTCTTTGTAAAATGCTACGTTATTGGTATCATAATAAACCCCTGCCCCACGTGGTAACGGATTTGTATTGGAATACTGAGCGGCCAGACCAGCACCATTAGCCGGAATATACCAGTCTCCAAGATCCAATTTTTGACGTCCTCTATCGGTAACATCTGCAAAGTTGTCGTGGAATCCGCTAAAAACAGTCATTCCCTGATTGGTGATTAACGACATTGACAAATCAAATTGTTTTACTTTTAAAGTAGTAGAGAAACTTCCGGACCATTTAGGATCGTAGTTTCCTAAAATAGCTCTGTCGTTATTGGCGTCAATTTTTCCATCGTTATTCAAATCTTTTACTTTTGCTTCTCCCGGTTTCTGACCATAAGAAAGGGCTTGCGCTGCCTCACTTTCCTGCCATACTCCATCAAAAACATAGTTGTAGTACGAATGAACATTTTCTCCGATAAAGAGATTGTTTCCAACATCACTTATCTGATTTTGTCCATAAATCGATTCCAGTTTGTTGACGTTTTTAGTAAAAGTAAAACTCGTTTCCCAGGTAACATTTTTAGTCTGAATGTTTTTAGTAACCAGCGCCACCTCAATTCCTTTGTTTCTGATAGAACCTACGTTAGAAGTAATGGTTGGTACTCCAATTTCCAATGGAAGTGCCTGTTGAAACAATAATTTTTTAGACACACGATTGTAAACGTCTACACTACCCGAGATTCTATTGTGAACAAATCCGAAATCTAAACCTAAATTCACCTCTTTTGTTTTTTCCCAGGTCAGGTTTGTATTTCCTAAGTTTGAAGCCGTGTAACCATTTGCGATTGTACCATTAAAATCATAATAAGTTGGATTTTTTAAAACACTTAAACTTGAATATGGTTTTACGTTATCGTTTCCTGTGTAACCAATACTTCCTCTAAATTTGAAATTAGACACAAAATCTAATTTTTTCATAAATCCTTCCTCATGAACATTCCATCCTAAAGCTACAGAAGGGAAAGCAGTCCATTTATTATTTTCAGCCAAAACTGATGAGCCGTCATAACGTACCGAAGCGGTTAACAAATAGCGCCCTTGGTAAGCATAATTCAAACGGGCTGCATACGATTCTAAAGTATTTTTAAAGTACGGTGTGAACACTCCTGAAGGAATTAAGGCAATAGTACCGCTTGATGGCGTGAAGGAGTAAGTAGACTGAACTCCTGAGCCTAAATTGTAAAAACTGGTTTCAAAAGGGTTTTCTCTTGACGCCGCAAAATATGTTTCGGTAGCATTAGAATAGAAACTCTGAAGTCCTAAAAAGCTAAAAACGTGGTCTTTGTTTAAGGTGTAGTTGATGTTAAACTGATTGTCCCAAGTATAATTAAAATTGTTCACATTCGTCACGTCACCGGATGGCAAACTTTTATTTTTAAGACCAAAATCAGTTTGAGCACCAAATGATCTTCCTTCTCTGGCATCCATTTTTCCTGCTGAAAAAGTAGATTTGAACGATAACCAACTGTTGATTTTATATTCTCCAAAAATATTACCAATGGTCGTAAATCTTTCTATTTCGTCTGATGAATTTGCAATTTCTAAAAGCGGATTGTAAGAACCTGTTTTATTAATCGCTAGATTTCCGTTAGGATATCTCAATGTACCCGGCTGTTGTGCATAAGTTCCCACGATTTCATTACCGGCTGCATCTATCGCCCAAGGCGAAGTATATGGATTTTGTCTGAAAGCTTCCTGCATGGCCGTTGGACTTCCCAACTGTTCAGAAGTTTTAGAAATGGTCAGGTTTACTCCAAATGAAATTTTATCGTTTACCTTATGGTTCAAAGCTGCTTTAAGATTGTATTTATCGATTCCCTCATTATCAATCACTCCGGTTTCTTTCTGAGCTCCTAAACCAATGTTGTATGACAGTCCGTTATCGGCACGACCGGAAACATTTAAGTAATTGTTTTGCATCATCCCGCCTTTAAGAACCGCATCCTGCCAATTGTAGCTTTGATTATTAGCCACTCTCTGAAATAATACAGGGTTTGTACCCGCCTGTCCTACAGCAGCATTCAATTCTGAAGCATCAATATCGTTATAGGTTGGATTGGTTGCTGAGATAGTAGTTGCCAAAAATGCAGATTGGTGATAATACCACCATTTTTCCGGACTCATTAATTTTGGTAATCTTACAGCCTCTTTGATACCGTAAGAACTGTCAAAAGTAACGCTAACGCCAGACTTAGCATTTGTTCCGCTTTTGGTCGTTACAATGATAACCCCGCTTCCTCCTCTGGAACCATAGATGGCAGCAGAAGATGCATCTTTCAAAACGTCCATTCTCGCAATATCCTGTGGATTCAGGAAGTCGATATTATCAGTAGGTACACCATCCACGACAAAAAGCGGTCCAGAACCATCTTTATTGATCGAGTTTGTTCCTCTGATGGTAACATTAAAACCATCTCCAATTCTACCACTGTTCGAAGTTACCTGAACGCCCGCGATACCTCCCTGAATGGCCTCCATTGGATTAGTAACGTTTCTTTCGGTTATTTTAGCTGCCGATAAAGTGTTGACAGCACCTGTAAGATCTGTTTTCTTTACAGATCCATATCCTACAACCACCACTTCATTAAGTGAGTTGGATTGCTCAGCAAGGCTTACATTCACTTTCGATTTTCCTGCAATGCTCACTTCTTGTGTCTGAAAGCCTAAATAACTCACAATTAAAATCGCTTTATTATTGGACACATTCAATTTAAAACTTCCTTCAAAATCTGTAGAGGTTCCGTTTTTAGTTCCTTTTTCCTGAATGTTTACACCAGGTAATGATAAACCCGCAGCATCTGTAATTTTCCCTTCTATTGTAGTCGATTGCCCATAAGCTGTCGCGCTCAACAGAAAATTCAGGAAAAATAAAAACACAAAACTGTATTTTATTTTTTTCTTTAATAGTTGTTTGGTATTCATAATTTTTTAAAATGGTTTGGTTAATTGATAGTTTTTAATTTGTACGTTATTCTACTTTTTTTTCATTGATATAGGTATTAATAAATTTTATGTTCTTCACGTTTTTGAGCAGATGTACAGCGTCTACTTTTTGAATGACAACATTTTTAAGGGTAATATTTTCCACAGGAGATTGTACGTAACCTTCTGCCCAAACGCCATATTTGCCTCCATTTTTCACTTTTATATTTTCAAGACTTACGTTTCTGATAGTCGGAATAAAGTCACCAGTTTGTAATCCATATACATTGTAAAACATGTTTAATTTTAAGACACATTCTTTTACGGTTCCCACTTCAAGATTACGGACATACACATTTTCTATGATTCCGCCTCTTTTTGAATTGGTCTTTATACGGATGGCACGATCCAAATTTGGACTGTCCATGACACAGTCTTCCACAAAAACGTTATTGACACCGGCCGATATTTCACTGCCAATTACAACTCCGCCGTGACCGTCGATCATTTTACAGTTTTGAACAATAATATTTTTACTCGGAATTGCTACTCGTCGACCATCGGCATCCCGGCCTGCTTTGATTGCGATACAATCATCACCGGTATTAAAAGTGCAGTTTTTGATGAGTATATTTTGTGAATATTCGGGATCACAACCGTCATTATTAGGGCCATGGCTACTTACGGTAACCCCGTCTATAATGATGTTCTCTGATTTTAATGGATGCAAGATCCAAAAAGGAGCGTTTATGATAGTGACGTCTTTTACCAGAACGGTATTACATTCAAAAAATTCAATAAAATTAGGGCGCAGGTAACGTCCATCTCCAAAGATCCTTTCTTCAACCGAAACTCCTTTTTCGGCCATATCTACCAAAACTTCTCTATTTTGTGGATCATTTTGCGATGGAATACCTTTTTTCCATCCGTAATCTTTACCCCCTGACCAAATCCACCAGTTGGTGTGATCAGCCTGTCCGTTCAGCGTTCCTTTTCCGGTTATGGCGATATTAGTTTTATTCTTTGCATAAATAAGAGGAGAATAATTCATCAGTTCAGTTCCTTCAAATGAAGTATGAACGACAGGATATTCTTTTGGATTGATGCTGAAAAGGATTTCTGCCTGATCCTCTAAATGCAAATTCACATTACTTTCTAAATGAATTGCTCCTGTGAGATATTTACCTTTAGGAACCAAAACTTTTCCGCCGCCATTTTGAGCACATACTTTTATTGCTTTTTCAAAGGCTAAAGTGTTCCCTGTTATTCCGTCGGCGACTGCACCAAAATCCTTAATATTATAGGTCTTATCCGGAAAGTGGGTTTCTGGAATACTCTTAATTACTAACTCTTTGTTTTTCCAGGGATCAGATTCAGAAACTGCCACAGCCTGCTTTCCACAAGAAAGCATCATGAATCCTGCTACAGCTCCTATTAAAACTGATTTAACTACCAAAACTTTCCCTGTAATCATTTGTGTTGTAATTTAGGTTTGATTTCCAAAACAATGTAATTATGTAATCGATTACACGAAAGTAAAAAATAAGTTCCAATACACCAAATTTATTTGAAAATTAATTATATATTTAATTTTTATTACGGAATATAATTACACTTAATGTAAAAAATTAGATAATTTATTATCATTGTAGGATCGAAATCGTTTTAATTATAAATCATGGTAATCGATAACAATTTGTGTAACGTTATAAAAAAATATGTATTTTTGTCAGAGATTAATATGAAAAAACTTTTTTAATGAGCGAAAAAATAACCATTTACGATATTGCCGAAAAATTAAATATCACCGCTGCAACTGTTTCCCGGGCGTTAAACAACAATCCGAAAATAAAAGAGAGCACACGTGAGTTGGTTATTAAAACTGCAGCTTCCATGAACTACAAGCAGAATAAACTCGCGCTCGCATTAAAAAGTGGGCGAAGTAATAATATTGGTGTTATAGTTCCGCGTATCGACAGTAACTTTTTTGCTTCGGTGATCAGAGGTATTGAAGAAGAACTTCATCCGCATGGCTATCAGGTAATTATTTGCCAGACGCACGAAAATCCGAAAAGAGAAAACGAAAATCTATATACTTTAATAGACGCTCAGGTTGATGGCATCATCATGTCTGTTACCGATGTAACCGGAGAAAATGACGGTGCATTTCAATATGTCTTAGAAAAAAATGTTCCGCTCATCTTTTTTGACAGAAGTAAACATATTGACGGAGTGAGCTCTGTAACGATAAATGACTTTAGAGGTGGTTATTTAACAACCAAACATTTGATCGACGAAGGCTGTCGCCATATAGCGCATTTATCCGGAGATCAGTCGCTTGAAATTTTCAAGAACAGGTTCCTGGGATACAAGCAGGCTTTACTGGATAGCGGAATAGCTTTTAATGAAGAATACGTAATTCCGGTAAAAAGTACTGTTGATCACGGAAAAGAAGCTGTAGACCTTTTGCTACAGCTGAAAACACCGCCTGATGCTATATTTTCATCAAGTGATTTTGCTGCTTTAGGCGCTATTCAGGAATTAAAAGAAAGAAACATCAGTATTCCGAAAGAATTTTGTGTCGCGGGTTTCAGTAATGAACCTTTTACGAAATTTATGGAGTTATCGATTACTTCGGTGGATCAGTCTCCACTTGAAATGGGTAAAATGTCTGCACGTGTTTTTCTGGAACAAGTAGACAAAACGGAGACGATTAAAATAGAAAAAAAGGTAGTTCTTGCTCCGGAATTGCACATTCGTAAATCATCTTCAAGAACAAGCTTTTAATTTTTTATTTTACCATTAAGATAGTAAGGCAAATTAAGTTTTTGCCTTTTTTTTTCCTCAAACCATTAAGATATTAAGACAAATTAAGCTTTTGCGTTTTTTATCTAAAGATTAACCCGTTGGTTGAAATTGAACACAATTTAATTTTAACACATAGAAACATAGATCGTAATACCTCAAAAAAGAAGGCAAAGTAGAAATACCTTTCTTTCACATAGTATAATATGTGCTTTTTAACTAGTGAAACGCCTTTTCTAAGCTTACAAAGGCTATGTTTCTATGTGTTAAAACAATTTCACCCAACGGGTTAAAGATTAAGTAAATCAACCGGTAAAGCACAACTTCTATACTACTTAATAAAACTTAATATCTTAATGATTCAAACAAAAAAAACTCACTGTTAAGTGAGCTTTTTTATATAATGCTTTATTTTTCTAGAGTGAAACTCCTCTTTTCCAAGGAATAAAATCATTTTGATTTAAGATTGCTGCCTTGGTTTTAATGGTTCCACTGGCAACATCGATGATAAATTCCAACATTTCGTCGGCCATTTCGTCGATGGATTTTTCTCCTGTGATAATTCCACCAGTATCAATATCGATGATGTCTGACATCTTTTTAGCCAGGTCTGTGTTGGATGAAATTTTCACTACCGGTGCGATCGGATTTCCTGTTGGCGTTCCCAAACCTGTGGTAAACAATACCATATTTGCTCCTGAACCTACCATTGCTGTTGTACATTCAACATCATTTCCAGGTGTACAAAGTAATGTTAATCCCGGCTTCGAAATGTATTCACCATAGTCAAAAACACCTGTAATTGGTGATGTCCCACCTTTTTTAGCCGCTCCCGCAGATTTCATCGCATCTGTAATCAATCCGTCTTTGATATTACCCGGAGATGGGTTCATATCAAATCCTGAACCGGCATCTACCACTGTTTTTTCATACCATTTCATTAATTCCAGGAAACGCTCTCCTCCTTCATCTTCGACGCAACGGTTAACCAATTCCTGCTCTACCCCACACAATTCAGGAAACTCCGAAAGAATGGTAGTTCCTCCTAAAGCCGCTAGTAAATCTGATGTTACTCCTAAAGTTGGATTCGCCGAAATTCCGGAGAATCCGTCCGAACCACCGCATTCTAAACCAATTTTTAATTTGGATAAAGGCGCAGGGGCCCTTTGCACTTCGTTGGCTTTTTTAATCGCTTCAAAAGTATCTTTTACCACACTACTAAGCATGGTTTCGATAGTTCCAATTTGCTGCTGATCGTAAATCAAAACCGGCTTTTTACTGTTTGGATTTATCGCGTCTAAGGCATCTTTAAAAATCTGAATCTGCAGGTTCTGACAGCCCAAACTCAAAACAGTTGCTCCAGCCACGTTTGGATTGTTTACATAACCCGCCAACAACTTGGCCAGACTGTGCGAATCCTGACGAATACCACCACAACCGCCCTGATGTGTGATGAATTTTACTTCTATATTATTGAATAAATTAGCATCATTTGAAGCCGCCTCATTTCCCGCACCACCCGTTTCTGATTTCACCAAAGAACGAAGCAGCAATTGATAATCGTTCTCTTTAGGCTTCATTAGCTCTTTCTCAAAGATATCTTTTAAGATTTCAATGTTTCGGTTCTCACAAAATACCAATGGAAAAAACAACCATACATTCTCTGTTCCAACTTGTCCGTCTTCTCTGTGATAACCCATGAAAGTTCTGTCTTTCCACTTATCAATATTAGGTGCCGTCCATCCAATTGTTTCTGTTTTTCCGGTTACCTTATCACTTTCATGTTTGACATTTGCTGTAGAAAGCAAACCTCCTTTTTCAATTTTGGCACTTGCTTTCCCTACCAAAACGCCATACATAATAATCCTGTCTCCTACATTAAAAGGAACCATCGCGATTTTATGTTTCATTTTCACATCACTCTCAACAGTAACAGCCGAACCTTCAAAATCAATCACCTCTCCAGCTGAAAGATTCACTAAAGCAACTGCTACGTTATCAGTAGGATGAACTTTTATAAGTTTTTTTTGCGTTGCCATAACTAAACTTTTTGAGTTACATTATTTATTTCTTTTTGAAAATTGGTAAAACCTTTTTCAATTCCGTTTGCGTCAATTTCTTCCAATGCCACTGTAATTGCTTTTGTCAATCCCGGCAGCAGTGTTAAATCCTCGTCCCAGAAATTTTTATTTTGCAAAGTCAGTCGCGCTATTTTTTCATAATCATCCGATTTCCAAAGACTTTCAAAAAAAGAAACGATATCTTCACTGTCATTAACCGGCAAAACTTCCCCTTTCCATGTTCCTTTGTAGAAACGAATTAAAGCAGCAAATGCAAACGTCAAATGAACCGGAAGTTTGTGATGAATACCTACATAACCAGTCAAACTAGGCAATACTCTTACTTTGAATTTAGAAACCGAATTCAATGCAATTGACGACAATAAATGCTTGATAAAAGGGTTCCTAAAGCGGTCTAAGATTTCTTCAGAGAAACTTGCCAATTCCGCTTTGTCCATATTCAATGTTTCATTAATCTCCTCAAAAACAGCTTTATTTACAAAAGCTCCCGTAAAAGAATTATCAACTGTTTCTTTTACTGTTTCGTTACCATAAAGCATTGAAAAAGGAACCATAGCCGTATGTGCTCCGTTCAAAATCCTTACTTTACGCGTACGATAAGGCTGCATGTCTGCTACGATTTTTACATCTAAACCCGTTTTCTCAAACGGAAGTTTTGCTTTTAAGGTATCATCTCCTTCAATCACCCATAAAAAGAAGCTTTCAGCACTTACAATCAAATCATCTTTATAGGTTAATTGACTGTTATATTCTTCTATCTGGTCTTTAGGATAACCAGGTACAATTCTGTCTACTAATGTATTATGAAAAGAACAGCTGTTTGTTAACCACGAAACAAATTCCTCTTCCAATTTCCAATCGGCACAATATTTTAAAATAATTTCTTTTAAAGTATCTGAATTGTAATTGATTAATTCGCAAGGAATAATTGTTAATGCTTTATCTGCCGCTCCTTTAAAATACTTGAATCTTTCATATAAAAGCACGGTTAGTTTAGCCGGAAATGAAACCGGGGGCTGCATGGCCAACTGATCAGATTCGATATACTCAATACCAGCTTCGGTTGTATTTGAAATGATAAAAGCCAATTCTTCTTCTTTGGCTAAAGCCAAATATTCCTGAAAAGAAGCGTAAGGATCAACTGCCTTCACGATATTGGTAATCAATTCTTTCTCCTGAATTTCTTCTCCTTTTTTAACACCCTTCATAAACAAGGTATACAATCCGTCCTGAGCATTAATCATATTCACTAAACCTCTGTCAATAGGCTGTACTACCGCGATTCCTGCATTAAAATCAGCTTCCTGATTTAATTTTTGAAAAGCATATTCAACAAAGGCTCTTAAAAAGTTACCTTCACCAAATTGAACTATTTTTATAGGAAGTTTTTCCGAAAACCCTGAGTTTACTCTGTTTATTTTTTCCATTACTCTCTCTTAAAATGTTATAAACAACCACGTTCAATCCCTTATTTTCGTTCATTTTCTCACACTGTAAAAGAAACATTACACTTGTGTGAGGAAAACAAATCTTGCTGTGAGGACTCACAAAATTTATTTATCAAGCGTAATGTTCAATTACAATTTCTAAAATCTAAAAAAACGCATGTTAAATAAGGATTGGTATGATTACTCCTTATTTATTTTTAATATTTTTTATGATCTCAAGAACCTGACTGACTTTTATTTTTAGTCCTTCAAAATCATTGTTATCTAATATATCTTTTGAAATTAACTGTGACCCGATCCCAACACAAGTTGCACCTGCATTAAACCACGAAGTCAGGCTATCAACTGTTGGCAAAACGCCGCCAGTAGGCATAATGTTGGTCCACGGACAAGGCCCTTTTATGGCTTTTATAAATTCCGGTCCGTAAATATCACCCGGGAACAATTTTACAATTTCGCAGCCTAATTCTTCGGCTCTTGCGATTTCCGTCAACGTTCCGCAGCCCGGAGACCAAAGTACTTTTCGACGATTACAGGCAATTGCTATATCTTCTCTAAATACCGGTGTTACAATAAAATTAGCTCCTAAACTCATATACAATGAAGCCGCAGCCGCATCCGTAACAGAACCAACACCAAGCATCATTCCCGGTAATTCTGCCAAAGCATATTTATTTAGCGCTCCAAAAACTTCATGAGCAAAATCTCCTCTGCTGGTAAACTCCATTAATCTTGCGCCTCCATCATAACAGGCTTTTAGCACTTTTTTGCTTATTTCGATATCCGAATGAAAAAATAATGGAACCATTCCGTTCTCTTTCATCGTTAAAGCCACTTCAATTCTTGAATATTTTGCCATATTTAAATCATTTATCTAGATACTAATCCGGTAGAATTACCATCTATCATATTTTCTACTTCTTTTAAGGTAACCAGATTATAGTCTCCGGCTATGGTATGTTTTAAACAACACGCAGCTACTGCAAAGTCTAAGGCTCGCTGATTGTTATTTTGATATTGTTGCAATCCGTAAATCAAGCCTCCCATAAAAGCATCTCCACTTCCTACTCTGTCTACAACAGGTGTTACTTCTTTTACAGCTGCCTGATAAATTGCTTTTCCGTCGAATAAAATTCCACCAATTCTCTGATGCGATGCGCTTACGGAATAACGCAGGGTTGTCGCTACTGTTTTTAAATTCGGAATCAGATCAAACAATTTATTGTACAAAACCGGAAGCGATTTTTCATCCTGATAATTCGGATTGACTTTGGGAATTCCCAACATAAAATAGGCAGTATCAATATCACCTAAAATAACATTGCTGTATTGCAACAGTTCCGGCATCACATCGCTTGGTGTTTTTCCATATTGCCATAACTTTGATCTGTAATTTAAATCGCAGGAAATTGCAATTCCCAACTTGTGAGCAGCTTTAACTGCTTCTAAACAGGCTTCGGCGGCACTTTGGGAAATTGCCGGCGTAATTCCGCTCCAATGAAACCAGCTCGCACCTTCCAGCACTTTCTCCCAGTCAATCATTCCTTTTTCAATAGTTGCCATTGAACTGTGCGCACGATCATAAACGACATTACTGCCACGTGTACCTGCACCGGTTTCGAGAAAATAGATCCCTAAACGTTCTCCACCGTAAACTACGTTACGGGACTCTACATTCATCTTTCGCATTTCTTTTAAGGCCGAAGCACCAATTTCATTCTCAGGTACTCTTGTTACAAATTCTGCGTTGACACCATAATTTGCCAAAGACACACAAACATTAAACTCACCGCCTCCATACGTAGCGCCAAATGCTGTAGATTGTGAAAAACGCAAATGCCTTTCCGTCGAAAGACGCAACATAATTTCCCCAAATGCAACTACTTTATTCATATAATTTTATTGTTTTACCATTAAGATATTAAGAAAATTAAGCCTGATGCTTTTATTTGCCACAGCTTACACTGATTAAAAAGATACTTAAACTCTTTCCTCTATATTCTTTCCTCTATATTCTTTCCTCTATATTCTTTCCTCTATATTCTTTCCTCTATATTCTTTCCTCTATATTCTTTCCTCTATATTCTTTCCTCTATATTCTTTCCTCTATATTCTTTCCTCTATATTCTTTCCTCTACCTTCTCTTTTCTTTCTTAAAATTTAAAATATTCTTTTGCGTTATTGTATGAAATATCGGCAACTAATTTCCCAATCCATTCCATATCATTTGGAAGCTCACCACGTTTGATTTCGTCTCCCAAAAGATTACATAAAATACGCCTGAAATATTCGTGTCTCGGGAATGACAGGAAACTTCTTGAATCTGTGAGCATCCCCACAAAACAGCTAATTAGTCCCATATTAGAAAGGGCATTTAATTGTTTTGTCATTCCATCTTTCTGATCTAAAAACCACCAGCCTGATCCAAACTGCACTTTCCCTCTGACACTTCCGTCATTGAAATTTCCAATCATGGTTGCCATCACTTCGTTATCGGCTGGATTTAGATTGTAAACAATCGTTTTAGTCAATTTATCTTTACTGTCCAAAGCATTTAAAAAGCCAGATAACTTTTGTGCCTGCGGATAATCCCCTATAGAATCCCAACCGGTGTCCGGTCCTAAAATTCGATGCATACGGGCATTGTTATTTCGTAAAGCTCCTAAGTGAAACTGCTGCACCCATCCAAACTCATGATACGTTTCAGACAAGAATAACAATACGGCACTTTGGAATTTTAAAATCTCTTCCTGACTTAAAATTCTGTTTTCTCTTTTCTTTTTGAAAATGGTATTGATTTCATTTTCTGTAAAATCTTCAAAATAAATCTGATCCAGACCATGATCACTAAGCTTGCAGCCATTTTGATTAAAAAACTCAATTCGGTTTCTTAATGCGCTGCACAAATCTGTATACGTGTGTATTGCAACTCCGGACACATCCCCTAATGTGTCCAGATATGCATTATAGCCATCATTAGAAATTAAGATCGCTTTATCAGGTCTGAATGCTGTACTCATTTTGATTCCAATTGGATTCTTGGCCAGTTTCTGATGAAACTCCAGGCTATCAATAGGATCTTCGGTAGTACAAACTAATTCAGCATTTACTTTTTTAAGCAGATTTTGTGTGCTGTAGACAGGAGAATTAATTTTCTCAGTCGTTTCGATATATATCTTCTCTGCCGATTTTTCATTCAGCAAATCATAAATATCAAAATAACGGGCCAGTTCTAAATGTGTCCAATGATACAAAGGATTACGCATGGTGTAAGGAACCGTTTTTCCCCAGCTTAAGAACTTATCTTTATCCGAAGCATTTCCGGTTACAAACTGCTCATTAATCCCTAACGTACGCATCGCACGCCATTTGTAATGATCTCCGTTGATCCACACCTTTGTAATGTTGTCAAAAATTTTATCTTCGGCGATTAACTGAGGATTCAAATGATTGTGGTAATCTATGATGGGCTGATTTTTAGCGTAAGCGTGATACAGCTCTTCAGCAAATTTATTTTCAAGTAAAAAATTATCGTTTATGAAGGTATTTGAACTCATGTCTTTTTAATATAATTGAAATAATTATTCGTTTGATGGTTTACCAATTGTAGCCAAAATTCCACCATCGACATACAAAATATGACCGTTAACAAAGTCACTCGCCTTTGAAGATAAAAATATCGCTGCTCCCGCTAAGTCACTTGCTTCTCCCCATTTTGCAGCCGGTGTTCTGCTGATGATAAAATCGTTAAATGGATGTCCGTCAACACGAATCGGTTTTGTTTGCTCGGTAGCAAAATAACCAGGACCAATACCATTGATCTGAACATTGTGCTTTGCCCATTCGGTAGCCATATTTTTGGTTAGCATTTTCAAACCGCCTTTTGCAGCAGCATAAGCTCCTACCGTACTGCGGCCTAACTCACTCATCATCGAACAAATGTTGATTATCTTGCCTCGTTTTCTTTCAATCATTCCTCTCACCACATGCTTTGATACAATAAACGGGCTTACCAGATCGATATCAATAACTTCCTTAAAATCGGCCACTTCCATTTCGATCAACGGAATTCTTTTGATGATTCCTGCATTATTGATCAGAATATCGATAGGTCCAACCTCATTTTCAATTTGTCGAACGGCGGCAATAACTTCCATTTCCTCCGTTACATTAAACTTATACCCCACTGCATGAATTCCATCTTTTTGAAGTTCAGCTACTGCAGCATCAATTTTTTGCTGAGAAGAGTTACCGTTTATCACAATTATTGCACCTGCCTCACCCAATCCTTTTGCCATTGCCATTCCCAGTCCGTGTGTACTTCCTGTAATCAGAGCAACTTTTCCTTTTATATCAAATAATGAGTTTATCATAATTTCTTATCTTAAATCGGTGATTTTACACACATCCATATCTCCATAATCTAAATTTTCACCGGCCATTCCCCAGATAAAAGTATAATTACTGGTTCCTGAACCGGAGTGGATGGACCATGGCGGTGAAATAACTGCCTGATGATTGTTCATCCAGATATGTCTCGTTTCCTGAGGCTGTCCCATAAAATGACAAACGGCCTGATTTTCGG
This sequence comes from Flavobacterium collinsii, assembly GCF_946903285.1. GTDB lineage: Bacteria > Bacteroidota > Bacteroidia > Flavobacteriales > Flavobacteriaceae > Flavobacterium > Flavobacterium collinsii. The sequence continues at coordinate 4,304,469 of NZ_OX336425.1, forward strand.
GAATGTCCAGATAAAAATATACTTCCATTCTTCTATCATGTACGTGTGCCGGCATTGTATTCCAAACACTTCCCGGTCTTAACTCGGTCATTCCCATCTGCAGTTGGCAAGTGGTTACAACTCCTCCAATAATCATTTGGTTTACGGTACGGTGATTGGCCGTTTCCATAGTACCCAATTCCAGTTTATTGGCTTCCGCAAGACTTACTTTTACCGTTGGATAAGTCGTGTGAGCAGGAGCCGAATTGATATAAAACTTTGCAGGATTCTTAGCGTCTTCGCTTTTAAAGATTACTTCTTTATTACCGCTTCCGATGTACAATGCATCTTTAAAATCTAATTCAAAAGAAACTCCTTCCACTACTATAGATCCCTTACCTCCTACGTTGATGACTCCCATTTCTCTTCTTTCCAGAAAATAACCTGCTTTAAGCGGATCAATACTTTCTAAAGTCAGATCCTTTACCGGAACTGCTGATCCTGCAATGTACCTGTCATAATGAGAATAGGTTAATACAATTTCATCTTCCTGCATCAGGTCATCAATTAAGAATTCATTTCTCAATTCCTGAGTGTCATACTTTTTTACAGCTTCGGGGCTTGACGCGTATCTTGAACTATATTTTGTCATAATTTTATTTTAATGTAATCGATTGCACAAAATTAGATTTTTATCCCTAAAAACCATAATTGAAACTAAAATTTATTTTATTTTTTTCTAAAACTTCTCTTTTTGATCCTGAAACTGATCCACTGTTTACGAAATACACGACAGTTGAGCTTTTCCTCCTGTTAACTTCAAAATCTGATTTAAGTCCGGATTTATGATGACTCCTAAAAATCCTAAAGATTCGTAATCGGACTGTATTTTGGTACTAACGTTTTCATTACAGACCAGCCTGTTAAGTAGCAAACGGCACAAATTGAGAAAATGATAAAGTAACCGGCCTCAATTCCGTGAAAGCCCATAAACGACATATTATTTTCCTTAGCATAATCAAACAACATTCCCGATCCTTTATTGATAAATGTTGAACCAACTCCTCCTGCCAATCCGCCAATTCCGGTAATCGTTGCAATTGCTTTTTTAGGAAACATATCCCCTACTGTTGTAAAAATATTAGCCGACCAAGATTGATGGGCTGCCCCGGCTATACCAATAATAACTACAGGAATCCAGTAACTTATATATCCTAAAGGCTGTGCTATTAAAGCCAATAACGGAAAGAATGCAAAAATTAGCATCGCTCTCATTCTGCCTTCGTATGGATTCATTCCTTTCTTCTCTACAAAATACGTTGGCAACCAGCCTCCAATAATAGACAACAAGGTTATCATATACAAAACAAATAAGGGTAAAGCGGCCTGTGTAGAATCCATTCCGTAAACTGAGCTAAGATAAGCCGGCGTCCAAAATAAGAAAAACCACCATACACCATCGGTCATAAACTTCCCAAAGGCAAACGCCCAGGTTTGTTTGTATTTAAAACAATCTACGAATGAAACTTTATCTTTTGTTTCCGGCACATAACCTTCTAATTTACTATCTGCCACATCATCCTGTTGAATATACTCTAATTCTGCAACACTTACTTTTGGATGTCTTTCCGGCTTATCGTACATGAAAATCCAAAATCCCATCCAGACAAAACCCAAAGCACCAATAATGATAAACGACATTTCCCATCCAAACGATTTTGCTATAAACGGAATTGATATAGGGGCCGCTAAAGCCCCAACAGTGGCTCCCGCATTAAAAATACTGGTTGAAAATGCCCTGTCTTTTTTGGGAAAATATTCTGCTGTAGTTTTAATAGCCGCAGGAAAATTTCCTGCTTCTCCTACGGCCAGAACAAAGCGGGCAAAGATGAACAAGGTAACACTTACATTGATTACCAGTCCGGTATCTTTCACAAGATGAATCGCCTCTTTAGCACCTTCAAAACCTACAAACCAATTTCCTGTGATGATTCCGGCCGTGGCAATACCACAAAAAGCATGCAAACAAGCTCCAAAAGACCAAATTCCGATCGCCCAGAGAAATCCTTTTTTGGTATCCAGCCAATCCACAAATCTGCCGGCAAACAATAAAGAAACGGCATAAAATATAGAAAATAGAGCGGTTATATTTCCGTAATCATTATTGGTCCAGTGAAACTCAGGTGCAATAAAATCGCTCCAGGTTAAAGAAAGTACCTGTCTGTCTAAGTAATTAATGGTGGTAGCAAAAAATAGCAACGCACATATACTCCAACGATAACTTCCTGTAGATTTTTTGGCTTGGCTCATAATAACTGCATCTGTTTGGTTCATGGTAATAGTTTATTATAAAAATTGATATTTTTTCGGGTAATTTAATCCGTAGTTAAAACGCGATACCAAAACTGCAGCATCAATGAATTAAATCTAACAAAATTAAATAAATGTAATCGATTGCACAAATATAGTTTTAAATCTTTATATTCCAAATAAATTGTATAAAAAATTAATTTAAACTAATAATTAAACACATCAATCAAAAAAAATAACTCAAAATTACATATTAAACAATATATTTGTTAAAATCTATTGTGTGAAATTTGTCCATTTTATGTATCAAAATTGTCCAAAAAACTTTCACTTTTGACGAATTCTCAATAATCTTGTAGCTTAGCAGGCAAAAATCATTTGTTACATTTTTACTGAAGCTTAAAAACAACCCAAAAAATATTTTTGAAATCAGTTTTAAATCCACTTAAATATTCCAATAATTCATGAAAAAAATAAAATTTTTTGAACATTATCGTACCAAAGAAATACTCCTAACCCTGTTTTTATTCACAGTCATGCAGTCTAAATTACAAGCCCAAAATCAAATAATACCGTTGTGGAATGCAATTCCGGGAGAATTAAAAACGTCCAATTATATAGAAAATGAGTCTGTAAAAGATGGAAAAGTACAGAGTACAAGTCTAGTCACCATTCCAACATTGAGTATTTTTTTACCAAAAGAACCTAAACCCAATCAAACTGCGGTTCTCATTTTCCCAGGCGGAGGATATCAGCATTTAGCGATTGACAAAGAAGGTACGAAGGTCGCCAACTGGCTAAATAGTTTAGGAATTGCGGCTTTTGTCATCAAATATAGATTGCCCAGCGATCAGATCATGAAAGACAAAAATATTGGCCCATTACAGGACGCACAGGAAGCTATGCGCTACGTGAGACAAAATGCAGCAAAGTACAGCATAGACAGCAACAAAATTGGCATTATGGGTTTCTCTGCCGGAGGGCATTTGGCTTCCACCTTAGCGACTCATTATGATGATGTAACTTATGAAACAAGTTCTAAAATAAGTGCACGTCCGGATTTTACACTTTTAATCTATCCGGTAATCTCTATGCAAAATGGTATTACACACAAGGGTTCTCAAGTTAGTTTATTAGGAAACCATCCTCCTCAGGAGTTACTCGATTTTTATTCTAATGAAAAGAGAGTGAACTCAAAGACACCGGCAGCTTTCTTAATTCACGCTACAGACGATACAGTAGTTTTACCAGAGAATAGCATCAATTACTATCTTGCTCTCAAAAAAAATGATGTCCCGGCTGAGTTACATCTTTATGAAAAAGGCGGGCATGGTTTTGGCTTGGGCGTAAACAATACCAGTAAATTTTGGACCATAGATTGCGAAGAATGGCTTCGGACGCATGGATACAGCCATTAAAACTGACTGCATAAAAAAGGGCGAAACCGGTAAAGTTTCGCCCTTTTTGAATATTGAAAAAAACCTAAAGTGACAGTTCTTTTTCTACTATTTCTTTCGGTTTCACAACCGAAACTGCCTTTGCTCCTACTTTTGGAGCTACTGCAGGTTTTTTGCCAAATTTTTGTTTTCCCCACCAAATTAAGAACCCGGTAATTGGTAAACTGGCAGAAATTAAACTGGCAAAAAAAGCGATAACTTTCCCTGTAAGTCCCAACACCGATCCAACATGAATATCATAATTCATCCTGCGGATTTTATCCGGAATATTAGCCTCGATATACTTGCCTGAAAAAGGTGTTTTTATTGATATTTCTTTTAAGGTTTGCTGATCAAAACTGTAGCGATCCATATTATAGTAGGTGTTTCTCTGTTTGTACACAAAAGCACCAATAGGATCTGAAGGTTTTTCGGGAATGCTAACCATAATTCCCGAAGCCTGAGGATTTTGCTTTGAAATATTCAATAAAACACGATTTACTGTCCTTAATTCAAATGTCTTAACGTGCGTTGTATCTGACTTTGGAGATTCTCTATTTTCTACTAAAGGTTTCCCGCCTGACGTTATCCAGTACAATGATTTACTGAACCATCCAAAACTCCAAACGAGCCCTGTCATTGATATAATCAAAAGAAAGATCATACTGTAGAAACCTAAGACGTTGTGCATATCATAGTTGACACGTTTAAAACTGGCTGACCATTTGATTTTAAAGCTCTTATCCCGAATAGATTTTATCCATTTGGTTGGCCACCACAAAACCAATCCCGAAAGGAGTAAAAAAACAAATATCAGAACCGCTACCCCAACAATTGGCCGACCAATATCATATGGCAGCCATAAAGCGCGATGCCCATTTAGGATGAACCTGAAAAAATCTGGAGAATCGCTTCTTGAAACGGATTTAACTTTGAGAACTTCGCCTGTATAAGGGTTCATATAGACACTGGTAAAGATACCGTTTCTTCTTTTTTTAGTTTTTTCTTCTTTTCCCTTCCCTTTGCCTAAAGTTTTTTCGATTTTATTTTTATTGCCAATTTTTTCCTCTTTACTATTGTCTTTTTCTTTCTTTTTTGTAAAATAGCCCGCGATGGCAGCTTCATTTTTTTCTCCAAAAGTAATGCTTGTAGCATGTTTACCTTTCATTGTTTTATCTGCAATCCCAACCAGTTGCGATGGCAGTAAAAAAGCTTTTTCCTGAGGTTCAACATAGCGCCAGTCTTCAATAAAATCTCTTATCTCATTTTCAAAAACATAGATACACCCAGTCAGACTAACAATAACTACAATAATTCCCGATGCCAGCCCCAACCACAAATGCAGCCACGCCATTACGCGCTTGAATAGCGATTTTTTACTTTTTTTCTTATTTGGATTTGACTTTGAAGAAGAAGAAAACATATTTAAAAGTGTATAAAAGATAAAAAAACCGCAGGCCACAGTAGGCCTACGATTCTATAAAAAAACCATTTTTAATATTTTAATTTCGCAATTGCGGTAATTTGTCCTCCTTCAACTTTTTTACCTTTAGTAGCAACCGCAGTTGTACCGTTAATAGTATAAATCCAGTTACCTTCAGGAGTATTAATCCCTATTACAGCAGAATTACCATCTTCTGTCGTAATATTATAGCGACTCGTTACAGAAGTTAATGTTGCCGGAGCATTTGTTACCCAGGTAAAAGTTTGGTTATACACATCGGCAATTGCCAGTTTAGGAACTCCATTGTTTTTACCTGCATTTCCGTACATCAACAATAAAAATTTCCCTTTTGAAATATAAGTTGTTGCAGAGATTTTAAATCCTCCTGATTTCTCTTGTACATTAAAGAAGTAAGATTTATCAAACTCGGTAGTTCCTTTTTTAATTCGTACTACAGCTGCTGGTTTTGTAGAAGTCAACACGGCATTGCTTGACGCAATTGCACCTGAAAAACCATAAGCATCACCATTTTCATCCTGAAATAATCCGTTTGTAAAATAAGCACCCAAATAACTTGTGCGGTTATCCTTGATTACTTTTTGCAATTTAAGTTCCGGATAATTGTACACAGCAACCCAGGTACTATCAGGGTTTTTAGTTCCAAAATTATCAACTCCGTCACCCTTAATACTCATATAAGGCATAAATACTTTATCGCCAACCTGTGTCGCCCAGGTAAAAAATGCTCTTTCTCCGTTCCCTGCAAGTTTTTTTGTATCTTGCTGTGCTTCACCGGTAATTAGCGATTTTTCAGCATCAATTTTGTACATAGAAGCAATTGAAGCTGCTCCGCTTCTTGGTACTTTTATCGTTAAAATATCTTTGTTTACCGCTGCGAAAACATGTACCGTTTCAGCCTGAAAATTAGACTTTTTAACCAGTTTCCCTTCCGCATTCAGGTTGTAAGTTGTTACGGCTCCCGGATTTCCTTGTCCGTAAAGCAAACTAAAGAAATTATTCTGCGCTGTAATATAATAACGGTATGTTCCGTCTTGCTCTAACCCGTTACCCGTTGTTGTAATAGATCCGGTGGAAATATCATCGGTAGTTAATAAATAATCTGCAATTCCAGCAGCACCGGTTGTGGCCGTAATAATATATTTTGTTTTTCCTGTATCACCTCCACCACCAGTTTCCTTTCCTGATTTATCAGAATCACTACTGCAGGAAAATGTGGTAAACGCTAAGAAAGCCAATAAAGCTAATGTGCTATTTTTTTTCATGTTATTATGTGTTTGTATTAAAATTATTTATTTGATTTATTGAAAAAATATCTGAATTTAACGTAGAAAGCCCTGCTAGGTTTTTGCAATGAAAAATTATCGTAAAGTTTATTATCAAGGACATTTTTACATTCAAAAGCAATATTGTACTTGCCGTTTGCAATTGTGTAGACAGCATTTAAGTCATGACTTAGCTGCTGCGGAATTTCTAATTTACTATCCTTACTTCCCATACTTGGCCAGGACAAATAGTAAGTATGCACATATAATAGATTATACCCTACAGATAAATTATTGCCTTTTTTTATAAGATCATTAAAAAATACGGTCGCATCGGCATTTCCAAAAAGAAAAGGCATATTTGGAATCCTGTCTTTATAAAAAGGAGAAACATAGTTCTGATTGGGTTCATACTCTGTCATATTTCTAATGTTTTGATAAGTGGCATTAAATCCTGCCGTAAAACGACTGCGATACGAATATCTAATTTCACCGTCAATACCATAATTGGTCACCTTGCCCTGATTCACATTTGTTGTCATAGTCTGGTTGTTATTAAGCGTTGGGCGAATAAAATCAGTAGCATTTCTATGCAAAAGATTGATATCAAACGATAATGCATTCACTTTATTAAAGCCCGTCTGGTAACTTGCACCAATGTTAAAATTATTACTGGTTTCCGGCTTTAACCCCAGGTTTCCTTCTAAATTATCATTCACATTTCCAAAGATTTCTTCCGGTGATGGCAGTCGGTAACTTTTCTCAAAAGAAGCTTTTAGCTGCAAATTTTGCCTTAGATAATAACTGGTTGCGACACCATATCCTGTTGTAGAGGTATTGTCCGTAAATTTCTGATAAGCAATATCTCCCGTATTTCCTGACGGATTATAGCTTCTCGAGTAAGTAGTTTTTAAGGAGTAATCTTTTAAAAATACCGAAGTACTCCACTTCTCGTTGTAATCAAATTTATACCCTATTCCTAAAATGTTTTTTTGCGTTTTTTTAGGCTGTTTATATATCAAAGATTCGGGAACTAACTCATCACTTTCTTTACGATCAAAAGTTGTAAAAGTGTTATTTAGCATAAAAGAGTGTCGCTCTCCCAAAGCATAAGTCGCATTGGCTGTTGCGACACCATTATTGTTTTTAAATTTTCTTAGTGTACGGCTTCTTTCTCCTCCTGCCCCGTCATATTCTTTATAATCGCCAAACCAATTGTATCTTCTGTAAACGGTATCTACATTTTGTTCTTCACCAAAGTTGTAGTTTCCGGTAAGATTAAAATTCAGGCCTTTTGTAAAAAAATCTTTTACCTGATATTTTAACGTTGGCATTAGAATATTTCCTTTGCGGTAAACCTTCCCAAAAACACTCACCATTCTGGCACCTGTTTGAATATCAGCCTTATTTTCGCCAGCTGTAAAACCGAACAATAATTTATCAGCATATTTTTTTCCTGTTAGACCAACATTTAAAATCACGGTCTCATTACGATATTTATCATGAAATCGTCTAACACGCTGATCCGGAAAATAGGCCCCCGTATTCAAATCGGCGACGTCTACATTTACCCAATAATTATTATCCGAATAGTTTTGAAAAGCACTAATTTCTGTCGTAAAACCGCTTTTAGAAGTATACCCTGCATTGATGCTGCTTCGATGTGTATTAAAAGATCCAAATGAATAAGAAGCATCTAAGAAAGTTCTTGGTTTACTGTTCGTAACGATATTTACTGCACCTCCCAAAGCATCACCACCAAGCCAGATTGGCACTACACCTTTATAAACCTCTACACGGTCAGCAAGATTAATCGGGATATTATTCATTTGAAACGATGATCCAAAATTATCCATAGGAACTCCGTCAATAAAAAATTTTACCTGATTTCCCTGAAAACCATTAATAGAGAGCTCCGATCGGGATCCTACTCCCCCCGCTTCCCGAACACGTACTCCTGAAACCCGGTCTAAGGCATGTGCCAGATCAAGAGTAGAATTGTGCAGTTTTTTAGCGTCAATTGCGGTAACACTATAGGCTTGTTTATTTACTTTTTCTGTTTGAAAACGTCCCAGTACTGTAACACTTTCCAGTTCATTCAATTCACTTTCCAACTGAATGGAAAAATTTGCATTGTTATTTACTGATACTTCAATATGTTTTTTTTGTGTTAAAAAACCAATCGCGGTAATTTTTAAAACATGTTTTCCCGGCTTTACATTTCGAAAAAGAAACTTTCCGTTTTCATCTGAAATAATACTTAAATCTGTCTTTTCAATTATAATTGTAGCGTAAGGAATGGTCTGACCGGAATTCTCAATTACCTGTCCACTAACTGAAACACCTTGATTTTGCTGAGAAAATGATAAGAACGAAAAAAGAAAAAATATACTAAAAAATAAAATTTTGTGAGTTGTCATATATTTAATTAGACTAATTATAAATAACTTTGCCGCAAAAGTACCATCAACAACCCCAAAACAAATAGGGAAAAACGGATTATTATTTTGTAAAAACGGATTATATTTTGAAAATCAAATCGCAACTCTTAGCCCATGAAAGTCCAATTATTCAAATTGAGATTGGCGATAAATGCTTCCCAAAAAATCATTTTACAGAAGAAAACATTAACATTTCAAACCCTGATATCGAAGTTATAAAAAGCAGGCATCTCATTGCTGAAGGAATGGTTTTACTTGATACTCAGATGTATTTTTCGACACCTCAAACCATCCTGTTTGAAATTGATACAGAATCTGTGGTGATGAATTTTATTTCCTGTAATAATGTAGAAACTTATAGTGACCAATTGGAAACGGAGAAATACTCAATAGAAGATACACATAATATCTTCTACGCTAATAATTATAAAGCTACTTTTAAAATTCCGGCTTTCGAGCAAATTAATTATTTATCCATTATTTTATCCAAAGACTTCTACTATACTATTATTAATGAAGATTGGGAACTTCACGAAAAGTTTTCAAAAAATATCCTGCTTAAAAAATCAAGCTACCTCCATTCAAAATATATTCCGTTTTCACCAGCGATACAGTGGCTAATTCACGAAATAAAGGCCTGCAACCGACAGGGAGCTTTAAAAAAAATGTATATCGAAACAAAGGTAAAAGAACTATTAATACACCAACTCGACGCTATCACCACCCTGCCTATTCAAAAAGATCAAATTGACGAAGAGGACTATAACAAATTACTAAGAGCCAAACAGCTTTTAGACAAAGATTTTGTTCATGCCCCTACTCTGACAGAACTTTCGAGACTAATCTCTTTAAATGAATTTAAACTAAAGAAAGGCTTTAAAGCTTGTTTTGACACCACTGTAAAAAGCTACATCATAAGGCTTAGAATGGAGCGCGCGAAAGAATTATTTCAGAATAAAACTATCACCGTTAGTGAAGCAGCTTATAAATGCGGATATAAAGATGTCTCTCATTTTTCCGCTGCTTTTAAAACCTTTTATGGTTTCTCCCCTCAAAAAATTAAAATGAACTGGGAGTTTAGCCGTCTATGGATCGCCGGATTTTTATTTCTTAATACATAAAAAAAGGGTCTTTAGACTCGGTTAACCAACCAACCAGATCTAAAAACCCTATAAAAATAAGACTCTTTTGTAATCTTGCAAATTCATACAAAGCTTATACCCACGATCAAATGAATAAGTCAAATTTTCATTGTAATTAAAAAAATTGTTTCTCCAAAAACAGTTAATTATAGCAACCTATATGCCGCATAAAAGGTAGACACGACATAAACCCACGGTTTCTACGGTGCAAAAGTACAAGCAACTTTAGAGAAATCATTACGCCTTTCCACATTCCAAAAATCTTTTCCGTTTTAACACCGCTAAGTAACTGACTGTGCGAAATACTAACAGTCAAAAATCTTTTGTTTTTCTTTTAAAGAGGCTAAGTTGCTAAGGTCCTAACGTTGGAAGTATTAAATCCTTAAAACCTGCAAGTTTTCTTATTCTAGATTAAGTTGTAACAAGTTCTTTAATAGTACATTTGTCAGATACTTTTCTTTATAAAACACTGAAAATCAAAGACTCAAAGCAAAAATATTCCAGAACCCCCTTAGCAACTTAGAACCTTAGTACCTTAACACCTCTAAAAACTACTGACTATGAAAACATACGAATTCTTACTACTAGGAAAAAACCAGGCCATACTGGAGATTTTACTAAGACTGGTTAATGCTTATGAAAACTGGAATGCAGTTGGTTTCAGTGACCAAAAATTAGCTCAGGAATATTTTCTGAACAACAAAATTGACATTGTTCTTTTGAGTTCCGGAATCGAAGATCATATCGAGAAGGAATTTACCTCTTTTTGTCTGAAAGAGCAGCCCGATGTCGAAGTAATTGAACATTTTGGAGGTGGAAGCGGTTTGTTAAAATCAGAAATTGAATATCGATTGCATCTGAAAGGAAAAATTTAAATGCAAGCAAATTATCTAAATTTGCACAAAACCAAACGCTAAAAATGGAAAAGAAATATTCAGTTGTCATTCATCCCTCACTAGAAATAATCGAGGCCATCAAATTAATGAAAGAACTTCTAGCAACTGAAATTGGCTGGTTCAACAGTAAAAATTCGATTGCACATATTACAATTTGTGAATTTACAATTGACGACTCTCAAATAGACAAATTCAAACAAAAACTTATAAAAGTTTGTGATAGCTTTACTCCTTTTGAGGTGCTTTTGGATCGTTTTGGTTCTTATGAAAGCGGCGCGTTTTTCATTGCTCCAAACGAAGAATCAAAAGAAAATTTAAAACCTATCATGAAAAAGACGCAGGAAGCACTACAGCTTTCAAATCTTAAAAAGAGCAGTGATCCTCATATTTCCATTGGTAGAAAACTAACTCCTGAGAATCTTAAAATAGCATCGCAGCTTTTTACCACAATTGCCATGGATTTTTCCTGTAAAGAAATTATTCTCCGTGAATTCGATCCGGTAAGAAAGCAGTTTTTTGTAATTGATTCTATTCCTTTTGGCAGTAATCCGCAGCCGGAGCTTATACAAGGAACTTTGTTTTAAATGTGAAATGTTTATTGTGAGATGTGAGATGTGAAATGCAAGATGTGAGATGCAAGATGTGAAGAGTAGAAAACCTGAAACTTGAAACTTGAAACCTGAAACCTGAAACTTGAAACTTGAAACCCATAAAACCTGCAACTTCATTTTTTCGTATATTTGAATTTTACAATTCTCTGCTATGAAATCACTGGATTCCTTTTACAAAGATATTACCGAAGGCTCTTCTATTGAACCGAGTTCATTGTTGCCAAATGATATTCAAAAAGAAATTGGTCATTTTAATATTTTTGACATCAAAGAACTTTTAGAACGCCTTAAAGGAAAGGCCATTATGCCTTATGACCGACGCGCTTACTACAAAATCAGTTTGATTAAAGGTAAAAATCGTGCTGAATATGCCGATAAGATAATCGAGATCGAAAAGCAGGGGCTTTTATTTGCAACACCTAAAATTCCGTACAATTACTTGCCTCAGGACAGTAATCAATCGGGGCAATTTTGTGTGTTTACCAGCGAATTTCTATCGAAAAGCAAAAGCGGAATTGATTTAGACGAACTCCCTATTTTTGCTTCTGACGGTTATCCGATTTTTCAGTTAACCGACGAAGAAGTGACAGAGGTAGAATTGATCTTAAACAAAATACAAAAAGAAATCAACTCTGATTATATTTACAAATACGATTTAATTCGGAATTATGTTGCCGAGTTAATTCACTTCGGACAAAAATTGCAGCCTATAACCGCATTGTATTCCAAGCACAATTCGGCTGCCAGAGTGTCTTCATTATTTGCTGAACTGTTGGAAAGACAATTCCCTATCGAATCTCCAAACCAGCGCTTACAACTCAGAACCGCAAAAGATTTTGCTGAAAGATTATCGGTTCATGTGAATCATCTCAATAAGGTTTTAAAGGAGAATACCGGAAAAACCACAACCGAATTGATCAGCAGCCGTCTGACCAGTGAGGCCAAAATTCTTTTAAAACAAACGGACTGGAATATCTCTGAAATTGCCTTTTCTTTAGGTTTTGAAGAATTGGCCCATTTCTCTAACTTCTTTAAAAAACAGACTTCCTTTACTCCTTTGGCCTTTCGTAGTTAATTGTTTATTGTGAAATGTGAGTTGTTGAGTTTGTACTCTTGACACTTAACTCATAACTCATAAATCTGATTTGAATTTCGCAAACATCGATTTGATATTTACAATTCCCCCACACTACTTCGCCCCTACCTTTGTCTTATTAATTTAAAACATAAAATAAAATGGCAGTACATACAAAAATTGCTCTGGTAACAGGTGGCAGCAGAGGTTTAGGAAAAAATATGGCGATTGCAATTGCTAAAAAAGGAATCGACGTTATCATTACCTATAATAGTAAAAAAGAAGAAGCCGATTTGGTTGTAAAAGAAATTAAAAGCTTAGGACAAAAAGCAGCCTCTCTTCAATTAAATGTAGCAGATTCCGCTACTTTTGACAGCTTTTTCAGCTCTGTTTCAGAAACTCTAAAAAGCACTTTTAAAACGGATAAGTTTGACTTTTTAGTAAACAATGCCGGAATTGGAATCCACAATTCATTTGCAGGAACAACAGAAGCCGAATTCGATCAATTGACTAATATACAATTTAAAGGGCCTTTTTTCTTAACACAAAAGGCATTAAATGTCATGAATGACGGCGGTGGAATCGTAAATATCTCAACCGGTCTGGCAAGATTCTCTTTTCCGGGTTATGCTGCTTATGCCTCTATGAAAGGTGCTATTGAAACTTTAACCAAATATCAGGCAAAAGAACTGGGCGAGCGAAAAATTAGAGCCAATGTAGTTGCTCCGGGCGCTATCGAAACCGATTTTGGAGGTGGTGTGGTTCGCGACAACGAACAATTAAACAAAAATCTGGCCGCGGTTACCGCCTTAGGAAGAGTGGGTTTACCGGACGATATAGGTGGTGTAGTTGCCTTTTTATGTACTGAAGAGGCACGTTGGGTAAATGCACAACGCATCGAAGTTTCAGGTGGAATGAATTTGTAATTTTTATTTTGCGAATCTATAATTAAACCCGACAGGTTTAGAAACCTGTCGGGTTTGGTATGCGGAGCTCAACTATTTCGTTTTACATATTTTATTGCATTACTTCAAAAAAAACAAAACCCAACAGATTTCTAAAATCTGTTGGGTCTGTCATTTTCAATATATTGATTTAGTAAGAATTCCTTTTTTAATCTTTCTCGATGATTACATCAAATCCTCCATTTTTATCAAACACCACATCATAGAATTTGGAGTTTTTTTGAATTCCAACCTCGTAGGTAGTTTTGTTTTTATCGTCTACGACAACCGCTACTTCTTTAATAGCATTTGCAGCGTAATTTTTCTTCAGATAGGTTTGTGCTTTTTGTGGCAACTGACTTAGCGGAATCTGCAATTCAAAGGCTTTTAGAGCTCCTAAATTATCATAAACTGCCAACGCATTCGTATTTTTATCCTTTTTGAATTTAGCCTCATATCGAATTTCGTCATCATCATCTCCAACGTATTTCAAAGTCCATACCGGAACTTTATCCGGATATTCTTTCTGAAAAGTAAACACTACTTTTTCGGGTGGAGTCACAACTTTGTTCGGATAAACTTCATTCTGACCAATTAGAAAGCTGCTATATAAAAAGGTAATCATTAGGAACAGTTTTTTCATACGACTCAATTTTAAATTATTACCCCTTAAAATAACGTATTAAAATTACTACTTTAATCCGAAGAAAAAATGATATTATAAAAAAATGTTAAAATAAACAGTAACAATGTTCTGTGTCAGACGTCTTACGAAAAACCAAAACCACAAAATGAACACTAACCTGAAAAATTTTGAAACTTCACCACAACTTTATGCCCGCATCGCCGGAGCCTTATATCTGGTGATCATTGTCATGGGATTCTTCGCAGAGACTTTTGTCAGAAACAAATTATTTGTATCCGGAGATGCCAACGCAACCGCCAATAACATTATACATTCGCCATTTTTATGGAAAATTGGTATTACTGCAGATCTCATCATGCAAATTTGCGATTTACCAGTAATGATCATTCTCTATTACTTACTAAAACCCGTAAACCGAAAACTGGCACTCTTAAATTTATCATTTAATTTGATTCAAACTGCCGTTTTAGTCGCCAATAAACTGAATCTTTTAGCAGCATTGTTCTTTCTGGGAGATGCCGAATATTTAAAATCTTTCAGTCCCGATCAGTTGCATACCTTGTCTTATCTTTCGATCAAACTGCATGATTTTGGTTTCGGAATCGGATTGATCTTTTTTGGATTTGTATGTTTACTGGAAGGCTATCTGATCTTTAAATCGGGTTATTTACCAAAGGCAATTGGAGTTTTAATGAGTCTGGCGGGAATTTGTTACCTTACCAATAGTTTCTTCTTAATTCTGATCCCGAAACTTTCAAGTATAATTTTATTAATGCCATGTTTGATTGCCGAATTGTCACTTAGTTTATGGCTTGTTTTTAAAGGAGTAAAATTGCCGGTCTGGAAAGAAAAAATAGCATAATCAATCCGTTGCTCATATTTTTATTAACACATAGAAACATAGATTTTGTACTCGTAAAAAGGCGTTACACTTCAAATATAGACTCATAGCGCTATGTGAAAGAAATATTTTTCTTTTATAATGACTTCTAAGCACATCAAAAAAATCTATGTTTCTATGTGTTAAAAATTTTTCACGCAGATTTACACAGACTTTTTTTAATTCTTTTATCCTATAATTTGTCATTATTATTTTAGATCCTAACAAAAGTATATTATTTGGAATACAATCAAAAAAGCCTGCCGGAATTACTTCTTAGCAGGCTTCTTCTTTGAAATAATTGAATTAGTAAGCTTCCTTATTTCCGGTTTTTTTATATTTTATTTATATTTCTGTCCAATATTAGCATCAGTATCATTTTTTCAATCGATCCGATAGTTCTCTTTTATACGTAATACCAATCGGCAATTTTTCGTTTTTAATGACAACAAAATCTTTATCGGTGGTTTCAATTTTATCAAGAGCCACGATGTAGGACTTGTGAATACGCATAAAATTCTTCTCGGGTAAACATTTCTCAAATTCACTGGTTGTAATAGAAGCCAGATATGTTCTTTTTGTTGTATGCAGTTTCACATAATTGCCAAAACTCTGTGCAAACAAAAGCTGATCCAATTCTATCTCAATAAAGTAACCGTCCACCTTCACCGTAACGGAATTGATTACTGCATCTTCAATTTTAACTTTACCATTTTCGGTGGCAAAAAAACGATCGATGGCTTTGAGGAATCTTGGAAAATAAATCGGTTTGAGAAGATAATCTATAACACCGTAATCGTAACTTTCAAGGGCATACTCAGAATAAGCTGTGGTCAAAATTGTACTGGGATGTGTTGGAATAATCTTCAGTAGTTCCATCCCTGATATCTCCGGCATATTGATGTCCAGAAACATCAAATCAACAGGATGGTCTCTTAAATAATCCATTGCCTCAATACCGTTGTATCCCTGAAAAACCAATTCCAATTGCGGATTTTGCTTGATGTAATTCGCCAGCACATAATGCGCTGCCGGTTCATCATCGACAATTATACATTTTTTAGGCTCTCTCATTCTACAAACTTTTTCAATTGCAGTTTCAAATCTACGATATAGGTATTTTTATCGTCCTGAATGTCTAATTTATACGCTTTACCATAAATCAGATTCAATCGTTCTATGGTATTTTTTAAACCAATCTTAGTCGAAATAACATCCGTTTTTTTCTTCGGAATGGAATTTACTACATGCAAATGAAGCAACCCGTTCTCGACCGTAATGATGATTCTCACAAAACATTTTTCTATCGCACAGGTTCCGTGTTTGAATGCATTTTCGATAAATGCAATCAGCAGCATTGGCGATACTTTATAGGCATTTTCATTGTCGATTTTACAATCGTACGTAATCTCACAGCGATAGCCTACTCTTTCTTTTTCAAGTTGAACATAACTGTTTATAAATTCCAGTTCGTCTTCTAAAGAAACACATTGTTTGTTATTGCTTTCAAGCTGATAACGCATCAACTGTGATACTTTCATGATTAAATCCGGCGTTCGGTCGGGAAACTCAAGACTAATTCCGTACAGCGTATTAAAGGTATTAAATAAAAAGTGCGGATTCAATTGTCCTTTTAACGAATTCAATTGCATTTGGTTGAACAAAAGAGTCTCATCGGTCTGTCTCTTGTGAATCCTGTAAAACTTAAAAACAATTATCGGGCTCAATATACAAACCAAAGTTCCTAAAACACTGGCCAGTTGATACACATAACTGCGCTGATGCGAGTTTTGATACAGACGGCAGTTACTAAACATTTCCAGACTCGTAACCTCATACAAAACAACCGAAAAGAGTAATACTCCCGCCAGTGTCAGAAAAATATAAGTCACGGGGCGCTGTTTTTTAAAAAGTATGGGAAGTAAAAAGAAACGGTTGAATTGGGCGTGCAAGTATAAAATTAAATAGAAAAAAATGCCCATTAAGATGGAAGTAAACGAACTGAACAACATCCAGTCGTTTTTTAAGGTATAAATAGTAAATGAAAAGGCAACAACGGCAATTTCCTGCCACCATTTGTGATCCAATATGTTTTCCAGTTCTTTATTCATTCTTAAAACTTAAATAGTTTACAAATTAACCACATTTTTTTAGTTTTTATTTCCAATAAATGACCAATTCAATTGGTCATTTATAATCGCATTACATCATTTAAGAAAGCTTTTATCCGTGCAAGTGAAATAATTTTGAGAGATCAAATTCATACCACTAATTTTATGTACTTCAAAAAAATTACTTTATTAGTTTTCTTGATTTTTGCCTGTGGTAGTTATGCTCAAACCCTGTCTTTAAAAGAAGCCATAAAAACAGGTTTGGAAAACTACGGTTCTATCAAGGCAAAAAACAATTACACCAATGCATCACGAGAAAGTCTTAAGCAGTCTAAACGTGATTACCTGCCCAACCTAAACTTATCGGCACAACAGGATTACGGAACTGTAAACGGTCAAAATGGGCCCCTTTATGGTTTTGGGGGTCTTGGAGTAGCTTCGTCCGGGCTTCCATTACCGGAACAAAACTGGAATTCGGCATTTGGCGCACTTTATCTGGTCAACATGAACTGGGATTTTTTCACTTTCGGAAAAACTCAGGAAAAAATCAATTTATCTAAAATTGATGTTCAGGCCAAAGAAAAGGATCTGAAACAGGAAAAATTCCAACAGGAAATCAAAATTTCTGCCGCTTATCTGAATTTACTCGCAAGTCAGAGATTGTTGATTTCACAGCAAAAAAATCTGGATCGTGCTCAGGTTTTCAAAAAAACAGCCGTAGCAAGAGTGAAGAACGGATTATTAGCCGGAGTCGATTCTACTTTAGCCACTGCCGAAGTATCCAAAGCTAAAATTGCGCTGAATCTGGCCAAAAACTTTGTCAAAGAACAAAACAACAAATTGGTCGATCTAATGGGCGTTGCTCCTCAGGATTTTGTAACCGATTCCCTTTTTGTCAATCAAATTCCAAAAGAACTGATTAAGGAAAATACTGCAACAGACAGTCTTCATCCTTTATTACAATTGTATAAAACAAAAATCGATTACAGCAATCAGCAAGTCAAATTGTACAAAAGATTCTATTATCCAACCATGACTGCTTTTGGTGTTTTACAAACCAGAGCTTCAGGATTTGACAGTAGTTATGCCACAAATCAGCATGCCTTTACCCGAAATTACTGGGATGGTGTCAATCCGGATCGTACCAATTATTTAGTTGGAATTGGAATTACATGGAATTTAACGACTCCTTTCCGTTCAAACAAGCAAGTCACTGCTCAGAAATTTATTTCTCAGGGACTACAGGAAGAATACAACCAGGCAGACCGTGAACTGAAATCACAGTTGAATTTTGCTGAAGATAAAATCAAAATCACTTTAGAGAATTATGCCGAAGCACCCATTCAGGTGGATGCTGCCAAAAGAGCCTATCTTCAGAAATCGACTTTGTACAAAAATGGCTTAACTGATTTGACTGATTTAACGCAGACCATGTACGTTTTAAATCGTGCCGAAATCGATCGTGATATTGTCAATAATAATGTGTGGCAGTCGTACTTATTGAAAGTCGCTGCAACAGGGAATTTTGACCTATTTATAAATGAATTTTAATTATAAAACCCAATGAATTTAATACGTTTTGCACTCCGCAAGCCCATCTCCATTCTCGTATTGGTTGCGGGTCTCTTTTTCTTCGGAATTGGTGCCATCAGAGACATTAAGGTTGATATTTTACCGAAAATGAATTTGCCGGTTATCTATATTGCGCATCCGTTTGGAGGTTACACACCCGACCAGATGGAAGCTTATTTTGCCAAAAACTACGTAAACGTTTTACCTTTTTCGAATGGTATCAAATCGGTAGAAACCAAAAATATTCAGGGGTTAATGATTATGAAATTAACCTATTATGAAGGAACCAATATGGCGCAGGCCGCTGCCGAATTGAGCGCACTGTCCAACAGAATCCAGGCGGTTTTTCCTCCGGGAACTCAACCTCCTTTTATCATACGTTTTGATGCTTCATCATTGCCAATCGGACAATTGGTTTTGAGTTCAAAAATCAGATCGAACAACGAATTACAGGATTTAGCCAACGTTTATGTTCGTGCTTCTTTTACTTCGATTCCCGGTTTATTGTCTCCGGCTCCTTTTGGCGGAAGCCCAAGAACTATCGAGGTTAACGTAGATCCGGATCTATTGCGTTCGCACAATATGACGCCCGATCAAATTGTCGAGGCGATTCGTTTAAACAATCAGACAGCTCCTTCCGGAAACGTGAGAATGGGCGACAAAAATTATATTACGCCTACCAATAATACCATTAAAGAAGTTAAAGATTTTGAGCAGATTCCGTTATTCAAAGGTGGTGTTCAAAACTTAAAATTAGGTGATGTGGCAAGCGTAAAAGACGGTGCTGATATTACAGCGGGTTACGCTTTGGTAAACGGAAAACGTTCGGTTTATATCAGTATTGCAAAAGCGGGAGATGCTTCGACCTGGGATGTAGTTCAGAAATTAAAAAAAGAGCTCCCTAAAATTCAGAGTACACTTCCGGAAGATGTTAATTTATCTTACGAATTCGACCAGTCGGTTTATGTAATCAACTCTGTTAAAAGTTTGATTACCGAAGGAATTATCGGTGCGGTTTTAACGGGATTAATGGTGATGCTTTTCCTGGGCGACCGTCGTGCTGCTTTAATCGTAATTATGACCATTCCAATTTCGATTATTTCCGGAGTTTTATTCCTGAAATTATTCGGACAAACGATCAACTTAATGTCTTTGAGCGGACTAGCGCTTGCCATTGGAATTTTGGTAGACGAAAGTACGGTAACCATCGAAAACATTCACCAGCATCTCGACATGGGAAAACCCAAGGCACTCGCCATTTGGGATGCCTGTCAGGAAATTGCTTTGCCTAAATTATTGATCTTACTGTGTATACTGGCCGTATTTGCACCGGCATTTACCATGGTGGGGATTCCCGGAGCCTTGTTTCTGCCTTTAGCCTTAGCAATTGGTTTCTCTATGGTCATTTCGTTTTTATTGTCTCAAACCTTTGTGCCGGTAATGGCGAACTGGATGATGAAAGGACACGAAAAGCATCCACATGGCCCTGAAATTACTGACGACGAAGCCGAATTTAATGACTGCGGTTTAACTCCCGAATCTGAACAAAATCTAATCACTCAGAAAAAAAGTTATGTAGAAAGAGAAGACACCAATAACAACGGAAAAATAAGTCCTTTTGAGCGTTTCAGAATTCGTTTCATGCGAACTTTAGACCGATTGTTTGTTCACAAAAAAATAACGACCGTCGTTTATTTAGTTTCAGCGACTGTTTTGGCTATTGTTTTAATTGGCTTTATCGGAAAAGATGTTTTTCCGAAAACAAATTCAAGTCAGTTTCAATTGCGACTACGTGCTGTTGACGGAACACGATTGGAAAGAACCGAAGAACAAGCCCGAATTGTGCTGAAAGAATTGGAAAAAATGGTGGGCAAAGAGCATATCGGAATTTCTTCTGTTTATGTGGGGCAGCACCCTTCCTTGTTCTCGATCAACCCCATCTATCTCTTTATGGCAGGTTCGCATGAAGCTGTGTTTCAGGTAAGTTTAAAAGAGTATCATGTCGATATGGATGAGTTTAAAGATGAGTTAAGAGCAAGGCTGAAAAAAGTTTTACCGGACACTAAACTCTCTTTTGAACCTATCGAATTGACCGATAAAGTATTGAGTCAGGGGTCTCCTACTCCAATTGAAATTCGAATTGCCGGAAAAGACAAAAAACGAAATGAATTATATGCCACTCAGATTGTAAACAAATTAAACGCGATATCTTATTTCAGAGACGTACAAATTGGTCAGCCAATACACTATCCGGCCATGAACATTAATATCGACAGAACACGTGCAGCCGAATTGGGCGTTGATATGAATGATATTTCACGTTCTCTTATCGCATCGACTTCATCGTCACGTTATACCGAAAAAAACAACTGGGTCGACGAAAAAGCAGGTTTATCCTATTCTGTACAGGTCCAGGTTCCGTTGAATAAAATGAAAAGTAAAACCGATATTGGAGAAATTCCGGTATTGAAAAACTCGCTTCGTCCGGTTTTAAGCGACGTTGCCAAAATTACACCCGGCTTTGTAAGTGGTGAAAATGACAATTTAGGGGCTATGCCATACATTACCGTTACGGCCAACATCAACCAGACCGATTTGGGGACGGCCACAAAAGATGTTGCTTCGACCATTAGTTCATTAGGCGAATTGCCTCGTGGCTTATTTATTACTCCAATTGGACTAAGCACGGTATTGAGCGAGACATTAAGCAGTTTACAGACCGGATTATTGGTTGCCGTTTTTGTAATCTTCTTAATGTTGGCCGCTAATTTTCAGTCGTTCAAAGTTTCGCTGGTGATCTTAACCACAGTTCCGGCGGTTGTTTTAGGCGCTTTATTAATGCTGACCTTTACAGGTTCAACGCTTAATTTACAATCTTATATGGGAATCATCATGTCTGTCGGAGTTTCTATTGCCAATGCCGTTTTATTGGTGACCAATGCCGAACAGCTTCGAAAAATAAACGGTAATGCCTTAGAATCTGCGAGAGAAGCCGCTGCATTACGTCTTCGTCCGATTATCATGACTTCTGTTGCGATGATTGCGGGAATGCTCCCAATGGCGATTGGTCACGGCGAAGGAGGCGATCAGGTTTCTCCGTTAGGAAGAGCGGTTATCGGCGGATTATTATTTTCTACTTTTGCCGTATTGTTGATCCTTCCGCAGATATTTGCATGGGCACAGGAAAAAACATCGACGCAATCCGTTTCTTTAGATCCTAAAGACGAAGAAAGTATCCATTATATTTCATCAATAAGCAAGTCAAAAGTTGGAAAGTCATAAAGTCGAAAGTCGAAAGTCATAAAGCTGAAAGTCCTATCGTCGTGAAAATACTTCGATAAACTTATATAACTTCCGCTATTTAATAAAACATAACCCGCTGGGTGTAATTAATAAAAAAATAATTTAACACATAGATACATAGATTTTTTCGTCTGTAAAGAGATATAAATAAGAAACATGTTTCTTACACATAGTACCGATGCATCGGGACGCGTTTAAAATAAGTGAAACACCTTTTTTGAGAGTATAAAATCTATGTTTCTATGTGTTTCAAAAGAATTACACCAACCGGTTTTAGTTTTAAAAAGAAATAAAGTAAAAGAAAAAACTAGTTTTCACACATAGCTATGTTTATTTTAAAAAAGTGAAATGCCTTATATACACAAAGAAAAGCTATGTATCTATGTGTTAAATTAAATTTTGTTCAATTTCACTCAAAGGATTAAAACATATTTATTATAAAAATAAAAAAATGAAAAGTAACATTATAAAATCTACAGCGCTATTATTTACAGCCTTAGTGATACTGAGCAGCTGCGAAAAGAAAAAAGAAGAAGCGCCTAAAGCGGAAATTGAACCTAAAGTTGAAACTTTCCTTTTGGCCAAAGAAAAACTGACTACAGAATTGCGTTTACCGGCAGAATTAACCGGTTTTCAACAAGTCGATTTGTATGCCAAAGTAAGCAGTTTTGTAAAATTACTGAAAGTAGATATCGGTTCGAAAGTAAAAAAAGGACAATTGTTAATTGTTCTTGAAGCACCGGAGATCAGTTCGCAATTGGCTGCTGCCGAATCGAGATTAAAATCGATGGAAGCCATTTACGCGACCAGCAAAAGCACGTACAACCGTTTGTACGAAACAAGCAAAGTTGAAGGAACCATTTCTAAAAACGACTTAGAAATGGCAAGCGGAAAGAAAAACTCTGACTACGCGCAATATCAGGCAGCCATCGCGGCACACAAAGAAATCTCGATTATGAGAGGGTACTTAGAAATCCGTGCCCCTTTTGACGGAGTGGTAGCCGCCAGAAATGTCAATTTAGGAACCTTTGTAGGTCCCGCAGGAAAAGGTTCCGATTTGCCTTTGTTGACCATTCAGCAACAGGATAAATTGCGTTTGGCCGTTTCGGTACCCGAATTGTACACCGGATATTTACACAATGGCGACGAAATGAGCTTTAATGTAAAATCGCTTCCGGATACTTTTACCGCTAAAATTACCAGAATGTCCGGCGCTTTAGATTTAAAACTGCGTTCCGAAAGAGTCGAAATGGACGTTCACAACACCCAAACCAATCTATTACCCGGAATGGTAGCCGAAGTTTTATTACCGCTTAACGCCAAAGACAGCACGTTTGTAATTCCGAAATCGGCATTGGTAAATTCAGCCGAAGGTTTGTTCGTCATCAAAGTCCTGAACCACAAAGCCACCCGCATTGACGTTAAAAAAGGAAGAGAAATCGACGACAAAGTGGAAGTTTTCGGAGATCTAAACCTGAAAGATAAACTGGTAAAAATTGCCAGCGAAGAAACTAAAGATGGGGATGTTATAAACGAGTAACCTGCGTTTAGTCTTTATTTTAGTGATTAACAATTACTGTACGCATTTTTAGGAATGTAAAATTAAAATTTATCAAAAAGGGCAGTTCTTCTTTAATTCGAAGGACTGTCCTTTTTTTAATTTAATAATTATAATCAGGTATATATACTTATTAGTTTTAAATATTTTATTGTTACCCTTGTCCTTATAAAATTTATTCCGATTACGGTTTTCCATAAAAAAGAAAGAATCAGAGTGTAGATATTTGTCTGCAATGGAATAATTCAGTAGAAAGATTAACAAACTGAAAAACTATGAAATTTTTATATCAATTATTCTTGGCCTTCAACTCAACATGGCTGATTGTTGTTGTTTATTTAGTGAAAGAAAAATATGAATTTATTTTTTTGGATGAATATCATACATATTATTCATGGATTCTTTTCGTAGCAATTCCGATTATTTTAAGCGCTTTAAGTTTTTTAATTGCTAGATATTTACCAAAAGACAGATTACAAAACAATTCAGTTTTAGAAATTGAACTTGCAAATAATAATTTTCTTCCAACATATCTAGGATATTTTTTTGTATCACTTGGAATAGAAGACGTCTCTACTCTTATTGTTGTTTTTACAATTATATATGTTTTCACATTTCTATCACAAACCCTTTATTTCAATCCCATTTTTCTGCTTTTTGGATATCATTTCTATTTTATTAAAACATCAAGAAATATAAAAATATTTTTAATAACAAGGAAACAATTAAAAACACCAGGTGAAAATGGTTTTGAAAAATTAAGAAGAATCAACAATTATACTTTTATAGAACTCTAATTAACTCTAATATGGCAAATTATATTTTCGGCAAGGTCAAAAGAAAACAAAATATGTTTCGAGTAATCGAAACAGAAAATGAAGTTTACAGTATAGATATGCTAGTTTTAAATGGTGTAGAATATAGTCCATCGACTCTTATTGCAAATGAAGAATTATATCAACTTACAAATTTCTCAGATACAGAATTTATTTTAGATTTTCTTATAAATGAAATAGATACAGTAAATCATGATCAAATAACGAAAGCTGATTTAAAGAAACTATCTTTCATCTGTACTGTACAGAACAACTTATATTTTTTTCAAATTATTAATTCCAGTTTTTTTATCAGTAAAAAATGGTTTTCAATTGATGAATTATCATTAGAAACGGATAAACCTATCATTACAATAAATCCATTTGCAGACGCAATTTATGATAAAGAGAATGATATATTATACTTCAAGAAATTAACGGCTGCTCAAAAAATTTTTAAGGGGATGGATCAACTATATAAAGAAGCCACAGAAGGTGAAACACAAACATTTTTAGATAGTGATTTTCTTAATGTTAATGCTAATTTCATCGCTAGAAATGTTACTGTTCCAAATAGAAAACGAATAGCTTTAGTTTCTGAAACATTAAATAACTTATCCAATGAAGAAAAGCAAACTATTTATGATTATACAAATCAGTATGCTCAAGTTATTTATCAAGATGGGAAATTTCAAATAGACAGTGATGACGATTTGAAATTTGTTCTTTGGGGAATTGAGCAAAGATTTTATACTACTCCAATTGGAGCTGAAAAAAGGATAGCTAATTCAATAATTAGTATTTAAATCTATCACCAATAAAAAAACAAATTACTTTCAAGAATGAAAAATACTTTTAAAGAACACCACATTATTGAGAATCTTGAAGATATTTACAAAAATTCAATTATTGTTCTTGATACAAACTCAATACTAAATTTATACAGGTATAGTGAATCGAATCGAAAAAAATATTTTGAAATTCTAAAACAAGTTGAAGAACGTCTTTATTTAACAAATCATATTTGCAATGAGTTTTATAAAAATAGATTAATTATTATTGAAAATAGATCTACTTTTAAAGAAAACATCAATGAGCTAATTAATGAGAATCAAAAAAAATTAATTAATGTAATACAGAATTCTACAGGAACGGAGAAATACAATTCTGCTTTAAGCATATTAAAACATGAATCTCCTCTCCAATATTCTATCATTAATGAAATTGAAAAATCATTAAAAAAAATATCAAAAATAATTACTGAATTTAAACAAGATTTTGAAATAAAATATATTCAAGGAGAAGATCCAATTCTAGAAGAAATAACAAAAATTATTCAAGAAAAAATAAGTCCCGAAATTTCCTTAATTGAAAAAGAGAAGCTTTTTAAAGAAGGAGAAAAAAGATATGAAAATGAAATTCCCCCAGGATACAAAGACATTAACAAACCAAAAAATGAAAAATTTGGTGATTTAATAATTTGGAATGAATTACAGAATCTTGCAAAAGAAACTGAAAAATCAGTTTTGTTTATATCTGATGACCGCAAAGATGATTGGGCTATTAAATTTAAAGGATATGACCTTGGTCCTAGAAAAGAGCTAATAAAAGAATTTTTAACAAACACTGGCAAGTTATTCTATTCAATAACAACTACAAAGTTCATTCAATTAATCTCAGAGTCGTTTAAAATTAGTAATACGGAAAAATTAGAAGAAGAAACGGAAATTATTCAAAAGAATATAAACTCTGACAATATTTATTATGCCAATAAATATGACATTAATGAGCAGTTTATCAAAATATTTAATGATCCTAGACATTATCAAAATGAAATTGAAGATTATAAAAGTTATTCCGATTATATAAACCAAATACAAAAATTAACAGAATTTAAGCCCGAATATTTAAATAACTTAAAAGACTACAGTCAAAGTTTAGAAATAATTAAAGAGATAAATGATTATAAAAAAATTCGAAATTTTTATAATCATCTACGAGATTATAAAAATCCAATAGAAGAACTGAAAAAAACACAAGAGGCTTTAAAACAAATTAGAAAAAAAGATGATCGTTCGGATGATAATTTAGAAAATGTTTAACTTTCGTATCTAATCTAAAGCAATATAAAACCCCGATAGCCCGGATTTGCCATCCGTGCCCGTAAAGTAATGAACACAATATACCTATAAAAAAAACCTCGATTCATTTAAAAATCGAGGTTTTTACATTTTATAAACTCTACTCCTCACACAAATAAGGATTCAAAATCTCCGCCAGTTCATTCAGCCAGTAAAAGCTGTTTTCCAGATTGGTTCTTTCTTTTTCAAGAATTTCGTGTTCTCTGATGACTCCTAAAGCAAGTATGTGATTGGCTTGTCTTATGGCCTTAGCCATTTCGGTTGGATCGATAGTGTGATTAAAAAAATCAATAAGCCTTGTTTCGGCTTCTTTGGAAAGGGTGTTTGTTTTCATAATTTGAAGAATTTAAGAAAAAACCCTTATACCTTAGTAGTCTTACGCTTCTTCACGGCGTCAAAGCTCTTTCGAAACTTTACTACATAGCACAAGGGCAAATTTTATTTTATCTTAATTGTGAAGATTTAAGAACTTCAAATATAGAGAAAACTATTTAAAAAAGAAGGATTTTTCTTTCAATAAATTACATTCGTTTATCAAATATAAGAAATCTATATTTCAGCAAACATTTATCGCATTTTTGTCATTTATCACGTCCCGAAAAAAATACCTCTATTTCTTATGAAGTCCCAACGGGACGAAATATTTATAAAAAAACAATTCACCCCATTTCAAAAGAACCCCAGCGGGGTGAAATCTTATTTAGCGCATGTCGCTCCGCTGGAATCTATAAATATTTCATTCCTACGGAATTTTTAATTGCTGCAATATTCCTGTAATGATGTGCCGTTCCTACGGAACTCCTATTTATGTCTGTTTTTATTATTCAACGGATTAAAATCCGCTGCTACAATATTTATCATTCCTAACGGAATTTTTCCCCCGCTCAGCGAAGTCTCCTGACTTCGTCCACGCTCCAAATTATACACAATCTTGTCATCCTTCGTGTTTGTACTTTTTTTCACTTTTAATAAAACAAAAGCTCTCAGATTTATTTGGGAACTATTGCTACAATCATACAAATCTCTCTTATCATAAAAAACCACTCTTTCCGTCAAATATAAAAAGCTGGTTTTCAATAAAATAAACAGGTATTAATACGTGGTTATTTAGATTATTAAATTAATATTTTTGACCAGATAATTTTGACAAGATAATTTCCTTTTTTTTAAGCAAAATGAAATCCAGTAGCAATTTGCAAAAAAAAAATACTTACCGGAATACTATCTACATTGTTGATTTCGATTGCATTTACAAGCCTGACGACTGCCTTAATTGATGACCCCGAAAACCCTTCTTATAAAACCTATAAATCAGTAATCATTTTATATAACATAAACATTTAAAAGCATGAATTTAATCCCTAAAGGAGTAATTATTTAAACAGGAAATGTGTTAGCAGAGTATCTTCCAAAAATAATGAAGAAGAAAATTTCATACTGCGTTAGAAACCAATAAAAATCGTAAGGAAACAACCATTTCCATAGTAAATAGAATATCTCCAAAAGATTATTCAGATTGTCAAACTAAAAAACAATTTACTATGAAAACAGTTTATGAACAACTTACCGTGATGTCCATTGAACAAAAAACAATGGATAATTTTTACCAATCTTGTCTTACATTATTTGATTGTCCCTGGAGCAGGTACGCCTTCACTAACGAAGAAATGGACGAGATTCTAACCCGATCTATGCGATTTTATGACGGTCCAAATCCTGAAAAACGAAAACGGGCGTGGGCTACTTACGTCGATTTAATCGGACATATGGTACTGGCCCGCAAAATTGTAAACCAAAGAGCTTTAGTTGGTTTTTGCGTATTGAATAATCTATTGTTTGATTGGGAAGATAACTTATGTTCGCTACAGACAATAGATGAAATGGTAAATGAAATAGAAACTATTGTAAAAGACTACTTTCCGGAAAATTTCCAAAGACAGGTTTATACCTCATGGGTCAATGCCGCATATTGCTATTACATCGACAGAAAATACAATATCAAAGAAAAGGTTTGTAATGATCCCGACGAATTATATCATTTTTTCAGACTCTCGGATGCGGGCATCATCCCATTTTTAATTGCGCTTACTGTTGTTTATGAGGATCGTGATCTGTTGTACATTACAGCTCAGGAATACGTGTCTGGTCTTGGAATGAAACCTTTTATGCATGTAAACGATGTGTTTTCTTTTAACAAAGAAATAAACGATAAAGAATTGGCTAATGAAGTTGTAATAAGACTAACTAAAACAGCTATTTCCACAGAAACTTTATTAAAGGACCTTTTAAATGAAATTGAAATTAGCATTGACAAAATAAAAGAACTATTTCCGGAACTCTATCCTGTTTTTATATTCTGGCTTAGAGGAAATCTTGAATGGTCCTATATTACCTACAGGTATCACGACAACAAGTAGAATGAAAATTCTTCCCTTAAATCCCGAATTTAAGATCTATAAATATCACATAATCTGAATCGAAATTATCTGGAGGGCGGTGCTTATAAAGTACCGCCCTTTTTTTGTTCGTTCCACAGAGATTCACGGAGTCGCTCGGAGATGCATGGAGTTTTTTGAGGCAACTTTAAAAGAATCTCGCAAAGATGCGAAGTCGCAAAGCTTTTTCTAAATACCCGTTTGCAACCCTGAACGAAGTCGAAGGCTTTTAAAACTAAACCCCTTAATTATTGACTAACTCTAGAAATCGCAAAATCTATATCTTGAAGTTTCAATTGCCTCCTGCTTTAGCTGGAGGTACTAAAAATCCAGTGAAAAAGGCTTTAGCCAAATGCACATTATTTTGGCTAAAGCCCTTTCTCCTCAACGAACAGATACCCTCCAGCTAAAGCAGGAGGCAATTTAAAAAAATAACTGATTTTTATTAGAAATCCCCCGCTCAGCGAAGTCTCCTGACTTCGTACACTTTCCAAATTATACACAATCTTGTCATTTCGACTAGAAGGAGACTTAAGCGATAGCGAATAGACGAAGTAAATCGCACTGGCTATTTGACAAAGATTGGCGACATTCTTTGTGGAGTTTCTTGTGCGATTTCTCCCTTCGGTCGAAATGACAGATAAAAAAATATGTATATTCGCACAAAAAAAGCATACTGAATCCACAAATTGGCTTTCATAGCTACTACGTATATATTTTAACAAATAAGCATCGTACTACTTTTTACATTGGTGTCACGAATAACTTAAAGCAAAGGCTTTCAAAACATAAAGAAAATATAGATCTGAATAATAAAACGTTTGCTTCAAAATATAATATCCAATTTCTGGTTTACTACGAAAAATTCACCTGGATACAGGAAGCCATTGCAAGAGAAAAACAATTAAAAAAGTGGAGACGTGATAAGAAAATTGAACTTATACGAAGTTTTAACCCGACTTTCGAATTTCTTAATTCCCATTTTGAGTAACCCCCCCCGCTCAGCGAAGTCTCCTGACTTCGTACACTTTCCAAATTATACACAATCTTGTCATTTCGACTGGAAGGAGATTCGAGCGATAGCGAATAGACGAAGTAAATCGCACTGGTTATTTGACAAAGATTGGCGACATGCTTTGTGGAGTTTCTTGTGCGATTTCTCCCTCCGGTCGAAATGACAAGATTGCGCAAACCTGAAACCTGAAACTTGAAACTTGAAACCAACAAACCACAAACCACAAACAACAAATCACCATAAAACTTTGCTTCTTAGCGACTTTGCGAGATTATTTCCCAAAATAACTGCCAAAAAAATTGCGAAACCGAATAGTTGCACGTATATTTGCAACCAATTGGTTTCTTAATTAAAATCAGAATATTATGAGACGTGACATTTTCCAGGCCATAGCCGACCCGACTAGAAGGTCCATTCTAACGCTGATCGCTGTACAGGCCATGACACCAAATGCCATCGCCGAAAACTTCAACGCCTCCCGACAATCGGTTTCGAAACACCTTCGTATACTAGTAGAATGTGATTTGCTTAAACAGGAACAACAAGGCCGGGAAATTTATTATTCGCTTGAAATTGAAAAAATGAAAGAGATTGATCAATGGCTAGTCCAATTCAGAGCGATTTGGGAAACCAAGTTCAATCAGCTTGACGAACTATTAGTAACGCTTAAAAAACAGAACAAATGAAAAACGATTTGCAATTTGATTTTACCGTAGACAAAGCCACCAAAACGGTAATCATAAACCGAGAATTCAATGCAGAACTTCCGCTGGTTTGGGATGCTTTTACCAAACCGGAACTTCTGGATCAATGGGTAGCTCCAAAACCCTGGTCATCTAAAACGAAACACATGAACTTTGAAGTTGGCGGACGTAGATTCTACGCCATGGTGAGCCCTGAAGGCCTGGAACGTTGGGCGGTTCAGGAATACACTTCGATTACTCCAAAGACGAATTTTAAGATGTTCAATACTTTTGCAGACCAAAATGAAAACCGCGAACTGCCGGGCTCCAATTGGGATCATAGCTTTAGTGAGCAAAACGGTATTACCAAGGTGAGCATCTCAATTTTCAATGAATCTTTGGAACGTCTGGAAAAAATGATCGAAATGGGCTTCGAACAAGGGTTTAAAATGAGTATCGACAATCTGGATCAATTGCTGAAAACTTTATCAGAATAATAAAAGAATCTCGCTAAGACGCAAAGACGCAAAGCTCTTTTTATACAGATTTCGTAGATTTACCAGCCCTAAACTGGAAAATCTTTTTTAATCCTTTAATCTGTGGCATTAAATGAAAACTTCGCGTCTTTGCGCCTTCGCGAGATTAAATCTAAACTTCAAACCAAAATCTTAGCGAATCTTTATACAACCTACAGCCCCTACTTCATGAAATAAATCTTACTTTTGATCCAACACTATCCCAATATGGTTTCGATAAAAACATTCGATCAGGCGACAGATTTAGAACAACCCAGACGCGTTTTAAAATATGTACTTGTGTATTGTACTTCGGGTTCGACTATTATTTCTGTCGATGAAAATGAATTTACCTTAACCCAAAATGCTGTTATCACCATTACTTCCGGTCAGATTCATTATTTTAAAAACATCGGGAATGCAACGGGATTTGTTTTAGAATTCACCTATAATTTTTTCTGCAAAGACGATACGGATATGGAATTGATTTTCCATAACGGACTGTTTTGTCACTTCGCCATGAATGAAATGATTGTGGTAGACAATAGCCCGTTTTTTATTCAGGAATTAGAAACGATAGGCAAAGAATTACTACAAATGCCCTATCAATACCTCACCTCTATTCACAGCCGAATTGAATTAATATTGATCGAAATCAACCGAACCAAAATTAATCGCGGGGATGAAATCTACAAACCCGATGCACTGTTTCTTCATTTTCTGGAAGCGATTTTACAAAACTTCGACAAGAACCTTTCTGTAAACGAAATCGCTGTTCTGATCGGTACAACAGAATCGAAACTAAACGAACTTTCGAAACTGCATACTAATAAAACAGCTCAAAATGTAATTTTTGGATTGATCATTTCCGAAGCCAAACGTCTTTTTACCTACGAGAAACTATCGGTAAAAGAAGTCGCTTATGCTTTAGGATTTAATGATCCTTTTTACTTCTCTAATTTCTTCAAAAAACACACCAACACTTCCCCAAAATCTTTTAAAGAAAAAGCGACTAACTTCTAATAGGACGTTGATTTTAAACACATAGAAACATAGAAATTATGTGCTGCAAAAAGATTTTGCAAAAAAGAAACACGTTTCTCAACTCATAGACAGCCGTGTTTGCTTAAATAAAATACGTTTATTTAAGATTCTAATTCTATACTTCCTCCATATTAAAAAAACTCCGAAAAAGTTTAATTACATGCTTTTTCGAGGATTCTCTATTCTTTAGCAATACTGCCTTCCGCATCTTTGTATTGTAATAATTAAGCAATCAAAAAGATGAAAAAAAATCAGAAATATGCCGTTTTGCTTTTGCGTGTTGCCTTAGCAGCAGGTTTTTTATCCGCCGTTTCAAGTCGGTTAGGATTGTGGGGAACGCAATCTTCGGGTTGGGAAAACTTTCTGGCTTATACCGAACAAGTAAATTCTTTTGTTCCTAAAAACTGGATTTCAATTATTGCTATTGCATCGACTATTTTGGAAACACTACTTGCTCTACTCCTGCTCATTGGCTATCAAACGAAATTTGCGGCTGTTGGCGCTGCCCTATTAACTTTTGGTTTTGCACTTGCCATGACTTTTTCTTTTGGAGTAAAAGAACCTTTAGATTATTCTGTATTTACCTTTTCTATGGCAGCTTTTCTTTTGTCTACTGTAGAAAAATACCACTGGAGTTTAGATGAAATCCTTTCAAAAAATCAAACAAACTAAAAATTACTATAATGGAGAAACAAATCACAAGAAGCAGCGAAAAAAACTGGAAAGTTCTTATTGAAGAAGGTGTAAAAACGGATGGCATTTTTGCCAAGTCTTTATACTTTGACCCCACTACAAACAGACCCACTGTTTTTTTACTAAAATTTGAAGCGGGTGCTTCGTATCCTAATCATGTTCACCCTGCCGGAGAAGAAATTTATGTGCTTGAAGGCGAAGTCCGCTCCGGAAAAGACGAATTAAAAACTGGCGATTATCTGTACATGCCACCGGGAAGCAGTCACTCTGTGTTTTCTAAAACCGGTTGTGTCTTACTGTTCAAAGTCCCCGAGGAAGTTGTAATACTAAAATAAATTTGTTGGCAGAATTATTAAACACATAGAAGCATAGTCCTTGTAAACTATCTTAAAAGAAAACTTTTTTTCTTTATTTCCCCTTTTAGGTATTCGTATCTATGTTTCTATGTGTTAAAATTAAGTTTTACTCCCTACACCCAGACAGAAAAAGTAAACACATTTCACATCTTCACATCTTCACATCTAACATTTTACATTTACTCCCTTTCAAAAGTCAAAAAATATAAATAAATCTTAAAATTTACTTTTCCTTTTTGAATATATGTAGTCAACTACGTAAATTTGAACTAAAATTATTTTTTATGGTATTAGAGCAATCAAAGTCATTGGTATTGGGGAATCTTTTGCAGCGTTTGAATGAGAACCTTAGGAAAGAAGCGCAGTTGTTTTACAAAAGTCAAAACATCGATTTTGAACCTAAATGGTTTCCGGTGGTGTATGTGCTTTCGCAGAAAAAAGCCATTAGTGTTGTCGAACTCTCACAGGAAATTGGCTATTCCCACCCTACTACTATTTCGTTACTGAAAGAACTGGAGAAAAAAGAACTGATTGGTTCTACCAAAGACGCCAAAGATGAAAGGAAACGCCTGATCACGCTCACTGACAAGGCCAACGAGATGATCGATCAATTGCGGCCTTTATGGCAAATCATGACCGAAGCTTTGATTGAACTTACTGATACCGAAAACAATTTATTTAAAGCCATACACGAAGTAAATCAGAATCTGAAAACAAAAAATCTTTTTGACCGAATGACCACAATTAAAGAAATGAAGAGCGACACTGCTCAAAAAGCAACAGAAAATACCCTAAAAGTCGAGAAGATTGACGATAACAAATTAGTAGAAATTGCCTTTGCTATTCGCCGACAAGTATTTGTAGAGGAACAAAATGTTTCCCAGGAACGTGAATCTATGGATGATGAAGAGGCGATTCATTATCTTGCTACTGTTAATGGCTTACCAGCCGGAGCGGCACGCTACCGCCAAATGGAAAAAGGTTTCAAAATCGAAAGAATTGCTGTTTTGAATACTTATCGCGGGAAACGAATTGGAGAGGCGATTCTGCAAAAAATCTTAGCGGATTTAAAAGATGAGGAAAAGATCTATTTGTACGCTCAAGTCAATGCAAGTCGTTTTTACATCAAAAACGGATTCAAACAAACCGATAATTTTTTCCTGGATGCAGGAATTGAACACGTCGAAATGGATTATGTGAAAAAGTGAGATGTGAAAAAGTGAGATGTGAGATGTGAGATGTGAGATGTGAGATGTGAGATGTGAGATGTAAAAATGTGAAATGACAACGAGTCCTTATTAATAGTTTTACAACTCCGTTTTTCTATTCTAAAAAATCTCTACAGCTGCCGCGCTCGTGAATAAAAAAAATGGCAAATTTTAAATCATACTCACGAGCGAAATGCAGGTTTAATAAGTAATTTTCTTTTCCTTTTCCAAAAACGAAATAATATGGGCTTACAATTCTACAGCCAAAAGCTCCTTCCCTAAATTATGAAGTGCTGTTTCTATTTTGATACGTTGCGCTAATCTCGGATTTCGATGACCGGACGCATAATGCTGTATCTGTTTTTGATTTATACCAGTAATTCTTTCCAAAGCTGAATTTGTAAAAATTCCTTTGTAATAATTCAATAAACTGGCCGTGTCAAATTTATATACTAATTCATATTCTTTTTCAAGAAAGGAAGGTCTGTTATTGCTATCCAAATCTTTTAAAGTTGCTATACAATCGAGTATATCCTGTTTGCATTTCTGAACAGTATCACCGCCACCAACAATTGCTTTTTCATTTTCTGCATAACCCCAAAAACCATCTTCGTTTCTTTCAATAATAATTCTAATTGTTTTCATAGTTTTTCAAAATTTTAAAGAAAGTTAGAGTCCCATTTCTTTTCTTAATTTCTGTTCCAGTCCTTTTCCAATTTCTTTTGACCCGTGATTTGGAATAACCACCTGCTTACCATCTTTCTCATAAATCTCGTGACTTCCTTTACCCTGTCTTAAGAATACCCATCCATTTCTAATAGCCTCTCTAATAAATTCTCTAGATTTCATCTGATAACGATTTTACAAAGATAGCAAAATTACTATCTTAAAAAATTATTTTTACTTTGAAACGAAGATAGAAACAATTGCCAATAAAAGTAGGAAAAAACATATATAAATAAATTATTAAATGATCAGAACTCAGTTCATCTTATAAAAATAATGACTCCTTTCATAGCCCTGATTGCAGCGGTATCCTTTTTCTGGTCTCGTTTCTTTAATGAGAACAGAAAAAGATATAGCGAAAAGCAGGACAGTTGGTCTTAAAAACACAAAAACCTACTGCTCCTAAAAAAATAATATGTCTTTAAAAATCGAGTAAAATAAAGCCTTCGCAAGTTTTTTATAGCCGACCTATGGCACGATAAGAAAATATTATGATAAAATTATTTCATAATCAGAAAAACCGTCCTACATTTGCCTAACGGTGTTAAACAATTTAATACTCAAATAAAATGGCTAGTAAAGATCGAATTTTAAGACAAAAAGAAGAGACAAGAAATAACATTCTTGGGGCTGCTTATGATATCGTAAAAGAAGAAGGCTGGAATGGTTTGAGTATGCGTAAAATTGCCGACAGAATTGAGTATACTGCTCCAATTATTTACGAATACTTTTCGAATAAAGAGGCGATACTTGAAGAACTAACCGGTAAAGGTTTTTTGAAACTGGCCAAAGAGTTGCAAACTGCAAAAGATAAGTTTGAAAAACCCGAAGATCAGTTAGAAGCCATGTGGATGACCTACTGGGATTTCGCTTTTAGTAATACTGAAATGTACCAATTAATGTTTGGTGTTCAAATGACCTGCTGTGCACAACGATGTTCGGCTCAGGAAGCACCTTATAAATTGTTTACCTCGGTAATTGCTGAAGTTATGAAGAACAGTAATCCAAGTGAGGATATTATCAAGCAAAAATATTTTACTTTCTTTTCTGTTATTCATGGTTTGATTGCCATTAATATCATTAACAAAAGTGACATTCTGGAAACCATAAACGCTCAAATCCTAAAAGATGCGATTGGTGGTATCATAAAATCAATACAATAAAAAAAATTTCATTTTTACTTAACAGTGATAAATGATTTAATAGCCGATTAAAAAATACCTTTGCCTTGTTACTTAACAGTGATAAATAATTTAATAGAGTAATTTAGAAGCCTTTTTTTCTCATTTTACTTAACAGTGATAAATAATTTAATAGAGTAATTTAGAAACCTTTTTTCTCATTTTACTTAACAGTGATAAATAATTTAATACCCGTTTTTGAAATAGAACTGGGAGGCTCATTACATAGAAATTCAGGCCTAAAAGCTTAACAACGTTAGATAATTTAATATAATTAAATATGAATTCCCGGAATGCCAGAATACCACATCAATTAATCTCAAAAAATGTTCAACAAATTAAAACCAATAGTAAAATGAAAAATGTTATCATAACCAGTTTTATTCTGGCACTCGTACTAAGTAGTTGTGCAGATAAATCGCAAGCCCCGGCAGCTCCTGCCGCACCACTATTACCAGTTTTAGCCATTACAAGTGAAAACACCACTACAGATGCCGAATATCCTGCTTCTATACAAGGAACTGTTGATGTTGAAATTCGCCCTCAGGTGAGTGGAAACCTGGAAAGAGTTTATGTAGACGAAGGTGCTTACGTAAATAAAGGTCAAACTTTATTCAAAATAAACGAACGTCCTTTTCGCGAACAATTAAACAACGCATTGGCCAATCTTCACGCTGCCGAAGCTGCTTTAATCAACGCTCAGTTAGAAGTAGATAAACTAACTCCATTAGTTCAAAACAAAGTAGTTTCGGATTATCAATTAAAAACAGCCAAAGCTTCTCAAAAAATTGCTGCTGCCAATATTGAGCAGGCTAAAGCAATGGTGGGTTCAGCCAGAATCAATTTAGGATACACCAATGTTACAGCTCCTGTAAGCGGATACATTGGAAGATTGCCTAAAAAACAAGGTAGTTTAGTTTCGGCATCAGATGTTGAACCTTTAACCAACTTATCTGATGTGCATGAAGTTTTTGCTTATTTCTCATTGGGAGAAACCGATTTCATCAACTTTAAAGCACAATATGCCGGCAGCAGCCTAGGCGATAAAATCAAAAAGTTGCCTCCTGTAACTTTGATTTTAGCAGACAATAATGCGTATCCACAAACCGGAAAAATTGATATGGTAGACGGTCAGTTTGATAAAACCACCGGAGCCATTACACTAAGAGCCACTTTCCCTAATGCGGGCGGTACTTTACGTTCAGGAAACACGGGTAAAATTCGTTTAGGTCTTCACCATGACGATGCCGTTTTGGTACCACAATCGGCTACTGTAGAAATGCAGGATAAAGTTTTTGTTTTCACTGTTAACAAAGAAAACAAAGTCAACAAAATGCCGATCACCGTTATTGGCAAAAGCGGTACCAACTATTTGATCAAAGATGGTGTAAAATCAGGTGATCAGATTGTATTAAGCGGTATCGACAAACTTCAGGAAGGACAACTTATTCAGCCTGAAAAACCGGCCACAAAAGTTGCCCAAGTAATCACTAAAAAATAATTTTCACGCAAATGTTCAAAATATTTATACAAAGACCTGTACTGGCAACCGTAATCTCCATTTTGTTGGTGATTCTGGGGGTACTTGGACTTACGAAATTGCCCTTACAACAGTTTCCTGATATTGCCCCTCCATCGGTTTTGGTAACAGCAGTTTATCCGGGAGCTAATGCCGAAACGGTTTTACGTTCTGTTGCACCCTCTTTAGAAGAATCTATAAACGGTGTCGAGAATATGACCTACATGAGCTCTACGGCCAGTAACGACGGATCGTTAGCCATTACTGTTTTCTTTAAATTGGGAACTGATGCCGATCAGGCAGCCGTTAACGTACAAAACAGGGTGGCACAGGCTACCAGTCAATTGCCTGCCGAAGTTGTACAGCAAGGGGTAACCACTGCCAAACAACAAAATAGTTTTATCATGGCAATTGGTATGTACACCGATGACGAATCAAAATACGATCAGACGTTTGTGGCCAATTATGCGCAGATCAATATTATTCCGGAGATCAAGCGTATTCCCGGTGTTGGATCGGCCAGTATTTTTGGAGGTGTAAAAGATTACTCCATGCGTGTTTGGTTAAATCCAACGCAAATGTCAACTTACAAAGTGACTCCAAACGAAATCATGGGCGCCATTCAGGACAAAAGTTTGGAAGCGGCTCCGGGTAAATTTGGGGAAAGAAGTACAGAGGTTTTTGAATATGTAATCAAATACAAAGGAAAACTAACCAAACCGGAAGAATATGAAAATATTGCTATTCGCTCTAACGCAGACGGTTCAGTACTTCGCTTAAAAGATGTTGCAAGAGTGGAACTTGGTGCTTATTCCTATAACAGTTTAACG
Source organism: Flavobacterium collinsii (assembly GCF_946903285.1). Lineage (GTDB taxonomy): Bacteria > Bacteroidota > Bacteroidia > Flavobacteriales > Flavobacteriaceae > Flavobacterium > Flavobacterium collinsii. The sequence goes on from NZ_OX336425.1 coordinate 4,343,261, forward strand.
CGTTTGAACGGTAAAAAAGGAGTTGTAATTGGTATCATTCAGTTGGCAGGTTCAAACTCCAATGACATTCAGATCGCGATTAATAAATTGATGGTGAAAGCCTCAAAAGATTTCCCTAAAGGGATTAAACACAACATTTTCTATAGTACCAAAGTATCGCTGGATCAATCGATAGAACAAGTAGAACATACTTTAATCGAAGCATTTATATTAGTATTCATCGTAGTATTTATATTCCTGCAAGATTTTAGATCAACATTAATCCCGGCTATTGCTGTACCTGTAGCAATTTTAGGAACGTTCTTCTTCATGCAGTTATTCGGATTTTCGATCAACCTGCTAACACTTTTCGCTTTAATTCTGGCGATTGGTATTGTGGTAGATGATGCGATTGTGGTCGTCGAAGCCGTGCATGCCAAAATGGAGCACAAGCATTTGTCTCCAAAAGTAGCTACACATGAAGCAATGCACGAAATAACGGGTGCTATTATCTCGATTACGCTGGTAATGGCTGCTGTATTCCTGCCGGTTGGTTTTATGGAAGGCTCTACAGGGGTTTTCTATCGTCAGTTTGCTTTTACGATGGCAATTGCAATTGTAATTTCGGCGGTAAACGCTTTAACTTTAAGTCCGGCACTTGCTGCCTTATTCTTAAAAGACAATCACGACGCTTCCGGAGATACTGTTTATGAGAAAAAAGGATTTAAAGAGAAATTCTTCAGCGCTTTCAACAAAAGTTTTGATTCCTTAACCAATCGTTACGTTGGAGGTTTGAAATTTTTAATTCGCAGAAAATGGTTGAGCTTAGGTGGTTTAGCATTAATTACAGTCGCAACAATTGTAATGGTAAAAACGACTCCGACAGGATTTATTCCAACTGAAGATCAAGGATTCATTGCGATTGCAGTAAACACACCTTCGGGAACCTCTCTTGACGGAACACAAAAAGTAATGACTCAGGCAGAGAATTTGCTAAGAAACGACGAATCATCACGATTTGTAACAGCGATTTCTGGATTCAATTTATTAACAAATTCTACTAGTCCCTCTTCTGCAGTTATTTTTGTCTTGCTTAAGCCGGATGAAGAGCGTGGAAAAATTAAAGGAATCAACGAAATAATGGCCGATGTACAAGGAAAATTAGGAACTATTAGCGGCGGAAGTTTCTTTGTATTCAGCTTCCCTACTGTTCCCGGATTTAGTAACGTTGAAGCTTTAGATTTGGTCCTTCAGGATAAAACCGGAGGCAAATTGGATAAGTTTAGTGGCGTCTCTCAAAGCTTCATCGGAGAATTGATGAAACGTCCGGAGATTGCAGTAGCCTTTACAAGTTTCAAAGCCGATTATCCGCAGTTGCAACTGGATATCAATGATGAAAAAGCCAATCAACTGGGTGTAAACGTAAAAGACATTTTACAAACGATGCAAACTTATTTTGGTAGTGCACAAGCCTCTGATTTTAACCGATTTGGTAAATATTACAGAGTGGTTGTTCAGGCTGATATTGCCGACAGAGCTGATCCATCCTCTATTGACAGAGTTTTTGTGAAAAACAAAACCGGAGAGATGGTTCCAATAAATACCTTGGTAAAACTAAGTCGTATTTATGGTTCTGAAACCGCTTCGCGATACAATTTGTTTAATTCGATTTCGATTAACGCCATTCCGAAACCTGGATTTAGTTCGGGAGATGCCATTAAAGCCATCGAAGAAGTGGCTGCACAACAATTACCTGCAGGTTATAGTTTTGAATTTTCAGGACAAACCCGTGAAGAGATTTCTTCCGGAGGGCAATCCGCGACTATATTCTTACTGTGTTTGATATTCATCTATTTCTTACTTGCTGCACAGTATGAAAGTTACATTTTGCCTTTGGCTGTAATATTTTCAATTCCTGCAGGTATTTTTGGAGTATTTGTAGCCATTGGTTTAACCGGAATTCAAAACAACATTTATGTACAGGTAGCTCTGGTAATGTTAATTGGACTGCTCGCTAAAAATGCCATTCTGATTGTGGAGTTTGCTGCTCAGAAAAGAAAATCGGGTCAGGCATTGGTGATGGCCTCAATAGATGCCGCAAAACTGCGTTTGCGACCAATTATCATGACGTCACTGGCTTTTGTTGTGGGATTAATTCCGATGATGAGTGCCAAAGGGCCATCAGCACAAGGTAACCATTCGATTAGTATTGGCGCCGCCGGAGGTATGATTTCAGGGGTAATTCTAGGATTGTTTATCATCCCGGTTTTATTCATCATCTTCCAATATTTACAAGAAAAGGTTTCCGGAAAACCGGTAGCCGTAATTCATAACGAAGAAAAATAAAAATGGAAAACTATATCACAACCGTACTCGTAGCCATTATCATTGGCATCGGATACATCTCCTATAAAATTTCAAGAGATCTTGAAAACAGAAAAGATACTTGTACAGAAATTTAATGACAACACCTAAAATGAAAAATCATATAACCAAAATTGTGATGATTGCTATTTTGATCACCACAGTAATATCCTGTAAGGTTTCGAAGGATATTGAAACTCCAAAAGATGCATTTCCTGAAAATTTCAGGAATGCATCGGTTTCAAAAGATACGGCCAGTATCGGAGACACGGAGTGGAAAAACTTCTTTACCGAAAAAGATGTTATTCAGTTAATCGACAGTGCGGTTGCCCGAAATAACGATTTGCAAATTGCCACTAAAAACATCGAGATCGCACATTACAGATTTACACAATCCAAATGGGGAAATGTCCCTGAGGTGAATTTATCTGTAGCAGCCAGCACCAGCAATCCGTCAGATAATAGTTTTACAGGAAAGAACTTAGGTCAGGCATTGGGTCAAAATCACATTAATGATTTTACGGCCGGAGCAACACTTTCATGGGAAGCTGACATTTGGGGAAAAATAAAGAACCAGAAAAAAGGAGCTTTTGCCGGTTATCTTCAATCAGAAGAAGTTAAAAAAGCTTTACAGACTACTATTGTTGCCAATGTATCTAAAGGATATTACAATCTTTTAATGCTGGACGCACAACTGGATATCGCCAGACAAAATCTGAAATTAAATGATAGTACCACCAACATTATCAAATTAAAATACGATGCAGGTCAGGTCACTTCATTAGCGATTCAGCAATCAGAAGCACAAAAATTAAACGCTGCACAATTGATTCCGTTATTGGAACAAAACATTGCCATTCAGGAAAATGCATTGAGTGTTTTAACAGGCTCTTTCCCAAATTCAAAACAAAGAAGTCTTCGTTTAAGTGCGTTAGAAATTAAAAGCAATAATGCGATCGGTATTCCGTCTTCATTAGTAAGCCGCAGACCAGACGTAAAAAGTGCCGAACTGGCTCTTAAAGTAGCCAATGCCAATGTGGGAATCACAAAAGCCAATTTGTATCCGGCACTTAGAATCACCGCTCAGGGTGGCGTAAATTCCTTCGAAGCCAGCAATTGGTTTAACATTCCGGCTTCTTTGTTCGGAACTGTTGCCGGAGGATTGACACAGCCTTTACTGAACAATAAAAAGGTGAGAACCCAATACAATATCGCAGTTGCCGAAAGAGAAAAAGCCGTTTTTGGTTTCAGACAAGCTGTTTTAGTTGCTGTTAGTGAGGTATCTGATGCTTTAGTAAAAGTTGAGAAATTGCAACAACAGGAATCATTTTTGCAACAACGCGTAAAAACGTTACAACAAGCCATAAAAAATGCCAATTTGCTATTTAAAAACGGTATGGCGGAATATCTTGAAGTCCTTTCTGCACAGTCGAATTTATTACAAAGCGAACTAGAACTGGCCAACATAAAAAGAGAACAACTATCTGCTAATACCGAGTTGTATCGTGCCTTAGGTGGTGGTTGGAAATAATACCCGTTAATTATTTATTTTTTGAGATGAAAACGCTGTGAGACTTTTAGTTTCATGGCGTTTTTTTATGGGGTAACGCATGGTAACGCGGATTGCACAGATTCGCTATCGCGAAAACGCGGATTTTCACGGATTTTTTATTCTCGCAATCTTTTATGCGCAATCTTGTCATCCTGACGAAGGAAGGATCACACAAGTAACTCCGCAAGGTATTTCACTAATCTTTTGCAGACTAACAATTGTAATTTGCTTCTCCTCTTCGCTATCGCCAGAGCCTCGTTCCGCGAAATGACAAAAATGAGACTAAAAAAATCCGCGTCAATCCGTGTCTTCGCAAAGCGAATCCGCGTCATCCGCGTACCCTATAATCCGTAATATTTCCTTACTTTTGATATTGTCAAGCCTTCAAAAAATGGTTCCAGGCAATGAATATCGCATCGAATATTAATAAGAAATAAAACAAATCTCTTAATCAATACATTAAAACACATGAAAAGAATCGCATGCCTTGCAATTTTAGCATTACTATTTACAAACTGTAAAGAAAACAATTCGGAAAAAGAAGTAAAAGCGACAAAAGAACCAGTAAAAACAAGTCCTGCTGTAAAAAAAGAAACAGAAGAGAAAAAAGAAGATTGTAAGGATATCGAAGTAGAAATGGGTGCCGGAAGAGAATGTATCCTAAAAGGTACGGATCTTGCTCAGGTCTATCAGAATATTATCCAAAATAAAGAGGTTGAAGAATCTGTTTATTTTTTAAATACAATCCCCAACGAAAGCAAATCTGTTCCCGTAAATAAAAACGGATTAATCTCAATTGATTATGACATCTCTAAAGATAAAGTCCTTATTAGTATGAATTATGAAGGTGGTGTGACTGAAGTAACGCTCGAAAAAATAAAAGACACCATTAAAAAAAGCATTTATCATTACGCCGATTAAACTCTAAAATAAAAGGGTTTACATCAAACCAGTAAAAAACTTTCCCAAATAAACCGCTAAATAACTTTTACGTTTTTAGCGGTTTTTTTTCTCGTTCTGCAAAATGACAAAATGAGAGAGAAAAATCAGCGTCAATCCGTGTCTTCGCGATAGCGAATCCGCCTCATCCGCGTACTATATAATCCGTAATATTTCCTTATTTTTGATAGGTAAAACTTCAATCAAAATGTCAATCAATCAAAATAAGTACCTCAACGATTTAAAAATAAAATTCGAAAGCTACGCTCCGATTTCGGATACTTCCTGGAAATTAATCGAGGACATCGCCGAAATTCAATCCGTCAAAAAAGGAGAGATTTTATTACAGAGCGGGCAAACTGCAAAAGAGATACATTTTATAATCAAAGGTGCTTTACGGGCTTTTATTACCGATGCAGCCGGTAATCTCTATAACAAAAATATCTTTCTAGAAGGCCATTTTGCAGGTTCAAAGGCTTCTTTGTTGCAGCAAACGCCATCTCATTTTACCATAGAAGCACTCGAGGATTCTACCTTGATTCGGCTTAACTACAAAAAATACAGAGCGCTCATCGACCAGCACAATGATCTGAAAAATTATTACATCGCGTACTTAGAAAAAAACTGGGTGATCGAAAAAGAACAACGGGAAATAGCACTAGTCATGGAAAATGCCACCGAACGATATCTGCACCTTTTATCCAGCCATCCAGATATTTCAGAGCGGATTCCGTTGCTTCATATTGCCTCGCATTTAGGAATTACTCCTACTCAGCTAAGCCGTATCAGAAAAAATCTCGAAAAAGATTTATAAATCAACATATGTAAAGGTTTCCCATAAAGACCGGAAGTATCTTTGTCTTATATTCTTATAACTACCATTAAAATGAAAAATATAAACTTAATCGAAGACAACATAAATAATCTTACCGGAATGTGGAAAACGGTTAGTACTTCTTTCCTATCCTACCATACAACTCCTCTTTTTGAATATAGCAAAGTCGAAAATTCAGGCTGGCCTAATAAATTGTGGTTTCGAAAAGATATCTCTAAAAATGACATCGGTGAAATTACTAAAACCATGCAGACCAATTCAGAATTAGCTTTCGCCTATTGGGATATCTACGGAACAAAATCATATGAAATACTGGATGCCCATGGTTTCACATTAAAAAGCGAGCAGGTTGCGATGGCATTAAAATTAGATCAGCAATTTTCACTACAAAACCAGCTCAGCTTTAAAAGAGTTTCCACCGAACAGGATGCTAAAATATGGGCAGATTTGTATCCCCATGCTTTTGGTTATGTAATTAGTAAAGAAATACTAATTCACAATCATCATGATGTTCAGTTCTATCTGGTTTCTTTAGACCAAGAGCCCATCGGAACATTTATGCTATTCCAGACCGAAAATGTGGTTGGAATTCATGGCGTTGGAGTCATTCCGGAAATGCGCCGAAAAGGTTTTGCTGAAGAAATCATGAAATATGCTTTAAACCTCTCCATCGATTTAAATGCTGATTATGCCTTACTACAAGCCTCCGCAATGGGAAAAGATATTTACACGAGATTAGGTTTCGAAGACTTATTTGTCATTAAAAACTATGTTTTGGGAGCAAATTTCAAATTTTAAGTTTCAGGTTTCAAGAGTAAAGAAGAAAGAGCCAAGATCCAAGAGTCAAGTTTCAAAATCTATTCTCTTGACTCTTGACTCTAAAATCTAAAATCATAAATCTAAAATCATAAATCTAAACTCTAAAATCATAAATCCCCTTCTCTGTCCCAAATGCCCCTAAAATAGTCGTAAATGTGTATTCCTACTAAAAGATAAGAATCGTAAGTTTGTAATGAATTAATTAACAACCTTTTAAAAACAACCCCATGAAAAAAGCGAAAATTATTTTTTGGATTACCACTATTATTATCTTTTTATTCGAAGGCGTTATGCCGGCTTTAACTTCACAAACCGAATTGGCTAAAGAAGGAATCAAACATTTAGGATATCCTGAATATTTTGGAAATGCCTTAGTTGTTTTTAAAATTCTTGGCGTTTTGGTACTCGTGATACCATCGATTCCAAAGAATGTAAAAGAATGGGCTTATGCCGGTTTCGGTTTCGACTTCATATTTGCCTCCATAAGTCATGCTGCAGTTGACGGAATCAATTTTCAGGCATTTTTTCCTTTGATCTTTTTAGTAATTCTGGCGATCTCTTACATCTATTATCATAAAATAGAGCGTTACAAAAATATCGCTTTATAAACGTTCAGCGTGATGATAGAAGTTTATAAAACAAATGTTCAGGAAGTGGAACAATCTCTTTTGATTGTGGGAAGACTTCTTGAACATTTTCCTGACAGTCGTATTAATTTTGATTTGGAAGACTGCGATAAAATTTTACGCATACATGCATCATCCATTTCTAATCAAAGAATAATAGAACTTCTTGATTCCTATGGCTATCATTGTGAAGTTCTTTTATAAATTAAAAAAAACCACAAACAACTGATTTATAAAGTTTTGAAAATAAAATTTGTAAATTTGAAACACTATCAACCTTCAAATCTTACCAAATGAATCTACCGGCCGGACATCAGACCATCATGCCTTATTTAATTTTAAATGGCGCATCACAATTTATAGAATTTACTCAAAAAGTCTTTGATGCAACAACTTCTTCCGATCATGTACTACGCGAAGACGGAACGGTTATGCATGCCGAAATTATCATAACAGGAAGTACTATTATGGTTACAGACGTAGTTGAAGACTGGTCCAGGCAAACCGCCAACCTATTTGTCTATGTCCCGAATGTCGATGAAACTTATAAAAAAGCATTAGAAAATGGTGCCACGAGCGTAATGGGAGTCAGTAATAAAGAGTATGGAAGAACCTGTGGTGTTACTGACCCGTTTGGCAATGTCTGGTGGATCACTTCTATAATAGCATAAAACAAAAAAATTATGAAAACAGAATTAAAACAAGACATCACCACTACTTTCGGGCAATTTTCCGACACTGTTTCTCTTTTTACACAAAGCGAAGTCAATCAAATACCCTTTGAAGGTAGCTGGACAGCCGGACAGGTTGCCCGCCATATTATAAAAGCAACATCAGGGCTGCATCAGGTTTGCGAGGCTAATACCCAAAAACTAGCTGCAAACTATGATGAAAAAATTCCTGCGATTCAAGGGATATTTCTCGATTTCAGTACGAAGTACAACTCACCTGATTTTATATATCCGGAAGACCGCGAATATGATAAAACCGAGCTGATTTCAAGTCTTCAAAGAATTGAAAAAGAAATGCAGGATATTGCCGAAAATTATGATTTAACACTTACCTGTATGGGTTTTGAAATACCGGGTATTGGAAATTTAACGATCTACGAATTATTAATTTTTTGTAACGTGCATGCCAAAAGACATTTAAATCAATTGAAGAATATTTATAATGTTGTAAAAAACTAATCTATGAAATCCAAAACCAAAACCATTTTAACCGCCTGGCTCGTTGCCGGAACATTGGACGTGACGGCAGCCATTACAGTTTATGCTTTTATACTTCAAAAAACCACTGCAATAAAACTGCTGCAATCCATAGCAAGCGGCGTTTTTAAAAAAGAAGCCTACAGTGGAGGCTCGATAATGGCCCTCTTCGGTCTTGGATTCCATTACTTAATTGCACTAAGCTTCGCCTGGTTTTATTTTATCATTTATCCATATCTGCCCTTTCTCAAAAAAAGCGCAGTTGTTTCCGGATTCCTCTATGGAATATTCGTCTGGATCATTATGAATTTAATTGTGCTGCCTATCGCCTTTCCGGTGCTTCCCGAAAAACACTTAGATTTTCCGTTATTCTTATCCATGTTGATCCTGATGTTCTGTATCGGACTTCCCATCGCATTTATAACCCGAAAATATTATAGTTTTCAGACACAGTCCTAGCTGTAAGCCTGAAACTCAAAACGTCAAAAATCCCTTTTTACACAAAGGGATTTTTTTGTTTTACCCCCCTAACGTAACTTTTCTACTTTTATTTCCCTCATACAATGTTAATTATATAAACTTCCAAAAAAGTTGTGTAAGATTTATACTTCAGTAATCCGGTAACTTTAATCTTTGATACTAAAAAGGAAATCAGCCTTTTAAAAATTTGTATCACCTGATTTTTGATTTAATTCTTAAAACATAACATTTTGATTCTCACTTTAAAAAATACATTCACCGAAATAGGAAATGCAACTTTGTTTGCAAAGCAGTTTTTTAAGGAGGTTTTTGTTCCTCCTTATGAGGCCAGAGAGTTTATCAAGCAATGTTATGTCATTGGGTATAAATCATTGCCTTTGGTGGCCATAACCGGTTTTATCATGGGGCTGGTCCTCACGCTGCAATCACGTCCAACCCTGGTTAATTTTGGGGCCGAATCATGGTTACCCGGAATGGTAGCTCTTTCGCTAATAAGAGAAATTGCTCCTGTAATTACTGCTTTGATCTGCGCCGGAAAAATCTCCTCAGGAATTGGTGCCGAACTAGGCTCAATGAAAGTAACAGAGCAGATTGACGCGATGGAAGTTTCTGCCATTAATCCATACAACTATCTGGTTGTGACCCGAATTTTAGCCTGCACACTAATGGTTCCCATCTTAGTCATTTTCGCAGATGTGGTAGGGATACTTGGTGGTTTCGTTGGAATCAATATTCATGGTGATGTTAATTTTTATCGCTATCTGACTCAAATTTTACAGTCATTGGAATATTTAGACCTCATTCCCGCCACAATTAAAACGTTCTTCTTCGGATTTTTTATCGGAATGATTGGATGTTTTAAAGGATTTAATGCCTCTAACGGAACTGAGAGTGTGGGTAAAGCAGCAAATTCAGCAGTTGTAACGGCCTCTTTGACCATTTTTATTCTGGATATGGTTGCCGTTCAAATAACCGATTTATTCTTTTAAAGATGATTAAAGAAAAAGAAAATAAAGCCACTGCAACAAAAGTAAAAAGCAAAACTCCGATCATTGAGATCAAGGATTTACACAAGACTTTTGGCACAGATAATACCGTTTTGCAAGGTATAAATCTAACGGTGAATAAAGGAGAAGATTTAGTGATTCTGGGACGCTCCGGCTCCGGAAAATCAGTCACCATAAAATGCATAGTGGGGCTAATAACTCCAGATCAGGGCGAAATAAAAGTGTTTGACGAAAATGTGCTGAACCTCACAAAACCGGAACTAAATAAAATTAGAGTCCGAATTGGTTTTTTATTTCAAAGTGGAGCTTTATACGATTCGATGTCGGTACGCGAAAATCTGGCTTTCACTCTACAAAAACACAAAAGGGATTTAACACCGGAAGAAGTAGAACATGAAGTCATGGAAGCATTGGACAATGTCGGTCTGAGCGATGCCATCGATAAAATGCCTTCTGAATTATCGGGCGGAATGCAAAAAAGAATCGGCTTGGCCAGAACCTTAATCTTAAAACCGGAAATCATTTTATACGACGAACCCACAACCGGATTAGATACCATTACCTCACGTGAAATAAGCGAATTAATTCTGGACATCAAACACAAACGCAAAACGACCTCGATCATTATTACCCACGATATGGCCTGTGCAAAACTTACCGCCGACCGGATTATGGTTTTGAAAGATGGCATCATACATGCCGAAGGAACTTATGAAGAACTGGAAAAAGACGAAGACGAATGGGTGCGCTCATTTTTTGAATAACACAAAATAAATAGTAGAAATCATGGATAAACAATCTGGGTATACTTGGAAATTAGGAATGTTTGTAACAATTGGATTGTTGCTTTTTATAATGGCCATTTACTTTATAGGGAAACAAAAAAATCTTTTTGGCTCCACCTTTCACATCAGCTCCCGATTTAAAACCGTGAGCGGTTTAGAAGTGGGCAATAATGTGCGCTTTTCGGGAATTAATATCGGTACTGTAGAAGAAATCAGACTGATTAACGATTCGTCTGTGGTGGTTTCGATGGTCATTAAAGACGATGTTCGGGAATTCATCAAAACAGATGCCCGCGCCAGTATTGGTTCGGACGGTTTAATGGGCGACAAAGTCCTGACTATTTCTCCCGGTGTAAAGTCACAAAAGGCTATTGAAAACAATGGTGCTATTGCTTCAATCGACGGAATTGAAATGCAGGACATCATGAAAAGTGTCAAAAAAAGTGTCGACAATGTTGGTGTTATATCCAACGAACTTGCCATTTTCAGTCATAGCATGAACAACGGAAACGGTGCTTTGGCAAGATTAGTCCGCGATGATAAAATGGCCAATAGTGTCTCAAATACCCTTTCTAATCTGGAAAGCGGTACGAAAGGTTTTAGCGATAATATGGAAGCCGCAAAAAGCAATTTCCTACTAAGAGGATACTTTAGAAAAAAAGAGAAAGAAAAGGAAAAACAGAAAGAGGAAGCCAAAGATAAAAAAGAAGAACAACAGGAAAAAGCCAACAAAGAGAAAGAAGAAAAAGCTAAAGGGGAGAAACAAAAGCAAGAAAAACAAAAAGAAGAAGACGCTAAAAAAGCAGATAAAACATAAATAAAACTCCAATGAAAACGAAAAAGCAAAATAAAAGCAGTGCCTTTGAAAAATTTGCCAGCCATGTTTCCAAAGCGGCAGGAAGTACTCCCGCTTTTATCAGCGCCTTTTTGATTGTAGTAGTCTGGGCGATTTCAGGACCTTTTTTCGGTTACTCGGAAACCTGGCAATTGGTCATCAACACCGGAACGACGATTATTACTTTTCTGATGGTTTTTCTAATTCAGAAAGCGCAAAATAAAGATTCACTCGCCATTCAGCTAAAGCTAAACGAACTGGTTGCTTCCAACGAGTATTCAAGCAACAGTCTGGTAGATATCGAAAGTATGACGGAAGAAGAAATGATTATTGTGCAGAAATACTACCAACATCTTAGTGCGCTTGCTAAAAAAGACAAGAGCATCAGAAACTCACACTCGATTGCAGAAGCACATGAGCAACACCAACGCAAAGACAAGACCAAAACAAAACCCAGTACCCCAAATAGCACTAAAAAATGAAACTACGATCGACCGAAACTTTCTGGCTTCTCAGGAATGCCATGGAGAACAGCTATCCTTCTATTGATACCGACAAAAACAAAACAATTTTAATCATTGGCGGCGGAATAACCGGTGCTCTGATCGCTTACAAATTAATCACCGAAGGAAAAAAAATTATACTCGTCGACCGTCGTGATATTTGCAACGGAAGTACCGCTGCCAGTACGGCCTTACTGCAATATGAAATTGATGTTTCCTTACACGAACTCATCGAAATGAGAGGATTAAACTGCGCTCTTGACAGCTACAGAAACGGTAAAAAAGCAATTTTTGATCTCCGAACGATAATTGATGCCATAAAAAGCGACTGTCAGTTTGAATTCAAAAAAAGCATTTATTATTGCTCTTTAAAAAAAGATCTCCCCTTCCTAAAAGCTGAATTCAATACCCGAAAAGAACATGGATTTGATGTAAACTGGCTGGAAAAATGGGATCTCGAAAAACTGGGTTTAGATGCCCTTGCAGCGATCGAATCTAAAACTGCAGCAGTGATGGATCCTTTTAAACTCGCCAATGATTTGCTAATCTACTGTCAAAAAAAAGGTATGGAAATCCTGGACAGAACCAACATCATTTCTATAGAAAAACAAAACGGGAAACTGATCGCTAGTACCGAAAACAACTACAGCATTACCGCAGATCACATCATACATTGCAGCGGTTACGAAAGTACCGAAACTCTTAAAGAAAAAGTGGTAGACCTTAAAAGTACCTATGTCATTGCATCCGAAAGCCTACCTGTTCTCCCGTTAGCATTCAAGAATGCTATTTTCTGGGATACCTCCTCTCCTTATCTTTATTTTAGAGCCACATCAGACAATCGGATCATTATGGGTGGTGGTGATGAAGAGTTTAAAGACCCAGTAAAACGCGATAAATTATTACCCAAAAAAGAGCAGTTTTTATTGAAGAAGTTCCAGCGAAAATTTCCGGATATTGATTTTAAAATTGATTATTCCTGGGCCGGAACTTTTGGAGAAACAAAAGACGGTCTTCCCTATTTTGGGAAACCCGATCCCCATAAAAATGAACATTATGTGCTGGGGTTTGGTGGAAACGGAATTACCTTTAGCGTCATAGGTATGAACTCAATCCTGGACTCGATTAACAATACCAAAAATCAGGATTTAGATTATTATAGGTTTGGGAGATAACTTTTTTTTGAGGGGCAAAGTAGCAAAGGTTCAGAGTGGCAAAGTTTTTTTGTTGCATGCTGAAGGCTCACTATTCGAAGCTGAACACAAATAAAGCAAACGTTACTTTCCTTACAAAGTTTTAATGAAATGCTTTAAAATTAACGTTTAAAGTCTTTACTTTACTACAGCACAAACGCACTATTCATGAAAAGTTTTTCATTCTCTCCTTTATCCGACAAAGAGGCTACTATTTTGATTTTAGGGACAATGCCCGGAACAAAATCACTGGAACTAAACCAGTATTACGGACATAATCAGAACAATTTCTGGAAATTTATGTTTGCCATTTTGAAAGAGGATTTCTCGAACGATTATGAAATTCGAAAAGCGCTGCTGCAAAAAAATAATATTGCCGTATGGGATGTTTTACAGCATTGCGAAAGAGTGGGAAGTCTGGATAGCGCTATAAAAAATGAAACCGCAAATGATTTTGAAACGTTTTTGCAACAGCATCCCAAGATCACCACTATTCTTTTTAACGGACAAAAAGCGGCGGCATTTTTCAAAAAATATGTTCCCCTGAAAAAAGCTTACCAACTCATCACATTACCATCTACAAGCCCCGCAAATGCAGGTAAAAACTATCAGTCTAAATTGGAAGAATGGAGATTTGCCCTTAGCTCACAACACCATAATCCGGACAGCCTTCACACCTATTAAAGTACTTAATTAAAAGTATCGAAAACCTCTAAAACCTTCTCAGGTTTAAATTATAGCAGAAACATCTGTTGCTTAGTCATTTTTTTGAAAAAAGTTATGCTATTTTAGGGTAGCTTTGTTATATCATTCAAAACCAAAACGATATCATTATGAAAATTCAAACCTATTACAATCATATCCGGTTTTATACTCCACATCATTTTGTTTATTATCCGGTTTTAGTCTTATTTTTAGGAAGTAGTATTTATTTTGCTTTCACCACCGAAAATACACTTATTTGGTCTTTTATAAGTGCATGTTTCGTGTTTTTATTCTGTCTTGCTTATATGCTGCGCCAGCATTATGCTCTAACGCTTCAAAACCGAATTGTACGGTTGGAACTTCGCTATCGCTATTTTACACTGACCGGAAAAAGACTTGAAGAATTTGAATACAAGCTAACCGACGATCAGATCTTTGCGTTAAGATTTGCTCCCGATAACGAAATTCTGCCTCTGCTTCAGGATGCCCTTAAAAACAACCTCAGCGGAGACGCTATTAAAAAAGCCATCGTACACTGGAGAGCCGATTACAACAGGGTATAAAAAAGCAATTCATTAAAATTAACTGCTCTCATTCAACTGACTTAAAACGCCATAACAACTCAGCTCTTTCTTTTCCCATTAAATAAAATGTAAACTAAAAAGAGAATCAGCCAAACCGATACAATCACACCAAAAAAGATCGCTATAATTGACGGATGCAGATAATTGGGTTCATAAAACAGCTTTTCGAGAGTTGAAAATTTCTCCGTTAATGCTTTTCGGTCAAAATTGTTTCGAATCGCATTCAGTACCACATCTTTATGGTCTCTAAAATAAAAAGCATCTGCAGTAAGCTGCTTCGGAACAATATTACTTTCGATGTTATACTTTTTCAGAAGTGTATCTAATTTTTGAAAATTTATCTGTAACGAATCTTTCCCGTATTTGTACAACAGCTTATACCGTTGAACCGCAGCATCAAACTGTTGTTTTTCAGGTGTAACTCCTACTACAGGTTTAAAAAGTGACTTGTTTTTGAGAAAAATGCAAATGCTGTCATCGTACTGAGGGCGCACTTCTTGGCCTTTAAAGATAATTTCAATACTGTCGTTAATGGTGTTTTTGGCCATAATTCTCTCGTTAAGTTCTTTTTTATCAAAACCTAATTCATCCAGAACTCTATTGGTCACTGTCGAAGCTTTATCAAAATCTTTGGTCAACACTTTTAAAGTGTCGATGCTATAATACCTGCTTTCTGTATTGTAATACCCATTTGAGATCAAAACACTATCCACTTCCTCCACCACCGGATATGGTTTTGGATATAAAATATGAACCGGATTAAACAATTTCTCAGAACTGTACGAGGTATAATTATATAAAAACGGATTCAAAACATTCAGTAGCGTTTTGTCTTTATTGAATTTATGCTCAGACAATTCACTTCGCAATTTGGCATTCAGTCCAAAACTGTAACTGATAAAAAAGGAAAAACTCAAAAAACAAATCAACAGCAATAGGAAACCAATTTTTAGCAAGTTGGTAAAAGCATAGTCCTTTCGCGAATGTTTTTTAACTAAAAAAATCAGGAAGAAAAATAAAAATAAACCACTGATAAAAAAATGGGAAATTGAAACGTCATCATAAAATTTGAATCTGTAAAATTCAAAGTAAGTATTGATAGCGGCAAGACCTTCAAACTTAAAAAAGCCATATAAAAAATAACCTAAATGAATCAACAACAGCACTACAAGTGACTTTACGAAGAATTGCTTTAATTTCTTATCCATATTGTATTTGAGAATTTACTCTCAAATATAGCCAATCCGATTTAAAAATGAAATTTTTCCACGCTGTCGCGAAAAAAAGTTGCGGCTCTGCTCTGTCCATCCAACATACAAAAAAACAGAGCCTTTAACCGTAGTTAGAGGCTCTGTTTTTATTTCAGAAAAAGAGTCCTTCCGTAAACTCCTCTGACGAAAACTTTATTATTCTGATCGTTCCAATTGAAGAACAACGTTTTGATAATGTGTACTTAACGAGAATAACTGTTCTGCAAAAATCATAATGGCCAACGGAATAAAGAAAAAGGACAGTAAATTTTCCTGATATAAAAAGTAGGTTGTTACCATAAATATTCTCAGGTATTCCAGATAATAAATCCACCTTCTTTGTTCCAATAATGCACCACAATTCACCAAGGTGACCAGGATAATTGAAAGCACAAAAACTTTATCTGGTATGTACAACCAGTCAAAATAATATGTAAAAACCGTTAAAAATAAAGTACAGATTCCAAGCTGAATATAGAGATAATTCTTAAACCTAAGTCTCTGATGCGGATTTGCTTTATCCTGCAGAAAACGTTTCTCCAAAGTTGGACGAATGTCCTGATCCATATGCGCGGGACTACCAAAGACCGCTTTCCATTTTGCTTTAAATCCTGTTGAGCGCTTCCACAATTCATAGATTTCAAAATAATAATGAAAATGCTGCCACAAAAAGCTATAGCTCTTGAGCGGATGTGTTAAACCGTACTTTGGCTTTTCTTCTTCTTCCTGAAAAGTCCCGAACAGGCGATCCCAAAAGGTAAACATATCACCATAATTTTTATCCAGATATTTCTCGTCAGAAGCATGATGAATACCATGAACAGAGGGTGTTACAAAAACATACTCCAACCATTTTATTCTACCTATAAGCTGTGTATGTGTAAAAAAAGAATAAGCTCCATGTACAATCAGCATTGTAATGACCATTGACGGATGAAAACCAAGCAATGGTAGTACACACCAAAATCCTGTTCTAATTACTGCCTGAAAAGTTGTAATTCTGGCTGCTGCCGTAAAATTAAACTCTTCGCTATGATGATGCACAATATGTGCTGCCCAGAAAAAATTGACTTCATGTCCCAGTCTGTGGTACCAATACCAGACAAAATCGGTCGCAAGAATTAAGGCAATCCACACAAAAACATTGCTTGGAATGTCAAAAATTCGATAGTTATCATAAATCAAATAATACAATTGGTAAAAACTTGCCGCTATAAATAAATTGATCAAACGCTCTGCAATACCGATGCTAATATTTGAAACTGAACTTTCATAATTAAAAATTTCCGGTCTCTTTCGACGTTGTGCAATCTTGTACTCTAAAAAGAGGAAGAGAAAAAAAGCAGGCATTGCGAAAGCTAGAAAATTAATATGTTCCATTTTAAAAAATTACTTTATTAATTCATAAAAAAACTTAAATCCGTCGAACAACATTATTAAACAAATTACGACGACTCTAAAACAAAGATATTTTCATCAATTAATACCTTCTCTTTTGAAAATAATATTAATCAATGAAAACAATCTTTGTATGCTAAAATCTAATTTTTAATTCTGCTTAAATTTTGGAGTATCCAGTGCCACTTCTTTTACAGATTGCGTATCGGCCACCTTTTTCAGCGCAATAATATAGGCGGCAATACGTGGTGTAACATTGTGTTTGGAAGCGATTCTAAAAACAGTCTCAAATCCTTTTTCCAGTATATCTTCTAAACGGGTATTGATCTGGTGAATTCTCCAGGACTCTAAAAGCGAATTCTGAAGCCATTCAAAATACGAAACCGTAACGCCACCTGCATTGGCCAGAATGTCCGGAACCACCAAAACATTATTATCGTGCAGTATTTTATCGGCATCCGAAGAAACCGGTCCATTGGCGCCCTCCACAATAATTTTTGCACGAATATCGTGAGCATTCTTTTGTGTGATTACATCCTCTTTGGCGGCAGGAATCAATACGTCAACATCCAACAACAATAAATCTTCGTGCTTAATGGCAACCGAATTCGGATATCCTTTAATACTCTTGTTATTCAGATTGTAATACAAAATCAGTTCAGGAATATTAAGTCCTTCAGGATTGTAAAATGCTTCAGAAACATCACTAACCGCAACAACTTTTAGTCCTTTTTCAAACAAGAACAAAGCCGAATGCAATCCCACATTTCCAAAACCCTGAATGGCTACGCTAGATCTCGCAGGTCTTAGTTTTAATTTTTCAAGTGCCAGTAAAGTTATAATACTAACTCCTCTCCCGGTTGCTTCTACTCTGCCCAATGAACCTCCGGAATGCAAATGTTTACCGGTTACCACAGCATGAATTGTTTTACCGTGAACGATAGAAAACTCATCCATTAACCATCCCATTTCGTCAGGGCCAGTTCCCATGTCCGGTGCCGGAACATCTTTATCCGGTCCAAAAACATCAGACAAAGCTTTGGTATAAGCCCTAGTAATTTTCTCTAATTCACTTTTAGAAAGTGTTCTCGGATCACAAATAATTCCGCCCTTTGCACCTCCAAACGGAATACCTGTCACAGCCGATTTCCAGGTCATCCAGGCAGCCAATGCCTTTACCTCATCGAGATTTACTGCGGTATCGTATCTAATTCCGCCCTTTGAAGGCCCTAAAGCTGTATTGTGAATAACACGATAACCTTCAAAGTTTTTTTCGGAGCCATTGTCTAATGTAATCGAAAAATTAACAACAATTTGTTTCTCCGGACGCTGAAGTTTTTGCCTGATCGATTCGTCTAATCTAAGAATGTCAGCTGCAATGTTAAAACGATCAATCATCGATTGAAAGGGATTCTGTTTTATTAATTCTGTACTCATAACTATATGTCTTTTAATTGGGGGTTATTTTATTTTAAACTTTAAATCTTTTAAAAAGCGTTTTACTGTTTATTGAAGCTTTTTTTAACATGGGATTTTCATAAGACAGCATCGCATCCTAATGTTGGTGTTTCTATTGGATCTCATTTTACTAATTTTTTTGACAGTTCTAAAAAAAGCCTTTCATGGTGCATGAAAGGCTAAAAAAAAAAAATAACAAGTACTTTCTATATTAACGCCATTTCATCACATAATCCTGCATGCTGCACATCATGAAGCTGCATAAAAAAGTGATGGTATATTGACTATAGTTTCTCATTGTTATTGCAAATCTATAAAAATATTTTATAAATTCTATAGAATTAGTAGAGTTTATTTTAAAATAACAACCAAAAACCATAAAAACAACTGTAAACCAGCATTTTGTAGTCGATAAAAATTATTTGAATTGAGAAAGAACAATAAAAACGATCGCTATTAGAGCCAGAAAGATTCCGATAAAATTAATTTTAGACAGTTTTTCTTTAAAAAAAACCAAACCGACAAGACTTCCTAAAATGATAACTCCCATGTTCATTCCTGCAAAAACTGTTGATGGATTTTCGGCGAAAGCCTTATGCGCTTTTAAATAGAACAGTATATTTCCAAAATTAAAGATACCAACCAAGGTACCAAAAAGAATACTTTTTGGTTCTAACTCCCCTTTTTTAACACCAATTTCATAAATCGAAATTAAAACCGCGACCATCAAAGCGATACAAAAAACAACAAATAAAGAAGTTGGATACGGTAAAGTGGTATAAAGTGCAATTTGCTTGAAGAGAATATCAATAACTCCGAAACCTACTAAAACAACAGCAGGAAAAATCCATTTGTTTTCCAAGTTTTCCGATTGCTTTCTCAAAATTAGCAAAAGGGCCAAAAAACCAACGATCAGTCCAATCACTTTATAAAAATTAAACTCTTCTCTAAAGATCAGCCAAGCTGCTAAAATTGGAATAAATAGTGATAATCGTTGGGCTGCGTCAGTTTTTACAATTCCCATATTTTTGATGGATGCCACCAGGAATAAGAAAACAACCGGTAACAAAACTCCAATAGCGATGTAAATGCTCCAGGGCGCTGTTGCGTCAACTTCATTCAGATTTGGACTATAGGTAAAATAACACAGTGCTAAGGCAACAACATAATTGAACGCAATAATTTGAGTAGGATGTGCATCGTATTTTCGGGTTATTTTAAAAATCACACCAACAATTACGCTACACAATATACTGAGGACAAGAAACAACATAAGATTATATTTTGAATGCAAAAATAACGCTTAAACTCCTTTTGTTCTATTTTTAATCTCTTTTATTCCGGCCTTTCTGATTTCTAATTGTATAATTTTTCCTTTATGATTTTTAATAAATTCTAATGTCGTATCGTTATTGTCTGAGCGAAAAAATTTTGTTGGTGATTCCGGCAGCAGTTCAATGGTATAACCACCATAATAAAGTTTGTTCTCTTTTTTTACAATTTTAATATTTTCATACTCCCCTATATATTGATCGTAAGCCTTTGCGTCTCCAGCTACCTGAATGTGTTTATACGGAAGCTCGGCCTCTTTCCCAAAACATATTCCCGCAAGCCCATAAGCAATATAATACGATTTTGACTGGTTATTGGATAAAACAGTAATAAAAACTTTATCCTCAGTAAATTTGTTAAAAGATGTCATTGCCCCAAAGAAACCGCCATCATGCGCAATTAATTGATGTCCCTGATTGTAAACAGGATTAATCATTACACCAAAACCAAAATTCTGTTCATTATATGATGTAAACATCTTTTTCTTAGATTCTTCTGAAAGCAAAATCTGACCATCGAAAAGCGCTTTATTCCACAAATATAAATCGTTAACAGTTGAATATATACCGTCATGACCAAGATTAAAACTCCAATTGATGTATGGGTTTTTAGTTAATTTATTATCCTTAAAATAATACCGCTGAGTCATTTTATCGACAACGGCATCATTCGCTGAAACTCCGGAATTGTACATTTTAGCTTTATTGAATAGATTTTGCCTTAAATATTCTTCATAAGATTGTCCTGATACTTTTTCAACAATGCGCGCCAATAAATAATATCCAATGTTACTGTAGGCTGTGCTGGTTCCCGGCTCAAACAGCAAAGGCTTTTTTGCCAGATAACTACAAACAGAATCTTTATTGAGATCTGTTCTGATCAAGTACAATTCGTCAAAATCCATCTGAAAACCCGAGTTGTGAGACAACATCATCTTCAAAGTAATGGTATCACCTTTAGGGAAATCGGCAAAGTATTTACTCAATTGATCGTCTAATGACAGTTTTTTATGCTCTGCTAATTGCAAAATGGCGACAGCAGTAAATTGCTTCGAAACCGAAGCTAAACTAAATTTTGAATCTGTTTCATTTTTTACTTTCCATTCATAATTTGCAAAACCATATGCTTTTTTCAACAGTATAGAATCGCTTTTAGAAACCAATACCGTACCGCTAAAATTATTAACAGCAAATTGTGCATCCATGTATTGTTCTAACGCTTTACTAAGTTCTTTTTGTGAATATCCGAAAGTAAATACCAACAATACGATTAGTGTTAATCCTGATTTCATGCTACTTATTTTTACAATTAATGATGATTTTATGGAGTGTTTTATCCAGTAATACTATTTCTTCTAAAGACAGGCCCTCAAGTGCCGTTTGCCGGTTGAGCTCAATAACCG
Organism: Flavobacterium collinsii; assembly: GCF_946903285.1. Lineage (GTDB taxonomy): Bacteria > Bacteroidota > Bacteroidia > Flavobacteriales > Flavobacteriaceae > Flavobacterium > Flavobacterium collinsii. Next base: position 4,364,515 of record NZ_OX336425.1, read on the forward strand.
GTTCTATTTCCTGAAGTGTTTTTATACCTTTTTTAGTGATCTCCAGATTAAATTTCCTTCTATCCTCAAGATGAATTGTGCGGGTGATGTATTCTTTTTTCACCATTAATTCGATCATTCTGGTAATTGAAGCACTGTCTTTAAATATAAGATTTGCCAATTCGTTTTGGGAAATGTCCGGATTATCGTTTAGTATAATTAAAACCAGACATTGATCTACAGTAATATCTTTTACAACCTCTGTAATGTTTTTTTGTGCCAGTCTTCGATATTCTTTTATTGCTTTCTCTAAGGAGTACAGTACTGTTCCGGTTGGATTTTTGAGTTTCATGCTTTTTTTTATTTGATACAAATATAATTGATACATCAATATAATTTCAAAAAAACTTTAAACCCGATAAGTTTTTTTTAACCTGTCGGGTTTAATGATTAAAATTTTAGTCGCTTTTTAACCAGCCTGTGATACTCATTCTCGTGTTTTGGGTCACCAGAACTTCATGTACCAATTCATTACTTTTAAAGAAAACAGTTTTTCCCTGAGTAGGTGCAATTTTTTGATTGTTATTTTCCTGATGGATCATTAATTCTCCACCATCACTTTCCTGCCAATTGCTGTTCAGATAGCTGATCATCGAGTATTTTCGACTGGGATTGTTTTTAAACTGATCCAAATGCTTCAGATAAAAATCTCCGCTTTCATATAAAGAATAATGAAATTCGTAGCCCGTAATTCCTGTATAACAACTTCTATTCAAATACAATATAAAAGCATCTATTTTATCAAAAAACTCATTTTCAAAAACATTGTTGTGTTTTTTATCCAGCCAGTAAATAGAATCACTGCGTACAGCACCATCGTAAGACAACTTTTCTGAGTTTCCGATTCCTGCAGCCAGCAATAAACTTTTACGATTTAAATCTATTAGATTTTGTTTTAAATGATTGGCCAGCTCAGGACTTAAAAAATGCTCCGATATTCCAACTTTATTTTCTATATAACTCGCAATCAAATCTTCGAAACTATCATCCATTTTTATTTTGGGAAACTGCAAATACAGCCAACGGAGCAAGGTAGATGAAATAAAACTGGTAATGGGCTTTTTACAAAATAATAAGCCCTACAAGTTTCTTTATACCTGTAGGGCTTGTAAAAAAAATAGAGTATAAACTACAATTTACTAATATAACTTCCGTACATATCTTTAAATTGATGTCCTTTTGCAAAACGATCTTTACTCAGTTTTCTATATTCGACCAATCCCCACAGAATAAACTCTTTCATAAAATACTGATCTTTTTTGTCCAACTGAGGTTGATATTTCTTCAGCAAAACATCTAACGGTGTCACTTCATCTAAAATATTCTGATACTCCGCGTCTGAAGCATCATCTAACAATTCGAAACCGCTTTCGGCAAAAAACCATTCGATTATATCTGAATATGGTGTTTTTTCTCCGGGTTTTTCCAGCTTTTCTATTTTCGGCAAAAGGGTCGGAAATAAAGTTCTTATAGCTAGTCCAATTAAGTTTTGTGCCACTACAGCAGCCCCCTCCTGCTCTCCTTCATAAACCAATTCTACTTTTCCGGTTATTGCTGGAATGATCCCCACAAAGTCGGACAAACGTAAAGTTGTTTTTTCTACCCCCGCTTTTAAGGCACGACGTTCTGCCGTACTCATTAAATTCTCAAAGGCCGTGATACTCATTCTTGCACTTACACCACTTTTGTTGTCGATATATTCGCTCTCCCTTGCTTCAAAACTAATTTGTTCTAAAATATCTTTGGCAAGACCCGGTACATACACCAGTCTATGTTGTGTTTCATCGAGTTTTGCTTCCTGCTCTGTAATGGCTCTTGCAATGGCAATACTTTCGGGATAATGCGTGAGGATCTGAGAACCAATCCTGTCTTTTAAAGGGGTAACAATGCTCCCTCTATTGGTATAATCTTCCGGATTTGCCGTAAAGATAAACTGCATGTCCAGTGGCATTCTCAATTTAAAACCTCTAATCTGAATATCACCTTCCTGCAAAATATTAAAGAGTGCCACCTGAATTCTGGCTTGTAAATCAGGTAATTCGTTAATCACAAAAATGCAGCGGTTTGCTCTTGGGATCATCCCGAAATGAATCACGCGATCGTCTGCATAGGACAGCTTTAAATTGGCCGCTTTTATGGGATCAACATCACCAATTAAATCGGCCACAGTAACATCAGGCGTGGCTAATTTTTCGAAAAAACGCTCGTTTCTGTGCAGCCATGAAATTGGAGTATCATCACCTTTTTCTGCAATTAAATCTTTTGCAAAACGCGAAATTGGGTTTAACGGATCATCGTTAATTTCAGATCCTGAAACAAACGGAATATACTCGTCGAGCAATTCCACCAGCTTACGTGCCAAACGTGTTTTGGCCTGACCTCGAAGTCCTAATAAATTGATGTTGTGACGCGATAAAATAGCGCGTTCCAATTCCGGAATCACTGTGTTTTCAAAACCGTGAACGCCTTCAAAAACTGGTTTCCCCGATTTGATTTTCTCCCGAAGGTTATTTCGCAATTCATCTTTGATACTAATGCTTTTATATCCAGTGGCTTTTAACTGACCTAATGTATTTGTGTTTTTTATTTCCATCTTGTTAATTTAAAAATTGAAAGATTTAATGATTTAAAAATTCAATTATTATTTATTATATTTTTTTAGGTTAAACCCAGACAATATGTTTTCACACTGCTCTGTGCCTCTAGGATAAAACCTTTGTCCCTCTGAACCTTTGCTACTTTGAACCTCATTTAACAAACTCTCTTCTTCCTATTCGTTTCGTAATCTTCAAAAATTATTTCTTCCAAACCTTTTAAATTTAAAAATTGAAAGATTTAATGATTTAAAAATTCAATCTATTTTTTGTTATCTCTTTTTAGACTAAACCCAAACAATATATTTTCACAGTAAACAGACGCACTGCTGTTCACCTCTACGACAAAAACTTTGTCCCTCTGAACCTTTGCTACTTTGAACCTCATTTAACGAACTCTCTTCTTCCTATTCGTTTCGTAATCTTCAAAAATCATTTCTCCTAACCCTTTTAATCCGGTGTAAAATGCTTTTCCCTGATTGGCTTCGGTAAAATGGTTGACAAAACGTTGCAAATAAGGATCATTTGCAATCATAAATGTGGTAATCGGAATGTGCAGTTTTCGAGCTTGTTGTGCCTGTGTATAACACTTATCAACGATATATTCGTCGAGTCCGTTACTATTCATATAATAAGAACCATCGCGCTCCCGCACGCAGCTTGGCTTTCCGTCGGTAATCATAAAAATCTGCTTGTTGGTGTTTCGTTTTCTGCGCAAAATATCCATAGCTAGTTGAAGTCCGGCAACGGTATTGGTATGATAAGGTCCAACTTGCAAATAGGGCAAATCTTTAATCGGAATGGTCCAGGCATCATTTCCAAAGACCAAAATATCAAGTGTGTCTTTTGGATAACGTGTTGTGATTAGTTCGGCCAAAGCCATGGCTACTTTTTTTGCCGGTGTAATCCGGTCTTCCCCATACAAAATCATACTGTGACTGATATCGATCATCAAAACAGTACTCATTTGGGCTTTGTATTGTGTTTCTTCCACTACCAAATCATTCTCGGTTAGCATGAAACTTTCAACACCATTATTAATCTGGGCATTTCGCAGGCTTTCTGTTAACGAAATTCGCTCTAAACCATCTCCAAAACTAAACTCCCTAAATTCTCCTGTATGTTCGTCACCATTTCCGGCATGTTTTGTTTTATGATTTCCGCTTCCGGAACGTTTTAGATTGCCAAAAATCTGATCCAAAGCTTGTTGCCTGATAGCACGTTCTGTTTTGGCAGTAATCCCAAAACCTCCACTTCCATCAGGTTTAACTTCGTCTTTTATATAACCTTTCTTTTTTAAATCTTCGATAAAATCATCGATCGTGTAGTTTTCGTCTGTTAGCTTGTATTCTTTGTCTAACTCCCGAAGCCAGTTTATAGCTTCGTCGAAATCACCCGAAGTGTGGGTGATTAGCTCTTTGAAAATACCAAAAAGCTTTTCAAAAGGAGACTGAAACGGGGCTTCATACGTCTTAAAATAAAAACCCTTTTTAATTTCATTTTTCATAATTCTAAAATTACGCTATTTTAGAATTATGAAAAAAGAAACAGTTATTAATTTTTAGTTAAAAAATTTGAATAAAATCACCTAAATTTAGCGAGAAGCTTAGTAATTATTCAAACTTTCCATCCAGATAATACCAGACATTATTTTCGAATTTAAACGTCGAAAATTCATAATGTATCTGAGGTTTATGATCTGAATCCAGAAAATAGGCTTTAAACTCAACTGCATTTTGGGAATGACTTAAAATTTCCAGTTTTTGCCAGGTGTTACTGGTAGCCCATTTTAAAATCTCTGCTTTTGAATAATACTTTCTTTCCGAAACGGCGGTGGTTTCTAAAAGATAATCCACATTATGGGTAGCATAAGCAGAGTAACGCGAACGCATTAATTCTAAAGCTGTTGGGGCTTTCTGATTGCTTTCCAGATACAAACCGCAGCAGTCTTTAAATTCTAGTCCGGTATCACAAAAACACTTTTTACTCTCCATCAACCTGCTCTTCTCCATTAATTTTCACATGCAGCTGATTCAGTAAAACCTGATAACGGCTAATTTCTCTCAAGTCTTCATCTTCTTCGGCATGATCCAGCATCTCATCTAATACTTCATTTACTTCCAACAATTTATTATTGGCTTCTCTGTTATTTTTTGCAGCAATTAAATCTATGATTTCCTGTACACTTATTTTTAAATCTTCGAATTTACTCATGTCTATAATTATTATTTTTTTGCCACGAATTTCACTAATTGTCACTAATTTCAAACCTTTAGTAAGCATAAATTTTTAAAAATTAATTCGTGTTAATTCGTGAAATTCGCGGCAAAACTTGTTTTTAATTTTCTTCGTTTTTGTTTTCGTTAAACTTTTTAATAATTTCTTTTAGCTTTTCTTTACGTGCAATTTCAGCCTGTTTTACTTTGTTTTGGGCTTTGTGCAATTTGTCATTGTGCTTTTTGATATTCCTTTCGTTGTTGCGTCCCATTATATTTCCCTTTTAATTTCTTCTAAAGTTTTCTCGGTGTAAATCAACTCGTTGATGATTTGTTTTCTCAACTCGTCTATGTCGTCATAATCAAAATGTTTCGCCCATGAAGTCAGTTGTTGCAGATTCCGAACCTGCTTGATGCGTTTGGTTGTTTCAAAACTGGTTCTTAAAACAGGTTTCCCATCGTATTTTGGATTTTTTCTGTGCTGATAGGTTACCTTATTATTATCAAAATCGGCTTCAATATAATAGAGTTTTTCTTCGGCATTATCAGGATGAAATTCGTTCCAGGCGGCAAAACCTATTTTAGTTTTCGAAGGTGTTTCCGGCTCCATAGCCACCAAACGCCACTTACTGTTAGCGAGTCTGCCCCAGTGATTCGACACTCTGTACATTCCGGCTTCTGTATAATAATAGGTACTTCCGGCTTTGCTTTCAAACTGTTTTTTTAAACCTTCAATTTCATTTGAAAGCACTTCATGAAAAACACAAAAGGTATTTTTAAACGAATTAGGATGTGGCTTGAAGTTTTTTTGCATGTGCAAATATACTGAGATTGTCACGAACTCCCTAAAACAAAGATAAATTGATTAACTTTGTACCTTCAATTTTAAAATAAGAAAGTCATGTCTAAAGATTCACACGAAAAAATGTTGCAAAAAGGAGTTTATACCGGCATCATAGAAAAAGATGAAAACAACAACTATTTTTGCGGTGAGTACCTTTTAGATTATAAAATCGCGCATTCGAACTTCAACATCGGCGATTGGATTACGATTAAATCTATTATCGAAAATCCAAGCGATATTAGCTATAATAAATACCCTAAGAAGTCTAAGAACTTTGATAAAGCCAATAACAAGCCCGAAAATAAATAAAGGAAATTTATTCCGATTAGGTGTAAAAAATCCCACACCTAAACATTATATATGTAATACAACGCAAAGTTTGCAAAGTTTTCTCCTTTGCAAACTTTGCGTTTTTTATTCCTTCACCTGGATAAAAAAAACGGCATTTGGGGTAAAATGAAACTATTTCAGGCGTCAGATATCATTTAACGCCTAATACTTAACTGCTAAACCTTTATTTTTTTGATTATTTTTTCGATCAAATCTAAAAAGTTAAAAAAAAGTGTACCTTTGCAAAAAATTTGTCGTTTTGAAGTAAAAAACACTCATTTCAAACTAATAGACAAGAAGTTACCTTTTATTTATGAAAAAAATAGTTGAATACCGCAAGTTACTAAACGTAGACAAAACTGCTGAATTAAAAGATTTAAAAACAATCTATCGTAATGCGATGAAAGAATCTCATCCTGATAAATTTCAAGGTGATGATGCTGGTTTAAAAGCGGCAGAAGAAAAAAGTAAAGCTATTATTGAAGCTTATCACTTCTTGGTAAGTATTAATCCTGAAACGATTAAACTTAATTTACCAGAATACACTGAAACGATTTCGACTTGTTCAATTACTGATTATAAATTTGTTGAAGGTCGTTTAATTATAGATTTCTCTAATGGAAGCGTTTACGAATACATCAGCGTTCCTAAAGCAACTTATGTTAAAATGGTAAATGCAGATTCTCCTGGAAGATTTGCAAAAAGACATATTTTGAACTCTTTCACATGGAGAAAGAAAACAAATCAAGAATAGATTTATACCAAAATATTTCCAAAAGCACTCTCTCACAAGAGTGCTTTTTTTATGCATAAAAATTAAAAAAAACGTTATTTATTTTCACAATAACAATATAATTAAGAGTTTTAAATCAAATAAAACCAGTAAACATACTGATTATATGAGAATTAAACCAAAAAAAACTATAACAAAATTTTAGGTTCCAAAATTCTTTAAGTTTTATAATTTTAGATACTTTTGTTGCACAAATCAATTAACTAATTAATTTTTTATAATGAAAAAAATACTTTTTTTACTAACTGCTTCTGTAGCGATTATTTCATGCAGCAAAGTTAAAGACGGAGAATACCTAATTACAGGAACTGCAACAGGTATCGAAAACGGAAAAACTATCATTCTTCAAGGTCAGGATCCAACAACAAAAATGGCTGTATCTCTTGATACGGTAAAAGTTGAAAACGGAAAATTTGAAATAAAAGGAAAAGTAAAGGAACCAGCTTTCCATACTTTAATTGTACAGGGGGCTAACGGTCCAATTCCTTTTATCTTAGAAACTGGAGAAATCACTGTTACAGTTGACAAAGACAGTATCCACAAATCTAAAATTTCTGGAACTTACAACAATGACGAGTATGTAAAATTCAATGAGGACATGACTAAAACTCAAAAAAGTTTAGTTGATTTTCAAAAGAAAAACACTCAAAAAATGCAACAAGCTCAACAAGCACAAGATACAGCAACTATCAACGGCTTGATGAAACAATACATGACACTTCAAACAGAAGTTCAGGAAAATTCTAAAAAGAAATATTTAGCTTACGCTGAAACTCACCCAAAAGCGTTTATCTCTGCTTTAATCATTCAAAGTATGATTAACGACCCAAGCACTGATATCAAAAAAGCTGAAGGTTTATACAACTCTTTAGACGAGTCTTTAAAAAACTCTTCTCCAGGTAAAGAAATCAAAACAAAATTAGGACAAATGAAGAATCCTGCAGTTGGTGCATCAGCAGCTCCTGTTGGAAGCCCTAAATGAAGAGCAGATTTTTCAGCTCCTAATCCGGAAGGAAAAGTAGTTTCGCTTAAAGAAAGCTTAGGTAAAGTAACTATCGTTGATTTCTGGGCATCATGGTGCGGACCATGTAGAAAAGAAAACCCTAACGTTGTAGCTATTTACAAAGAACTACACGCTAAAGGTTTAAATATTATTGGAGTCTCATTAGACAAAGAAGCTGCTGCCTGGAAAGAAGCTATCGCAAAAGATGGATTAGTCTGGACACAAGTTTCAAATTTAAAATTTTGGGACGAACCAATTGCAAAGCAATACGGAGTAGAATCTATTCCGGCAACTTTTATACTTGATGCGTCAGGAAAAGTAGTTGCGCAGGACTTAAGAGGTCCTGAATTAAAAGCAAAAATAGTAGAGCTTTTAGCCAAATAATAGCAATACACAGAATAAACAAAAAAATCTCCCTAGTGGAGATTTTTTTGTTTTTACGCTACACCCAAAGGATTGAACCTTCATTCACAAAGGAAAATATTAAAGGGAAGAGATTAAGAAGGAATGCATAAAGAAAAATTACAGGTATCTGCTGCACAAACTCCTTTTTTTGACACCACAACCAGAATTTATATTTTTCAACGCTTAGATCCGGAAAAAATAATACTGATAAAGAAACTTAACCTGAAAACAGGAACAAGCTTATTTTTCTTAACAGATAGTAATTACTAAAGAATACCAAATAGATTTATTTCGTATTCTTTTCCTCGATACCTCAGGAAAAACGCCTGCTAAACACTTAATCGCTCTAAATGCAAGGCTAAAAGACCACAACAAAACAAAAGGAATAATCCTACTTTTAAAAATAAATCCAAAAAACATCAAAAAAAGGTATTTTTTATTTTATTCAATTCCAATGAATTAAAAAATAACTTTAAAATAACCTTAAATTAAGTGCATTTTTTGTTTGTAAACATGGAAAACGTTCCTATATTTGCAACCGCTTAGAATAACAAAGCGCAACAATACAAGCTTCGGGGAGATACTCAAGCGGCCAACGAGGGCAGACTGTAAATCTGCTGTGTGAACTTCGCAGGTTCGAATCCTGCTCTCCCCACAAAAAGGGTAAAAGAAGCAGAAAGGTCACTTTTTCAATCTTTTCAAAAACCCATAAAAAACGTGGTAAAACCTGCAAATCCTAGGATTCGCAGGTTTTTTGCATTTAAGGCAGTTTTCAAACTTTATAAAAATGCCCGAAATTTCTATGGCAGAATCGTGGCACTTTTGTCTGCCAAGAAAAACTGCCACAGAATTTGAACTAAACCCTTATATACAGAGGGGTTAAGGAGGTTAACGACTTGTTTTTTTGATGCTATAATTCTACATTTATTAATCTAAAACAGTTGAATTATGTTAGAGAGCAGCTTTGGGTTAGTTTTCTTTATGAAAATTACCAGCAATGACAGAAAAATTAGAACCGTCTACTTTAGAATTACAGTAGATGGTATTACAAAGGAAGCATCCACCAAACGAAAATGGGAACATTCCAGGTGGGATCAAAAAACAGAAAGGGCAGTCGGATCCAAAGAAGATGCAAAATCTTTAAACTTCTTTTTGGACTCACTTACTTTAAAAATTAATGAAATAAAAACAGAAATGATGTACAGCGGTATAGTCATAACCGCTGAAAAAATCATGGATCATGTTTTGGGCAAAGTACAACCAAGAGTCAAAGTGCTGGAAGAATTTCAAAAGCACAATGATGAAATGCGCGCGTTACTAGGCAAAGGATATGCACAAGGAACGCTTGATCGCTTTACTATTACGAAAAACCATTTAACAGCCTTTATTAAATTCAAATTTAATAAGAAAGACCTTGAATTTACAGATTTGAATCTCGAATTCATAAGGGACTTTGAGTTTTACCTTAGAACAGTCCGAAATTGCAGCAACAATACAACACTTAAATACATTGCCAATTTCAAAAAGATTGTCATTCGAGCAATCGATAAGGAAATAATCTTAAAAGACCCTTTTAAGAACTTTAAAGGACGTAAAACCAAAATGGTAAAAAAACCCCTTACGACGCAGGAGTTATATGAATTGGAAAGACATTATTTCACCACAGACAGACTCAATGTAGTGAGAGATGTATTTGTGTTCCAATGTTACACTGGACTGGCGTACATTGACGCTTATAAGTTGAGAAGGGCAGATATTAAAGACGGAATTGACGGTAACTTATGGATCATGTCTGAGAGACAGAAAACAAATTCGCCCACTAATGTCCCACTCCTACCTCAGGCACTTAAAATAATTGAGAAGTATAAAGATCACCCGATTTGTGTGCAACGTGGCACAGTGTTGCCAGTTTCTTCCAACCAGAAAATGAACGAGTATCTTAAAGAAATCGCAATTCTATGTGGTTTCCCTTTTACACTTAACACTCATATGGCACGCCGGACTTTTGGAAGTACAGTTACATTAAACAATAATGTCCCTATCAATGTTGTTAAAGAAATGCTTGGCCATTCGTCTGTCAAACAAACCGAAGCCTACGCTATAACAGAACAGGCAACAATTGGAAGAGAAATGTCATTACTTAAAAAAAAGTTAAACAAAGATGCTCCTAAGATATCCAAAACGGACATAGCTGTACTTAGCAGATTAGAAAAAGAAATACAAGCCATTAAAAAGAAATATAACATTTCTTCTTGATCTGTAATTTCAAAATGTTTTCAAACTGAAAAGAGGTTATCTCAAATATTTTGAGATAACCTCTTCTTGCATAGTTTTACTTCACTTTTATATCCTGGATGGTAAGACGGTGTGTATTTAATGTATCCTAAATCCTGAAGCTGTTTAAAGTATTTATGATAAGTCGGCAGCGTGTTCACATGCGACAACTGCATAATCTTGCTGCGACTGACTTTTATCCTCCTTCTCTCCCCTTGCCTATACCCCAATCCCAGTATCGCTGTCAAAATTGACAGATGCCAGACATTAAGCGTAGGATCATTAATGTACATTGACAAGTAACCCATAATCTGCTTTTCTTTTAATCCATTATTATTTTTCATCTTCAAAAAGTTTTTGAAGATCTTCTCGGTTATAATAATAGGATCCAAGAACCTTCTTAAAACGCACTTTTTGGGATATTCTAAGATTCTGGACTGAACCAGCAGAAATATCAAGCAATCTTCTGACCGCCTTGCTTTTAAGCCATTGAGAATCCACAGATTCATTCTGACTGCAATTCAATTGCATGAATATTTGTTGCATTTTATCCTGCAGAAGAAGCCCAAATTGTCTTAAATCTTCTTTTGTAATATTTTCATCCATAACAATCATCATTTAAATAAAATGCATATGCAACAATTTGGCACAACAAGAAAATATCTTTTCTTACCTTTTTGATTCATAATGAGATAACTCCATTTAATTAATTATCTTTCCAAAGGTAAGACTGATATTTGGAATTTTCATGGACATAATATGTCCATATTATAGACCATATTACTATTTAAAGAGTTAGTTTCCTTCTATAAAATAAATATTTTCAACCTCATCAACCAAAAATTCAACTGTTCCTGCATTATTGTAATTTACCTTAGTTGCAATACTAAGTGCATACTCGTATAATTTATCTTTTGTTTCTTGTTTTAAATTTGGCGCAGGGGCAATTTCAACTACTTTCTGAAATCTTCTCTGAACACTGCAATCACGTTCGAATAAATGAACAATGTTTCCATAATTATCCCCTAATAACTGAACTTCAATATGTTTTGGATTTTCAATGAATTTTTCAAGAAACAGGGTATCATCTCCAAAAGCTGTTTTTGCTTCTCTTTTTGCTTCATTAAACAAAGCTTTTAATTCGTAGTGTTGTCTTACTACACGCATACCACGCCCACCTCCACCAGCTGCTGCTTTTAGCATCAATGGATATCCGATACGATTTGCCTCTTCTTGAGCAATATCAAACGAAGTAAGGTTTATTTTACTATCTTCAATTAAAGGAACATTGGCTGCGAGTGCAATTTTTTTGGCAGCAACTTTATCGCCTAATTGCTCCATAACTTTAGGATCTGGTCCAATCCATAAAATCCCATTCTGAGCACATTTTACCGCAAATAGTACATTTTCGGATAAAAAACCATAACCTGGATGAATGGCATCTACCCCTTCGGCTTTGGCAACTTTAATGATTTCATCAATATCGAGATAAGGCTTTAAGGGATCTGTATCTTTGCCTATCTGATACGCCTCATCGGCTTTGTAGCGGTGCAGGGAATACCTATCTTCATAGGTATAAATAGCTACAGTTTTAATTTTTAATTCCGCGGCAGCGCGAAAAATACGTAGTGCAATCTCTCCTCTATTTGCAACTAGTAATTTAGAAATTGTTCTCATTTTAATAAATTAAGTTAAATATCCACAAAATAAAAATGTCTTATTTTGAACAACTTCTGAAGATAAAATCCCTTACTTTATATTGCTTAAAATTCAATTCTTCTCAGACTCCTTCCGATGGAATGAATAATAAATAAAGTAATTCTCTTAGTTCAGGTCATTCAATATAAAACCATTTTTTATAGCTTCAGGAATCCTTTCTTCCCGTATTTGGTGTTCAAATTCATAGTAATATGCGTTATAATTTATAGATAATAATCATCATTTATTCCTAATAAAAAACTGATTTATAAGGTGCAACAAATATATAAAAGTTCTTGAGTTGACCACATTCGAGCTGAAAAAGAAACAGTATCATTTAATTTTTTTGCATTCCTTTTCTGAAATGGACTTTTAGATTCCGATCGTTATTTAATTTTTTATTTAGTTTAGAATTTAATTCCGTTTATAGCGGATGATCTCCTATATCCACAAGTAAACTCAGCTTTTTTATTTAATCAAAAACTACAATTAATACCAATTAATAACTAAAAATATTACCATAAACATATTTTTTATGTTAATTTAATATCAATATTAAATAATATACGCCAATTTTATTTTCATAACAAACCTAATTTTGTACTGCTTCGATAAAACATGACATCGTGGATAAACCTACAATTTTATGCAATGAAAAAATTATACATCCTATCCTTGTTTGCTTTTTTTTCCTTTACACTAACCGCTCAAATAGAACAGCCAAGTACTATACCAATGGGTTGTAAGCCAGCAAGTATTCCTGTTCCAGTACCTATTAAATCAAAGCTACAAAGCAAATTAAAAGCTATAGCAGCCACAGGAATAACAGCTAATGTAGAAAGTATACATAGTGCTTTTGTAAACTGGCAATCTGGAGGTTTTACAAGCTTCTCTATCGGAACAGGTTCTGTTCCTAATGGTCCAAATTCGCAAAATATTCGCTGGGCTCAAGGTTTAAATACTACAGATAAGACGACTCAAGGCTATAGCTATGAAGAATTGCGTTTAACAGCTCTTGCCTTAGGAACTACATTCGCACAGGGACAAAATTTTTACTTTCACTTATTAAATGGTGGTACAGATACAGTGATTGGTCCGCTAAATTTTACATGGCTAAATTTGGGTACTGCGGGCAACACCGTAAATGTTGCTATCGAAACACAATTTGGTATTAATGGATTAGGCGGATTTGCTACTTGGCAAGCAACCAATATGATGGACTTTTATAATAAAGTTATTCCAATTATAGCACAAATATATGGTCCCTCTTCTCATTCTTACACCGTAAATGTTATCAATGATGGTAATGCTACTGGGAGTAATACATTTTATAATGGCCCCAACTGGATTTCGACTCAATATACTGCTGATGCTTTTGGCAAGATGACTCAACCACGCTTAATGGTGCATGAACTTTTGCATGCCTGGCGTGATAATGTATGTTTATCTTCGGATAATCTTTGGCATTATCAAAATACATTAAGTGGTTTTGAAGAAGGTATGGCAGAATCTGTTGCCCAGATTGTTATGGATAAATTTGCTGCTGCATACCCTAATTACTTTCCTGCAGGAACAGCTTACCTAAATAAGCATTGGGGGCATGAAGACGGATATGCCTTTGATTGGGATTATGATTTTCAGAACCACTCTCAACTTACTACTACCGATTTTTGGTCAAGTGACCAAGGTATTGGAGCACATTGGGAACGCTATGGTACAAGTTCAGCCGCTTTTTATAAAATGTATATTGAAGATTCTGATGTATTCAAAAAGTTCAATGCCGAATATTACAGAAGGATGAATGCTGACCATACCTTGGTAACATCGCGTACTTTACTCATAGACATTTTTAGTACAGTACTGCCTAAGGTTGAAGAAAAAGAAACGAATTTGTGGATAAACAAGCAACGAGTTTTAGATTGTAAAGTAGTACCTGGCAAAAAAGTGCACATGCTTAGTTTTCAAGGTGCCGATGGAGGGCGTGATATGGGGCATGACAATAGGATACATTTAATTGAAACTCAAAATTTGCCTGGAGGAAATGAATGGTCCTGGGATAAATTAGATGCTTCAGGAAATATAACCCAACGCTGGTTTCATCAGCTTAATAATTTATCAGGAAAAATTGATATAGTAAATTATACCACTGGAACAGTTAATAACACACTAAATTTCAGAAACAATGATGCTGGATATTACGGACCAAATCAAGGTCCTTGTTTGCCACCAACTTTAACTGGTACGCCATGTTTTCCCACAGGAATAGATGGTCATGGATTATATACTACTTCTGCAGATCCTGCAATTACTAATGGAGGAATTAACGATGGAAGTTGGTATAATGGCTTAGGACTTAATGCCGACAGAATTATTTATAAAATACAAACGACAGGTTTATACATTTATAATATTGAATTTCAATCTGGAGGAGCAGTTAAAGGCAAATACTACCGATTACATGGCAATGGATTCATTGGTAAAGATGGCTTATATGCAGGAGTACTCAATAATAATGATTCTCCCGTTTTAGGTAAAATGTATGTAGAGCAAAAAAATATTGCGAACCCAATAGCAGGTGAAGAAGCAGCTATTGCTATAAATAACGGAACTCTCATTGCCCCAAGAATATGGACTTCCGTTGCCGAAACTCAATCACAATTTAAAGCAGGAAGAACTGATACTCGATATTCTAAACCAGGAAAAGTACATGCTATATACGTTAATAGCGATTGCTCGAAACCCCAAAAAATAGGCTTTAGAAATATTACATACGGTAGTACTATTTCTGGTGTACAAATGTTTTTGTTTAATGTAGATGATTTTGAAGATATACTTTATACAGAATCCATGCCTGCCCTATTGTGCGAAGGATATCAAGCCGATTTTACCGTAGAAAATAATTTCCCGAAATATCTCGATACAGATTCCAGAGTTACTTATAAATGGAAAAATCCATTGGGGACTGTGGTTTCTACATCAAATAAATATACTATCCCTGCTGTGACACCTCATGACGCAGGTCTTTATACTTTAGAAATTAGTTCTTTTGGTTGCCTGATTACAAGAACCAAAAACCTAGTAGTAACTCCAAGTGTAGTTCTTGATCCTAATGTTGATACACCAATTTCTTTCTGTGCTAATAGCACTATCAATCTAAAAGTAAATGGAACTTTACCTACTGGTACTACTTATTCCTGGACAGGTCCTAATGGTTATTCTAATGCAACTCAAAATCCAAGTATTCCCAATGCACAAGCTATAAATGCAGGTACTTATGAAGTAACCTGCACTGTTAAGGATTGTGATGGTACTACAGACATTATTAAGAAAAAGCAAATACAAGTTGATGTAAATTCAATAATAAAACCTAAAATTTCATGTGGAGTATCATCACAAAATTCGCTATCATTTCTATGGGATGCGGTTTCGGGATCTACAGACTATACAGTATCATATCAAGTAAATACTAATCCAGTACAAAATATTGGAGCTATTGGCAATGTCTTGTTTTATGATATAACTGGATTACAACCATCCGATAATGTCGAAATATTTGTAACTCCTATAGGTGGTCCCGGTACCTGTTTTGAAGTTGAAAAACATAGTTGTCAGACCAGTTCTGCGCCAACTTGTTCCATTCCAGTAGCACAAGCTATTACGACAGCGATAATTACTTGCTCTAGTCCTTCAGTTACATTAAACGGTACAGGCTCAACAACTGGTACAGGTATCGATTATCAATGGACTACAACCGATGGCTCTATTATTAGCGGAGCAACAACATTAAATCCAATTGTTAATGCTGCAGGTTCTTATAAGTTAATTGTAACTAATACAGCTGGCGGAGGTTGTAATTCTCTTCCTGCAACGGTTAATGTTACAGGAGCATATTCATTACCAACAGTTCCAACATTAACGGGTCCAAATTCTATTTGCTTAGGATCCGATGCAATTTTTACAATTACAGGAACAGTTGGTGATAATGTGAGTTATACAGGAACAGTTTCTGGAACAGTTATAATAGGAAGCACAGGTTCATCATTAGTAACAGTTCCTTCAGCAAGTTCAAATATAACCTTAACTTTAACAAATAATACAGATGGTATCTGTAGTCAGGTTTTAACAGGAATAACCAAGACTATCAATATACAAGCAGCACCAAATGCAGGAACAAACGGAACTTTGACCTTATGTTCGGGAGCAACTCCTACCGCTTCGCAATTGTTTGCTCAACTGGGCGGAACACCAGATACTGGAGGTACGTGGACTAATGTTGGAAATATTTATACTTATACTGTAAATCCTACCTCACCTTGCAGCTTGGTCGCTACAGCTACTGTAACTATCAATACACAAGCAGCTCCAAATGCAGGAACAAACGGAACTTTGACTTTATGTTCGGGATCTATTCCTACAGCAACGCAATTGTTTGCTCAATTAGGCGGAACACCAGATACCGGAGGTACATGGACTAATGTTGGTAATATTTATACTTACACTGTAAATCCTACCTCACCTTGCAGCTTGGTCACTACAGCTACTGTAACCCTAAATACACAAGCAGCTCCGAATGCAGGAACAAACGGAATTTTGACTTTATGTTCGGGATCTACTCCTACAGTAGCGCAATTGTTTGCTCAACTGGGCGGAACGCCAGATACTGGAGGTACATGGACTAATGTTGGTAATATTTATACTTACACTGTAAATCCTACCTTTCCTTGCAGCCTTGTCGCTACAGCTACTGTAACCCTAAATACACAAGCAGCTCCGAATGCAGGAACAAACGGAACTTTGACTTCATGTTCGGGGTCTAGTTCGGGATCTACTCCTACAGCAGCACAATTATTTGCTCAACTAGGCGGAACACCAGATACTGGAGGTACATGGTCTAATGTCGGAAATATTTATACTTACACTGTAAATCCTACCTCTCCATGCAGCCTAGTTGCTACAGCTACTGTAACTCTAAATATACAAGCAACACCAAATGCAGGAACAAACGGAACTTTAACCTTATGTTCGGGAGCAACTCCTACCGCTGCTCAATTGTTTGCTCAATTAGGTGGAACACCAAATACTGGAGGTACATGGACTAATGTTGGGAATATTTATACTTACACTGTAAATCCTACCTCTCCTTGCAGCTTAGTCTCAACAGCTACTGTGATCTTAAATATACAAGCAGCTCCGAATGCAGGAAGAAACGGAACTTTAACCTTATGTTCGGGATCTACCCCTACAGCATCGCAATTGTTCGCTCAACTAGGCGGAACGCCAGATACTGGAGGTACGTGGACTAATGTTGGAAATATTTATACTTATACCATAAATCCTACTTCTCCTTGCAGCCTAGTTGCTACAGCTACAGTAACTCTAAATACACAGACAGTACCAAATGCAGGAACAAACGGAACTTTAACCTTATGTTCGGGATCTGCTCCTACAGCAGCGCAATTGTTCGCTCAACTAGGCGGAACGCCAGATACTGGAGGTACATGGACTAATGTTGGAAATATTTATACTTATACCATAAATCCTACTTCTCCTTGCAGCCTAGTTGCTACAGCTACAGTAACTCTAAATACACAGACAGTACCAAATGCAGGAACAAACGGAACTTTAACCTTATGTTCGGGATCTGCTCCTACAGCAGCGCAATTGTTTGCTCAATTAGGCGGAACACCTGATACAGGAGGTACATGGACTAATGTTGGAAATATTTATACTTATACTGTAAATGATGCTTCTTCTTGTAGCTTGGTTGCTACAGCTACAGTAACCCTAAATACACAATCAGCGCCGATTGCCAAAGCAGGTAGTCCGGTTGTAATTACTTGCGCTTCGCCAACTATTATGCTCAACGGAGCTGGCTCTGATGTTTTGGGTGTTACTTATTTATGGACTGGAGGAACTATCATTAGTGGTTCTAATACTTTAACCCCAGTTGTAAGTTCTAGTGGAGTATATACTTTAACGGTCACAAATAGTATTTTAGGATGTAGCTCTAATGATACAGTATTAGTAACACAAAATACAGACAGTCCAGATTTTTCCTTTTCTAAAACTGGAGTTAATCAATATACAATAGTTGCATCAGGAGGGATTACTCCTTATCAATATAGTATTAATAGTGCTAATAATTATACTTCTAATCCAATTTTCAAGATTGATTCCGCTGGAAATTATACCATTTACGTTAAAGATGACAAAGGTTGTGCCTCTACTGATACTGCATACTTAACATACGAAGGAATAGAGTTTCCAGAATTTTTCTCTCCAGACGGAAATGGAAATAATGATTATTGGTACCCTACAAGAATAGAAGATTATCCAAATTTAGAAGTTTTAATATTTGATAGATACCAGAGATTAATCATGACTTTTAAAGGGAATACAACAATGGGTTGGGATGGAACATATCAAGGAAAACCTTTGCCAACGGGAGACTATTGGTATGTTATTAAAACTAACAACGATAAAGATAGAAGAGAATTTATAGGCGGAATGACCTTATTTAGATAAAATGAAAAAAATATTATTATTACTTTTTATAATTACTATTCTTCCCACTTATGGGCAAGAATTACAACTCGCACCAACAAGTCAATATTTAGCAGATAATCCCTTTGTCATTGCTGGAGCCTACGCAGGTATCGGTGAATTCTATAAAATACGTCTTACAGGCGAGGCACAATGGTTGGGAGTAAAAGATGCGCCACAAACACAGTCATTATCTTTTGATGCCAGAATTGCAGACCGCTCAGGTATTGGAGCTATTTTTTTTAATGATAAAAATAGAAACACTTCTCAAAAAGGAGGACAGCTAACTTATGCACATCATATTACTATATCTGAGTTTAATAATCAGTATTTGTCATTTGGGCTATCTTATAAATTTACTAATTTTAATATAGATATATCCAACATTATCACATCTGATCCAAGTGTTCAGTCCTACAATGTGAATAATTCAAATTTTGATTTAAGCTTTTTATATCGCGTAGAAAATTTTTTCATCAGTTTTAATGCAGTGAATATTTTAAATAAAACTGTAAAACCTACAATCTTAAAAGAACCGATGAATATTAGAAACTATTATTTATATTCAGGATTTCTTTTAAAAAATAAATTTTCTTCTATAGAATATGAGCCTTCTATTCTTTATCAAATATATGAAAGTGATGGTCGGTCTAGCCTTGACCTTAATCTTAAAATCCGAAAAATGACAGGGGAAAATTATATTTGGGGAGGAATAAATCTACGTTTATTGGCAGATCAATCATTTAAGGCTAATTCACTTGCTCCTTTAATAGGATTTCGGCAAAATAAATTTTATGCTGCCTATTCATTTAATATTAGTTTAAATCAACTTCAAAATTATAATTCAGGAACCCACATGTTGACTATAGGGTTTGATTTAAAAAATAGACCAAGTAATTGTATGTGTGCAAATTGAACAGAATAACCCTACTGAACGAATTAACACTAATATACAAGTCAAAGTCCTTGTAAATATTTTCGACTTCCTTTAAAAAAGTCGTTTCATTAAACTTTTTTTTCTATTACCTTAACAATAATAAAATTATAACCTACAATCTATATAGTTAAAAATTTAACTTAAAATATTTTTTTCTGGCTCTGTCGCATCTGCGAGAATCAAATATAAGAATTGAAGTAATTTAAAAATTAGCTCACCAGTTTACAGAATGATTTAAACATAGATAATCCTGGCCTAACCATCTGATTCTTTCTCAGCATATGTACAACTTCAATTCCGCTCAATGTTCGTTTGGCCGATTCAAAACTTTTAAAACCTAGTCCATTTTGGATACGCCATTTTATAAAACGATGGTCCTGCTCGACAATATTGTTGAGATATTTACACTGCCGGATTTTAATCTTTGAGAACGAACGTTTGTTATAGACTTTGATCGCGGCAGTATTAGAACCGCTTTTATCGATGTTTATTACTCTTGGACTACAGTTATTACTAATTGCTTTAATTAGAAATGACTGGGCACTCATCCTCTGCCTTCTCTTAGTTAATAAGAAATCAACTGTATTACCAGACCTATCTACTGCTCTATATAAATAACACCAAATACCTTTTACTTTGATATAAGTCTCATCTAATCTCCAACTCGTCCCCACTCTGCCTTTTCTCTTCTTCATCTCTGCCTCAAGTGAAGGTGCAAACTTATATACACAACGCTGAATCGTTGCATGATCCACAATCCCCCCCCTAATCTTCATTATTTCCTCAACGTCACGATAGCTAAGTGTAAATCTTAATTTAAAATACACTGCCTGAAGGATTACATATTTTGGATAACAATGACCTTTAGTATTCATTTTTTATTAGTTTTGAAAAACAAAAGATAAAACTTAGTCATAGATGCGACAGAACCACTATTGTAACTCATAGATTTAATCACTTAGTTTGCACATATTCTTAAGATTTTCTAGTCCCGAAAATGTATTTTGTATGTATTTATAGCTTTAGGGGTTCTGTCGCATCTGTCAGAATAAAATATAAGACCTAAAGTAATTTAAAAGTTAAACTGCCAATTTACAGAATGATTTAAACATAGTTATCCCAGGTCTAACCATCTGATTCTTTCTTAGTATATGTACAACTTCAATTCCGCTCAATGTTCGTCTGGCCGATTCAAAACTTTTAAAGCCTAATCCGTTTTGTATGCGCCATTTGATAAAACGATGATCCTGTTCTACAATATTGTTGAGATGTTTACACTGTCGGATTTTAATCTTTGAGAACGAACGTTTATTATATACTTTGATCGCTGCAGTATTAGAACCGCTTTTATTAATGTTTATTACTCTTGGTCTACAGTTGTTACTAATTGCTTTAATTAGAAAAGACTGAGCGCCCATTCTCTGTGTTTTTCTGGTCAAAAGAAAGTCTACTGTATTGTCTAATTTATTTACTACTCTATATAAATAACACCAAATGTTTTTTACTTTGATATAGGTCTCATCTAATCTCCAGCTCCCTCCCACTCAACCTTTCCTCTTCTTCATCTCTGACTCAAGCAAAGGTGTGAACTTATAAACCCAACGCTGAATCGTAGCATGATTCACAAGCTCTCCTCTAATCTTCATTGTTTCTTCAACATCACGATAACTACTTGTAAATCTTAATTTGAAATATACTGCTTAAAGAATGATCTATTTTGGATAACAATTTTCTTTAATATTCATTTTTTGATCGCTTTAAAATTCTAAAGATAAAAGTTATTCCCAGATGCGACAGAACCAAAAGACGCAGCAGCAAGGACAGAATATTGGAGTAGACTTCAAATATGCTACAAAAATCTAAGGTACTTATTAAAGATAATCCATCGCTTTAAATTTTGTGGTAGAATCGTGGCACACTCCTTTTCACCAAAGCAAAAAACCAGCAATAATAAGGCCGAGCGAATTTGGGTTCGAATATATTAAACTTCATACTTTTTTAAACTGTTTAAATAATTGATTTTACTTCTTTTGCAATGCGTGATTATTAAGAATTAAAATTATTTAGAAGGTATCTCAAAATGATGTCTTTTTTTTGTTTTAGAAGTAAATATCATCAGACGCCTAGCATGTTGCAATATTGGACTCTTCCATATTACCCCACTACCTATTGAACAGCATATCGGTGTATTTAAACTTGAACTCCTTTCCCATGGTAACAGTTTCATATTCAAAAGTGCTTTACTTGCTTCAGATAATCCTGCTTCTTTGGCACGTTGTAAAGAATAATATAACTCCAATGGATTAGGATAAAAGGGAGTGATTTGTTGCATTCTTCCATAATCATTTCCTACCCAATTAAAAGCAGAATTTACCATTTCGAATATTTTATCTGCATTATGATTAGCTATTTGAGCTTCCTTAATAAGAGTTGCTACATTTATATTTACACAAATATCAATTGGGTTATTCATTCGCTTTCTATCTAGCCATGTTGGATATACGCCAACTCTAAACCACTCCATTCCTGGGACTTTTTGGCTTAATTGATAGGGTTTAAGAACGTTATTTATTTGATGTTTTAATTGATTTCTATTCCAATATCCGTTATAAAATAGAGCAAGAGAACATAGGGCCGTATCATCAGTATCAGGAGGTAAAAATTCTTTAATCCATTTTGGTTGTAAATTAACGGGATAGAATCCAAACATACCAGAATTCTTAGGATTTTCACAACTTAATAGATAATCAATACCTCTTTTACATGCATTATAAACTTGTGAATTGGTATTAAAATCACTCAATATACTAGTAACCAAAGCTGTCGTAAATGAATTTTCATCGACAAAATTTTCATCTGTAAGACTTGCAATTGAGGGAAAAGCGCCGCTAGGTAATTGCGAACTTAAAATAAATTCAATTAATTGTTTTTCATTCATTTATGCTTTAATATATTGTTAGAATTTAAATTTTGATTGGAGCGAGCCCAATCCATGCTGCAGGTTTACTTTTAGGCGGCATAACCAATCCAAAGATTCCATGGTGTGAAACATACCCGCGAGATCCTTTAAGTGATTGACTCATATCAGAATATGCATTAAGGTTCCAACTGTACTTTTCTCCCAATGACAATATGCCATCTCTTACCCATCCATCGGGACCAAATAGTGTATTTGCAAAAGTGTAGAGGCTAAAAGTATATTCAGAGTTAGTTTCTTTTGAATAACTAAAACCCCAGACAGCTCCAGGTAACTCATGTTTTATAGGCAATGATTGTGTATCAGATAGGATGATTAATAATTCCGAAGCTCTTTCTGATGCATTGATACGGGATAATAATGTAGCAATTTCTAAAGAATGTAAATTTTCAATTCTATAATACACCTCATAAGTACCTTTTTTTAAGTCTATACCAAATATAGTAGGCCTTGCATTACGGTCAGAAACATTTAGAACAGCTTTACTTCCCAAAATTTCTTCAGCAATTGCATCTGCTTCTATTGCTGCTTCTGGAGGAACTTCAATGTATAATTTAAAAGAATCATCGGTATCACTATGTCTAACTCCTATTTGTGCACCATAGGTTAATGTTCCATTTTTCTGAAGCTTTGATATGCGAGTAAAATAGTCGCTTTTTGGTAAGAACACATTTAATTTCGACAATAATGAAATGGAATATTCCAGACTATCAATAAGTGGTAATGTTAGTGGTGCCGGGCATATTGTATATCTTAAGCCGGGCATTGTAAGAGAAAAAGCGGGTTCAAAAGGGCTTCCTGTCATAGTTAATGCACTACTTGATAATGCATTTTTATTAGGTGAACTTAATAATTCTTCTAATAATATAGGTAGTAGCTCCCTAGCTCTTTTTGTTGCTTTTGGATATTCACCTTCCCAAACATTAAGAATTTGTTCATAATGCTGTGGAATATTAATTGTTTTTGTCATATAAAATAAATTAATAGTAAAAGCGAGCTACTGTGTGAGATATTTTGGTGTAAACGGGTTAGTAAAAGTTTACTCATTGAATGCACAATGAGTAAACTAATAAATATAATCTGTCTTAATAGTAAAACAAACCAAAAAAACCTGTTATGTTTTAAGGTTAACTTTCTAAAACCGCTTCACAACTTTTACTAAATTCTTCATGTTTTTCAAACAATGCTTTTGTTCTTGCATCAATATGATGATTTTCATTACTTACAGTTGCACTTTTTAGGGTTGCTGCTGTTGTTGGAGTACCTGGAATTACAGGCAAATCTGTTTTTTGTGTACTTTGTATACTTGGCCAATAATCTGTAACTATTGTATTTTCAGCATTATTTATATTCTGCGTAAAAGTATATTGAAAATGAAATTCAGGTACCGCGTCTACAGGAATGTCTTCTGCAGTATAATATTGAATTGCGGGAGTTTTTTTAGTAAATGTAATTGTGCTTGAGTTGTCTAATAAATTAGCAGAAGCTTTTGCATCACCTTGAATGGTATTCCCAACCTGAGCTATTACACGATAAACACCATCTTTTTTTGGATCAACAAAAGTAACATTTGAAGCATCAATTACAGCTGTTACCGTTTTTTGAGTATTACTGATAAGTAACGTATTATTTGTTCCGATTACTAATGTTTTTGGTATCGCTTTTTGGACATTCTTTGCATTTACCCATGTGCCAGAAAACACTATGGTCGTCATGTTGAGGTTTGTTGCTATTGCTTTAAAATCCCATGAATTAAATGAGGAAGTATCTAAATTTAAATTTCCCTGTTTATCCGGTTTAGCTATAGCTTGCCATTGCTTACTTAAATGAATCCCATTTTGTCCATCATCAAATGTTGCTCTTAAAACTACTGCTTTAACATCTTCTGAAAAGAATGGCAACACACTTACAGTTATATTAGACAGTGGATGATTAATTGGCTGCAATGCCTCAGTTCCATTTAAACCGTTGGAATGGAATTTAGTTCCATCAGACATTAAAAATGTCAAGGAGTATTGATACACCTGATTATTGGTTGGGTGCGTTGAGCGCAGTGTGCTCTTTACACTATCTCTTTTTTTATTTAATACAAATGTTTCATTTAAAACGGCTTCTCCATCACCAACTAGCCAGTTCCAATCAACAGTTATTTCTTTTACTTTATTTTTATCATTATTACCATCTTCCCAATCAATATTACTAGCTGTAAAAGTAATAGCCATGAGCCCGAGATTTACCAGACCTAAATTTACTATATTTAGTTCAGATGTAATCCAGTCTGTGCTTAAAGGTTGAGGCGTATTTCCAGTTTCTTTTGATGTTGAATAGATAACTTCATACTTGTATCGATATTCTTTTTTAAAGGTATTGCCATCAAATAAACCAGGTTTTTTAATGCTCCAAGAACCTTGATCTGTAATCGAAAAAGTATGAGTAACAGATGGTACATCTCCATATTCAAAAGTAAGATTAACACGATCTATACCGTTTATTGATAAATCTTCCTGAATGGTAAAAGCTACATCTAATTCTTGCTGATTTACCTCTGAATATACTTTTTTCCAGGTTTCCCCATCAAAAGGAGGTAAAGTTCCTTCGACATCAAAATACCAAGGAACAACGTTTGAAGTTATTAATGTATTAGTAAAGGATGATACATTTTGAAGAGAAAAATTACTAGACGGATTTTTTATTAAACTCATGGCTGTCGTAATTGATTGCTCTACATCCTTTTGCAATTGCTGATTAGCCCATGTTTTAACCATGTCTAATAATGTTGGAGTTATACCTGCACCCGGTGTAACAGTAACCGTTGCTGCCTGAGTTTGGGTAAGCATCTCTTTAACAAATGTGCCTATATAAACCTGAACCTGTTGTGACTGTCTATTTCCCCAAGTATCTCTGGAATATTTTGTTTCGATTATGTATCTATTTTCCTGCTGATATTGGTATGCTAAAGTAGAATCAAATTTTGTTACTACTGTAACAGCAGGAAGGCGCGTATTTACAGAAAGCTCATACGAAATACTAAATAACCCACCAGCAGAGCCAGAATAAAAAGCATTAGTAAAGGCAGCAATAGCCTTTTCATTAATTAATGGAATACTAAATACTGCTTGTTGACTGCCAAAGTTTGATGGTTCACTTCTTATCGAGGTAGTTTTTCCATCTATCGTGTAGGTAAAAATCGCCCCACTCTGAATCCAATCAAATTGAGGGAATTCGGCATTAGAAATTTCTTTTTTAACAGCATCTTTTTGAATAGGATCAACCATAAGCTGTACGGAAAACCTGCAAAAACCGCTTACTTCTCCTCCACTCGATTTATATTTTACAAGTGAAAATTGCGGTAAATCGGTTCCAGATAGTTTTGACCATATAACTTTTGGAGTTATATACCATGCATTTGAAGCAGGCCCATCATCTCCATAAATTGTGAAGGATGGTTGTCCTGAAATACTAATTTGTTTTGTTTTTTGAATGTCTAACATAATTTTGGTGTTTTTCGGATTAATAGGGGGTACTTGTTTAGTTGTGTTTATATTTAGAATACCCAGAACTACAGCATCATCTGGCGAGTATTCAGGTCCTAATTGTAAATAGGTTTCTCCTGGAAAAGCAAGGTTAGATTGCATAAAACCCCATACTTGCATCATTAGTGATGATTTAAGTTGTTTAGCAATTCTAGCATTAAAAAATACAGATAAGCTATATTCATCTGGTATTGGCTCATTAACATCGATTGTTAAATTTTCTTGAGTAGGATTCTCTGTGGCTATAAATATTTGAAATATATTTTTACCTTCATTGGTTGTCAAAACATTTATCCGAAATGCTTTGGGAGCCATTTGAGGAATTTGATTTAACAGATCCGTTTTTATACTATTAATTATGTAACGAACCTTATTCGTTAGTAAATAATTTTTTATCTGCAACTCAAGCTCATTTGTATCCTTTATTTCCGAAAATAGAGGAGAGTTAAAACTTCCTGCAGGAAAGTCAAGTACAAACTCTGTTCTATTTTCAAGAGCTTCAGTTGAACCTGAGATAGCTGTTAAAGGCACTTCACATATAAAATCGGTATTTGTTAGTTTCGTTACATTCCATTGTAAATCTGGATCATTTGGATTAGCATCTTTTTTAGGGTCAAAGTTAGAGGTAACTAATTTTGATGCAATTCCTGTACTACCAGATGCGTAAAAATGAACTTTTATAAAAGCTTGGTTATTTCCTAAAAAAAGAAGGCTAGGCTTTGTCAATATCGCCTGAACTCTGTTATATATGGCTAAATTTCCTTCTCCTATTGGATTTGGAAATAATTGACAGTATGCTATAGTTATTTTCTTCCAGTTTTCATTCTCACAAAATTCAAACTGTGCCTGAAATAACTCATTCACTAATTCTTCTTTTATATTTAAAACGGCATCCCATTGGTTAAGAACAGAGTGTCCTCTAGACATTTGATTGATTAAATTTGATATAGTAGCAGTTGTTCCCATTGCAGTTTTTAGTTTTGTTGGCTTATTTTTTTTTCATTAAAATATTCTGCAAATGCTTCATTTAATGAGTTAATTAAATAAGTAATAGAGGTACTATTAGTTTGTTCAAAATTTTTAGGGATGTATATATTTTCAAATGAGGCTGCAGCTTCTTGAAATCGCACTACTTTATTAAGAATAGTATTTATCCTAGAACACTCTAATTCAATCTCATAATTTATCTCAGGAGTATCTTTACTGAATTTTATCTCTTCATTATAAAGAGATAAATACCCGAATTCAAAAAAAAGCGATAAAAAACATTCCTTACTAATCAGATTTCTTATACGCTCATTTTCAAAATCATTCCATAGTGATAATAAAGCAACAATCTCTTTTTCTTCGAATCCAATTGCGCCTGAGGGTATAAATGTTTTATGCATATTAGATAAACTAAATGCCTCAGGTATTCTTCTTTCATGACTTTCTGGAAGTTGTTGTAGTAAAAGTGTATCATACTTTATTTGACCGCTGTTGAAATCATGATAAAGAGCATTTATACAATTCATTTGCTGAAAAAGCAGATAGAATATATTTTCATGATTAGCAAAATCACTTGCTATAGAAACGGATTCGTTTTCATAATTATCTTTAAGTTCTTCATTGTCGTATTGAAAAGAATGTCCAGCTATACCTGATACCATACCGTTAAACAATACCTTACTTGATGGAGAGACATCATCATTATTAAAAATTTCTTTATACTTTTCGATTTCTTTAATTACCCTTTCTTTGGCTAAACTAAGAGATAGGTCAACTTCTGATATTTTATTTTTTAATGCAATATGTAATTGATTTAGCATGGACAAATAATATTCTGTCAGCTTCACTTGATACCCCTTTATTTTAGTGAGGTCTACAATTGTCAAAGGTTCTGTTTGTTCTTTAAAATCTAATATTCTGCCAACAATGCTAAATTCAGATTGCATTATTATAGTTGACATTTGTATAAAAGATTTATAAGTTGTTGCTATTATATGCTCATCAAAAACAACTGAATAATCACATTCAATTGACTCAATCACAGCAAGATGATTTGCAAATAAATGCAATTTATTAACATTATCTATTCCTAAATCAGGAGGCAAGAGTGTTGCAATCCATTTAGCAAAAGAGATTACTTCTTCTCGTTGTGTATGTGTGGTTTTAGGGCAACCTAATTTAGCTTGTATATGTATCAATGCAATGTGAATGCAAGGAAGTATTGTTTCAATTTTATTTAGGTCAATTATATCCTCTTTTATAATAATTTTTAATTCCGAGTTATTTTCTTTTATACTAGAAAAACGTAATCCATTAACTAAAGAATCCTTTTTCGTTTCGTCATTATTTTTTAAAATCAATATCCCATCCATTTGCTGACAAACAATTGGTACGGTATCAAAATCAGCATCCGAAAGAAGTAGAGATGATGCTTCAGTAGCTATTGAATTTGTATCTAATAATTGAGCTAAAATAAAAGTATTAACACTTTTTAGTGATACTGTTTCATGTAATGATACTATTCTATGGCAACTATTAATGCTGTCTTTATTTAACTTAGCTATATAAAAATCTTGTTCCGTTATTTTATCACCATATGTAAAATTATTTTTATCAAAACAAAAAGATCGTGATTCATTTAAAACTTTTAAATTGATTCTATTACTAGTTTTGGTCATTCTTTTAATAGGGGATTGAACTATAGTTCCCCATCTTTGAATTAAGGCACCCTTTAAAATTTTTTGAAAGTTAATAGCTCTAAAATATTCCATAAAACGAGCCAATGAGGTTAGTTCTATTTTTACAGGAATAACCACTGTTAGTTTTGAATTAAGTGATTCTATTAATCGTTGATCAGCATTAAATATAGCCATTAAGCTATTTCCGGTTATACTATTTGAATCTTTCCATAAACCATCATTAATTATAGTATTAAGACCTGGATCCTTTGCGTAACTAACTATCTCTCCAACGGATTTTGCAAAATCATCACCTGTAAAAAATTTAAAGTCAAGTGCTTCTGTTCCCTTAACGGCTTTTCCTCCTCCTAATTCTTTCCAATAGTCATAAGTATGTTTACTTATGTGTTTTTTTAATTCTATTACTTGTAACAGTTTATCTCCTAGCTTAATGGCTGAAATAAAATGAGTACCATAATTATAAAATGATTCTAAGTATTTTTGACTTTGTGAAACCGAAACAATAGTATCATGTTCATCATTTTCTTGAACACGTATACCAGGCCTTAAGTTTCTAGATTTAACTTTCCAATCATTTGTTAAATGTATGTGTCTGTTAAAATAAGCTCGACTTGGTTGAGCTGTTACTTCATGTTCTGCTTGAATTTTTATTCTTGATAATTCAAACAACATATAGTAACTATCTTTTTTCAGGCTTATTTTAAATAATTTTTCATGATGTTGAATATAATCCTCAATAGTTTCTCCGAACATATCCGGAGAAAGTTTATAGGCATTATTTTCAGAAAATAAAGGGCATACTTTATACAAAGAAACGCGATCTAATAATGAGTGAGCTCCTTTATGAACTGTTACCTTTAATGGGCTCCAGGCAAAACTATTTTCTGGAAATTCACTCAATTCAAATTGTTTCAACGGTGTTTCTGTAGGCTTGTTGAATTGCTTAAAGCCAAGTTGATTTTTATGTAATAATGATAATAGATTTATGGCCTCCCCTATTTTAGGAAGGCCTCTCTCTTTTGTATTTGAATGAATCATTTAAATTAAGATTATTTCTTATCATCAACATATTTATTGAAGGTACCTAATACTACCAAATCACCTGGTACGTATGCACTTTTCATCTCAATGAAATCATCTGTTGGAAATAATAAATTATATAAGGCAAATACTGAAATTGGAGAAAATTGAATTCCTCCCATTGATGCTTGCAATTTAGCAGGTACTTGCTGTTCAAGGATATTACCAACCTGAATTTTTAAATCATTGTCATTACATTCACAAGGTCCAGTTGGTTTTAAATCTGGAGGTGTAACACTTACCACTGGTGGTTTACTTGCAATTTGAATCTTTTGATTTTTACCAGAGTTTATAACTTCCAGAGGATAATATCCTGTAAGTTTTACATTCACATCTACACTATAATTATTCCAATTACCCCAAGAACAACCAAATCGACCACAAAAAAGCCTTCTGTTTTGAAAAGGTACATTTTGATTAGCATTGTACGTAAGTTGAATGCCATTGTCTATAGTTGGTGTAAAAATTAAATCTTTAAGTGGCCACACAATGGTATTTCCAGAAGCACTTATTCTAGTTTCGCTACTGCTTGTGTTTTTAAAATTAGCTTCACCTGAAACGGTTCCTTGAGTTACTTTTGCTGACCAAGTTGTAAAATCATTTGGAGGATTTACAGATGCAACTTGTAAATTGCTTGTACCCTTATTAAAACTTTCAACAAAAATATTACTAAACATTATTTTCGTATTAATCATTAATGAATTATGATATCCATCGGGTATTGGTTCATTTACATTTATAGTAAGATTACTTTGTTGTTCTCCACTAGTAGTAATGAATACCTGTAAGATATTCTTCAAACTATTGGTGGTTAATACGTTCAACTTAAATTTCGTAGGTTGCAATGATTTTAATGTTGTTGCATCATTAAAAACAACTGTATTAATTAAATAATAAATAGGATTACTCACAAACCAATTTGATAGCTGTAAATTCAATGCAGCATTATCAGTATCGATATTTAAATTTTCAGTTATAAAACTTCCCTTTGTAAAGTCTAATACAATAGAGTGTGAATCATTGTTATTTCCTGTAGACCCATTAGGTAATGGGGGATCCACCAGCCCTTGTAACATCCCAAGACCAACAGTTCCTACTAATGCTGGTTTTTTTGAAACATCAATAACTTTCTTCTCAGCCCACTTAATTTCCGGATTTCCCATGTTTAGACGTACTGGACATACCTGATCTTCTTTAGGTGTAAACATAGAACCAACTTGAATAAAACCACTTTGGATTAACTGCGTGACTTTTACATAATTATGATTATTTTCTTGAAATTCTAATAAGGGTTGAGCTAAATTAACTGTAAACTTTGTATAGGTAAAAATAGTACCAGGAAAACTCGGAATAGGAGATGGTGATGGTACACAAAATCCTACTTCAACTACCATTGGTTTTTGTGTTGGGTACTTTTCTTTATATTGTTCGGCCAAAAATTTGTTAACAGGTTTTTCTAACATATTAAGTACACAATCCCATCCTTTTAATACCCCTTGTGCTTTATTCATTTGCTCAAGCATGTTTCGTAATGTTGCTTCCTGAGGAACTGTATTTTCTTTCGCGCTGGATCGCATCGTTAGTGGCTGTATTCTTGTCGCCATCAATGATAAGGTATCTATTAATTCATGATGAGACATTTTTGCTACAAGTTTCCCCTGTAGCGCACAAAATCTTGATAATGCATTTTGAGCTAAAGCTTCTATTCGAAAAGAAACAACTATATCTACAAATTCATTTCCACCAAAATCAATGTCTTGATTTACCGTCAGATCTGGCATGGTTACTTGCCAAGTTGATAATGGTGTTATCTGTGTAATGTCTTTGGCTATAGATCCGGTTTCATTTCCAAAGATTGGTTTATGATTATCTGCCTGATATTCATATGGACCGAAATGTCTGGCTATTGTATTAAATACCAATGGTTCTCCAGATGGGTTTCTATCCTGAAAAGGATTCCCCTGACAAGAAAGATCTAATCTGTATTTTCCATTCTTAGATCCTTTTATTTGAGGAATATCAACCACAACCTGATTAATTCGGATCATATTATACGGCTGAAATTCAGTTGTACTAGGTTGTATGGTAAATACATGAGTGTTTCCTTTGGTAAACTCTTTTACGGGGACACTTTTGATAGTATATCGTATAGGATCATTAACGATAAATGGAGGTGGATTAAAGGCTTGTTTTGCTGTAATTATATTAGCCTGTTGGCTGACCATAACAAGATGCAAACTATTTAAATCGAATTTTTTTATAGGTGTTGGATTTGCTAATAATTCAAACTGCACAGCACTATCTTGTAAAACGAGTGCTTGGGCTAATGAACTTAATACCTGATTTAATTGAGACTGTACATATCCAGTTAAACTTAATAAATCTACTTCAGCAAGATCAGGTTTAGTCGGACTTCCGTAATTCAATCCCTTTGTAATTTTATTAAGGCGTTCTTTTTGGTCTTCATTAATCTTCTTTTGAGCCTCATTAAGCATAATATCGGCATTAATTTGAGCAATTTTAGATTGGGCAGTAATCATTGCTTGTGCTCGTAAAACCAATATTTTGAATGCCGCGACATATTTTGCTTTAGCTCCAGCAACTTCAGCAGGTGTAGTTGCAAGTGATGCATCAAAATTAAGACTCATTTCTGACCACTCCAATGAAGAAGGTGTGTCTAGCTGTGCTTCCTTTAATTGATCTAAAGTATTTGCTACGGACACTATATCTTTAACAGATTTCTCAATAATTTTTTCTAAATCGATTATTTTAGTAGTTACATTAAGTATTTTTTGTATTTTTTGGGCGGTAGTTCCTAAACTTACAAGGGCGCTAATCGAAGATGATGGTATAACAATTGTTGAACCAAGTGCCATAAAAGCCATACTGATATCTATTACAGATTTTATGATCATAGTAGTTTCATAATCTACCATAGCTTTTTCAAAGTCTTGCTTTGCATAGCGAACAGCCATTCTCTGATCTTCAACTCCCTTAACCAGACTAGAAAAACTGGATATTGTAGATTTTAATTCTCGTTTTTTTGTATCAATAATATTATCATAATTAGTCGCAATATCACCTTGATTGACAGCAACAGCATCAATATACTCTTTCAATAAATTTCCAGATTTTTTTATATTATCGTTAATTTCTTCAGCAGTTTTTGCAGCTAGTTCTGCATTTTTCTGAAGTGTAATTTTATTTTGATAGTCGTAAATGGTAGCATTTAATGAACCTGCTGTCTTAGACATAGTGTCGATATACTTCTCATAACTTTTATAAGTTAAGTACGGAACTGTAACTCCTTCCTCGTCTAATTTTCCAGCTATATGCGCTAAATATGATGCTCGAAGGCGTACTGCAGCCAATTCAGAAGAAATCGTTTCTGTATTTGATATTATATCAGTTAACCACACCAAACAATTATGAGCAAGAGCTTGAGCATCCTTGGCGGTACTTCCTCTTGTGTATAATAATGTTTGACAAGTAACAATTGAAAAATTTAAATTTTCAGATTGATTGGCAAGTAATATTGGGTCTTGTTCACCAAATAAATCAGAGTTAATTGTAATAGTACTACGCTTAATTTTATCATCAGCTACGCTAGACAAAAGAATGCCATCTACTATAGTTTTATGCTCAGAATTATCTGTATATCCAATAGTTAAGGCACCATCCATTTGTCCGCATGCCATTTTTATATTATCATAAGCCGTTTTACCAGACAATTCAATCGAGGGAGGTGTATCAGGTCCTGTAGTATCTATTAAGTATGAAAATAACGAAACATTTTCTCCAGGAATTTTCGTGGAAGACTTATGAGATTCCATTACAACACTCCAAGAACTAAAGTCTTTGGCAATTTCTCTGTTAGTAAGTTGTATCTTATCTAAAGCTAAGTGTCCATCATAGACATTAACAGTAGGTGTTGCTATTGTAGACAGCCAGGCGCCAGAGTTAGACAATAAATTTTTCCATTGATAGCTATTTTGTGAAGGATAGGTCACACGTATGTAATCTCCATACTTTTGTAACATTGCTCCTTTAAACAAACGATTCCAGTAGTTTCTTCCTTTTTCAGATTCATCAACAGGAATAAGGTTTCCAATTGGTGTTAACTTAAAAGAAACTGCAACTACAGATTTGAAATCACTTAATTGAATTTTACCAGGACTATTAAACGCTATAAAAATAGAATTGCCATGTGCTCTACTGGGATCATTCCATAGACCCGCTTTAAGTGAATCCTGAAAAAGACTATCTTCACTCACTATATTAATAGATCCTAATTGACTTACATAACCCAATTCAACTCCAGTAGATGAATTAGCAGGAGTGGTATAGTATTGAAAAGAGTTAGCTTCGATCCCATATACGTATCCTTTGCCGTCTGCACTTGCATTAAATGCTCTGGTTAATTCAGCAAAAGCTTTACTTTGATATGCAAAAACTTGAAAAATTTTATCTCCAGCAGTTACTTCGGATACATAATGTGTACCAATAGTATTAAAACATTTTATAAATTCTTTAGCACTAGTAGCATTCAATTTACTATTACTAGTAAAAGCTATTTTGTTAAGATTATTTACTTCTTTAAGTGCATTTGCTGTAAGGTGTTCGTTAGTATCTCCGCCAGTTCCGGCAGTATAATTATGAGATGCACTACCAACAAGATTATTCAATTCAACCAACATATAAGAACTTTGAATACTTAGATCAATACCTAAATATTTTGATAATTCAGTAATTACTGAAGACTTATTTAAATCTTCTACCAAAAGTGGACCAGATGGTAATGAAAAAGTACTTATATCTCCTGTTAATGAATTTACACTATATGGGTACACTGCGCTTAATAAGCTATTTACATCAGTATGAATAGTTATTTTAGGCATTTTCCAATATATTTTAGCACTTGGAGGAACAGTTGCATCTATTAATGGTAAAGGCTCAATTGTAGGTGCGTAAAAAGGGGATAGATTGGGAGTTTTGGGATTCAATCCTGCTTTTAAACCAAATAAAAGGTTCGTTGCCTGACCTAATTTTATCCCTTTTAAAACATAAGGTTTTATTGTATCATTCAATAGGGTTACATCATCTTCTTTATATGAAATAGTTTGATGAATATTTGATTTTTGTGCGATAGCATTACTCATTTTAGCCGTTTTAGATTGTTAAGTCATTAAAAACATAACTCTTTAGAAAAAGAGTCTATCCAAAATTAAAGATATTATTTAAGGAGAGTACCCGTATTTCTACCTGAATAATGAGCGAATAAAACTTTAACCACCTCTTGTTTTATTAAGAATTAGTGTGTTATTTGTGTTTGTGGTATATTATTGGAAGAAAAATCCTTTTTCTTCCACAAAAACTTAAGGTAGTTTATAATGATTAGAACTCAAGATTTGTCCTTGATTTACGTTATTAGTAAATCTACTAGAGTTATATAAGTATTCCTGCTGGCTGTTATCCCTCTATTTATTTCGATTATGATTATACTTCAAAACTTCTGATTCGATTTCCTGTATTGTTTTCTTTTTCCCTTTAAAAATCCATTCTAAAAGTTCCTCTTCAAAAAAATACAGCTTTTTACCATATTTATAGCACGGAATTTTTCTCTGCCTTACAAGAGCGTAAATTGTAGACTTTGATTTCCCTATTAGCTGGCTTGCTTGTTCAATACCAATAGGAATACTTTTGTCTTTAGATTCATACACCTTTACATTCTGAATCAAAAGTTTAATCTCTGCAATTTCTTTCACTAAATGTGCTACTACTTTGGGCAGGTTCTCAAAAGAGATTTCATTTACATCCATACCAATTGTTTTTAATAGTTATGGTGCAAATGAAAAAAGTGTTTCTGCTGTGTCTTTCTTCACAGCAAAAACACCTGAAAAACACAGTGCTTTATACCTATTGGCATTTAAAAATCTGTAAAATCTTCCATAATCTTTATAAGACCTTTCTGTTCATCATCTTTAAGATGCGTTTTAATACTGTTCTCTTCAACATCTTTTAAAGCGTCAGCAAAAGTTAGCTTTAAAAATTGTGCGGCTCTGTCCTGCCTGCTGACTTTAAAGCAATTCCAGATATTCCAGCCAAAATGATACAAATCGAGATTGGACAAATCCTTTACTTTTACCGGCTTAATATTTTCGAAATTTATGCCTTCAGCATATATGATTATATTCTTACGCAATTGTTTCAAATCATCATCCGACACGTACAGCGCGAATTGCTGTTCTGCATAACGGATGGCAATATCAATTCTGGCTTGTTTTTGATTTTTGATTACATTTTGCTGCTCCTCCCTTATTTGCTGAATATCTCTGGCTGAATTTTTATTTTCAGACAATTCGGGCTTAATTAAAACATCTTGCCGCTCCTCTTCTATTTTTTCAAGGTCTTCACTTGGAATCCGACTTTCAGACGATTCATTTTTTTTTGCCTTCAAAAAACGATTCAGTAATCTTTCAGTCAAATCGTTAAGAAATAAACTTAGAATTGCAAACATTAAAATTCCAAATCCCGTGCTTATCCAGAAAAAAACGCCAGCCGTATATTCATCAGCCCCCATTTCTATCAGCACAATTCTTGCGATTACACCTATAAAAATACAGACTAAAAAAACAGACAGGTAAACTACAATATATTCAAAGTATTTTGTTTTCATTACGGCTTGTTTTTTAAAGATTCCAATTGTATTGCCTGCGAGGCTTTATTTTTCTTCTCATCTATTACTTTGGCATAAATTTCAGTAGTTTTTACGTTGGTATGCCCCAGCATTTTACTGACTGTATAAATGTCTGTCCCGCTCGATAGCAGCAGAGTTGCAAATGTATGGCGGAAGCAGTGGAAGGTAATATTTTTTTTAATGCCTGCGGATTCAATCCATTTTTTCAGAGGGCGCGAAATCCACGACGGGTCCGGCAGATCCTCAAAAACAAGCTGCTCGGGAAGCCTCGGTTCCCCGCAGAGATCTAAAGCCTGCTGGGAAATAGGCATGTATTCGACACCCTTTGTCTTTTTCTGCGTGAAATGCAGTTTGGCCCTGCCGTCTTCCAGGCTTATCTCTTTCCAACGGAGCTTCTGAATGTCGGAATGCCTCAGACCTGTAAGTGCCGAGAAAAGCGCGGCTCTTTTAAGGACATCTTTTTCGCAGGGCGTTTCGGCCAATGCATTCAATTCTTCAATAGTCAGATATTCGCGTCTTGATTCCTGCTCAGGTATGCCTCTTATCTTTGAAGATAAATCAACGGTTAAATATCCATCAATAAAAGCCTGTTTCAGAGCCGCTTTAAATATGGAAAAATACGTTCCCGCAGTGTTGCGGGAAATGATTCCTTTTTTGCCTCCTCCGAGCGGCGCAGCCAGCAGAAACAGTTTAAAATCTTCCGCCATTCTGGTGTCAATCTGAGAAAACATGAGGCTGCCTTTAGAATAGCTCTTTAAAAACTCTCTGGTTCGCTGCCAATTGATCTGAATGGACTTTGAACTTCGAGCGTGCCTTTTAGCCGCCGTAGCAGCAATGTATTTAATAAAATCCTCTTTTGCTTTTTCTTTCTGTTCAGCCAATAGGTTCTCAGCATCACTGTACAGATCTGTATTATCGTATTCTTTCTGCCGGATATTACGCACTGCGTCAGCATAGAGCATGATTTCACGGTCACTTTCGCTTCTGCAGATTATTATTCCGTTATCGCTGCGTCTGGGTTTATAGGATCTTATACCTTCTGTATCTGTACGGGCAGTTCTTTTCTTGTCCCATTCCACTGTTGTTATGGATCTGTTTAAATATTCACGGATTCTCTGGGGTGTTTTCCTTTCCGGAAACCTCTACAGGATAGCTCTCTATGTAAACATACCATTCTTTTCGGTCTTCTGCTTTTCGAAGACGAACAGTCACCTTGGTTTTTGCTAATTGTTTCATATAAAATCATTTCCGTTATACAAATTATCAATTTCCATTTTTGGCGCATATACATACTTTCAAATCTGTCTGGTCGGGATGGAATATTTCCTGATATGATTGTAGACAGAACCTTCAGATATTTGAAATCTCTCAGCTATTTCGCCGATGGAATAGCAGTCTTCTTTTTCAAGGCTGTATAATTTTTTCTTTGGTATGCTTTCAGGCTGTGGCAGGCTGCGGGCTGAACCATACATCCCTTCCATGACGCTGCGCTCTATCCTTACAAGGCGGGTTCCCAGATTAACTGAAGGAATCTTTCCCTGACCGACAAGCCGGTAAAGGGTCCTTTTGGCAATGCCAAAAAGCATGCCAGCTTCAGGGACAGAAATAAATACCCTAGTCTGGGGTATTTTATCTGCAAGCGCTTTAATCTCCGCTTCATTCTTCAACCGTATCATCTTCTGTTTGTATGCCTTTTTACTGCATATATGTGAGCAGTAAACAGAAGCCACGGTTTTAGGCAGAAATTCCTCCCCGCAGTTAAGACATTGTTTATTTATTCGTTTCATCATCTTTGTCTCCCCATTAAGGTACCATAAGTAGACATAAGTGCCACTTCGTCTCCTTTTAAGTGCCGGTACAAATATGGTACAAATATATGGCAAAAAACGATTAAAAAAGAGCAGAAACGAAAAAGAACAAAAAAGAAAAACCGCTGTAAACATTTCGTTTACAACGGATTAACACTTATTATTAACTGAGTATTAATCAGTAATTATTTGACTTCTTCAGAAAGTAACAATATAAGTATAACAATACATTACGAAGTTTATGGTACAAATAAGGTACAAAATAAATAAAATTTATCTTTAAGAAATATGTTGCGAGTAAAAAACACAACTATTAAATAAAATATTTTTCTGCTAATCCGACTCATATTGAACAAAAATTCGAACCTTTTATTGGAAGATTTGAAAATTTTAGCTGACTCTGAGATTGTATCTTATAATACAAAGATATGATGTCTTCCTCGCGGGAAAAGAGATTCAGGCGAGACATCACTGCAATCTCTATAGCGTAAAATAAGAGAGGAATTAAATATTAATCGCTACTCAGCTGCGGATAAAAATTGATTTATTCCTCTATTATTTTAATTTAAAAACTTCTTATTAAGTACGGATTGGAATATCTATAATAGGCTGTAATTGTTCCAATTGAGTAGCATACCTCCTTACCACCTGATCATATAAGTCTTTTACTTTCGGAGCTTCAACTGTAACTACTAGTGCATAATCTAATTCCTGCACCCTCGTATCATTATGTCCTTCTGCACGGGCATTATAGTGAATATCAAAAAGAGGTTCATCAAGTGAACTTCCTTGAAACCTGCCTTCGTAATGCATACAATTTTCCCATTTAAAAGCATCAGTTCTCAGATCTTCTTCAGTCTCAAAGCCTTTTCTAGCTTTAGCAAAAAAAGGTTTTGT
Source organism: Flavobacterium collinsii (assembly GCF_946903285.1). Classification (GTDB taxonomy): domain Bacteria; phylum Bacteroidota; class Bacteroidia; order Flavobacteriales; family Flavobacteriaceae; genus Flavobacterium; species Flavobacterium collinsii. The sequence continues at coordinate 4,403,870 of NZ_OX336425.1, forward strand.
TAAGGCATGCATTGGTTCAGGTTCTCCCACTTCAACTTTACGTTTCCTATTTTTATTTGGTCGAAAAAATGGCTCTAAACCACTGCGCGTATAATTATCTGGACAATGAGGGTCAACAGGAGTTGCATAGCAAAGGGTGGCTTTTATTTTCACCATTCCGGCAATTGCTCCTGGTGGTAAAGGAATCGGTGCTCGTAGATATTTTGCAGCACTAATTTTTCCCTGATACACCACCCTCATTACATGGTCTTCACATACAACTATACTTTCTAAATCTCTGGCAACTCGCCCCCATCCAACTTCAAATTTTGGAAGTTCAGAAGCTTCAGAACTATGAATAAGCAAGGTTCTAATTGCCAATGCATTTAAAGAACTGCCAAAATGAGCTTTAATTCCTGATGCAAGTCTTAATGTACTGGGAGCTGCAAAACTAGTCCCACCCGTCTGTAATAGATTAATCCCATCCAAATCAGTCACAAGAAAAGGCCTGCCAACAGATCCTCCGAAATCAACTAGATCTGGTTTAATAAGACCTGGACTTCTACCTGGTCCTATTGAACTATAGGAAGCTCTTGCCCAAAATTGATCCGGAGTATCACATGCTCCTATAGCTAATGCATTTACACAGTCTGAAGGAACTTGAACTCTATTAGCATTAATAGTAGGATCCCCTTCTCCGTCATTACCAACAGCAACTGTAGCAAGTATAGAACCCTTTGAAAGAAATTCATCAAGAACTGCAGTCCATGCATGTACTTCATCATCATCAATTGGTAAACTTGGCCCCAAACTTAAATTTATAAAATCATACTCTACAGTTGATAAAACGTCGATAATTCGGTCCAATACATCATATAGTTCATACGGATTTTGACCTGGTAGCTTATCAAGTACCCGGTAATGATCAACGTAAGAATATGGTCGAGGCAATACTTTACCAGGAATAATGTGCCCAAAAAGATAGGCAGAGGTTACACTTACTCCGTGTTCTTCTAATTCAGGATCCGAGGGCCCACAGCCATTGGTATCATGAGGTGTAGCCCATTTACAAATAGGATGATCTTCAGGAATACCTCCATCAAAAATTGCAGTTTTTGTAGTCGAATCCAAAGGAGTCAAATCGTGATAAAGTACTTTTCCACTACTTATACCCGAGGATCTAAAAATTGGCTTTAGCAATCTTAAAGAAGGCATTGTGCGCACAACTCTGACTAAGCTAAATTTTGCAATTTCATTTGCTAATGAAGAAGGAGCTTTTAACTCAACAAAAATCAATTTCCCGGCAAAGAATCTTTTTTCAAAAGAAGCTTCAACACCTAACGAATGCAGGTATTTTTTGAACGCTATTAGATATGCATTTTCTAAATGATCTTCGACACCATGAAGAACAATTTCAAATACAGATTCGTCTTTACCAGAAGAAATACTTTTTAGCTTATCCTCAGAATCTAAGAAATTAATTTGTTCAATTTCTACAATTTGATTAGCCCCTGGCATGGTTTGATCCCAAGTATTAAATTGGCTTGCCCATCGTATAAAAGTTGCTTTTTGACCTACAACGAATAACTCTGTAGTGCTTGCTGATAAAGGTTCTCTATCCTTACTTTTCTTTTCCGGAATTATATTCCTTTTTCTGCTACCAATTGACGTAAGGCCTACCGAACGTAGTAATTCCGACGGATGGTATGACTTAGCTATGTATTCAGGATTTAAAGTTATTGTTGCTACTGTCAATCCTCCCGGACAGATTTCATCAGGCAAAGATCTTACTTTATCAGCTAAATTATCAAGCATAGGTTGCAAGCGCTCTTTTGCTTCATAAAAAGTGTAAGGACTCTCTTTTGCCCCGCCGCCTGAGGGAACAATTACTGGCTCGGTTAGCCGTTCACCTTTACCTAATAAAAAATTTCTTTTGCTCATGATTTTCTGTTTTTAAGATAACTATTTATTTTGCCATTTTCTTTCTTATTGTCTCTCTTGCTATACCTGTTAATTCATGCGCTTGTCTTTGTGAAAACCCACCTTTGGTAATTAATTCTACTGCTAATAATAATTTCTTGGCATGGTGTAAATCGCCTGAAAAAAGTTGCTTTTTAAGCTCATCAATTAATAAAGAATCATTTATTGCCGATGATTTCCTAGCAAGATTAATCAATCTCTCAACTTCACTAAATGACTTACCACTATAGGCTATTCCAAAAATCTTAAACCATTCCTGTGATATACTAGAATCATTTTTCAATAAAATACTGACCATAGAAGCAATCTGCTCTTCTGTTGGATTTTCAAAAGTTAATATCATTTCAAAACGTCTCCAAACAGCAGGATCAAGTAAGTCAGCATGATTTGTTGCAGCTATTAGCAACCCTGAAGATGGCCAATCATCAATTTCTTGTAACAAAACTGTGACTAATCTTTTTAATTCTCCAACTTCACTATTATCGTCCCTCCTTTTTGCTATTGCATCAACTTCATCTAATAGCAATACACAATCCGTATTCTTGGCATAATCCAAAACAAATCTTATATTATTACCAGTCCTACCAAGGAAACTACTCATTACTGCTGTTAAATCAAGAATTAACAATGGTAAACCTAATTGATCTGCAAGCCATTTAGCCGCCATCGTTTTACCTACTCCCGGAGGACCAGTAAACAACATTGATTTAGTCGGATGTAATCCATGCTTAAGTAAAGCTTTAACTTTTTTTCTTTCACCAATAATCTGGTTTAAAGAATTCTGTAGAGTTTCACTTAGTATTATTTCATGATCTAACGTACCCTTTTCTACACGCAACAATTGCAATCGTGAATCCAAATCGACCGGCAAAGGACTTTCAGCTTTTTTTCTTAGAGGCGTAGCTCTTGTAGGAGATTCATTCAGCAACGAAACTAAATTCTCCGCTAAATCAGGAAAATCCCCCTTTAAATTCTTAGTAGCACGATGAATCAGCAAATGTATATCCTGAGCTCTTCCTGTTAAAGCGATTCTTGCCAACTGAAGAAAATCATTAGATAATTTATCTATACTTTCAGCCATAATTTTATATGTTTGTTTTTTTTCTTCCACAAATATATAAAATCCAACTATATCAATAACAAACATTGGAAGATTTTTTAAAACAAAAACAACAAATCTTCCACTTGCCTATTTTTTTTGTAATTATAACTTACAAATACTCCAATAAAGAGATTCTTATAACAGAAAAGCAGTGCCGAAATAAAAAATTGAAAATTGTAATTTAACTAAATACAATACCTCAACTGCCCATACTCAAGTAGCCTTATTTTTCCATTATTTTCTTAATCCATTTTCGACTTACCATAAATATTAAACTATAATAAATTATTATCTTCTAGAAATTTATTGATGAAAAACTGGCACATACCCGCGTACACAGCCTTACCATCTGCATATTCCATAAGTCTATCGAACTCTTCCGTAAAAATATCTTTTTGAATTTGATCATTAATATCTCTATTAAGTCTTTCAAGCTCTCTTGTTACACATTTTATTTGACCAAAAAGCTTAAGCATATGTATCTTACGTTCTTTCACAAGTAAAGGCCGCTGTAAAACATATATATTGATAGAAAATATTCCTTTATCACTCAAAGGAACAATAACTGCTTCCGTATTTTCGTAATGGAAGTGAATACTCGGATCATCTCTGCAAGGATCAATAAGAAGCCTGGAATCTTCTTCAGTTTTAAATACTAAATCATTATGTTGATGATCGATAAGACGATCTGCTTCAGAAATCAATGGGAATTGGTCCAGCTTGCCATAACCGCTTTCATCACTTTGTCCATAAAGCGTATGTTTTCTTCTTTGATTACAATGTTGGCATGCCAAAAAAAGATTATCCCAATTATTGGCCATCCAATAGTAACCTGGTGTAGCAGGATTTTTTTCCTTGATACGTCCTTTTGGTCTGAAATGTTCTACATCGCCGTCATAAACAGCACCATAAGAACTTTCGCAATAAGCACATTTTACAAATATTTTCTTTAATTCATCCTTAACTTTTTTATCGTTATAAAGGCTAAATTCAAAAGAGCCTTCCTCTTTATTAGTATAATGCTCAATTGCTCTTGCTGTTTCCTTAAACCATTTCCCGTTTTCGTCCACCAAAAAATCTGGTGCCGGCGTTCTTACAATACGAATCATAAAAGATCTTTATAATCGTTTTGAATTAAATTTTTAACATAGGCCACCGTTTCATCTTTTATGGTCTCCTTTGCCTTAAATCCTTCCTCCCTCATTTTTTTAGCTATTGTTGAATCGATTGCTTCAAAGAGCACCTGCTCTCTTAGATTATTGCCAAGAAGCCCTTTGGTATTGAGTTCTGTACGCAGTATTTCAATCTTTTCTTGATCATCATCGCTAATGGTATCACTTCGTTTACTTAGAAGATCATAATACTCCTCAAAACTTTTCTCAGCATCACTGTCCATTCCATCTATCAGACCGAATAAATCAGATGTTAGCAATTGCTCTACACTCATCAAACTATGATCCGGAAGCATTGTTTTATCCAAACACTGCACCTGGTGTTTCTTGTCCCTTACCATGACAACTACCTCCCCATGCGAAAGTCCTCTAAGACATAAAGGCTCGTGTGAAGTAACAATGAATTGCAGATTTGGAAATGCATTTCTAAGCGCACCGGCAATTCTGGCTCGCCAACGCGGATGCAAATGATTTCCAATTTCATCAATAAAAACAATGCCATTTGTATTATGATAACCTGCTAAATCCGAAGAAAGAGTCTGCATAATATCCGAAACGAGTGCAACTATTGTCTTATATCCATCACTACTGTCTTCTAATTCATTTTCATTTTTATAATGACTTATATTAATTGTACCATCCTTTCTATATAGCTTATCATCTCCTTTTAAAGCCAGTACATCATAAAAAGCTGGAACAACCCTATTTAAGAATTCATCTTCGGCAAGATTACCAAGCCATAAATTAGGATCTTCTAAGGATACAGTATAATCAAATAGATTTCTTATATTGGTAAATGGCTCCTTTTCAGAATCAGGGACAATACCTTTTTTAGGAAGTAGCCTTGTAGAACCGTATGACATAATGTAAGTAGGCGGTACATCAATATTACAATCAAAACCGTTTGCACTTAAACTAAGTTTGATTTGATTGTCACTCTCATAACTTTGAATAGTTACACTACCATTTGATTCTCCTCTTCTTAAAAAATCTGCAACGTCTAGATCCAGTTTTAGCAGCTGCTTCCTGCCACATAGTGCTAAACTCAAAGCCTGAAGTATAGAGCTTTTACCTATACCATTATCCCCCAAGATAAGTAACCAAGCTTCTCTTTGTAATTCTTCGTTTTTAGTTCCATTTGGAAGAATATCTATCGTAAGCTCCTTAATAGATTTAAAGTTTATAATAGTAAACGATTTTATCGAAAACCTTTTAAATTCATTAAACGTTTCACTGATCTCGGCGAGTTGCTGGTCACTGGCTGTTTTTTGAATTATAGAACGAGTCACTTGAGAGCTATTATTTTCTACTTTTGCTTTTAGAGCTTTCCACTTGGGACCATTTTCCTCATGCCATCTAGCAAAAGCTGCTTTTTGTACAGCAATGTACTCAATCCCTTCACCAGAATACAAATCATTCACATATCCGACCAAAGACAACGTAAGTTTATAATCAAAACTTTTAGATTTAAGAAGGTTTAGCTTAAAGACTAATTCTTGCGCTGCATTTTTTCTTTTTTCTTGAAGAGGTTGTCGGTTAAGTCCTAAAACTTCTATTGTAACCTGTCCTTTAGGTGTCAGAGCATTGACTACTCCTTCTTCAGAAAATGATAAATGTTCTTCAGGATCTTCTTGACAAGGATCAATAAGCAGTGCCCTTTCATTCAATAATTCAGCTCCCTTCGCTCCAGTTCGAGCTCTCAAATTCTCATCTTCTAATGGAAAAAAATCTCTTTTATATTTAACCCCACAAGTACTGCAACTTAACATCATATTATCCCACTCGTGATACAACCACCAGTAATGCGATGGGGCGTATTTTGCTTTATCAAGCCCCCTGGCACCACTTCTTGGACGAAATGAATCCAAAATACCAGAATCAGAAACACCTAATTTTGTCTCACAGTAAACACATTTCTCATGAAAAGTGTACATAAGATACTCTCTAATTTCTCGATTAAATTTATCATCAAACCGAACTCGTTCTTGTCTGTTGTTTTTATGAAAATTTTCTTGTAGTTTATCTTTAACCTCAGCAAATCTAGAGCTCGAAAATAAGTCAGGAGCTACAGCTCTATCTAATTTTATCATTTATTTTTTTTTTATAAAGGAAAACCAAGGTTTAATTATATCTGGACAATCAACTACTTCAATTTTAATCTAATATTAGTTACTAATTTCTAATGTATTTTACTGCTAGTTCGAAACATTTTTTAAAGCATAACTTGCAAATAGAATTCCATTTATTTCCAGTATGACAACCTTTATATATTTGTAATAGTGAATTTCAAATTTACATTTATTCAAACAACCAGCACGCGTATAAATACGCATTTTTACTAGTAGATTTGCGGCAAAATTCTGAAAAAAAACAGGCTTCATAAATTTTAAAATTAAGAGGTAATCATACACAAAAATGCTATGATAATTTTTTAATATCTTTAATTACTTTTTTTATTCATCAAACTATCTGAAATCAAAATGAAAATACTAAAAAATGCAGTGGAAGCAATACAAATTGGTCTTGAAGATTTTAAAAGTGAAGATCCACGGAGAGCACAATCCGCTATAAGAAATATTTTTGCGGGAATGTTGCTTCTCTTTAAAGAACAATTAAGACGCAATTCCCCTGGAAATAGTGATGAAGTACTAATAAAACAAATGATCTCACCTATATTTGATTGCGACGGGCAACTAACTTTTCAAGGAAAAGGAAAAAAAACTGTGGACGTCCAACAAATAAAAGAACGCTTTAAGGGGTTGGGAATTATAGTTGACTGGAAAGTGTTTGATGAGATAAACGACCTCCGCAATAACATCGAACACTATTATACAGAAAAGCCCTCATCAGTTATCAATGAAGTGGTGTCAAAATCTTTTGGTATCATAAGGGATTTTTGCATACACTATCTAAAAGAAGAGCCTATTATCCTTTTGGGACAAGTCGAGTGGGATATTTTTCTAGAAACAGAAGAAGTTTATGAAAAGGAAAAGTTGCAGAGTGAACAATCTCTTTCGAAAGTGGATTGGACCTATTCTGTCCTTAGTGAGGCAAAGAATACCATTCGTTGCCCTTCCTGTAAATCAGATCTAATACATGCCTTTGATGTTCAAAAATATAAACCGAGCGAAGATTTGCCATTATGCTGCAAAAAATGCAATGAGGAATTCGATTTTTCTGATGTAATTGAGGAATGTATTAATGAAGAACTTGCTGCAGAGGCATATTTGGCTGCTACGGATGGGGGCGATGACCCGTATACAGATTGTCCAGAATGCGGACTATCGACATTTGTCTTTTCTGAAGAATGCTGTGTTACTTGTGGTTATGAACAAGAGAGCAAGACGTGCGCAGTTTGTGGAACTTCTTTAGACATTGAAGAAGCATATGATGGAGAAATATGTTCCTATCACAGGTGGGCAATGGAAAAGGCAGATAGTGATAAGTAGAATTAAATGAATTGCATAACGCTGCAAAAAATGGCTAGTCGGAGTTCCGGAATATCATTTACATCCCCATCCATTCCTATCTTATCAATAACATATTCAAAAAAACATGCATAATTATCTGGGAATATTAAGTTCTGATTCCGTGAACAGAGACGGAACAGTAATTACATTTGAGGCTCTCGAAGGAGGTATTGCACAAACAGCAGTTAAAGGCATGCCTTCTTTAATTGATCATGATTTTCACAGACCGCTGGGATGGATTTTTCCCTTTGGCATATTAATAGAACCAAAGATCAGCAAAACAGTCGGGAATTTTAATATGTGCAGCAATACTGAAGATAGGGATTTAATTTATCCCAAGATACAAGACTATTGGCAATATGTTAATTATAATTCCTGCAAAGAGTACATTGATGAATTTAAAATACTGCTGGGCGAAAACTTTTCATCAGAAGGGAAATTTATTCACAAAGGAACTGTATCTTATAACCTGCCGAAGATCACCTCGAAAATATTTCCAGATCTTTTTTCTAATACAGATAAATCAGGTTTGGTTTATCTGGATGATATCCTAGATGATTTTGAATATAAAGGTTCGGGAATTTTCAAAAGCAGAAGTTCAGATTTCTGTATTTTCTGCCATCAATTTTTCAGTAGAAATCTTTCCCTGCTGAACAATTTTAATACCTACTTCATTGATGAATTCATACGTTTAAATTCAAATAAAGAGATAAAACTCAGAATTGCCATTGATCAGGACTTGATCGGATTATCTAAAACCTATATGGGGTTTCTGGAACACGACTACTGGTGGGGGCCAAAATTCAACGATGATATATCGAGTCTTCCAGATCAGGTTACCAGATACGAATCCAATGAAGAACAAAAATTCTATAATAATATTTTAGGAACTGAATTCTGGTGGAAGACAGATGCATCTGAAAAGACCCTTGAAATTGAAGAAATCAGAGAAAAACCTTCTTTAGGTCTTGATAAAGAATTATATGGATGCCGATACATACATTCCATATACGATAATGAAAAAAAAGAATTCAATCATTTCGACGGAGCAGTCAGAGTATATACCGAGGAACAAATTTTACACCGATGGGAAACCAATATTAACAAAGCAGGAAAAAACACCGATTACAAAAAACTTTTCAGGATAGATGGAAAACTTGACCTTTCTGACTGGAAAAAATTATGCATACTTTATTACAAAGGAAATCCTCTGCTGTTTGAATATTTTGGGGCAAAGGAAGAATATGAAAACGTTCAAAATTCTATCAAAATTCAAAATGGAGCGTTAAAATATCTGCCTGCTAAAATTGAACCAGAAGACGGTATAAGATTATTTACATCTTATCATCCCAAGCAGAGTGATTATAATTCTTTCGCAAGAAAGGTAATTCATCCCGATATTATTGGACGTGAAAACGGTGATTCCATCAGAGTTTTAGAATATGATATTATTGAAATTGAAAAACATTTAAAAAGAAACGGCAGTAAAATAGACTATCCAGATGAAATCAATTTCATCAAACCATTCGATTTTTATACCAACTACCCTATTATTCTGCACAGTTCGGACAATACACCATTCTTAGTGCAACAAACCATTGAGGCATTTAAAACAATTTTTCAAATCCAAAATAAAACATTAAACAAAACCATTTCTCTTACCATCGGATGGGAAATGCAGGATTTTGAAGTCAGGCTTTCAGTTTTTGGAAAATCTTCCGAAATTTTAAAATGGCTGAGCACTCTTGATACAATTCCGGCAGAATATCCAAATTTCAGGTTATGGCTGATTAGGCAGAGAAAATGGATTTATGATAATTATGATTATCATGAAAAGGATTTTACGCATTTATTAAAAAATGACGGGATATTTTATATTAGCCGTAAACTTATTAATCATGAAATGATTTCTTTTCCGGATGAGGAAGATGAAAATTATTTTGAAATTAAAACCTCCGCAGATACAGAATTAAATAAATTTATTGAGGAAAAGTCTGTTTATCCATCCTATATGGGAATCATAAAGAAAGCTTCCTGTACCAAAACAGGTGCAGATTATCTAACCTCCAAGACTTCAAAATATCTTGATGCTGATGTGAAAATGGCCATTGAAAAAATCGAACTCGCATCTTTTTTCTGGACAGATCAAAAATATTTTTAAAAAATATGGAAAACGCCCCTCTATGGTTCAAAGTTTTGTATCACTTTTACGATAATAATTATTTTGCAAATGGATTGACAATTCCTTTCCTTCTCGGTGCGTCTTGCGTAATTGATCCTGATAATGAAATTTTATCAGTTGAAGATTTCGTCCTTCAGGCAACTGATCAATGACAGCCTAAAAAAATATCACTTCAGAAATGCGGTTCAATAAGGGAATATGTTTTCGGAATTATTGACCTTGAATCCATAAATTATCCATACGGGAAAGCAATTGTAAAACAGTTTGGAAATATCTGCATCACTGACAATTCTTTCTCAGACATTCATGACATCGATGACTTAAAAAAATACTTATTGATGCATCACAAAATCTGCTGAATTCAAATCTGTATTCTAAAAATCAAGGGAATTGGTGACAGTATTCTGAAATAGAAATAGTAAGAATTAAAGAATTAAAATAGAAATCTCATACTAATTAAATGACACGACAAGACTTAGAAATAATTGACGATCTCTTAAAGCGGACAGATAATCTGCCTGAAATACTGCATTTGAGAGCTGCAGAAATAGGGTATGAATTTACTGAAGAAGACAAAGCATTACTGCTTGAAACTTATCAAAAATTAGATGATATACTCAAAGAGGCCGCCGCTTTTATAAATGTAAAATTTCCAGGCAGAGAAGATTATATTTATGGATGGAATAAAATTGATTTTGATACCAAAATTGGTGATTTTAAAATTGCAACTACCGATCGTGAGCATATAAAGCGGGCTTGGAAAAATGGATTATTTGATTTAAAGGGGTTATTAAAATCTTTACGAAATGAAGTTATATTATTGATCGAACCTGAAAAAGAAAAAGAAAAAAAACAGCTGATTCCAAAAACACTTTCCTTCATAGAAATACTTTCATGGATAGCCGGCATCATTGGGACCATAATAGCTTTATACGCATTTTTTAAATAAGCCTTCTTAAATATAGTAGCACTTTAACTTTTTCCCATATTTAATTATAAATAAGGCGCTAAAAAGCGCCTTCATCTGCAAAGGAATAATAGGTTTCTGGAGTAATGATAATATGATCCAAAAGGGCAATATTGAGTATTCCTCCTGCTTCCTTTACTTTTCTGGTTATCTGTTTATCAGCTTCGGAAGGTTTAATCTGCCCTGAAGGATGGTTATGAATCATAATCAGCGATACAGCATTTGCTTTAAGTGCCGCTGCAAAAATCATTCTCAGGTCAACCACAGTGCCGGAAATACCTCCTGAGGATACTTCGTAAATGCCAAGCACTTTACTGGACTGATTTAAAAGCATGATTTTAAACTGCTCGAAAAATTCAATAGTATCAGTATTCCAGGACCGAAGTGCCAGCTCGTAAGCCGTCTTGGAAGAATTGATAAAAGGTCTTTCGGATGCTTTTACTTTTGTTTTGTAGACCAATTCAATTTCTGCTACCTGATTCCAGTTCTGAAGTGTTTTTGAAGTTTCCATGATTTCTTAAGTTTAAAGATTAATAATGGAACCTCGGCCGGGAATGAGAAAGCGAGCGAAAAAAGCAACGCAATAAAGCAGGTTTTCCGCCTGCATTTATGGGGGATTTTTTTTCTGCGAACCACCTTTCCTTCCCGAACTTTGTTTCGGAATTAAGCCTGAACCCTGAAACAATATCCCCGCCTATAAGTGTCTGCTCGCCGATATTCCACAAAAAAGCCGAAAACTAATTTTCGGCTCTTTCTTCTTTTTTGTTTTTCATGCGCTTTTTAATCTGATAGAGATTCTGATGAAGAAGCTTTAAAATCTGCTTATGATGCGGGGAAACCTTGTTTTTATCTCCCCTGCACTGCAGAACTTCAAGTGAGGGAAGCGCCACCTCTATGGTCTCCACAGGCTTGTTTTCAAATCTAGCCGACAGGATGAGGGAGTTTCTCTTTTTGTAGTATTCATTGGTAAATACGCAGTGGCGGAGCATATCGCCCTGTTCGAGAAAATCATTCACGCTTTCCATAACGCAGATAGAAAGATTCTCTTTTGTGAACTCAAGCCCGAAAAACTGTTTCTTCTGCTCTTCATAGCTAATCTGCGCCTGCTGTATTTCTTGGCGAAGCTCTTTTATATGCTGACGTCTTTGGATTATGCGTTTTTTCTCCACAAGCCTGTCGTGCACCTCTTCCAAATTCTCAGGGCATACCAAATCGGCATTATTCAAATCCTTTTTGAACCATTTAAGCAGGGAGATGTAATCTTCCCAAAGTCCAAAGTCCTTTACCTTGTAATTGTTCTTTGCGCAGGTTTTGACTGCCTGCCAGTTCTCCCTGATGTGCTGTGAGTGCGCGACCAGATAATGACAAAGAAAATCGGTCTGCCCTGTCTTGAGAAGCGTCTCTGCATGGGAATCTTTCAAAAGAGCCGTAAACAATACCTGCGGAGCGATGCCGTGGAAACTGCCTTTGAAGCCGTTTCTTTTCAGTACGGAAATCGCCTTTGAAGTCGAATAAACCTTATAAGGATTGATGCGGTATTTGGGAGAATCCTCAAAACTTTTCGGGCGGATTTCAAGGGAAGTATAATATTTCCAAGAATCATAGGCTTGCGAAAAAACATTGGTGCCGAGAGAAAGCGTTCGTACCTCCCCTTTCGCGTTTATCCAATGCTGCATCACTTCCTTGTGAAAATAAGTCGGCAGGAAGTTCTTTTTCATGTCCTTGTGCGAACAAATGATGCGCACGACCTGAAATCCCCCGCATACCTCCAAAACAGCAAAATATTCAATTTCTTTGAAATGCACCTGATTGAACTGTTGCATTTTCAGCTTTCCCTTACATTCGGTGCAGTTGATATACTTTTGGCAGGATGCTTTCTTGGCATCAGGCTTCCAAGAGTGGGCGCAGTCCAGGCAGTGGAATTTTCCCCTTGAAAGCACACCCCATTTGATGAAAATATTTTTCTCTGCCCAAACCTGCATCTTTTGGGTTACAGGGGCAAGGGTCTCGCTCAGGGACACAATCTGCTTTTCGATGATGGTTTTGGGTATCATAGGTCAAAGAGTGTCAAGGTTTTTGATTCGGGTTTGGGAGCAGTAACTGCCGTTTTTGTAACAACGGTATTCTGCGGAACTTCGGGTACAGCGGTAAACAAATCAGCCACAGCAGGCTCTTTCACTACAACTTTGCAGTTTACGGGCTGAGGCTGTCCGATGCTGTCATCGGTGTAGTATTTGACCGCCATGTCAAAGATTTCCTGATTGTCAAAGGCGCACAGTCCTGTTTTTTTTACCTCGCCAAAAATGTAATTGCAACAGCTTTCGAAGTTTTTGGATTCTTTGGCGAAGTCCTGCGCAAATACAGCATCCGCAAGAGCGGTCTGATTGAGGTAGTTTTCTATAGCGGTCTTAAAGTTTTCTGAAGCTTTCATAAGGCATGATTTAAGATGAAACAAAAAGATTATTCAAAAGAGGTTCTGTAGATGTCATAACAGTATTCTTCAAAACAGAGCCAGCACATAAAGGTGTAATGAGGCAGACCGTATCGGTCTTTTACGGCTTCTCCAAAGGAATCTTCCATTTCTTTTCTGATGTCTTCCAAATCGTCAAGATGTTCGATATAGAATTTCTTGCAGTCGGCATGATAGATAAACTGGGATATCATACCGCTGATGCATCCGCTTCTCTGCATGTCTTCAAGGAATGCTTTAAGCTGTTCTTTTTTTGTTCCGTCATAAGACTGCATTTCGAAAAGAACTATCTTTTGGAATGCATCGCGCACGTCATACTCGGCGTATATTGATTTTTTCAAGGCTTTCATAACTCATTTCTTTAGGCTTATACATTTGATTCGGATTAAAAAGGCAGGTCGTCAGGCTGTTCCTTTTTGCTGTTTTTGGCGGGAACGGCAGAACCCTGCACGGGCTGAGCATCTGAGACAAACACCAGTATTTTGATGTTGCTCGTGTGAAAAGTCAGGCTTGCCAAAGCCTTGCCCTCCGAATTGAGATAGGCGTTCACTCCTACACGTCCGTAGAGTTCCACCATTGCGCCTTTTTTGAGCCATTGCGCAACACCTGCGCTCAGCCAATATGAGCAGTCTATATAGGTGACTATTTTTGTTGTTTCCGTACTTCCTTTTGCTTTGTAGGTGTCGTTAACTGCTATAGAGAAGTTTACCACCTCCCTGTCTTTTGCTGTTTTGGCAACTACTGCATCCCTTGTCAAACGTCCTGTGATTTCCATGATTTCTAAATTTTAAATGATTACTTATTTTTAAAATTCTTTTCCCCTGCCTTTCCCACAAAATGTTTTCAAAAGAAAAAACGAAAAAAAAGAAAGCAGGAATAAAGCGGGCGGTTAAGGATACGGAGGGCTATAAGTCCCGAAGGGCGGCAGGGCCGTTATGCGCCTGCAGGATCCGGCGCACGCTAACTTGGCTGCCTTTTTATCCGTTTCGAATGAAAACCAATAAGACTATCCTATTTCCCACAGCCAGGATTCAAAATGCACGGCTAAGATTGGCAGGATATAATCTATATTTGTGATACATTTAAAATTTGTTTTCCATGTCAAAAAAAGGAGGAGATTTAGAAATCCTTGCACTGGAGTTCCTTGACAAGATTTTCAAGGAACTAAAATTTACGGTTGTCCGCAAAAGGATCCAATTATCAGGCACACAGTACGGCTACGATAATGCAGTTGAGATCGTGAATGAGAAATATATAAGCAGATTGATATACAGCGAATGCAAGGACTATACAACGGAGCTGAATTATACCGACGCCATGATCAAACTGCCCCAGCTTGCATCTGCTCATGAGAAGATCGATCTGGCACTTTTCATCTCGCCGAGAAAAGACTTTACCAATATTTTTGAGGAAACCAAAAACAAACCTTTTTTGGAAAACCTTGCCAACAGGCATTTCCGTGTCGCATTTTTAACTCCGGAAACAGATGTGGAGAAATATTTTTCCCTTTATCCTGAAATCTATAGAAAGGTATATGACGAAGAACCTCCAGTTCTCTCTGAACCTGAAAGAGAAGAAATCCTGAATCAATTTGACAAATACATCTTCTCAAGCAGAAATCTGCAGAAGATCGTACTAGATGAATCCGACAAACAGCAATATATTCAGGGTATTGAGACAGCCCCTTTTCATATCGAAAGAAACTTAAGGAAAAACCAGCAGAAGGAATATGACTATTACCGCGCTTCTTCCAACAGCAAAACGCTGCTTTCCGAGATCCGGGAAAATAAAAAAGGAATTATTTTACTGGGCAATCCCGGTTACGGAAAAACGTCGGAACTTCGTCAGCTCGCAGCCCGTCTTTGGAACACGCGAGAGGACACAGAGATAATTCCGGTATTCAGATCATTAAAGAATTTTACTACGCTGTGCAGGATTGAAGATTTTCTGCCGTCAGATTTCAGGCGCATCCCAAAGATGGCAGTCATTTTCGATGGTGTGGATGAAATCGAGAATATCATAGACTTCAGCAGCAAGCTTAGGGAATTTATTGTCCATAACAATGAATTATCAGAAAGTGAAAACATCCAATTCATCATAAGCTGCAGAACCAATATCTACAGAAAATACATCAAGGATATTAAAGGTCTTGACATCTACTTTTTAAACGAAGTAGGCGTTTCCAGCGCCCTTGGTTTCCTTGAAGCAAAATACGGGCTAGATCTTCAGGAGCACAAAACATTCGATATCTACAAAAACAGGGAAATCCTCGAAAATCCTTTTTATCTGGATCTGATCGGCATTTATTACAAGACCCATAAAAAGATCCTAACCAGTAAAGCGATGCTGATACGGGAATTCGTCAATTCAAGACTGGATCAAGACAAGGCGGATAAATTCCAAAACGACATCAGCTTTGACCGTGAGCGCATCATAAGCTGTACCCAGAAAATCGCTTTTGCGCTGGAAGCGATGCAAAAACCATTCCTGACTGCTGCAGAAATTAAACGGGTAGCACAGATTGATGAAATTGGGCTTGCCAAAAACTCCTTTTTAGAAGAAAACATAACAGGAAGCTGGAGTTTTGTACTTAAAAACATCCAGGAATATTTTGTAGCCAGCATTCTCTCGGAACTGGACTTTGAAGAAATCATACAAATAATCAAAATCGACGCGGCTACAGACAAGGTACATCCTACCTGGCATAACGTGGTAACGTTCCTATTGAACCTTATAACGGATGAAAGCCTTTACAATGCGCTGATCGGATGGCTGCTTAATAATGATTTCGAACTTCTTTTCAATGCCGATTCGGATCGGATTAGTGATAAAACAAAAGGAAGGGTGCTCCAAGACTATTTTGTCAAGAACTGCGTTGAGGATAATCTCTGGATTGAGGATCTTAAAAGCACAGCATTATTCAGCCAATGCGATGCCAATATAGAATATCTGATGCTCCAGGCGGCAAACACAGCTATCCACAGAAGAGCCAGAATGTCTGCCTTAAAGCTTTTGTCATACATGAGCATTTCCTCTTCATATCTTGAACCGATAAAAACACTGGCCAAAGCAATCATAAAAGAGAACGATTCCGCAGAAGACGATTATGTCTATCTGGTACAGGATGCGATAATGCTTACCAAAAGCCTGCGCATCAATGAGGATCCCGTTTTTTTCAACCAGATCATAACAATGCTTAAAAACAGGGATGAAAAGGAAATCGTCTATTCGATAATCTCCAGCACTCCTGCAGCATCAGCTGTTGAGAACATCGACTATTTTCTGGAAATCCTTGACAAGGCCATTGGCACCAAGCCATGGAATTCAAAGGCAAAATCACGATCCCTTATTTCAACCAAGGATAATATCCTGAGCCTTTTCACCAGAATCGACAACGGTCCGGTACTGGTTAAAATTTATGCCTTCTCAATTGAGAAACTCGACAGCCACCAGTTCAAGGACAGTCTGAAAAAAGAGTTTTGGACATATGCCAATTCCTTTTTCAAATCCAATAAGCAGTACCATGCAGATCTGATCAAGATCATTTCAAGTGCGGTAATAAACAACCAGGCAAATCATTATGATGATGATCTTCTTCTTGAAACAACTGAATCGTGCGGCATCCAGACCCCATTGTTTGATCTAGTGCTCGACTCGGTTGATCAAAACTCCGGCGACAGGCATTTCCTGGCAGAAGTGATAAGCGAGGATGATTTTGAAAAAGTGCTTCAGAAATACCTCTGCGGATCCGTTAATGAGGAATTCCTTCATCAGTTTAGAAATGTACTAAGCCACAAGGATTTTGATCTGAGTAAGAAACTTGAAGATTATATAGAATCGCGTACCCAGTATGTCTTTAAAGACAAATGCACTCACGAACAGCTTAATGAAAATAGTGAATACTGGCGCACAAAGGACCAAAGAGATTTTAATGTTCTTTTTGATAATGCAGAAATTGAAAGGCAGATTTTCATCCTGTATGAGTATATGGGTAAAACAGCATTAAATTATAAGGACATTGACAAGTTCTATCACCGCTACTATAAGGATTTTGAACTGCAGAAAAAAGTCACTGGCAATGCCAAACAACTTTTGTATGAAATTCTGAGAGACAATTACTCAAGCAGGGCAAAACTCAGCAAGGCCGGCGTATGCAAAGAAATAATGAATGCTAAACCAAACCTGATACAGGATATACTAGGAAGCCTTCCAGAGGAGAAAAAAAAGAACAAAATCGAGATTTCGGAGAATCAAAAACTGTACATACAAAATTGGTGCACAGAAAATACCCCTTCAATTAAAGAATATTACTCGCAACATCTGATCAAGAGAACTACAGATTACAGATACAGCCACGATTATGCTGTCTTTGAGGCCATTCATAAATTTCAAAAGTTTTTCCGTTTTCACTTGGACGAGGAACTGCTGCTGGATATGCTCTGGATCTATTCCCATGAAAAAGGCATCCAGACCGACTTTCTGGATGGAATTGTGCCGATCGAAAAAGTTCATGACCGCATCCTACACAACCTGTCAAACGCAGTGCTTTCAGCAGCAAATTTCTGCCAGCATTTGAAATACTGCCAGTTGAACGATATTGAAATTGATATATTCGGTCTGAATTTAAAATCAAAGACCTATGCTTTCCTCGACGGCGGCCACTATTATTATGCCGGGGAGATTCTTCAGGATTATTTCAGCAGCGATCTGGATACCCTTAAAGAATTTTTGGAATACAATGCAGAGAACAAAAGAGAAACCAATCGTTTTTTGTACGACTGCATCATATCAATCCTAAAAAAGACAGGGCATGATGATACTGCCCTCAGTTTTCTGATTGAAAATTATTCCAGCCTGTTGGAACAGGATATCTATACGGAGAAAGAACTGGTCAGAAAGCTAATCGGACTGAATTACAAGCATGGCTTTACGAGATATTATGAACTGTTAAAAGACCAGACCGACCTGAATGCAAAAGGGGAATTTGCTTTTAATAAAGATGAATGGCAGAATTTCAGTAATCCCGAGGCATTGGAAATGCTGGCCGCTGTTTTTGAACTCTGCCTTTCATCGCCCGCTACCGGAGATCTTTTTGGCGACCATTATTCCCCTTTGAGAATATCTCTGGAGACTATTGTCAATATCTGCAAATCCAATGATGAGAAAACTTGTATAAAGGCACTGAAACTCCTGGACGGCATAAATGTACAATCGCTGAAGAAACAAAACATTGATTTGTTTCATCTGAACAGGCTTAGGAATGAAGTCAAGGAGGTGCATTACAGCCATAAGTCAAAACCCTACCAGATTACACAGGTGTTAAAAATAATTGACCAGAACAAAATTTTATTCATCAATTAATGCCTCCCAGTGTATTTCCAATGAGTGCTATTATCAAATTTACCAGAAAACTTATAGTAATTTTAAGAACATTCGGATATATTTTTAATTACTTATAATGAGCCGTATTAATATAAAAAACAACACGATATAAACTTTTGCAAAGAGAAAATCGCGGAAAAAATTTCATAAAAAAGGTAAACTAAATAGTTCTCCTTTTCTTTATAGCTACTGTACTGGATAGAAAGGCCGGCATTTACAAATGCCCATATACAGAACCTAGTCCCGCATCAGGCAGATTCCGTTGAAAAAGCAATAAAATCTTATCTGCACTTTATTACTTCTACTCTTTTTTTAATATTAAATAAGAGAGCGCCGGATCGTTTAGAAGCCGTTCCATTTCAGAATGTTTTATATCCTGAATATCCTGCTTTATCTGCAGGTAATTACGCTGGATCATTGCATTATCAAGCTTGCGAACGGGCGGTATTTCCTTATAATTTCCGATCTCTTTTCGCAACGCTTCATGATCGTTTATAATTTCATTATGAAAAGTTTTGAGCTCAATTTTACAGTCAGGATCATCGGCAACCATCCCTACAAATTCACCTGAACTCAACGATGAGATTTTCGATGGCGGCACTGCGGATTCCAATTGTTTTGAACGGCTTATCGACGTATCTGAACTGTTTATTGAAAGGCTTTCCCTGTCCTGCATAATTTTACCGAAGCGTTCGGACAATTGCTTGGAAGTGTCTCCTGTAACCTGTCCGCTTATAATATTTCCGACAATATTCATAATAACATCCGCCTGCTCCCGTCCATAGTCCTTGCGGAGCTGGCTGAAGTCCTGGATGCCAAGACAGGTGGCCACCTTATTGCTTCGGGCAGTGGCAATAAGACTGTCCATATTATTGAGGTATATAGTAGGGAATTCATCAAAAATGAGACTTGATTTCATTTTTCCCTTTTTGTTTACTAGTTTCACGAGCCTGTTTACATAAAGTGACAACACAGCTCCGTAAATTTGAATTTTCTGCGGATTGTTTCCCATGCAGACTATTTTGGGGTCCTCGGGGTTGTTTATGTCCAACGTAAAATCATTCCCTGATAAAACATAGTACAACTGTGGGGATGAAAGCCGTGCCATGGCAATTTTTGCAGTAGCAATTTGTCCCTCAAGCTGGTCAGTCGCCTCGTTGAGGTACGCATTAATAAAAGGGTTTATCAAGACCTCAATTTCTTTCTCTGTCCGCAGCAGGGTGAAAAGATCATCGTAGTCCATCTGCATGAGCTCAATTACGTGAGGCAGTGTGCAGAATTCACCATCATTGTACTTTCTCAGATACCAGATTACAGCCGATAAAAAATTGATCGGCGACTCTACGAAAAAGTCCCCCTGCCTTTTAATCCACTCCCTGTTAAGCCCCATCAGAATAGTCCTTGCTGATTCCGAAGCATCTGTTATATCTTCCATGTTCTGAGGATCCAGCGGATTACACCTGTGCATTATATTATCAAAATTTATAAAGTAACATTTGGGCAGGATTTTATAAGCGTGTTTATTATTTTCAAAAGTATTATAGACAATTTTTGACAGGTCATCATATTTGAAATCATAGACAAACATGCTGAACCCTTTTTTAATATGCTGGGTAATAACGTGACGGATCACAAAATAAGATTTCCCAGAACCAGGCGTACCCAGAACCAGCAATGCACGAAAAGGATTTATAATATTTATCCAGCTGTTTCGAAGTTTCTCTTTTAGATAATATCTGGCAGGCAGATTAATAGAATATTCATTCTCCAGCAGTCTTTCTTCCTGGGGAAAAGTCTCATTGAGCTTATTGAAAATATCCTTGGGGTTCAGCCCGTTTTTTATAATCCGGGAAAGCAGGGTTCCGCCGGAAAGCATCATCAGAAATCCCGTCGAAGTAATTACAATATAAACTATTGCTTTATACGTCTGCAATGAAAATAACAAAAGCGCAAAATAACTTATAAAATAAATGAGCATTCCAGAAATACAATAAGCAAAAGCAGTTTTGTAACTGAGCTTTTCATTTTTTCTTCCTTTTGCACCAATGAGCGAAATCGCGAGAAATCCAAGTGCAAAAAATTTCGATTTATGAAAATTATCAAATAGTCCCGCACGATAAATACCTGCTAAAATTTTATCAGTAAACTCACTTACCAGCTGCCACTGCTTGAAGGCTGAATAACAAGAATAGTAAAAGTGAATCATCAGAATGATAATCCCTATAAGTCTTGTCATATCAAGAATCTTTCTCAGTGCCTGTTCATTTTCTCCCGTCTGCATTCCCATGATATTAAATTTTATTGATTATCTGACTGCCCTTTTCTTTTTCTCTTCCTGCGTTTTGCTTTAAGCTGATTGGGCACGTAAACCGGCATGGATTCCATCCGGGTCAAAACATCCAAAACTTTAGCCAGAGCAGTATCGAAATTATCCGTTTTACTAATTTCAAATAAATCTTTATTCAAGACATTTGCCTGTATTTCAGCTTTGGATTTTATGTTTATGTCCTTATCGGAACCCTGCAGAATTTTACCCAATAAATTACAGCGTTCCTGTACTGCCTTTGCGCTGTATTGTTTGCCTAAATCACTTCCATTAAACACACATTTTGTAGTATGATCCACATAGGTGATGCCGTAAATCAATCCGGCAGCACTTTTTCTTGAAACAATATTAATCCCCTCCTTTTCCAGCAATTTTCCGAGCTCGGAAAATGAAATACTTTTATTAAGA
The DNA here is from genome assembly GCF_946903285.1 of Flavobacterium collinsii. Taxonomy (GTDB): domain Bacteria; phylum Bacteroidota; class Bacteroidia; order Flavobacteriales; family Flavobacteriaceae; genus Flavobacterium; species Flavobacterium collinsii. The sequence goes on from NZ_OX336425.1 coordinate 4,425,308, forward strand.
AGCGCCAGGTCGACAGCATTCTTTATCCTGTTTTTCATCGATACATTGCCATTGCCGGTGGACATAAATTTTTGTTCTAAAAATTTATGAGTCGGCTTATTATAAAAGTCACTTGCTTTAATAGGAACCCCGATAGGTTTTCCATCGCTGTCAAGTATGCGGTACACCAATCCTTCTGCTTTAAAAATCCTTGAGTCTTCAGATCCCCGATCAGCAAAAACATTGTAAAGCTTGAGCACAGCATTGAGTTCAAAAAGATTTGAATATTTATAGGTTGAAAGCACTCCGTTAAGCACTGCTGCAATCGCTTTTTTTGACTGCATTTTTCCGTATGAAACTTTCTGAACATTGACAGGTTTAAGTACTTTATCTATATTATTTTTACGCCCCTGAGCGGCCACTAAAGAGAACATCTTCTCTATTTCTTTGCGGGCTGTTTCAGACTGGTTCCTGCCAATATTGTGCATATCAATCCTGCTTCCATCCTGTTTAACCTTTATGGACACCAAATGAATATGCGGGTGCCCCGCATCATGGTGGCGGTATACCAAGTAGGGCTGCTCGCCAAAACCAATTTTCTGCATATAGGCATCTGCAATCTCCATTAATTTTTGGTTGGTTAAGGAGATTTCAGAGTGATCAAAATTCAGCGAAATATGTACACTATTGCGCTTTACATTCTCATTTAAAGCATTTTGATTGAGCAGTCTGCTGAGTTTCATTGTGATGCTCATTTTATCGACTTCAAGAGGATAATTCCCCTCGCCTATGCACTCCGCTGCACCTTGTTTTACCTTATTTTCATTATAGTTGAAAATGTTGTGAAGTGAATTCCCGGTCTTAATTACTGCAACCATTTTCGGGAGATTTTCTCAATATATTTATTTATCTCTTCTACCTTATTAAAAAGTACCCTTCGATCCAGTTCATGATTGACAATCCAGGTTTTAAATTCCGGAATCTGCTGCAGTGTATGCAGTTTTTTTACGGCCTGATTAAAGTTGTTTCCCAAGGCTTTAAGTTCAGTTCTGAGTCTGATAATCTCGAACATAAATTCATCCAGGGACTGATTGCGGTAATTAGTTGTGATGGGTCTATCAAACAAATATTTACGAATATATTCACTTAATTTGCGACAGGTTGTAGCCTTCCATTTACGTTCAATTCTTGCATATTCTGCAGGCGTAAAACGCAGGCCTACAATGCGAGTTCTGTTTGAATTTTCCTTTTCCATCATCTTTCATTTTCATTAATTTCAAACTCTTTTTCTTCTTTCAGTTTCACTGCTCACGAGTTCCGAGTAAAGAGCAGCCAGATTCGGTTGTTTAACAACCGGACATCTGGCCGATTGCAGGAACCTGGCAATCTTTAAGCTATTTTAAATATCATTTTAGAATTTCTGCATTTCTGCAGATCACTTAAATCAAATCACAATAGACACATTCTTAGAAAACATCTAAGGACTGTTTCTAAAACTATACGAAGTTAAGTAAGCTCCAGCTATTCAACCCATCATGTACATATTATGTCCATGATAATTAAAAGGTCAATTTATACTTTTGTGTTAATAAATATTAATTTAAAAACGTGAAAATTATGATGACAACAAATGATGTAGCAAGGGTTTTTGATACTATACTTAGTATTCCTGGGATGAATGAGACGGTAAAGATTGATTTGAAAATTTCACGCAAAAATGTACTGCTCCTAAACCATGTGATTGAGCGTGGGCTCACGGCGCCGGATGATGAAAAATCATCTATTTTGGTTTCTGCAATCCCTGAGGAAAACCTTATGGATTTAAAACAGCTTGCAGAGGAGTGCCTTCAAAAAGCAGGTCTGACAGAACTTCGTGAAAAGCTGCAGAACCTCAACCAATCCGGAAAATAAACTGATTTAAAATTTACCGGACTTAATGCCAATAAAGAGAAATCTTATTGGCATTTCTTTTTTTGACCCTTTTCTATCAAAAGCTCTGCTTTTTTTTGTTTTTAACTCACAATTAATTGTTTTTGAAAAATACTGGCTTGTTTTAGGTAACAATCACAATTACAACCTGTTGTAATTTTGTCTCAGTTCTATTAAGTTAAACATTTATCCTAATCAAATAAATTCGAACTACTGCAGAAATCTCCAAACAATTGTTTTAAATATACCTACAGAAATCATGAAGTTAAACAGCAACCTAGGCACTATTGCCAAAGAAATAATCTGCCTCCTGTATGTGATGCTTTTTGTGTATGTAGCTGTAAGCAAATTATTGGATTTTGAGAATTTCCAAGTACAGCTGGGACAGTCTCCATTATTAAGCGCTTACGCCTCTTACATATCATGGATGGTGCCCACGATCGAGCTATTAGTTGCCTTTCTGCTCTTTATTCCGAAATGGCGCCATTACGGTCTTTATGCCTGCCTGTGTTTAATGACTATGTTTACGGCATATATTTATATTGTCCTGCATTACAGCTCTTTCGTTCCCTGTTCCTGTGGTGGGATTTTAGAGAAAATGAGCTGGAATGTTCATTTAGTTTTTAATTTCTTTTTTGTTGGATTAGCTGTCGTTGCAATTGTTTTGAATTATAGATCTAAAACTGAAAAAATTAGTGTAAAAAACAAATTCTCACCAATTAAAGCTATTCCGATTTTCATATCCTTAAGTATAGTTATTATTATCGCTTTATTTGTCTCTTCGGAAGAAATCATGGAGCACAAAAATCCATTTATCAGGCGATACATCAAACGAACTGTGCAGCTTGTCTATTCCAAAGATTTAATTTATAATTCTTATTATTTTTCCGGAAGCAGTCCAGATAAGCTTTATTTAGGAAATTACACCACACCATTGCAGATCATCTCGATTGACACCTCATTCAAGTTTCAGGATACACACTATATAGAAAATAGTGATCTTAAAATTCATTTTCGCTCTATCAAGATTTTAGTTAGGGAAAAATATTTTTATCTAATGGATGGTAGTGTTCCAAGTATATCAGCGGGCAGTACTGAAGACTGGGAGATTTCCATTAAATTAAAAGGGCTTCCTTATTTTACGGCGGCGGAACCCATTGACACATCATCTTTTATATTCCGCAACAACAATGGGATAAAATCGGCCAACATTCTCGGCATTTACACTGCAAATAATGAAAGGAAAATTCAGTATAAGCCAGGTCTGCTGAAAAAGCAGATCGATGGAATTTTTGACACTGACGGCATACTACATTACAGCAATAAAATGAAAAAGGCTGTGTATGTTTATTTTTATCGCAATGAAATTATAATGGCAGATAAAAATGGAAATTTAGCTTATCGCAGCAAAACAATCGATACTTTTTCAAGGGCAAAAATCAAGGTATCCTATCTCAAAAACGAGACTATCCGTAAGATGTCCGCACCACCGCTTACTGTTAATTCACTAAGTACGCTTCATAATAATCTATTGTTTATAGAATCGAAAATTCCAGGTCAATATGAAGATCCAGCTCTCTGGAAACACGCTTCAATAATAGACGTTTATGACATCTCAAAAAACAGCTATGTTCTGAGTTTCCCAATATTTAAAATAGGAGATGACAAGCTCAAATCCTTGTACTTAACCGATAGGAATCTTTATGTTTTAATTGGTACAAAAGTTTTGATGTACGAGCTGAAAGAAAACCTTAAAAATGCTATGCAAACCGATAAGCAGATCTCCATTTAATAATTTATCAAAATATACCGGCCGGTGCCAGGAAATAAGATCGAACACCTGTAGAAAATAGTAGATCAAATAACCTTAATACATATTATTATGAAAACCACATTTTTAAAATCGACAATGCCCTTTGCTCTTGTTGCAGTAATGGGAATTTCAGGTGCTTTTTTGACCACTTCTATGCAGAGTGCATCAAAGCCGCCTGCTCCGGGATACATAAACAGCGCTACAAAACCCTGTAATGTTCCGGTTAGTTGTGACAGTACGCCTAGTCCATTTCTATGTGAAGCAAGTGGCCAACAGGCTTTTGGGAAAGCCAACAATTGTCAACAGTTGCGTTATCGTCCTGTTAATTAAATAACCATTAAATGCAATGCAGTTATGTATAAGAACTGCATTGTTTTTTTTTAGTTCACGGCCTCTTTGGTCCACTTCACTGACTGGTCATTTTTCAGGTAGTAATCAAACCACTGATTAATTCTCAAACTCAGATCTTTTTGATTTTTTTCTTTCATTAGGGTATGTTTTTCATCTGGGTAGAGCAGCATAGTTGCAGGTTTCCCCAATCTTCTAAGTGCCATATAAAATTCAACACTCTGATGCCAGCTTACGAGCCAGTCTGATTTACCTGCCCATATTAAAATAGGGGTATTAATAGAGGCGGCATTAGCCACCGGAGAGTTCCTCGAATACAAATTCGGATCATCAAAAGGGCTTTTTCCCAAGCGCCACTGTTCACTTTGAAAGCGGGTCATATCAGAAATATTAAGATCCCAACCGACAGTGAGATAAAAACTGGTCAAATCAGCAATAGAAGCCCCTGAAACTGCTGCTGCGAAAAGGTCTGTCTGAGTGATTATGAAATTGGTCTCATATCCTCCGAAAGACACGCCCATTAACCCTATCCTCGATGGATCTACGAAATTTTTGCTTATGATATGATTGGTTGCACTAACAACACAGTCAACTGTATTTTCTCCAACTGTACCAGTTTCATGTTCAATATCCGGACATAATATCAGGTAGTCTTTTGTTGTCATCACAGATTCATTAAAGCCATTTCCGTTAAACAAGGTTGGGTTGATATATTTATGAATATTATGCGACTGCTTTTCATAAATATGGACAATCATGGCATATTTTTTATTGGTATCAAAATTGGAAGGAAAATACAAAATGCCTTTCAACTCTTTACCTGCTGCATTGTGATATGTAATAAGTTCCGAAGTGCCCCTTTGGAACTTCTCGTAATGCGCATTACTCTGAAATATGATTTTTTCCATAGAAGAATCTTTCTTCAAAACTATACGCGGAGGAAGATCGAATCTCTGCTCCTGACAAATATAAAACCCAGCCTTTTTTATGTAATGCATATTGTTAAAAAAACTGTTGCGGCTTAAAATCTGTTTTAGCCCGCCGGTTTTCTCTAAACTGCAATATCCTGTCTGGCCATTATCATATTCCGCGCGAAAAATGAGTTTATCATTTAAATCAACAACAATGCTTTTAAAGCCATCAAAATTTCGCAAAAGAAGATCAAAATCCCCCCGGGTATTTATTCTATATTTATTTTTTTCCTCTCTACCTTTGGTGAGTCTTCTGCCTGATGTGCCGTCGTTCTTTATTGCCCAGATATCATATTGGTCATATAATAAAATTTCTTTGTCATCCAGAGTCCATCCCGGATTTCCGTAAGCTGCATCCCCTCCTAATCCATGCACTCTGCCAAAAAAGGGAACTTTTATATTCTGTGTAATGTTGAGATGGGTTTTCATCTTAACATTATAAATCCACCAGTTGCTGTCCTTGTAGTATGCAACATACTTGCCAGACGGTGATGGCAACAGATCTGTATGGTATTCGCTTTGTTTTTTAACCATAATTTCTTTTTGACCGGTATCAAGATTCACCAAATAATAATCCCGAGGAGCTATAATTTCAAACTGGGGTTCGTATTGTTTAGGGTTCGATATTATCGCCAAAGTTTTATTGCCATTTAGCATTACACTGGGAAATTCCGAAGAAGAAATTTGCACCACGCAACCATTTGAAGGATGCCAAACCGCCAGATTAGCTTTCTCATAAAATCTCCCAGATGATTGTTCCAGGGGATAGATCCATTTATCGGCGGTATTCCAAACTTCCACCGCGTCCCCTGCTTTTTGTTCAACCTCTATATTTGTGGAATTAAGTCCAAAAAAGACTTTATCCAAATCGGACGATATGGTCAGGGGATAACTATCCGTTTTATCAAAAATTTTATCAGATGCAAAATTGTTAAGTTCCTTTTGATTAAGCCTGAGTATTTTTTTTGTCTCCAGCTTATATAAACAAAGATCGGTACTACTAGCTATGGAATCTGATGAACTGTAAAAAGCAACTGCTTTTCCATTCTCCTCCCATGCGAAATTATAAAACACACCATCTCCTTGCCTAGCGATCCATTCTATTGCCGAATTCCGAAGATTTAGAATTCCCACAGAATATTTTTCTTTTTCTTTTATCGAAATAATAATCTCTTTTTGGGTTGGGCTCATTGAAAAATCTGCTACATCATTCACTAAGCTGATTACACCAGTTGACAATTTTTGCAACTGCAGTTGTTTTTCCTTCCGTAAAAGTGTAATAATCTGGTCCGTTTCAGCGGAATATTCGATATGCGTATCCAATGGATAAGACTGGTGTATCCCTGTTTTCAAACCTAAGGTCTGGATGCTGTTTTTGTCGTTGACAATAAGGTGCTCATTTCCGGCAAAACGTGGAAAAACCCCACCAGGCAGATTAAAGGTTTCTCCGTTTATAGTATTTCGCACAAACAGTGTATCTCTTCCGCTTTCATAACGCATTAGATAAGTGATCCATCGGCCATCCGGGGAGGGATTTCCAACGATGAGCTCTCCCCATTTCTTATAATCGGATTCTGTCAGCTGTTTTTTTTGCACCACCTGCCCCCATAAGGGACAGGCTACTAATGGCAAAATAAAAAATAAAAATAAAGTCTGTTTCAGCTTCATACACAGAGATTTCTGTTTCTTGCTTCCATAAGGAAAAATATTTTGAGTTTTCATATTTAATAACCGCTGTTCTGCGGACGTATATTAGGATTAATGCTCAGTTCGTTTTGAGGCAGAGGAAACAGAACATCTGTTGAATTCCAGCCAGTCTTTACAGGATCAAGGACATTATCAATCTGTCCGGAACGCTTGAGGTCAAAAAAGCGATGTCCGAATTCTGTAAACAGTTCCCATCTCCTCTCCCTTAAAACCGCATCAACAATCTGCTGAGCAGAAACTGCATCTGTATCCAAAAGCCCGGCGCGTTTTCTAATTCTGTTCAAATCTTCTTTAGCGCCTATTAAATCTCCCTGATGCGCCCTTGCTTCTGCCCTTATAAGGTACTGTTCGGCAAGGCGGAAAATTATAGAGTACTCCATTGAAGTGGCAGTATTTTCAAACTCCTTGTATTTGTATGCATGATACCATGTATCAGTCCCGTCGCTGAGAGCCTTTGTCCAGTTTGCTTTTCGAAGGTCATTTTGATCAAAGGATTCGATCAGATTATTAGTTAATGCCACAAAGGGCGGAGGACCAGAAGAAAATATAAAAATACTGGCCTCATCTGTATTTTTTCCGGCCACAGATGGCTGAAACTGCCATATGGTTTCCTTGGAATCTTTTAAGAATACCAGAGAAGCATTATCCTCGATGGTATAAAGATTTGAAGCATTTAGGACCGCTGATGCGGCATTTGAGGCTTCTGCCCATGACTCATTGTACAGATATACCCTTGCCAATAATGCTTTTGCCGCAAATTGGTTGGGGCGTACCCGCCCGGCATTTAAATAATCCTGCGCCAGCATGGCTGCTGCATTTTCCAGATCCGCAATTATATTCCTGTAGATATCTTTTACCGGAATTTTCGAAGCTTCATTATTTATCTTTCGGTCTGTAGATACAATATAAGGGATTTCCCTGTAGAGATTAGCCAAATAAAAATGCACGATGGCTCTTATAAACAGGGCTTCTCCTTTTAGCTGTTCTTTTTCCTTTACGGTGAGTTTGTTGCTTAACTCCACTCCTTCCTTGACGGCATTAGCAGCATAAATCTGATTATAACTAAGATTCCAATATTCTGTAATAGTGGAATTTGCAGGCAGAAGTGCATTGGTATAAAAAGGGAGTGTTGGATCGCCGGGACTTGCAAGGCAGTATAGCTCGTCTGCATAATTACCCAACAGATTGGAAGCGCCTGATGTCGAACCTGAAAGCAAGCCCTGCTCTCTCATTTTAGAATAAATATCGGATAATGCTGCGTTTGCAGTGGAATAGTTATCAAAAACTGAAACTGTAGTTAGTTGTGATTTGGGAAGATCAACTTCTACAAAAGAATCACATGAGGTCAACAACACCATTGTTATTACCTGAAACAGCAATAAATAGTGTATAGAATTATTTTTAAGGGATAGTGTTTTCATGACAAAGTATTAAAAAGTGAGCTGGATTCCAGCAGTAATAATTTTCAATGGTGGCAGAGATCGCGAACCAATAAATTCAGGATCCCCATCCTTGTATTTTGTAAAAGTGAGCAGATTTTGTCCCTGCAGGATTATCTGGCACTGCGTGCTTTTCATATTTAAAGGCAGGTCATATGAAAGGGCTATATTCTTTAAGCGTATAAAAGACCCGTCTGTTATGGAACCTGTACTCTGCCTGAATAGATAGTTGGCTGTAACTGCATCCCCGTTATAACCACTGGTATAAATCTGCTGAGATGCAATATCTCCGGGCTTTGTCCAGCTGACTGCTACGCTTTGCGGTTGATTAGACATCTGTCCGGTGACACCATTATAGTAACTTCTGGTATCCTGTTTAACAAACTGAAAAAGAAAATCAAGTTTTAATCTTCTGTAGGATAGTACATTTTGCAACCCTCCAAAATATTGCGGGTTGAAATCTACAACACTCTGCCTGTCTTCGGGAAATGAAATGATACCGTCCTTGTTAATGTCTTCGAAAAGATAAACACCTCTTTGATTGTCAATTCCTGTATAGTTGTAATTCAGTTCAATATTCAAGGGCTCGTCAATACGATATTGCTCTTTGTAGGGTGAGGCAGAAAGCCCGGGAAAACTAATTAGCTTATTTCTGGCAAAAGTTAAATTCAGGCTGGTCGTCCACTTAAAGTTCTGGGTATTGAAATTTTGAGTCCTTACAGTGAATTCAAATCCTGTGTTTTGCACAACAGCATCTAAATTGGCCTGCATTGACTGAAACCCTGTAGTTCCTGCCAAAGGTATACCAACCAGCTGGTTGGAGGAACGGTTTTGATACCACGCGGCTGTTAGAAATATTTTATCCTGCAGGAATCCCATTTCCAGAGCAGCTTCAATTTTTTTATTGGTTTCCCATCCAAAGTCAGGATTATAAAGCCGTGATGGCTGCAATCCCACGTTTGAATCATAATTAAATCCCGATGAAGTATAAGTATCAAGAAACTGGTAATCCCCAATCTGGTCATTTCCGGTTGTCCCGTAACTTGCGCGAAGTTTGCCAAAACTCAGCCATGAAATATCTTTTAAAAATCCTTCTTTGGTGAAAATCCATGCCACTCCCACGGCTCCGAAATTGGCAAACTGATTACCCGGACCAAACCGGCTTGAGCCGTCCCGCCTTCCTGTAAGGTTTACAATATAACGGTCCTGCCAGTTATAGTTAATCCTTCCGAAAAAAGCCTGATATTTATACAAGGCGTCATCACTATATAAGACGCGCACTGTAGATGCAGACGCAAGATCATATATCAAGTCATTTGATGTGAAGCCGCTTCCGAATTGATACAGCCTCCCAGTGGTCTGGCTCTGGAAAGTTCCTCCCGCCAGAATATTGACTTTACCAAAAGTCATTTCTTTTTCCCAACTTATCTGGGGCTCCACTATCCAGGACTGCCTGTCTGTATTATTTAAATAAATACCGGAAAAGGCGCTTGTCAACTGATAAATGGGATTATAGATGGTAGAAGGAGAAGTTCGGGTTTCCTGGTGCCTTAAGTCGGTAAAACCAAAATTACTTTTCAAAACTAAATTATCCAGCAAATCATAAGATAATACAGCGCTAGTAACAAGGTCATTCGTTTTGGATCTGAACTCTGCATCTCTGTAACGCAGCGGATTCTGCCAAGTTCCATTTTCCCAATTTAAATTGCCGGCTGCATCATAAAGCGCAGGTGCATTTGGCGCCAGATATCTGGAGCTTGCAGTCAGATCATAGGCAGGCTGATCATTATCCTGAATATTGTATCCTGCTGAAAAAGTGAACTTTAGCCTATTATCTTCTGAACGGTGGCTCATGCTGAACTGCGTCCCTCCTTTCTTGTACATATACTGGCCGGGGAATACGGTAGACTCTGTGTGATAGGTAATGCTCAATAAAAACTGCGTTTTATCAGATCCGCCTGAGAGCGTAGCCTGCAGATCAGTTATCTGGGCAGTACCACCCAAAAATTCTTTCTGCCAGTCCGTTTCACGGTTCTGGTCCCATGTCCCGTTTATATCATAGTCCCATGGATTATACTGCGTCAGACCATCATTGATAAAAGCTTGTTTTCTCATTGCCAGGTACTGCTGGGTACTCATCAGTTTCATAAATTTATTTACGGTACCGGCGCCGGTTGCAGCTTTAACACTCACAACAGTTTTTCCGCCTTTTCCTTTTTTAGTAGTGATCAGCACTACTCCATTGGCTCCTCTTGAACCATAAATCGAGGTCGCATCAGCATCTTTAAGTATCTCGATGCTTTCGATTGTATCTGGATTTATACTATTTAATGGACTTGTAACAGTTGGAAATGTAGAGGATGTCTGATTATAACCTATAGGATTCGAGGCGTAAGGAACTCCATCTATTATGTACAATGGATTATTCCCATCACTTCTAATACTGTTTTGTCCACGGATTTTAATATCAAAACCTCCGCCGGGAACCCCTGTGGTCTGTATGATACTAACACCGGCCATTCGCCCCTGCATAGCTGCAAGAACATTGGTTACGGGCTGCGCTTCAATATCTTTTGAAATGATTCGCGCAATACTTCCTGTACGCTCGCTTTCTTTAATGGAATAGTATCCTGCATTGATCTTCACCTCCTTTAGAGTCGTTGTATCATACTCTAACGAAATATTTATTGTCTTACGGTCCTGAACAGGAACAAGAACAGTCTTAAAACCTATAAAAGAAACGATCAATGTATCCGATGGCGAAGCAGAAAGAGCGTACTGACCGCTATAATCGGAAATAGTAGCAGAATTGCGCCTGTTTTTTATGGCAATGGTTACCCCAGGAAGCGGATTGGATCCGTCGCTAATAGTCCCCTGGACCTGAAACTGTTGAGAAAGTGAAATACTATGCCTAACGGAGTTTGTGGCATAAACAGATGAAAAAGAAAAACATAGCCATATGAAAAATAGGCGATAAAGAGCTTTCCCATCCTTGTAAAATGAAAAAATATTCATAATATTGGGATTGGTTAGTTAAACGATGATTTGATTAGCTATGGTCCTCTGCTATAGTTTAGTCGCTGATGTAGAGGGCCATTTTTTATGCATTAAGTAAACGGCTTAATGGACATAAAGAAGTTTTTTTTAAAGACATAGGCATTAATAATTTTAAGGTTCGACTTTGAATCAAAGCGAGACTTTAAAGTAAAAAGAAGAAATATCGCTAAGAATAATCAGAGAGTTTTGAACATAAAAAAGCGTGGAACTCATCTTAAACGTCTCTGGTACTTGGCATGACCTCCACGAATAAGTGAGCCCACGCCAATAGACGTGAGCATCTTACTTATCATCTCGTGGTTTAAACTGCCAAGTTTTGAGCCGAGATTCTAAGCGAATGCTTCAATATTATTTATATGAAGAATCGCAAAAATACAATCCTAATGGATTGAAAGCAAATATAACAAAATTATTCTACCGTTTGCTATCGCAAACGATTTTTTTCAACAAATGAATTTATTTTGTTAATTAATACACATAAATTGACAGCAAATAAATCTACATCTTTAGGACCTAAAAATATGCTTTCCAAAAAGCATATCTGTAACTTCATTGCCAAAAAATGGATAATTGACAAAAAAGATGAGGAAGGAAAAGATATTAGTTTTACATCCTATGGCAATCAATGTGATCTTGTAACTAGTACTATTTCAAAAATTGCCAGTGATGAAGGATATAACATCCCTATAAATACATTAATAAAAATTTTGCGGAAAGAAGAGATGACATTATCTCAATTCTTTATAGAATGTGAAAGGGAATATTTCTAATTATAAAAAACAAAAAAAGATGCCTAAGGCATCTTTTTTTATGTCCAATAGAAATTAAAACAGGTATTTATACTGTAGTAATATCATTTTTAAAAGAATTATTTTACTACTTATTAATTAAGATAGATTATGGAAAACCGTAAAGTATAACAAAAGCGGTTTTGTATGTTTGGAAAGCTAAACAATGTAAAGCCAATCCAATTATTAGATTTATTGATTCGTTTTTTATGTCATCAATTAACAAGTAATGCTAAATTTATGAAGAAGTCGGTATTAATAATCAAAGGATATAGTAAAACCGCTGTCGAATTAATTAATGACAGGAAAATCATTCAGTTGTACATTGATTTCTTTTGTAGCAATGCAGGTGGTGCCTTTAATTTTCATAAGGAAATATTCGTTTTAGAAGAACCAGATATTGACGGCATAAATAATACAATTCATTTAAACGCTCTTGATTATTTAGTAGTTATACTTGTAGGACATGGAGCTAACAAAGATGGTTTACAAATATTTCAACTACAAAATGATTTGTTCATTCAGTCCGGACAAATACAATTTGAATGTAAAAAACAATTACATATTATCGAATCTTGCAGAGATATAATAGATTTTGAACTCCACATTAAACGTATAAATAGATTAATTCCAAAATATAGACAAGGTGGGATAGTTAAGATGCCGCTAACAAGAGAAGAAGCATTGGAAAAATTTAATGACGCTATTGACAAATGTAAAGATGGTGTTGTTTATTTATTTGCTACTGAAATTGATCAAAGTGCGTACAATTATTTCTTTTTACAGGTTTTAGTAGATATTTCTATTTATCTACATGAGTATTTACGTAATAACATTTTTTTCACGTCAGAAATATTTGAACATGCAAAAAACCAAGTGACAAGTTTATCAAAAGGGAAACAAACACCGGTAAAAATAGGTGATGGTAATTTTCCTTTTGTAATTACAATAATATAATTTGTGCATAATAACGTTTTCCCACAGTAGCCACATTATCTTTCTTAAACGGAAACAACAAATTATTCACTACTGATACCAAGCCATGGAAAGTTAGCACTTTTAAAAAAATATAGAATGATTTCGATTTCATTGAGAACAGATTAGTTTAAGATGTTTTTTAAATCACAACATTTAAAATAGATACATAATACAATACAACTCTTAAATACATAGCTTTAAAAAATATGGAACAATTAATAGAACAAATTGTAGAGATCATAAAAGATTATAGAAAAGACGATATTAGTATTTTTTATAATACAAAAATAGATAAAGTGCATATAATTAGATGGATTGAGCAATTTGAAGAAAATAACAGAGAATTCATACTATCTGAATTACTACACCTCTTACCAAATAGTTATCTAACAAAAGAACATACACTCCGAATTTTAGGTAATGAATTTGAAACATTAAAAAAAGATTTTGGATATAATAGTGCTATAGATTTTTTACATGAAACTAAGTTCTTAGATTGTCAAAAAAATGGTAAAAGTCAAAAGATATTTTTGGAATTTATAGATCGCATCCTTAAGGAAAAATATAATTTTAGCCTTAAAGAATGTGGCACAAAAAAAATTAAAAATTGGATATATTTTGATGATGTTTTAGCTTCAGGGGGTACTTTTCGAGCTGATATAGTAAAAGAAATTGAAAAATACGGCATTAATGATTTTAGAGAGTCTGGAATAGGAATTATTGCATCATTTGTAATTCTCCATTCTTGGGCATTAAGGAATGTACCATTTGCGATAGATAATAAACTCGGATATAATTTGAATGACCGTTTGAAATTTTATGGAGTTGCTAAAGTTGAAAATAATCCTCGCATAAACTCTTACAATGCTGATCCTGCTTTCAATCATCTTTTTCCAATTAAAAGTGATTTAGGAGACGAAATATTAGAATTTATTGAAAACTCATTTGAAAGAGATTATGAAATGGGGAATGCTAAATTTGCATTTCGAAATCCAGATTACCCTAAAAATGAAAATTTCTTTTCTACCCCAAAAAATAGAATTAGATACGAAGAAATTCTTTTGAAAAAAGGATTTGAGATAATAGAATCAATCGACAATTTAACAGCGCAAAGTTTACGTCCATTAGGAATGACACCCCCATCATATAAAACATTGGGAACAGGAAGTCATTTTTTTACTTGGCGAAATATTTCCAATACCTGTCCATTAGTATTTTGGTGGGGAGCAAATGGTTGGTATCCATTGTTTCCTGTGAAAAATAGAGGAACACATTGATATGTATAAGAAAATATAAAAGAACTTTTTTTAAATACATTCTAACTATATAATTATGAATAATAGATATTATATTGATACTCATGGAAATGACGATGGCGCATACGATAGCGCTTACAAATTTGCTTTAAAGCTTGCGAAGCAAGACAGTAATATTAAAAAAATAATCTTTTTAGTTGCAACAAAAAATAATACAGGTTGGTTAGATCGACTTTACGGTGAAAAGACTATCAAACAATTATTTAAAGGAATTAGAAAAGATATTTTATTATTAAAAATTGAAACTATTAAAACTTATTCTGATAGTTATTCCAATTCAACTGATGTAGTTATCGCCTGTGGTTTGAATTCAAAAGAAATTTTTAAGGTTGAAGATTATCGAAATGTAGCTTACATCATAGCAATACCATGGCTAAAAGAATTGACACAAAGTTGGATTACAACTAAAAACCCAAGTATTTTAAATATTGATCAAAAGGAGATAGTTGCTGAAAGTAAAACTGATATACCAAAACCAAGCTCAATTATTCAAGAAGCCTTTAGTGAATTAACTAAAGTTATAAATACGTCAACTGGAATATCTCATCATATGGATAACAATAGAGCAAAAACGTATATTAGAACTTTGTTTAAATATGAGCCTGAACTAAATTCTGATTTAGTATGTTCATATTTAGTAAATGAACTTAGTTGGGAAGTTAGACATTCGAATGATGTAAGAAAACTAATTGATACATTAAATGCTGGTAAATATTTTATTGGTGGTGATAAAACCGGATTACAACACCATTATAAAAGATGGAAAAATAATGTTTCATAGAAAGTTTAGATTCCTAAATTAATAACATAACTTAATTTGTAAAATATCAGCAACAAGTATTACTGAGCAAAACTATACTATGACAAATAGAACAACAAAGGAATATCTTGATTATTTCGTAAAATCTCAAAATCCAAATTTTGCGATAATGCTAAAAGGAAAATGGGGCGCAGGTAAAACTTATTTTATCAGAGGTATTATTGAAGAATGGGACAACGCAGCAATTATTTCCCAAAGTGAAATAAATTTGAAACCCATTTATATCTCTCTCAATGGAATTGCTAAAAAAAGTGAAGTCGTCGAGTTGCTAAAAGCGAAAATATCACCTTTCCTTTATTCAAAAGGTGCAAAATTCGCATCGGATGTATTTAAAGGGTTTATAAAATCCACATTAAAAATCGATTTTGATTATGATAATGATAACAAGGCTGACGGTAGTGTAAACATAAATTTTGATCCTATTTCTATTTTCAAATCTAGTAACGATAAAATTAAGGGAAATCGAATTCTAATATTTGACGATGTAGAACGTTGTAAAATTCCGCTTGATGAGCTATACGGTTTCATCAATGATTTTGTAGAACATTCACAATGCAAAGTAATATTGATTTCCGATGAAGATAAAATAAATGATAAGCATAATAATGACAGTAAATACGAATATTCTGTATTTAAAGAAAAGATTATTGGTCAAACTTTTGAAATCAAACCTGATACAGATCAAGCAATTGATTTTTTCTTAAATTCTGTCTCAAAGGATATAAAACCTCATTTACTTGAATCAAGAAATTTAATCATAAATATTTTCAATATCTCTAAAAAGGAAAATCTTAGAGTTTTGCAACGTGGCATATATGATTTTGAACGATTATTTAATTTTATCGACAAAGATCTAACAAAAGGCGAAGAAAAATATAAAATTCTATTCAGAAACTATCTGAGTTACTTTTTAATATATTTCCTAGAAATAAAAACTGGAAATGAAGATATATCATTGTTTCAGCAACAGACTTATGTTTCAGATGATAAAAGTGAAAAAAACTATAATCAATATGACGAAGTAGTGTCAACATTTAACTTGCATCATTCAACAAAACTATTTTCTCCGTTTAAGCTAGTTAATTATATAAAAAATGGTGACTTTGAAGAGTTAGTTAATGAAATCAATAATTCAATTATCTTTGCTAAGGGAATAGAAGAAAAAGATTGGGAGAAATTGTGGTACTGGAAGTTATTAGATGATGATGATTTTTTAATATTATTAGATAATGTGCATCGTAGTTTTTTTACAACAGAAGACTTCCATATTACTGAAATACTGCACATATCAGGTATCTTATTTTCACTTATTGACGTAAAGCTTTATAACTCAAAAAATAAGTCGCAAGTCGTAAAAAGAGCTAAGCAGTTAATAAAAGAATCAAACCTCTCAGATTTTAAAGACACCATGGGCTTCTCAGTTTTAACTTGGGGGTCATGGCGCAAAGGTTATGCATCTGATAAAACGGAAGAGTTTAAAACTCTTGTAAAATATACTAGAGAACTTTTAGAAGAGATTAAAAACGAAAAATCAGAGCAAACAATTGAAAGTCTATTTTGTAATTTAACAAGCGAAAATGTTGATGAATTATATCAAAAAATCAGACAGTATGATGATAATTTAGGTAATATTATTGAAAGAACTCCAATGTTGTCAAAACTTAATTCTAAAAAGTTCGCAGAAACAATTTTCAATCTTAATAATGATGCTTTATTCAAATTAAAAAACTTTTTTGAATATAGATACTTTCCTGAAAGAACTTATTCTAATGTAATAATTGAAGATCAACAGCGACAAGAAAAAACCACACTTATTAGTTTAAATTTAAAAATATCGAAAGAAATTAATGCTAAAAAGAATGGAAAAATGGTAATACGTAAACAGTCCTTGAAAGAACTGAAAACGATAATCGAACAATCAATAGATAGATTATAATAATGCTAACAATAATACAGCCATTATAAACTTATTATTTTTATAAAATTTTAATTTCCGAGATTCATCAAAGCAAACTTTTCTAAAGTTTTCTATTTTTTTAATTTTATAAAGTAAGCTCTTCTATCAAACAGATTAGTTAAATTACTCTTCCATTAAAATTTATAAATTTTCATGACCTTACCCAATTCACAACTACTGTCAGTAGATAAATTGTCATCAGTATTTTCTAGTACATCAGCCACTTATAAATTTTACTGGTTTTTAGCAATACTTGAATTAGTTGACGAAGGAAACACCCATATTCTAAAAAGAAATTTGTTTTCACGAATGATAAGTAATTCTTGGTATACAGTAAATTATTTTCATGTTTCTTTTGGCAAACAGGATCTCATTCAAGATTCAGTAAAAAGAATTTTAGAAATTGAAGGTCTAACGATAAATGAAAATAAAAACATTATAAACGAAGTTCTAGAAAACACTGGTAAAATTGATACAATTAGAATACTAAATCATTTTGACAAGAACGTGCCTCATTGGTTTATTTCTTCCTGGTTTTCTGGAAATCGTAACGAAATTTATGCTCGCTCTGAAAATTTTGATCTAGGATGTATTTATCGTTTGGAAAAAGATTTCATCGAAATAAATCCTATGTGGGTTTCGTATTTGCAATCCAATTCAAAAATACTAAAAGACTTTTATTATTGGAATTTGGCTTTATTTCTCCAGAAAAGAAATTTAAATGTTCCGGATATCCCAAACAAAATAAGTAAATCAATAGCTAGAAGCTCTTTAGTTAAGCAAACCAATGAGTACTGGAAATTGTTTTTTAATGAACTGGGAAGTATTGAATGTATTTTTACTAATAGCAAATTAATTTTTGACGAAAAAAAATATGCTTTGGATCATTTTGTTCCGCATGCATTTGTATCGCATGATTTAATTTGGAATTTAATTCCAATTGATAAAAAATTTAATTCTACGAAAAGAGATAAACTTCCATCTGTAAATAAGTATTTCGATAAGTTTTACAACCTACAAAAAATCGCGTTTGATATAGTTAAAAATCACAATTCCAAGAATAAATATTTAGATGAATATCTTACCATTTTTCCTAATTTAGATGAGGGGTACGAATTTGATTATTTGCGTTACAAAGAAACTATCCAGCCTTTGATCACAATTGCCAGTAATAATGGTTTTTCATTTATGAAGGATTAAATAAAAATGCTTTATAAATATTTTATATGTTCATACTTGCACTTAATTAAGCATTATTATACTTTTATCCTTTATTGAAATTTACAGAAATGCGCGAAACTGCCAAAAATATATTTGAGATTCTAAAAGACTATCATTGTGACAGTCCTGAAACAAACCATAGAATGTCAGTCGAGCATATAATCGAATGGGCAAATCAATTTGATGATGATGCAGAATTCATGCTTTCGGAATTACTGCATTTTTTACCTCAAGTTTATATTTCAAAAAATAGAGCAATTGAATTATTAGAGAAACGTCTCACAGACTTTCAGAAGTTTTATAAATATAATTCAATGCAGGAATTCATCAATAATACACACTTTTTGGATACTCAAAAGCCAGAAAAAAGTCAAAATGAAATCCTTTCAATTCTACGCGACATCCTAGATAAAAAATATGGAATCAATTATGATCTTCTAATAGATCAGCCTAAGAAACATTATATATACTTTGACGATGTACTGGCTACAGGAGGAACTGTTTATAAAGATTTGTCTAACTGGCTATCAGATGCTGATAATCTGGAAACCGTCTTAACAAAAAATAAAACGATCGCTTTAAGTTTATTTTGTTATCATAAACTTGGATTTGATAATATTGAGTGGAGGCTGATGAAGCAGTTTGACGATAGGATTAAAAATTTTCTATTAGTAGGATTTGACTACAAAATAGAAAATCAGCTCAAACCAAAATGGATTGCAGAGAAACAGGCTTTAAACTGCATTTATCCCTTAGAAAAACAGCCTAAAGAAATTTTAGAATATCTAGCCTCACTTGAAGCTGAAAATACTGGAATATCTGCGTTTAGACCAAGTAATTTACCAATCAAAGAAGTTTTTTTCTCTACTCCTCAAAACAGAATTCGTTTTGAAAATATAGTATTAGAAAAAGGATTACAGCTAATTCAAAAAATTAAAAAAGCGGATCCCGACCCAAGAAAAAGACCTCTTGGGGACACAGTAAAATCACATAAAACTTTGGGAACAGGAACTTTATTTTTTGCGTGGAGAAATATATCCAATACTTGTCCCGTTGTATTTTGGTGGGATGTTCCCGGTCACGAGTGGATTCCATTATTTTGTTTAAGAAATAGAGGAACTAATTAATTTTTTCATTAATTTGTAGTATGAAAATATCTGAAAGAACATATAACAGCTCTGAGGTTATAGCTTTTAAAAGTACAAAAGAAGAATTTGGAGGATTATCTAATATGGCCCCAGGGTATTCTCTAAGGGTCAATGATGTTATTATACCTTCAGCTGAAGCCTTATATCAAGCATGCAGATTTCCTTTATTTCCTGCTATCCAGGAGGAAATTATAGTCCAAAATAGCCCCATGACAGCAAAAATGGTAAGCCGTAAATATCATGGACATACCAGACAGGATTGGGAAGAAGTAAAATATGATATCATGTACTGGGTATTAAAGGTGAAACTCTCTCAAAACTATGAGAAGTTTTCTAATCTCTTGAAAAAAACCGGCAATGCTCCAATCGTTGAATTATCAAATAAAGATAAAGATTGGGCAGTAGTACCTGAAGGACCTAATACTTTAAGGGGAAAAAATGCATTAGGAAGACTGTTAATGCAATTAAGATCTGAATTTGTTCATCATGATAATTCAAATGATTGCATACCAGCGTTAAACATTAATGGTTTCCTTCTTTATGGTTCAGAAATTGAAATGGTCTGCAATCCGGAAATTGAATATGAGAAGGAGATGCTTTTTGATTTAGACTACGCTTAATAAGTTTAGAAACAAGCTTAATTATGGGTGAAACTCCATCATGGACAGATATAATGCAGGCATTTGCAGCCGTAATCGGAGTACCGCTTACCATTTATACACTGTATAAGCTTGTAGCAAAAGATAAGGAAAGACAAGCTGAAATTCAAAATTTGACAGTCATTGCCAATCAATTGACTAATATGCAGATTGAATCTGAAAAAAGATATAAATCTTCTAAAAAGCCGAATATATTAATATTTATTGAGAATATTCCCGAAAGGAAATCATTAAAATTTATTTTCAAAAACACGAACTTAAATTCCTCTTTAACAGGTTATAATTTAGCTAATTCCGCTAAAATTAAAAATTTGGATATTGCGAGATCTGGAATTTTAAATAATGAAGGTTCACAGACTTTTTACATTGATTTCAACTATAATTTACAGCCTATAAAGAATTTAAAGTTAGATATTGATTATTCTACAGAAGAAGGATATATTTTTATACAAGATATAATTGTATGGGAACAGAATGGTGTATATAAAATGGTGCCAGGCCCAATCATTGACAAAAACAATAGCGCATTAAAATAGAAATCAAATAGTTTTCTCTAATCTAAAACTTTAAACAAAAAATCTTCAATAAAATGGATGGTAAAATCCAAACTGCATTTTGATGACACATCGGTAAGTTTCGGTAAATTAATACTAAAGTATTGCTGATGATGCGAAGTTTCAATCAGGGCTGTAATTAAAAAGCATGGTTATTTACAATTTGGAATATTCCCAAATGACTTCCTCTACTTTAACACATTCTGACTTTAAAGAAATGATTGAAAAGGGAGAGATAGGAATTGTCAGCGGAACTCACGATATTACAACAGGGGAAGTCGCCTTTTTAGCTGACACAATGATTTTTAAATAATATTTGTTTTTCTAAAATACATATAAAATAATTTTGTAATGCATTTATGTAGCTAAGAAATATTTTTCAGCCTAAAAAAAGGGGGCTGTCTCGACTTTTGAGACAGCTCCTTTTAAGTAAGGATGAATTAATGAATTTATTTCTTTGATTCCTCAATAGAAACTTTTCTAAACTCTTTCAAAAGTTTTTCAATTTCCAGTGTTGATTTGCGGGCTCTTGCCCCTGCTGCCTTAACACCTTTTTCAATTAAAGATTCAGATTCTGTTTTAAATGTTTCGATCTCGGCGTTTATTTTTGCTACTAAATCTTTCATGATACTCTATTTATTAAAATTAAGACCACAAAAATAGCCTTTTACTTCAGTTTATCAAATCACAACCTTAAATTGCGTACATCATCACTGACTGTTGTAAAAAAACAATATTTTCTATACTTAGATCTTATTAATTTCCTTAATAAAAAAGGAAGGCGGACATCCGGTTTTGGCATGAAAAGCCCGCGCGAATTTCTGCGTACTGCTGAATCCAGCCTCATCAGCGAGTGCCTTATTTGAATATTTTCTTGTTTTTTTATCTTCCTTAAGTAAAGTAATAATATGATCGATTTTAAGATCACTGATATAGGTTACAAACTTTTTACCTTTATGGTTCCTTATCACACTGGATAAGTATTTCGGATTAGAATTTATAATTGCCGCGAGTTTGACTGCATTTAGGTCTTTTAAAAGAAATTTTTTATCGCTTTCAAATTTATCGAGTTTGCGAAGTATCTGTGTTACTGTTTCTTTACTGATATCCCCCAGGCTGGCGCGAGTGTCACACTTGTGAACACAATCAAAATCAATAAATTTTTCTAAGTTAAAAGGATAAGCATTTAAATATCCTGCTTTATCATTTGTAATCTTTTTTGGTTATTTTTGAAAATATATAAAACGAAACAAACGCTCGTATATACACCCAATTTCGGGTAGATTGGCGCTACTTTGTAGCGCATATAAATAAGTTAGTAGCAAGCTTGGAATAACTGAAGAAACAACAATGAGCACCTTTCTTTTAATAATACTGGCTTTTTTTTCAACTTTAGTTGGAATATTTGGTGATACTTACGACAAAGCTAAAAAAGGATGGCGTCGCTTAAGATTAACTGGATATTTAACAATTTTAATAGCACTTTTTAGTGGTATACTATTAACAATTAATGCTCTTGAGGAACAAATTCAAAAGCAGGAAAGGACAATCAGGGCAAATGACGAAATAAGATTAATTCTTTTGAATTGTCGGATTAGTGTTTATAGTGGACAAAATAGAAAAGGTAATATTGAAGATGTAGAATTAGAATT
Organism: Flavobacterium collinsii; assembly: GCF_946903285.1. Taxonomy (GTDB): domain Bacteria; phylum Bacteroidota; class Bacteroidia; order Flavobacteriales; family Flavobacteriaceae; genus Flavobacterium; species Flavobacterium collinsii. Next base: position 4,447,644 of record NZ_OX336425.1, read on the forward strand.
ATTAAGGCAAGGGAAAAGCCTTGAAGAATCTTTAACGTATTATCATGACGTTTTACCAATAGAACTTCAAAATGACTTGAGATATTTAAAAATAAAATTGGTTGATGGACAAAAATGGGGTCCAAAAGATCATCGCTTAGCACATTTAAGAGAAAAATTAGAAAGTCTTGCAAAAAAAATGAATGATAAATCCTTTGAAGAAACTGGACTAATTGATGATAATCTTCAAAATGAACCAATCGATTATTAAGTTAAGGAATTTCTATATTGCATCTTTTTGATTTTTAAGCACTAAAGATCTTACTCTAGTTCTGTATTTACCTGCTTCCCTTTTATTATTACGATTTAATCGAATTGGAATTGTATTTTGAAGAAATAAATTTTCTAACTCCTTGAATACTTCTTCTAAAGGAGCTTCTTTAAACAGCAATTCTAAAATTGTTTTTTTAAAAATCCATAAGACAAATTTGTGTTTATTTTATAATCTAATTTTGTGTTTTGATTCTTAACCTTTAATTCTTCTTCTAAATCGTTTACAATAATTGACTGCATCTTATTCCAAGATTATGCTTACTCATACATTAAAAAATCGTACTCATTACATTTTTTGCATTATAAAAGCCTATTAGTTGGTATTTTTAATAAAGAAATTAAAAACTTAGGTAGAAAACTCTAAAATTCTAATCACATGAAAAAAAAAAAAACTTTACCGGCGCCATCGGTGCGTGGCTGACTAATGAGCTACATCCAGCAAACGCGACCTACAGCTCCCCCAACAGCAATTTTAGTTCTATTAAGCTCAACGGGATATACGGCACCCTTGATTACCTGAGCATCGGCTGGTTTGGCGTAGATATGAGTAACCCTAGCAGTCCCACCCTGCAAACCAGTAACACATATCTTGCACAACAGGTTTTAGATGCCCGTGCACAAAACCCGGACATCACCATATTTGCTTTACTGGCCTATACCCAAGAAATCACCAACGATCTGCAAACTATCATCAACAACCCCGCCCTGCTGACCACTTTTGCGACCAATGTTGCCAACTTTCTGGCTAACAATGACCTCAATGGTTTCGACATTGATTGGGAACAGCCCACGAGCCAACTCTCCCATAAGCAATGTGGCCAATGGCTCAACGCATTGGGTAAGGCTTTCGGGGATACCTATTATCTGGCCATTTCGGCGAGTTCTAACCAGTCCGGTAATGTCAACAACCTGAATGCGGATGCTGTGAATGCCAATGTAGATGTGTTCAATTTGCAAAGTTACTGGGTTAGCAATCCTAGCGTATTTATTGCACACGGTATCAATGCCGATCTATTGGGATTCGGTGCTTATTTAGAAAGTGGTGTCACTGCGCTTTATGCTTCTCAGCAATACGCTGCTGGGATTCAGTACCAGAGTAAGCAATACCCCTACCAAACTATGATGAGTTGGCGGCTTGATTCTTCCAACTGGCCTTTCGAGCAAAGTCAGCAACTATTGATGCGACCATACCTGACCGGCCAACCGGATGTGGTTGTGTTCGACGATGGAGCCATCTTGAATGCGCAAACTACTCCTACTATTATCCAAAGTATCGTTATCCGTAGCGGAGATGTTGTGGATGCCATCCAATGTACCAATGCCAGCAGCGACGGCTCATATGTGGTACAACTATTACAACACGGTGGTGATGGCGGCAATGGGAATAATCCGATCAATCTCACAAATGGCCTCACCGCTTTCAGTTACGTAACAGGCTACTGGTACGGACAAAATGTGGTAGTTCAAATCACCATCAACGGCACAAGTTATCCCGCCACCATTAATCCCAATGTAGTTGATACACAAAATTTTCAGGTGACTGCTCCGGCAGGTAGAACTATTATTGCATTCAGTGGACAAACCTGTTATGTGAATTTGGCAGGCGGAGGTTTCAGTTGGGTGTTATCGCAGATCAACGGAGTATTCGGTTAGTGATTTTTTATTCCCTCTTGTGCTCGTATGCAACGAGTGCCTACATAATACTTAAAAGATAATTGTAGCGTTTGTAACGCGGGCAATAAAAAAAGGTTCTTAATACGTTTTATTAAGTAGTAAGTATCTAAAAAGCCACATTGCAAACGCTTTGATTTAGTTTATACAAGACAAGTAAAAGGGTACTCGTTCAAAACAATCAACAGATTGAGTTTTTACAGGAAGTTATTTTTATAGTTTAAATCAGCTATATTTACGTTCAAAATAATAAAAAATGGAGGTTTTGAGACAAACTGACGTTAGCAGCTATGATAACGCTTACATGGAAGGAAACTCAAAAATATCTCATATTTATCATTTTATTATTTTTCCTTCTTGCAATCAGCATTTCAGCCATTGACTTTAAAGAAAAAGTAGAAGATATGATAATACATATTTTTTCATATACAGCAATTATAATCTTCTTGATTTTTCTCTTCTACTGCATATTCAATGTTACTTTAAGGATAATAATGATGTTAAAGAAATCTAACTTCCTTATATTGGATTATACTAGTTACAAGTATCGTATTTTTTTAAAATTTGATATAAGCCATATTCCTAATCATTTGAATAACTGTAATGTAAAATCGTACAAAACAAAAGGATATTTTGCTATAAAATAAAACATAGCAATATTTATAATGATAAAAACGTAATCAAAGATATTGCAAACTGGATAAATGAAAAAACAGTATAAAATTTTAATTTTCTTAATTTAAAGTCACAGCTGCTAAAACAGCTAGAGTTCCTTGCCTGCGTAGCACGAACAATGAAACCCGTGTTGAACGGAACCGCTGAGATTCCACAACTATGGTTTTTTCGTAAAGATTTTACTCAAAAGCAAAATGCTTCTCTCCAGCCCCGATTGCTACGCCAGTTCGCTTCGCTCGTGTGCAGCGGAAATCCTTTTCTGCCGGGGTTCGGCATAAAAGATTACTTCACTTACTTTTTATCTCAATCGGAGTTCAGTGAACTTCGTTTACAGCGTAAAGCGAGGCTGCCTAATGATTCTGCTTCAAATTCACTTCAGTTTACCAAACCACAGGCTTAAAACTGCATGTATCATAACTAACTGTTCAAAAACAATATTCCTTAGATCTTATTAATTTCCTTAATAAAAAAGGAAGTAGGGCATCCGGTTTTGGCATGAAAAGCCTGCGCGAATTTCTGCGTAGTACTAAATCCCGCTTCATCAGCAAGTGCCTTATTTGAATATTTTCTTATTTTTTTATCTTCCTTCAATAAAGTAATAATATGATCGATTTTAAGATCACTGATATAGGTTACAAACTTTTTACCTTTATGGTTCCTTATCACACTGGATAAGTATTTCGGATTAGAATTTATAATTGCCGCAAGCTTGGCTGCATTTAAGTCTTTTAAAAGAAATTTTTTATCGCTTTCAAATTTATCGAGTTTTCTGAGTATCTGCGCCACGGTCTCTTTACTGATATCATCAATGACTTTTCCGCCGTTTCTGCTTTGAACTCTAGGCTGCAAGGAAGCCTTTTCATTCATTGCCTGTTCAAATTTTAATTTATAGATTTTTTTACTCCTGAAATGTGTTACGGCAAAAAACAGAAGTCCTGAAAAGAGAATAATAGTAATACCACTGAAGATAAGATCATTGTGTTTTCTTTTGTTCAATAAATTTTCAATTTTATTTTTATCTTCTATCAGCACTTTTGTATCATAGACTTTACGGATTCTACCCGACAGATAAACGTATCGGCTACTGAGCACACTATCGGCTTTGAGTAGTTTTTTGATGTAAAAAAGTTCTTTACTCAGATCCTGCCTGCCTTTGTAATATTTTATCAGAAGTTCATAATTCTGCCTAAGATCCGGACGAATGTAATTTTTACTCTCAAAAATCCTGTCTACTTTCATAAAGTAAGGGAGTGCCTTTTCGTGTTTGTGAAGATCCCAGTAACTTTTCCCAAGGTAGAAATAGCCCACAGATTCATTTGCAAAATCTTTGTTTTTAATTATCCCGGGAAGTGACGCATTGATGTTTTTTAAGGCATCCGAGTAGTTGCTTTTAAAATACTGATTGATGCCTTCGGAGTGCATAAAATACACTTTCATATCCTCATTGGAGAGTCTGCGGCCCTCCTGAATCCCTTTCTCATTTATCTCAGAGCACAAGCCGTAGTTTCCCATCCTGTTATAACATAAGCCAAGGCAGTGTAATGAATTGAGGTAGGCTCTGGTGTTATGTGTGCTGAAATAGTCAATGCACTCTTTAAATAAAGAAACAGCTTCATCATAAAAACCCAGGTAATACTTAATCTGGGCTAGATTGTATTTGACTTTATAAATTAGGTAATCATCATTTGTTTTTGAAATAAAATTATCCGCAATAAGGTAATGGTCTAAAGCCGACTTATATTTTTTAAAGGAATAAAAGACAATTCCTTTTGAGAGATAAGCTGAACCGATCAGCGCATCATTTCCAGACTTTCTGGCGGTATAGATCATACTGTCGGCATAAACCAATTTTAATTTATCAGGGGCATAATGAAGGTAGTTTTTATATCCGTTTACAATTTCTTGATCATTTTTTTCCCTTTTAGCTTTCCCAAGGAAATACGCAAGATAAACTAACTGGCTGCTGTGCTCTGATTCTTCAATCCTGTCAAATAAATAATCAAAGGATTTACCGTAAAGCGAGTCAGGTAATCTCAGTGAATTCCAGCCGGCAGAAACCTCCTGGGCCAGACACAAAAAAAGAAGTCCGAATTGTATTTTAAGCATAGATTGATAATTAAAAATGGAACAATATTTATCAAAAAATGCTTTTGCTTACTACAATTTTCAGATGTGCAGATCATAAGTAAAGCATTCTGTAAAAAAGAGCTTCAAATATAACGTAATATATTGATAACAAAGGCTTAACTTTTAAAAAACAGGGTGTGGATTTTCGGAAAATCCATAGTTGAAATTCCGAAAATCCACAGATGAGAGTTTGCAGGGCTGAATTGATGATTCTAGATTTGCGGTGAATTCAAAAGCAAAAAAAATGGCATCGTGCTGTTTTAAAGTTCTGCTTACCCGGGTGAAATGAACTGACTGAAAAGTCATTCCATTTAACACACTTTAATCATGAAAAACTTTTTAATCAGCATGCTGGCGGTATTGACCCTTTCATGCACCAACGACTTTACTCGCGAAGATTCAATTTCTAATTTCAAAAAAAAGAATGCCCATACAAAAAAGAATGCAGGCCTGAATCCTGAAAATACGGCCAATGCGTATGACATTACCGGGAAAATTCACAATGACTTATTGGATACCTATCTTTCGGGAAATTTTACGGATCACACCATTAATGCTGTCAGCAGTAAAATCGATTCTATTTCATTTCTGCACAGTGATTTTCAAAACCTGCCTTCCTATTATCCCGCCAATTTTCAGGAAATACAAGAAATGGTCGATTCCCCTGAAATACAGCTTGAGCAGATTATAGCAAATTCTTCGATGTCCATGGCTTCAAAAAACTGTCTGTCAGAATTTATGTCCTCGGCTGCACTCTGGCAGAACAGTGACTATGAGGCTGTTCATCCATCCATCATCTCTTTTGAGGCCATTGTTACAAATAACCAGCAGTTTACAGCTGAAGAAAAAAGAATAATCCTTACTTCATCAGCCATCACCCGATATTCACTTTATTATGCATCAAAGAGAAAAGACAAAGACTGGGAAACCTCTGTTGGAAACAGGGTCGGTGCCGTTCAGGGAGCCTTAAGCAATTCTGCAACTGCAGTTACCAGATCACTACTCGCGGGGATTCTCAGCAGAAACACTACAGAATAGAAAATATGGACTGGATTTTACTTTTTGAAAAACAGATATTATACAGTTATTATGTATTTCTGATACTATTTAATTTGACAACCATATACCTGATCCTATCCATATTGTTTGATGATCATTTAATATGTATCTCTCTTGCAGAGATCCTTAAAATGTATTCCCTCAGAAAATTAGTATATCTCTTATTTATAAATGGGATGTCAAATATGCTGTTTATCTGTGTTTCGCTGATCGCAAAACTATACAGTTAGAAAATAGGCCTTTAATCTTAAAAAAAATACTTTGGAATCTAGAAAATCAAACTATAAAACTGCAGGAATTCAATTATGCATTTTTGAAAGTTTAACCTCCAAGCGCGCATTAAAGAATTTGATTCCGGAAGATCATTCTACTGTGCTGCTTGTAAATAAAGGCGCTGCAGCGATGAGTATTAACAGCAGAAAAGTACACTTATTCATTAATGAATCGGCAGTTATCCCTAAGAAAGCAAACTGCGAAATTCTTCTAATGAGCAAGGAATTATGCATTTCGATTGTATCTTTTACATCAGAATTTGCATTAGAGAACAGTATCAGATGGCCTCATATCGGATATTTTAATTTCTTCACTGCCCAGTATGCCTCTAAAATTTTCTTAAAGAAAAAAGAGATCAACAGCCTGATGGATTTACTGGAAATAGTGAACTCCAGGCTGTTAATATCTGATTCAAAGGTTTTTAAAAAAGAGCTGATTCTGCTGAGTTTTAATCTGTTTCTCTATGAACTTGCCAGCCATTATTATAAAGCTACCTGGCATGAAAGGGCAAAATATTCCAGCACAGAAAAAACAGCAGTCCATTTTTTTAGATTACTGGAAATTCACTGCAGAGTACAGCACAGTGTCAAGTTTTACGCAGATGCCCTGAATATATCCTCAGGGCATCTCACTAAAACAATCAAGCAAATTACAGAGATAACGGCCAAACAGTGCATTGAAAATGCATTAATTCTGGAAGCTAAGATTTTGCTTCAAAATAGTGATTTAACCATTCTTAAAATCTCTGAAGAACTAAAATTTGCAAACACTTCTTTCTTTAGTAATTTTTTTAAAAAGCATACTTCTTTATCTCCATCTGAATACCGAATAAGGCTGAACCAGCACTAAATAATTCCACCTGGGTTTGAAATGTGTACAGACATTGATTTGGAGTATTTTCAATACAATATTGAAATAATATTTACTTAAAAATGAAGCAACATGAATCAAACCTATCTTTTAGAATGGCTGGACTCAGTAGTGACGCTGAATTTAAATCCGAAAAAAAGCGCCATAAGCAACCTTACTCCTGTTGAGTCTAAGGCAATAATTGATAAAGCTGTAGAGGAAACACAATTCATCCAGACTCAGTTTACTATTCGCGTTTTTTCACTCAGTAAAGAAAAGCATATTAAAGTACTGGTAAAAAATTATCATTCCGCCCTGATTAGTCTTTGGGATCAGCTGATTGTTATCAATAAAAGCATAGCGACAGAAAGAAAGGATCTGCAGGAAGTCACCACTGCCCTTCTTACCGCTTTGGATGAACTCTTAAATTTTCTGGAGTCGAGATTTGCCTGCTTTATAAGTTTAGATTCCAAGATACCTGTTTCCTATCTTAGTATTTCCTATAAGAAAATAAAACTCAGAATCGATAAACTCAGAACCATTCTGCATTTTAATCCGGATGAAAAGATGCTTGCAGAGATTGTTTTTAATACGCTGTACTGCTTTGCTAATGCCAAAGAAAATAAAAAAGTCACCTTTAGGGAAATACTCTACTATAAAGAGCTGCTTAAAGAACTTGAATCGCTGAAGACAAATAAAACAGAAGACCTGATTCATACCGATTTAATGCAGGTGCTGATTTATATGAATTTCAACAGCAAACTTTTCATCAACTTTTATACCCAGGCCATAGCTATGAAAATCAGCAAATTTGAGCAAGGCTCCGATAGAATTGGATGGCTACTGCTGTATGCTAAAGAGCTTAACCAAATTGCAGCTAACGCCACCGCGGCCCTTAATTGTGACCATCAAAATTTAAAGAAAGTACTGCTGGACTGGTTTAAACAGGAAATTAACTTTCTTGAAAAAAAGGAAAATCTTAAAACTGCTGCCAGCATTCCTTCTGAAAATAAAAAACTTTCACAGCAAAATCCAGTCAGCAGAGAAGAAAAGATCCTATGCCAGTTATCAACCGACCAGACCGCACTTATACTCAGGGCATGCCAGGAACTTGAAATCCTTGTTTCAAAATCAATGAACCAGGTTTTTAAAACCATTGTACCGTTTCTGTCAACACCTTTTAAAAAGAACCTCTCCTTTGATTCCATGCGCAGTAAAGCTTATGTTGCAGAGGAAAGGGATAAGGAGATCGCCGTGGAAACCCTGCAGCGGATCATTAAACAAATACGGGAATACTAACAACCAAAAGAGCAGAAGACTTAAATCCTTCTGCTCTTCATTTTTTACTGCCCATTTCAAACTACAGCTCTTAGAAGAATATCAAAACAGCATTATAACCTGTATGCAGTAATTCTAAGTCCTCAATTTTTTCGGCAATACAATCAACCGCTAAAAAAAAATCACTTTTTTTTTAATTTTTTTTTCCCAGATTTTACTGGAGGTCCAGTGGAGTCCAGCCAGGGTACAGCCAAATGCTGGACTTGTAAGGCAGTGCTTACTAGCGTTCCTTTGACTTGCAAAATAAATCATAACCTATTAAGGGGTTATGATTTTTACAGGGAGATAAATGTTGAACGATAAAATGAAAAACTATGTTTACAAATATTCCATGGAGTAGTTATCTGACTGTCATAGGTATACTGGTCATAATCTGGTATCTGATCCTAATACTTAAATTTTACAGTACCGATTTAAAGAAAATCTTATCAGGGAAAAAGAAACTTAAAATTCCTTCTTTTAAAAACAACAGTCAAAATTCAAAAGAGCCAAAACCGATCTCAGCTTCTTTTTCGGAATCATTCGATACCCTTGATGATGCTGAGCAGCTTGCTTCAAAAATTATTCAGGCCACCGAGGAAAGTGCAGAAAAAAAAATATCAAAAGAGCAGTTTCAAAATTACCTGTCGATGGTGCTCGAAGAGTATCCTTATGTAAAGATTTCTTCCCTTCGTCAAAGCATCAATAAACTGATAGTCTCGGAATCTGAAAAACACCCGGCTCTGCTTTTAACCTTAAGCGAGGCGGACAGTCTGTGGGAAGGAACTGCTTTTTAAAATTCAGCGGAGGAATTATATCCCTGTTCTCTCTGGTGCGGTATGGCTTTATGTGACAAGAAAATAGAGCTGCAACAGCGGCGTTCCTCTGCTTTTTATAATAATCAAGACTTTAAAATGATGTATGATGAGAAAATGTAAAAGAAATTTAAAGCGTATTTGGAAAAAGAATAAGGTGCTGGCTACTTCATGTCTTTTGTTACTCGTGATTAATGGAACCGGCTACGCACAGGACGGCGTTGCCGGGATTAATGAGGCCAACCAGAAAGTCAGAAGCTATTTTGATGCGGGTACAGAACTTATGTATGCCGTTGGAGCCATACTGGGGCTTATTGGCGCCGTAAAAGTTTATCAGAAATGGAATGCCGGGGATCCTGATACCGGTAAAGTAGCGGCAGCCTGGTTCGGCAGCTGTGTTTTTCTGGTTGTTGTGGCCACTGTAATTAAATCTTTTTTCGGGGTTTAAAGGCAATGAATGCAATGCACAGCAGCGTCTACCAGATCAACAAAGGAATCAACCAAAGCATAGAATTCAAGGGTTTAAAAGCGCAGTACATCTGGTATTTAGGAGGCGGAGTTGTCGCCCTTATGATACTTTTTGCCATACTGTACATTATCGGCCTTCCTTCCCTTATATGTATTGGTTTGATAGCAGCAGCAGGTGTCTTTCTTGTGCTGAAGATTTATAAAATGAGCAATAAGTATGGAGAGTATGGCATGATGAAGGCACTAGCGAAAAAGCAGATTCCAAAATGTATTAAAGTGTACAGCAGGTCTGTTTTTATTAAGATATAGTTATAGAACGTTTGAAATAAAAATGAAGGAGAAATGGAGAAAAGGATCGAAAACGTACTGCCTGTTATGGCAGTAGAACACGACTGTATTGTATCAAAACAAGGGGATATAACAGTAATATTCAAGGTAGAACTGCCTGAGATTTTTACTTTGTCGGATCAAGAATATGAAGCTTTCCACCAGTCGTGGATCAAAGCAGTCAAGATACTTCCAAAGTTCTGTGTTTTTCACAAGCAAGACTGGTTTTTAGAGCAGCATTATAAAGCTGATTTTGTAAGTGATGACAGCAGTTTTCTCACCCGCAGCAGCGAGCAGTTTTTCAATGAAAGACCTTTTCTGGATCATTCCTGTTATATCATGCTGACCAAGAAACCCAGCGGCAGAAAAAATTCAAGTTCTCTTTTTTCTAATCTTTTAAGAAGTTCCATCGTCCCGGAAGAAACTTTAAATCCGCAGCTGCTGCAGGATTTTATTGACTGCACGGGACAGTTCAAAAGAATTATGGAGGACAGCGGTTTTGTAAAACTCACCCGTCTGAAGAATAACGAACTCAAAAGCGACAGCAGAAAAAAAGGACTAATTGAGCGGTACTGTTTCCTTTCTGAGAGGGAAGATTCCTTTGTCTTTAATGACATTACCTTTAATCAGGGCCTCGAGGTAGGTGATAAACACTGTCAGCTTTTTACCCTGGGCGACGCCGCTGATCTTCCGGCGCTGTGCGGTTCAAGGATTAATTTTGACCGGTATTCCACTGATAAAACCAAGTTCAGTATCGGATTTGCGTCCACCCTTGGGCAGCTTTTATCCTGTAACCATATCTATAATCAGTATTTGTTCCTTGAAGATGCGCAGAAAACCATCCAGAAACTCGAAAGCAAAAGATTACGCCTGCAGTCTTTATCGGCCTACAGCAGGGAGAATATGATTGCCCGGGATGCCACTAATGATTTTCTCAATGAGGCGGTTTCCCAGCAACGGCTGCCGGTTAAAGCGCATTTTAATGTGCTGGCGTGGAGTACCGATACCGAAGAACTTAAGGAAATTAAGAACAAAGTATCCTCAGCGCTGGCCCAGATGGATGCAGCGGCGAAACAGGAAACAACTGGAGCTCCCCAGATTTACTGGGCGGGAATCCCGGGAAATGCCGCGGATTTCCCTATGAATGACACTTTTGATACTTTCACTGAGCAGGCGGTATGTTTTCTGAATATGGAAACCGGCTACAGATCTTCTCTGAGTCCAGTGGGTATTCGTCTAGGAGACCGTTTGACCGGCAAACCTGTCCACGTCGACATCAGCGATGAGCCTGTGAAAATGGGAATCTGCACCAACCGGAACAAATTTATTTTGGGTCCTTCGGGGAGCGGCAAATCGTTTTTTACCAATCATATGGTCAGGAGCTATTATGAACAAGGGACGCATATTGTACTGGTAGATGTCGGTCACAGTTATAAAGGGCTCTGCGATATGGTAAAAGGGTATTATTTCACTTACGATGAAAAGAACCCGATCCGTTTTAATCCCTTTTATATTTCAGAGGGAGACAATCTGGATACAGAGAAAAAGGAAAGCATCAAAACACTGCTGCTGGCGCTGTGGAAAAAAGACGATGAAACCTTTAATAGGAGCGAGTATGTTGCTCTTTCCAATGCTTTGCAGCTATATTACGAAAAATTGGATAAAGAACAGGATGTCTTTCCGAGTTTTAACAGCTTCTACGAGTTTTTGAAAGAAGATTTTGTTTCCATTTTGGAAGGTGACAAGGTGAAAGAAAAAGACTTTGACATCAATAATTTTCTCTACGTGCTACGCCCGTACTATCAGGGAGGCGAGTTTGATTACCTTCTGAATGCCACAGAAAATCTTAATCTTTTAAAAGAGCGGTTTATTGTATTTGAACTTGATAACATCAAAGACCACCCTATTTTATTTCCTGTGGTGACCATTATCATTATGGAGGTTTTTATCAGCAAGATGAGAAAACTCAAAGGCATTCGCAAGATGATCCTCATTGAAGAGGCCTGGAAAGCGATTGCCAAGGAAGGGATGGCAGAATATTTACGGTATTTATTTAAGACTGTGCGCAAATTTTTCGGGGAGGCCATTGTGGTGACACAGGAGGTGGAAGATATTATTTCTTCCCCTGTGGTCAAGCAAGCCATTATCAATAACAGCGACTGCAAGATCCTGCTGGACCAGAGCAAGTACCAGAATAAATTTGATCAGATACAGGAACTTCTCGGGCTCACGGAAAAAGAAAAGGCGCTCGTGCTATCGGTCAATAAGGCCAATGATCCCGACAAGAAATACAAGGAGGTCTTTATTTCCCTGGGGGGAATATCATCAAAGGTATACAGAACCGAAGTTTCTTTAAACGAATATCTGGCTTACACCACCGAGGAAAGCGAAAAGGTGAAAATGAATGCTTATGCGGCAAAGTTCGGCGGTAACATCGAAAAAGGCATTGCTGCACTGGCTCAGGACATGAGAAACGGAATTTAAATAAAAATGAACAATGAAAAAGAAACTAATTACCTGCCTGATTTTGCTGCTGCTTATCAACACTCCTGCAAGACCTGCTGAAAAAATCGCGGCACTTCCGATACTGGAAATCGTAAAGGCAGTAACCAAAAAAGTCATCAAAGCCATTGACCTGAGGATCCAAAAACTGCAGAACAAAACCATCTGGCTTCAGAATGCCCAGAAACAGGTTGAAAATGTGCTCTCCAAACTAAAGCTTGATGAAATCTCGGACTGGACACAGAAACAGAAAGACCTTTATAAAGGCTACTACGAAGAACTGGGGAAAGTAAAATCTATTATTACTCATTACCAGAGGATAAAAGATATTACCAAAAAACAGACAAAACTTGTGCAGGAATACGAAAAGGCGTGGAACCTGCTCAGACAGGATACCCATTTTAAAGACAGCGAGATTGCGTATATGGAACATGTTTACAAAGGCATTCTTGAGCAAAGCATCAAGAACATTGACCAGATCTTTTTAATACTGGATTCCTTTACCACACAGATGAGTGATCTCAAAAGACTTGAAATCATCAATAAAGCCGCTGACCAGATTGATACCAGCTATGATGACCTTCGGATGTTTAATCAGCAGAATATACAGCTCAGCCTTCAGAGGGCCAAAACTGAGGCAGATGCAACCCGGGTGAAACAATTTTACGGAATTCCATAATGCAAAGAAAAAAATCATGAAAAAACTGTTACTACTGCTCTGGGGGGTACTATTAACCATGCAGGGGATCCATGGACAGGCAAAGCAGCGAAAAGAACTGCTGCTTCAGATTGCAGCACTTCAGGTCTATATTGACTATGCCAAAAAAGGATATTCAGCGGTATCCAAAGGACTTCATTTTATCGGAGATGCCAAGAAGGGAGAATTGAATCTGCACGGTGATTATTTCACCTCGCTTTTGAAAATTAATCCCAGAGTCAGGAATTATTACAAGGCAGCCGAGATTGTATCGATGCAGTTTAAAATAATGAACCTCTATAAAAAGACCTCTGCCGATCTTAAGGCAGGCGATCTGTTTCACGGCAGTGAACTGGATTATATAGAACGTTCTTTTGAAGGGCTGCTTGAGAACTGCAGCAGCACTCTGGATCAGCTTTTGGCAGTTACGACTGATTCAAAGCTGGAACTCAAGGATGACCAGAGAATTCAGAGGATTGATGAGCTGCATAAGACCATGCTGGAGGATTACAATTTCTGCATTTCTTTCAGCCGTGATGCAAAACTGCTTGCACTTTCAAAGTCGGCAGATCAAAAAGACACTAAGAATATTGATGCTCTTTACGGATTATAAACTTAAAAATAATGAAAAAGATATTGATTTTAGGACTGCTTATCTGCCTGTCTATGATACCCAGCAAAGCTCGCGCCCAGTCAGCAGAAATACAGCAGCTGATCCTGAACATTGAAAAACTCTCCCAGTTTAAAAAGATCCTCAGTAATATGAAAAAGGGCTATGAACTGCTCTCTGGAGGTTATAAAACAGTGAAGGATATGTCGCAGGGCAACTTCAGCCTGCATAAAACTTTTTTAGACGCCCTTATGCAGGTAAGCCCCGCGGTAAAGAATTACAAAAGAGTGGGCGAAATTGTAAATTTTCAAATACTGCTGGTAAAGGAAAGCAGAAACGGGCTGAACCGGTTTGCGCGAAACGGCAGTTTCAGCCCGCAGGAAATCGGATATTTTGAAAAGGTTTACGCAAACCTTCTTAGCCAGAGTCTGCGGAATCTTGATGAACTCACTATGATCGTTACAGCTGATAAACTCAGGATGTCCGATGACGAAAGACTTCAGGCGGTGGATATGATCTATCTACAGATGCAGGATAAGCTGCTTTTTCTTCGAAATTTTAATGCATCGTCGAATATTCTGGCGCTGCAGCGGGCAAAAGAGAAAAATGATGTTTATGCTTCCAAAGAGCTGCAGGAACTTAAAAACTAAAGAGATGAAACTGCCAATAAAAGACAAAATTGTTCTGGCAGCTGTGCTGCTGCCATTTTTAAGCCGGGCACAGGGTCTGGGCGATAACATGCAGAGTCTGCACTTGGTGCTGGACCAGCTTTATGATGAGATGATGCCTTTGTGCAGTAATCTGCTGGCTGTAGGACAGGGAATTGCAGGATTTGGAACCCTCTGGTACATCTCCTCGCGTGTCTGGAGACATATCGCAGCTGCCGAGCCGATTGATTTTTATCCGCTGTTCCGGCCCTTTGTAATCGGGTTTTGTATTATGATTTTCCCTTCGGTGCTGGCACTTATCAACGGCGTTATGAAACCCACAGTTACCGCAACAGCTGCTATGGTAACAGGATCCAATAATGCAATTGCTGTTCTTTTAAAAGAAAAAGAAAAGGCAGTAAGGCAGACCAATCCCTGGAAAATGTATGTAGGTACGGCAGGCGCGGGAGACCGTGATAAATGGTACAAGTACACTCATGACGGCGCGGACCCATCTGATGAGAGCATGCTTGCGGGTATAGGCAACGATGTGAAATTTGCCATGGAAAAGGCTTCTTACAGTTTTAGGAATTCCGTTAAGCAGTGGATGAGTGAGGTGCTGCGGATTTTATTTGAATCGGCGGCGCTCTGCATAGATACACTCAGGACCTTTCAACTGGTGGTGCTGTCTATTCTCGGACCTCTTGTTTTCGGCATAGCCGTTTTTGACGGGTTCCAGCATACGCTGACAGTCTGGCTGGCCAGATACATCAACATATACCTCTGGCTGCCTGTTGCTAATATTTTTGGCAGCATAATCGGCAAGATACAGGAACTGATGCTCAAGCTGGATCTGTCCCAGGTACAGTCCACCGGTGACACCTTTTTCAGCAGTACTGACATTGCTTATTTGATATTTATGATTATAGGCATTATAGGCTACTTCACTGTGCCATCGGTGGCTAACTACATCGTTCATGCAGGCGGCGGCGGAGCCCTGAGCCAGAAAGCCACTACTCTACTGAGCACCTCAACGGTCTCTGTGGTTTCCAAAACATCACAAGGAACGGCTATGATTCTGGATTCCATGGGAAATGCAGCAGGAAGAATGTCGCAGAGTATGTCCGCATCGGGTGCTTCGGCTCCCTATTTTGAGGAGAAAGGAAATTACATGAGCAACAGGCTTAAAGGAAATTCAAAATAAACTTAAAAGATCAGCTCATGTTCAGCAAAATGAAAAATATAGATACCGCATTTAAATACGTGAGGGGCTTTACAATGCTGGTTGTTATAGGCTGCGTTGTGATATGCTGTTTTACGCTTCACAAAAGTTTTCAGACCGTCGCTAAAATGCAGGACAAGGTATATATCCTTGCCGCCGGAAAAGCTCTGGAGGCTTATGCCTCTGAGAGAAAGGATAACCTGCCTGTGGAAGCCAGGGATCACGTCAAGACTTTTCATAAGTTTTTCTTCACCCTTGATCCTGATGACAAGGTAATTAAAACCAATATTACCAAAGCCCTTTATCTGGCTGATGAGAGCGCCAAGCGGATTTATGATGACCTGAAAGAAAACGGCTTTTATTCGGGAATAATTTCAGGAAATATCAGCCAGACGATCCAGATTGACAGCATATCGGTTGATATCAAAGATTATCCCTACCGCTTTAAATGTTTTGCCAGACAGAACATCATAAGAACCACGAGTATTTTAAAAAGAAACCTGATTACCCAGGGGAACCTTCGCAATGTGTCGAGAAGCGACAACAATCCCCATGGCTTTTTAATTGAACGCTTCACAACTATTGAGAATACCGATTTAACGGTTGAAAACAGAAAATAAACGTTATGAAATCACTATTTAAAAAAAAGGAAACCCCATTTGTTTATCATAAATATTACACTGCCGCCCAGCACAAATGGACCCAGAAAATGAGCAACCTGACCAAGGGGCTTTCCAGAAGAAAGCTCCTTTTGCTGCTGGTTTTCTTTACAGCCTTATCAGTCGGTTATTTTCTCTATAACATTTACGATTCCTTTACAGAAAACTGCCCTGGATCACTTATGAAGGCAGATGCCGCTTCAAAAATTAAAACAATACAATAAAAAACAAGAACATGGAAACAAAAACAATATCTCTTAGAGCCTCTAAAAGACGCCAGATGCTTCTGGTTCTGCCCATTATAATACTGCCTTTTATAACCCTGTTGTTTTATATTTTAGGAGGAGGCAGAATGGAAGCCGCAGAAGCTGCAAATGAAATCAAAAAAGGATTCAACTTTACTCTTCCAATTCCAAAATTCAAAGAAGATTCTACTTTAGATAAAATGAGTTATTACGATCAGGCCGCTGTCGATTCTCTAAAACTGCAGGAGCAGATTAAAAAAGACCCCAATTACCTGAACCAAAAAATTCTGGAAGAATCTTTGAATGATTTTACAAAATCGGATTTTAGCACGCAGGGTTTTTCAAAAAACAGAACGGGTCTGAATTCAAAACCTCTTCAGGACAGCAATGAGCAGAAAATCTATGAAAAACTCCAGGCGCTTCAAAAAGCGGTCAGCCAGCCGGCGGTGCTGGATAAATACGGACATGATATGCGCGAGTTTGAAAACTACGGCTCATCAAAAGGTGTCACCGATGAAATACAGCACCTTGAAAAGATGATGTCGGTAATGGGAGAATCCACAGGGCCTGATCCTGAAATGGCTCAGCTGGGCGGCATGCTGGAAAACATACTCGATATCCAGCATCCTTCAAGGGTTCAGGAACGCTTAAAACAATCATCCGAGAGCAAAAAGGGAAAAACATATGCGGTAAACCATAAAAAAGCAGAAAACAACATTTCTTATCTGGAGCAAGGTCCAGTTTCTACAGCTGTAAAGCCAAACTCTTTTTATACAATTGAGCAAGATACCGATTCACAGCAACAGAATTCAACCCAGGCCGTTATTCATGAAACCCAGACTATTGTAAACGGCTCAATTGTTAAACTTCGTCTCCATAATGATGTGACGCTTCAGGGAAACGTCATTCCAAAAAACACTTTTTTATATGGCACTGCGGCTTTAAAAGGAGAAAGACTTGAGGTCAAGATTGACAACATTCAATACCGCAACTCAATTTTCCCGATTCAATTATCAGTTTATGACATTGACGGCATTGAGGGGATTTATGTTCCGGGAACAATTAACAGAGATTCAGCCAAGGCTTCTGCAGACCGCTCCATACAGACTCTGGGACTTACCGGCATCACGGATTCCTGGGGAGCACAGGCGGCAGGAATGGGAATTGAAGCGGCAAAAAGCCTGATGAGCAAAAAGGTGAAACTCGTAAAAGTTTTGGTTAAAGCCGGATACCAGGTACTGCTCTACGATGAGAAACAAAAGAATTTCAACCAATAAAAAGAAATAAATATGAAAAACTATAACTGGCTGGTTACGGCCTGCATAATCCTGATCTGCCTATCAGGTTATGCACAGATTATTACTAAGGATGCAGGTTATAATGAAGATAACTATAAAAACCTGCAGATCGGCTACTCTAAAACAACAAGCATCGTTTTTCCCTATGCCGTAAAAAGTGCAGACAAGGGAAGTTCGGATATTTTAATGCAAAAAGCCAAGGGAGCTGAAAACATCCTTCTTTTAAAAGCCGCAAAACAGCATTTCCCGCAGACAAATCTAACAGTGGTTACAGCTGACAGCCGGCTTTACGTATTTGTTTTAAATTATGATGACGCCTGTCCGGATTTAAATATAAAGGCTGATCATACCGCTGTTGTAAATAACGACATTCTGTTTTCGCTGGATCATGAAAACCAGAAGAAAATTGAGCAGAATGCTACCCTTGCCTTATCGAAGAATAAAAAAATAAGCGGGCTTAAAAGGGAAAAGTATGAAATGAAGATTACCGTTAACGGCATTTTCATCCTTCAGGATGTGCTCTACTTCAGACTGGCGCTGGGCAATGCCTCAAAGATTAATTACGATATTGACCAGCTGCGTTTTTTTATACGCGACCAGAAAAAGTCAAAACGCACCGCTTCCCAGGAAATCGAGATACTGCCACTGTATTCCACTTATACATCGTCTATTATTCCCGATAAATCCGAAGTTAGTATCGTCTATGCTTTTTCAAAGTTTACTATTCCGGAGAAAAAATATCTCACTATCCAGCTTTTTGAGAAAAACGGCGGCAGGCATATAGAAATAAATGTTAAGAATACTGATTTAACACATCTGGATATTCTTAACGGTTTTTAAAATCAGTAATAACTTTAAAATAATTGTATCATGAATCAGAAAAATCTAGAGTACCTCAAAGATCAGTTGAAATATACCGGTTTTGGAGAAACGTTCGATACTGAACTAAGAGAGCGTATGGACAAAGGAGAAAAAGAATTTAAAATCACTCATAATGGTGTCTATAATACAGATACTATGTCGGTTGATTTAAACTTTAAAAAATCAGACCAGACCGACATGTATTTTTTTAATTCCTACCATGTGAATTTAAAAAAAGAGGATTCAAAGGAAGCACTTGGGCAGACTTTTTATATCAATAATGACGGTACGAGTATCACACTCAAGGAAGCTTATAATTTAATGGAAGGGCGTTCGGTGAACAAAGACCTGAAAACTAAAGAAGGCGAAGCGTACAATGCATGGATCAAAATCGACTTTAAGCAAACCGAAAATTCGGGCAGCTTCAAATTAAATCAATATCATCACAACTATGGTTATGATCTAGAGGCCAGTCTTGAAAAACATTCCATTAAAGAGCTTCAAACTCCCAAGTACAAAGAAGACCTTATAAATTCTCTTAAAAAGGGAAATCTGCAGTCGGTAACTTTTACGGTGGGCGGTAGGGAAACAAAAATGTATGTTGAAGCTAATCCGCAGTTTAAAACAGTAAATGTTTATGATTCCAGTTTCCAGAGAATTAACCACCGTGAAAGTAAAGACCAGAAGCAGGCTGAAGGAGAAAAAACATCGGAAAAGCAATCTGCCACAAAACAATCTCAAACTGCGGAAGACAACACCGAAACCCCTGCCGCAAACAAAAAAAAAAGAAAACAATCTAACTCAGTTTAGAGATTCCGGAGAATTAAACTTTAAATCATGAATGAGCAGTTTCCCATAAACAGAGTAGAGATAGAATTCAGCCAATGGAAAGCCAGAGAAGAACGCTTCAGCACCTTGTTTTCAATTACACCGGCTGATAATAAATCTTTACTTGCAGAGAAACTGCGCCAGTTTGAAAGAATCAGGGCTAAATACAAATCTTCAAAAAATATAGAAGAGCAGCATTCGCTTCGAATTCTTAAAATGGAAAGTAGCAGAATGTCAAAGCAGCTGTACCCAAGTTTAATTTCCCGCTTTTTTAGAAAAATAATTACTGCTTCACAAAATCAAATTTCCATTGGCAGTGATGTTAAAAAAGCAGAAAAAAATTTCAATTCGCTGCAGGAGCAGATGCAGCGAATTGGATTTCCTGACCTCTCAGAGAAATTAAAAATGCTTATTGAAAAAGCACAAGAAAACTTTAGTCTACCTCTATCCTATTACACTAATGAAACAGAAAAAATTAATCACGACCTTTCGTTTTCTAAAAATGCTGAAGGATATTTTGAGCTTGAAGGATACAAAAGCAGCCTGTATAATAATAGTATTCCAGAAGAAAATAGACAGCATTATTTTAAAAATGAGCAGGGATACAATTTCAAACTGCATGAAGTCCATAATTTATTATTCGGCCGCTCGGTATATCATAATGAATCATGGTTCCAGATAGACTTTAACGATAAAGATGCCGCAGGAAATAATCATCTGAAAGAATTTCGAAATGGATATGGTTACGATTTGGAAAAGACATTAAAAGCTGTTCCTTTAAATGCTGCCTCAAATAAATTTGAATTTGAGAAACTAAAAAATACTTTAAAGCAAGGTGACAGGATATCAGCAGTATTGATTAAAAATGGAAAAGAACAACTATTCCATATTGAGGCTAATCCTCATTTTAAATCTTTAACAATCTACGATCAGCATTTACGTAAAGTAGATATAACTTCATTACGAACAGAGCTGCAAAAAAATCATGAACAAAATCAGAATCTTAAATTACCCAAACAAAATCAGTCTAGAAGAACCGGAATAAAAATCTAAATAACAAGAGTAATGGACCAGCTAAATCCTTTAAATGAATTCTTCAAAGCAATAGAAAAAGATCAACGTATCAGCATTACGCATATTGGAATTTTTGCGGCATTACTACAATTCAGAACTGCTGCAGGTTATATTAATCCTATTAAAGCATATAGGCATGAAATTATGAAGATAGCTAAAATAAGCGGCCCTGTTACCTACCATAGATGTATCAGAGACCTAAATGATTACGGTTATATAAATTATCTTCCAAAGAGAAATAGAAATCAGAAGAGCATAATTTATTTCACTGTTTAAGAGTTTACTAAAATTCTCAGTAAAAGACAGCAAAGCTGTTTTTGTGAGAAACTTGAGTTCTTTATCTCACGAGTAGATATTTTTTTGCCACAAAAAGTTTAGGCGTCTTATAAAGATATTTCACTACTTTAAGTTTTGTAGCAATATCATGGCGCGCATTATTCTGATCAATATCCAACACGACATCCAAACCAAATTCTTAAAGTCAATGAAATGCAAATACTACATGTAGCAGGCCACTCTCTTAAAATCTTCAATAAAAATGTATAGAAATTTGTCCCATCGAATTCACCAAAAGTCGCCAATTCAAGACAATTGACGCCTTTTTTTACATATACTACTAGCCCCGATAGAAGTGGAAATCCTTTTGTGCCGGGGTTCGGCACAAAAGATTGGAACGGATAGCGGGAAAAAGCTCCAAAAAAAATATATTAAAACTAAAAAAATATACCGCCCAACCTGCCCCGCGACACCCCCTTTTAAAAAACAACAGCAATAATTTAATTAAAAAAATAAAATGAAAAATTCCCATACAACCAAAAATTACGACAAGGGCAACCGTAATTCTCAAAACCAAATCAAAGACCCAAAAACCGCAGCAGAAAACAGCAAGCCCCTATGACCCGGCGAACCCTTAAAAGGAACCCGACAGCGACCCCAAAGACATAACCGGGAAGGACATAGAAAAGGACCTTATAGAGAATGCCCCATCAAAGGGGGCTCAAACTGATTCTAAAAAGTAAAAATAAAACCGACAAGATAATTCTGTGACTGCCAGTATAATTGAACCAAAAGCAGAGAAGATAACTTAAATTTTAAGCCAACAAACCCCTCAACCCTTGACAGGCCTGAACTTTTTACCTAATTTTGCCCCATGACCCCAGAAGAAATAAAACGCTATTTTGAAGCCACTCCCCCACCTGAGGAAGTGGAGTTAAAGCCATGGGCTAAAATCACAGATTCCCAGCTTTTCCTTAAAAGCTGTTTCCTTACTATATACCATTATAAAGGAGACCTTGAGATGTGCCCTGCCTGGTGGCATTTAAAAGAGTTTTACGTGCTTGTCAAACGCATGGCGCAGGAAGCCAAAAGTGAAAAGCCAACGGAAGAATCTTAAGATGAAGCACGTTTAGACGCCTCTTTATCTTTACATTTTATAAATTTTACTTCTTTACACGGTTATATTCTGTGATACCGCCTGCGATTGATTATTGTTAAACGTGAAATATACAGCGTAGGAAAAAATGCCGAACCGCTAACAGCTTTTTGACTCAATTTTATCACAACTCCTTAAAAAAAATTACAATGTAAGCATGGAGCTGATAAAATTTAAAACTTCAATTTTTTTCTGCTCACCCTTCGTCCCTGTTCTTTCTTTTTGGTATATATATATTCTTTAAATTCGTGGCGGGTGAGAGATTTTATCAAAATCTCTTTTTCCATAATTGCAAAATGTGCAGACAGCTGTTTTCTAATAGATTTGGAATCCATCCCTTCTCGATAGGCTTTCATTGATTTAGAGTAATAACACTTCTTTGAAGCCTTTACTGCATAAGAAAGAAAATTCCTTTTTCCTAAATGTGAATATCTTTCAAAAATCTGCTTTTTTAATATTTTATCTCTCTTGGATCTATCACTATACGCCATCATAACAGTCTTTACAATCCTGCCTTTCATTTTTCTAAAATAACGGGAAAGACTCCCGGGCCTGATATAAATTGAGACTCCATTAAACTCAAAACCGAGGTACTGTAGATTCCTGTAAAACTGCTGCTCATTCTGGGGAGTGAAAACTGGTGAAAATTTTTCAATTTTCTTCTGGTTAAATCCTCTGATTTTCCCAGATAATGTAGGCCTGAAATGGATTATTTCAGTTTTTTTTGTCTGAATAACCAGTTTATAAGCAGCTATTTCCTTTAGAACAATTTCACTGATTTGCGCTGCCTTTTCAGAGTCACAGATTATCAGAAGATCATCGCAGTAGCGACAGTAGGTAAAATCCAGCTCGATACTGAGATTAAATATTTTTTCATCAAAATCAATCAGGTAAATATTCGACAGCAGTGCGCTCATGGGCGAGCCTTGGGGTATTCCCCGGAAACTTTTTTCACCTGCTTGGGAAATTTTAGGAAGATTGACCGTAATAAGATTTCTTTTTCTGAGAAGTTCAAATTTATTGTTAAACGTTGC
Organism: Flavobacterium collinsii; assembly: GCF_946903285.1. Lineage (GTDB taxonomy): Bacteria > Bacteroidota > Bacteroidia > Flavobacteriales > Flavobacteriaceae > Flavobacterium > Flavobacterium collinsii. The sequence continues at coordinate 4,470,646 of NZ_OX336425.1, forward strand.
CCCTGCAGCATTGTCCGGTACTAAATCCAGAAGGGAGTTCCAGCTTGATGCCGTTTTTAAATCTATTTTAAAATGCTTCAATATACTGTCACGACTTATGTAGCTGTATTTTGTCAGAGATCTGAAAACTTTATACTGGTCCTTTGTCAGCTCTTGAAGGTTCAGTATTTTACACCATTTGCTTTTTAAAATAGTGTGATCAATATTATCAAAATACCCCGTGATGTCAAGTGCGATTGAAGTGCAGTGTCCCTTAGATGACGTCTTTTTACTTACAGCTTCAAATGCTTCTTTGGCAAATTGTATATTACATTTCCCATCAAGATCTGATCTGTAGGCTAGAACACATTCACTAAAACCTTTACCACGAATATAGTGCTGGTACTTTTCGGTTAAAGCAAAAGAATAATAACCATAAATATAAGAGTCAAAATGCGAAGCGAAAGCGATAGGTCTTATTTTAGTTTCCAGACCATACGTTTTTTCGTTTTCATGAAATCTGAATCTCGGTGTTTTAGTAAGTATTTTTACAAAAGGCAGAAAAGAATGTTTTGCTATAAGCTCCATATTTGACACGAGCTTTTTGATGTCATTGCTGTGTTTAAAGAAATTAAAATAAGGATCAAGATGGGGATAGGTTTTAAGTTCAAAACTCTCCTGGCTTTCGGCGGTCTTGGCTACAAAACGTTCCCATAAATCCTCAGTAAAAAGTAGAGTTTGCTTCATTACAATTTTATAGGGACACCAGCAGGAACGCAGTATCAGTCATTAACATTTCCTGCTGATGTACAATGTTAAACATTGCTTGGCAGACGACCGATTTCCATCGTCCTGGGGTTTACACCCATTCATGCCTTAATCCTCACATTGGCTGATAGAATTCTGTTCTCAGCACTTCAGATTGTCTTTTTAATTCCAACCTTCCCAAGATTACCGGCAGTCTGACTGAACTGCTTTTGTGGACCTTGAAACCTTGCAGAAATGTTTTACACCTGCTCGGACATACCAGACAGAGCCTGGGAAATCTTACAAACAATAGAAATGTTATGAAAGCAACTTTAATCTTGACATTATGGCTGATATTTCGTATATTGGTGGAATATTTCTTCCCCTTTGGTACAGAAATTGCAGTGTATGTCATAAATCACATTCTACCTGTCGCGATAGGCAGAATAGTCAACTTAAACATTCAACCCTCCGGACTTTACCGAAGGCACTTATATAACTCAAAATCTGTGCCATAAATGATTCTTTCATCTCCTTGAGGTATAACGTTCTATAGATATCTGTTTTTAGCAGGAGGTTTATTGATTTTGAAATATTTGTCAGATATCCGATGACATATACCATCCCTGTTTTTTTTTCGAATCCTGTAAGGTTTTTTCGGTCACTTTCTCATTTATGATTAGCAGTACACCAACTTGGTTTGATTAATTGGCTAATTCATACCTACTCTGTGGTTGCCTGTCACAAAAAATATGCAAGCTAATACTTTAGCCCCGATAGCAGTGGAAATCCTTTTCTGCCGGGGTTCGGCACAAAAGATTGCAACGTATAGCGGGAAAAAGCTCCTAAAAAACAGCACTATATACAACTCACAAAGATGATCACTATGAATTAGATTCCGGCAACAAAAGATTGCCCAAGCAGTTCGCTAACGCTCCGGTGTAAGATACAGCGGGACCAGCTCCAAAAAAACAATATCAAACCTAAAAAAAATAATACTATATACAATTGACCATGATGACCACTTCAAAGTAGTTTCCCCCGGCAGTTCCTGATACGGGATTCATCCAGGTCTAAAACTAAATCAGCTGATTCTAAACTATAGTAAAAACAGCATCAGAAAAAGCAAAACAACTGATTCAAAGCCTATTGGTACACAAGTAAGAGATTCGCTACATTATTGTTATATTCGCCAACAAGCTTACTGCCTGCACAAAGCAGGCCAAAATAAGCCGCACTGGCGCCGTTTCAGAAAAAAACGCAATTAAATAACAATCATTAAAATTCATTTTTATGACAGTGGAATAAAAATCTAAATAACAAGAGTAATGGACCAGCTAAATCCTTTAACGCAATTCTTCAAAGCAATAGAAAAAGATCAACGTATCAGCATTACGCATATTGGAATTTTTTGCGGCATTACTACAATTCAGAACTGCTGCAGGTTATATTAATCCTATTAAAGCATATAGGCATGAAATTATGAAGATAGCTAAAATAAGCGGCCCTGTTACCTACCATAGATGTATCAGAGACCTGAATGATTACGGTTACATAAATTATCTTCCAAAGAGAAATAGAAATCAGAAGAGTATAATTTATTTCACCGTTTAAGAGTTTTCTAAAATTCTCAGTAAAAGATAGCAAAGCTGTTTTTATGAGAAACTTGAGTTCTTTATCTCAGGAGTAGATATTTTTTTGCCTCAAAAAGTTTAGGTGTTTTTTAAAGATATTTCACCACTTTAAGTTTTGTGGCAAAATCGTGGCACATGGTCTTTTTTGAAATTAGAAATCCAGCAAAATTAAGGCCTACCTAGTTTAGGTTCGAAACTATTATATACTGTTTTTCTTTTATTTATTTATTATATTTTGCTAACAGGTTCGAGTCCCATTCCCTCTACAAGAAAAAGCTTCAGAGAACTCTGAAGCTTTTTTTATCATTCTGATTTTGTTCGGAAGGTAGAGCCAATACATCGAAGCGACAGAGTGTAAAAATCTAGATTACAATTTGAACTTTGATAATTATTCAATTTCAGATATATCTTTTTCTATTGCAAACTCCCAATACTTGATTTATCGGAAAATATTTGCGAGAAACATTTTGAATATCCTCACGCTAACAAACAAGTATTTCTACTCTACACTAAGTCCATTTACTTTATTATTTTAGCTCTAAAAATTATCATTTTTTATACTAGAAAAATAATCCATCAAGAGTATAGCTTTATGATAAAGAAACGATTGTAAATAAATATATCCAATTTAAATGACAAAACCCTTAGATACAAAAAGTTTACCATTTAGAGAGCAACTTATTTCTATATTAGCTGAATCCCAGCGTCCACCTTTTTTATTTGTTGGATCAGGTCTCTCAATAAGATATTATTCCATTCCTACCTGGATGAACTTATTAAGGGGTTTTGTAGACAATAATAGAGATTGCTTCCAATATGAATTTGGTTACTATTCATCAAAATGCTTCAATGATCCTTTAAAAATTGCATCAAATTTAGCAGACGAATTTCATAAACATTGGTGGACAGCTGCTAAGTATAGTGATAGCAGAAAAGCCACAATAAAATTGCCGGAATTAATACTGAAATAGCATTTAAAATTGAATTATCAAATTTTGTGATTAAAAGTATAAAAGCTAACAAAAAACTAGATGAAGAGCTGTCTGAACTTTCTTCAGCTGTATTAAGTGGTATTCTGACGACCAACTGGGACAATCTAATTCAAACAGTATTTCCTGATTTTCAAGTTCAGATCGGACAAAAAGAAGCGATATTTGCGGATCAGCGATCAATCGGTGAACTATATAAAATTCATGGTTGCACATCTAAACCTGAAAGCTTGGTCGTAACTACTGCAGATTATGAGAAATTTATTGCAGACAATCATTATCTTAATGCAAAACTCTTAACCTTATTTGCTGAATATCCAATAATCTTTGCCGGTTACTCCCTATCTGATCCAAATATTGAGCTTATTTTAAAAAACTTAATACATTGCTTAGATAGTGAGCTATTCCATATTGAAAAATTAAAAAACAGATTATTTTTTATTGAATGGAATTCTACTGTTAGCGAGGCCACTATAGAGCATTCGACGTATACTTTATCTTCCGTTACAATTCCCCTAATAAAAATCAAATTAAATGAATTCAAAGATGTTTGGGAAGCCTTGTCAATGCTACCAAGAACATTGCCCGTAAAAACACTTCGACAACTACAAAATATGGTTTTTGATTTTGTATCTACAACAACTCCTACAGGTAAAATCTTCGTTAATGGAATGGAAGAATTGGATAAAATTGAAAATCTCGAGGTAGTAGTTGGCTTCGGTAACATGTCAAAATTAAAAAATAAGGGGATTATAGGATTAAAAGCAGCAGATTTACTACACGACATACTCTTCAACGATATTTCTCCGCAAAATTATCAAGAAATTGTTGAAACTCTACTTCCTAGTGTTGTTCATCAAAATACTTTTGTTCCTTTCTTCAAGTATCAAAAAGAATATAAAAATCTCAATGCAGATAATTCACTAAAAGATCACGCTAAAAATAATTATACAATGACAAGGTCATCATCAATTACTATTGATGACTATAGACTTAGCTCGAACAAAGGCAGAATGAATAAATTACTTAAAAAATATAATAATATTACTGAGTTACTTGAAGATTCCACAGTTGTACATGCAATACAACGAATACCATACTTAAGTCGAGAAAAAATCGATGTAAAAATTCTTGCCACATTTTAAAAAAAACAGTGGCCTGACTTTGGTGAAAAAGAACACATATATTCCTCATATTACCGAAAATGCATTTCACTTTTAGATTATCTGAAGTATGCCAATTTCACAGAATTAAAGTAAAATACTGAATTCGAACTTGTAACATCAAACGTACAATAGTATTTACAACTTTTTTTATTTATAATTAAATGTTTATAACTGCACGATGATTTCAGGTCATACACAGTTAGAACACTTCTGAAATGACAGTTATTCGTCGGCCTTCAAAATGCTAGATACAACGGAGAATGTCCACATCACTCTTTCTATCGAAGCTAAATATATATCCGAAAGTAAAGAATGCACTGTGTAATTTCTAACTATTTCTCAGTACTTAGTGTGAACATCAATATACATTAATTTAGAAGCAGTTCTTAGATTTTAATCACGCAGAATCACCAAGCATCTATAATTTTTGTAAGTAGCAGATTCTATAAGTCTGTAAAAGTTTTTCAAAAATAAATTACTAAAAAAAACTAATTAGAATTTAGGTGCAGAATCGGTGCAACTATTCTCATCAAACAAAATAACTCATTATTAAACTGGTATTTAAATGTAAAATTTCGAAACATTACTATTCTACGTCACAAATATTATTTATTTTTCAATTGATGCCAGAAATTGGTTTATTTCAGAAAAGAAAAAGCAAAAACAACTAACTAACTAACTAACTAACTAACTAACTAACTAACTAACTAACTAACTAACTAACTAACTAACTAAGTAACTAACTAACTAACTAACTAACTAACTAACTAACTAACTAACTAAGTATTTAATAGTGTATTTCATTCAAATAAACTCCCCGCCCCCCAAGCATCGTAATTAATTCCCAAAAAGACCTAGTGGGACAACCCCAAAGAGATGGCTTATAGCAAAACATGACTGCACAAATCTATACCATTGCCTGCACAAAAGGTATCAATCAAATAAAAAACATCTTTAATTATTTATGAAATAAAAATCCTATTTTTGTAATCAGTAAAAACTTATTTCTATCACTCATACTAATCCACTTTAGGCTATCTGAACTTAGTGTAATCTCAATATCAACCTGCAAAAAACTATTTAATTAGATGGGAAAATTTATTACGGGAAAAAATCTTGAAAATGCAGTTTATGAAATAATTTGGGAAGCGGAACAAAACCTTTTAATTGTTTCCCCATTTATAAAATTAGACAACTATTTTATAAGACTCTTTGATAATCATCTTAATAATCCAAACCTCCACATATTAATTGTTTTTGGAAAAAACGAAAGAGAAATCAGCAGAAGTTTAAGCAAAAATGATTTTGATTATTTTAGAAAATTCTTGAACATCAGCATAGTTTATGTTCCAAATCTACACGCAAAATATTATGGAAATGAGAAAAAAGGAGTCATAACTTCTATGAACTTATATGACTACTCTTTCAAAAATAATGTCGAGTTTGGAGTCTATTCTGAAACTAACATTTTAAGTAAATTCAAAAAAAATACAGATGATGAAGCTTATCAAGCCTGTTATGACCTTGCAGAAAAAAGCGAAGCGATCTACATAAAGCGACCAGTATATGAAAAGAAATTATTAAGCTCACTACTTGGTAAAAACTATATAAAATCAGATGTGCTGCACGATACAACTGATAAATTTTACTCTTCATTGAATAGAAATAAATTAAGTGATATTAAAACATTAAATGATTTTCCTTTTGAATTGGAATTAGGAGCAGAATCAAAATCAAGACCAAAAAGAGAAGAAATTGAAAATCCAACGAATGGATTTTGTATTAGAACAGGAGAACAAATAGCGTTTAATATGAAGAAGCCATTTTCGTATCAAGCATATAGAAGTTGGGCATCTTTTGGAAATGAAAACTATCCCGAAAATTTTTGTCACAGAACAGGTAAACCTTCTCACGGGAAAACATCAATGAGAAAACCAATTCTATAAAAAGAAAGCTGCGACAGACAGCAAATACAAATTTAGGATAATGAAATTGATACTTTTCCTCATCATTTCTTAAATACATTTTCAAAGATAATTACCATCTCCTCTCAACGCTAAACTCAAAAGAATATCTGCAACAAAAAAAATACTATTTAAGTTTTACAGCTGCGCTCCAAGATCTTCATCGAAAAAACAGTTGTCCGAGCCCCATTCCCGATTGTATAAGAACTGAATTTTATAATTAAAATTCAGTTATAAATTACAGTTTCAATTTTTGTGGCAAAATCATGGCACATTCGTATTTTGAAAACCAGAAATTCAGCAAACTCAGGTTCTAAGAAGTTTAGGTTCTAAACTTTTTGAAGATCATTTTTTTTAAGCGTACCTATAGGTGCTCCTTTTTCTAAAGACACTTGCAAAATTCTGAAAACAAAGGGCTTAAAACACAGACTTTGGATGATACTGATCTACAAAATGTACAGTCTTTTCTTTATTTACCCATTAAAACAAGCTATAACATTTTTTCTACAAGATATAAACTACTATATAAGTAGCTCATTTTTTCCAATAATGAAATTTAAAATAGCTCACAATAATACAAAATTTTAATTCCGGAATATAACCATATACTTTGTACTAAAAGTCTTAATATACTTTTTCATACATTCCATCATTTTGTATATTTTAAATGTAACAGAGCCATTTGTTTTAAACCTGTTCAAAAAGACTTTTAAACTGATATAAGATTCTCTCGATTAAACGTAAATCTTCGGTCACAATCTCGGCAGTTCCTTTCATTTCCTGCTGAAAAACAATTTGTTTCTTATAGGACGTTTCCAATCCGTTTAGAAGTGCTACGTCCAATAGTAAATTTCCGTCTTTATCCGGAACCAGAGAAATATTTCGAATCCTTCCTTTTAACACTCCAAACTCCCTGTCTGGAAAATTTGCTAATCGAATGTTCACCATCTGTCCTACTTTTATTTTTCCCGAATTTAATGCCGGTGCCTTCACCTTACCTACAAAACCATTTTTAGTATCAGGAATAATCGAAAAAACATTATCACCAACACTGATGGTTTGGTTCTCTGTCCAAACCTGTAGAAAAGTAACCACTCCGCTTACAGATGATTTTAAAGCATAAGCCAGCTCCCAGTCTTTTATTACTTTTTTAAGCTGATAAAAAGACTGCGCCATATTCCTCCCTAAAGTAACTTCTTCTTTAGTGCCGCTGATTTGTGAGTTCTGACTCAATTTAGTATTGGTAATTAAAGCCGATTTTAACTGAGAAATGGAAGACAAAAGGGTTCTGTAATTTTTTTGCGCCTGGAGATATCCCAGTTTTTTAGCCTCCATTTCCTGTGCAGAGATGATTCCTTTATTGAATAAGGTTTCGAATCTTGCAATTTCATTTTTCTGAAGCTGTAGTTCGCTTTCGTTAATTACCTTTTGCTGCTGCAAAATATCCAATCTGTCTTTGATCTGAACTTTTTCAGAAACCTGCGCCCGGTTTTCGACTTCAAAAGGCTGTAAATTTTTATTTAGTTGTTCTGCCTGATAGTCTTTCTGAAAAACAGCAAAAGCACTTTCAATCTCTCCCAACTGAGTGTTTTTTAACAATTCAAAAGGAAAGGCTTTTTTAGGATCATTGACATTATAGTCTTCAACAATTTTTTCCAGTAAAAACACATCTTTATAATTGGCCGTATTTTCAATGATAGCAAGTGTGCTGTTTTTTGAAACAATAGATTTGTCTTTTACCAGAATCGCCTCAATACGGCCCGAAAATTTAGAAACTATTTTCTCCGGAGGGATATTGGTTGTAATTACAATCTGGGTAGTAACAACATCCGGATATTTGACAAACCAGGACACGAAAAAAAGCATAGAAATGATAACGAATATAAGCACTGTGCCCCAACGAATCATCCAATGTGGCACCTTAGTAAGGATGTCCTGAACTTCTTCACTTCTTAGTTCAAATGTAGTATCTTCTGCCATGATTTAATTTCCTAATTGCAATTGATTCTTAACCAGTTCAAAATAATTCCCTTTTTGCTCTACCAAAACAGAATGACTGCCAATTTCGATAATTTTTCCTTTGTCTAAAACTACGATTTGATCAGCATTCATAACAGTACTTAAACGATGCGCAATAACCACAACGGTTTTGTCCTTAAAGAAAATATCCAGTTTTTGCATTATTTCTTTTTCATTGTTTGCATCTAATGCCGAAGTGGCTTCGTCAAAAAACAGTATTTCCGGATTTTTATAAACCGCCCTGGCAATTAACAAACGTTGTTTTTGTCCGGTACTCATTCCTAATCCTTCACCTCCAATTTTTGTATTGTATCCTAGTGGTAAGCCCGTAATGTATTCTTTTATGTTGGCTACATCAGCGGCATAAACCAATCGTTCTTTATCAACTTTATCAACGCCAATTGCGATGTTATTAGCGATGGTGTCACTAAAAATAAAGCCTTCTTGCATGACGGCACCAATATTAGATCGCCAGGCCTTTTGTGAGATATTTTTCAATTGTGCATTTCCGATGTTCACCTCACCTTTTTCAGGCTCATAGAATTTTAACAGCAGCTTCATCAATGTCGTTTTTCCGCTTCCGCTCACTCCTACTATTGCCGTTACTTTGTTGGCGGGAATTTTCAGCGTTAAATCCTCCAGAACTGGTATATCAGAACCTAAATATCGATAGGAAAGGTTATTAATATCAATATCTGAATCAAAAGGAACATCACTCGTCTGATAGACTTCTTGCTGCGTTTCGTCTTCTTTCTCATGAATTTCAGATAATCTGGCCAATGATATTTTGGCATCCTGAAGTTCTCTGACGAATTCGATCAATTGGGTAATTGGTCCATTTAAACTTCCCACTATCGAGCTAATAGCCAACATCATTCCCAGTGTGATCGACCCATCGATTACCAATTTTGCGGAAAGAAATATAATGAATATGTTTTTTAGCTCGTTGATTACCGAAGAACCTATAGTTTGTGTTTGCTCCAGAACCAAGCCTTTTATCGAAACTCTAAAAAGTCTCGCCTGTATATACTCCCATCCCCAGCGCTTTTGTTTCTCGGCATTATGAAGCTTAATTTCCTGCATTCCATTAATAAGCTCCATCACTTTACTTTGCTCACTGGAAACTTCGGCAAAACGTTTGTAATCCAGCACTTCCCTTCTTTTTAAGAATAAAGTAATCCATCCAAAATAAAGCACGCTGCCTGCAAAAAACACAAAAAAGATCTTCAGGTTAAAGTAAGCCAAAACGCCTCCCATAACAAACATATTTATTGTTGAAAACAAGACATTTAGTGACGATGTGGTTAGAATTTTTTCAATCCTGTGATGATCGTTAATTCGTTGCATAATATCCCCTGTCATTCGAACGTCGAAAAATGAGATGGGCAGATTCATTAATTTTATAAAGAAATCAGAGATTAGCGAAATGTTTATCCGGGTCGAAAGATGCAGTAATATCCAGCTTCGGATAAGCTCCAAACCTGTTCTTCCGGCAAAGAGAAATAGTTGCGCAAAAAGAATCAGATAAATAAAGTGAATGTTCTGATTTTGAATCCCAACATCAACAATACTTTGGGTTAAAAACGGAAAAATAAGCTGCAGTAGCGTACTTGCCAGCAACCCTATACTAAGCTGTATTAAAAATGATTTGTACCGAAGTACGTATTGTGACAACAAACCAAATCCGAGTCCGCGATTGTCTTCTTTATCAAAATCCGACTGAAAAAATTTAGGAGTCACTTCAATCAACAATGCTATTCCTTCCTGAGTAGATTCATCTGCATTGTTTCCGATCCAAAATTTAATAAAATCCTCTTTATTGTATTCTATCAAGCCAAAAGCAGGATCGGAAATATAGTAAGTATTTTTTTTAATTTTATAGAGTACTACATAGTGATTTTTGTTCCAATGTAAAATACAGGGTAATGGAACTTCATTTAACTCCTCTGCACCTAGCATTGCTCCTAAAGTTCTAAAACCAATTTTCTCGGCTGCATCACTCAAAAAAAGCAAATTACTTCCTTCACGAGTTGTTTCACTAAAATCTCTCAACTCCTGAATGTTGATTGTTTTATCGTAATGTTTCGCTATTATTTTTAAACATGTTGGGCCGCAATCTTTATGATCGGCTTGTTTATAAAATGGAAAAGAAATCAATTTTTTATTACGTTAAGTTTTAATGAGTGCTTTTGAAATTGAATTAAATCAAAATATTATCTCGATCTGATATTAGCTTAGTTTTTAAAATGGTAAAAAAACACTCGCTATATTACTTACCTTTATTAATAAATAATACTGCTCTCTCCAGCACTTCATCTTTTTTGTTTTGTATTCCTAAAACAGTAGGTTTAACTATAATATCAGGAATTATTCCGACACGCTGGGTTTCCGTACCATCAGGATAATAAACACCAATACCCGAAAAAGGCGCTTCGTGTTTATTTGTAATATTGATACTACTTGTGTTTCCGTCAGCCCCGGCAGTTTGACTACCAATCACAGTAGCGTTGTCTGCCGTTTGAAAACACATTGTTGCCCATTCGGACTGGCTTTGCGAAAGTTCATTTACCAGTACGACGATCTTTCCTTTGTAATTATTTGCGTTTTTTGTACCGCAAAGCCTAGGTTTACTCCAAATAAACCTGCCAGGATAACTTAAATCAGGTTTTGTATATTTAACAAAAGGCTTCACATCTGAGTTAAGATATTTTGCAATCTCAAAATTTGTTCCATTAGGATAATCTCTCATGTCTAGTATGATAGCCTTTGTTGAATTCAGCTTTGACATCATTTCTGGAACTTCTTTTTCATAAATTTTCCCCATATAGACATAACCAATATTATCATCAATCAGTTTATACTTTTCTGACTTTTTTCTTTTCAATTCGTTGCTATGTGACTTGTTATAATCTGTCCATTGAATTACTTTTTTAAAAACGGCACTATTACGCCTCCCTTCCAAATCAATAGAGTCCTTATATCCGGTCGTTATCTCAAATACTAAATTTCTCAAATAAGACGCCTCGTTCGAGGCACTTACGAGATCCCTTTTTTCTGTAATAATTTGCTCAATTGTTTTGTTATTTACTTTGGTAATAACATCACCAATCTGAATATCATCCAACTTAGCCAATGTATCGCTCATAATTTCTGAAACAACCATTTCTTTATCAATTATAACACATTTTACAGGAAGAAATCTTCTTGTTTTCCCTTTTGTTTGTGATGTGCTGTAGTAGAATGTCGAATGCGAATCATTTAATCGTACCGTTAATTTATGCATGGCTACTTTAAAATCATCTTCTGATTTAGTCAAAACAAAATCTGGCAGCATATCTTGAAGGGTTTTATCCCAACTATTATCCATTAGGTATTTATAAGGAAAAAAATATTCAATTATATTCCAATATCTAAAAAGTGTTAAAAGTCTATAATTCTCATCAGACCAGTTTAAATCTGAAAATTTTTCATTCTTCAAGAATATATTTCCAGCTTCCGTTGTATCAATATAAAATGGAGCTCCATGGTATCGGTTCTCTTCAATAAATCTTAATCTTTTAGAAAGAGATTTTGAAATTAGCAGATCATTATTGATCCATGATAAATTAAAATTTTTATCAAAATAATCTTCTTTTGCTCCTTCAACTATACTTTTCTTATCTACTTCACCCAAAGTAATTATCCAATCTTCTATTACCTTAGAGTACGTTTCCTCAGATTGAGCTTTTTTCACTTTAGGCATTATTTTAAACAATTCTTCATCCCAATCTTTACTTCCATTAGCAACATTCGGGTGATAATATTTTAAAAAGCCCCAAACTTTTGCCGTTGTAAATAGTTTTTGAGTTTCTGTTATTTTATTATTTGAAAATCCTATTTGAAAATAAAGGACAAAAAGTATTAAAATTTTCTTGTTCATTGCGTTATTACTTTTTAAATTTTAATTGATTAAGATATGTTTTTGCCAAATAGTAAACTTTAAGTTCATTAAATCTTTGTTCTTCGGAAAAATGTCTATTCATACTCATGTGAATAATAAGAGACATATAGTTATAAAGACTAAATTTATTCTCATTTAATTTTTTCACTATATCAGCACCTAACATAAGATCATCTAAAAAATTAACATATTTAACATGGTCTATTTTATTTCTAATCTCCAGAAAATCTTTATTAAGTGACTTTCTTAATTTTGCTGTTAACTCAAATTCTTTTGAAAACAATTTAATTGCTCTTTCACAATTTTCTATCATTTCCTCTAATGAGAGACCGAAATAATTAAAATAATTCTTGATTTTTAACATCGCTGTAATTTTTACTGAGTCTTCATCAAGATCTAAATTAATAACATTGTTGATAAAATCCATACTGTCAAAACTAAAAATACTTTCAGCCAATTCCATTAATTGTATACCCCCATAACGATGAATTTCCTGTTCATAAGGAAGTATATGATACTTACTAATTAAATGGTTACTTTTTAATTCATGTATCTTTAAAATAATATATTCTTTATTTTCTCTCGAATTTGTCTTAAATCGTACTCGTAAATGTCTATCAGGATTAGCATAGTTTACAAAAAAGAAAAGATCTGTTTTTCCTTGTAAAAGAATAGCTTCATTAATAAATTTTAAAATATCATGATTCGAATAAGAGTTACCAAAAATTTCCAAATACAGCCAATCTGATAAAACTGGAATATTCTCACTTAAGATTTCGTCAACATTGTCATAATTAAACTGCGGACGTGTATAATGCCCATTTTTGACACTAACAACAAGTTCATGTGAAAAATTATTATGTTCTTTATCAATAATTTGTGGGTTAAACGATTCGTATAATGATTCTGATACATATAAATAGTTTCTTTCTTTAATTTTTTCATAAATTAAAAAAATATCATCTACAATGTCAGTATCAATTGTTATTTCCCCCTTTATATCAGAAAAGTTAATTATCTTAGAAAAAGAATATTCTTTAATTTTTTCTGCTAAGTAAACTTGAAATGCCACAAAAGAATAATTATTGTTAACTAATAAAATCTGAGAAGGGAAAAGTAATACCCCTTTTTCGAGATATATTCTAGGTACATAGGGCATAGCGTAATTGTAACTATTAAAATCAAAATTCACACCATAAATTTCTTGATTATAGAACTCATAATCACACAAAAAACTATAAAATTCTGAATCTGAAAGATTTGGATTAATAGCTGAAGTTAATTTTGGAATAACTTCTTTTTTATATTTCTTAGATACAAGCGCTATTCTACCATCCTCTAAATGTACATAAATATCAGATAATAAAATTGGATTGGAGTTATTAGTAAATGTTGTGTTTATAGGAATACAGTAATCATAAAACTGTTTTACAGGTGAAATATTCAGACTTCTAAAAGTGCCAATACAATTAATATCCGCTACAAGTTTATTCTCGTGAATTTGCTTTTCAAAGGTCACAATATCCTGACATATATCATTAGTTATATCACTAAATCTGGAAATCAAGTTTAATGCGGAATTGGCACCTAGATTTTTTATGTACAAAATAGGGTCACTCGAATCTTTACATGTTAAAACTTCAACTAAAATACTGAATGTTGCAGGCAGCTTACTTTTTTTAGTTTCATTATTGTCCCCTGAGATAAATAAATCCAAATAAACGTCTTCTTTGTCTGAAGTCAATATCTTACTAACAATCTCTTTATCTAGCTTTAGATTATGAACGTCCTCAAAACTTTTGTAACTTAGACCTGAGTAAGGATTAAATATTTTTGTTAACGGAATAAAACCATCATTATAGCTTTGGGAAATCTTACTAATGAATTTACCTAAAGTAATATTTTTATGTGAAGAATGTGTATTAAAATTAATCGTAAAATCTATAAATCTTTTTATTTTATCCTGAAAATTTTGATCTAAAACACCTTCATCTGTATCAAAAGAATTAATCAGATGAGAATACTTAAATTCTTTATTTTCTTCAAAAAAAACCTTTTGATCACTAATATACTGATCCGAAAAAGATTCTACATCATAGTTACTTTTAATTAAATGTGTCTTTTTATCTACAAGAGCAGAAAAAAACATTGAATTATCATTACTCAGTTTTTCAGCGTAAGGAAAAAATAAAAAGTACTCCACAATTAAACCACTCTCCAGAACATTTTGCAAATATTCTTCAACATCAATCCTTTCAAATCCATTTAAAACCAGTTCCTCAACTATTTCAGATAAGTGGACTTTTTTTTCGAATCTCTCTATCAACCATTCGAGATTTTCATCAAAATCTATCTCAACATGTTTAAGTTCTATTTTACCAATATCCTGAATTTCTGATTTAAAAAAACTAATTTTTGTTTCGTTACGGAAATAAATAGAAGGATTGATACAATAAAATTTAGTTAACCAATCCTTATCCATTGCGGCATTTACCTTTGAAGACAATAATGAGTTGTCATATCTAACATTCAGCTTAAGATCTTTATTCTTTTTTATTAAAGTAGAATCTCCCCATTTAACGACTCCAACACTACTAAAAATACCAAAAGGCGTTGGATTAAAATGGGCTCTTGAGAAATATTTAGATAAAGATTTTTTTATCTTTTCATTCTTATTTTTATTAGCATCTTCATATAAACTTCTAGATGAAATTAAAATTGAAAGTTTAAACAATGCATCATCATTAAAAAACTGAATTTTATCTTTTTTATTCTTTTCATATGACTGTACAGAAAAATTGGCAACTCTTTTTACAATTTTATCAAAAAAAATCATTTATTATAAAAATATTAAATTATTAAATACTTCAAACTAACATTAATGCAAATTGAATAATTGCAACCAGTTAGTATCAATTTTTTTATCAACTGTTAATAGCCCTAAACCCAGACCAGCCAAACCATCCAAAAGATTGATTTCTGTTAAAACAACGTCATTATTGGAATATTTCAGATTTTCAAAATTGAGTGTTTTTCTCTCTAAAATCTTATACCATTTATTAATTTCCTCGCTATAATCATGATTTAAATTTATAGATGCCAAATGATATTGCACTATAATTCCAATACAACCATGACACATTCCAAAATCTCCAATTCCAGAATCCTCCAAAGAAATAGTACTAATATTATTTACTAATTGAAAAGCTTCCTTTATTAAAGAATCATTATTAAGGTATGCTCCGGAGGTATATAAAGCATTTGAAATACCTAAATCACCTTGACACCAGGCAACTATTGGTTTTACAAATTCGTTTATTCCTAATATTAGTAAGTTTGGGTAATATTGGACATCATTAATATTTCTGTTTTTATGGTTTCTCAAAAAAGTGATTGCAATATCTAAAGACTCTCTTATATCTTGATCCATCTCTGGAAAATATTTTTTCAAATAAACTAGAAAATTCAAATAACCGGAAACCCCGTGTGCCAAACCAAAATAATAACATTGTTTATCACCAAAAACAGGTTCAACTAAAACATTTTCAAAGCTGTAATTTATTTTGTAAATCAATTCTTTAGAAAATTTATCCAGGATTTCAACTATTAAATCATTTTTACTTGTTCTATGACGCTCAATAAAATACATGGCTATTCCCATAGAACCGTGCAAATAGTCATAATCATTTTGCTCGGAACTTCCATAGAGGTCTTCTTGCAAAATTAGATCTATACCTTCAAAATATTCTTCGTCAATTTCAATAGATTTATCCTGCAATCTTAAAAGCATTAAACCATAACCTGCAATACCTGTACAAAGATTTGACGAAGTTTCATTTTCTGATAGTAATGAATTTATTCTATCCACTATACTTAACAACTTATTTCTATACTCTTCTTTTCCATAAGCCTTATAAATATTATCATAAAACATAGCTACACCTGAAAGACCATTCATTAGGCCAATCCTATTATCAGTCATAGCAGATTCCCATATAGCTTTTTCTATTTTTAGTATTGAACCATTCATTATATTTTATTTCTTGTTAGGTATATTAATTTCTATATTGTTTACTTTTAAATATAAAAGAATGATTTCACTTATGGTGAAATCACCCTTTTATTAGATTACATGCTTTTTTAATGAAAACGACCTAAGCTATTTATCACTATATACACATTTCCAACCTGCAGAACTACAAGGAACTGGCCATATTGAATTCTTGTTACACCATCCGGATGTATCTACTCCTCCTTTAATTTTTGAAAGGTCAGTTTTTGCCAGTTTCTTAACTGTCAAATTCTTTAATTCTAATTTTTTCATTAAAACTTTTTTTGATGATTAATAATTATCTAAAACTTTAAAACAATTCTTTTTTTATCTAAATCTATCCACGTGCACTTGAATTAGTCTAGAAAATCAAAGCTTCATTATTTCCAACAAAACTAAAATTATAATTAACAATAAAAAATATTTTAATAAATATTTAATAATTAAATTAAATACTTCAACCGTTAATGTGAATTGAAATTATTTTTTTAACAAAAAAACAAACAAATAAACAACTTAACAAGTTATTTCTTTGTTTGCTTTTTATTCAGAATTATTACAGTCTTTTACAAGAATACTACTCTTTGTTAGCAAATATAAGTATTAAAAATATTACATTTTTACAGCTTCACGTAATTCCCAAAAAAGAAGAGGATACAATACTGCCACAAAAAGCTAAGGTTCTTAATTTTTCGTATTTATCAAAAGGAATTGCCTATTTTTGATACAAATAGAATTACATCGCCTTATTTAAAACAAGATAATATTCTCAGAAATTGATCATTCTAAGTTTTGTGGCAGAATCGTGGCACAAGGCAATTTACAAAACTAAAATCCCTGTAAAATAATGTGCTGACAATCTGACACCTGTCATAAAATTAATCATTTAAATAATTGATTTAATGGCAGATAATAAAATAAAATATCACTGGAGTGATGGACATTACGAAAACTTTGATCTTAGAAAAGAAGTTCTAAACCAGTAACGGCCCCAATAAAAAGAAGTCTGTTGTGATTATTAAATAAAAAAACGGGCATATGAAAGTTTTGTCAGACATACAGTACATGTGATGTACCACTATCTAAGCCTTCTTTACTTTTTTCACAGCAGCCTCAATATCTTCTTTGACAAACTCCCAGTATTTACCTTTAAGGCACTCAGGATCAAAATCATCATCAGCTGAACTGAAATCCGTAAAATTCTTCATGATCTGCGCTTTATCGTGTGTATATTCGCTTCTAATCTTATGAAGGCTCAGCATTTTACCAATATCGTACTTGGGCAGAAGTTCGTGAAGATCCCAGAAATC
Organism: Flavobacterium collinsii; assembly: GCF_946903285.1. GTDB lineage: Bacteria > Bacteroidota > Bacteroidia > Flavobacteriales > Flavobacteriaceae > Flavobacterium > Flavobacterium collinsii. The sequence goes on from NZ_OX336425.1 coordinate 4,488,445, forward strand.
CTTCTTACGTCCTCCCCTTGAAACAACATCCACCTTCGTGGCAATGATCTCCTCCACTGTGGCCATACGTACCCCCCTAATTACAATAGCATCCTGGATAAACTTATCATTGCTGTAATAAACATCCAGCTTTACCGTGTTTTCCCTGTCGATCCCTATAAGAAAAGATCTGCCCATGGCGGTAATACCTCCAAAAACTTTATCTACATATGGGAAATTTTCCCTCAAATACCCTTCAAGCACATCAAAATCTACGCTGTTGTAATCCTCATCTGTGAAAAGATCAATATCAACAGAAAGCCGGTGTCCGATCTGAAGGCTCAGAGCTGTGCCGCCAACAAGCCGAAATACCTTAAACTCTTCAGCCTGCATCAGCATTAGAAGACTCTCCTTTAAAAGCGGATTTACCGTTTTCCAATACATCATGACCTTTTGGCTTTACTGTAATTCGGACTTGCAGTAAAGTGGGGCTTTGCAGCCGCTTCGCGAAGAACAGGCTTTATTTTCTCACTACCGTAAAAACGTACAATTTCTTTTTTCTCACTCATATTTCCGCGCTCAAAAACCCTCGAGATAACAGCCTTCGACTGCTTCTCCCAATTAATCGCATCGATATTGGTATCCCAGAAAAGTCCTCTGCGCAGACGGCTCAATTCAGGATGCCGCCTCTGTGCTGATTTTTCTTTCTCCTTTTTAATATCGTAATAAACTTGTAATACCAGCAGCGCCCCTTCTGGAACACCAAGGGCTTCTTCTATTTTAATGGCCAAAGCAGTATTTAGATTTCTCTTTCCCTTTACAATCGCATTGATAGTCTGGGCATGTTCAGATAGGGTATGCGCAAAAGAAAGCTGGGATATGTTTCTCTTATCCAGCTCACGCTTCAGTACAGCACCGGGATGAATCCCCTTATATTTTTCATAGTCGCTTTTCATACTGCAAATATAAACAAATTTGTTTACATAACAATCTGTCTGACTGCTGCTAAATACACTAAAAAACCAGGAACATTTTCATTCAAAACAGGCTAAAAGGGCAGCCAAAGTAGTGCCCGCCGTCTCCTGCATGCGCATAACGGCTCACGCCGCCCTTCGGGACTTATAGCACTCCGGCTCCTTATCCGGACACTTGATTTGTGCTTTCTTTTTTCCCGTTTTCTTCTGAAAATAATTTTTAATTGATAAGTTCATTGACATAAATAAAACGCTAGAGGGTAATATTTTCTTCTGCGTGCTCTTGGCTACAACTGTTTGTTCTTAGCGTTTAGGGTCAATTTCTTTTGCGCGATCACATTTGTGTCGGCAGTAAAAGACGACCTCAGAGGGCTTGGGTTGTTTCAACCTCAATGCCCAAATTTTTTAGTTTGTCAATATAGGACTGAACTTGATTTTGTCTTCTTCTGAAATCAATGTAATCATAGCCTAATTCCAAATAAGGAACTTTATATTTTATCATGAAATAGGCAGCAGTCAGCATTTTATGACCAACAGCAACTAGAGCTCTTTTTTTGCCGCGTCTAACAAGAAGACTTTCGTGTTTTTTACGCAGATAACAATCTTTTACACGTGTCGCTGACCATGCACATTCTATTAACATTGGTTTCAAATGCTGATTGCCACTTGTAATTCTGCTCGAGCGCATTTTTCCAGCACTTTCATTATTACCAGGGCAGACTCCTGCCCAAGATGCCAGATGATGAACTGTTGGGAATTTGTCCATATCAACACCTATCTCAGCAATCATAGAAGCGGCACTTATAGAATTAACTCCTGGAATTGTTTTTAAAAGATCAATCTCTGTTGAATATTGATTGCACAGTAAAGCTGTTTCTCTGTCTATCTTAGCGATCCTATAATTTATGTTTTCAATACTGAGTCGAATAGTCTCAAGCATAAATTTATGGTGATCAGTGAGCTTGCCTTCTAAAGCTTCTTTGAGAATATCTTTTTTCTTTTTGATAGATCCATGACACAAGGTAAGTAGTTCTTCAAAATTATTATTGCCCTGTAGTAAAGCTGTTATGATTAAAGTTCCTGTTTTACCAAATAAGTCAGTAATAACATTGCTGAGTTTAAAATTAGCATCCTGAAGAACTCTTTCAAATCGGTTTCGTTCTGCTGTTGCATTCTGTACGAGTTTTTTTCGATAACGAGTCAGGTCTCTTAAGTCTCTTATTGTATTTGGTGGAACAAAGCTTGCTTTCAATAAACCGCTCAAAAGCAGTTTAGCCAGCCATCGACTGTCCTTTTTATCGGTTTTATGTCCCGGAATATTCTTAACATGCCTTGCATTTACAAGAAGTATTTCAAATTCATCACTAAGAATATTAAAAACAGGCTTCCAGTAAACACCTGTACTTTCTATTGATAAATGAGTGATCGCAAAGGATTTAAGCCAGCTGGATAAACTTCGTAGATCATTGGTATAAGTAGTAAAAGTTTTTGTCTCGGTTATGATACCTGTACCCATTACAGTCACAACCACAGTATCACGATGCATATCCATGCCTGCGCCTCGCTCAACAACCTGAGGAAATGAGATTTGTGATTCCATGATATAAAATTTACCATAAAGTTACGGTACCCCATTTTCATGGCTGTTTGCGCTTGCGTTTTTTTTTATATCATGACAATTTCTTTTGAAAAAATTCATTTGTAAAACATGGGGAAAGAAAACTAAAAAAGTAGCAACTAAAAAAATCAAAAACATCATGGAAATCACAGGACGAATTGTAAAAGATGCCTCCGTTTTTAAAGTAAAACAAAACCGTGAGGTCGTAAACTTCTCCATAGCAGTCAACGACAGCTACAAACCAAAAGACGGCACCGAGCTGAAAAAAATTGCCACCTACATCAAGTGCTCCTACTGGCTTTCCGCCAAAAAAGAAAAACTAAAATCCTTTATAGAAGATTTGCAAAATGCAGGATGTATCAGCGGTATGATTTCCGAATTTATCTACCATACAGACTGCAAAAAATTCTACATCAAACATCTTGATGATTTGGAAAATATCCGCGAAGAACTTGAAGATTCCTTAGGCGAGCCTGTAAAGAACCGCCACCGTCTGCCCCATTATACTTTTTTATGCTGGCTCTGCTCTGAAGAATATTGCTTTGATCTCTACAGAAGCAATTTTGAGTGAGCAATTTTTAATCTTAAATCATCTCTTATGAAAGCTTCAAAAAAATTTAAAACCGCTATAGAAAAATACCTTAATGATACTGCGCAGAGTAACACCGTCTTTGCGCAGAACTTCACAAAAACATCCAAAAACCTTGAAAGCTGTTTCAACTACATTTTTGACGAGGTCAAAAAAACAGGACTCTGCCCCTTTGAGAATCAGGAAATCTTCGATATGGCTTTTAAATACTATACCGATGATAGTATCGGAACTCCTGCTCCCCTAAGCTGTAAAGTGGTGGTGAGTCAGTCTGCACAGGCTGACTTATTCACCCCGGCTTCCCCGATGGCTCAAAATGTCAATCCAACAAAAGTTCAATTTCCAAAGACTTCCAATCCTGTTCAGCAGACCCTAACACTCTTTGACCTATGATACCTAAAACCAATATAGAAAAACAGCTCACAACACTAAGTGTTTCTCTTACTCCCATTACAGAGCAGATGAACATTTGGGCAGAAAAAAACATTTTCCTTAATATGGGGAGTGCTCTCTCGTGGAAAATTCCACTGTCTGGAATGCACCCACTCTTGGAAACCTCAACTGCAGAATGAGTCTTGCGCAAAATATATAAAATGTACTGCCTGCGGGGGAAAACTAAAAACGTAGGGCTGTAACCAAGTGCATTTCAGAGAAATCGAATACTCTTCCGTTTTAGAGGTATGTGCAGGTTATCAGGTCGTACGCATTATCTGCTCACACAAACACATGAAAAAGAATTTCACCCCCGCTTACTCTCACAAAGAAGTCATGCAGCATTGGATAAATCCAAAAGGCGAAGTGCGAACACTCTCACTGAGCACAAACGTTTTTTCAAATCTCTACGACGCTTGGAAATATTATTCCCGACTTGAAATTCGCCCTAAGGATTTTCAGAACTCCCCAAAATACCACATTAACCCTTACAAAGTTTATCCCATAATGAAAATCCTGCCCCTTTTAAAACGCAATGGCTTTAAAACCGCTTTTTATGGTATCGCTCCACAGATGCTCTTCACTGCGCTTTTGAAAGATTCCATTGCAGAAACCATTCTCAAAGCTTCCCGAACTTCACTGCTGAGCTATTATCTGACCTCACCAGGACAAAACATAAAACAGAACTGGCAGGCAGTAAAAACCACTCTGAAATACCACTCTGAAATACCACTATAAAATTGAAGACTATAAAATATGGGAGGATTATATCGACCTGCTCCGATTCTTTAAAAAAGATCTCAACGCTGAGATGCTAGCCCGTCCTGAAAACCTCAATGAAGCACATGACAGGCTCGTTGCAAAAAAAAGAAAAGTGCAGAGAAAAAAACATCTGCTGGAAATACGCCAAGAGATACGCGAAACACAGCAAATTTATGCCGAGCAAAAGAAACCTTTTTTCGGACTGTGTTTCTCCAAAGAAAACCTCAGCATATCTGTAATTGAAACCGTAAAGGATTTTATGGATCAAGGAGACGCCCTGCATCACTGCATTTTTACCAATGAATATTACACGAAAAAAAACTCACTCATTCTCTCGGCTGCAATCGATAATCACCCTGTTGAGACAATAGAAGTATCGCTCCAAACTCTAGAAATCATCCAGTGCAGAGGCCCTCGAAACAAATACTCCAAAGATCATAAGAAGATCCTGAACCTGCTGCGCAAAAACCTCTATCAGATAAAAGCACGCATAGAAAAAAGAAAGTCCGACAGCCCCCTTGTTACTTAAAGCCAAAAATTTTATCGGCGCAGATCCGTTTGTATTATTCAGTATCACTTGCAGCCGCTTCTCGCATAAGTTTTTCAATCTCACCGAACGTGTTTTGCCGGCCGGCGAAACACGTTCTGTCTTCCAAATGAGCCAAGTTAGCGCAATAAACTTCAAAAGAATCATTGAGTGTATCAAACTCATTAGCGAGCAAATTCCCAGCTCAATCCTTTTAAGACCGGTATTTTCTCACTGTGACCATTCCAAAGGTACGCAGCCGAAAAAATTTTTTTTTTTCATTCCTAAAACTTATAAAAACTAACAGATAAAAAATTGTAGAACATAAGATTAAATCAGTGTAGAATCATTTCTATGCATACTCAATCTTATGTTCTACAGTTTCTTGATATTGTCAAAATTATATTTGTCTTGTTAAAATTAATAATGAATTTATCAGTATTAAAAATGAAAAAAATAGCTTCTAATTTTATATCTTATTTATTGCTTTTATTTATCACTGGGACTCAAGCTCAATCAATTTATGGCGGAATTGAAATTGGAGATAAAGGAGTAAAAATGTATGTAATTAATGTTCAAAATACTAAAAGCGGAACATTTGAGATACAAAACTTTTGGACTGAAAATGTCGAAACAGCTTCAGGAATGCCAATTAACGGAAATTTAGCCCAACAGGACATTGACACGGCAGGCAGCATTACTTTGAAAAATTATAAAAAAATGCTCACTGAGTATAAAATAGAAAATCAAAATATTTATATAGCGGCTTCATCAAGAACTGCAATGGCACATAATATTGGTGATTTGGCTAAAAAAGTAAAAACATTGACCAATAAGGATTTGGATATTATAACATCATCTTTAGAAGCAAAACTGCTTTCCAAAGGATGTATTCCGCCTAAGAATTATTTAAATTCTTTGGTATTAGACATTGGTGAGAGAAACACAAAAGGCGGATATATTAATGCCGTAAATGGTGCCAATATATTTTATCCAATAACTGTTGATATTGGAACCATTACCCTTACAGAAAAAATAATTAAGAGAAATAAGCAAAAACCTTCATTAGATTATAATCAAGCATCTTTTGATTATCTGCCCACACTAAGAGAGGAATTTGATACAATCTACTCTAATCGGCCTGAATCAATAAAAAAAGAAAACATTTATTTATCAGGCGGAGCTCTCTGGGCATTTTACACCCTGTTTAATGAAAAATCTGCTGCCAATAATTTTACTGAAATACGATATGAAGATATCGTATTATTAAAATTTATTATCGAGAATAATTTTGAAAAAATTGTAAAAATATCTCTCACAAATCCTCATGTAAAAGAAGTTCTAGATACCTATTCCCAAAAAAATCTTATTGCTTCAAACAGCATATTGCTTACAGCATTAGAAGAGATTCCAAATATAAAAAACAAAAAAATATTTTTTGCCAAGCAAGGAGAAATCGCATGGCTGATAAGCTTCATCATGGAGCGTTCTAAAGGATCGATACAGGTCTATTAAAGCGTTGTTGAAAAGAAAAACATTTCTTGTCAGCAATATAAAATATCAGAAAGAAAACATTCCCCAAGCGCTTGCAGATGTTTTTTCAACTTATGCCAGAACCGCTTAAACAGGCTGTTTTACGCCCAAAAGAGAGCATATATCCCCCATAAAGCTCTCCGCTTGGAGTCTTAAAATAGAGAAGCTGTTTGAAGAAAACGCTAAATGAATGTCAATTCCAGCAGTGCAGGAAAAATTTCCTGTACTGCTTGATAAAAACAAAATCCAGTTAAAAGAGATTCTTGATAATTAAAAATGGTTTCGTTTCTTTGTATATGATATATCTACAATCATGCTTGAATTACTATAGTTCTAAAAGTTAAGAAAAAATTATAAATGGAAAATATTCCAGTAAGACATATTCAAGAAATCCAGAAAGAACCAAACCTATCGGGCAGCTTTAGTATCAGAGAAATTCATGAGCTCTTAGATGGAAAAGACATGATTCAAGAACTTCATAGACATGACTTTTACTATATTTTAGTTATTGAAAAAGGAAGCGGTTCTCACCAAATAGATTTCACATCCTACGAAGTTTGTAATAATTCTATATTCTTAATGCGTCCCGGACAAGTACATCAACTTCATTTGAAAACGCAAAGCACAGGTTTTTTGCTTCAATTTAAAATGCATTATATTTATTCACAAAACAAATTATCGCAAGAACTTTTACGCAAGGTAAGCCATATGAATTTCTGCAATCTTGACAGCAGTGGATTTAAAAAGCTGGAGGCAATTTTAACTAATGTTCTTAAAGAAAATAGAAATAAACAAGAAAGTTATCAAGAGGTTATAAAATCAAATTTGAATGTTTTCTTTATTGAATTGATTAGATATCGTCAAAACCAAAAAATCGCACCTAATGATAATAACCAATATTCACAAGAACAACTCGAGAAATTTTTAGCCCTCTTGGAGATAAATATTACCCAAAAAAAGCAAGTGTCACAATATGCCGATATGTTGAATATTTCCACCTATCAATTAAATACAATTACAAAGACATTACTCAACAAAACTCCATCGGCACTTATTAATGAACACATTATTCTAGAATCAAAAAGACAACTTCTTGCAACATCTAATCAGATCAACCAAATAGCAGATTACTTAGGCTACGATGATATATCCTATTTTATTCGGTTTTTTAAAAAGCACACGCAATATTCCCCAGAAGTGTTCAGACATAATTTTAAATAAGTCCTATCCTACTCTATTTTTGTCCTATCTTACTGCTTGTTTCTGATATTACTTTTACACAAGAAAATAAACATTCAAAAAAGTTGATCAGTATGAAAACAAAAATGAAATTAATTACAGCCTTAAAGATATGGGTTGTGATTTACCCTTCAATTACACTATTTCTCTATCTTTTAAGTAAATCGTCATTCGAATTGCCATTATACATAAAAACTTTATTACTTACCCTTATATTGGTTCCGTGGGTGGTTTTTCTCGGAGTTCCGTTTGTTGATTATATAATGCGCCAACTTTCAACCCAAATTGACAAAAAATAATTTAGAATCAAAATCTAAAAAACTGTTCCTGCTGGTACTGGCGCAAGAGTTTCTATAGACTCCTTTTCTTATATAATAAGCCTTTTTGGTCACAAACCTTGCGATATTCTTTTTGTTGGACGATGGTTTACTTATTTTCCTAACGGGAAGTTCTTTCATTATACCAAAAGGGAGATACTAAACAATCACAAACGGACTCATAATTGGAAAGGCTACCCACTATATTATTGGGCTGTTATCTGCTTCTTTTGTATTAGTTTAAAGGGAGAAATGACTTGTAAAACCAAAATTATTTCGAATTATTTTTTTTTGACCTCTTTACTCAAATTGCTTTATTTTTTGTCTTGAAGCCTGAACTTGGCTTTAGAACTGCATTGCCCAATACACCGCAAAAAGTGCCTTTTGTTAGAGTACCCATATTAATTCACTTCTTTTATAATAAAGGGCGCTGCTGATCGGCAAAAACAATCCAAATCATTAATCATATACTGCTGCAAATTAAGAAACGCAATTTAAACCAAGTTGTCCCGGAACCCGAAAAAATACTGCCCAGACGTAAATTCATTAAGCAAAGCGGACTTGCGATAGCGGCACTCACATTGCCCTTTCCCATAACAAAAATTTTAAAAAACATTAAAATGGAAAACACTAAAAAATTCGATGTAATAATAATTGGAGGCAGTTATTCTGGACTTGCGACAGCAATGACCTTAGGCAGAGCCCTTAAAGAAGTTTTAATTATTGACAATGCAAAACCATGTAACGCACAAACACCGCATTCACATAACTTTCTTACCCAAGATGGAAAAACACCGGCTCAAATAACAGCTCTTGCCAGACAGCAAGTGAAAAAATATGATTCAGTAGTCTTTTTTGACGGCTTGGCAAATAATGGAACCAAAACAGTTAACGGCTTTGAAATACAAGTAAAATCAGGCGAAAAATTCAGAGCAGACAAGTTAATTTTTGCAACTGGCATAAAAGATGAACTACCAGGTATTGAAGGATTTTCAGATTGCTGGGGTATATCGATGTTACATTGTCCTTATTGTCATGGATATGAAGTCCGAAATAAAAAAACCGGCATACTAGGCAATGGTGAAAATGGCAATGAATTAGCAAAGCTTATTTCCAATTGGACAAATGATTTAGCATTATACACCAACGGCAAATCAACATTGACTGGGGATCAAACTAAAAAACTAACTGATCATAATATAAAAATAGTAGAAAAAGAAATTAAAGAATTCGAACATATTGATGGGTATCTTCAAAACATCATTTTCAAAGATGGCACAAAAGCTCAAGTGAAGGCAATGTATTGTCGCAACTCATATGAACAACATTGTAAAATTCCAGAATCTTTGGGATGTGAGCTAAATGCGGAAGGCTATATCAAAGTAAATCCTTTTCAAGAAACTACTATTGATGGAATTTTTGCCTGTGGAGATAATACAACACGTCTGCGTTCAGTGGCAAATTCAGTGGCAATGGGAACATTAGCTGGTATGACTGTAAGTAAGAAAATAATCTTAGAGCAATTTTAATAGAAATAATTATGATTGCTCTGAGAAGAAAAAAATAAAACTCAGTTTATCCAAACTGTGCAAAAATGTTATAAGCTCCGAAATCTTTACGTTTCGAAGCTTTCTTGTTTTACTAATTTCGTATAGGATCTTGATTTTGCTTTAAAATATTTTACAAAATAAAACTTTTGAATTGTTCAAATACAATTTAAAATAAATCCTATTTAACTTCATTTTTGTCCTATTCTGTGACTTATTTCTTGAAATATCTTTGTTGAATAATCAATTAAAAATGAAAAAATGAAAATTATAATTGTAGGCGCAACAGGCACCATGGGAAAACATTTATCAAGTACATTTGAAAATAACCATGAAATCATTAGAGTAGCTTCTCAAGGAGGAGATTTTCAAGTTGATATTACTTCGCCCGATGCAATAGAAAATTTCTTTAAAGCAGTAGGCCCCTTTGATGCACTTATTTCAACAGCCGGGCCAACTTATGTCGGTCCTTGGAAAAAATTAACAGATAAGGAATTCAGAAAAGGCGTTGAAGGAAAAATGATGGGACAAATTAATTTGGTGCTTATAGGCCAGCACTATATCAATCCAAAAGGATCATTTACTTTAATTACCGGAGCTCTGACCGAGGAACCACAAATTAACTTTGCTAATGCGTCAGCAGCCAACGGAGCAGTGGAAGGATTTGTTCGGGCAGCTGCAATTGAACTCGAAAATGGAATTCGCATTAACGCGGTAAGTCCAACTGTTATTGAAAATTCTCCACAGTATTTCCCTTATTTCCCAGGAGAAATTCCAACAACAATGAAACAACTGGAATTTATGTTCCACAAAAGTGTTTTCGGTGCAGTTACAGGGCATATAATTAAACCTTAATATTTTAGCGATAGTATCCGGGGTTATTATTTTTCAAAGGTAATGACCTCGATATATCAATAAGTTTCAATCGAACTATAGTAAACTGGAGAAAAGATCAAAAATTCAATCAAAAAAACTGCCCTTAATAACATCTGCGCACTGCAATACTTATGAAAAATTTAATTTTTAGAATAACGATTTTAGTCATAATGGTGATTTCCTCAACACATGGCCAAAATAAAATCAGTTTGACGCGCTGCGAAGATGACTTTTCGTTTGTAAAAAAAGACAGTGCAAAAAAAGGATTCAATCAACTAAAATATATTTCTATAGCAAAAAACAATTCCATTTCTTTTGGTGGTGAATTGCGAGAACAGTTTCAAATTTATAACAATACAAACTTTGGTGATGTCCCATCAACTTATTCAGATATTAACATAAATCAACTTTGGCATCGGTTAATGGTACATTCTAATATTGAACTAGGAAACCATTTTCGATTTTTTATCTTATTCAACAGCACACTTCGCTTCTTTAATAAAAATCCAATTGTCCCGGAGATAGATGAAAACCAATTAAATCTGCATCAGGCTTTTGCAGAATTAAAATTGACCAATTGGAATTTTAGACTAGGGCGCCAAGAAATCTACTATGGCAATCATCATCTAATTACGCTAAGAGAAGGACCAAACACAAGACAGGCTTTTGATGGACTTGTGGTAAAACATAAATTCAAAAATGGGACATTTGATTTCTTTGCGGTTTCTAAAGTAGTTTCTAAACAATATATTTTTGATGACCAAAGTATGCATGATGGGCTGTATGGAATATATGGAACACAATATTTTTCTAATTCTAAATTCGGGGTAGATTATTTTCTAGTTGATTTCCAATCAAATGCCAGAAGGTATAATTATCAGTCCGGGTTTGAAGATCGTCAAACTTATGGCATACGTTTGTTCTCAAGCCTTAAAACAATAAACTTTGAATTTGAAGCAGCTTATCAAACTGGTAAATTCAATGATTTAACTATTGAGGCTTATACTATAGCAGCAAATATAAATGTAACAGTATTACCTGCCAAAAAAACAATAATTGGTTTTGCAGCTAACATCGCTTCAGGAGATAAAGACAGAGGTGACAACAAATTAAACACCTATAATTTATTGTATGCTAAACCTGCTTATGGTCTAGTAGCTCCACTAGGAGCAACAAACATAATAAGTTTCGGTCCTTACATTAAAATAAATCCCGTTCGAAAACTAAACATTCTAACACAAGTATACTTTATGGAAAGAAACAGCAATCAAGACGGAACTTATTCACCTGCAATGATAGAAAGCAGACCAAAACCAAATATGCTTTTTAGCACAAACAAAAAAACATTTGGAGAATTGTATGTTTTAGAAACTAATTATCAGCAAACCAAAAATCTATTATTCTCTTTTGACACATCGTATTTTAGTGCAGCAAGCTATCCTAAGACAACCGGAAATGGTAAAAATATCACATACCTGTCTTTTAAATCCACATTCAAATTTTAATTTAAGGTTTGATAAAGTTCTTTTTGTACATTTGATACTCTTCGTACATTTATATGAAATATAAAAAATTATTAGAATTTATTGCGGAAAAAGTTGAAATTGATACCTCTGATCTCAGCCTTGTTGAAAAATTATTCGAACCGGTAACTTATTCAAAGAATAACTTATTAGAAGAAGAAAATAAAATTGCAAAGTATTTATACTTTATTAACTCTGGATTTATTAGACTTTTCTATTACCAAGACGGTATACAAATAACATCACATATTAATTGTCCTTCAGGATTTATAACCTCTTTCAATAGTTTTATTACAAAAACAATATCTCACCAAAACTTAGAATGCATTACAACTTGTGATCTTTTGAGAATATCAAAAAATGACCTTGATTTATTGTTCCAACATAGTCCAAAATGGGCAGAATTTGGCAGAGTTATTTATGATGAATCATTGTTTTATAATGAACAGCGAACAAAAGATATTATTACTCTTTGTGCTGAAGAGCGTTATCGTAAACTACTGACCAACCAACCAGAGATAATCCAAAATGTTCCACTGCAATATATAGCCTCTTTTATTGGTATAAAACCAGAAAGTTTAAGCTGAATTAGAAAGCAAATCATTTCCTAACATAAGTCAAGTAAAAAAAAGATTTTACTATTCATTTTTGCATTTAAATTCTAAATGACAAATAATGAAATCATTAAAAAACAAAGTCGTACTTGTAACAGGTGCGTCATCAGGAATTGGAGAAGCTTTTGTTTATGAACTAGCAAAACAAGGAGCAATAATTATTATTACAGCACGTTCACAAAGTAAATTGCAAATATTGGCAGACAAAATCTGCAATGAATACGCAAACAAAGTGGTGGTTCTCCCAGGAGACTTATCCTTAAAAGAGACTCCTTTAAAATTATACAACGACATAAGAAAACTAGAATTGACTGTCGATATTCTAATAAACAATGCAGGTATTGGCATGTGGGCAAATTTTTTAGATGAATCAATTGAATCTTATGAAAAAATGCTTGAATTAAACATTAATGCGCTTGTTAAATTGAGTCATTTCTTTTTGCCAGATATGTTAAAGAAAGAAGAGGGAGGTATCATCAATATTGCTTCAACAGGTGCCTTACAGCCTTGCCCTTATATAGCTGTGTATTGTGCCAGCAAAGCTTTTGTCCTTTCATTTTCAGAAGCGCTTTATGGAGAATATTACAAAAAAGGAATTACTGTTACGGCTGTTTGTCCCGGAAATACGGCTACATCGTTTCAATCAGCTGCTAAAGCAAATACAAAAGGCATGAGCTTTGATACTGCCCAAAAAGTTGCAAAAGAAGCAATACGAGCTTTCCTTGGAAATAAATCATCTAAAATTATTGGTTTGATGAACTACATTCAATCTTTTTTACCAAGACTATTACCCAGAAAAACAATTATATGTATTGTTAAAAACATGATGGACAAAAGAGTAAATGGGTAAAGTGGAATATTTTTCCTAAAAAAGCCAATTCATAAAAAAAGGGACTTAAAATAAAGTCCCTCCATAGTATTGAGGCTTGTCAAAGCTTGTTAAGCCATTTTAATCAGCGGGGCTGCTGCTGCGTCACACAATGAACCATTCCTCCATTTTGATAAAGATTTCTAACATCAATACCAACAACTGTCCTTCCCGGGTATAAGGCAGCAATTAAATTATTTGCAACCACATCATTAGGATCATTATAATTTGGGACAAGTACCTTTCCATTGGCAACATAATAATTTATATAGCAGCCTTTATATCCCAAATTTTTACCGTTTGTTGTTACGACATTATTTTGAGTTAATGGTAAATACGTTTTTGCGTAAACTTGATTGTTCGTATTTGAAGCGCCGTATAAAATGTTTATATCATTTTGAGTTAAACCCCAAGTTAATAAATCAGCATTGCTCATTGTAACTATTTTATTTCCTGGAGCAAATTTTGCAACACCATCAATGTGCATATCCGTAATATCTTCAGCACTAAATCCGCCTTCTAGCCAAATAACTTTTGTCGCTCCGTAATATTTTTTAAAATTTGCTTCAACTTGAGCTTGCGTCATTCCACTGTTTCTAACAGAATTAGCTGGACTTTGGCTGATAACTGAACTCTTTGTAGCCATTAATACTCCATGCCCGTCAAGCTCAACTGAACCACCTTCGTTTACCATTGGTACATTCACAATAGTTTTTCCTAAACTTTCCCCTATAAAAGTTGGAATCGGGTCACATTTTTTATAATTGTGTTTACCTCCCCAACCATTAAATCCCCAATCTTCAATAACAATTACTCCAGATAAATTTTTCACAAAAATTGGCCCATTATCTCTTACCCAAACATCATTTGTTTCATGAATTTTAAAGTCGATATTGGTTAATGGAACTGATGCATTATTTAATAATGCCGTAATTCTGGATTGCTCAGCACTATTATATGCAATAATGTGTACTTTCTCATTCGATTGCAGTGCATTTGTCATAGCTACCCAAGTAGCATCTAAACCATTACGATAATCTAAACCATATTCATAGTGATGCGGCCACTGCAGCCAAGTACCTTCATGTGGTTCAGCTTCATCTGGAAAAGTAAATTCCACAGTTGAATTTATTGGAGGTTCATTTGTATTGTCTCCTTCATCACCATTACATGATGCTAATACTGTTAAAATAACAACGGAAGTTAAAATTATTTTTTTCATGTTTTTTGTTTTAATTGTTTATTTTAATACTCTTGATTACCATAAAGTAAGTTCACATCTCATAGAGATATAATTCATTACAAGGTATATCCCGCAAAGACTCCATAACTGCTATTAAAGACAGTACTAGATTCAATATTAGATTCAGAAAAATTTAATCCCAATCCAAATTGAAATCTCTTTTTAAATTCAGCTCCAATTCTTATGTATTGATTGCTTTCTGAGTGCTCTTTAAAAGTAAAATCAGAATCTAATATTAACATGTTATAGGAGTTCCATTTTTCATTAATTTTTGGTGTATATTCAAGAAGGGAATAAACTCCGATACCCATTTTTTTTGAATTTAAAGAATAATTTAACGCTGGGAAGAAATTTAAATTCAGCTCTTCTTTATCAATTGTCCAGGATAGACCAATTTGAGGAATAATATCATCGTTTGTAAAGGTATTACCAATTGCGACTCCAATATTTTTTGTAAATTCATAATTTAAAACATGATACATTTCAAATGCACCCTTTGATATACTATCATAGGGTGCATAATAATTTGAAAAATTAAAATAACTCAACTTTTCATTGGCTGCAATTTTTTTTTCAATAATTGTACTGAATTGAAAACCATCATTTCCGCCAAAAGACTGTAATTGAACTTGAGCATTAGAATTTGAAATTCCAATGATAAATAATGTAAAAGTTAAAATTTTTAGTTTCATTTTAAAAAGAGTTAAATTTATTTAGGCTGCTGCTGGGTTACACAATGAATCATTCCGCCATTAGCATATAAGTTTCTTACGTCAATACCCACAACTGCTCTTGTCGGATACAGCTTTTGTATAATTGCATTGGCTATTTTATCATTTTGGTCATTATAATTAGGTACTAATATGACCTTGTTTGCTATGTAATAGTTTACATAAGAACCTTTATACTCTAGGTTTTTTCCATATTCTGTAGTGACATCCTCTTTTGTCAGCGGTAATTCTACTATTTTATATGGTTTGCCTAATCTATTTTTCGCTTGAAATAGTTCACTGATATCTTCCTCAGGAACCTGCCAGTCAATTAAGTCATTCTCTGACATAGTTACAATTGTTGATGAGTTCGCAAAACGAGCAAAACCATCTATATGCATATCTGTTATTTCCAATCCAGCTTTCCCTTCAAGCCAAATAAAATTAGAAACTCCTAAATACTTTTTAAAAATAGCTTCCGCTTTAATTTGAGTCATTCCCGGATTTCTGTTTTTATTTAAAATTGAACTTTTACAAGCTAACATTGTTCCGTTTCCATCAATTTCAACACTTCCTCCTTCATTGATAATTATTGCGTTTAAATCAATGCTTTCAATATTTAAATCTTTCGCAATTTTAGATGGAATTATGTTGCAGTTCTTATAGGCTGCTTTCTTTCCCCAGCCATTAAATCCCCAATCTTGAATGACAATTTTACCAGATTTGTTACGAACGAAAATCGGACCATTATCACGAACCCAGACATCGTCTGTAGGATAAATAAAAAAACGAATATTTTTTAAAGAAACTTCAGCCTCAACAAGCATCTCTTGAATTTTTTCTTTTTCTTCTTCATCATAAGCAATTATGTTTACTTTTTCACTGCTTATCAAAGCCGCAGTCATTGCAATCCAAGTATCATCTAATCGCTCAGCATACGTTTCGCCATACTGAAATTCATGAGGCCATTGCAGCCAAGTTGCTTCATGTGCTTCCGATTCTTCAGGCATTGTATATAAAATACCAGAAGGTAATTCGGAATCTTTTTTCTCCTTCTGACAAAAAGTTACCATAGGAAAAAGAATAATTAAAAAAATAATATTTCTCATATTTAGCTGTTTAAAATTGTTTGAATTTGAACTTGATTTTCTAATGCTATAATTTTTTTTAAAATAAACTCCCGTTAGAAAGCCGAAAACATCTACTTTATTATCTGAACTATAGCTGTTTATTATTTTTAACAATTGACCTGATCCGTCCTCTTTTTCAATAAAATTTATAACTTTTTTTGAATCAAATCAGGTTACATTTATACCTGAATTTGAATAAATTTTGATCCTGTATACATTTAAGTCAAAACAACTTATAATCAAAACGTTAGCCGCTTATTGTGATCGAGTCACTCAATAAACCAATCCTTCCGTAGAACACAAATTTCTAACCTATATCTCTGCCACTGTTCATCCAGAATAGAATCCTGCAATTATATTATTTGCAACAGTATCATCAGGGGTATTATAATTGGAAACTAATACACAATTAATTGCCCCGTAATCATGCACTTAACTTCCCTTATACCCCCTAGATACTGACTAAAAATTACATTGTAATGACATTTAATTATTCTAACATTTTATAAAGTTTTAATACCCGTTGATGCTTCTGGATTCGTTTGTATTAAAATAACATTCTGGGCTGCTGAAAAAAATTCCCGCACCGTCCATTTCTCACTAACGTCCTATAACTATCATAATGCTATTTTAAGTTTATGACAGTTCTCTCTGACGCAGCAGAAATACTTGTCGGAATTACTTTGCATTTACTACAAATTACAATCGCCCCGTGAGCCATTAAATTCCCAATCTTGAATAACTAATTCACGTGATGAATTTCTTGACCTCTATTAGTCCACTATCTCTAACCCAAAGAGCATTAGTTTGAAAAACTTCGAAATCAACATTTATCTAAGGGATACCCGAACTGGCTGGCAAATTTGTAATTGTATTTTTTTCTTCGTTATTATAAGCAATAATATGCAACTTCTCATCTACTTGTTATGCGTCTGTCACTGCCGGCCAAGTAGCTTCATTTTCATTTCTAAACTTCATTCCATATTTATATTGATGCGGTCATTGCAGCCAAGTAACTTCAGCTGGTCCAGCCATATATGGAAAAATATAGTTTTGCGAGAAACTGCTCTTTAATGTTAGCGGCATAAATTCAATAATTTTTTTTGCAATGTGCAATTCCATTTTAAATTTCTACTCCTGTTAATTTAAAGTTAAAAACAACAAATTTATTATTTTACAAAATTTAATTAGTTGTCCAAAATGGACATTTTTTTCATAGTAATGGAATTAAAATTGCAGTTATAAAATCAACTTCCGAATCCGAATTTGAATCGTGTTTTATATATTGTTCAATAATTGGCAAATGTGAAAACTCTAATTGATTCCCTAACATCCATCCTCCATAAATTTGAGTATAAGTTTCTTCAATTTTATCAAAACTTCCATAATGAATAAATTTTGCATAGTTTCTCCCAAAAATTTCTTTAATGGGCAATTCTTTATTCAACTTTTGAGGAAGAACACATGCATCATAATTACATTTCCCTTTTTTAGTAATGGTAATATCGTCAGAAATAACACCAAAATATTCCACAATTACTCCCTCGAAACTATGATTTAAAAAAGTTGACCAAAGTGATTCAATCTCTGGATTAATATAATTTGTCCTGCAGCTTATATAGTTTACTAACACTGCTGGCATAAATACAATCTCAGGCTCTCCCTGATAAGCAATATCATGAATTAAATTAATTTCTTTAAATAGCAATTCTTTCTTTTTTTTAGCAGCTAAAGGCGAGAAACCAAAATATTTTTTAAAGGTTTTTGAAAATGAATGTATATCTGAAAAACCTACATCTACCGCTATAACAGATATTTGTTTTTTTGTATACAGCAATTGTTTGTAACCATTCTCCACCTTAAGTCTAGTTTGATATCCTCCAATAGTTTCTTTAAAAACAGCAAAAAAAACTCGTTGTAAATTTCGATATGAATAACAAGAAACTTTCTCTAATTCAACTACCGAAATAGATCTGTTATAATTCAACTCAATATAATTTTGAGTATCATAAACTTTTTTAAAATTAAACTCCCTCATAACTTAGTTAAGATCACAATGTAAAAACCAGACCCCTTGTTGACACCCAGTACTAAGTCCATTAAGGAAATCTCTTGAGCCTAAATCACTAAAATCATTCGCAAATCGATAGATGTTTTCTCTTAGATGAATAATAATGTTTTCACACTCATTCAATAACACTGTCAAAAAACATTTACCATTATTTGCTGAATTAGTTTCCTGCGTTAAATGTGTCAATTTCAAAAATAATTTTAAACTCGGTCCAGCACAATATACCAATACTCCAATTCGATGCGCAGCACTGTCTATAATTTCATCAAGTTGAGTAAATTGACTTCCAAAAAATTTGTATTTCTTATAAAAATCTACTCCTTCTACATTCCAATGCACTTTTATTGTTTTTGCATAAAGAATATATTCATCTGCTGGTATTTTTGCTAATTCATTTGCAGCAGATTGGCAGTCACTTTCCGTAATTCCTATATTTATTTTCATTACTTCTTAGTTCTAAATTTATAAAAAACCACCACTGATAGAAATCAGTGGTTTTAGTTGTTTTATAGAGATGAAGCCGCTTCTAAAATTAATGCAGATACTTCTATTGGATGTGATGCCAAAGAAGCATGCCCAGCATCTAAGTAAATGGTTTTTTTAGGGTTCATTCTTTGAGCCATTTCTTTCTCAGTTTCCGCAGGAATCATATTATCAAAGTTAGAAACCTGGTACCAACTCGGTTTTGTTTTCCATGCCGGTTCACCTGCTTCGTCTCCAAAACATTGTCCGTGAATAGGTCTTTGAGATAAAGACATAATTAATGACTCTTCTTCATCTAAATCTTGACAGAAAGATTTGTGGAACTCGTCATACTTAATCCATAAAAAACCTTTAGAGTCAGGATAAATACTAGCTCCGCCCGAACCTGCTCTACGCCCTAAAAGTGCCCCTAAACTATCTCCTGCATCTGGTGCAAAAGCGGCAATGTAAACTAGTCCAGCAACTTTGTCATGATTTCCTGCTCCTGAAATTACCGCTCCTCCATAAGAATGTCCAACCAATAAAACTCTACCCTCTTGAGCATCAATTAAATCTTTTGTTTTGTTTATGTCATCTTGTAAAGATGTTAAAGGATTTTGTACACTGCGTACTTTGTAGCCCTCTTTTACTAATACCGGAATTACGTGCTGCCAATGTGAGCCATCGCCCCAAGCACCGTGAACCAAAATAATTGTTAAATCTTGTTTTGCCATAATAATTGCTATTTAATTGATTAAAAAATAAAATTACTTTTTAAGAATTCAATACCCGTTAACTTAAGCTAATGAGCGAGAACTAACTTTTTTATTCTGCACAGAGATCTTGGAGTAATACCTAAATAACTTGCAATGATTTTTTTGTGAATTACCTTAAAAACTAAAAAGTTTTCTCTGAATAAATTTGTCTATCGTTTTTCAGAATTATAGTACAATCCCCTTTCAATTCTATCCTTCGCAGCCAGATATAATTTTTTCCATCATTCTCCGGCCCAATACCAGCCCATAAACCCTTTTATCATATCTATTTTTAAATCATCCTTATGAATTAATAAAACTTCCGATTTCTCAATAGCTTGTATCTTTAATCTTGATTGTGTATGAGATAATATAATTTCATAGTCTGTAAAAAACTGATTATAAAAATGAAAAACAAAGCTCTTATCAATGCCCTTTTATTTGTTATAAAAACTTCGCATTGTTTGTTTTTTCACAAAACCAATACAGTCGCATTTCTCCTACTGTTGCAAAGAGAATTCATACTTCTTGAGTGCAATGTTTTTTAACCCCTAAAAAAAATCTCAAAATCTATTTCATTTATCTGAAAAAAGCTCTCCTATTTTTAAAAGTGGTCTAATAGGTCTTATCATTGTTAAATGTAAATAGAATTATTAACCTAGTTAACATCTTGGTTTTTAACGTACAATCATAAAAATATTCTAATAGTTGTTCCTTTATTTTTCTCACTTACAATGTCTAGTTTACAATCCATCTTTTCAATTAAATTATTAACTAAACTTAATCCCATACCCATACCAGACTCGTTTGCAGTTCCATTTCTTGAAATAGATTTTCCTTCGATGATATCTTTTATCCGCTCCGGCCCCATTCCAATTCCATTGTCAGATATTGTTATTATCTCATCAGAAACATTGACACTAATTTCTCCTTTATGATTGGAAAACTTAATGGCATTTGATAATAGGTTTCTAAAAACAATTGTCATTATTTCTTCATCAATTTCAATATTTACAGGATAAACTGTGGAGTTAATTAGATTAATCTCTTTCTTCTCAAATGAATATCTATATATTTCTATTATTCTTTCAATAAGACCGCTGACATTAGTATTTCTTTTATTAGGTTTAATTAGATTGAAATTAAATTTAGCCCAATGTAAAGTGGTATCCAGTAAATCAAGCACTTTAACAGATTCCGCTTTTACTTCATCAACAAGAGACACAAAAGCCTCTTGCGTAATATCCTTTTCAGAAACCATCAAAGCAAGCGAGAATAAATTAGCAATAGGGCTTCTTAAATCGTGCCCTAAAACAGATAATATTTTATCTTTATTCTTATTAATATCAAATAACTTTTCCTGCTTTACAATTGATTGATTTATATCGACATACGCTACTAAATCGACATTCTTTATCGATGAGGCCCTAACCTCATACCAATGTTCAATTTTAAACTTATTTGTAATTCTTGCATTAACTTTAATATGGTCTCTATTTAACTCTCTAGCTGCAATCTCTAATGCTGCCCATTCTTTAAATAATTTTTCGCGATAATTACTATCGGGATACATTTTTTCAAAGCATATTTCTCTGGTAGGAATATCTTGTAATGTGAAGCCCATTTCTTTAATAAAGGTCTTATTTAAGTACAAATTTCTATCTCCACTAGTATCTTTTTGAGCAATTATGAGCGGATAAGGCAAAAAGTCCGCTATTTTTTGTAAGTCTTCTTTTGTTACATTAATATCGTCAAAATCCATAGATTATATCATTAGAAATTCATACTCATGTTTTTCTTAAAAAAACTTTTATATCCGGTTTATTCTTGCTTTTTCTTTACTGATTTATCCATTTTCTTATTGAAGTTTTTGTTAGTTTATTAAGAAATTTATCCTCTATTTTTTTTCTCATTCTTAACTTTAAGAAAGCTCTATTAAGCCTGCTTTTGAACCAGTTTTAAGGTTTAACTTTTTTTGGATCTATATTGAATTTGTTTATTACTCTCTTTTATCTCTAAACCTAGTAATTCTCTTTCTAAATACAGTTAGGGCATATAATTAGAAAAAATTCTTGTAATGAAAATGTCTTGTGAAATTGAAAAATCAGTATCGCCTTCAAAATCGCAACTATCTAATGACATCATTAAATTGTCATTTCCTCAAGCAACACATTTAAAATATAAACAAGTACCTTCAACTTGAAAATGTTTATAAAACTCTTGATTGCAATCACAATCTATTTTCAACTTATTTAACTCAATTATAATACTTCTAAATATCGCACTTCTCACTATAAGGCCTTTATTCCCTGAATTAAAAATGCTATTATAACACATCATTTTCGAAGTAAATAATCACTTATACCTTTGAAAAAACATTATTTCATCCTCTTAATTATCAAAATCCTTTTCCGCAGCAATAGCTTTAACTTAGATAAACTATTCACTTAAATTTCAATTGCTCTTTTAACAATACCAATAGAACTAACCTTATAAATATCTAAAAAACAATTGCGTACCTAGTCCCTTGACAATTTATCTGCATTGTTTTCTAATTTATTTTGTTATTTTATAATTTGAGAATTTAGTTTTGTAATCTATACTCACTAAAAAACAAAAAAAAGAACGATTAAGAAAAATCCTTAATATTTAAATTAATTATCCGCTGCTTAGTGCTTTTTAAAAACTCAAACGATAATTCAGCATAAGCTCAAGATATTTTTACAGTAAAATTTAATGAATTTTTTTCATGATACTTTTCAATGTTTTTTCTTTTTCAAAGAGCCAATACTTGACATTTTATACAGAACCACGATTAGTAATACAGTACTTAAGGCAAGCTCCATACCAGCGAAGAAGTTTAATTCTTCATTTTATTAAGGGCTCCGTTATCCATTTACCTGCAAAACCTATTATATAGCCTAAAATCAATCCAATTAACACTATCATTAGCGGTCTGTCATTAGCAATACCATGGTTCAGCACTAATCCAGCTTATGCTTTTAAATTCAAAACCACAAATTACACAAAATTATACATTTAACAACTTTTATAAAAAATCAATATAAATTAAAACCAATTTACTAAATTTTACATACCAAAACTGTTAAAATGAATGATTTAATTCCAAATTTACATTATAAAAATCAATAAAAAAATTGAACTAGTTCAAGAAAAAATCAAATATTACCTTTTTGAAATTCTTTTTTATTTTTTTTATAAATACTATAAAAACAAAATCGCAGTTTCAATATGCAGTGGACATTAAAACTGCGATTTTGCGATGTCCATCTTTTTTGCATACTCAAAGTTTACCGATAAAACCACTGTGTCTCACTGATTACCGTAATCATCCCATATTATTCTAGCCTCTTGTATGGTTCGCTGCTAAAGGCCCCAAAGACCAATTGCCTTGTATTTTCTTATATTCTAAGCTGCTTTAGGACGATACACCTTTTTGAGTTCATTTATACGGCTCGCTTTCATTCAGAACTAAATACACATTTTTTCCCAGCCTGCAAGCATTTTCTCTTCAGGCTAATATTCCATCTCGTGATATTTTCTACACTTGTGCCAAATTACCCAGCAGGCTCAATAATTCTTCCTTATTCATTGCCTAATCCTACAGAATCAAGGTTGAACTCTAACGTGTATGATTACATTTTTATTTTTATTAATCAAAGCTCTTACATTTGGCGTGTACTTTTTACCTTGAGCTCCATATTGTTTTTATCAAAAACCGTAACACTCCATAGAAAAAGTTCTACATAGAAAAGTCATTTGTTCTACAAGTTATTGGTTTGGTAGAAAATACTTTTATCAAAATATTTTTTTTATCAGGATTATATCATTGAATTATTTACCGGTTATAGTGCAAAAAATTATCCAATTTTATTCTAAAGATTATCCCTTAATTTGTTTGAAAATAACATTGTTCCCAGCAGCCAAAATTATAAGCAATGAATTGGAAAATAGTTTCAATTAGTGAATTGCACAATATTTTTTTTACAAATAACTTGCACTAATGACAGTTGGAGCAGCAAAGTGTAACGCTACTAAATTTCAAAATTATATAACCTAAATTAAAAACCATTGCAAAAATTACCGCGACATGAAAGCAAAAAAACTTAATTAATCCTTTTTTTTAAATCTTTAAGTGTTAACTCTCAATCTTTTCTTGTGAATTAACCTAATTATAGAACTGCACATCTGTAGAATTCAAGCTATTTACCTCACTTAGTTTCTTTATAATACTTCTAATTATGAACATTAAAACATTAATTTGTATCATTTTTTTAGTTCTTTTTGCCTTTAAAGGATTTACACAAACAGAGAACATATTTAGTCTCGACAAAGATTACGATAAGTATGTCTATATAGATGCCATTGCCACTTTTGAAAAAGTAGCAAATAAAGGATATAAAGATGAGAAGATGTTTCAAAAATTAGGAAACTCTTATTATTTCAATGGATTATTAACACAAGCAATAAAGTGGTATGATGCTTTGTTTGAAATGAATGAGGATCAGGATCCTGAATACTATTATCGCTATGCTCAAGCATTAAAATCAGTAGATAATTTTGACAAAGCCGAGAAAATGATGGCTCTTTTTCAAAAGAAATCTGGAAATGATCAAAGCGTAAAGTCGGCTGAGAAAAATAAAAATTTTATAGACGTAATCAAAGCAAATGCAGGAAGATTTGAAATAACAAACGCGGGAGTAAATTCTAAATATTCAGATTACGGAAGTGCTTATCTAGATAATAAATTAGTATTTACCTCAACAAAAGATACCGGCAGCGTTGCTAAAAAAGTATTTCAACGTACCAATCAATCTTTTACCAATTTATATTCGGTTGAATTACAATCTGACGGAAGCGTAGGCAAAGTAGAGAAGTTTGCGAAAAAAGCAAATTCAAAATTCAGTGAATCTACACCCGCTTTTACAAAAGATGGTAAAACAATGTATTTTACCATAAATAATTTTCAGGATGGTATAAAAGGAAAAAAAAAGGAAAAAATTACTTTATTAAAATTATACCGAGCAACTTTAGCTGATGGAAAATGGGAAGACCTAGGTGAACTACCTTTTAACAGCAACAATTACAATACAGCACATCCTGCATTGAGCCCAGATGAAAAAACATTATACTTTGCTTCGGATATGCCCGGAGGATACGGACAATCTGATATTTATAGTGTGACTGTTAATAGTGATGGAAGCTTTGGAATACCAAAGAATTTAGGAAAAACAATTAATACAGAAAGAAGAGAAACATTTCCTTTTGTTTCAGACGATAATGAATTGTATTTCGCAAGTGACGGACTGCCTGGATTAGGCGGACTTGATATATTCGCTGCCAAAATTAACCCTGACAATTCTTTAGGCCCTATAAAAAATATTGGAGAACCCATAAACAGCAAACAGGATGATTTTGCACTTATAATCAATAGTAAAAATAAAAATGGTTTTCTTTCTTCTAATAGAAAAGGTGGAATGGGATATGATGATATCTATCGTTTTACCGAGTTTAATAAATTAGAGTGTACTCAAAATTTATATGGCGTAATTTTAGATTTAGACAACAACACTGTATTGCCATATTCGACAGTAAACTTACTTGATGATCAGTTTAAGATAATTCGAGAATTTAAAACTGATGCAGAAGGCCGATATAATTTTGAAGTAGAATGCGGTAAAAAATATTATGTAAGAGTTGCCAAAGAAAAATACGATACCAAAGAAACACCCGTAGATATAAAAGATGTAAAAGGCACAAAAGAGTTGGTTATAGCTTTAGAAAAGCGTATTAAACCCGCGACGATAAATACAGATCTGGCTAAAATTGTTGATGTATCAATTATCTACTTTGCTTTAAACAAATCCAATATTACGCCAAAAGCAGCATTTGAACTAGAAAAAATCTATGAGGTAATGAGACAGTACCCAAAGATAAAAATAGGTATTCGTTCACATACCGACAGCCGTCAGACAGCAAATTACAATCTAGAGCTATCAGATAAAAGAGCCAAAGCCACTGTTGCCTGGCTGGTAAAAAAAGGGATTGCTGCCAGCCGATTAACAGCAAAAGGCTATGGAGAAAGTCGGCTCTTAAATAAGTGTTCTGATAATGTAAGCTGTACAGAAGCAGAGCATCAAGCAAACAGACGAAGTGAATTTATAATTATTTCAATGAAATAATTATAAATTAGTTTTTAAGAAAAATATGGTTGATATAAAAATATTAAAAACAAACCAATGCAGATCTGGATACGATTTTTTTGCACAGAAGGAAATTTTAATTGATAAAGTTAATTCACCATTAAGATCAAAATAAAGCGGCAAAGATCACAATGCTTATCAAAATGTGATCGGAACTCACTGAATATTTTTAAAGACCAATAATCAAACAGTTCATCATTGGAAATCAATAAATTATGTCCACTAATATAGTATTCCCAAAATTATTTAGCTTTAATTTCCCAAGAAGATACAAATTGTTTTTTTGCTGCAAAAATCTACGCGGTTAAAAAAACTAATTTAATTAACTACCCCCAATATTATTTTAATTTAAAAACAAAAAGCTAATTCAAAATTTGAATTAGCTTTTTTATAAACAGAAGATGCTATCCTTAAAGGTGTGTAAATTAAAAAAAAAACTTTGCAGAACAAGCTTTAAGAATTTCATAGGTTTACTCCTGTAGAATTGAGGTTGGAAATAAAAAAAGATGTGTCTTTTAGCTCCGCTTTAAGTCGTTTTGGGTGATAAAAAAAAACTAACTTTACTGATTCTTTCAAGAATAATGATTAAAAACTTCGATTAAGCCTGGTAAATTATCGACTTGCAATTTTTCAAAAATTCTACGTTTATAAGTACTCACAGTTGTCTTTTTTATCTTCAATAATTCCAGTATATCAATATTACTATATCCCTTAATTAATAAATGGGCTACTTCAATTTCTCTGTTCGATAAAAGATCTAACGGATTAATAGGTGTTCTAGAAATATAAGAATCTAAAATTTTATCTCTCACTTTTGATGTTATGAATTTACCTGACAGCATTATAGTATCTATAGCGTGTTTCATTTCTTCCTCAGAACTTTCTTTGTTTAAATAACCAGAAGCTCCGGCATTTAAATAGCGCATGGCATAAATATTTTCATCATAAGAAGAAAACATCAAAACCTTAATCTCCGGCTGAATAATTTTAATTTCAGGTAAAATATTTAAACTATTCCCATCGGGAAAATTCACATCTAAAATCAATAAATTAATGTCAGTTTCTCGCAGAATTTTAAAAGTATCTTCAAAGTTTCCAGCCTGAAAAATTTGAGCATTCAAAAACATGTCTTTAACAATAAGAGAAACCCCTTGACGCACCACACTATGATCGTCGGAAATTAAGAAATTATAGCTGCTTGATGATCTCATTCGTGTAATAATTAGTTTGATTTTTAGATTTGACTTAATACTAAATTGAACGTTAAAATTGGTTCCATTACCCTCTTGGCTTTGAACATGGAGCTCTGCATCAAACGATAATGTCCAGTATTTTTTTCTTTTTCAGATAGCTGATATTTGACATTTTGTATAGAACCCAGATTAGTAATACAGTACTTAAGGCAAGACCAATACTAAAAAAGAAATCTAATAATCCCATTTTATTAACGGGTTCAGTTATCCATTTACTTGTAAAATCTAATATATAACCTAAAATCAATCCAATTAGGACTATCGTTAGCTGTCCCAAATCACCAATAGTATAGTTTATTATTTACCCGACTTACAATTATAAACTTAATACTACAAAACAAAAAACAACACATATTTAACAATTTTCACAAAAATTAATATTAATTTATTGCGATTTACATGTTAAAACTCTTAAAAAGAATTGAATATTTTCAAATTTACACTATAAAAATCAATAAAAAAATTGAACCAGTTCAAGAAAACACTAACACTACCTTTTTGCAATTCTCTTTTTTATTTTACTAAGAAACTCTCCAGAAATTCCTAAATGAGAAGCAATATGCTTACTTGCAACCCTATTAACTAATTGTGGATATTTTGAAGAAAATTCTATATATCGCTCTTCTGCATTTTTACTTGTTGCGCTTAACATCCTTCTATGAAGTGCAACTAAAGCTTTTTGAGAAAGTACTCTAAACATTTTTTCTATAACTGGCAATTTTTCAAAAGCAAGCTCTTTATTAATTTTATTAATCACTAAAACTTCACTATTTTCCAAAGCAACAATATTTAATCTTGCTGGAGCTTGATTTATGAAACTATCCAAATCAACAATCCACCAATCTTCAATCGCAAAGTTTAACACATGCTCTTCATTAGCTCCATTTAAATAATATACTTTAAAACAGCCTTTAGTGACAAATCCTTCAAAATCGCAAATTGTTCCTGCCTTTAAGACATACTCTTTCCTTTTAATATTTTTTAACTCAAAAAAAGAAAAAAATACCTCAAAATCTTCATCCGATATTATTGTATGTTTTTCTATTTGTTCTCTTAAGAGATTTTTCATTTGCAATTATTACATTTTTTTATACAAAGACTCAGTTTCAATATGTAATACATATTAAAACTAAGGCTTTGTGGTTACATCTACTATGAAATATTTAACGGATGTTTACTAAATTTGGGAATAAAAAAAACAATCAAAAAACCATTCTCTTTACATTTTCCAATACTCATATCTATTCGGTTTTTTCTGCAAGCCTAAGAATATACACATTAAAATCTTTAACATAAAATTCCTGCATATCATACCACGTAGTTTATAATTCGTTAATCTGCAAGTTTTTTACTCTTTAATGTCCGATACAATTCTTCCATTTCTTCAACGCCCATACATAATGAAAACGTTGCTACAATAGGTAAATTTTGAGAAAATATTACATCTTTTCTAAATGTATCAGAACGCTGAAACATAAATTTCATATTATCTTTCTGCATCATTGCATAAACATATTCTTTATCTTCAGCAAAGGATTTTTCGATACCATCTTGACTTTCTGGCATTGCCATAAATAAACTAAATTCAAGATTTTCTGCATAAAACTCAACAGTTTTTTTTATATCTACTGCTTCAAAGTTTGAGACAAGTTTACTTACTTTCATTCTTTAATTCGTAAAAGTTGTAAAGCACATTTAACTTAACCCAGTTTTTGATAATTCTAAGAATTGGTCGTTTTGTCCACTACTAATCTGATGGTTTGGGACGGTATGTTTTTGAACTTCTTAATGTTGTAAATTAGTTTATATTTTAATTTTGCAAAAATATACTTTTTTAAAACTTAAATACTTATCCAAAATGGACAACTTTTATAGTGATTTTGATTAAAATTCCAGTTACAAAATCTTTGTCTCAATAAGAGTTTATATTTTTTTAGAATCCGCTTAAATACATTATCACACAATATTTTCAGGACTTATTAAATTATATTGCAGTATAAATTTTAAGGCGATAAACCCTAGCAAGATGACAGTTTTTTTGGTCATGGTAATTTTTGGTTTTTTAAGTGGTAACTTTCAGGGCTGCTATTTCTTCTCTAATCGTTTAAATTTAAGGCTAATATAAGTCTATTTTAGATGGAGGATAAAAACAGCTTTTTGAAATTTAGACTAAACGCATAAAAAAGCTTCAGATATTTTCTGAAGCTTTGTATGAAGTTCAAAACACATTTAGTTGGCTCTGCTTCTTTCTTCTTCATTTCCAAAATCTCTTTGTTTGGATTTGATGTTTTGATTACCGAATTTATAACTCAGCGAAATTCGGAAGCCTCTACTGTCACTATAGCTTTTTACATTGGTTTTAATATCGTTTGAACTATAGGAAATCAATGGTTTTTGCGCATTCAGTAAATCTTCGCCAATGATGGTAACCGAAAGATTTTTGTTGAAAGTTAATAGCTTAACCGAAATGTCAAGAATATTCAAAGTCGAAATATTAAAAATTTGATAACGGCCCGGCAGTTGTAAACCATAGTTTAATCCAATAAATAGTGTTTTGTTACTGTTTAGGGTAAAATCATTATTGCTGTAAATGTATCCGTTATAGCCATCGATGGACTGAATAAAATTGGTTTTTGATTTTACATTTTGATAGTTTAAATTGAATCCGGTGAAGCTGTTCCACCAGGACCATTTATTGAAATTGTATGAAGTCGAAAGCCCAATTTGGTAGGTATTAGCATAGTTTAAAGGAGTGTTTCTGGTAACATTTGTATTCGGATCGATGATTGATAATTCCTGTCCAAAATCTGAAACCTGAGAAAAATAAACAGAACTTACCCATTTTTGATTTCGGATAAACGAAAACTCAAAATTATCAATCAGTGAAGGTTTCAAATACGGATTCCCTTCTGAATAATAATATGGACTTGTTTTAATGACAAAAGGATTTAAATAGTCAAAATCAGGTCTGCGGATTCTTCGGCTGTAGTTTAAGGAGAAAGAATTACTTTCATTAGGAACATACGTCAAATAGGCCGTTGGGAATAATTTTACATAATTGTTGGTATTGGTTTGATTCAGATTTTCAGAATAACCTTTGGTTTGTGTCGCTTCGATACGTAAACCAATTTGTGTCTCCCATTTGGAATTTATTTTTTTACTTCCCGAAAAATACAAAGCCTGATTGTACTCCTTATAATTAAAAACATTCGATTGATTGGTATTGAAAACCGGTGTTCCGCTTTCGTTATCATAAACAACCAGATTATTATCTGTATTAGTATGGAAAGTTTTCGCTCCAAAACTAATGTTTGCCCAGTCGTACGGTAAAGAAACATCGATATTGGCTGAGTAATTTTTGATGGTATTGACATTGGAATTCGTTGAAGAGAAAAAACCTCCGGGAATCTTATTTTTACTACTGTCTAATTCATTCCCTGAAAAGAAACGGGAGTCATTTTTGTTATAATCAAAATAATCCAGATCCATTGAGATGTTTTTTCCTAAGCTGTCTATTGCAACCGAATTATGAAAGTTAACCGCATTCATTTTTGGATTGTTTTCACCATTTGCGTTCGACGTAATATAAGAATCTGCCATTCCGTTAGCATTATTGAATCTGGTAGTAAATGGGTTGTTTGAGTTCACTTTATCTGTAAAACTGCCCAGATATTTTAGTCCACTGCTCCATTTGTCAGTTACTTTATAATCAAAACCAAGACCTAAGCTCAGTACATCTGTGGTCGATTTATTTTTAAGTTCTTGCTTCCAGGTTTCATTGGTATAAAAAATAGAACTTTCAGAAGAAGTCAGTAATTTTTGTTTCCCTTTGCTAACAGTAGCTTGTACCGAAAGCTTATCGTGATCGTACGTAAAAAGTCCGTTCACGTTTCCGCCTGCATATGTTTTTTGCGTGTAGGAAGTTCCAATATTGGCATTCCATGAATTGGCTTTTGCTTTTTTCAAT
This sequence comes from Flavobacterium collinsii, assembly GCF_946903285.1. Lineage (GTDB taxonomy): Bacteria > Bacteroidota > Bacteroidia > Flavobacteriales > Flavobacteriaceae > Flavobacterium > Flavobacterium collinsii. The sequence goes on from NZ_OX336425.1 coordinate 4,519,657, forward strand.
TTAATATTAATAAGACCGCTATTGCCTTCAGCGTCATATTTTGCCGGAGGTGTCGTAATAACTTCAATACTCTTAATGTTATCAGATGGAATTGATTTAAGAAAAGCCGCCAAATCTTCCTGAGGCATTCTTTGCAAACGATCGTCAATCATTACTAAAATTTCCCCTTTACCTACAATCGAAATCGCTTCATTTTGAACTCTTACAGTAGGTGTTGCTTTTAAAGCATCTAAAGCCGTTCCGCCAGTAGCCGTTACCGAATTTTCGACATTAAAAACAAGTCGATCGACTTTTTGTTCAATCAGTTTTTTTCTTGATTTTAAAGTCACGCCGTCAAGTTGTACCGATTCTTTAATTTCAATCGTACCCAGATCGGTATTTTGATCTATTGTAATTTCACGGTTCATGAATTCTGTACCAAATTGCTCCAGTATGAAACGGTAATTTCCTTTTGGAGCTTTCAGAACAAAATTCCCCAGACTGTCCGTTGAAGCCTGAGCGGTTAAAGTTTTTTGTTGGTTTAATAAACCGCTGATCACAAATTCAACGGCTAGTTTATTTTGATTGATCACTTTTCCTTTAACTTCATATTCCTGACCAAAAGAATACGTCTGATACAAAAAGGCAAGTACTAAAAGGCCAATGTTTTTCATGGTTTTTAAATTAATTACCCTGCAAAACTGCGCTGAAAAAAGACCGTAAAGAACTTTTATCGACAAACCCCTGTGATTAATCTACAAACCCGGCTTTAGACTTTTTAATGAATGTATATCTTTGAAAAAAAACGAAACGATGTATAAAGGAACATTATCAAAAAGAGTAGAAGTGTTTATTCATATCATATATTGGCTTTTGATGGGGTATTTCACATTTGTTAAAAATCTAATCCAGAGCAAAAACTTCATTCCGGATCTGTTTCTTTCAACGTATATGATTGTGTTTGTGCTAACCTTTTATTTTCATTATTTTGTGGTGATGAAATTGGTTTTTAAATCCTTTCAGTGGAAAAGATTTTTTGTGGGAGTATTGGTTTCGTACTTGTTTTTTACGGGGTCGCGATGGTTGTTGGAACAGGTGATAAGCGATGTTTTATTTCATCGAATCAATTACACCAATCCAACTTTCTTTAAGTATATGGAGGATAATCTGCATTACAGCAGTATGCCTGTAATTTTAAGTTCACTGCTTTGGTTTGTTATTTATTTTATCCGTTTGCTGGAGTACAATCAGGTTATTCTGGAAGAAAACAAAAACACCGAAATCAAATTTCTGAAAGCACAGATCAATCCGCATTTTATATTTAATACGCTCAACAATATTTATTCGATGGTTTATTTTCAATCGGATAAATCGTTGGCTGCCATCGAAAAACTAAGTCAGATTATGCGTTTTACGACCTACGAATCTCAAAAAGAAAAGATAAAACTGGCCGATGAAATCGAGTATATAAAAGCCTATATAGAGCTCGAACAATTAAGGCATCAGGAAAGTGCTTTTATTGATTTCAGAATTGAAACCGAAAATATTTCTGAAGAAATTCCGCCTTATATTTTATCTCCGTTAATTGAAAATGCCTTAAAACACGGTGTTACATCTAACGAAAAACCAATTATAATCGAGCTGCGCTTAGAAGATCAAAAACTCAGTTTTAAAGTGATAAATGATATCGCCATACAAAAGAAAGATAAATTGGGAGGTATTGGATTAAGTAATTTAAGAAAGAGACTGGAAATTCATTATCCGCAAAAACATCAGATAAAAGTAGTAAATCAAAACAACCAGTTTACAGCTGAACTTGAAATAGAATTAAGATGAAGAAAATAAATTGTATCATATTAGACGACGAACCTTTTGCAGTAAGGTTAATGGCAGATTATGCTTCTAAAGTACCGAGATTAAACGTTTTGTATGCCGATTCAGACGTTTTTAAAGCCATCGAAATACTGAACAATGAAGTGGTTGATTTGGTGTTTATAGACATTCAAATGCCACAGCTAACCGGAATTGAATTAATGCAGATGTTCAATCAGAAACACAACTTCATCATTACCTCTGCTTATCCGGATTATGCTTTAGATGTTTTTCAGTTCCATGTTATAGATTATTTACTCAAACCAATTGTTTTCAATCGTTTTTATCAGAGTGTTGAAAAATTTATCCGTTGGCAGGAAACCTTTCAAAACCAGCAAACTGAAGATTTTCTATTTGTAAAAGCCGACCGGAAGCATCATAAAATAGCAACCGAAAACATCCTTTATATTGAAGGACTCAAAGACTATATTCGCATTCATACGAAAGGGGAGAAAATTATGGTTCTGGAAAACATGAAGGATATTTTGGAAAAGCTTCCTGTAAATCAATTTGTTCGAATTCATCGCTCCTATATAATCCCAAAAAGTAAAATAAAAGTTATTGATGGAAATCAGATACAACTCACCAGTGGAGAACAGCTTCCCGTTGGTGAAACCTATCGAAAGTTAGTCAGTGACTGGCTAAGTTAGCAGTAAATAAAAATATTGAACTGTACTAAATAGATTAAAGATGTACAGTATATGAATTTTAAAACCAGTGAATTAAGCTCACTGGTTTTTTGATGCAAAATATATTCCAGCCGGGGTAATTCGTCCATAAATTTTCTACTATTAGTTTCAGAAAATACATCTATTGTTAAAACTATTATATCGAATAAAACAATACTAATTTCTATGATAAAACGGGTATCACAATCCTCTTTGATAAATAAAAAATATAAAACTATAGAAAAACAACTCTAATTCTCAGAGTCAAATAATTAAATCTACTCGCTGGATTATTATGTAGTTGGTATTTAAAAATACGCACGCAGAAGCCATCATAACCTACTAAAAGTTCAAAAAGTATAATTAAAATTGATGAGATACTAAAAGGGGCTCCGTTTTGAATATTTAGAGTTATTTTTAAACACCTGTTTGTTCCTTTTTCTATTTTTTACCTAGCAAGATTATTAATTTTTCATTCAATTCTATTGTTTTGTCTCCAAGTAATGAGAAAAATTCTTTATCAAATTTTTCAACTGTTACAATTGCTTTTTTTATTGTTTTTTTTCCGTCATCTGTTAGTGCAACAGTTTTGGCTCTTGTATCTGTTAAATGTTCCTGTCGTTGAATAAAACCTTTTTTTTGTAAGGTTCTCAAAACAGTAGAAGTTGTCATTGGGTCAATTTTTGTATGTGACGACAATACAACTTGTGTTACTTCTTGCTTATGAATTGTAAGCCAATGAATACTTGCCATTAATACAAACTGTGAATGTGTCAGCCCATATTGTTCTAAAGCTTTTTTGATTTCTCTTTGCCATAGGTTTGTCACCTGCCACAATAAAAACCCTGAACTTTCTTCTGCTTTTTCTACGCTAAATGTGTTGTCTGCTGATTCACTCATTTGAAAATATTTGAATTAATGTTTTTTTATTATGTAGCATTTTAGAGCTTATAAAATTAAAATCATTTTCTTTAATTTCAAAGAAACCATAACGAAATGGGAATCCCCAAGATTTTTTGTTTGCAATAAATTCAAGTTCATTAATTAATGGAATTATTAAAATTTCTGTACAATTAAAAAACTCAATATTTCTTCTAAATGGATTGAAGTTTTCTGACATTGAAAATTGATAAATATCATCATCTTTCACTTGTCCGATTGCTGTAAAGGCTTGGCATTTTTGGTTTCCTTCCATTGTGATTTTTGAAGAATACACAATTAAGTAATCGCCTTTTTTCATTCGTTTTAAAGGTGCTTGTTTTCCGTGGCAGACTTGCATAAAACCGCCCGTTACACCGCGCATTGTGTGCTCTTTAGAAACTGCAGCTATCCAATATTTTACAGCACTCATAATTTTGAAGCTGCTTCAATTTGTTTTTTCATATCTTCAGGTAAAGTATCCACAATTTTTTGAGCGACAATTTTTATCCAAAGAAAACTTAAAATACCTTTTACAGTAATTGTATTGGTAATTTTTAATCCATCACCGGTATCTTCAAATAAATGACTGTCATACATTCTTGCCAATGGAAACTTTGTCAGATCCAGAAAACTTTTATTTTCAATAGTTTCCAGTAATTCTACTTTTACATTTGGTCCGCCTTTTGGTCGCAGTATAAAATAATTTCCTTTTTCAAATTTGCCTTCAAGTTTTGCAAATTCGATTCCGTCGTCCCAAGTATGCCAATTGTTTACATCAGCAAAGAGTTTCCATATTTGTTCTTTTGTAACTTCTTTGGTTACCATTGAATGAGATTTTGTCCACATACTATTATAGGTTTTGAATATTTAATAAGTGTAAATATAATATGTTAACTTATAATATGCAATTTGTTTCTAGTCTATTTTTGTTACTCTAACTCTTCTCTCAATTTTATTTTTAATATTTTGTTGCACATTTTTTAATTCACTATCCAAAATACTGTAAAAAGCTACTTTTTTGTATAAAATTCCTTTTCTATTGTGTCTTTTCTTAAAACACCTTCAAATAGTCTACTGATTTTTTTATATTATAAATGAGATCCTTATAATTTTATAAAATCCTTGCCAAGCTCTTTTTAAATTTTATTCATTTCATTTACCAAGTTTTCCATTAATGTTTTAGCATCTCGATGTTTTAATAATGACGCAGACTGCCCTGCCCAGTAGGCTTTAAAGTCTGGATTTGAATTGGCAGTCCCTGGATATGCTTTTAGTAAACCCATGAATTTACTCTGCAAAGGATAAGGTGCAAATAATTCTTCATGATTTTTTAATTCTTCTGTAAGTCTGTTTCTAATTCCTCTTGATAGTCGGCCAGTAAATACCTTTGTTAAGATTGTATATTTTGCTTCTGGTGTAAAAAGTTTATCTTTATGATCTTGCGAAGCGTTAGATTGTGTTGTTGCCAAAAATGCGGTGCCCATTTGTACAGCATCAGCGCCCAAAACCAATGCAGCTTTTATTCCTCTTGCATCTGCAATTCCACCTGCTGCAATTATTGGTATTTTAACGCTATCGACAACTTGTGGAATAAGTGAAAATGTCCCTGTCAAAGAATCTTCTGCCGACCTTAAAAAAGAAACGCGATGACCACCTGCTTCAAAGCCTGTTGCAACTATTGAATCAACTCCTGCATTTTCCAAAGCGATAGCTTCATCAACTGTTGTTGCTGCACCAACTGTTTTTATACCCAATCTTCGGCAATTTTCTAAAATATCTGATGAAGGTATTCCGTAAACAAAGCTGAAAATTGCAGGTTTAGCCTCATAGACAGCTTCAATTTGTTCTTCAAATTTAGTACCCAGATTAGTTGGCCTTTCAGCAATAGGTAAGCCTAATTCGTTAAAATATGGTTTGAATAATTCAGTTAATTTATTGAACTGGTCACTATCAAAAGTAGTCAAAGCTTTATCTCGATCGTTTATCCATAAATTAATATTGAAAGGCTTGTTGGTAAGTTTTTTTATTTCACTGCAGATTTCAATGATTTCATTTGATGAAAAAGGTTGACCTCCAAACGAACCTAAACCGCCAGCATTTGAAACTGCACTTGTAAGTTTTACAGATGAAAGTCCACCACCAAAAGGGCCTTGAACTATTGGATAGTCGATACCTAATAGTTTTGTAAATTTTGTTTTATTCCACATTGTCTTTTTTCTATTAAAGGATTATTAATTAGTAAATAATAAAAGTAAAGTACTTGAAAGAACTCACTGCACTTCGCTTTTATACACTAGTTTGGCTTTATGCCAATCCTATAAGTTTGAATTGTAAAACAAAATCATCATAAATTAATTTATCCCCTAAGTTGTCAATAAATTTTCCCGAACCATAACGAATATTGTACAAAGTTCTATCAATTACCACTTCCCCTAGTGAATGTAAAGTGTCTGTAAATATTTCAATAGAAGATGTAAAACTGATTGGGTGTGAAATATCTTTGATTGTGAGATTTCCATCAATTTTAATTTTATTAGTTTCAATTTTGCTTGAACTTGTTATAGTTAGTTTAGCAGTTTTAAATTTATCAACCGAGAAAAAATCATCATTTAATAAATGCGCTAAAAAATCCTGCCTAGTCTTTTTGTCTTCAATATCGGTAATCACAATTGAGGTCATGTCAATTTGGATTTCTCCGCCTATAACTTTGTTATCTATGATTTCAATATATCCATTTGCAATATTGATGCTTCCTGTGTGTAAGCCTAGCACTTTTTTTCCTGTCCAATTTACGGTGCTGCTTGCCTGTTGAATTTGAAACTTTCTCATTTTATTTTTTGTTTAAAAATTAAGAGACAAAGTTCTATTGGAAATAAAGAATGTTAAAGGACCTACATCACAAATTTTTTGTGATATACCTCACTTTATTTTGAAGGAGTGTTAAGTCTGCTGAGTGTTTCCCTTGTAACACCCAAATACGAAGCAATAAGATGTTTTGGAACTTTTTGAAAAAGCAGTGGATATAGTTGCAATAATTGGTCGTATTTTTCTTTAGCGTTATTGCTCAATAAAGAAAGTATCCGTTGTTGTAAGGCAACATTACGCTTATTCGTTTTTTTTCTAAAAAAGTACTCTATTTTATGAATTTCTGAACATAGTTTTTCCCTATTGTGAAAGGACAAACAAAGTAAATCACTGTCCTCAATACAGTCAATATTTATCGTTGCTTTTGTTTGATTGTAGTAGGCTTGATAGTCTGTAATCCACCAGTCTTGCATTCCAAACTGCAAGATGTGTTCCTTGCCATTTCTATCTGTAAAGTATGACTTTAGACACCCGCTCAAAATGAAATAATCGTTTGGTGTATTTTCTCCTACTTGCAGTGCAAATTGATGTTTTTTAATTTTTTTGCTCTCAAAATGAGATAAAATATAGTCAAACTCAGAATCAGTAAGTTCAGTAATTTTTTCTATTTGTTGTCGTAAAACATCACTCATTCACATTCTGTATTAGTTAAGCTGTCGTTTTTAAGGTGCTATTACTTGCTATCAATCTTCCACCAGCTTTATAATGGTTGTGTAAATTTATAACAAAAGATTACCAGCACAAGAAAAAAAGAAATTTGGAGAATTCGCAAAACAACTGCAAACTTAGTTTGTTGCTGTTTTTTATTAAACAAATCTTACAATTTATCTATCATTCCATCTTGAGGTCCGAATGTCATTAAATTTTTTTATACTGTCCATATTTATATCTATTTTTCCGCCAGTATATTTAATTGCGAACTAATATAGTAAATATCCTTTTTAATCAAGCTGTTTGTTTATATTCTCAAATTTCCTTATAATTTCATCAAGCTTAACTTGTTGTTTTTTAATTAACCTTGGTTTCATATAAAATCTTCCCCAAATAATAAATGCTACTATTGCTAGATAGGTATAAACTGCTTTATTAACAGGCATTTTCAAAGCATTTTCATAAAAATACAAACAGATTCCAGATGAAAACAAAACAAAATATAAATTGGATATTTTTGTTTGTAAAAACTGTTGTTTTTCCTTTAAAGCCAATAAATGATTTAAGTAATCTTTGTTACTTTGAGCCGTGTTTATCTTATTTAAAAGTTGAATTATATTTTGGCTTGAGCTGAAAATATAAACTGCCATTGCTAAAACAATTAACACAATTCCAATTTTGGTTGATAATAATTGGGGGTGAAAATTAACCCAAATGAAAATCAAAAATGCTGCTACAAGTGTGAATATTATATTTTTAAAGATTAATTTTCTTAAATTACTATGTCGCACCAGATTGGCTTTAGATACCAAGTCTTTTAAATTAGGTGCGCTTGTAGCTTGTTCTGCCCACAATTCATTAAAATTGATATTATTATTGTCCATTTTCTTTAAATTTTTGTGTCAATCTTTCTTTTATTCTATGTATTTTAACCCTTATGTTCGCTTCTGAAAGTCCAACAATTTTGGCTATTTCGGCTTGTTTTATATTTTCCAATTCAAGTGAAATAATAATACGATCTATTTCAGGTAATTCGGAGATGCATTTATGCAGCAATTGAATTTTTGGCTCTATATCTATTCTGTTCTCGTTTGCCAAGTATATTGGCAATTCCGCTTTTGGATACCGTTTTTCTTTTCTAATTTGTCGTAAACAATTGTTAGAAGCAATCCTAAAAATCCAAGTTCCAACAATCGATCCGTTTCTAAACTTTGGGAGTTGTTCCCAAACAGTTATAAATGTCTCCTGTGCAAGGTCTTGTGCTTGATCATAATCATTGACGTATCCCATACACAATCGAAATATTTTTTGCCAATAAGTAGCATATATTTCCTCAAATTCCATTTTATTTTTTAGGTATAAAATTATTTAATTGACTTAAATACCATTCTGTATCATCATACATTATAAAATGGGAGCCTTTACCAGCATATTGTAAATTTACGTTTTTTAAATTTTTAAATTGCTCCTCCATAACTGATTTTGATTTACTGTAATAAGAGTTCAATAAAATCAACGAAGGACAGGTAATGTTTTTTAATTTCTCTCTCAAATCAATATTAGCATAATCCCAAAACATTTCAGCAAGTGTTTTTCTATCAGATTTTAGTGCCCAGCTCAATACTAGTTCTTGTTTTGATTTATTGGTAACAAGTCCATAAATGCTGTTTTTTTGCATTGTTCGAAATTGTTCATCTGTTGCAGAAAGAATACTATTTATTTTCTCTGAATTATCCGGATTCTCCAGACTTTTAAAAGCAGGATTTCCAAATGCTCCCATGCAAGGTACTGCATCTACTACAATTATTTTCTTGATTAGTTTAGGATAATCTGAAGCAATAGCTAGAGTTAAACCACCACCCATACTGTGACCGATAAGAATTGGTTTTTTAATTTTGTTGTCCTTGATGAAATTTACAATTCCATCTTCCCAATTTTTAAAAGAAGCATTCGGTTGCGGTTTAACTTCTGCAAAACCTGCCATTGTCAAAGTATAGCAAGTAAAGTCTTTTTCATACACAGACTTTGTTTCATTCCAAACTTCCCCCGAACATGTAAAACCAGGTATGAAAATTATAGATTGTTTTCCTTGTCCGCTAATTTTCACTTCAAATGGGTACGATTTATTTTGCCCAAAAGTATTTACAGTAACAACTGTTAATAAAAATACAATAATAAAAGATTTAATTTTTTTCATTTTGTTTATTTTTAAATGGTTCGCCTTTTAGATCCCAGACTATTTAAAATGTTACAAAAATTTTAAAAAAATTACTGCTTTATTATTACCAAATTACTCATCTTCTACTTTCTGCTCTCAAAAAGGCTGACAACTTTAACACTCATTCCTTGTTCAGTACCAGAAAACCTAACTGTTACAAGCACACCCTTTATCGATGTTACCCTTGTTTTTAAAACTGCACTTCCAGCCATACAGGATGCCAATGGAAACTATCTAAAGATTTGCAATCAAAAACTAAGCTACATTTTTTTAATTATCGATTTTATTTATTCTTCTAACAGTTTTATAGTTCAAAATGACTTTTATTTATTCTTCAAATAAATTATCGTAATATTTCAAAATTAATATCGTAATATTGCAATATAAATATAATACGATGGGAGCAACAAAAATAGATCACTTTACAGAAAGCCAGAATGAGCTGGCTGTTTTAGCCAAAGCATTAGGCCATCCTGCGCGTATTGCTATTATGGAATATCTATTAAAAGTGGATGCCTGCATCTGCAGAGATATTGTAAACGAACTTCCTCTTTCACAGCCGACCGTTTCACAGCATTTGAAAGAATTGAAAAATGCAGGACTGATTAAAGGAAGCATCAAAGGAAATTCATTCTGCTACTGTATCAACCAACCTGGACTCGAAAAGATAAAAGGTTTCTTTGAGCATATATCAGATCATTTGGCAAAGAAGAGAAACGAATGCTGTTAATCTATAAAAATATGGAAATCAGAAAACTTTCAGCCAAACACTGGGGTCAGGTAAAAATAATTCACCAAAAAGGAATAGATACCGGCAATGCCACTTTCCAGACCAGCGCCCCTTCATAGGAAGACTGGGACAATTCACATGTGGCATCCTGCAGAATTACAATGCAGGAAGATGGCAAGGTGATTGGATGGGCTGCCCTTACCCCTGTTTCTTCCCGCTGTGTGTATGCAGGAGTTGCAGAAGTAAGCGTATATGTTGATCCTGCACATTCGGGAAAAAGAATCGGGCTTACCCTTTTAAATGAACTTGTCCGACAGAGTGAAGCAGAAGGAATCTGGACGCTTCAGACAGGGATCTTTCCTGAGAATACAGTAAGTCTTCGCATCCATGAAAAAGCAGGTTTCAGGATACTTGGAACAAGGGAAAAAATCGGAAAACAAAATGGTATCTGGAGAGATACTGCGCTTCTTGAAAGAAGAAGCTCCGTTATTATTTAATAAAAAATATAGTTTAACTAAATATAAAAAATCATGAAACTTTCAGAAATTAAAGAAGTGCCTAAAACATTGGAAGCTGTAAATTTTGAACTGCCGGACGGCACATTTGTACCAGAATATTTTCATGTAACTGAAGTAGGTTTAATTACCAAAAACTTCATTGACTGCGGAGGAACAGTTAGAAATGAAACTGTTGTAAATTTTCAACTTTGGGATGCCAATGACTACGAGCACAGGCTTAAACCGCAGAAACTGATCCACATCATTGAGCTTTCAGAAAAAGTATTGGGAATTGAAGACAATGAAATTGAAGTGGAATACCAGAACACTACTATCGGTAAATATGATTTAGACTTTAATGGCAGAAACTTCACTTTACTCAACAAACAGACAGCCTGCCTTGCTCAGGAGCAGTGCGGTATTCCATCTGATAAGCCTAAAGTAAAATTATCTCAGTTAAATACTGACAATGCTAATTCATGGACTCCAGACGGAGGATGCTGCTAATCATTAAACAGATAATTAATAAACCTTTAGAGCCAAAAAACTATGTTATATCCAGAAATTGAGAATACCATTAAATCATTTGATTTTAAGCAGATCTCCGAAGAGCGCAAAGTCGTGTTACAGCCCTTAATTGACTTCATTCAGACTAAAGTGGACAGTAAGCTGGAAACCAGACTAAACCTAATCTGCACACACAATTCCAGAAGAAGCCACCTCTCGCAGGTTTGGGCGCAGACTGCATCTGCCTATTATGACATCAAAAACGTTTCATGCTATTCAGGAGGAACTGAGGCTACAGCCTTGTTCCCTATGGCTGCTGAAACTTTACAGAATTCAGGGTTTACAATCAAAACTCTGTCAGAGGGTTCAAACCCGGTTTATTCCATAAAATATTCAGCAAATGAACTTCCTGTTATCGGTTTTTCTAAGACATATGATGATGATTTCAATCCTGAAAGCGGATTTGCCGCAATAATGACCTGTTCACAGGCTGACGGCGGATGTCCATTTATAGCGGGCGCGGAGAAAAGAATCCCGATTACCTTTGAAGACCCTAAAATATCTGACGGAACGCCTCATCAAAAAGAAACTTATCTGGAGCGCAGCCTTCAAATAGGAACTGAAATGTTTTTCGTATTCTCACAAATAAAAAAATAAAATGTCAGCAAATAACTGTGCACCAGTCGTCGGACGTAAAAAATTAAGCTTCCTTGACCGCTTCTTAACCCTGTGGATTTTCCTTGCTATGGCTATAGGCGTGGCAATAGGATACTTTATTCCTTCCAGCGGAGATTTCATTAATTCTTTCTCCAGCGGAACAACAAACATTCCATTGGCAATAGGACTTATCCTGATGATGTATCCGCCTCTGGCAAAAGTAAAATACGAACAGATGGGACAGGTTTTCAAAAACACAAAAGTCTTAGGTGCCTCTTTATTCCTGAATTGGATTGTAGGCCCTGTCTTAATGTTTTTATTAGCGCTCCTGTTTTTGAACGGATATCCTGAATACATGATTGGAGTGATCCTGATCGGTCTGGCACGTTGTATTGCAATGGTTGTGGTATGGAACGATCTGGCAGACGGAAACCGTGAATATGCAGCAGGACTTATCGCTCTTAACAGTATTTTTCAGGTGCTGCTTTATAGCGTATATGCATACATTTTTATAACCATTCTACCTCCCTATTTTGGATATGATGGTTTTGAAGTCAATATCAGCATTGCACAGATTGCCGAGAGTGTGGGTATCTATCTAGGTATTCCATTTGCTCTGGGAATCATAAGCCGTTATACTTTGATAGCTTTAAAAGGTTCTGAATGGTTTGAGAATAAGTACGTGCCGTTTATCTCCCCAATTACACTTATTTCATTACTCTTTACAATTATTGTAATGTTCAGCCTGAAAGGGGAACTTATTGTTCAGATCCCTATGGACGTTGTTCGTATTGCAATACCGCTAGTGATTTATTTTACTTTAATGTTTATCATCAGTTTTTTCACTGGAAAATATTTTGGGGCAGACTATTCAAAAGCGACCTCTATTGCGTTTACAGCAACCGGGAATAATTTTGAACTTGCCATTGCTGTGGCAATCGGCGTGTTTGGAATAAACAGCGGCCAGGCTTTTGCTGGTGTTATAGGGCCTTTGGTAGAGGTCCCTGCTCTTATAGCATTGGTTAACCTTGCATTCTGGTTCAGAAAGAAGTATTTCACAAAACAGGTATCTGCAGAAACTACTTAGAAGAAATATGAGAATTGCAATAATATCGGATATACATGCGAACTTCCCCGCATTGGAGCAGACTTTAAAAAGTATTGAAGAGCAGAATATTGATGCTGTTTACTGCTTAGGAGATTTAGTAGGCTACAATTTATGCCCCAATGCCGTGATCAATGAGATCCGTAAAAAGCATATTGCTACCCTTGCAGGAAATCACGATGTCAAAGCTGTCGAGATACACAATGACGGTTCGAATGACATTGAAAGCTACGCATATCAGATTGTAGGCAAAGAGCAGATAAAATATCTTTCTGCTCTTCCTGCCCATATTAAACTTGAATATCAGACAGCTAACAAACTTATAAAGATTTTGATGGTTCATGGCAGTCCGTACAGCAACAAGGAATATCTACTTGAGGATAAAAATGAGAAAGATTTTACCGATATCTTTCTTAATTCCGATACAGACATGCTTATCTGCGGACATTCTCATTTACCTTATCATCGCATATTGGAAAATCCTAATAAAAAAGCAGTTATTTTCATGCCATTAATGCAGGTTCAGTTGGAAAACCAAAGGATAAAAATCCAGACTGCTGTTATGCAGTGATAACCATTGAAAAAAGCAGTAATCTTTCAAAAAAAGACGGTATAAAAGTAGAATTCATAAGAGTACCGTACGCTATTGAAAAAACAGCCCGCGCTATTGAAGAAAGCCCTCTTCCTAACGTTTACGCGTTTATGCTTAGAAAGGCATACTAATGTATTGAAATAAAATCTACTATGGAAAGTTTTAATTTTTTTTTAAAGAGCATCGTGCCTCTCAGCGAGGAGGAATTTGAAAATTACGGTCAGTTTTTTAAAACAATAACTTTACCTAAAAACAGTTATTTTGCTCAAATTGGTAAAATCTCACATGAAGCTGCTTTTATTAAAAAAGGGCTGCTCAGAACTTACCATATAAATGAAAAATCCGAAAAAGTAACTTCCTGCTTCTGCGCAGAAAATAATTTGACAGCTTCCTACAAGAGCTTTATTTCGCAGCAGCCTTCGGAACTTTCCATCCAATCTGTCGAAGATACTGAGCTAATAACAATTAGTTACAAGGATCTGCAGAATCTCTACAAGCAAAGTCCTCTCTGGCAGAATATTGGTAGAACAATTGCTGAGAGACAGTACCTCGTGATGGAGCAATATGCCAGTGTTCTTTGCAACGAAACCACAAAAGAAAAATACCTGCGTATGCTTAAAGAACAGCCTGCAGTTATAGGCAAGGCTTCAGTAAATGATATTGCAAGTTATCTTGGGATAACACGCAGAACACTCAGCAGGATTAGAAAAGAAATCTCTCAATAAATTCGAGGACATTTGTCCTTTCAAACATTATGGTACTTCCATTATTTTTACTTTCAATTAAATTCAAAATAAATGGAAATAGCAATTATCATTACCACAGTTTTACTTATCCTTTTTTCTATTCTTGCAGTATATGATGGATTTTATCTTCATATTTTCAAATATAAACTTCACAATCACCCTGAAAGTAAAACAGAGCATCTTATGCATACCTTAAGGGCAGTATTCTTTCCTTTTATTTTATATTTTTTATTCTTGAAGCAGGACTGCGAGGTCAGTTTTATTATTGGTTTAATACTTGTAATTCTAGATCTTTTAGTACTTGCCGTAGATGCATATATTGAAAAAGACAGCAGAGAATTTATGGGTGGACTTCCCCACTGGGAATATATCCTTCATCTTTTTGTCAACGGATTTCATTTTGCATCGATCGCAGTATTTTTATCACTGAAATTAAAATATGTAAATAATGGCATAATTATAATACCGCGTATTACTGAATATCAAAATTATGAATTATTTCATACAGTTGTAATCAACCTTATACCAGGTGCAGTTATAATTGCATTACTACATATATTGCTGAATATTTCTGAATGCAGAAATTTATGGAATTGTATTAGAAACAAAGTGAAATACTGCTAATCTATTGAGCTGATTATCAAATTCAGTCTAAATTTAAGCAACTTTTAACATAAACAATCTTCAGCATCAATAATTTAATCTGTTTAAACTTATAGATGTAGCCTTTACATTCGGAAAACTGTCTGCTTATTCTATTTATTATTTTCTCGCATCCTTCATTATCACTGTAAATGAAATTGTACATATCTTGCCTTAGGAATCTTTTCGAATTATCGGGCAACTAGTTTGTATACTATTTGACTTAGCATATTTAACCAAACTAAAGTTGGCAGATCGCTGTTTTAACATTTAATTTTTTCAAATATATAGGAAAAAAATTAATAAACCCGAAAGCAGAAAAATAAAATAATTAAACAACATTTTGAAAAATATTCTGAACTGTAAAGACATATCGAAAAGCTAAAATCAATTTGATATAAAAAAATTAATAGAAAAGCACTTTTATATTTTCTGTCAAGTTGATCCGCATTAATCTTTTCATTTTCATCATACAAGTGGTTTCATTGTCAAATAAAATACTAAATGGTACTTGACATTTAGATGCACTAATTGCAATTACTAACTTGGCTAAGGGTGAAGCATTGCTTTCTACTCTGAACTCATCAAAACCCATAAAATGATATTATTGACATAGGTGCGTATAAAGCCTTGAGAGTGCTCTGCTTATAAACCCAATACCAGCTTTCCCCTCAACTAAAACAATTATTTTTTCAATATCATCGCTACCACCTGGTTCTGTTGAGGTATATAATGAGTAATTAGGAAATTCTCATATCCCTCTATATTTCTAAACGGGGGCTTTATTAAACCACTGTTCTCAAGCACTATATGTTTTTGCTCTCAATTATGAACCTTTTATCTCCAACAGTTAAAATTTCATCAGATATTTTCTGATACTTTATAATGTCCATTGCCAACCATTTTTCTTTCTCCAACTGTAATGCTATATGATCTAATATAATTCTCCTTTTCCCATTGTTCATAATAAATGAAATTTAGCACATTAAATTATAATTACTTAATAATACCGTATAAATACGGTATGCTAAAATGTGCAATAATCCGAAATTTGTAAGTAATTCAAAAACAGCATCCTAAACCATGAAACAAAAAATTATTAATGCTGTAGATGAGCTTAAAAACTTGTCTGGCAATCAAGAAAAAACAATTAAGTTCGAACATCATGCATCTTTACAAAAGAAAACTGTAAAAGGAGAAGTTACACTTAGCAAAGAGGGAACAATAAATCTTCTCCTTACTGAAATTGAAGGCTATAATCCAAACTATATTAATAAGGTTGCCAATTCTTTCTTTAAGTATGCAATATTATCAGAACCTACAACTGGCAGCATTTTATGGACAAAATCCGACAATATCACCCATGTTATAGGACAGATCTATACTTTAAACAACGGTTCATACTACTACGGCGTGGGAGAAAACCCTTACATAGACTGTAACGGAAGTACTCTGTTCGAAAATGTGCAAGGTGAATATCAAGGGGAGAAACCTGGTAGCTGTAAGCCTGGTTCAGGTCGTAAATATAAATTATTTAAAATTGTTTAGCCATGAAAACAAAAGCCTCCTTCATCAGTATAGCCAGCCTAATCTTCTTTATAAGTTGTAAAGGCCCTAAACCAATTTTCAGTAACCTTCATCATCAACAATTTAGGAATGACTCTACAAATAGCCCCATAATTGATGTACGAGTTGGGATACTAACTTATAAGGTTTCCCCTCAGCCTGAAGAGAAAACTAAACAACTATGGGAACTGCAAGATAGTCTACCTCATCATTTACTAAAAGTAATAAGCAGTAAAACTAAGGAGCCCGAGAAAATAATTGCTTTAATGTCAAAGCCAATTAATCCTAAGAAAGATAGTGGCCCTACAGAATTACCAACCGAATTCACAGAATACAAGGTGCGCTTAGCATTTTCTAACATAAAAAGGTATTTTATAAATAAAAAATTCACGCATCCCAATACCCGGCTTGCTTA
The DNA here is from genome assembly GCF_946903285.1 of Flavobacterium collinsii. Lineage (GTDB taxonomy): Bacteria > Bacteroidota > Bacteroidia > Flavobacteriales > Flavobacteriaceae > Flavobacterium > Flavobacterium collinsii. Next base: position 4,536,288 of record NZ_OX336425.1, read on the forward strand.
TTTGAACACCTATATAAGTATTCCGTCAGGGGAAGACAGGGTCGCTTTCAAAAGTATTGATAAATTAGAAAACGAATTTGAAGAAGTTGACCTCGGCAATTTATCCCGAAGCAATACAGTTACTTTTAATTCAAAACTTACTGCTACTGGACAAATAGGAAGTAGCATTGATAATACAAATACTGTTTCTTCAGAAAACAGCAAGAACTCAAAATCTAGCAACGAAAAAAAAGTTTATGATGAAGATGGAAATGCCATAGGTACGATTAATAATTCGGGAGATCTAAACGGCTCGAAGAAATCCAATATTACAACAACTTCAAAAAATGGCGCCTCCGCAAATGTTACAGGTGAAATAGGCTATGTAAATACAGAAACTTTGAATGAGGCACGACTTATCAAACTACAGAGAATGAAGGCAGGATTCTCATTTTCTCCTAATGAGATTGTAGTATCACAGGAAGGGAGACAAAATGCAGATATTTCATTAAATGTATTTGTAGACGCAACTCTTAAATTCAATGGGTCAAACTTAACTGATGAGAAAAATGTTTACACTTTCCAGAACTTATTTGACGATAGTTATCAGCCTGTCTCTGCAAACGATCTTTCATTTGTCCGCAGGACGGTAAGCTACGTAAAATGTAACGATAGCAAACCTCTATTACTCAATGTGCAATATGAAGGTGAACTAAGAGCCGTTGAAAATCTAAAAAACCAAACCGGAGAAAATGCCTTGGAATTTGACGACAAAGTAACTATGTACCATCTTCCTCTAAAACACGGATCCGATGCAGTAATAGACCCTATGTTATTTTGTAAATATGTCTATAGAATCAGTGCTAAAGATCCCCTAGGAAATACTATTATTCTAAATATTTCATGGAAAAAAGAGGAAGAACTTGATTTGTTTTCAGACGACAAACCCGAAGAATTTTTAAGATGGCTCAAACTACAGATTGCCAAGGAAAATCCCAAAACTCTTAGTACCAATAAATTTGAAATCTATTTCAAAGTTTCTCACAATGAGAAAATATACGTTGTTAAAGATAAGATGACATCTGAAGATTTCAGAAAACTTAAACAGCTAACAGATCTAGATATACAAGCACGCTCCTAATATTAACTAAAAGCCAACAGCAATAAACTTGCTATGAAACAAGAATAAGAATTAATATTGAGCACTCAAGTATAAAGCCTTACTCTAAGCAAATAAATCAAGACAGAGACAAAATTAAAGGGAGAAGCTATTTTTTAAATTAAGAAAACAAATTTATAATTATGAAACATAAAATCAATAATCGCATAATCTTACTTCCATTAGTTTCATATTATTTTCTTTTTGCTGTTCAAAAAACACTCATGATAAAGGAAAGATAGAAAATAACATGAATGTTACTGCAACAACTGCAGGATCTTCCGAATGCGATTTTGGAATTAATCTTTTCAATAAGCAGGTAGCTTCATAAGAGATATTAGCTTCGTTTACTCCAAAAAAATAGTAAATCGGAAGATTTAAAAAAGGTTTATCCAGCAGAAAGAGATACATAGAATAGTCTTTTAAATGAAATACATATAAATTATAAAAATAATTACAGCGTAACTTCATTGAATAAATTGACAACTGAAGAAATCAGAGATTGACGTAATAAAAATCTTAAGGACGATCACAAATTTTCCCTTCTTTTGGCTGAATATAGATATAGACGATATTCTGAACAAACAAATGATATGGAGAAAAAATTGGTCTGGATGGGAAAAGCAGATCCAAAAAGATGGTTGGATACTTACATATCAAATGGGATCGAAGGCAATTGTTATTCTTTGAGTATTGAAAAAATAAGAAAATAACTTAGCCCTATTTTTCTTCCCAAGACTATCGAAGAATATTATAAGTAATATTTATACTTATTTACTACGAGGCTCTAGATTCTCAGGCTTATTAACTTTAGAGAGACGTTAACAGGATTTGAAACAAGTTTATTCAAAATTTCGAAAATATTCTGAAAACAAATTAGAAGATAAGAATTTTAAGGTATTCATTATATTTTATAATTGTATTATTGGACAGTTAAAACATCTTTTTTTAATCCTCATTACACTAATATTCAAGCCTCAAAACTTTACCTTGGCTGATTTTTGAATCAATCGCTTCCTGTCTTAAAAGTAAAGGATCTATTAACTGTTCTACTCTCATAACAAACGAGAGCTTTCTTTCTTTTTTGGTCATCGCTAAAAATTTAAATTTTACACTAAACTATTTTATCAGGTCTCACCTGTTCTTAATCCTTCTTTTCCTGTCCTACATTCTTCTAATAAGATTTTAAAAATGTAATCTGTTTCTCTTTGTATGTGAAGCCCTAAAGTTCAGAAAATTGTCTGCTGATCGACTTGATTAGCGACTGCCCCCTCATCCCTGGCATATGTAAAATTATTTTCAATGAAGAGCTGGAACTTACTTCTATTATTTTTTTCATCTATCTCATCAAAAAATAAAAACTTGTCCCCTCCATATTAAAATGATTCTGGTCATTTGTTGAGTCAAAATTCAGCTTAATAATTAATGTAAATCCATTAGGAACAATTTTTAAGTGGCTTTCGTTTTCTTCTGGCCTAATAACCGATAAGGTAAATGGATAATCATCTACTTTAAAATCACCCTCAGAAACAATGTTTATGTTACAATTAAAAGCCGATCTCTTTTGACAAACATAGCATTTATCTCCTTTGATTTTCATTAGATTGAATTGGAGAAAACTCTACTTATCTATTACTTTTTGTTTGCATATTCATCTATAGTACACTAGTAAATTATTATGAAAATATGATCTAATTAAAAGAAAAATTATTTAATAGTTAATGTCATATTAGGAACAATTATGGCATCAGTTATCCCTCCAGTGAATCGTTGAGCATAAACTTCAAGATAATCATTTGTTAATAATTCAACTGAAGCATTTAAAGGAAGAACAACAATGTCATTTAGCGCCAGTCCTCTTCCGTAAATTTTGTACTGTGTTAAAGCTGTTCCATTCTTTGCAATATAGATGATGTAAGTACCTAGTGCAGAGACTTGAAAGGAAATAGAGCCGGAAACTTGAAAAATTCGCTTCTTTTTTCCCATATATCTCAATCTGTTATTATTGTTTGCTGGAGCATCTAAGGAAAATCTAAATAAATTATAAGATGTTGAATTTCCGTTCACTTTAACAATATTACTTGGATTCGATGTATTAAAGCTTGTAGAAGCACCTGAGCCAACAGGATAATCCATAGTGAAATCAGCTACAGAATTGGCATCAGTTTCGGTAGGAATTCCGGCCGACCGTACGCTCCAGCTATTGGTAAAGTTATATCCGGTATAAGTACCGGCAGTATAGGATTTTACATATCCACTTGTGTTGGTGCCGGTAAAAACAACTGATTCTAAGACTCCATCTCCGGATATTATCGGATTTGAAGATACATCAAATCCAATAGCAGTACCATTGACCTGACTAAAGCCTCCTTGCTTTTCCACAAGAGTAAAAGTTCCGGTTAGTTTTTCATAAGTCCCTGAATTGTTGCTGAACCACCCCAAATTACTAAGTAATAATTGCGTGATATTGTTGTATGTTATTCCATTCGTATTTCCTGAGAACTGAATGATACTAAAAAAGACCAAGCCAAAGCCGGATATACTTCCTACAGAGTTGGAATTAGCTACTATGCAATCTCTAAATATTAAATTTTGAGTCGCCGCTCCATTAAGGTTAAATATGTTTCCGGCTGAAGCAAGAAGGGTTAGACCTTTTATGGTTCCTCCATTTGCACCTTCAAAAATATTTCCTGATGTTCTGATAATAACATCTTGATTTGAATCCACTCCTTGTAAGTAAGCATTGTTTAAGTCGATAGGGAAATTAAAAGATATGGCACCGTTAATTTCATATAATGTACTGGAATTCAAAAGATACTTGGAACCTCCTCCAGCGGCAAGTTCATCAGCTAAAAGAGTGGTTAAATTATCTGTAGATTTTATACGTTTAAAATTGATTCTTCCCGGTACTCCACTACTTATCGGCAACCATGAAGTACTGCCTGTTGAATAATAGTAAAAAACTTTTAGATCCGTATCATAGACTATAAGACCGTCAGCCGGAGTTGTTATCGCATTTCTTTGAACAGTTGTCATTCTGGGAGTAAGTAATCCTTGTGTAGTAGATGTAACGTCTAGTATTGAACTGGAATTTGGTGTTATTGTTCCTATTCCTACTTGTGCATTTACTATAAATCCAAAAAGAAGAAAGAGAAGCACTAAGAATGTTTTATGATTTCGAAAAGTAGGTTTGTTTATCATAATTTTTTGTGTTATTTATTTTTTCCTGTTGTTTATTTTGAGTAATTATTCTTAATTTTTAGAATTTAAAATGATGATTTTCTCCGTGAATCTTTCATTATTTAGGGCTAAAAATTCGGCAATATAAATTCCACTGCTTAATCCATTGGTTGAAAAAGTGTAATTTTGTTCTATTCCCAGATTTTCTTTATGTAGAATAATTTTCCCGGTTATTTCATATAGTTTAAACGTTTTTAGAGAAAGATTTGCGGGATTCGATACTTTTAAATTATTATTTATATTATCCTGATTAATGAAAAATGGATTATAGTTTTTGTCAATAGTATTTAGTGTTTTATCGTTTTTGAATGTAATTTTAAAACGATCTGTGTAGATTCCCTCCACAAGATTAACTTCATACATACCGTTTTTTATGTCATAAAAAGAATCATTCAGTGCATCATAGAGGTAAATCATTTGTGAAGCATCCCAATTTATTACCTCGGGAATCTTAAATTTAAAAGTAGTATTGGTAGTTGCTTTTACGATTATGGGGATTTTTTTTGCAGGATTGAAATTTACACCCTGAATGATATAATTATTGTTTTCTATTAAAAAGCTGACATCATTGGGAAGTTCATCCATACCTGGTGCATCAATACCGATGTCAATTCCATCTGTTGCACGCGAGACAAATACCAGGGCTAATTGCCTGGTAAATTCATTATTGATTATAACATTCAATTTCAAATATGAAATCTCCTCAGTGACTTCCAATTCTTTAGCGCTTTTTTCTTTAGAAATTTGTTTTTCAAACTGCGATAAACCACTTCCTTGTTTGTGAAATACTCTATGGACATTTTTAAACGTCGCTGTTCCACTAGCGTTGGCACTAATTACAAATCCCTGACCAATTGGAGAATATTTTCTTTGTATTAGAAGTCCGGAAGATAATCCGGTATTGTTTATTGAACCATCCGGGTTATAAGAGTTGAAAGTCGCTGGTACATATACACCATTAGAAACTAAACTAATTGGAGAATATGCTCCATAACCCCCTCTGTAGTTTATTAAGGTATGTGAGTTTACTGTCTTATCCTGCTCCCAGAAGTAAGCAATGCCTCCAGTATTTACGTTAGAAGGATCTAAGAGAAAAGCATTTAAATGTAAAGCTGAAGGATATGGATTTCCGGTTAAAGTTGCATTATTAGCCCCTAAGGAAATAGTAATGTTACCATCATTTGGTTTTCCTCTAAAATCATATCTTTGGGCTCCGCCAGGATTATTAGTAACACCAGTCCCTTCAGGATCTGTTGAATCAGTTCCGCTTGTTCCTTTCATAGAAAAACCTTCGCCGGGTGCTAATATTGTTGATCCCCCAACAAAAACCCATTGCGAATAATTATTGGCATTTATGAGTTTGTAAACCCATTTTGGTGCTATTGCCAAAGGATTGGAAGTTCCATCGGAATTACTTACAGGTAAAATTGTTGATGCAACTGAAGCAATTGATGTAGTTGGTCTGCTCAGCATTGTAATACCAAAGTTTTCATTTCCGGATGAATTAGCTGCACTTCCAACAGGTGAACACCAATAATTATAATCGAAATTATCTGAAGTTCCCTTTTGATAAACTGACAACGTACCCAGTCCCGTATTAATTGAATTCCCAGTTGTTCCTTGCAACAATTGTGAATTATTACGTAGATACAGATTAGAATTCAAAGTTAAGTTGATTCCCTGTTGAACATATAGCACTTCATTTTTTACATACATGTTCGTATTTGGACTGAAATAAACTTGCGAGATACATTTTGTATTAATCAAGAGGAAAACAAGTAGAATTATGATCTTCATTACTTTAACTTTTTAATGAGGTTAATAGCATTTCTTTTACTAAAACTATATATTTAGGATGTTCTTTTTTTATTTAAAAAAAAAGCTCCAAGTATAACTCCGCTTAAAAATAATATCGAAATTTCGTTATCTATAGGTACAGGATCTCCAATTGGAGGAGGTATTGATTGCGGTTGCGGGGGTGATGGAGCAGCTATGTTATTAGATGAAATAAAAAGAAGAATTACTAACAATTTTAACGATTTAACTTTCATATTACTTAGGATTAAGAGGTGTGAAATTGATTAAATTGTATTTTTTTTACTATTCTATTCTTAGTATAACTATAATAAGGTTGGTAATTTGTTTTCTCAAAGATATAAAAAATCCTACAGAATGAGAGGGGTATTTTTTTTGGAAATTACAAATAAATTCCTTATATACAATTATTTATATATTTTTTTTTGTATTCTAATTTTGAAAACTTAAATATTGCACTTTTACTTATGATTCCAACCTAGGACTTATTGGTCATTGTTTCGGAAGATAGAGTTGGCTCCGTTTTTGCCACAAAAAGCTAAGGCGGTTTTTAAAGATATTTCACCTGTGCAAGTTTTGTGGCAGAATCGTGGCACAAACTATTTTTAACAATTAAGAATGCAGCAAAACTAAGGTCTAACAAGTTTAGGTTCGAAACTTTACCTTGATCAATTTAACCTCTAGTGTATGAGCAGACCTGGACACACTATTTTACAAAAAAAATTAATAAGCTCAGTCCACTTTTCCAATTTTTGCACATCTTTATAATTATTGTATGTTTGAAAAAAAATAAATGGCATTAAATAATACTCACAATTTAATTAAAGATAACATTACGATGTTAGCTTTAACAGCAACTGTAACTGGAGGTATATGCCGCAAAACCTATTTATTTTTGTGTAATTATAGCTTTGTGAAAGAATTCTGACATGTCTATTGAAAAAAAAGAGAATTAAGTATTGATTAGAAGTACGACAATTGGGTTTGAATTTGTAGTTCTCCAAGACAAAACAGGGCTCATCAGCAGCCCTCAGCCCCGATAGAAGTGAAATCCTTTTGTGCAGGGGTTCTGCACAAAAGATTATAACGTATAGCGGTAAGAGCTCCTAAAAAAATATTAAATCTAAAAACTAATATTATATACAATTGACAATGCTGACCACTCCTAATTAAATTCCGGCAAAACTCTTACGAACTGATGACCTTAATACCCGATTAATTCAAGCCCTGCGGAACTCTGTCCTCCTTTTGTATAATCAAAAAAAGAAAAAGCATTATTTTTGCAAGCAGCAAAATAATGATCTCCAAATCACCCAAAACAGCTGTCTGGTGAATTCCGATCATCAGCAATACCATAATACTACCGGCAGACCCCGCTGACCCAAACCGCCTTTTGAACAGCTGCAAGTTTTATAAAGCCTGCTAAATGTGCCTGCTTTGATTTCAGAGATAATTACCCCATCAAAAATACTTCCATCTATAAATTATGTAACAAAATAAGCGCAGTAACACCTTGATTCTGCCCTTTACAATGTAGCAGTAAAAACAGCGTAAAAACAACAATAGTATCTGATTACCTGCAGCTGTTAAGCAGATTAACAAAAAATGAAGAAATTTAAATTAAAAATGTAGTCCAGGAAAAGTGGCTGGTATCACTCAACGAGCTCCCAAAATTTACCTGCCAGTTTGAAAATAAAAGGTTTCATTATCAGAGGACCATTACAGGACTTTCCAATCCATAAGAATAGGACTTGTTTTTCAACATAGAAGACAGCTTCCTTACTTTAATTATAATAAGCAAAAATCTTCAATTAAGTTTTTTTTATAAAATATATTACTCCATTGAAACTATAATAAATTCACTTCTTCTGTTAAGCTGATGTTCAGCTTCTGTACAAGTTACTCTATCGGAACAGTTATTTACCAGCTGACTCTCTCCATATCCTCTACCGGTCAATCTATTTGGTGTTACACCGTTTTTAACTAACCAATCTATGGTTGATTTAGCTCTTCTATTAGATAAAGCAATGTTATATGCAGCTGTTTGTCTGCTGTCAGTATGCGAACGAACATCTATTTTCATCTTTGGATATTGCTTCATCACCGCTAAGATTTTCTCCAGTTCAAAAGTGGCATCTTTACGAATGAAAGATTTATCTAAATCAAAATAGATAATGGGAATATTAAGTGTTTTTGCCAAATCAGTTCCTATACCTATTGACTTGATTCTTTTTTCTAATGGTATTGTTAGGCTCGTTTCACCTGTTTGACCTTTAATGGTTACTGGAATCTCCTTGGTTTCATAATCTTGTTTCGCGCCTCTTACATAATAGATTGTGTTGCACTTTACTTTTAATGAATAACTTCCGTCTCTTCCCGTTACAACTTCATCTATTGTTTTAAACTGTTCATCCAACAGGATTACTTTGGTATTATCAAGTATTGTGTTAGTTTCCTGATCAACAACTATTCCCTTCAACTTCTGATCACATAGCAGTTTTCTTGTTTCTATGAACTCGTAAATATCATCGTTACCGTTTCCACCTTCCCTGTTAGAGGAGAAAAATCCTCTTCTGTTTTCACAATTGATGATAAATGCAAAATCATCTTGTTTGCCATTAATTGGGGCTCCAACATTTTCGACTTCTGTAAAGTTACCCTCGTTATTGATTCTGGAAACATAAACATCAAGTCCTCCTAAGCCTGGGCGTCCATCACTAGCAAAATAGATTTCATTGTCTGCAGATATAAACGGGAAGGTTTCTCGTCCTTCCGTATTGATCGATGAACCTAAGTTTTCCGGTTTTCCAAAAGTTCCATCATTATTAATGGTCACACTAAACAAATCTGATTGGCCTAAAGTGCCTGGCATATCTGATGCAAAATATAGTTTCTTATCATCTATACTTAATGCCGGATGTGCTGTGCTATATTGGTTGCTGTTAAATGGCAATTCAGTTACATTGACCCATTTTCCATTAACGAATTCTGCTTTATATAGTTTTAACAGGGTGATTTTCTGGTCATCTCTCCCTCTTTTTCCATCCAAAAAGTTATTCCTGGTAAAGTACATCGTTTTTCCATCTTTTGTAAAAACGGGTGTCGATTCATTGAATTTTGAATTGATTTTCTTTTCAAATCGCTTTGGTTTTCCTAAGGTTCCATCCTCTTTTAATTCTGCAGAATATAAATTGGTAAAAGATTTATTGGTCCATTTAAATGTTTTTTTAGCCACACCTCCAGTATCTCTCGATGAAGCAAATACTAATTTTTGGTCATAATAAGCACTTCCATAATCCGATTGTGTAGAGTTTATCCCAGCATTGACTATTTCAAATCGACCTGAATTCGCTTTTATTTGCTCTAGGTAGTTTTTATTGTTTTCAAATAGTATCGCTCTTTTATCTGTTGCGATTTTTTTATTAAACACTTCAAGGGTTTTATCCGCTTTCGCATAATCTCCTGTAGCCTTTAGAGTTTGAGCATACCGATAATAATATTCAGGTTCTTGCTCTTTATTGATTTCAAAAAGGACATCATACCATTTTACGGCTTTGGTAAGCTCACCGTTAAAATAGTAAGCATTGCCTAATCGTTGAAATATTTTCTCGTCTTTGTACCCTTTTTCAGCTACTCTTTCGTAGATTGAAATGGCGTCAATATAGGCATATTGGTCATAGTCCTTGTCTGCCTTCTTCTGGCTTGCTGTTTGTGCACTTGACTTTAGTGAAATCAACACTAAAAAAATGGTGGATGCTATATATTTAATTTTCATCTTGTGAGGATTTAAAAGAATCTTGGTGAGGTTATTCGACTATAATTATTTAAAAATTCAAATCGCAAGAATATTTCATGAGATCCTGAATTATAATTATTCAATCTTGTAGTTTCGCGGTCGTATGCGTATCCTATAAACAAACCGTCAGATACCTGGAATCCAGCCATAGCACTCAATGCCGCGCTCCACCTATAAGCTACTCCTACTGTAAATTTTTCATTAAAAAGAAAGTTTGCCGAAAGATCAACCTGCAGTGGTGCTCCTTCGACCATTTTAGTAAGTACTGCCGGTTTAAATTTGATATACGCATCTAAATCAAATACATAACCAGCTATAAGATAATAATTGATCCTATCCTTAAAAATAGCATAATCATTATCGCTGTACCTATTGGTTTCGATGAAATTAGGAACTGATAAACCAATATAAGCTTTATCAGAATGCCAATAAACTCCTGCCCCTATATTTGGAGAGAATTTATTATTCAAATCTTGAAACTGAGGATCACCCTGGTATTCGGGATTTAATTTATTTATATCAAGATTAAATAAATTCGCTGTTCCCTTAACTCCAAAAGATAATTTGAAAGTCTCAGATGTAGGAATGGTATAAGATAGATCAGCAGAGAAGGTATTTTCATTGGTAGGCCCTATCTTATCGTTTATAAGTGAAACTCCGAGTCCCAGATTACTATTATTTATTGGTGTATTTAACGAAAAACTACTCGTTTCCGGTGCTCCATCAAGTCCAACCCACTGCGTACGATATAACCCGAAAATGCTCATTGCTCCTCTTGAGCCCGCATATGCGGGGTTTATATTAATAGTGTTATACATGTATTGTGTATACTGGGCATCTTGTTGTGCAAATCCCAAAGCGGAAAATAACACAAAAACTAAAACTATTTTTCTCATGTATTTTACTTTTATAATGGCTTAGTTTTTTTATGACTAAGCCATTTGTTTAATTACTACTTAGTAAGGTATAAATATCCCGCTTGCTGATGCGCGTTGGAATCTCTGTCTTTGTATTTAAGAATATAATAATACGTACCATCTGGTAATCCGTCCGATTGCGTCACTGTTGTTCGACCTTCAGATAGTCCTCTAAAAGCGCGCTCTTCATTGTTATAATTCTCACGTTGGAATACCAAAACTCCCCAACGATTGTAAATCTCAACAATATTCTCTGGATAACATTCTATACCCTGAATATAAAATCTTTCATTTTTATCATCCCCATTTGCAGATATTGCATTGAAGACTTTTATTACGCAACCTTCGATTGATAAAACTGTTGGATTATCTCCTAGATTGTCAGTATTATCAGAAGTATCAGTTACAATAATTCCTGAAGGATTCTCTCCTGTTACAAAGGCCTGATTAGAAACTTTTCCAGCATTGATATCACTTTGTTTTATCGCGTAAACAGCTTTAAAAGTTGTACTATCACTTTCTCCGGGAGCCAGAGATATTAAACCTCCCGTTATAACAATTCCAGGAAGCGGATCTTTAATCGAAATATTTGTCAGCCTAACATTTCCTGTATTGGTAACAACAAAACTATAAGTAATGGTTTCTCCAGCATCTGCATTGCCATTCATGTTTTCATCATTAAATACCGCTGTCTTAATCAAGGCAATTGATGGAACTTCAACGAAGACAAAAACCTTAGCTATGCTACAATTATTTGAATTTAATTTATCACAAATTTGATACTTTAACAGATAGTTTCCTCCTATAGTGTTTGGAGCTATTGTTATTGTTCCGTTTGGATTTAAGCTAAAACCTTTCAGAACGACACCAATAAACTGTAAATCAACATCTAAAGCATTTAAAGATTTTCCATTATACAAATCATTCCCAAATACTGTTTGTGTAGTACCTCCATTGGTACCATTGATTGGATAAGTTGTAAAATCATCTTCAATTGCGTCCAGAGAAGATTGTCCGACAATAATAATTGACTTGACTGTACTGCAGTTAGACGTATTGGTTACTTCGCATATCGTGTAGGTAACCGTATAATTTCCTGCTGGCGTATTGGCAGCAACTGTAACTGTTCCATCTACATTTAAAGTCAAGCCTGACGGTACGTTCACTCCTGTTAGAGTTACTTCTCCTGCACCGGTACCAATCACAACTGGATTGCCATTCAAGGTATCATTGGCCGTCAAGGCTGGCGTAGTACCGCCCGCATTACCATTGATTGAAGCTGTAGTCTCTGTAAGAGCAGCAATACTAGCAGCACTAACCACAACGGTACTCGATACCGTGCTGCAGTTAGATGTATTGGTTACTTCGCATATCGTGTAGGTAACCGTATAATTTCCTGCAGGCGTATTGGCAGCAACTGTAACTGTACCGTCTGCATTTAAAGTCAAACCTGATGGTACGCTAACCCCTGTTAGGGTTACTTCTCCTGCATTGGTGCCAATCACAACCGGATTGCCATTCAATGTATCATTGGCTGTAAGTGCTGGCGTAATACCGCCACTATTGCCGTTAATTGAAGCTGTAGTCTCTGTAAGAGCAGCAATTATATTTATTGGTGTTGGGGTAACACTAGAGGTATTATTTCCAGGGGTAGGATCTGCTTCATTGGCAGTTATACTCGCACTGTTGGTATACGTTCCAGAGGCATTGACTGTGGCAATGATAGATAAGGTAGCATTAGCTCCATTGGCTAAAGTACCAATGGCCCAGATTCCAGTTCCACTTGTATAGGTTCCTGAAGCTGTGCTGGAACTTACAAAAGTATAACCGGAAGGTAAAATATCCGTTACACTTACTCCTGTTGCGTTGCTTGGACCTACATTGGTTGCTGTTAAAGTAAAAGTAACATTACTGCCAACATTAGGCGTAGCACTACTTGCGGTTTTGGTTATACCAACATTAGACTGCGCAACCGGGGTTGGGGTAACACTAGAGGTATTATTTCCAGGGGTAGGATCTGCTTCATTGGCAGTTATACTCGCACTGTTGGTATACGTTCCAGAGGCATTGACTGTGGCAATGATAGATAAGGTAGCATTAGCTCCATTGGCTAAAGTACCAATGGCCCAGATTCCAGTTCCACTTGTATAGGTTCCTGAAGCTGTGCTGGAACTTACAAAAGTATAACCGGAAGGTAAAATATCCGTTACACTTACTCCTGTTGCGTTGCTTGGACCTGCATTGGTTGCTGTTAAAGTAAAAGTAACATTACTGCCAACATTAGGCGTAGCACTACTTGCGGTTTTGGTTATACCAACATTAGACTGCGCAACCGGGGTTGGGGTAACACTAGAGGTATTATTTCCAGGGGTAGGATCTGCTTCATTGGCAGTTATACTCGCACTGTTGGTATACGTTCCAGAGGCATTGACTGTGGCAATGATAGATAAGGTAGCATTAGCTCCATTGGCTAAAGTACCAATGGCCCAGATTCCAGTTCCACTTGTATAGGTTCCTGAAGCTGTGCTGGAACTTACAAAAGTATAACCGGAAGGTAAAATATCCGTTACACTTACTCCTGTTGCGTTGCTTGGACCTGCATTGGTTGCTGTTAAAGTAAAAGTAACATTACTGCCAACATTAGGCGTAGCACTACTTGCGGTTTTGGTTATACCAACATTAGACTGCGCAACCGGGGTTGGGGTAACACTAGAGGTATTATTTCCAGGGGTAGGATCTGCTTCATTGGCAGTTATACTCGCACTGTTGGTATACGTTCCAGAGGCATTGACTGTGGCAATGATAGATAAGGTAGCATTAGCTCCATTGGCTAAAGTACCAATGGCCCAGATTCCAGTTCCACTTGTATAGGTTCCTGAAGCTGTGCTGGAACTTACAAAAGTATAACCGGAAGGTAAAATATCCGTTACACTTACTCCTGTTGCGTTGCTTGGACCTGCATTGGTTGCTGTTAAAGTAAAAGTAACATTACTGCCAACATTAGGCGTAGCACTACTTGCGGTTTTGGTTATACCAACATTAGACTGCGCAACCGGGGTTGGGGTAACACTAGAGGTATTATTTCCAGGGGTAGGATCTGCTTCATTGGCAGTTATACTCGCACTGTTGGTATACGTTCCAGAGGCATTGACTGTGGCAATGATAGATAAGGTAGCATTAGCTCCATTGGCTAAAGTACCAATGGCCCAGATTCCAGTTCCACTTGTATAGGTTCCTGAAGCTGTGCTGGAACTTACAAAAGTATAACCGGAAGGTAAAATATCCGTTACACTTACTCCTGTTGCGTTGCTTGGACCTGCATTGGTTGCTGTTAAAGTAAAAGTAACATTACTGCCAACATTAGGCGTAGCACTACTTGCGGTTTTGGTTATACCAACATTAGACTGCGCAACCGGGGTTGGGGTAACACTAGAGGTATTATTTCCAGGGGTAGGATCTGCTTCATTGGCAGTTATACTCGCACTGTTGGTATACGTTCCAGAGGCATTGACTGTGGCAATGATAGATAAGGTAGCATTAGCTCCATTGGCTAAAGTACCAATGGCCCAGATTCCAGTTCCACTTGTATAGGTTCCTGAAGCTGTGCTGGAACTTACAAAAGTATAACCGGAAGGTAAAATATCCGTTACACTTACTCCTGTTGCGTTGCTTGGACCTGCATTGGTTGCTGTTAAAGTAAAAGTAACATTACTGCCAACATTAGGCGTAGCACTACTTGCGGTTTTGGTTATACCAACATTAGACTGCGCAACCGGGGTTGGGGTAACACTAGAGGTATTATTTCCAGGGGTAGGATCTGCTTCATTGGCAGTTATACTCGCACTGTTGGTATACGTTCCAGAGGCATTGACTGTGGCAATGATAGATAAGGTAGCATTAGCTCCATTGGCTAAAGTACCAATGGCCCAGATTCCAGTTCCACTTGTATAGGTTCCTGAAGCTGTGCTGGAACTTACAAAAGTATAACCGGAAGGTAAAATATCCGTTACACTTACTCCTGTTGCGTTGCTTGGACCTGCATTGGTTGCTGTTAAAGTAAAAGTAACATTACTGCCAACATTAGGCGTAGCACTACTTGCGGTTTTGGTTATACCAACATTAGACTGCGCAACCGGGGTTGGGGTAACACTAGAGGTATTATTTCCAGGGGTAGGATCTGCTTCATTGGCAGTTATACTCGCACTGTTGGTATACGTTCCAGAGGCATTGACTGTGGCAATGATAGATAAGGTAGCATTAGCTCCATTGGCTAAAGTACCAATGGCCCAGATTCCAGTTCCACTTGTATAGGTTCCTGAAGCTGTGCTGGAACTTACAAAAGTATAACCGGAAGGTAAAATATCCGTTACACTTACTCCTGTTGCGTTGCTTGGACCTGCATTGGTTGCTGTTAAAGTAAAAGTAACATTACTGCCAACATTAGGCGTAGCACTACTTGCGGTTTTGGTTATACCAACATTAGACTGCGCAACCGGGGTTGGGGTAACACTAGAGGTATTATTTCCAGGGGTAGGATCTGCTTCATTGGCAGTTATACTCGCACTGTTGGTATACGTTCCAGAGGCATTGACTGTGGCAATGATAGATAAGGTAGCATTAGCTCCATTGGCTAAAGTACCAATGGCCCAGATTCCAGTTCCACTTGTATAGGTTCCTGAAGCTGTGCTGGAACTTACAAAAGTATAACCGGAAGGTAAAATATCCGTTACACTTACTCCTGTTGCGTTGCTTGGACCTGCATTGGTTGCTGTTAAAGTAAAAGTAACATTACTGCCAACATTAGGCGTAGCACTACTTGCGGTTTTGGTTATACCAACATTAGACTGCGCAACCGGGGTTGGGGTAACACTAGAGGTATTATTTCCAGGGGTAGGATCTGCTTCATTGGCAGTTATACTCGCACTGTTGGTATACGTTCCAGAGGCATTGACTGTGGCAATGATAGATAAGGTAGCATTAGCTCCATTGGCTAAAGTACCAATGGCCCAGATTCCAGTTCCACTTGTATAGGTTCCTGAAGCTGTGCTGGAACTTACAAAAGTATAACCGGAAGGTAAAATATCCGTTACACTTACTCCTGTTGCGTTGCTTGGACCTGCATTGGTTGCTGTTAAAGTAAAAGTAACATTACTGCCAACATTAGGCGTAGCACTACTTGCGGTTTTGGTTATACCAACATTAGACTGCGCAACCGGGGTTGGGGTAACACTAGAGGTATTATTTCCAGGGGTAGGATCTGCTTCATTGGCAGTTATACTCGCACTGTTGGTATACGTTCCAGAGGCATTGACTGTGGCAATGATAGATAAGGTAGCATTAGCTCCATTGGCTAAAGTACCAATGGCCCAGATTCCAGTTCCACTTGTATAGGTTCCTGAAGCTGTGCTGGAACTTACAAAAGTATAACCGGAAGGTAAAATATCCGTTACACTTACTCCTGTTGCGTTGCTTGGACCTACATTGGTTGCTGTTAAAGTAAAAGTAACATTACTGCCAACATTAGGCGTAGCACTACTTGCGGTTTTGGTTATACCAACATTAGACTGCGCAACCGGGGTTGGGGTAACACTAGAGGTATTATTTCCAGGGGTAGGATCTGCTTCATTGGCAGTTATACTCGCACTGTTGGTATACGTTCCAGAGGCATTGACTGTGGCAATGATAGATAAGGTAGCATTAGCTCCATTGGCTAAAGTACCAATGGCCCAGATTCCAGTTCCACTTGTATAGGTTCCTGAAGCTGTGCTGGAACTTACAAAAGTATAACCGGAAGGTAAAATATCCGTTACACTTACTCCTGTTGCGTTGCTTGGACCTGCATTGGTTGCTGTTAAAGTAAAAGTAACATTACTGCCAACATTAGGCGTAGCACTACTTGCGGTTTTGGTTATACCAACATTAGACTGCGCAACCGGGGTTGGGGTAACACTAGAGGTATTATTTCCAGGGGTAGGATCTGCTTCATTGGCAGTTATACTCGCACTGTTGGTATACGTTCCAGAGGCATTGACTGTGGCAATGATAGATAAGGTAGCATTAGCTCCATTGGCTAAAGTACCAATGGCCCAGATTCCAGTTCCACTTGTATAGGTTCCTGAAGCTGTGCTGGAACTTACAAAAGTATAACCGGAAGGTAAAATATCCGTTACACTTACTCCTGTTGCGTTGCTTGGACCTGCATTGGTTGCTGTTAAAGTAAAAGTAACATTACTGCCAACATTAGGCGTAGCACTACTTGCGGTTTTGGTTATACCAACATTAGACTGCGCAACCGGGGTTGGGGTAACACTAGAGGTATTATTTCCAGGGGTAGGATCTGCTTCATTGGCAGTTATACTCGCACTGTTGGTATACGTTCCAGAGGCATTGACTGTGGCAATGATAGATAAGGTAGCATTAGCTCCATTGGCTAAAGTACCAATGGCCCAGATTCCAGTTCCACTTGTATAGGTTCCTGAAGCTGTGCTGGAACTTACAAAAGTATAACCGGAAGGTAAAATATCCGTTACACTTACTCCTGTTGCGTTGCTTGGACCTGCATTGGTTGCTGTTAAAGTAAAAGTAACATTACTGCCAACATTAGGCGTAGCACTACTTGCGGTTTTGGTTATACCAACATTAGACTGCGCAACCGGGGTTGGGGTAACACTAGAGGTATTATTTCCAGGGGTAGGATCTGCTTCATTGGCAGTTATACTCGCACTGTTGGTATACGTTCCAGAGGCATTGACTGTGGCAATGATAGATAAGGTAGCATTAGCTCCATTGGCTAAAGTACCAATGGCCCAGATTCCAGTTCCACTTGTATAGGTTCCTGAAGCTGTGCTGGAACTTACAAAAGTATAACCGGAAGGTAAAATATCCGTTACACTTACTCCTGTTGCGTTGCTTGGACCTGCATTGGTTGCTGTTAAAGTAAAAGTAACATTACTGCCAACATTAGGCGTAGCACTACTTGCGGTTTTGGTTATACCAACATTAGACTGCGCAACCGGGGTTGGGGTAACACTAGAGGTATTATTTCCAGGGGTAGGATCTGCTTCATTGGCAGTTATACTCGCACTGTTGGTATACGTTCCAGAGGCATTGACTGTGGCAATGATAGATAAGGTAGCATTAGCTCCATTGGCTAAAGTACCAATGGCCCAGATTCCAGTTCCACTTGTATAGGTTCCTGAAGCTGTGCTGGAACTTACAAAAGTATAACCGGAAGGTAAAATATCCGTTACACTTACTCCTGTTGCGTTGCTTGGACCTACATTGGTTGCTGTTAAAGTAAAAGTAACATTACTGCCAACATTAGGCGTAGCACTACTTGCGGTTTTGGTTATACCAACATTAGACTGCGCAACCGGGGTTGGGGTAACACTAGAGGTATTATTTCCAGGGGTAGGATCTGCTTCATTGGCAGTTATACTCGCACTGTTGGTATACGTTCCAGAGGCATTGACTGTGGCAATGATAGATAAGGTAGCATTAGCTCCATTGGCTAAAGTACCAATGGCCCAGATTCCAGTTCCACTTGTATAGGTTCCTGAAGCTGTGCTGGAACTTACAAAAGTATAACCGGAAGGTAAAATATCCGTTACACTTACTCCTGTTGCGTTGCTTGGACCTGCATTGGTTGCTGTTAAAGTAAAAGTAACATTACTGCCAACATTAGGCGTAGCACTACTTGCGGTTTTGGTTATACCAACATTAGACTGCGCAACCGGGGTTGGGGTAACACTAGAGGTATTATTTCCAGGGGTAGGATCTGCTTCATTGGCAGTTATACTCGCACTGTTGGTATACGTTCCAGAGGCATTGACTGTGGCAATGATAGATAAGGTAGCATTAGCTCCATTGGCTAAAGTACCAATGGCCCAGATTCCAGTTCCACTTGTATAGGTTCCTGAAGCTGTGCTGGAACTTACAAAAGTATAACCGGAAGGTAAAATATCCGTTACACTTACTCCTGTTGCGTTGCTTGGACCTGCATTGGTTGCTGTTAAAGTAAAAGTAACATTACTGCCAACATTAGGCGTAGCACTACTTGCGGTTTTGGTTATACCAACATTAGACTGCGCAACCGGGGTTGGGGTAACACTAGAGGTATTATTTCCAGGGGTAGGATCTGCTTCATTGGCAGTTATACTCGCACTGTTGGTATACGTTCCAGAGGCATTGACTGTGGCAATGATAGATAAGGTAGCATTAGCTCCATTGGCTAAAGTACCAATGGCCCAGATTCCAGTTCCACTTGTATAGGTTCCTGAAGCTGTGCTGGAACTTACAAAAGTATAACCGGAAGGTAAAATATCCGTTACACTTACTCCTGTTGCGTTGCTTGGACCTGCATTGGTTGCTGTTAAAGTAAAAGTAACATTACTGCCAACATTAGGCGTAGCACTACTTGCGGTTTTGGTTATACCAACATTAGACTGCGCAACCGGGGTTGGGGTAACACTAGAGGTATTATTTCCAGGGGTAGGATCTGCTTCATTGGCAGTTATACTCGCACTGTTGGTATACGTTCCAGAGGCATTGACTGTGGCAATGATAGATAAGGTAGCATTAGCTCCATTGGCTAAAGTACCAATGGCCCAGATTCCAGTTCCACTTGTATAGGTTCCTGAAGCTGTGCTGGAACTTACAAAAGTATAACCGGAAGGTAAAATATCCGTTACACTTACTCCTGTTGCGTTGCTTGGACCTGCATTGGTTGCTGTTAAAGTAAAAGTAACATTACTGCCAACATTAGGCGTAGCACTACTTGCGGTTTTGGTTATACCAACATTAGACTGCGCAACCGGGGTTGGGGTAACACTAGAGGTATTATTTCCAGGGGTAGGATCTGCAATATCTGGAGATGCTATAGAAGCACTATTTAAATAAGGACCTGCAGCTTTTACGTTAGCAGTAATTTGCAAAGTTGGGGAAGAGCCTATATTTAATAAACCAATATCCCAAACTCCTGTCGAGGAATCGTATGTCCCAACACTTGGCGTAGCCGACACAAAAGTATAACCCGCTGGTAACAGATCAGTAACCTTGGTGTTTGGTGCATTACCAGGACCAGTATTGCCTGCTGTGAGTGTAAAAACAACATTACTTCCAACATTAGGACTTGGGTTACTTACAGTTTTAGAAACAGAGAGATCGGCAGAAATTATACCCTCTACAATATCTAAAAAAACACCCGAATCCAACGATGCATCACCAGCGTCAGCAATTACAACTTTAAAAGTATAAGTTCCACCAGGAGTTAAGCCAATAATAGATTTCTTTATCGACTTTGTTAAACCATTATGTTCTGTAAAAATTGGGAAAGGTCCTGGTTGAGGCGCTGCATTCAGATTGTATTTACCTCCAGTAATAGTTGTAATATGACCATTATTAATATACAAAGCAGATTGAGAACCATCGTATGCAGGGACAGGTGTTGCCGGTGAGTTAAATCCAGGAATACCAGCATTTACCTTATTTATTGATGTGGCACTACCATTTGGCAATGTTGCGAAATTCTGAACTCCAGAAATACCAGGCCCCGAAACAAAAAAACCAAAAGCATCATCAAAATTAGAACCTACATAATCTGGATACTCTTCTGAACCAAATTGATAGCTAAAAAGCAGTCCCGAAACATTTGGCGCTAAAGTTATTGTAAAAGAATAAGATACTAAGTCACGCGTCGCAGTAGGATCAATTGTAGATAAGTTAGGATCTGATACTGTTGTAGCACCAGCAGGGTTAAAACTTTTTTGGATATCAGTATTTCTGTTTGCTAATTCAAAAGGGGCATTCCCTGTAGTAAAATACGCACCACTCGGTATCTGTAAACCAGCGCCACTGACCCCATTCGAAAAGGTAGCAACTTGATTTGCACGCAATGTTGCAGCGGTTGCTGCTCCCGACAATGTTCCACCAACAATTACTATTCCAGGGCCATTTAAAGCAGTATTTATCTGCAAATTTGATGGATTTGTTGTAATGGTAGCTTGAGCATACATGGAAGCTGACATGCTAAAAATAAAAATTATTATTACAAAATAAGATACGAAATTAAATTGTAATATTTTCTGAAAACTTAATAGTACTTTACTAAAAAGAAAATACAAAATCAATAACAAACTTTTAATTACAGAATTAATGAGTGTAAAATTATTCATGCTATAGAAATTTTAATTAAAAATTGAATATCAAATTAAAATACGAGATAAATTATAAATTGGTTTTATTAAGGGAGAAAAAATCCGACAAAAAAAAACTTAATATTATATTATAAACCTACAAATAAAAAAGAGAAATTTTCTTTTTTTATTTAAAAAAAATCAAACTAACAATGGACATTCAATAATTATAGGGATACCCTCATCTCATTAACAAGAAAATACTTCATAATACTGAGACCTACCGTGTGTAAAGTAAGTTCATAGATAAAGAAATTTTAAAGATTTACAAAGACCAAAAGCTTCAAAAACACTTATTAGACGTTAAAACAAAAAATTATCATAGCTCATTTTCTATTATTGTAACACTGGAAAGATTTGGTCAAATACAAACTGATTTAAATGAAATTTTAGAAATTTGGGATGACGACCAATTTCCTTGGAGCACATGCATAGACGACTTGGAAGGGTTCTGTCACATCTGTCAGAATCAAATATAAAAATTTAAGTAATTTAAAAGTTAACCCGCCAATTTACAGAATGATTTAAACATCGATATCCCCGGTCCAACCATTTGATTCTTTCTAAGCATATGCACTACTTCAATTCCGCTTAACGTCCGTTTGACCGATTCAAAACTTTTAAAACCTAATCCGTTTTGGATGCGCCACTTGATGAACCGATGGTCCTGTTCGACAATATTGTTGAGATATTTACACTGCCGAATTTTAATCTTTGAGAAAGAACACCTATTATAAACTTTAATTGCTGCGGTATTAGAACCGCTTTTATCAATATTTATTACTCTTGGCCGGTAGTTATTAATAATTGCTTTAATTAGAAAAGACTGAGCGCTCATTCTTTGTCTTTTTCTGGTCAGAAGGAAGTCAACCGTATTGCCTGATTTATCTACTGCCCTATATAAATAACACCAAATTCCTTTTACTTTAATATACGTCTCATCCATTCTTCAACTCTTCCCCACTCTGGCTTTTCTATTCTTCATCTCTGCCTCAATGAAAGGCATAAACTTATAAACCCAGCGTTGGATCGTGGCATGATCAACAATCACACCCCTAATTTTCATTATTTCTTCAACGTCACGATAGCTAAGTGTAAATCGTAATTTAAAATACACTGCCTGCAGGATTACGTATTTTGGATAACAATGACCTTTGGTATTCATTTTTTATTAGTTTTGAAAAACCAAAGATAAAACTTAATCATAGATGCGACAGAACCCTTCCTGATTTACATAGTCTATTTCAACTTTTCAAATCAGACTGATTTCATTTTTAAACATTGTTGAATTAGCCAGAATTTTTAAATCTAAAATTATGGCTTCCATTAAATATGACTTCACTTCTTGCTACGATGCATACGATTTCTCACATGTTGACTATGAAGAAATCTACCCAGATTTAGAACCAACTGCATTACAAGAAACCTGCGAAGATTTTTTAAACAAAATTCTAGTTCAATGTGGAATAGTACTTCCTAAACCAATCTTTGTTAGGTTCCCTGACCGAATAAAATTGTTAACAACTCGTCGAAAAAATAAAAGAAAAACCTTACTTACAACACCAAAAAGTATTATTTAAAATAAAACAAAGATGCGTAAACATCCTGATATTAAACTTAATACTGCACAGATTTTCAAATCTGTATACGACATGGGTAAGACATTAAACAATGATAAAGCATGTCGCGAACACCTAGAAAAATTACGTTGGAATGGAGAACCTATTTGTCCTCATTGTGGAAGCCAACGTGATAATCATTATCGAATTAAGAAAAGAGGTGAAGATAAAGGTTACTATAAATGCAAAGATTGTCGACTGCCATTTAGTGTTACAATAGGTACAATCTTTGAAAAATCAACTATTCCCTTAGACAAATGGTTCTTAGCTATTTTTAAATTTATAACAAGTAAGAAAGGTATTAGTAGCTATCAACTCATGAGAGAAATAGAAGTTACTCAAAAAACTGCTTGGTTTATGTTAAGCAGAATTCGGAATTCAGTTCGAATGAGAGACGATTTTGAATTTGATGGTATTACCCAAGTTGATGAAACTTTTGTCGGAGGAAAAAATAAAAATCGTAGTAAAGGGAAAAAGATTCCTAATACACAGGGTAGAAGTCCTAAAACAAAAACACCCGTATTTGTAATGCTTAACAATGGAATTGTATACACTAAAGTTGTGGGGGATACTTCAGGCGCAACTCTTAAAGGTATCATCGATGGGAAAGTTAAAGAAGGCTCTACTATTGTAAGTGATGGATGGAAAGGGTACCGTGGATTAGATAAGTATTATAGCCATAAAGTTATCCAACATAACTTAGGATTATATAAGGTAGGAGCTTACCATACTATTGGAATTGATGGGTTTTGGGGGATTTTAAAACGAGGTATCATCGGGATATATCATTTTACAAGTAAAAAGCATTTACATCGTTATTGTGATGAATTTGCCTACCGCTATAACATCAGCAAAATGCCCTTGGGAGAACAGTTTAACTTTACGTTGATTAACAGTGATGAAAGATTAAGATACAAGGAGTTGATTGCAAAGGTTTAATTACATCAATGATTTAAAAAATCAGGTATTAATACTTGATGTTAATAACGTTTTTAAGTATAAATTGTCTTCCTAATTAATTCAAATTAAACTCATCAACTAAGGCAAAGAAAGAAACCACAAGAAAAATTGGCAGAGATTCAGAAAGTGGAAAATTTATACCAATTGAAAAGGCTAAAAAGAATCCCAAAACGACTCAAGTAGAAACTATAAAAGTTCCAACAAAGAGAAGTAAATAGTAATATGTGCAAAACTCCACAATAATATGTAGTTTTGGCTTTTATTTTTTAGGTCTTGTCCCAGCGCCCAAACCTTTTATGTCAATCTTACTCCAACCTTCTTTTGTTGCCTGTGACCTTTTACTTATAGATTCTGCTGATGCAACAACATTCTTTTTAACGTTAGGCTTTACACTCTCATTCTTATTTTTATTTTTATCTTTTTCTTTACTCATAAATTAATCTCTTTTTGGTCTATTTCCTGATCCCTGACCTTTTTCAATTTGTTGTCCTTGTTCAGTTTTTGTAAGTTCTTGAGAACCAACTTTTCCATTCCCACTTCCTAATGTATATGATGATGAAATCAAACATAAAAAAGAACGAACCGCTAACAAGTGTTTATAGAATTTCCAAAACAATTCAAACATACTATTCCTATCACACACTATAGACCCAGAACACGATACTGTCAAAAGACTTAAAGCTTATACTAAAGTGACAGAATATCTAATAAATGGCATTTTGTAACTGGTAATAGAGATAGTATTTACAGTATTGCACCAAAAGTTGTTTTGCAACCACATATAAAGATTTAAACGAACCAAGTAATTATGTTCATAGTGTGGATATTCTGGACAAAGTGAGCTCCTAATTCTGAATGAAAGTGAGCAGTATAAATGAACTCAAAAAGGTGTCTAAAAATTAGGAAAATGTTTTTTTTGTGGAAGATCAAGAGTTAACAGACTTAAGTTCAAATATTACTAAAAAAATAATACCTATTATAACTAATAATAACTATAATTTTGATTGATCAAGTCTGAATTGAAAATTACTGTTGCTGTCCACTGTTTTAAAATCAATCTTTCCCAAACATAGCACAAACTATTTATTGATTAAATAAAATATTAAAGTTACTTATGTATTAAATAAAGCAGTAACTTCATCGGTCTTGATACAATTACAATACTTTTTTTTAAAACCATAAATTAATTTCACTATATTTACTGTAGTTTTGCCCCCTAAACAAATTTAAATTTGGAAGATTTGAATTTAAACAAAAAGTCCCATGCTGCCTAGTATGGGACTTTTTAATAATTTTTATTTTTTAAAATAAAAAAAAGTATTTTCTACACCAGTTAATATTCATCTTTCCCTTCTCTTTAATTCATCATAAATAAATAACAACACCTTATACATTAAACATAATACTGTTTTTATTGTGATAAATAAAAAATTGCCTTGAATTCTTTTTTCTAGAATAGTCGTCTGCTATCAGACTAAAATAATTATTAGTTTTCTCTTTTCCCTTATAAATTATTTTAGCATAGTACTTACGCTAGCTACTCAGTTGAAGAATTAACGGTTAATAAGCCAACCTCAAATAGACCAAGAATTATATCCAAGAAGAACAAAAGAATCTTACACGGAGCATTATCCAGAATTATCCAAAACTGTCTCCAAGGGAATTAATTTAAAAATAACCTATAAGCATCAAATATTTATCTCCAAACCAATTTTGTAAAGAATTTTAAAGACAATAAAATTAATCAATAATCCAACACATATCTACTAAATACCCCCATTAATCTACCAATAAAAACAGACTTTATTCATCAGAAGTGGTTAATCAATTTTACTTACTTTTAAATCCTAGAATGAGGATTGATAATACTAGTAAGCGTCTACTCTATTAACATCATTACATCCGACATTTGAAGTCGTAATTTACATGAAGGCAAAAATGTAAAAAGAAAAAAATAAAGGCATTGCAAAGACTAAACTGGTTATCAGGTCAAAGACAAAATTGATATCGTATAATGGTTCTGGCTAACATATAAATTAGAAAAGATTTGAGTACTGAAACAATAACAAACATAATTATGAATCATTAAACAATTTATCTTCCTGCCGATATCTATCTTGGGTTTAGTAAATCCATTTAAAAAAAACAAAAATAGCTTAACAATAAAATCTATAGAAACCAAAGAACTGAATGTTAGTTTTTTAAAAACAAAACCAATCAAAAATCAAAGTTTATCTTTGAAATAATTAAACAGAAACTACTTTCAGAAAAAGCACTAGCTAATTTGATGACATAGCCCTCTTTAAAACTCTTTATATAAAGAAAGTTTATAGAATTTAAGTATTTTTAAGGTACATATTCATATCATTTTTTCTACTATCCTCATATTGAAGTTTTAAAAGTTTAGCATATTTCATGTAAGAAAAAAAACCCTGAACTATCGAAAAGGTAAGACCATCCAACCCATGTAAAAAACCTTTTTTAAAAAAATAACATCGGAAAAAAGATACCATACCATTTAATATTGGCTTAAAGCTGTTGACTCTTTTATTCCGATCAAAAAGTTGTTGGGCATTCCAAGTCGAATACAAGTTTTTCTTTGCAATGAATTGATCAAAATTCTCCCACGCATAATGATTAATATGAACTTTCACATGTATTTTATTGTTTCCTAAAACCTTCTGATGAACGAAATCTTTTGACGGAGAGGCTGTTTTTTTGTTAAAAAATCGTGAAGTTTTATCAGGATACCAACCTGCAAAATTAATAAGCTTATCCCCCAAATAATTATACAAACAAAAAGCATAAACATCATAATCCTGATTCTCGTATTTTCCTGACAATATAAATTTCTCAGCATCTTCAGCCAAAATCTCATCGGCATCCAAATTTAGAATCCAATCATTTTTACAATAAGAGAGACCAAAAATTCTCTGAGGCCCATCACCTAAAAAATACTGCATAATCACTTTAGCACCTTTTTCTTCTGCAATTCTCACTGTATTATCTTTACTGAAAGAATCTATTACAATTACTTCGTCACAAATTCTAAATAATGCTTCAATACATTTAGCAATGTTTTTTTCTTCATTATAGGTTATTACCAGCCCACTAATCTTCATATTCTTTTATAATTTAAACTCCTTTCTCAATTTTAGTTTAGATTCATAATTAATTGCAATTTACCATTAGCTATATTAAATATACTTATTACAATGTTTAATCACAAAATCTTAACTTAGTAAATACAAACAACTTGAAAATTACAATAAAATCGGAAATAATATCAACCTAATTGAAATTATTATTTTTTAGTAAAATCAATTTTCATTTTCTAAATACCTTATTAGCATCAGAGACTTTCATTAAATCATGCTATAATCATGATATTTTTATCTAACTTTTTTCAATTTAAAAGTCAGTATGACGCAAAAAAAACAAAAACACCACTAAAATAAACTGTTTGCGCATTCTAACATTATCCAAAAACGAAGATTCTGGCAAAGAAAAGGATATATATTTGAACTTCTTTTTTTAAACTATTATGACCATATATATACTCTAATCCTAAAAGTATTATTAAACTTTACAAAAAAAAGTTTTTCCCATTGTATTGATTAATTTTGACTTCTATAATTACATATATAAATACAACCTCCAGGATTATTAATATAATATCTAAAATCCAGATCTCCATTTTCATCATCAATTATTTCAACAAATAAAAACCTTTTCTCTGACATAGAATCAGAATATAAATTAATGAACGGACGCATTCAAACTAAATTACACCAATCAAATGACTTTTTATGCAAATAAACGTACTAAATACTCTTTTTTACTGAAGTAAAATCATGAAAAATTATTTTCTCTTTCAAACAGTATCTCGATTATCGATAGTTATTTTTTGATCAATAATGTGTTTAAGTTTATACTCATTTTCTGCCCTTTTCTTATTTTGCAAATGATAGTAAATATTATTGCAAAAGCGATTGTCAAACCTCGAAAAATATTAGCATTCAAATTCCCCATAGCATTATTACTTATGCTAAAAATATTCCAACTTAAGTTCATAAATGTATGTAGAAATATTGGAATCCATAAATTATGATTCCACTCTACAAAAAGCCAAGCAAATAAAATTGATCCTAAAAATGTAATAATAAAAATCCCAACTAATTCAGAAGGGATTTGACTTTGATATATATGTCCAAAAGAAAAAACAATAGCACTTAAAAATATGGAAGGTAAAAATCCGAGCTTTGTATTTTTGAAAATTTGTCCAAATAAGAAACCTCTAAAATAGAGTTCTTCAAATATCCCCGCAAAAATTGTCGCAGTGATTAGATTTGACAAGTTAATATCATTATTAAGTTTATTAAACAGAAATCCTCCGATAAACATAGGTAAAGAAAATATTGTTGCAAGAAAAACACCATGTAAATCATTTGCTAAAAGACCTAAATTACTTAATATTTTATGGTCGGTATTTACTATAAAAACACCAAAAAAAATTGGCAGACCAATTACTAAATATGTAACAAAATAACTAAACAATCCGTTATTTAAAATTTCATCAATGAGAGACATTAATCTTTCAAAATTATCAAAGGCAATGTAATACGATAAAAAACATATTATAATGATTAGTATTGTTTTAATGTTTTTCTTCATTTTGGTTAAGTGTGTGTTTATAATTACCAACAACTATTCCTCTGGGGTACCTCAACTTAGAACTCTCTTGATGTTTTTTTTTTAAAATACATGTTAAGCACTTAACGAATAAGTGGATATATAAATAAAAAATACATATTAAGCTACATTTTTGCAATTAATTTAGTAGTTACGTATTTCAGAGCTGAATGTTTATTTATTCTACCAAATTTAAATATATCCAAAGATTTCCAATTTCCATCTTTTTAATTGCAAATTAAAGAATGCGTCAGTAGTGGTTGCTTACCAAAACATCAATTTGTAGAAGCGGTTTCAAGTTTATTACTCAAAGAATCATAACTTTTAATCAATATTTCGCAGTTACTTTCGCCCCCCCCCCGTAAAGGCAACAAATAGTTGTTTGCTTCAGAAAAAGCTTTAACAAATTCTTTATTTACAATTAAAAAACTATCATAATAATTCTCTCTTTTATTAAAGAAATTTGCCATTCTAGATTTAAAAATAGCATTCAAATATATAGCTCTTGGGTTAATTGGATTAAGCACCAACGCTTCGTTAAGTAGACCTATTATCTCTGGGCCCAATTCTTTCCCATATTTTAGAGGATCTCCAAGTAATATATCTATCTTTAAAAGCGCCATCAAAGTTAGTAATTCGCTTTTCTCGTTATTAGATTTAGTGAAATTTTCCAAAATATTAATATCTTAATTCAAAGTTAAAAATTACAGGTTTAAAAACAAGATTTTTTAAAACCAATACTACTTGCTTTTTTCAAAACCAAACATGTAATTATAAGGTATAGATTGTTAAATTTAATTTGTATGCCAAATTCGTCGTTTTTGGACAATATTGAAGTGTAAAACATTATTTTGTAGGAAGATTTTACTTTTTTTTGTGAGTGCGAAAAATAATCACATGCACATGTTGGTTTAATTTTAAAACAAATAAAGCGAAAAAAATGAGTAAAATCTATATAAGTAATGACATAGAAAAAGAAGTGTATGTAATAGCAACAAAAAACACCGATTGGATGTTGGCGGATATTGGTTTTGATACTGCCACTCTAGCGGCCAGCCTTGCTACATTAGATGCACCAGTTGCTATTAATTCGCTAAAGAGTTTATGGACGGCATTTAGCTATATCAAAACAATAGGTAATACTGCCTATTTACCTGCAAAAACAGCCGTAGAGATATTTGATCAACTTCGTCCAAACGCTATCAAGATAGCCCCACACGAATCTAAAGAGGTTACTAGCGATACCATTTTGAAATACTCATCCATAAGCGGTATTTTGTCTGAACTAGCAGCTTCAGACAAAACATTATTTATCTATACCGAGAATTTTGAATTCAATACTACATTCAACACAAATGACAATGACTCTTGGATTGTTATGGAACAAGGAGTTGTGAAAGCTAAATTTGGAAAATTATGGGAGCCTAAAGATAAAACTTACAATTTTAAATACGACAATATGGAAAGCACAGAACAAATTGAAAAAGCAATTTCAGACTTAAACACGGTTAGAAAAGATTATGACAAACTTTTAACCGATATAAAGGATGAAAAATTTTCATTGTCATCCTGGATAGGAGATAATGTCTTTAGACCCGATAATCCCGAAAGAAAAGAAAATGCAATAAATGCGATTGAAGGAAATGATGGTATAATACGCAACATAGACCATGTTACGGCTGATTTAGATAAATTGAAAAATTTATTGAATGGAGATATTGAACAAATCATAAAAAACTATGAATCATGGAAAAAAGATGTTAATATCCAACTAGTATCTTTAAGTATAACAGTACCTCAATTTGAGGACTCTTTAACAAAATTTAATACTGTGGACACAGTTGTGGGTATCGGTGTAGGTATATCTGTATTTGCGGCTCCTATTCTGCCCATCGCATTAGCTATTTTTGGAGTTGTTGAAATAATTACAGCAATTTTTGCTGCAGAAGAACGAAAAGATTTTTTTGAAGATATATTAAAAAAAACAAACGTATCAAACGAAAAAATAAAAGAAATTAAAAAAGAAATTGACGAATCAAATGAAAAAATAAAGGCATTTTATAAAAATATTTTAGCGACTTTTTATGCGGCAGGATTTCTTAGAGAGGTAGAATATAAAAAGTTTAAAGAAATTGATACAAGCAAAAATAATGCTTATCATGAATTTACAGAGTTTATAATAATGCAAAGAACAGAAATGAACAAGTGGACTGCTGCTATTAAAATGATTGAAAAAATTGAAATAAAATCTAAATCGAATCATAAGAAATTCGATTTAGATATATCAGTTGATTTAGCAGTTGTTAATATTGATTCTATTACGTACTATGATGAAAATGAAAAAGAAGATATATTAAAAGCAATGTATTTATTGAAAGACGAATCCAAATCGATTGACGAAATCAGCTCCCAAACAGGTATTGAAGCTAAATACATAATAGATGCAAAAGCTGTTAACATGCTATTGCAAGGAAAAACACCAAGAGAAATTGCCGAGATGTTGAATATTGAGGAAAAGTTAGTTGACGAACTTTCTAAAAAACACACATCAATTATTGATTTAATATCTAATAAAGCATCTGCAGCATAATTTCTTGCACTTTTTTTTTGCACGGAAAAAATGTACAAGAAAAGAACTAATTAAAAATCATCAAAATGAAAAAAAAATCTATCCTTCTTTCTCTCGCTAGGGGGAAAACTTTAAAAATTGCATGTCTGCTTTTTTACGGCTTTTGTACGGCACAACTAGTTACTAATAATTGCAATAAGGTAAAAATTTCTAATGGCCTTGTTGTAAAAGTTAACGGAAATTTTAGCAATACCGCAAATGCTGGTCTGGATATTGATGGTACATTAAATATAGACAATAATTTGGTCAATAACGGGAGTGTAACAGGAAATGGCATCTTGCTTTATGTTTCTGATTTTACAAATTCTGGTAGTTTTTCGCCAGGTAATTCATCTGCAGGAGCATTGGCAATTAACGGTAACTTTAGCAATGGAACAGGTGTTTTAAATTTTAAATTAGCAGGAACCACAGCTGCTACTCAATATGACCAACTCAATATTACAGGCAATTTTAGCTGTTCTGGAACTATTAATGTAGCTACAATATCTGGATTTACGCCAGCTAGTAATACTATTTTTGAACTTATTAAGGCCTCAAGCCTTTCTGGAACTTTTGCTACAAAAAATTTACCTGCCAATTGGACTATAGAATATACCGCAACCAAAGCTTTACTAAAGTATAACGGAAATTTAGCCAATGAAGTTTTCGAAAAAAAAATCCCGGTGGTTTATCTTAGAAACAACATCTTATACATTACATCAGAGATAGCGATACAAGATGTAACTATATATGATGTCAATGGCAGAAAATTGTTTTATCAAACTAAAATAAAAAACAATGATTATTCAAAAGAATTTCACTTAAATAATGGACTCTATATTGTACATATTCTCGATGAAAATCACAAATTATCAATCAAAAAGGTCATAAACTAAAAAAATAAATTCAAAATTACTTATATCATGAAAAATAACAAATTATTTTTAATTGCATTAATG
Source organism: Flavobacterium collinsii (assembly GCF_946903285.1). Taxonomy (GTDB): domain Bacteria; phylum Bacteroidota; class Bacteroidia; order Flavobacteriales; family Flavobacteriaceae; genus Flavobacterium; species Flavobacterium collinsii. The sequence continues at coordinate 4,568,225 of NZ_OX336425.1, forward strand.
CTTTTATGCGAAACCGTATTCTCACAAAATAACATGGGAATTGGAACTTCAACACCTGATTCTTCTGCCATACTAGACGTAAACAGCACCACTAAAGGTGTGCTTGTACCTAGAATGACAGCTACTCAACGTACTGCTATTGCTACACCTGCTACTGGATTGTTAGTTTATCAAACTGATGGTACTTCAGGATTTTATTCTTATGATGGTAGTGCTTGGAAAAGTTTAATCGGATCAAGTACAGTTAATGCAACAGTTCTTCCTAATTTTTCTATCGGACACAATGTAACTGCTTCATCAACTCCAATAACACTTTACACAAGTGCCTTTACAACTACAACAGGGACATCTGTATCATCAGCAACATCTTTCTTTATTCCTGGGGATATTACTTTTACCATAAATTTTTATTCATATGATGATGAAGCTTATACCTATGAACTTTGGAATGTAGCACCAGTTGCAAACGCTGTTAATTACACTACAACAGGTACAGTGCTTGCAACAGCTAATAGTACTGCATATTCTAGTGGCACTCCCACTAACACATCATTTACTTATACTGCATTAGCAGGACAATTACTAACAATAAAAATATATAAACCTTCTGGAGCATCAAATACCACAACAGGAGGTTTCTATACAATGTTTTCGGCAAATTAGAGATGCTCATCATAATTCTTGAAGTCAAAAAAAGATGAAGAAAAAATAAAGATTTTGCTTTTGTGAATAGCATAAAAAAATATTATTAACGAGAAAACCGAAAATCGTAACAACAGAGTAGGTCTTTTTAATGAATTAAATACTAAAGAAAAGATGGAAGATTATATAGGAGTAATTAAATTATTTTCAGGAAATTTCATTCCAAAAGGTTGGATGTTTTGTAACGGTCAGGAATTAGATATTGTAAAATATACCCCTCTATATTCAGTTATTGGTAAAAGTTATGGAGAAGCAAAAAGCCATACTTTTAGAATACCCGATTTATGTGGTAGAGTACCCGTGGGCATTGGTAGTATTGATGAGAAATCTAAATCTTATAATATTGGAGAAAAAGCAGGAGAAGAAAGTACGATACTTAACTATTTAAATATACCACCTCTTAGAGGTGGTTTTTCTGACAAGGCTACATTAGGAATACCTTGTGCAACATTAGGAGGTGATAGTAGTCCAGTTGGTAAAATAATAGGTGATGGTAATACTACTATTTTTAGTAACGCTACGCCTAATCCTACAGACACACTTAAACCGTTTAATTTAAACAAAGCAATAAGTGATGACCATATTGTTTATACCAATTTCAATAAAGAACCAATTGTACCTGTTAGCAATGTTCAACCTGTTTTAGGAATTATTTACATTATTTGTTACCAAGGATTATTTCCTGAAAGAGAGCAATAATAAAATTAAAAAGTATCAAATTTAAAACTTATGAAAAGTAACTATTTGAATCCATTGACCAAAAAACATCAGGTAATTTCTATTTTGTCGGCATTGTCTAATTGCAATCAAGGTATTGTAGGAAATACCGAAAAAGAATTACAGGATCATTTATACGAGCAAGTAACTTCAGCTTTAAAAAACGAAACCATAAAAGCATACATTGGTGATTGGGATATTGTTTGGGGACCTTGTACTCAAAATAGTAAGCAAATAGATAAAAAATTAAAAATTGAATTCATTACAGATAATGCTATGTTTGTTGCAAAAGGTCAGGATCCTGATGATGAAACCAAAACACTTTATGTAATTTCTATTTCGGGGACTAATCTTATTTCAAAATTTGGATGGCTTGATGAAGATTTTAGAGTAGCAACTAAACTTATGAAAAATTGGGAAACTATTCCTAATGCAAAAATAGCGAGAGGTAGCTATGATGGGCTAAGTATTTTGAAGAATTTAAAAAACGATAAAAATCAAGATATTATTACTTTTTTAAGTCAATTGCCATTAGACCAAAATACAGAAGTAGCAACTTGCGGACATAGTTTGGCAGGTACTTTATCGCCATTATTAGCTCTTAAAATAATTGAATGGAAAGAAAAAGAACATCAATCATTTTTGGTCTCTACCTACCCAAGTGCGGGGGCAAGTGTGGGTAACAAAGCTTTTGTAGAATATGCCGAAAGTAAATTTGGCAACCATTATCATTCTGTTATTAATAATTATGATATAGTACCACATGCTTGGAATTACAAAACATTCTTAGAAATTCCCAATATCTATAATACAGCTAAATTTGGAAACATAGATTTTTCGGCTACAATAGCACAATATAAAATAGAGCTAGTTTTTTTGCTTATAGATGCTACCCTCTTAAAAAATAGTGGATATACTCGAATTTTTGATGGAAAGCCACAAGAATATAGATTTGATGGAGAACCAAAAGTAGCTTCAACTTTTATTCTCGAAGCAGGATTTCAACATATTGATGCTTATAATTCATCCAAAGCTTTTCATTATGATGATGGAGTAGCTAATGCAGTAAACGAATATTTGGGACATCAATAATGAAAAGAACTTTTGTGACATGTTAAAGTTAACTACTTAGTTTTTTTTGAACAACTAAGTAGTTAACTTTAATACCTAAATAACCACAAACCGTTGAGTTTTTAAGCTTTTCTAAGGTTTAAAAGCCCCCTAGCGCTTTATTTTGATAAAAAACATTAGAACTAGGCGATAGAAAACGTTAACACAGCTTGGGTTTAATCTAAAATGCTATTGACTACCCGATTAATGTTACCTTGTAATTTTCCAAAATAGCAGCTTGTTTATTTACTATTCAAAAAGTGCTGATTTAGTTTTTTTTGACTTATTATTATTTAAGTTAAAAGAAAGCGTCTGTAGCAAAAAAGGACAAAATATGAAACCTAGTTTAGGTATAATGCTTAGGATTTTGTTTTTAAATATTCGCCAGGGGTACAACCAACTTCTTCTTTAAAGGTACTTTGAAAAGAAGAGCGTGAAGAAAATCCAGCTTTATTTCCTATTGCATCCAGTGTTAATGTGTCTAAAAGACCATCTTCTATTAATTTTTTTGCATATTCTACCCGCAGTTTTGCACGTATTTTTGTCAATTTAACTTTTAATATACTATTGAAACAATAATAAAGATGATGTTTGGGTACGTTCATAGATCGGGAAAGTTCTTCCATTGAAAAATTAGCATTTAGAAAAATTTCACTCTTTTCAATGTAATCTAAAATCGATTGAGATAGTTCAATAAATCTTGGTTCAATATCTTTTTGCTGTAGCTCTTCTTGGGGTAAATTTCTTTCTTCATTATCTAAAACATCTGACGTTTCGGTTGAAAAAATATCGTTTAAAATAATTTGTTCTTCTGGTTGTATTTTTTCATTTTGTTGCACAAAATAATCATTTTTATTTTTTCCTGTCTGCGGAATTCCATATAATAATTCAGGAAAGATAAGTAAGCTCATAGGAATCATTAACAAGCAAAAACTAATAATATCCATTGGTAATCCTGTTTTCAATCGCGTTAAATCCGGATTAGGTTCTTTTAAAAAAGAATAAGAAAGTACAGCAAAACAAACAATTACCAATACAAGAATAAATATAAAACTAAAAAGCCATATTAGCACATTGCGGCTTTGAACTTTTGGTATACGCTTGTTAGTATCCATTTTTCTCCTAAAGCGAAATAGCATAACAAGTGCAGATATTACGTAAAATCCCAGTAAAGTAGGTCGTGCAATTATGTTTATAATATTAGGATAAAGACCTACAGTAAAAGTTTTTGCAACCATAATGTCTTTAACTATTCTGTGTGCCAATGACAATTTATAAGCAAAAGGGGTCAATAAATAAGGTGTTATACTAACTAAATTGATAAGGGCTGGAATCAAATGCAGGCAGTCTCTTTTCTTGAATTTACTATTATCAAATAGTGTACCTCTTACATAAAAATACAATAGAGGACCAATTAAAAAACCAATTGGTGCGGTATTGTTATAAAAAATAGCTAAAAGAAATACACTTCTGTTAAAAAATATAACATAGTGTATTAAAGAGTATAAGGAAAGTACACAAATAAAGCCTGATAAAAAAATAGAGTTTTTATTGATGTTCCAATTGCGGTAGGTCATCAAAACAGCTAAAAAAATAGTAAGTATAGAAATGTAGGGATGCATTCAGTATTTTTTTCTCTAAAAGTATAATTTAAATAGGTTTTTATAGAAGCCAAAATTAATCAATACAATGGGAAAAACTATTTTTTGTAAAGCTTAATAATACTTTTAGGATTAGAGTCTATATATAAATGGTCGTAATGGTTTAAAAAAGAAGTTCAAAATATCCTTTTCTTTGCCAGAATCTTCGTTTTTGGATAATGTTAGAATGCGCAAACAGTTTATTTTAGGAGGGGTTTTGTTTTTTTGCGCCATATAAAAAAACTATTTTAAATGGAAAAAAAACTACTCTTTGATTTTTGGAAAGTCTTTCAAAAACTTAAAGTGCTATTGCTCCTTTTAGCACTGCTCTTGACTCCGTTGTGGGGAAATGCACAGAATGGACACACATTACTTAATACGGCCAGTGTGGATTTAAGAAGTTCATACAACTTTGGCGAACATTGGAATGCTAAGATTGTTGGTACTAAATTGTATATTTCGGCTATGATTGCCGATGGTGATCCAGAAAACATGGATGATTATCTGAAAAGGTTATACATTAGAGTAGGAGACGAAGGAGATATCTTTCATTTGACTAAGGCTTTAATTTTGCCAAATATAAGTACTACCATTTTTCTTACCTCAGGAGATGGCGATCTTGATAATAGTTATTGGTATTTTGATTCCTATAGAACCGCAGGGCCTAATAATATATCGTACTACGAAGGTAAAAGATACGGAGACAAAGGTGTACTGTATGTTACCTACCAGCTTCCGGCAAAGTTTTTAAATGGAAATCAGCTTACTATTGGAGGTGAAGCAGAGACGCTTGACAATGGTAGTGGTGGCAAAAGTGGCAAAACTACTTACTTAGATGCTTCTTTAAGCACTCCAACTTTGCCGAGTATGCCTAGTGTAAGAGCAACCCAAGGCTGTAATTCAGTTAAATTATCGTGGGATAAAATTTCGATTCCTTCCAGTTTTATTCCTAGCGATTTTAAATACATAGTCGATAATGGTAGTGGTTTTAATACCGAGGTGTCGATTGACAAGACCAGTTTTGTTGTAACAGGTGTTACAGGAGCTATTAGCCCAATTGTACGTTTGTATTGGCAGGGGCAATACATCGATGAGGCTTCTACCGAGGCTTCTGCTTATGATCCACTACCTATACCAGCCGATTTGACAGCCAGTACTACCAAATGTGATGGTTCTGTCGATTTAAAATGGCAATGGATGCAAGCCAGTCCAAGTAATTTTGTGCTGTATAAAGCTACTACGCCAAATGGTACTTTTACGGCTTTATCAGATGCTATTGCGGGTTCTAAACGTTCTTATACCATTACTGGACTTACTCGTGGACAAAAATATTATTTTAAAATAGCCGCCAATGGAGGGAAATGTCCGAATGCCAAAGGTGATAAATCGGAAGATGCTACAATGGGGATTTCTCCTGCTAATCCAGTAGCACCCACAAATGCCAAAATGGTTATGGTTACAGGAGCTGATTCTGGGGTCCAATTATCTTGGAATGAATCGCAATGGGGATTAGAAGATTTTGAAAAAGCGACCAATCAGAAATACAAGATTATTAGAAAAGATTTAAAAAAAGGAACCGAATCTGTAATTGAGTTACCAATTGGCGATTTCTATGAAACAAAAATTAAGAATCAAACTAGAGGAAGCAATGGTTATTCACTGACTTATACTGATAAAGAAGTAAGTACCTGCGAATCGTATTCATATAAAATTGTAGCGGTAAACAGTTGTCAGTCTTCGTCTGCTACTGTTTTTATTCAAGACAATACCTCTGATAAATTGAGTATTACCAATATAGATCTTTCGAGAGTCTTCTTATCTAATAATTTAGAAACCTCAAAAGGCTATTTTGGAAATTTAGTTCAATTGGATTGGAAAACTGACGAAAATGCCGATTTTGCAGGCAATTACAAAATTTATCGTCGTGTTTTAAACAGCACAGTTACTCCCGAATTGCAAGCTACAGTTGATAAAACTATTCGTTCTTGGACAGATAATAAAACTATTGCACAAACACTTTATGAATATTTTGTGGTAGCTACCGCCGATTGTGGTTTAGACAAAATAACCAGCTATGATATCAATGGCGTTTCAGGAATTCCATACACGCAATTAACAGGAGTAAAAGGTTTGACAACAGGTATTGGCTTTAGATTACCATCTGCAATTGTAACCGGAAATGTAACTTACGTAGGTGGCGTTGCCGTACCTAATGTAAAAGTAGTTGCCGAAAAAGACGGAATGGCTACAGGAAATGCTTTGGCCTTTGATGGTGTGAACCAAACCGTAAAAATTAATCCAAACCAAAAAAACATTGGGTATAATACAACTGGAATTTCAGTTTCAGTATGGGCAAAACCAAAAGCTTGGACTTCTAAACAGGTTTTAGCCAGCCAATCAGGTATTTTTGAAATAGCTCTGCATAATGAAAGAGTAGAAGTTACTATCGCTGGAACTACTATAATTTCAAAAGCAAAACTGGTTGATGGTAATTATTCTAATATTTTTGCTACGTATGACAATAGTAAATTAGTATTATACATCAACGGAAAATTAGATAAATCTATTAATACTAGTGGTACTTTGGCTTCAAATATTAGCAGTTCTATTTATTTAGGAAGTACTGGAACTAGTGATTATTACAAAGGATTATTAGATGAATTCCGCATTTACAAAACCGCACTTACCGCTGCAGATATAGAGAGAGATTACAGCCGATTGGTACAAGCCGAAACATCTAATATTGTAGGAAACTGGCGCTTTGATGAAGGAGTTGGTCCTTTTGTATTTGATTCTTCCAAGGAATCGGGTGTTTACAATAAAATTGATGGAGACCTGATAGGAGCTACTTGGAGCAAAGAAGTGCCTTCAAGAGAGCAATTGGGTTTTGCAGGATTTACAGACAAAAACGGTAACTACGTTATTGAAGGTATTTCTTATAATGGTTCGGGAGAAAATTTTAGTATTACTCCAACCATAACCCTTAGTGGAGCAATTCACGCCTTTTCGCCAAGTAATCGTGTTTTATTCTTAGGTGAAGGCAGAAGTGTCGAAAACAATATTGATTTTATAGATCAGTCTTCATTCAATGTAACAGGAACTATTCGATTTGATTTTGATAATAAAGAAAACGACCCAACCCATTTCCAAAGTTCAGGTTCAAAAGGGGTTTCAATTTGGTTAGATGGATCACAACAATTGATGAAAAGCGGACAAGCAATCTTGTCGGATGAGTTTGGTCAATTTCAAGTGGTAGTACCTATCGGAAAACACTTTTTAGAATTTAGAAAAGACGGACACACGTTTGTAAGCAATAAATTCCCAGCTACAGGAACTTACGATTATCAAGATATCTTGTCTGGAATAGAAGTCTTAGATAATACAAAACATACACTTACAGGTTGCGTGGTTGGTGGATTGGTTCAGGCCAATAAAAAGTTAGGATTTTCTGCTTATAAAGGAAAATTACAAACAGACGTACAGCGTATCAACAATATTGGAGCTACTTATTTTACATTGACTTCCAAGGATACTCGCATTAAACGTTCTGTAAAAACAGATCCGGAAACTGGAGAATTTGAAATTAAATTACCTCCAAACGAGTATGAATTCTCGAATGTCTCTTATTTGGGAGACGAAGCAAATCCAACTGATGATAAAATTTTGTTTTTATCAAAAGACCTATCATCTGTAAAATTAGATGATGAAGCAGCTTATAAAGGAATTGAAGAGGAAGAGCCTGTTTTGGTTTCTGGGGGATATGTTACCCAAAAAGTAAAATACAACACAGCCAAACGATTGATTTATAGAAGCACGCCAAGCATGGTGGTACAAAACAATGCTTTGTTGGACTATTTACCTAACACTCAGGAATTGGATAATAATGGCAATGTTATTACTGAAAAAACTTTTATAGGAGAAACCATGGTAAAAATATACGATAAAGAATTATCGAAAGATATTATATTGCCAACCAAAACACTGCCATACCCTGCTTTTTTACAAGGAAAAGGCTATCAAGTAACCATTAAGGCTATCGAAAAATATTCATATTATGGAACAAAACCTGTCAAAAATCCAGCTACTGATCAAGTACCTGTTTTAGATGGTCAGGTTACGGTCAGCAACAATATAAGTGCTAAAGCAGATGGAGGTTCATCGGCAGCTTATCAGTTAACTGATGAAAAATGGGTTTCTCTTTCTGGAAATACGCATGAGTTTGGCTTGCAAAATGAAGGTAAAGTAAACTATAATTTTATAGGTGGAGACCCAAATTTAATTCAAGGCTCCGGTGTTGAAGATACTTTTGTAAAATCAATGTCGATTGCTTTAAAAACGGGTGATTATACCATTTATTGGCCTAATCCAAACGATGCATCTAAAGGCTATAAAGCGTATGTTTTAGGAGGATCTAAAATGCCTGGTACTGATTTTATTACTGAGGCACCGGCTTCTATAACCACTACATTGAGAATTCCTCCAGGAAGTGGCAGTAGCGTAACATTAGAAAAAGGGAGTACTATAACTAAAGAGACTACTAGTAGTACACAAGCAGGTGGAGATTGGAGTTTTGGTGCTGGACTTGGTTGGAAAGCAGATAACACAGTTGCTTTATTAGGGACTAAACTTGCTGAATCAGAAGGTAGTGTTATGGCTACAACTTACGGATCAAGATATTTAGGTAACGAAAAAACAAGTGCCAAAGCAACAACGACAACTGAAAATCTTACCATAACAGCTGAAGATGCTTTTGAAAAAGGAGATTTTTTTATTGCCGATTCTAAAAACATAGAAATAGGTCGTGCCAATAATGTCAAATTTATTTTGGCTAATAAATGTGTAGGGTGTGTAGGTCCAAAAGTTACAGGTGATGACGGGCAAGAATATGTTTTAAACAAAGGCGAAACTTATTATCAAAAAGAAAAAGGCGAAACATTATTGTTATATTCAGAGGATCATATCAAAACCGATATAATCCCTAAATTGGCAGCGATTAGAAATAGTCTTTTTATAGACCAAGCTAATGTTTATGTTACCAAGTTGGATGCTTCAAACCCTTTGTACGGATTAAATAATGACGATCCTCGTTTGGGAACTTTGACCAATAAAAATGATTACACTAGAGATGATGCAGGTGATGATATTGGTGCTAGCTACGAATTTAAACGAGCCATTGCACCTAAAATAAATGGAGTATATCAGGACAAAGTACGCTGGTACAATAATCAAATTAGAGCGTGGGAAGAAATTTTGATGACCAATGAAATTCAGAAATATACTGCTATTTCGGGTAATAAACCGAAACAAAAAAACATTTCAATTAGTTCTGGAATTGCATACTCTAATACTTTAACTACTGAAACTACCGAAACCACCATATCTTCTAATGAAGTGATGGCTGGTGCTTCTATTGATACCGAAGGATTTGTTTATGTTGGTGCGGGGTTAATATCAGGCTTAGCTTGGAATCTTCATGGTGGCGGAGATAAAACTAATGGGGAAAGCACTAACAATACTGCAATAAATACTGTTACAACATCCTATACCATTCAGGATACTGATAAGTATAATGTCTATAGTATGAATATTTATGATGGAAAAGGTAGCGATGGTCCAATATTTCAAATTGTAGGCGGGCAAACTTCTTGTCCTTTCGAAAGAGAAAAGGAATTGGAAGTAACCAAAGAACATACGTATTATCTGGAGTATTGGATAAAAATGTTTCCAACAGTACTTGCTGAACAAATCAAAAGCATAAAAGAGAGACATCTTATTACTACAAGACTTTTTGGAATTCAAAATGCAGATGATTTGGATAAAGAAAATCAAGAAATTGAAGCCGTTACCAAAGTTATTGAAGAAAAAATAGCGATTTATAGTCAATTATTTGCGATGTATAATGACGAAATAAAACCGTTATTAAGCAAACGTACTGTTCAAATTGAAAAACCAGGTATATTGATAAATGGTAACGACAAAGCCACAATGGTGAACGTGCCTTCTAGTAAAGCTGCTATTTTTGATTTAGAATTACGTAACGAAACAGAGTTAATTCCATCCTCGACAGATCAGGAAATCACCTATCAAATGTCGGTAGATCCTGCTTCTAATCCTGATGGCTTAGTGGTACTATTGAACGGAGAAACTTTGGTAAAACCAATAGAAGTTTCAATTCCTTTTGGTCAAAAACTCCGTCAAACATTAACTGTTTTAAGAGGACCAAAAGAATACAAGTACAAAGATTTAACTTTAATTTTTGAATCAACTTGCGACGAAAGTATCCATAAAGAAATTACTATGGATATTGAATATATTCCTGTTTGTTCTGAAGCAACTATTGTTAGTCCAGGGAACAATTGGACTGTAAATTACGATGGCAATAGCCGTTTGCCTATTAAAGTAAGTAACTACAATGTAAATTATCAAGGGTTTAAAGGAATCAAAATTCAGTACAAACGTGCGAGTGAATCAGATTCTAACTGGAAACTTTTAGAAACTTATTATAGAAATGACGAAGCACGTACAAACGTAGGTCCGGAAGAAGTAGCCAGAAAAGCTCCTTTATTGTCAGAACAAGGAGGTACTGATTTTATTTACAAATGGGATGTGTCAAAACTAACCGACGATTTGTATGATGTACGTATCCAAAGTATGTGTCAGGGCGAAGTAGATGATGTTGTTTTTACATCACCAACTATTACTGGTGTTATCGATCGTATCAATCCAAGTTCATTTGGTGCACCACAGCCAGCAGACGGTATCCTATCTGCGGGTGACGAAATTATGATACAATTTAATGAACCAATTAATGCAGGTTTATTAAATCCGTACAATTTTGATATTAGAGGTGTCATTCAAGGAGGAGAATTAAAACATCCTGCCAGCATTTATTTCAACGGGGCTAACGATTATGTAGAAATACCAGAAGGTATTCAATTAAACCGTCGTTCGTTCTCTTTTGATTTTTATGCAAAACGTAAAAAGACAGGATCAGAGATACTGCTCTCTCAAGGCAGCACCGATGCACAATCATTAAGTGTTGGTTTTAATGCTTCGAATCAATTTGCAGTTGCTTTAGCCGGTATAAAGTTAAATTCGGCTAAAACTATTCCAGTCGATGATACTTGGGTGCATTATGCTTTTGCTTATGACGCTGCCAATCAAGAAGGTAAATTATATATTAATGGACTATTGGATGTTGTAAAACAGGGTTATACTCCAAATTATGAAGCAACAGGGAAAATTTTTGTTGGAAAAGATGCATTATCAAGAGCATCTTCATTCAAAGGAAATATGCACGAATTGCGTTTCTGGGGAAAATCATTGACAGCATCTCAAATCAATATTGCAGCTACAAAACGTTTGAAAAACAATGAGCCAGGTCTTTTAGGGAACTGGACAATGGAAGAAACAGAAGGCGTAGTTATCAATGATATTGTTAGAGAACGTCATGCACAATTAATTTCTGGAACTTGGCAAGTAGCTTTGTCTGGTAATGCGTTGTCAACTTCAACTACCAATTCTCCTGCTATTAGCTCACCTACTTATTTAGATGTAGCGAACTTTAGCGTCGAATTTTGGTTTAAAGGAGACAAAACAACTAGAGCTACTTTGCTTTCTAACGGGAAAGGAGACGATCAGGATTTGAATAAAAATGGTTGGTCTATTCGTGCTAATGCTTCAGGTTTACTAGAAGTTTGGAATAACAACAAAACGTTTACGGCATCGTCTAATAATTATTTTGATAATCAGTGGCATCATTTTGCTTTAGTGGTTAATCGTGCTACCAACACAGTTTGTTTTGTTGATGGTAATCAGCAAAATACAATTGAAACAGATAGTGCTGGGTTTTCTGGATTTGGTGGAGCGGCACTTTACTTAGGTTCTATGGGCTGGGTAGATGCTATTGGAACTACTCAACAAACGCAACATTTTACTGGTTCGTTAGACGAGGTTAGAATTTGGCAAGGAACTCGTTCTGCTTTGCAAATTAAACGTGATATGCGTTATATGCTAACAGGAGACGAAGTTGGACTGGATTTATACCTGCCTTTCAATAAGTATAAAACCAATATGGGTATCGAATTGTTAGAAGCGTCTAATTCTTCTGCAGCTACTGGGAATACGGCAGTAAGATCGAATGGTGTTCAAGCTGAACTTAAAGGACAAATTGCTTATACGCAAGATACTCCTTTGGTAAAATTGCCAAGACCGGTTAGAAAAGTAAACTTTGGCTATTCAGCTAATCAAGATAAAATTATCCTGACTACTACCGATCCGGACAGCATTTTAGAAAATGTTATTTTAGACATTAGTGTAACCGGAGTTCAGGATTTGAACGGAAACACAATGAGAGCTCCTGCAAGCTGGACTGCTTATGTGGATAAAAACCAAGTAATTTGGGCAGAATCAGATAAACACTTTGCAATTGAATCGGGTAACGGGTTTACATTCGAAACCAGAATTCAAAACACAGGTGGAAAAGTGTTTAATTACAACATCAATAACTTACCTTCATGGCTTACTGTTAGCCCAAGCAGCGGTGTGTTGACTCCTGTGAGTTCTATTCCAGTTACATTTACCGTAGATAAAAATGTGAACATCGGGAATTATGTTCAGGATATTTTGCTGGAAACTGAATTCGGATTTGCTGAGGTTCTAAATCTTAGTTTAGATGTTGCCAAACCATTGCCGGCAGACTGGAAAGTTACACCAGCCAATTATCAATATTCAATGAACGTGATTGCTCAATTAAATATTAATGGTGATGTTTCAAGAGATCCTAATGACCAAGTAGCTGCATTTGTTGGTGATGAATGTCGTGGAATTGCAAAATTGACCTACATACAAGCTTTAGATAATTATCAGGCTTATGTGAGTATTTACAGCAATAAGCCTTTAGGCGAAGCAGTAGAATTTCGTATATGGAATGCCAGCGACGGACAAATTCACAGAGACGTTACACCGTCTTATTCTTTCGACTCTAATACCGTAAAAGGAAATGCTATTAATCCAGAAATGCTTAAAGCAGTAGATGTTATTGAATATACATATGATTTGCCAAAAGGCTGGACTTGGATTTCATCTCATCTAAATTACAATTACAATTTAAGCAAACAGCTTACAACACACGACCTGTTAAAACCAATCAAGGCTGTCAGCGGTGATTTGATACGTGGTATAGATGCCGTAGATAGTTATAGCTCTCAAGAAGGATGGTTAGGGACACTTACTGCCAAAGGGGGAGTTAAAAATGGTCACGGTTACAAAATCTTTGTAACAAACGAAAATCGACTAAAATACAACGGACTTTTATTAAAAGGAAGTGAAGTGAAAATTGATCTTGTAAAAGGCTGGAATTGGATTGGTTATGTAGGTTTTAAAAACACACCAATCAATCAGGCTCTGGCTGGCTTTGCAAATGTGCAGGAAGGAGATGTTATCAAAAACCAATATCACTTGGCTATCTATAACAAAAATATTGGCTGGGTTGGAGATTTAACAGCTCTCAAACCGGGTGAAGGATACATGATAAAATCAGCTTCTGACGGACATTTCTACTATCCTAATTTGAGCTATTCTGCTACTAGTAAAATGTCAAATAACGACAATCTATATGCAAATCAAACCATAGAAGCGGTTACCAAATATGCCAACACGATGAATGTTGTTGCAGAAATTGTGGGAGATAATCAATCGAAAAATAATTATTTGAAAGCATTTGTTGGAAAAGAATTAAGAGGTCAGGCACCTGCTATTTACAATCCAATAACAAACAAAACATCGTATTTCATGACTATTTATGGTAGTAATGACAACGATAAAGTGAATTTTGAATTTTTAGACGATGAAAAATCTGCTGCAATTAATGAAGTGATCGCTTTTAAAAACAATGTTGTTTTAGGTGGTCTGGCAACTCCAAAAGAATTAACAATTGGTTCAGGAATACCTCAGGAAGATTCAATTGATTTAATCGTTTATCCTAATCCGTTTACCAATGTGCTTAACATAGATCTTTATGAACATCATGAAATTAGAAGTATTGGTATAGTAGACATGAAAGGATCTTTGGTGAAAACGAATACCGTTTCACCAACAGATTCTAAAGTAACATTAAATGTGTCAAATCTTCCTTCCGGAGTTTATTTAGTTCTGACTTATGACTCAAAAGGGAATGTCTTGCAGTCTAGACGTGTAGTGAAATAGAGTACAAAAATGTCTTGATTTAGTTGATAACACTGCTGTGATTTGTTTTGCAGCAGTGTTATTTTAAAACTTTTACTAAGCATCATCTCAGATTTTTTGATGTTATATATACTACTTCAAACTTCGAATTTAATAAAGTAAAAAATGAAAAAAACAATAAAGCATACATTCTTTGCATTTCTTTTGAGTGTTGCGAGACTTTACGCTCAAGTACCTGCAAACTGGTCTGTAAACCCAAGTGACTATAATCACTCCATGATAATCACTTGTGTTTTGAATGTCAATTCTGAAGAATCACGCAATACGCAGGATGTAATTGCAGCCTTTATGGGTGCTGATGTTCGGGGAATTGCTTCTCCTATTACCTATTTAAAAAGTCAGGATCGTTATGTAGCTACTTTGATTGTTTACAGTAATGACCAGAATATTCCCATTACTTTTAAAGTATATGACCAAGTTAATAATTTAGTTTCGAATTCGCCTGTAGAAGCAATTAATTTTGTAGCTGATGGAATAATTGGAACACTCGAAAATCCATTTGTTTTTAGTGACAGTAGTATTCCAAAAAAAATAAAATACAACAATCTTCTTACTCCAAATGGAGATGGACACAATGATGTTTTAGTTATAGAAAATTTAGCATTATTCAACCAATATACCTTATCTATCTACGATATCAGAGGACAAAAAGTGTATGAAACAAAGAATTATCAAAACGATTGGAGTGGAAATAATTTACTAAACGGCGAGTACTACATCTACATCAGCGGAACAGATCAAGACAAAAATAAATTCATTTATAAAGAGGTTTTGCACTTAGTGAAAAATCATAATTAGTAAAATGAAATACCTATGATAAATGGTTACAAATGGTCAATTTATAAAACGAAAAAATAAATGAAAAATATATCAAAAAGATTATTTTATCTATTAAACTTTACACTCTTTTTTGCCCCCCTAGCCCATGCTCAATTTCAATTGAGCAACAGGCTATTTAAAGATAATAAAACAGCTATTAATATAGGTTATGCAGGTGAATTTAAAAAAATACGTGTAGCCGCAGTGTATGGAGTTACATCCAAAAATTTGGATGATGCGAAAAATTTAGTTTGGCAACAAGCTATTCTAGATTTGACATTGGTCAAAAAAGTATCGATGGCTACTGTTTTCACTAATATTAAACAAGGTAATTTTGCTCAATTTGAAATAAAACAAGCCTTCGCTTATAAAATTGACCTTTCAGATACTCAGTCTTTATCTGCAGGACTTGGAGTAAGTTTCAACAAACAATCTATTAATTTTAATAATGGATTTGATCCTAATGATAATGTTGATCTAGAAGATCCTTATTTGTTAGTAAACAACCATTCTGAAAACGGATTCAATATGGAAGCTGGCATTGTTTACAAATTCAAAAAATTGCAAGTAGCATTAGGGCTTCCTTCCTTATTACAACACAAACAAAAAAATGTAGGTTTTACAGCTTATACCGAATACGAATTCAAGCTGAATGAAAAATTCGATTTAACTCCTTCTGTTTTAATGGCAGAGGCTCAAAATAAAAAAGTGGAAGCTATTACTTCTTTCAGTGTAAATTACATCAAAAAAGTTTCATTACAAATAGGATACAGCAATTTTAAACAAGTGGTAATGGGTTTAGGAATTAATTATAAAAAAATCAATTTTGCTTATAACTATTCATTTTCTTCTAATTCTGAATTCAAATCATTAGTAGGTAATACCAACCAGTTTGGATTATTTTTTAATATCTAATTTATTCACTATTGTTATTTAATTGTATGAAATTAATCTTAATTTTTTAGATGAAGATTTTCTGAAAAAGTTAAAGAAAAGGATTTAGAATTGTATATTTAAACATCTTGAATGTAGATAATATAAATGAATTTAAGAAAAAACAAATGGGTTGTCATTCTTGAGAGCCCATTTGTTTTTATATAAGATTAAAATTTTACAACAGAATAATTATTGTAAAGCATTCTTTTTTAGCTTTATTTAAATCAATATGAACTCGTTATTAAAAACTTGTTTTTGAAAATTTATTTATAATTAATTCTTTTTGGAATGTTATATCAAGGAAAAAAATAATATAATTTTGCGCCCGAAAAACCGCGGTAATATTTTCTAGTAAAAAAACACAAAATCATATTTTTTATTCTATTAAAATCAGCTGCTTGAATTAATTATAATTATCGAAATGAAAAAAATTATTTTGTTTTTAACGCTGTCAATACAATATACTTATGGACAAAACAAAGTTGAAAAAGAGGGGACAAAAAACAGTCAGCTTGAAGAGGTTATTGTAACAGCGAACAAAGTAGAACAAAAAAATGTAGAGGTTCCGGTAGCTGTCACTTCTATTTCGGCAAAAGCAATCACAGATTCCAGATTGGTAAGTTACTCTGATTTAACAGCAAGAGTTCCTAATTATTTATATCAAGGCTCTAGTGTTGGTTTTCAATCGATACATTCTATCAGGGGAATTCAAGTATTTAGTTATAACCCAGCTGTATCCACTTATGTTGATGATGTGAATTCATTGGATATTATGGCTGGTGGATTTGAACTTACTGATATTGATCGTATTGAGATTTTACGTGGCCCGCAAAGTACCCTTTTTGGACGCAACGCTATGGGAGGTGTTGTAAATATTTATACAAAGAAACCTACCAACAAAACTACAGGATTTATAGAACTGGAAAGCGGAAATTTTGCTTTACAGCGTTATTCAGCTGGTATCAAAACACCATTGATTAAAGATAAATTATTTTTTGGTTTAAATGGTTTATTCCTGAAAAAAGATGGTTTTATGAAAAACGACATCACAGGAACCTCGTCAACCGATACCAGTTTAAACGGAAAAACCATTGGAGATGAAGAAAATACATATGGAAATATATTTTTTAAATGGCTCGTTAATCATAAACTTAGTTTTACCACTAATGTCAAACATCAAAGAGACTTTTCAAATGCATCAGGCTATTTAGTATCACAAAAATCAAAAAAAAATGCTTTGGAAACACCTACAGTCATTAACCTGGCCAGAATAGGAACTCATGAAAGAAAAATGACTAATTATTCCTTAACAGGAAAATATCAAGCCCAAAACTTCGAACTAACTTCTATTACCGCTTTCCAGCAAATTTCTTTTTTGTTTAAAAATATGGATTTCCCTGGTTATTACGAATCCTTCTATAGAAGTGCTATTGGAGAAAAATTACCAACACAAAATGTATGGAGTCAAGAGGTTTTAATTAATTCTTCTAACAAAAATAACAAGTTTCAATACACTGCAGGGGTATATGGTTTTAAGCAAGTTAGCTATGATCCAACAAACAATTTAGCCTATGAATTAGCTCCAAATAAATATGTTATTTATAGAAATAAAAGAAATAACAGCGGATATGCTGTTTTTGGAGAAATAAGCTATAAATTTCTAGATAAGCTTAAAGCAGTTGCTGGGGCAAGATACGATATTGAAGAACGTGAGTCTATTTTTAATGGTTTTGGAGATGCCGTTTTTGTGGGAGGGGTATTTACCCAATTAAAACCTGACGTAACAAAAGCGGTAAAATACAATTCATTTTCTCCTAAGGCCTCACTAATTTATAATCTTGACAAAAAATCAAATGTTTATGCGACTTTTACACGTGGTTTTAGAGCTGGTGGCATAAGCTCGCAAATTGTTCCTGCGGGAGTTCGTCAAGATTATGATCCTGAATATTCTGATAATTTTGAGTTAGGTTACAAAACCAGTTTTTGGCACAACAGAGTAAACTTTAATGCAGCAGCATTTATAATTAATTGGCAGGATTTACAGTTCTCTAATTTAGTTGCACCGACTACTTATTCTATGGAAAATGTAGGCGATGCTTACTCAAAAGGTATTGAATTGGAAGCTAATATTATTCCTGCAAAAGGCCTGCAATTGGATTTCGCCTATACAATAAATGATGCTGAATATAAAGATTTTCATTTAAAAAGAATAAATTTTGCATCAACTTCAGTAATTATAACACCAATAGAAGGCAACAAATTATCTAATACTCCAAAGACGACATTTTATACCGCAGCTCAATATTCAATCGAAACCTCGGAAAAAGTAAATTTACTGTTTAGAGTTGAATTTAGAAACATTGGAGGATATTATACTGATATTCAAAACAGTCTGTACCAGCCCACTTATCATGTTGTAAATACAAGATTTGGATTAAGTTATAAAAACTATGAATTATTTTTATGGACTAAAAATTTGACCAATGAACACTATTTATTATATGGGAGCAGTGATACCAGTTTAAGAAGGTCATCTGTTGCTGCGATGCCAAGTCAGATAGGCGTGACATTATCTTTTAGATTTTAATTACTTACGTAGAGTTGCTAAAAAACAGTAGAAATAACAATTCATTTTTATCAAAATAAAGTAACTCAAACTTATGTTTATGGAATTGTAAATAGTCGTTTTTTTTGTGATAAATCAGCCCGTTTCTGCTTCTTATGTTTTAAATTTTGGCATTATTATTATTATTATTATTATTATTATTATTATTATTATTATTATTATTATTATTATTATTATTATTATTAGTAGTAGTAGTAGTAGTAGTAGTAGTAGTACAACCATTTTTTTGGTTGGAAATAAAGCGTTAGATTAGAATTTGTAATTCAGATAAATAATTACAATTAATTTATCTGAATATTTGTACAGCTATTATTATAATTTGTATTTTCAACAAAAACATAAACACCAGTTTTTTTTAATTGCTTAATTCAAAAACTATTAAAATGATAATACAACTTAATAGGTTTCCTCGCGGAATAGAGAGAAATGGTGAAGCGGGTAACAATTCTGTAAAATGGAGATCTAAATATGGAAGTGTGATAACCAGTTCATGGGATATAGCTTACTCTGACGGAATGAATGAAAAAGGTTTGGTCAGTAATCTTTTGTGGCTGGCTGAGCCAGATTTTCCTAAATTAAAAAAAACGGAATTTAAGAAAGGGCTTGTCGTTTCTCTGTGGGCACAATATACGCTTGACAATTTTGTCAACAGTAGCCGAAGCAGTGGCTTCATTTGAAAAGAATGATTTTTCAGTTGTTTCTTCTCATATTCCGGGTACGGATATTTTTGCCACAGTACATCTGTCCATTTCTGATTCGACAGGCGACAATGCGATCTTAGAATATATTAATGGAAATTTAGTGATTCATCATGATAAAAAATTTGTTGTCATGACAAACTCACTTATTCTTGAAGAGCAATTATCACTAAACAGCTACTGGAAATAAATTCTAGGAACTATCATGCTTTCTGGTACAAACAGGGCCACTGACAGGTTCACAAGAACATCCTTTTATATTGATGCTATTCCAAAAACGGATAACACCAGAATTGCAACAGCTAGTGTCTTTGGAGTTATCAGAAACTGTTCTGTATCACTTGGAATTTCCTCGCCAACCGAACCTAATATTTTCTCTACAAGATGGAGAACTATTGCGGATCAAAAAAACCTTATCTATTACTTTGATAATGTACTAAATCCAAATGTAATATGGGTAGAATTTAGTGCAAAAACTAAAATAAGAAAGTTGAGTTTAGAAAATAATGAAAACTACCCAGAAGAATCTTTAATTAACTTTAAAGCAGCTCAGCCTTCTCATTTTGCAGGTCTGGATTAAAATAAAACTTTAATAAGAGTAAACCATAATGGTAAAACTCCAAAGCATTTTCTATTTTAGAGCTTTACTTAATTAGTTCAAACTTGTGTTCTTCATATTTTAAGATTGTATAAACTATATAAGTGCCTTCAAAATGTTTAAGTTTTAAATGGTAGCTTTCAACTGTTTTACAGGGATTGACACAATAAATTCAGCTCCATTTTTATTTTTGTGGTAGAATCTGTGACATATGGTGTTTTTGAAAACCTAAAATCCAACAAAATAAAGCTCCAAGAAATTAAGGCTCGAAACTGTATTAATACTAAGATCTTTCTATCTTTATTCAGTTTATCAAGTATTCTATAATTAAGGTTCAAATATTACTAAAAAATAAATATCTGTTATAACTAATAATAACCGTAATTTTGATTTATCAAGTCTGAATTGAAAATTACTGTTGCTGTCCATTACTTTAAAATCAATCTTTACCCTTGGGAACAATGGTGGTTTTATGACACAACACGAGCATACAATTGTTGTAACGGACGGAAAACCGATAATACTAACGGAAAAAAACGGAATTTTTAACTAAAGTAGTTTTCTTAGATAAGCAACTTATCAAAATTGTGTAGTTTTTCAATTAATTGAAAATAGCGTTTCTTTGATTTTACTGCTAAAATGGACAAAGCAGTTTTAAATCGATTCATTTTTTTGACGTTATAATTTTGAAAGTGATAAAAAAATAAGTTTAGATCCGGGAGACAGCATAAATAACAATGTAATTTTTATAGTTCCTCAAGGTGAGACGTCTGATGTATTGCTTAGAAAAATTTAACAAAATACTATTGATTCAATACAATAGTATCTCAAAATTTCAGAAACAAATTGTAAAACAAACCTCTTTTAATTCAAGAAGAGGTTTGCTTTCTAATATTTATATCGGCATCTTATTCTTAATTTCTGATGTTTACAATATGGTTAAAGAAGTAATGAAAAAATAGCTAAGTTTAATTTTCTAATCAAATTCCAGTTCTCATTTCTCTATTAAACCCCTATGATAATTTATCTGCCCTAAGTGATAAGTCAAATGTGTCATCAAATGTACCAGCAAATATTCTGTCGTGCATCATTCTGAGAACTTTAAAATTGGAGTATCCGCCACTTGATAAATCGATGATCCTGTTCTACAATATTATTGAGATATTTAAATTGGCGAATTTTAATCTTTGAAAACAAACGCTTGTTGCAAACTTTGATTGCGCTAGTGTTCGAACCGCTTTTGTCTATATTTATTACAGCTGGGGTGCACTTATTATTTATTGCCATAATTAGAAATGATTGGGCACTCATTCTCTGTCTTCTTTTAGTCAGAAGAAAATCTACTTTGTTACCCGATTTATCTACTGCCCTATACAAATAACACCAAATACCTTTAACTTTTATATAGGTCTCATCCATTCTCCAGCTCATTCCCACTCTAATCTCTCTCTTTTTCATTTAAGATTCCATGATTGGAGCAAATTTAAATACCCAACGCTGAATCGTAGCATGATCAACCTGTATTCCGCGCATTTTCATTATTTCTTCAACATCCCTGCAACTCAATGTAAATCTCAATTTGAAATAAACAGCCTGAAGAATAATAACTTTGGGATAACAGTGACCTTGGGTATTCATTTAATATATTTTCAAGCACCGAGGATAATAGTTATTAATAGATGAGACAGAGCCCACAAATAATATTACTAATAAGAAATTAAATACTTTGCCCTAATTACTGTTTTAGCAGCAGTTTTAAGTTTTTTTGGTAGTGTCTCACTAAAAACTAAGATAATTCTCCTATTTCTAAGTCTGTAGTTTTTGTCAGCATATCCTGCTTAGATTTAAATACAATATTTAATATATACTGGCAAATAAAGTTACTCTCAACTTTATTTGGCAATTTCTTTTTACCAATTAATATCGGTCTGTCTTCATCTTTGTCCGGAATACAGCCATGAGATCCTTTTACTAAACTGGCTTCCAATGGAATAACATCCATAAGGGTACGAAACCCCAGTTTCTTTTTAATCAATTTAAAAAGGATGCGGGGCAAAATAAATCTCTGCTTAGGATCTAAAAACAACTCCACCGGATCATAACCTATTTTTTTATGAATTTCCACGGTACGTGCAAAATCGGGACCCTTGTTATCCTCCATCCAGTAATAATAGGTAAACCAACTGTTATGATCTGCAACCAGTACAAGATCTCCTGAACGTTCGTGATCCAGATGGTGCTCTTTTTTTCCTTTGCTGTCCAATACTTTTGCAATTCCGGGTATCTTCTGAATTAATTCTTTGAGCTCAACAATATCTTCATTCTCTTTCAGATATAAATGCGCAATTTGATGGTCTGCCAATGCAAAAGCCTTACATTCCCCGGTATCCAGTAATTCTAATCCTCGTTCTTCTCGTATTTGCAAATATCCGTGTGTGCGTAAAAATCGATTAATATGTATGGGATTGTTAACTTCAGTAATACCATACTCAGACAAAACAACAACTTCTGTCCCCTTACTTTCAAAATATTCGATTAAGTCTTTGCATACTTTGTCAATCGCTTTTACATCTTCATTGATTTCGGGTGACCCGGGTTGAAACTTTTGACAGCAGTAATCTAAATGTGGTAAGTAGATTAAAGTCAGCGTCGGATTATGCCATTGGTAAACAAGTTTTGCCGCATTGGCAATCCATTGGCTGGAACGGATTGTTGTTTTTGGTCCCCAAAAATCAAAAAGAGGAAATGTTCCCAGTTGAGCCTGGAGACGATCCCGTAAGTCAGAGGGTTTTGAATAACAATCAGGCTTCTTCTGTCCATCTGCCCAATATTGCGGACGCGGTGTCACTGTAAAATCAGCATCAGAATACATATTGTACCACCAAAACAAATTAGCACAAGTAAATGACGGATCTATTTCCCTTGCTAAATCCCATATTTTTGGTGATTGTACCAGTTTATTTGACTGTTTCCACATTTTTACCTCCATATCATTCCTGTCGTACCATCCATTTCCCACAATTCCATGTTCCGAAGGCCATTTTCCGGTTAAATAAGTCGCCTGAGCTGAACAGGTGAGCGCCGGAAGTACTGGTTCAATAATACTTAAATTCCCCTTTCTCTTTTGCCATTGATGCAAAAAAAGATCCGGATTTTGAAGTAGGGAACTCGTAAGTCCTACTACATTTATAACGACTGTTTGCTGCATGATTTTGGTAGTATAGTTTTATATGTCCAGCATTTTTTCACCAGAAATTATATAGATTAAAATGATTTTCACATTACACATTGTACATTTTACAATCATCATTTCACAATTTATCAAGTACCCATTTCAGCTCTCTCTCGATGGATTGATCTAAATCGGTTTGTAAATGAATCGGCAATACCTGCCAGGTATAGGTTTCGATTTCCAGATGTCTGGTAAACTCATTTTTGTGCCAACTTCGCAAAATTGTTGTAATATCATTTTGAGTAGATTGCAAGAGCTGATAATCTTCAACAAATATGGGTACATGAAAATGAGTACGAAGCTCCCGAAAATCATCACGGCTTATCGCTTCTATTCCATTTTTCAAATCCTTAAATTTGAGTAATGCTCCTTCTTTTGTTTTAATAACTGCCTGGTGCAGATAGGTTGGTTCATCAAAAGTTTTCAGGCATTTTTGAAGTTGTTCAACTGTTGTATTTTCTGAAACTGTACATTTGAGCGCGGCACTAATTTGTAATTTGCCAATATTCAAACCGTGCTTTTGCATTTTTCTGATGACCTCATCACTTTCTTCAAATCCAATGGAAAAATGGCAGACATCATAACAAAGCTGTATGTGATTACGAATATATTCTTGTGCCTGAGTTAAACTGCATAAAAGATTTTTGCCCAATAATGAAGCTCCTTCCTTAAGTAAATAATCCTCGAAAAAAGCGATATATTCGTCGCTACTTTCAATTATGCCATCGGGTTCCGGTTCTATATCCAAATGCATCATTTTACCTTTGGATTCCTGTATTTTAACCAACTGACCCACTACTGTGATCAACTGGCTTGTGGCAGTTCGTTTTGCTTCTGTTAAACTGTTTTCAGTAGCATACCAATGTTTATAAGAAAGTGGGGAAGTCGAAATTCCTCCTTCTATATCAGGTGGCAAAAGTTGCGATAAAATGTTAAAAAGCAACTCTGTGTAATTTAATCTATCAGGGCTTGTCCAATCTGGTAAATGAACTTTATCCTTAATGACCTCGTTATGAAAATTTCCATACGGAAATCCATTCATCGTAAACACATACATTCCGTTATTCTGCAGCCAGTCTTTAAAATCCGAAAGATGTTTTTCTGCTATCAATTCAGAAGCAGCCTGATAAGAAAGACGTAAACCTATACCAAAAGGCTTATGTGGAGAAACTTTCTTTTTAAGTGGAATGCAATACGTTTTTACACTTTCAAAAACAGCTTCCCAGGATTCGCCCGCATGAATATTGGTACAATAACTTAAATGACTATTGGAACCAATTAACATACTTCTGTATTTAGTTGACAAAATGAATTGAGATACTGAACCGATTGTATAATTATCTCTTTATCCAGTGCATGTACCTCTTCACCAATACCTATTTCATTTATCAACATGATCGTAAGCCGGCCACCAAGATGCTCTCTGAACTCTTCTAATCCTTTAATTACCTCCTCTGAATGAGTATCAAGAACCGGGTGTGTTATTGCAAAACCCAATGTTAGGAAACATTTTAAAATTCGTTCCAGACTCAGTGCATCAATTCTATGTATCAAAAAAGAGTAAGTAACATCGAGGGCTATACCAATTGCTACGGCTTCTCCGTGGGTAATTTCATAATTAGTAAGCTGTTCCATTTTGTGGGCTGCCCAATGTCCAAAGTCTAATGGCCGAGATGAACCTTTCTCAAAGGGATCCCCTTTTTTAGAAATATGATCGGTATGCAAAGCAGCACAACGAATAATAAGCGTTTCCATAACCGAAACTTCTCTGTTATTGAGTGCCTGCGCATTATTCTCTACCCAGTCAAAAAAAGAAGCATCTTTTATGAGTGCCACTTTTATGGCTTCGGAAATACCGGATCGCCAGTCCCGTTCCTTTAGCGTTGTTAAAAAATCAGAATCATTTAGTACTGCATACGGTGGGGCAAATGTGCCCAGAAAGTTCTTTTTACCAAAATAATTCATACTGTTCTTTACCCCAACTCCCGAATCGTTTTGAGATAAAACGGTCGTTGGTATCCGGATCAGGCGTACACCACGATGTGCAATTGCTGCAGCATAACCTACGGCATCTAGTACAGCGCCCCCCCCTATTGCAATAAGAAAAGAATGCCTGTCTATTTTATTGTCATTGATTAATTGCAGAACCGATTCAATAACATCCAAACTATTCTTAACGGCTTCTCCTCCCTGAACGACATTGATACTATGTTCTGAAATTCCAAACTGATAATGATTAAAATAGTGAATCACATTTCCGATGAACTGACTTGTTGTTTCAACAACTCCTCTATCTATTACTATAGCAATTTTGGGCTGTTGGAAAGCGGGTTCTTTTTTGATCACATCAATAAGTGAGGTATTGCCACTATCAAATAAAGAACGGCTAAAAATAATGTCATAATTAAATGTGACCTGAAAATTCTGCTGAAGTATCTGTTGTTCTTTCATTTTGATAAAGTATAAATCAGGTTACGGCAAACTTTTTAGATAATAAAATCGATATTGGCAACAAGGCCAGTACAAACAATGCGTATACCAATCCTGCCGAACCTGCAACATAACTTGCATTAAGAGGAATTAGGGATAATACCCCTGTTTTTACCGCTTTTTGTATCGCAACCGGCTGATTGTAAAGGAAAGCTTTGTATTTTGCAAAAAAATTAATTCCATACCAAAAAAGAAGAAAAGGCAGGAGCTGCCAAAATCTAAATTTAAGCTTGTATCCTATAAAAATAAACAGAACAACTACTATTGCATCGAGTAGCAGAGCAGTCAGTATAGCGGACTTATTATTTCCCGAAGCTTCTTTTTTAGCCGTAAGCGTGATGGCTGCAATAAATAAAATAGGAATAATGCCAATGTACCAATAAGTAAAAACGGCGTCATTATTTATACTCATCCCCAGAAGCAAATTTCCTCCCCGACAAAGTCCCATGTTTAATGGACCTGCAATGGGATAATGTTTACTTATTTTATCATAAGTAAGGGCCAATACACCAATTACCGCTGCCAGCATACCACTGAGAACTGATACCGTAAAAGCAAATCCGATTCCTGCCACTAACATAAAACTGCCCAGTAAAATAGCTTCATCTTTGCTCACCAGCCCACGTGGGAGTACTCTTTCCGGCCGATTTATGGTATCTGCTTCCAAATCAAAAATATCATTAAATACAATGCCCCCTCCGTACAAGCCAATTGTAGAAAGCACGAGCAGCAACACATTCTGTATCCCGTTCTCATTGTTGACATTCAAAACTAAAAGCCCGGAAACAGCAATCCCCGCAAGAATATCAGTCACTGCCGTAACAATATTTGCGGGACGCACTAAGGTTACTAAATAGAATAACTTGCCTGACATCTAGTTTTCTATAATGATTTTTGGATATACAATTTCTTTAGATTCCTGTCCTCTGAGCACACTGCTTCCTTCAAATAAAGAATCCTGAGTGATGGTGATTTTATTTTTCCAGTCCTCTTCATTCATTTGCCCGCTTTGAGAATAAGCCGTTAAGGCATTTTTATAGCAGGTTAGATAAACATCTTCTTTAGCAATTCCTCTTTCAAGCATTAAAGCTGCCGTTTTAGGAACAGATAAAGGATCACTTACTCCCCAATCAGCAGAACTGTCTACAATAATACGTTCAGATCCGTACTGCTTTACAACCTCTACCATCCGTTCATTCCCCATTTTGGTATTAGGATAAATGGTAAAAGCAGCCCAATATCCTCGATCTAAAACCTGTTTGGCTGTTTCTTCGTTATTGTGGTCGATTACCACCATATGAGGAGCTACTCCATGTTCTTCCAGCACATCCATACTTCTGATGGTTCCATTTTTTTTATCCCGATGCGGGGTATGAACCATTATCGGCAAATTAAATTTCAAAGCCAAATCGATCTGTAGTCTGAAATATTTATCCTCGACCGGAGTCTGATCGTCATAACCAATTTCTCCAATTGCCACTACTCCTTCTTTTGCTGCAAACAACGGTAATAAATCCATCACTTTTTCTGCCAGAGCTTCATTGTTGGCTTCTTTAGAGTTTAGCCCTATAGTGCAATAATGCTTAATTCCGAATTGTGAAGCTCTGAATCTTTCCCACCCCACCAAGGTGCTGAAATAATCCTTAAAAGAAGAAGCTTCTGTTCGTGCCTGGCCAAGCCAAAATGCCGGTTCAATAACAGCTACAATACCTGCAGCACGCATTGCCTGGTAATCATCTGTTGTTCTGGATACCATGTGAATATGTGGGTCAATGTAATACATGTACTAAATTTTTAATAGTGAATAATATTGGGTTCCTATTTCATCCCATGTTGCCGTACTTTGAGATAGTATCTCTTCAGAAATTTCATTTTCTTTAAAAAAAGTACTCTCTTTCAGCACTTTTACCGCAGCCACTTGGGTCAATAACTCTCCGGTTCCTATTGCTTTTGTCAGATCGTCTACTATTTCCCGGTTTACAAAACCGGCTGTCAATCTCCAAATTTCCGGCGATACTAATCGTCCTGCCGACCAGCGTTCGTGAATATAATCATGTATAATTAAGGCCAGCTTTTCATTTTTACGTGGTTCTAAGCCAATAATTTGATACAATGGACGCCCCATAAAAAGGGCTTTCAGCACCAACTGATTCCATGCATCAACCGGCAGGTATTTTGCTGCAAAAGGATTCCCTAAAGCTATAGCATCAAACACTGCAACCATATTGGTTCTGATTCCTTCCTGAATTGTCAAAATAAATTCCTCTGCATTTTTTAAGAAAAAAAGTCCCTTATACAAACTGACTAACTCTTTTATATCTGCCATTTCTGCGAGGTTCTTTATTGTTTCAACATTTTGATGCTCTGGAAGGTGCATCATTAACAAACTACGGCAAAGCTGCTGCAGATCCCAATTAGCCGTTGTAAAACCGGGATACAATTCTTCCAGCAAAATAGTTTCCTGCAAGGTCCATTTTGGAATTATTGGCGAAATTTTCCTGGTAACTAAACCAAAAGTCTGAAAAAACTGTGTGTTGTTCTCAAACCAGATATGGCTTTCCATCCAATCTGATTCAGCTTCTGAAAGTTTCTGTCGAATTAGAGTTCGTATTATTTCTGCTGAATTAATTCTTATTGCTGTTGCTGTCCTATCAGTTTTCATTTTATAAATCTTTTTGGGCTCAATTACTTTAAAATGTTTTCCCTGACAACCAGTGAATTATTATCCGGATCTCTAAAAAAGAAAAAACGATCTTCATACCCGTCATCTGAAGTATTAGAATTGATTACAACACCATCTATTTCATCGATCACCACTCCATTGACTCTAAAATAATCAAGCGTTGCCTGAATATTCTTTACAATAAAGCTCGGAACTGTTCCTGTTTCCGGCAGTGGGTAAAAAGGAGTGTCAATATCTTTGTATAATCCCAGCATAAAGCCATCTTTGTTCTTATGCTCTAAATACAGTTGTATAAAGGATTCTGTGCCAAAATTCCCATCAGAGTTAAGCGTATATCTGCTATCTGTTTTAAAATCAAGGATTTCCTCATAGAATTTTTTAGATTTAAGAATATCACTGACTGATACTTTTATCACTACTGCTTTTGACTTAAATTTCATTTCTTTTTTTACTTTTAAATCAACACATTATTCCCCAACAACATATTCAAAACTAGGCCCCGCTACAAAACCAGGGTGATTAGGATCGGGAATCGCCAGCAACTTAAGAGCATATAATCGCAAAGAATACATTACCCCCATTGCGGTACTAATTTTCTCTGGTTCTCCATTAAAAGTTTCATGCAAACTATTAAGCAAAGAAGTGTAGTTGTAATTAAAGAACTTACTATTAATATAAGCCTGAGAATCCTTTGGATAATCATTCATTTTAGGATTTGGCCACATATTTGGTACTAATTCAGGATTAAACGGAATTAATAGATCCCCAAACATATACCCTCCCTCAGGGTCTGCCTGTATTGTTTTACCCTTATAAATTTCTTCAAAACGGTAGTAGTGCGCCAGTTCAGGAACATTTCCATCGTCTGCAGAACTTACAAATGGATCTGTTGTTGTTCCTTCACCCTGATCAATAATGATATCTATACCTCTTATAGCAGTTGCCTCATCGACAATAGGGAATAATAAAGATGCATCATAAAATTTTTCAAAGGTCATTTGATAGTTTGGATTTCCAACAAATATTGTTTTTCCTTCCGCTTTTGCAGCAGCTTCAAGTTCTACTATTATTTCTTTTATTCTGGTATAAAACACTCCTATGGTAATTACATTGGAGACCATCAAACGATTATGGATATCAATTGGATCTTCTGGCTCTTCAATTGACATAAAAACATCTTTCACAAGATCTAAGGAAAACTTTTTGAGCGGCACCTGTAATCCATCAACTACAGAGCCTGGTAAAGGCCCCGGGTATAGTGGTATAAAACCAGGTTTATTAATAACCGGACTTCCTCCTACAGCATTCAATATATTGCAGGCTATAGATAAATGCAGCATTTCTTCACGAACTACAGAACCTATCAGGTTTGATATTTGATCATTACCGGTCTCAAATAGCGTAAAATTTGCTGTTAAGTAGGGCGGAATTGTGGAATGTTCTAACTCAATGGCAGTTTGCAGCGCATTTTTTAGATCGGAGAGAGTCTCAATTTTTATCGTTTTTAAGAATATCATAATCAGATTTTTATTTTATGAATACTATGCTTTATTTGCTGTTGCAGTTTTATCGATGACATCTTGTAAATAGTTCAAAATAACCATCTTTTTATATTTAGAAAGATCTCTTGTTGCAGGCATATAATTAGGATCATCAAGATCTTTACTAAAAACTAAATGCAATATTTGCGCATTTTTATCAACCACCGTTTTATCTGCCAGATTAAAAATTCCTTTTGACATCAACGGATACAAATTAGCATATTGCTGCATGATGGGCTGAATAAAGTTGTTCCAGTCAGGAATTATTTTTGGGGTTGGAGCACCTGAAAAAATCAAAAGACTAATAAAATTAGACTGATTACAATCGTCAAAACTTTGTGTGCTCAGATTATAACTGATAGCATAAATTTGTCCATCAATGTATACTCTCGGATTTCCGGGATCGGGAGCTGTAAACCTAAGTACAGCTTTACCATTTGCATCTGTTGTAACTTCAGCGGGTTTATTTCCTGAGAAATAAGGTATTGGAGGAGTACCAACTGCGGGTACCACTGACGGTGGTGGTGAACCTAATAAGTTTTGTGTATTATCTTGTGCCTGAATGATTGCATTTGGAAGTGCTTTTCCAAGATGAGTTGCGTAAAAATTAATTTTACACTTATCTTCAGGATCTAATCGAAATACAAATTGATCAGCACCTACATAATCAATAGACTCTGTATAAATTAATATCCCCGTCTTAGATTTTTTTAAACTAAAAACATCATTGATACTGTCTGTCATATTTGTAACAATTGCCAATGGGTATTGGTTACAAAGATCCAGCTGTTCGTCTGAAAGTGGAAAAGTAAAAATTCCTGATGTACTCATATACCAATCCAAACCTGAATAATTTATTTGTCCAATGACTGATATCCCTGTATTGGTATTGATAACAAGGTGTAAATTTTCACTTGTATTGACCCCTTCTGCATTAAATTGTAGCGCATTACCAAAATCAAGTACAACTTGTTTTAATTTCTCATCGACTAATGCGGTAGAATAATTATATTTTTGTCTTTGTCCCTGCGGTAAATATTGAGGAAGTGGATTTGGAAATAATTGTCTTCCCAATACAAAATGTTTAGGTTCTCTATTATTTGAAGGTCCTATCGAGCCAGCTATTCTGCCTAAAGTAAATTGGTCTGAGGTGTGATCTCCATTAAATCTATCCACCGTAAAATGTATAGATAATTGCTTAGCACTTACAGCTTTTAATTCGTTAAGATATCTTGAGTTAGATATTTTAAAATTCCAATCAATATTCTTTATAACAGACTGATATGTTGCCCCTGCTCCTGAACTACCTCGTAAATCAATAGATCTTGAAAACCAAATATTGCTAAATGGCGCCATCTCATAATCACCTTTCACCAATGTATTCCCCTCATTATTTACAATTCGTACCACAAACCCCCAAAGTTGAGAAACCATTTGTTGCTGACTATCTAAATCTACAATTTTTCCTGCGGTACGTGCATCGGTATCCATGACAGACATACCAATAATAGGATCTAAAAGTGGATTATCAATACTCGTTCCGTCCTGATAGGTAACACTCGTGATTTTACAGCCTAGAAATCGCCAGTTTCCGGTACCATCTGGATTCCACCAACCATTTTCTTGGCCCGGACCGTAATTTTGATATTTTGACTCAAATGTTTCATTGTTAAAATGTGTGGGATCATTATTTACAGTCGAAGGATCGGCCTGAAACTGACCAGAAAATGTAAGACGCGGGACGTTTAAATATGACATAGTTTTAGTTTTTAAATTTTAGAATAACCAACTTCTTAACACCAATAGTACTTTTTGTATTGTTTTTTAACCATTTATGCGTCAAATTTAAACAACACTCTCATAGATCTGTAATAAAATGTTACAGGCAACTTTTTTTTTGCCATAGAGTAAAAAAAACTAAGCATGAAATTGATTTTATAGCAGTTGGAAACACAAATAATAAATGTAGAATTACCTCTATTTTGTCGCAAAAAACAACGTTCTTAATTGGAGTTACCTCCTATTTTGCCACAAAATGTTAAGGCGGTTTTTGAGAAAAACCTAAAATGGAGTGGATACCTTTTTTGCCATAAAAAGTTAAGGCCGTTTTAAAAAATATTGAAGACAGTTTTTAGTTAGATAATTTATGAAGAGATTAATTGTAAAATAATCACCACTTTATAATTTTAAGATATGGAAACACCTAGAAAAAAGTGGCCCCTGGAATTTAAAATCTGTGCAGTCACAATTAGTAACCAGTACAAAAGTGTAGTTCTTGTAGCTCAGGAGCTTGGAGTCAGCAAAAACAGCCTGCAGCTTTATAAGGATGGAAAACTTACCCTTCAGGAATCATCTGATTCCTATACGAACAGAAAAGAAATATTAAAGTTAAAAAAGGAAATTAAGAACATCAAACTGGAACGAGATATCTTGGAAGAGGGTGCTGCGTACCTTCTGCAGAAAAGACGATTGCGGTATCAATTTATCAGAGAAAACGCCGATAAATTTCCCATATTCAAGATGTGCAAAATTTTTCATGTAGACCCCAGCAGCTATTATAAATGGTTAAAAGGACTTCCGACAAGCAGAGCTGAACGTAAATTATTTATAATATCAGAGATTTCAAGAATTTATCATTGGAGTCAAGGCAGGTACGGTAGTCGAAGAATAGCCAAAGAATTATCCTCGATCAACATAAAAGCTTGCCGATCTTTTGTTGCAAAGATTATGCTGGAGAATAATATGTCTAGGATTCCAAAATTAAAATTTAAAAGAACTACAATATCCTCTGCTAAATATCCTGCAGCAGCGAATTTATTAAATCAGAATTTTAAAGTAAGTGAGCAAAATCAGGTATGGGTATCCGACATTACCTATATTCGAACTAAAAAAGACTGGGCATATCTTACTGCTGTTATAGACCTCTTTGATCGTAAAGTAGTAGGATGGTCGGTAAGTGAAAACATGAAGACAATGGATACAACCATTGCCGCCTTTAAACAAGCTTTGCGTAATCGTCCTTTAACTAGTAACCAGAAATTAATTTTTCATTCAGACCGAGGGATTCAGTACGCATGTAAAGATTTTGTTTCCATCTTGATAAAAAGTAACCAAATCGCTCAAAGTATGAGCAGAAAGGGCAACTGCTATGATAATGCAGTTGCTGAAAGTTTTTTCAAGACATTAAAAACAGAATTACTTTATCAAAATAAATATCCAACGATAAAAAAAGCAAAAAAATCAATCATTGACTATATCAAAAATTTCTATAATAGCTGTAGAAGACATTCTGCTCTTGGAAATTTAACAATAGAAGAATTTCAGAATCTATGATTACATGTCAAAAATTAAATCTAAAAAAAAAGCGACCCTTTTGGAGCCGCTTTGAATGTTTTCACAACGGAATAATCCTTATTGTGAATTGCTTCAAAATTGTATTGCAATAATACAATAAAATCTCTATCCTTAATTATGGTTTTCCGTAAATCAATTAATTATCTTTTACTTAATTTTAAAAATTAATTTTTTAGAGATGAAAAAAATATTAGGATTAGATTTAGGGTCAACTTCTATTGGTTGGGCATATATCCATGAAGCAGAAAATAATGATGAGACATCATCAATAATAAATTCAGGTGTACGTATTGTGCCTCTTACTACTGATGAAGAAGCCGACTTCAAAAAAGGAAATACTATTTCCATAAATGCAGACAGAACATTAAAGCGTGGAGCAAGACGAGGCCTGCAGCGTTTTAAACAAAGAAGAGATGCTTTATTAGAAACCTTCAATAAAATAAAATTTATTTCTACTGGTTTTGTTTACGCTGAAACAGGAAAAGAAACTACTTTCTCTTCATACCAATTAAGAGCTAAAGCAGCAATTGAAGCAGTTTCTAAAGATGAACTAGTTCAAGTTCTATTGATGCTTAATAAAAAAAGAGGTTACAAAAGCAGCCGAAAAGCAAAGACTGCTGAAGAGGGAGATGCAATTGATGGAATGAAAATTGCCAAAGAAATTTTTGAAAATAATTTAACACCTGGACAATGGGTTTATAATTCATTATCAAAAGGAAGTAGATTTATTCCTGACTTCTATCGTTCAGATTTGCAGAAGGAATTAGATAAAATTGTGCGTTTTCAAAATCAATTCTATCCAGAACAATTAAACAACAAACTTCTAGAAGATATTCAAGGAAAATCAAGAACACAAACCTCTCAACATTTTTCAAGAACATTAAAAATTGAACTTGCAGAAAACAAAGGAACCAGAGAAGAAACCAAATTACAGCATTATAAATGGAGAAATGATGCTTTGACAAACGAACTTGATTTAAAAATTTCAGCATTTATTCTTACTGAAATAAACAACCAAATTAATCAATCCAGCGGCTACCTTGGTGCAATTAGCGACAGAAGCAAAGAATTATATTTCAATCAACAAACTGTTGGTCAATTTCAATACAAGCAACTCGAGAAAGACCCGCATGCCAAACTGAAAAATCAAGTATTCTATCGTCAGGATTATTTAGATGAGTTTGAAAAAATTTGGGAAACACAAAGGCAATTTCATAGCGAATTAAACGACCTGCTAAAAACAGAGGTCCGTGATGTCACAATTTTTTATCAACGAAAATTAAAGTCCCAGAAGCATCTTGTAAGTTTTTGCGAATTTGAAAAAGGACATAAAGCAATTCCGAAATCATCTCCTTTGTTTCAGGAATTTAGAATTTGGCAAAACTTAAATAATATTGTTGTCAAAAATGAGGCTACAAAAGAACCTTTTGTTTTGGATGAAGACCTAAAAAAAATTCTTGCACAACAATTATTGTTTAAGGAGAGTATTACAGACTCTCAAATATTATCTTTTTGTGAGCTAAAAAAGGGGACTCATACTGCTAATTTTAAAAAAATTGAAGGAAACAGAACTAATACTGAGATTTATAAAGCTTTTGAAAAAATTCTGGTTTTAGAAGGCTATGATGAATTAGACCTTACTAAATTAGATGCTTTTGAAAAAAATAAAATAATCAAATCTGCATTTTCTGATTTAGAAATTAATACTGATATTTTTGATTTCGATACAAATATCCAAGGGAATGATTTTGACAAACAGCCCTACTATCAGTTTTGGCATTTATTATACTCTGCGGAAGATGATGATTTTTTAAAAAAAAGTCTGATGAGTAAATTTGGCTTTAGAGAAAATCACATTCCATTTCTTTTGAATGTAATCTTACAAGCTGATTATGGTAGTCTGAGCGCTAAAGCAATTAAAAAAATACTCCCTCATTTAATTGACGGACATATTTATAACAAGGCATGTACATTAGTTGGCTATAATCATTCATCATCCTTAACAGCAGAACAAAATAATAATAGGGTTCTAAAAGATACTTTGGAACTAATTAAAAAAAACAGCTTAAGGAACCCAGTTGTAGAAAAGATACTTAATCAAATGATTAACGTCATTAACGCTATTGTAAAGGACCCGTCATTAGGAAAACCAGATGAAATTCGTGTGGAATTAGCTCGTGAATTGAAAAACAATAATGAGCAGCGTAGTGAAATGACAAAATCTATTAATAAGAGTACTGTAGAACACGAGCAAATCAGGAAATTATTACATCATGAATTTGGAATCCATCGTGTAACCAGAAATGATATTATACGTTATAAACTTTGGAAAGAGTGCGATGGAATTTCATTGTATACAGGAAAACCAATAGAACCATCAAAACTGTTTACAAAAGATTATGACATTGAACATATTATTCCAAAATCACGTTTATTTGATGATAGTTTTTCTAATAAAACCATTTGTGAACGTCAACTTAATATTGATAAAAGTAACAAAACAGCCTATTCTTTTTTACAGGAAAAATTATCTGCGGAAGAATTTGATCAATTTGAAAAAAGAGTAAAAAGTTTGTTTGGAAAAATTAGCAGAACAAAACAGAATAAACTCTTAATGGCCGATAATGAAATTCCGGAAGGTTTTATTGAACGTCAATTAAGAGAGACCCAATATATTGCAAAAAAAGCCAAAGAAATTTTACTGGAAGTTTCCAGAAATGTAACCTCAACTATTGGAAGTGTAACTGATAAACTTCGCGAAGATTGGGAATTAGTCGATGTGATGAAAGAACTCAATTGGGACAAATATGATAAATTAGGGTTGACTCATATTAAAGAAGGTAAAAACGGGGAACGTTTGTACAAAATTAAAGATTGGACAAAACGAAATGACCATCGTCATCACGCTATGGATGCGATAACGGTTGCTTTTACCAAACCCGCATACATCCAATATTTGAACAATTTAAATGCAAAAACACAAGGCGATAAAAAAGCAGATTCTATTCTTGGAATTGAAACGAAATATTTAAAAAGAGATAAGAATAATAAACTTCGATTCATCGAACCAATGCCAAACTTTAGAGAAGAAGCGAAAAAGCAACTTGAAAGTATTTTGATTTCTTATAAAGCCAAGAATAAAGTCGTAACCAAAAATAAAAATATTACCAAAAAGAAAGGTGGAATCAATCAAAAAAATCAACT
Source organism: Flavobacterium collinsii (assembly GCF_946903285.1). Classification (GTDB taxonomy): domain Bacteria; phylum Bacteroidota; class Bacteroidia; order Flavobacteriales; family Flavobacteriaceae; genus Flavobacterium; species Flavobacterium collinsii. The sequence goes on from NZ_OX336425.1 coordinate 4,604,820, forward strand.
AACACCTAGAGGGCAATTACATGAAGCTACCATTTACGGAAAACTGCAACAATATACTATCAAAGAAGAAAAAGTAAATGCCAATTTCACTGAAGAATACATCACTAAAGTAGCAAAGAAAGAATATCGTGAAGCACTCCTAAAACGATTAAAAGAAAACGGTAACGACTCTGAAAAAGCTTTTACAGGAAAAAATGCGTTGAACAAATTACCCATTTATATCAGTTTAAAAAATAACATTGCAGTTCCGGAAAAAGTAAAAACAGTTTGGCTAGAAGATAATTATACTATTCGAAAAGACATTACATCTGATAATTTTAAAGATTTAAAAAGTATTGACAAAGTAATTGATGTCGGCTTAAAAACTATTCTTCAAAACCGATTAAATGAATATGGTAATGATCCGAAAAAAGCTTTTAGTAATTTAGACGAAAATCCTATCTGGCAAAACAAAGAAAGAGGAATTACTATAAAAAGAGTAACTATAAGAGGCATTAGTAGTGCCCAAGCTTTGCATACCAAAAAAGATCATTTAGGAAATGAAATTTTAGACAAAAACAACAATCCTACTCCAGTAGATTTTGTGAGTACAGGAAACAATCATCATGTCGCAATTTATGAAGATGAAAAAGGAAATCTACAAGAAGAAATTGTAACCTTTTTTGATGCAGTTATTCGCAAAAATGAAGGATTTCCGATTATTAATAAAAATCATAGTTCTGGATGGAAGTTTTTATTTACAATGAAGAAAAATGAATTTTTTATTTTCCCCTCAGAAAATTTTAATCCAAATGAAATAGATTTATTAAATCCTATGAATTATAGTTTGATTAGTCCAAATATGTACAAAGTTCAGTCTTTATCAATAATTAAATATGGCAATGCTACAATTAGAGATTTCAAATTCAGACATCATCTTGAAACAACCGTAACAGATAAAAAAGAATTAGTAAACATAACTTATAAACAAATAAAAAGCTTGCCGCCACTGCAAAATGTTGTAAAAGTCAGAATCAATCATTTAGGTCAAATTGTTCAAATTGGAGAATATTAGTTATGATAAAACGCACCCTTTTTTTTGGTAATCCTGCTTATTTAAGTACGAAAAACGAACAAATAGTAATCTCTTATCCACATAAGGAAGAAGAGACCAAAACAGTTGCCATCGAAGATATTGGGGTGATTGTCTTAGAAAATCAACAAATTACAATAACCAATGGTTTGTTAGAAAAACTAACTCATAACAATGTTGCTTTAATCAATTGTGATCAGCAACATTTACCTATTGGTTTATTAATGCCGCTCAGCGGACATACAGAGCAAACAGAACGCTTTAAAAATCAAATTAACGCTTCTGTTCCTTTAAAAAAGAACTTATGGCAACAAACTATTAGTTCTAAAATAACAAATCAGGGAGGATTATTAAAAGAAAAAGGAATCCCAATGCGCAAAATGGAATTATGGGCAAAGGAAGTAACCTCGGGTGATTCTTTAAATCACGAAGCCAGGGCTGCTGTATATTATTGGCAAAGCCTTATAAAAGTAGAGAATTTCACAAGAGGTCAAAAAGGTATTCCTCCAAATAATTTACTCAATTATGGTTATGCCATTTTGAGGGCTATTACAGCAAGAGCATTAGTAAGCTCGGGAATGCTCCCGACATTGGGAATTTTTCATCGCAATAAATATAATGCGTATTGCCTCGCTGATGATATTATGGAACCTTATCGGCCATATGTGGATTTGATTGTATGCCATATTATGGAAACATTTGATTCTTATGAAGAGTTAACAATTGAAATAAAAAAACAATTATTGAATATTGCAACAATAGATGTAAACATTGATGGTAAAAATAGCCCCTTGATGGTTGCAATGAGTAGAACAACCAATTCTTTACATGAATGTTTTGAGGGAAGTTCCAGAAGAATTTTATACCCAATTTATGTATGACGAACATTACACACGTTTAAATCAATATAGGAGTTTGTGGATATTAGTATTTTTTGACCTACCCACCGAAACGCGTAAAGAGCGTAAAATTGCAAGTAATTTTCGCAAGAGATTATTAGACGATGGTTTTTCTATGTTCCAATTTTCAATATATATGCGTTTTTGTGCTAGTCGGGAAAATGCCGAGGTACACTCTAAAAGAATAAAAAATAGCTTACCTGAGCATGGAAAAATTGGTGTGATGCAAATCACAGACAAACAATTTGGAATGATGGAACTATTTTATGGAAAAAAGCCTGTAGAAACAGAAAAACCATCTCAACAGTTAGAACTTTTCTAATATTAGGATTAAAAAACCATCTAAGTAGCTGTAATCCAGACCTTAAATCGAACTGTTTTTCAATTCCTAAACAAACTCATAACTGCCAACATATCAAACGATTAACTCGCGGTATGTTGGGAATTATAAGTAAAAATACAATTTTGAAAGCAATTCACAACCAAGAAAAGAATCTTTTATTCGTCGCAATGTTGGGAATTATAAGTAAAAATACAATTTTGAAAGCAATTCACAACAATTGCTTCCTCGGTTATCTTGTCGGTCAGTTGGGAATTATAAGTAAAAATACAATTTTGAAAGCAATTCACAACATTAAAGTAGATGCAGAAAAATTTTTAAAAGTTGGGAATTATAAGTAAAAATACAATTTTGAAAGCAATTCACAACTAGATTTGTCTCATAGTTTATGGAAACTTGTTGGGAATTATAAGTAAAAATACAATTTTGAAAGCAATTCACAACGGAGAATAGGCGAAGCCTAGCCTACACAAGGTTGGGAATTATAAGTAAAAATACAATTTTGAAAGCAATTCACAACACTACGCCAACAAACAAGAAGAGGTAGGATGTTGGGAATTATAAGTAAAAATACAATTTTGAAAGCAATTCACAACATGGGAACGAAACAAATACAAAAAAGGAGGGTTGGGAATTATAAGTAAAAATACAATTTTGAAAGCAATTCACAACCATCAACTTCTTTTAATTCAGCAATATATTGTTGGGAATTATAAGTAAAAATACAATTTTGAAAGCAATTCACAACAAGTGCGGAAAAGTTTTTAATTAATTGCTAGTTGGGAATTATAAGTAAAAATACAATTTTGAAAGCAATTCACAACAATCAATAAGTTCAAACAAAAGATTCTCTAGTTGGGAATTATAAGTAAAAATACAATTTTGAAAGCAATTCACAACGTGAACTATATAGTGAAATATATAAATAAAGTTGGGAATTATAAGTAAAAATACAATTTTGAAAGCAATTCACAACACTATGCCAACAAGCAAGAAGAAGTAGGATGTTGGGAATTATAAGTAAAAATACAATTTTGAAAGCAATTCACAACAAGATACACAAGCGGTACAAGAAATTGAAGGTTGGGAATTATAAGTAAAAATACAATTTTGAAAGCAATTCACAACATGAAAAACAAATCATTTATTCAGTTGCAAGTTGGGAATTATAAGTAAAAATACAATTTTGAAAGCAATTCACAACACGAGGGATCCGTATGACAAGCAAAAGAAGGTTGGGAATTATAAGTAAAAATACAATTTTGAAAGCAATTCACAACCCCAGATCAATCACTAAATTCTTGCCTTTAGTTGGGAATTATAAGTAAAAATACAATTTTGAAAGCAATTCACAACCCTAAAGGATGCTTGGCAAAGCAAACCTAAGTTGGGAATTATAAGTAAAAATACAATTTTGAAAGCAATTCACAACTGTGAAAATTGTCATTCGTTTGACAATGAAGTTGGGAATTATAAGTAAAAATACAATTTTGAAAGCAATTCACAACTACTGCTGTAGAGGTAAAAAGTTTTGATACGTTGGGAATTATAAGTAAAAATACAATTTTGAAAGCAATTCACAACGCAATGCTGGACCAGCGGTTGAAAAATATGTTGGGAATTATAAGTAAAAATACAATTTTGAAAGCAATTCACAACAAGCGGTTAAGCGTGGGTTTGTTGAAGGATGTTGGGAATTATAAGTAAAAATACAATTTTGAAAGCAATTCACAACAAACAAGCTAATCAATTTTCAATATAAAGTGTTGGGAATTATAAGTAAAAATACAATTTTGAAAGTAATTCACAACTGTAAGGGTATATTGCCCTGTCCGGAATTGGTTGGGAATTATACGTAAAAATACAATTGGAATTGTCTTTTACTATGCCACAAAAAAACTAAGGTTCTTAATTTATCAAAAGTAATTGTCTATTTTTGATATAAATAGAATTACATCGCTCATTTAAAAACAAGACAATGTTCTCAGAAATTGATCATTCTAAGTTTTGTGGCAACATCGTGGCACAGTGATTAAAAAAAATTAGCAAATGCAGTATAGGCAAGGGTTTCAAGCTTAAGGTTCGAATCCTGCTCTCCCCACAAAAAAAGTCCTGAAACATTTCAGGACTTTTTTTTTGACCTAAGAAAACATAATAAAACCTGCAAATCATAGGATTCGCAGGTTTTTTGCATTTAAGATACTTTTCAATCTTTGCAAAAATGCTCGAAATTTCTATGGCAGAATTGTGGCACACGCTATTTTGAAAAACTAGAAGTTCAGTAAAATCAAGCGTTGACGAGTTTAGGTTCGAAACTTTTAGAAAACAAAAAAACAATTGAGATAAAAATTAAGAAAGCAAATAGACGCTCAAGGAATAACAAACTTTAGTAACTATCTTTTTACAAATTAATTCCCGCAAATTCCTACTGGCATATCATAATGGAAAAACCATAAGACAAATTTGTGTTTATTTTATAATCTAATTTTGTGTTTTGATTCTTAACCTTTAATTCTTCTTCTAAATCGTTTAAAATAATTAACTGCATCTTATTCCAAGATTATGCTTACTCATACATTAAAAAATCGTACTCATTACATTTTTTGCATTATAAAAGCCTATTAGTCGGTATTTTTAATAAAGAAATTAAAAACTAGGTAGAAAACTCTTAAATTCTAATCACATGAAAAACAAAAAAAACTTTACCGGCGCCATCGGTGCGTGGCTGACTAATGAGCTACATCCAGCAAACGCGACCTACAGCTCACCCAACAGCAATTTTAGTTCTATTAAGCTCAACGGGATATACAGCACCCTTGATTACCTGAGCATCGGCTGGTTTGGAGTGGATATGAGTAACCCTAGCAGTCCCACCCTGCAAACCAGTAACACATATCTTGCACAACAGGTTTTAGATGCCCGTGCACAAAACCCGGACATCACCATATTTGCTTTACTGGCCTATACCCAAGAAATCACCAAAGATCTCCAAACGATCATCAACAACCCCGCCCTGCTGACCACTTTTGCGACCAATGTTGCCAACTTTCTGGCTAACAATGACCTCAATGGTTTCGACATTGATTGGGAACAGCCCACGAGCCAACTCTCCCATAAGCAATGTGGCCAATGGCTCAACGCATTGGGTAAGGCTTTCGGGGATACCTATTATCTGGCCATTTCGGCGAGTTCTAACCAGTCCGGTAATGTCAACAACCTGAATGCGGATGCTGTGAATGCCAATGTAGATGTGTTCAATTTGCAAAGTTACTGGGTTAGCAATCCTAGCGTATTTATTGCACACGGTATCAATGCCGATCTATTGGGATTCGGTGCTTATTTAGAAAGTGGTGTCACTGCGCTTTATGCTTCTCAACAATACGCTGCTGGGATTCAGTACCAGAGTAAGCAATACCCCTACCAAACTATGATGAGTTGGCGGCTTGATTCTTCCAACTGGCCTTTCGAGCAAAGTCAGCAACTATTGATGCGACCATACCTGACCGGCCAACCGGATGTGGTTGTGTTCGACGATGGAGCCATCTTGAATGCGCAAACTACTCCTACTATTATCCAAAGTATCGTTATCCGTAGCGGAGATGTTGTGGATGCCATCCAATGTACCAATGCCAGCAGCGACGGCTCATATGTGGTACAACTATTACAACACGGTGGTGATGGCGGCAATGGGAATAATCCGATCAATCTCACAAATGGCCTCACCGCTTTCAGTTACGTAACAGGCTACTGGTACGGACAAAATGTGGTAGTTCAAATCACCATCAACGGCACAAGTTATCCCGCCACCATTAATCCCAATGTAGTTGATACACAAAATTTTCAGGTGACTGCTCCTTCGGGTAGAACTATTATTGCATTCAGTGGACAAACCTGTTATGTGAATTTGGCAGGCGGAGGTTTCAGTTGGGTGTTATCGCAGATCAACGGAGTATTCGGTTAGTGATTTTTTTATTCCCTCTATTGCTTGTATGCAACGAGTGCCTACATAATATTTAAAAGATAATTGTAGCGTTTGTAACGCGGGCTAATAAAAAAAGGTTCTTAATACGTTTTATTAAGTAGTAAGTATCTAAAAAGCCACATTGCAAACGCTTTGATTTAGTTTATACAAGTAAAAGGGTACTCGCTCAAAACAATCAACAGATTGAGTTTTTACAGGAAGTTATTTTGTAGTTTAAATCAGCTATATTTACGTTCAAAATAATAAAAAAAGGAGGTTTTGAGACAAACTGACGTTAGCGGGGACAACTAAATTTTTATTGAAGGGCTTCTATTTTTCGCACATATCGCAGATTTGCAGACACATTGCTTTTTATTAAATTTATTTGTCCGTTTAAAATTACAAAAAAAAATAAAACTCACACCCCCCCATAAACTATTGATTTTCAAATAATAAAACTTGAACAAGACCTTTTCAAACAGTCTTCAAAGATGCTTTTGGATTTAGTGGACTTGACACATTTTTGCTAGTAATCACTCAGATCTATAATCATTAAATTTCATGTCAAAACATTTAAATGGCTCCAAAATATTTATTGGAGTTGCCTTCAATTTTACCACAAAAAAACTAAGCCTGTTAATTTCCCGCATTTATCAAAAGGAATTGCCTATTTTTGATTCAAATAGAATTACACCGCTCATTTAAAACAAGATAATGTTCTCAAAAATTGATCATTCTAAGTTTTGTGGCAAAATCGTGGCGCATGGTGTTTTTGAAAACTAGAAATCCAACCAAATAAGGCTCTAAGAAGCCGAGGTTCGAATATATTAAGTACTCAAAACAAAAGAGATTTCTTTGTTTCGTAATGCCAACAAGTAAACGGAAGATTTAGACCAATGCAGATAGTCTTCATTTTCCATATATTTTTTGATTTGAAAAATTTCCTTTTATAATAGCTGGTACGGATATTGTTTGACACACCTCAAAAAATACGAGGAGTCACATTTATTAATAACCAATATTTTATAATTATGATAGGTAGCTCTTGAAATATTGAAGACTTTTAGTGCACTTTTAAGAGAAACTATGCCTTTTATCATTTCGACAACATTTACCACTTTTTCTTTTTATGAAGCTATTTGTCGTTTGATTCCTTTTACTTCACCGATAATCTCATGATAGGTATGAGAAAGTTTGAAATAAGCTTCCATGATGTTTTTTGCATTTCTGGATTTTCCAGTCCGTTTTATGAGGTCTAATTCTTCTTCTATAAAATTAGCGACTTCACAACCTAGGTACTTGTCGGCTGCTTCATGTCCCCAACGGTACTTGTTTGATTTGGGAATTTTGGCTTTTGTAGTATTAGGTAGGTTATCGTATAATCCGTTTCGAATGTAACGTTTCACATTGGTATCCCATGAAAATACTAAAGTTTATGAATATATAAGGTTATTGTAATCCAAAATCTATACTCTTCAGTCCGTATATTTCAAACTTAATTTTTCTTAAATTACCGAAATGTTAAAGAGATAATAAAAATAAGAAGAGTTCTGCTCGATCATGCACTGGCATATAAATAATAGTTAAACTTTAATTGTGGTCATGATTTAATCTAACTTAAACCATTCATTTACCTCTTCAGCAATCATTTCCCTTATTTCAGTAATTTCAAATTCATTTGTAACGGAATTATATTCGTAATCTTTTTGCCATTTCTTGTAATGTAAAGCCACCTGCTCTATCGCGTCACATATAAACATAAGTTCATCATTTGTCATAATCGGATGCAGAGACAACCGTACCCAGCCTGGTTTATTAGTTTGGTTTCTCTCTAAGAGTTCGTTTGTAATTGTTGCTGATTTCTTTTCGTTTATACTAAACAAATAATGCGCATAAGTACTTGCGCATGACCAGCCCCCGCGAACTTGAATCCCAAAACGATCATTTAAAAGCTTTACGATTAGATTATAGTGAATATCTCTAATCACAAAAGAAACACAACCGATTCTTTCTGTTTTTAAATCTCCTAAAACGGACAAACCTTTTATTTTTTGAAACCTCAGAAAACAAAGATCAAGCAGTTCTTTTTCTCTTTTTTTAATATTTGGAATTCCCATTTTATCTTTTAATTCTAAAGCTAAAGCAGTCCTTATTACCTGCAGAAAACCAGGTGTCCCTCCATCTTCTCTAACCTCTATTTCCTTGCTATAACAATATTTACCTAGAGGATTTGTCCATTTAACATTTCCGCCACCTGGATTATCAGGAAATTCAGCTTTGTATAATTTTTCATTAAATACTAAAACACCAGAGGTTCCCGGTCCTCCTAGAAATTTATGAGGAGAAAAGAAAATAGCATCTAATTGCTCCTGTGGATCTTTTGGATGCATATCAATTTTGACATAAGGTGCTGAAGCAGCAAAGTCTACAAAACAAAGTCCTCCATTTTGATGCATGATTTTCGCCAATTCATAATAAGGTGTAATAATTCCTGTAACATTTGAACAGGCGGTAAACGAACCTATTTTTAAGCTTCTGTGAGCGTATTTTTTAATTTCTTGAGAAAGAATATTGGAATCGACCAAATTATTTTCGTCTGGAGGCAAAATCACAACGTCAGCATTTGTTTCATACCATGAAACCTGATTGGAATGATGTTCCATATGCGTAATAAATATAACTGGCTTATCAGTTTCGTAATTTTTTCGTAAACGCATAATACGGTGTAATTTTGACAAAGCCGCCGTCATTCCTGTTCCTGTAGTCACCAAGACATCAGATTCATTTGCGTTTACTGACTTCTTAATTATATCTCTCGCATATTGATAAGCATTGGTTGAAGTCTGACCTGTTTGACTAGAAAGTGAATGCGTATTGGCAATCATTGGACCAATTTTATGGAGCATAATATCCTCAATTGGAGCGTATAATCTCCCACTGGCAACCCAATCTGCATAAAGCAGGTTTTGTTTTCCATAAACTGATTTAAAGCAGTGGTTTACTCCTATTGTATTTTCTCTAAATTTTGAGAAGTAACACTCCAATTCAATTGGTTCTGTTGTTGTATCAATCGCATTCATTTCCTTTATCATTTTAATTAACTAAATTTATTATTAGAATCTTCGAAGATTAATTTGCTTGTCCTAAAAGCGATTTAAGAGTAGTCTGCAATTCTTCTCCGTGAAGATTTTTTGCTACGATTATTCCTTTTGAATCGACTAAATAATTCCCCGGAATAGCTCTTACTCCATATAATTTTGCAATAGCACTATTCCAGAAAAGTAAATCAGAAACGTGCAGCCAAGTCAAATTATCATCGTGAATTCCTTTAATCCAATTTTCTTTCTTTTTATCCAAAGAAACTCCTACTATATTAAATCCTTTGTCATGAAATTCTTTATAAGCTGCAACGATATTTGGGTTTTCTCTTCGGCATGGTCCGCACCATGAAGCCCAGAAATCAACTAAAGTATAGCCTTTTAAATTTTCAGAAAGACGAACTGGTTTGTCTTGCGGATCATTAGCTATAAAATCAGGGACTTTTTTACCAATCGCCAAACCGTCTAAAACGGTAACCAGTTCTTTCAACTCTTTTACATATGTAGTGTTTTGCTGGCTTTTATCAAGCAAAGCAATGTTCTGAGTTATTTGTTCCGGTGTCAATCTGTAAGACCAGTTTCTATATAATACATAAGCTGGAACTATAGATTTTGGATTTTCCGTAATGAATTTACTTATTTCTATATCTTTCGATTTTCTATACGACTCAAATAAATTTTGAGATTCAGAACCTTCAACCACAGATGTGCTATAATATTTCTTTGGACTTAATTTTACGTTAATTGGACCTTTTTCAAGAAAAACATACAATGGAGAATCTTCTGTGTTTACACTCAATCCATACAATTCAGGTGTTTTCACTTTTGTCTTAAAGCTGAAGTTTCCGTCCTTCACTTTTACGGAATCAATAGTGGTAAACATTTTATTGTGAAATTTCTGCAAATAAACATATTGAGCAACCGTATCTATAACAACTCCTTTAAGCTGTAAATTACTTTCTTGTGCCTGTATTTGTGTTGCTTCAAGTAATAAGGCAAATCCTAATAGTATTTTTTTCATTTTATTTTGATTGTTTAATAAAAATTTGAGATAATCGAATAGTACGTTTTTTTTCATTTTAGTTTAGTTTAATATTGAACAAAAGAATTCCCTCGAGCTATTTTAAAAGAGCTTTAGTAAATGCTGTTTATAAAGATGTATTGGAGAAACTAGTTTTTTTGCATTCGTAAACCAGCAAGACTATTTTCTTCAAAAATTGAATTCAAAAGCTCATAACTGGCATACAAATGTTGTTGTTTGGTTTTCATTTTAAAAAATAAATAAATTTAACAATGATGACCTTATTCAGATTTTGAGTAAATCTTTCTTATCTGTCCGCTACAGCGGCAGGATTTAGCACCTTATTAAGCAACAGGTTGCTAAGACGTCACAGGGCCTACTCCCTCAGTCTTTCTGGATAAGTATCATACAGAAATTTTCTGCGATACAAATATATACAAATTCTATATAATTAGTATAATTTAAAAATATTTTTTTAGGTTTATATTTCAAAAATATAAATTGGTTATATAGTTATGGTGGACACAGACTAATTTGAGTATTGAATTTAGTCTTTTGCTACGTTTTACATACAGAAACAAGACTGTGAACCTCCAATTTTAGCACAAAAAACAAGGTTGGAGTTGCCTTCAATTTTGCCACAAAAAATTAAGGCGGTTTTTGAGAAAAACCTAAAAAGAGGTAAATAGCTTGTTTTTTTTTGGAGTTGCCTCCAATTTTGCCACAAAAAGTTAAGGCAGTTTTGTTCATGAGGATGAAGACTTGTTTTTTTACACTATAATTCTAAAGAAAAAAAGGAATTAAATTTATAGTTTATGAAAAAGACAAGAAAAAAAAACACGTTAGGATTCAAGATTCTGGCGGCCTCGATGAGCATCAACTGCGGAAAGGTACTTGAAGTGGCGAAGGAGCTAAATATCAGCGTAGACTCCCTTCAGCATTGGAAGAAGCTTTACAAAGACGGGAAGTTTGTTGCAAAAAAAACTTCTGTCTCCGCTCTTGATCAAAAAGAACTCCTAAAAATGCGTAAGCAGATCAAAGAGCTACAGACGGAATGCGCTATACTAAAAAAGGCTCAAGACATCTTCTCCAAGAACGGCGGGTAAGATATGAATTTATCAGAGAGCATGCCGCGATATTTCCCGTTGGGAAGATGTGCAGGGTTTTTAAGGTCGATCCGAGCTGCTACTATAAATGGCTGAAAGGTCTACCTAGCAGCAGAGCCGTGCATAAAATTTTCATCGCATCTGAAATTACCCGAATCTACCACTGGAGCCAGTGCACATACGGAAGCCCCAGAATTGCCAAAGAACTCTCAGCAATCGGCATTAAAGTATCCCGGGCGTTTGTAGCGAAGATCATGATGGAAAACCATCTGCGTAGCATTGCAAAAACGAAATTCAGAAAAACCACAAACTCTGCTCATAGATATCTGACGCCACCGAACATCCTAGAGCAGGATTTTAAGACAGTCCGGTGCTGCGAAGTATGGGTCTCAGACATTACCTATATAGAAACCGACGAAGGATGGCTCTATCTTACGGTGGTAATAGACCTTTTTGATCGCAAAGTGATAGGCTGGTCCTTAAGCGAAAACCTAAAAGCAAAAGAAACAAGTATCAGGGCTTTTAAAAATGCGATAGTTAACCGTCCTTTAGAATGTAACCAGAAATTACTGTTCCACTCTGACAGGGGCACACAATATGCATGCCTATGGTTTGCTTCTCTATTGGAAGGCACCAGCCAGATTATCCGTAGCATGAGCGGAAAGGGAAACTGCTTTGACAACGCCGTGGCCGAGAGCTTTTTCAAAACGCTGAAAACAGAATTGATCTATCATAACACCTATGCCACAAAAGAGAAAGCAAAAGATTCAATTTCAGGCTATATAGAGAACTTTTATAACAAACATAGGAGGCATTCCGCACTGGGAAATTTGACAATTGAGGAATTTCACAATCAATTTAATATCTCATGATTAGATGAAGCTACTTGTCGCTTTTATTATCTACTTTAAGTTTTTATATATACTTTCACTTGCAGTTGTTGGCCTTACTTATTTCTGGATGTGCTAACAAAAACTGTAGAATGAGAAAGAACACTATGCCCTAATCTGTAACACTACCGATTTTATAAAGGCATTTAAAATAGTGAAGGGTGCAAAAATGCATCCTTAACTTTGTCTCCACTTTCTGTTAGCAGATCCAGAATTCAGAGAATATCATTTCCCAAAAGAATTCATCTTCTATGTTAATAGTTTTTTTCATTAGTATCCACTTAAAATACGCTAAAAACCAACTGATTAATATTATGTTCATGACATTATTGTAATCTGATTTTATAAGTAATTCATTTATGGGTATTTTGTCTAGTAATGATGCCGATAAAATTTGTAGAATTTCGTAATTTGAACGATTAATTTTTAATTGATTCCAACAAGTAAAATATTTAACCGATTTATTGCCTAACTATTTACTGGTTAACCTGTTAAAAACACCTTGAGGAGGGATTCAACCAATTGAGAAAAAACATATTTACCTTGATTCAGATTCATAATATTGATTTACAAACATAATAATCATTTCAAATCGTCACGCTCAAAAATGACTATTAAGATACAGATTTACAATAATTTAAAAGAACTTATTTTCTTTTTTAGTGGACACTAGTGTAATAATGTATATATTTATAGAATTGAAAACCCAAAAAATCTATCGATAACTAAAATACTTATGAGATTAAAACTGGTTGGTAAAAAAGAACTTACCTACATACTATTCCTTTGTATTACTGTGAATTATGCCCAAAATGGAACATTAAAAAAAAATAAAACCACACCGAGCACTAAATCCAAACTAGAGACATTAGCATCAATTGAAAAAGTCTGTCAAACCATAATAGACGATTATTACGTTAATCCAAATAGTATTACTTTAACTGAAAGTAATATTAGCGGCACTTCCACAGATAAAAATTTGCTTGAAGTATTCAATGATATTTCGGTTGAACTAAAAAAAAACAAAAATAGTACTACCGAAAGTACTCGAACTGAAACTAAAGTAAGTAATGCAATGTCATTTAGCGAAGTGTATCCAAAGGAAAAATATGAAGCTTTGATAGCTCATGGAACTGCTTTTGTCAAAAAATCTGAATTGCTTTCACAATCGCTGCAAAAGAAAGGAACCGAATTTGACACAGCTGCTAAAGCAAATAATATTGAAGAAGTTAAAAAGGCTTACACTAAAATGGGATTGGCATTTAACGTTATGGGTACTAAGCTTGATAGCGCAATACTGGAATTGAGAAGAACACAACCGTATATAGTTGAAACCTATACAAAAATAACGGCTGTTGGCAACGAAACAGATACTTTAAAAAAAGTAGAAACTACCGTTGATGCCACAAACAGTATGATTGGAATCCTACATTATTTGTCGGCTATTAAAAATTGTAATACTGTAGTCTCTAAAATTCAAGAATATTTGGCACAATTATCTAAGGCATCAGCTACCCAAAAAGGTTGATTTGTATAACGGTCCATATAAATGTCTAATATTATTTTGAAGTCCGAATACATCAATAAGTTAACTAGCCAGATCGAATATAAATATTATTTAAAATGCATAAAATAAAAACCCTACTACTATTTCTTTCCCTTTCGCTAACCTGCTTTTCACAGCTTAAAACCAATAATCAAAATGGAATTAATAAAGATTTGTATCGTTTAAATTTAAATGATTCGGTTAAATCAGTCGTTTATGGTCGTACCTTTTACAAAGAAGATCTCACAGCATATGAAATAGATGATATCATTGATATAGTAATATTACGACAAAACTCATATGAATCGTATGAGTTTAACAAATATGGTTTGATATCAAGACATTTTTCCGATTCACTAGTATATGACCCAAAAGATCTTCAAAATAATTTCAAATATGAATTGGATAAAAAGGTGTATCGTGTACCTGATTGGACGGGAATGGTTAATTTAAATATTCAAAGTGTAAATAAAACTACGTTTAAGAGGTCTAACTGTTTTACAAATCAAGACTCGGATTTTGCTTATAAATATAATTTCGACAAAAATGGTAAAATTACTGCTGAAAAAGAATATTTTGTAAACAAAGATGATTCTAATAATATAATTGAAACTCAACTATACCAAACCAAAAAATATGTATATGATATTAAAGGGAATTTAGTCCAGCAACGTTTAATTTATGAAGGAGAATACAAGAAAAATAATTATTATACGGAAAAAGATGGGGCGCATGAAAAATGGATCTATGAATATGATGTTAAAAATCGCTTAATTAAAGTAGCTGAAATCTATGCTGTAGAACCTCAGGAAGTCCAAGAGCCACCTATAGTACAGAAATACAAATATCATCCTACAGAAAATTACGTTACTGAGATTGAAATATTTTACGAGGCTGGTTTTGGTAATAAATATAAAAAAGCTAAATTTTATTATAACAAAAATGCGGATATCATAGCATGTGAATACGTAAATGATTATTTAAATAAACAAGAAAAAGTCTTTTACGAGTATGAGTATGATAGTCATAACAATTGGATAAAATGTAAACTTAAATACAATTCCATGCAGGACGAAGTGATTAAAAGTATTAAAAGAAAAATTTCATATTATGGAAATTAAATTAGATGTTAAAAAAGTTATTGTAGGTTTTGCATTAATTTACTGTAGCCTTTGCATTGCTCAGGAAAACAAATTAAAAGTAAACAGATCATTAAATTTAAACGGCCCTGTGAAGACCGTGAATACATTTTATTCCTTTTACAAACAAAACATTACACCAC
This sequence comes from Flavobacterium collinsii, assembly GCF_946903285.1. Classification (GTDB taxonomy): domain Bacteria; phylum Bacteroidota; class Bacteroidia; order Flavobacteriales; family Flavobacteriaceae; genus Flavobacterium; species Flavobacterium collinsii. Next base: position 4,620,035 of record NZ_OX336425.1, read on the forward strand.
TAGTAAAATATCGTGTTTTATTTGAAAATGATATTGCTAGTGATGATTCTTATGAATTTAACAAAGAAGGACTTCCTATACAAAAAGCAATTACTCTTAGAACCAAAGGTTATGAAGATCGTCCGGTGGGAAAATTATATAAATATGAATATGATGACAAAGACTATATTTTAAAAAAAGATTTATTGCCTTACCTAAGCATTTTAAAACCATTATCCATTGATTTGGATTTACAAATCCAGACTAATTTCTCTATTGAAACTAGATTTAAAAATGACAGAGATTATAAAATAGCCAAACTAGACAGCGCAAGTATAGCACTAAATAAATATCAAGATCAATATAGAGATCTAAGGCAGTTTCAATATCAATATAAAACTGAAGGAAATAAAATTATTGAAGAAAAGGTTTATTATAAACCTAAACCTGAGCGAAAAATATTTAAATCACCTTCAGAAGATGAACTACTATTAGTCAGAACATTTAAATACGATTCGAAAGGAAACCTAATAGAATGTAATTTTGATCCAAAGAACACAAGCCCATATCGCGACACTCATGTAGACAATAAATTTCATTATGCTTGTGACACTAAATTTAAATGTTACTACGATGACAAAAGCAAAATCGCCAAGATAACTTGGAGTAACTATTTAGGAACATCCCTTACTGCAATTTATACTTATGACTCTAACAATACTTATGTTCAAAAAATACATATTACAGGTCAACAAACTTATCCCTACCCAAGTGATGATCTGGTTTTCAACTATAATGAAAATAACGATTTAGTGGAAGTCAATTTTATTAGTGAAGATGAAATAAATCAGCCAACAAACAGATATTATGAATATGAATACGATAATCATAAAAACTGGATTAAGTGTAAGATGTATTTAGAAGGGAATAAAAATGAAGTAACAGCCACAATGGAGCGAAAGATTCAATATTTTAAATAGTAGATTGTTGAAAATCTGAAACCTATACTTTAAACTCCGAAGCATTCGAACCCCATAACCAGTCTGCAGTATTTCTTTATTAGATTTAACACAACTAATTTTTACAAAATAAGCCCTACAGAATAAGCCAATTGCAATCTAATTTTAAATGATTCAAGCAATTTTGTGTTCATTATCAATCAGTTGTTGGATGTGCTAAAAAAATTGAAGAATTATAAAAGAGAATATAATCTTAAATTACTTCTCAATTCCTTTTAACATCTCTTAAAGGCTTTCAAAATTTTCTCTGTTAGTTCGTCTTAAAAATTTGCAACTTTGCCTTTCAATTAATTACGAATTACAACATTATTTAAACAGATAATCTGCTCCGGAACTTTTAAAAATACATAAAAATGCACAAAAAGTTCATGGCAGAATCGTGGCAAAATAACGAGAAAATATTAGGGAATGCAGTATAAAAGCGGGATGCAACATTTTTGTTCGAATCGCTCTTCCTCCATTAATTAATGAAACTCAAATTATAATATGTTCCTTTTTTCGTACTTTTACATTTACAGCAAGAATTATAATGTTCATTCAAACAAGTTTCTTAATAACTCAAATAATTTTTACGTTTTGAGTTTCGTGGTAACATCGTGGCAAACTAGGTCGAAAAAAAATAAAACGCAGGAGATACGTAGGTTTCAAGCTTAAGGTTCGAATCCTGCTCTCCCCACAAAAAAACATAGCAAAACCTGCAAATCATAGGATTCGCAGGTTTTTTTTGCATTTATGACAGTTTTCAATCTTTGTAAAAACACTCAAAAGTTCTGTGGCAAAATTGCGGCAAAACTTAGATGGAAGGGATACTTTTTTACCACAAAAAGATAAGGCGGCCTTGTAAAGACTGAGCACTAATTCTCTGTCTTTTTCTGGTCAAAAGAAAGTCTACTGTATAGCCTAATTTATCTACTGCTCGATATAAACAACATCAAATACCTTTTACTTTGATATAAATTTGATCAAATCTCCACCTTGTACCTACTTTACCCTTTCTCTTCTTCATCTCTGACTCAATAATAGGTGTAAACTTATAAACCCAACGCTGAATAGTAGCATGATCAACATGAACTCCACGCATTTTCATGATCTCTTCAAGATCCCGATAGCTTAATGTAAACCTAAGCTTAAATTATACTGCCTGCAATACAATAGACTTCGGATAGCAATGGCCTTTCGTATTCATCAGTTTAAAAATTAAAAAAAGGCAAAGGTAAAACTTAGCTTTAGATGCAACAGAACCTAATCTTCTTTATAAAACCGCATTCATACAATAACCCTAAGTAATTTATTTTATTGGAATAAATCAATTTTATTCACAACAAAAAAACATCCATTCACGACAGAAAAACCTTCATTAATGACATCTTTTTCATTTTTTTTATTTTCAATCATTAATTTCATTTCAGAAAATAAAATCTAGAATTAGAAAGCGTTTTCGAGATTAACCCAAAGAAAATACGAATACCATAGAAATCAAAATTTTTTATTTTTTAACATAAAATTTATACAAAATGGGACAGTACAAAAGTCGTCAGGAATTTTTAGAAAACAATCCGAGATCAATTGCATTCGCCGCATTGGCCAAAGCAACAAAAATGCAAGACAAGATTACCAATCAAGCGATTAAACTTAGTCCAAATCAACTAGAAGGAAAGGAGGTTATAATCATCGGGTCTGGTGTTGGGGGACTTACCACCGCGTACGAACTACTCGCTCAAGGGTCTGGTGCAAAAGTAACCATTCTGGAAGCATCTCATAAAACGGGAGGACGCTGCATGAGCTTACGCACAGGGGATACACTCATCGAAGATGCAAACAGTGATTTGTTCGATTCAAAACCTGGAAAACCACAAGTTGTTCGATTTAAACGCCCAGTGGGAGATTCAGAACCTTACCTTAATGCAGGACCTGGTCGTATTCCAAGCAGTCACAAACGACTCCTTTCTTACTTAAAACGTTTTTCGGTAGACGTTGAAATATATGTGATGAACTCTGAATCTAATTTGGTTCAAAAGGACGAAAGTTTTGGAGGTAAACCTATGGTTTACCGTCGTTTGGATCATAATACAAGAGGTTGGTTGGCGCACATGGTATACAAAAATGCGGAAGAATTACTTCGCAATTCACAAGTGGGAATTAGTGACGGTAATCTTAAAACACGCGTTGAAGATTTACAAAGTTTGATGATCAGTTTCGGAGAGCTTGATGTAGATGGAACCTATAGCGCAACGGCAGGATCACCTGGCTTCGAGGATGGAAAAACACGCGCTGGATATGAAGTTTTACCTGGTGTTGCGGCTGGAATTGTAGCCGATGTTTTGAGTTTTGATAAATTGCTGGAATCAAAATTTTGGGAAGGCACAAAATTCTATCAACCTACAGATTTTCTTTGGCAACCTACTTTATTTCAACCCGTTGGAGGAATGGATCAGGTGCAACACGCTTTTGCTCAACAAGTGGCAGCTTTGGGAGGAAATATTCTTTTGAATAGTCCTGTAAAAAAAATAAAATGGGACTCAACTAAAAAGAAGTACATCATTTCGGTTGGACAAGTTGGAACAGAAGAACCGATCTTTTACGAAGCTGATTATTGTGTTTGCAACCTTGCGATGCCTTTTTTGAAAAATATTCTAGACTCTGATCTCCTAAAATCGGGACTTGAACCTGAATTTAAAGATGCATTAACAGCAGTTTTTGTGGCACAATTTGAACCAACACAAGCTCCAGGTTATAAACCGCGAAGAGACGGATACGTTCCGCGTTTTTTAGCCTGTACCTCCAAAGTGGGCTGGCAAGCAAATCGATCTTTATGGCAAGGAAGCCCAATAAATCTCAAGACAATGGGAGTTGAAAAATCCGAAGTGGGAGTTGTACCTATTTTTGGAGGAATCTCTTGGACAGACAATGAAATTCAACAAATTTGGTATCCATCTACGGCGTATCAAGACGAAAAAGGCGTGCTAACAGGCGCTTATAATTTTGATAAAGTAGCACACGATTGGGGAAAATTACCCGTTGATGAGCGACTTACCAAAGCACGAAATGATGCCAGTAAATTCGGTAAGAAATTTGCCGAAGGCTTGGAAGAAGGTGTTGCCATAGCTTGGCAAAATATGCCAAATATCAAGGGTGGCTGGGCATATTGGCAAGCCGTTGGAGATGCGAACTACTCAACGAAACAATTTAACGCTATTGCACAAGGATCTGGAATTATAGATCCGAAAACAAAAAATGCGAGCAATGCTAACTTTTTTATTGTTGGTGATCAAATTTCCTCCCTTCCTGGTTGGCAAGAAGGCGCTATTGCAGCTGCATTAAATGCAATTTCGAGAATGGCAAAACCAGAGGTTAAAATACAGCCATTGAAAAATTTACCAGACACTCGTTTGATGGTGGAAGGTATCTAAATCAATTAAATAGAAATGAATGGAACGACGCGGAAAGTATTCTGCGTCGTTTTTTTTATTATATGTTTGATTCGAAATTATCAGTAGAACAACTAAAAAAAAATAGATCAATATTTTATTACAATAACGAAAGAATTAAATCAAATTTAAACATAATGTACTCAATACATTTTCTGTCACAAAAGCTAAGGCGAATTTCAAATAAATAAGCCATCGCGGAACTATCCATACATATTTTTTATCTCCGACATAACAAAGGTACTTTGGGTACTTCCTATACTTTCAACTGATCCTAATTTATTAAACACAAAATCCTGATAATGCTTCATATCTTTGGCAGAAACTTTCATTAAAAAATCGTAATCTCCTGAAATATTGTAACATTCCACAACTTCTTCTATTTTCATAATATCACTAACAAATTGATTGCCGATATTACGATCGTGCTGTTTAAGTTTGATATTACAAAAAACAATGAAACCTCTATTTAATTTTTCTGCATCAAGCAGGGCAATATATTTTTTAATATATCCGCTGTTTTCCAATCTTTTAATCCGCTCAAAAACAGGCGATGCCGAAAGATTCACCATTTTAGCAAGCTCTTTTACAGTGTATTTAGAATTATCGTGAAGTATATTTAATAACTGAAGATCAATTTCATCTATCTGCTCCATAGAATATTACTTTAAACAGGTTTATTTATTTTTAAATCAGAATAAAATTCTTCAAATATAACCAAAAACAATACAAAAATCTTATTTCATACAAGTTAAAAACATAAAATACTGCAACTTTCATCTTCACAGTATAAAAATCTAAAAGGTATTATTTTATAGTAGTGAGCGTTATTCTTGACGCCCTTTATCAAAAGAAGATAAAGGGCAACGTCATAAATAAACATTATACTTCTTTTCGTCGAGCCATACCCTGAGCGATGATACTGGCAGCAATCAATTGCAAGGCATGGTAAAGCATGAGCGGCAGCAATACGATGCCGGTGATAGTACTGTGCTGAAAAAGTACTTTTGACATAACAGTGCCGTGTACCAATGACTTTTTAGACCCGCAGAATAAAACAGTAATGCGGTCTTCATCTGAAAAACCAAGCAGGCGGCTGAGTAGTCCAACACAAAAGAATACGGCAAAAAACAACGTTATCATCCCTGTAGCAAGTCCAGCAAGTTCAAGGGCGGTGAAGCCTTCAAAAAGATGTTCGGAAAATGACTTGCAAAACGATGTGTAAATAATCGTTAGAATAACTGACTGATCGAAATATTTGAGCTGTTTCTTGTATTTTTCGGCAATGGCGCCGAAACGGGAATTGAGGCATATGCCAATGATAACAGGCAGCAAGACTTGAAGAATCAACTTTATGACGATATGAGTAACATCAAAATCGCCTGTGGCAGAAGCTATAAACAGCCCAACCCATAGCGGCGTAACCACTACTCCAATCAAACTGGAAATACTCGCATTGAAAATGGCTGCGGGAATGTTTCCCTTGGCGATGGAAACCATGACCACAGAAGAGGATACTGTAGATGGTAAAGCTGCCAGAAAAAATACACCCAGCCAAAGCAGCTCGAAGCCGTTATTGACAAACAACGGACGAAATGCCAAAACGATGAGGGGAAAAAATAAAAAGGTTGTCAACTGAACGACAATGTGCATTTTCCAATTGGAAAGTCCTGCTTTTAGTTTCTCAACACTCAGTCGCATGCCATAAAACAAGAAAATCAAGGAAACGCCTGCATTGGCAATCTCCTCCAGCGAAACTGGTTCTTTGACCATACCTGGCTGTGGCAAAAAATAAGCCATCAGAATCATGGTGGCTATCATTAACAGGAAACCGTCGAAACCTGCTTTTTTTAATACTTCTAATAATTTCTTCAATGTGTTTTAAATATTATTCCTCCGTGAAGGCAAGGACTCCATTATTAATATATTGAGACTAAATCCCAAGTTCTTTGCGTATAATTTCTGCTCCTGCGCTTAAAGCATTTAACTTACCTCTGGCTATGTTTCGAGATAGCGGCGCCATACCGCAGTTTGTAGAAGGGTAAAGATTTTCGGCATCTACAAACTCAAGAGCTTTACGCAGGGTCGCAGCTACTTCTTCTGGTGTTTCGATAGTATTGGTTGCTACATCAATCGCACCGACCATTACTTTTTTTCCGCGAACAAGTTCCATTAAATTTAAAGGCACATTGGAGTTGTGACATTCTAATGACACAATATCAATTTTAGATTTTTGAATTTTCGGAAAAATTTCTTCGTATTGTCGCCACTCTGAACCTAATGTCTTTTTCCAATCAGTATTTGCCTGTATTCCATAACCATAGCAAATATGAACCGCAGTTTGACAATGTAAACCTTCAATGGCTCTTTCTAATGCCGCCATTCCCCAATCGTTTACTTCATCAAAGAACACATTAAATGCAGGTTCATCAAACTGGATAATATCTACCCCTGCGTCTTGAAGTTCTCTTGCTTCTTCATTGAGTGCTTTCGCAAATTCCCACGCCAATTTTTCCCGGCTTTTATAATGGTCGTCGTACAAGGTATCTACCATTGTCAACGGGCCTGGCAATGCCCATTTTATAGGCTTATTAGTCTGTTTACGTAAAAATTTAGCATCTTCAACAAAAACTGCTTTTTGACGTGCAACCTCACCTACTACCACTGGAACACTCGCGTCATAACGGTTACGGATTTTTACTGTTTTACGGTTTTCAAAATCTACACCGCTCAAATGCTCGATAAAAGTCGTTACAAAATGCTGGCGTGTCTGCTCGCCGTCACAAATGATATCCAGATCTGCCAATTGTTGTTCCTGCAGAGAAATGCGTAAAGCATCTTGTTTCCCTTCAAGCAGCTGATCGCCTTCTAATTTCCATGGTGACCAAAGTTTTTCGGGTGGTGCTAGCCAGGCAGGTTTTGGTAAACTTCCAACAATAGAGGTAGGTAATAATAATTTCTTCATAATAATATAATTTTAATGCGTTGTAATCAATTAAAGGGTAAAATTAGCAGACCATTGTTCCAGGAGACTTTTGTAAGGCTTAATGAAATGCTCTTCTGCATATTTACCCTGTTCAACAGCCAATTGGCTGCGCTCTTCGCGGTCATAATCCACGCGAGTCAGTGAATAATCTTCGTGTTTAAGACTAGGTTGATAGATTTCCCCGGCCACTGAATTTGCATTGTAAATTTCAGGGCGATAAATCTTCTGGAAAGTCTCCATCGTGCTAATTGAGCTGATTAATCCAAGATCAGTATAATCAGCAAGCAGATCTCCGGAGTGATAAAAAGCCATTGGTGCAACACTATTCAAAGGCATGAAAAAACGAACCTTCAAGCCCATTTTAGAGAAATATTCATCCGTAATAGAATACTGATCCTGCAAATATTCAAAACCCAGAACCGGATGCTGATACTCAGTCCGAGTATAAGTTTTGTTGCTCGATACACTTAGACAAATAATCGGTGACATCTTAAAGTGCTCTTTATAAGTGGCTGAACCCACAAAGCACTTATAAAGTTTTCCGTGCAAATCACCAAAATTTTCAGGAATACAAAAATTAGGTTTATTTCTATTGTGCTCGATCAATAAAATACTAAAATCATAATCACGAACATAAGACGAAAAATTATTTCCGGCAATACCTTCGATACGCTGACTAGTCTTACGGTCAAAAATATTCGTTTTTAAAACTTCAATCAACGGCAGATTGCTACTACCATTCTTATCATCAATACGCATCGTTACTGTAATGATTTCAAGTTCTACAAGGTAACGATCCGCTTTTGGATTATCCAGATGAGCCAATGCATTGAATCGATTGTTAATCATATTTAATGCATTGCGTAAGTTTTGTTGGCGATTACCTCCTCTAGCCAGGTTTGCAAAATTGGTTGTCAACCGCGTTTCACTTGAGGGGTGATAATTTTCATCTAAACAGGTGCTCTTTAGTGTGAATGCAAAATCATTCCTGATTGTATTCTGGGTGTTTTCAATATCCTGCTTTTCGTTTATTTCCCTATCTTCTTTTATGTTTGCTTTCATCTGATGATGCTATTTAGTTTTTTTACCCTGCAAATTTGAAAATAAAAGATTAAATATTTTTATTTATAGACAAAATCAGTTAATCATTCTTTTTACATGTGTTTTTAAAGATTATTAATCTTTAAAGATGTATAATAATGAAGAGAAACAGATAATTATTCTTTAGTGACCTAAGATGAGTGATTTGGAGTTTCCCAGAGCGCTTCAAAAACTCGAAAAAGAAAACAATATCATTTATATTTGCCAAAAATTAAGATAGATATAGCAATGAATTTGATAGAAATTTTAAAATGGCGCTACGCCACAAAAGCTTACAATAACATTAAAGTAACAGAAGAGAAGGTCGATCAGATCTTAGAGGCTATAAATCTTTCAGCATCTTCTTGTGGTCTGCAATCTTACCGTGTCTTTGTTGTAAGCAATCCGGAAATCCAAAAAAAATTAGGTGCTGATTCGTATAATGGACAGATTCACTCTTGCTCACATTTGTTGGTTTTTGCTGCATTCACTGACATTTCTTCGACTTACATTGACAATTACATAGCGATGACAGAAAAACAAAGAGGTCTTGATGCCGGTGCCTTATCAGGATTTAGAAATGGATTGCATTCCTATTTTAGCGCTATCAACGAAGAGCAAAAAGCACTTTGGGCTGCCAAACAGGCTTATATTGCACTAGGAACGGCACTTATTGCTGCAGCAGAATTGAAAGTGGATGCCACTCCTATCGAAGGATTTAATGCTTCTATTATCGATGCCGTTTTGGGTTTGAAAGAGAAAGGGCTGCATTCCACAGTTATACTTGCATTAGGATACCGTGATTTGGAAAAAGACTACATGGCAACTATGAAAAAAGTTCGCTTGCCTATAAATGAAATGATAACGAAAGTTTATTAATTGGAGTTTTCTCCTATTTTGCCACAAAAAGCTAAGGCAGTTAAGTGCTATTCATCGCAATTTTGTCCATTTTATTTTTGTGACAAAATAATGGCGCAATGTTTTTTTAACTATTAAAAATTCAATCAAATAAAGACCTTCGGAAGTCTAGGTTCGAATATATTAAACATCTGAAAATATAAAATTTCCTCCTATATAATTAATTTTTATATTGTTAAGTTTATAAGCGGGCTATTAATGCTAAATAAATATAGAATACATTTGTTAACAATAAGATCTTAAATAAAGTTACTATTCTTGAATTTCGCAAAAAATGTTATACTCAAAATACAAACTTATTTCATTTTTGACCAGCATTTTTATCTGCTGTATCATCTTTAATGGTAAAGCACAGGTAAAACCTTTTTACACTGTCATGCCTTTTGAGGAAGAAATTTATTTTACAAAAACAGTCTTTCCTTTCAATTCCTCTTTTATGAAGAACCATAAGGTAAAAAGTATTGTTCTAAAAAATAATGATGAAAATGGGATAAATTATATTTACAATTTTAACCCGGATGGCCAAGTCGTGAGTATAACTAACATACGACACAATAAAGAGAAAAGAGACACAACTTTCTATATAAGAAATTACTACAATCCAAAAGGGCTGATTGATAAAAAAGCAAGCATTGATTATAATAATGGCATCGTAAAGATCAGTTCTTACCAATACGATGAAAAAAACAGAATTGATAAAATCCGATTCTTTTCATTGAATTCCGAAATGCCTAATAGACTACAAAATAGCGGTTGGTTGGGAGAATCATACCCGGGTGTAGATAAAATAGTGACACTTGGTACTTTACCAAATGAAAACATTCTAAATAAAATGATCGAAGAAAACTCTTTTTCTTCATGGCACTATCGCTATTATAACGAAAATAAATTTGAAGTCGAAGAGTGCACAGAATACTTTGATTTTCTAAAGAAGAATGACAATCAAGAGACTTGTAATGAAAAAAAGACTTATTATTATTTAAACGGGGCCCCTGTTGCTTTGTTTCTTCATAACGGCTGTGCAGATAAGACCACTCCAGCTAAATTATACCAATTTAAAGAAGGATTTCTTTCAACTCTGGCTGATGCACCTAACAGTATTGAGCCTAAAAGCGAAAAATACACTTATAATAAAAATAAGAATCTGGTGCTGATGGAGGATATATGGAGTGAGCAAAAAGTTAGTGAATTGGTGATGACTTATGATAAAAAAGGCTTTCTCACAACAATACAAAGAAAATCAGACACAGCTAAGATGAGTCATTACTTTGAGGACCGAATTCTAAACATAACCTACCGCTTTTATTAATTGTCGAAATTAGATTTATCATTCTTAAATTCGCTTAAACAACTGTAATGTTTAATTTCTAACTCCTAACAAAAAATGGATTTTCAGAATAATGAATTTTCAAAAATAGAGTCATTAGAATCAAAGAAAACAACTTTTATAGTAAAGTTTTTAGGGGCAATTATTTTTATAGGTACCGTTTTAGGAATAATTAACTTAGAAATAATTATTATCGAATCTAAACTATCTGTTGAATTTAAAATTTGTTTTGCAGTACTATCCGTAATTCTTTTATCTTTTTTGGTGTATTTTGTAGTAAAGGATATGATTATTCACCAAAAAAGCAAAATCACAAAAGTAATAGTGGATCAAAATGGTTTGCACCATTATAAAGATGAAATAATTCTTGAATCCCTAACTTTTGAGTCTTTATGTCCAACTCCCGATCTGAAAAATTATGATATCGTTTTATCAGTGGGAGAAGATGCAGCTCATGATATTTGTTTGTATTACTTCGATAACTCCAGAAACGCAATAATGTATAAAGCCATTACATTCAACGCTCCATTTTCAATACGCAATGCAAAAGAATTAAAAAGATATTTCATAAAGGGCATTTTAAAGTTCCGATCTGATTTGAAAGTTTCACCAAAGGTGCTGGATTTTTTAAATTTAAACGATTTACAAAATTAAAAATATCTAAAATTGTCTCGACCTGAATTTACCTTACAAAATTCAATAAACCTCACATTCTCAATCCCTTATATCAATCTTTATGTTTTAAACTCATAAATTAAAAATATTTCCTTCTTATAAGAATCTTTTCTTATTTGTAAAATAAACTCTTCTGTATCAATATACTCAGAATTATCCTAATTGTTCTTTAGAATACTATTATAACAAAAAAATCCATCACCTCTACAAATTAATCTAAAGATGATGAACTCTTGAATATTATTTTTATTGCACTCCTCCGCCTAAGGCACGGTATAAATTTATTGCTGCATCTAGCTTTTCTAATTTTATAGCCACAACATCAAGTTCGTTTTGTAAAGAACTATTTTGCGCTACAATAACCTCCAGATAAGTCGCCATTCCGCTTTTGTATAAAAGACCTGCATCTGCAGTTGCTTTTTCTAATGAAACTGATTTTTCTGTTACAAGTGTAATACGCTCATCTGCATATTTTAGTTTTGACAAGGCATCATTTACTTCACCAACCGCAGTTATGTAAGATTGTTTAAATTGAATCGCTGCTTTTTCTTGTTCTAAAAGTGCAACCTGATAGGCTGTTCTTAACTCTTTCTTTCTAAATATAGGCTGTACTAAATTTGCTGCAATCGATTTGGTTACAGATCCCGGAAAATTAAACCAGGTATCAAACTCAAATGAATTTACACCAATCGACGGACTCAAACTTAATGTTGGGTACATCGTAGCTTTTGCTAATCCAGTTTTTGCATAAGCCGACATTACAGCATATTCACTTGCTTTAATATCTGGTCTTCTGCTTAAAAGTGAAGCCGGAATTCCAGCCGGAACATCAACCGCAAATTCTGATGCATTTAAGTTTCCTGCACGTGCTACAGTATTTGGATATTCTCCGCATAAAATCTGTAACGCATTTTCCTGAACTGCGATATTCGCTTTTGCTAAAGGAACCAATAATTCGGCTGTTTTTTTCTGAGCTTCACTTTGGTTTACTGCCAGAGAACTTATTGATCCTGCAGTGTATTGCAACTTCATCATGTTTAAAGTGCTACTGCTCAATTCTATATTTTTCTGAGCAATTTTAAGCTGCTCGTCTAATCCTAAAAGGTTATAATAAGCTTGTGCTACCTGAACAATTATTCTGGTTTTTAATGCCGAAAGATTTTCTTTCTGAGCAAAATAAGTGGCTTTTGCGTCTCTTTTTTGCATTGCTGCTTTTCCCCAAATATCAACTTCCCAGGACATACGAAGATTGGCGCTGTAATCATCCAAATAATCTTTACTCGTAAATTGGGCACTTAAGGAACCATTCAGCGAATTTTTAGACTGATAAGCTCTACTTGCTCCTGCATCAAAGTCAAGTGTAGGAAGCAATGCTAATTTTGACTGCTTATAATTCAAATCCAGCTGTTCCATGCTTTTCATTGCGATAAGCACCTCGTTATTTTTAACGAGGGCTTTTTCAATTAAATCAACCAGTAATGGATCTTTGTAGTAACTTTTCCACGGAAGTAAAACCGTATCACCCGTTACAGCAATTTCTTCGCGGTATTTATCAGGTGAATTTAATGCCGCACGGGAATATTTTTTTCCTACCACACATGACGTCAAAATCAAGCCGGTAAACAAAGTAATTCCTATTTTATATAGTATTTTCATTATTATTCTTTTATAGATTGAACTATGGTTTTCTTGCCCGAAACTTTTTCCTGTAAATATTGAAATACAATGAAGAGCAACGGAATCACAAAAACTCCCAAAATAACTCCGCTCAACATCCCGATTGAAGCACTCACACTTATCGATCTGTTTCCTACTGCTGTTCCTCCAGAAGCAAACATCAACGGAATCATACCTACAATAAAAGCAAGCGAAGTCATGATAATTGGTCGCAATCTTGATCTTGCACCTTCAATTGCCGCTTCAACAATACTTAAACCTGATATACGCCTTTGAAGTGCAAACTCTACAATTAAAATGGCATTTTTCGCGAGAAGTCCCACTAGCATAATGAGTCCGACCTGAACGTAAATATTGTTATCCAAACCAACAGCTTTTACTCCGGCAAAAGCTCCTAAAATTCCTGTTGGAATCGAAAGTAAAACCGCCAACGGTAGTAAATAGCTTTCATACTGTGCTGCTAATAAAAAGAATACAAACAACAGACATAATCCGAAAATGGCAATCGTTTGGTTTCCTCCTGCTTTTTCTTCCAGACTTAAACCTGTCCATTCGTAACTGTAATCGGCTGGAAGTTTATCTAAAACCTTTTCTAAATTCCCCATAATCTGACCGTTACTGTAACCCGGCAATGCCATTGCTGTAATATTTACCGAATTGTAAAGGTTGTAACGGTCTACCGATTCCGGTCCGTACACTTTATGGAATTTTACGATTGATTTTACAGGAACCATCTGCATCTGTGCATTTCTAACGAAAATTTCGTTAAACGCATCCTCATCCATTCTGAAAATTCCATCGGCTTTTACATTAACTCTGTAAAACTTACCAAATCGGGTAAAATCTGACGATTGATCTCCGGCAAAATACGTCTGAATATTTCCTAGCAGTTCTTTTATGTTCACTCCCATTTGACGTGCTTTGTCCTCATCAACTTCCAATTCCAGCTGTGGATAATCGGCTCTAAAAGTCGTATACGCATATTGAACTCCGGGTTGCTGCATAATTTGTGCGATCACTTTATCTGACATTGCTTTTAAAACTTCCGGACTTCTTGCCATTCTGTCCTGCAATACAATTTCGGCACCACTCGTTACACCAAATCCTTCTACAGGTGGCATTCTAAACACCATAACCGAACCTTCTTTGATTGTGGATAATTTGGCCGTAACACTATTCAAAATTTCATCAATATCTTTAACTTCACCCCTTTCTTTTTTAGGCTTTAATTTAATAAAACCTAATCCGTATGCGGTACTGGAACTGTTACTCAAAATATTAAATCCGGTAATACTGGTGTTAACATCAATCGCTTTTTCTGATTCTAATATTTTCTCCATTCTCTGAACTACTTCAGTCGTACGATCAAGCGCTGTTCCCGGTGGCATAGACAAACTGTAAACCATAAACCCATCATCTTCAAGCGGAACGAAACTTTTTGGCGTTGACATCATCATATAAACTGCAAGAGCTGTTATACCTGTAATTAATCCCGCTGCAATCCATTTTCTTCCCACAAGGAAGCGAACACCTTTGATATATCTTCCGGTAAAATTGTCGAAACCCGTATTGAAACCCACAAAAAAACGGTCTTTAAAACTGGTTTTATGTTCGTGATTTCCGTGTTTGTCACCATGATTTTTTAATAAAAGCGCACATAAAGCAGGAGTTAACGTCAAGGCATTTACAGCCGAAATAATAATCGCAATTGCCAAAGTATAAGCAAATTGTTTATAGAAAATCCCTGAAGATCCTGTCATAAAACCAATTGGAATAAATACAGCCGACATGACTAAAGTAATAGAAACTACCGCTCCGGTAATTTCTGCCATTGCACTATGAGTCGCTTCTTTGGCCGAAATCCCGGCGTCTTCTTCCATTTTACTGTGAACGGCTTCTACCACAACAATAGCATCATCGACTACAATTCCGATGGCCAAAACCAAGGCGAAAAGTGTTAGAATGTTGATGGTAAATCCAAAAACCAACAGAAAGAAAAAGGTTCCTACAATCGCTACTGGCACCGCAATAGCTGGAATTATCGTGGAGCGAATGTCCTGCAGGAATATAAATACGACAATAAATACCAGAATAAAAGCTTCTAACAAAGTCGATTTTACCTGTCCTGTCGCTTCGTCCAAACGTTCTTTGGTACTCATTACGTTCACGTATTTAATTCCGGGAGGAAAAGACTTCGATAATCGCTCTACTTCTTTATTAATCCCGATTTCAATATCGTTTGCATTAGAACCCGAAGTCTGTAAAATTGCCATTGTAACCGCATTTTTACTGTTCGATTTATTGTCCCCGCTATAAGAGATCGAACCAAATTCTACTCTTGCCACATCTTTAAGACGCAACAAATTATTACCGTCATTTTTAACCACAATATTTTCATATTGTTCCGGTTTGTTTTTCTTTCCTTTATATCGAATTACGTATTCTAAAGCCGCTTTTGATTCTTCTCCAAGTTTCCCCGGAGCCGATTCTAAACTTTGATCTGCAATTGCCTGCGTAACATCAGATGGAACCAAACCTGCATTTGCCATTTTTCTTGGGTCAAGCCAAATTCTCATAGAGTAGTCTTTCTGACCAAAAATCTGAACCTGACCTACGCCAGGAACACGTTTCATTTGCGGAACCAAATTGATATTAGCATAATTCTGAAGAAAAAGCTCATCGTACTTGTTATTATCATCTGTATACAAGTTGAAAATAACAATCATACTGTTTTGCTGTTTCGACGTTGTAAGTCCCATTCTGATTACTTCTTGCGGAAGTTTTGGAGTCGCTTGCTGCACTCTGTTTTGAACGTTTACCGCAGCCTGATCCGGATCTACGCCTTGTTTGAAAATAACGCTGATCGAAAAAGATCCATCATTACTTGCAGAAGATTTAATGTACTGCATATTCTCAACACCATTAATCTGTTCTTCTAACGGAGTTACTACGGAACGGATTACTGTTTCACTATTTCCTCCCGGATACGAACCACTAACCATTACCGTTGGCGGCGAAATATCAGGAAATCTGGTAACCGATAATCTTGTTAAACCAATAATACCCAAGATCACCAGAACAATGGAAATTACTGTGGCCAATACCGGCCTGTCTATTATTTTTTTTAACATGGAAAATGTTATTTATATTAAAAACTAAAAATTATTTTTACTAAGAGCCTTTACGATAATAGCATTTAGCATTACTTGATTATCGCTCTTACTTCGATACCATCACTTAGCACATCGATAGAATTTAATGCAATCTTATCACCGCTTTTTACACCGTTTTTTACAAAATAATTTGTACCGGAACTTCCGGCAACTTCAATTGGAGTCATGGCTACTTTATTGCCTTTGCCTAAAACAAAAACAAAAAACTTATCCTGAATATCTTTTACACTTGCCATTGGTACCGTTACAACAGAAGACAAATTGCTGTTTAAAATAATTCTTGCTGATCCTCCTGCACGCAAAAGTTTTTTAGGATTTGGAAAAATCGCTTTTAAGGCAATTGTTCCGGTAGTTCTGTCAATGTTTCCGCTGGCGATTTCTAATGTTCCTTTTTGATCGTACGCACTATCATCGGCCATAATAAGACTTACTGTTTTCTTTGATTTTGAATCTTTGGAGAAAGTCAGATAATCAGATTCGCTCATCGAGAAATAAACAAAAACTGTATTAATGTCTGATAAAATAGTTAACGGAACAGTATCTGATGGCGTAACCAAGTTTCCAACACGATTTGGAATACGGCTGATATAACCGCTTACCGGAGCTTTTATCAAAGAGAAATCAGCGTTTAATTGTGAAGACCCTAAAGCTGCTTTTGCCTGTGCTGCCTGTGCTTGTGCTGCATCGTAATTTGCCTGTGCTGTTTTTAACTGCATGTCCGAATATACTTTTGCATCTACAAGAGGTTTCACTTTTTCAATTTCAAGTTTAGCATTCGCTAAGTTTGCCAAAGCACTTTTGTATGCTGCACGACTGCTGTTAACCTGCTCTGCGTAAACATCTCCTTTAATTTTAAAAAGTGATTGTCCTTTGTTTACATAATCACCTTCTTTTACATAAATTGCTTCAAGGTATCCTGAAACCTGGGCTTTAATATCAACATTTACGGTACCTTCTACAGTTCCGGGGTATTTTTTCGCCACTTCACCTGTAACAGATTTTGCCTGAAAAAAGTCTACTTCCGGTTTTTGAACCGCCATTGCATCTGCTTCAGATCCGCTTTTACCGCATGAAGAAAAGCCGATGATAATCAATAAGACTACAACCTTATTGAATGTTTTATAATTTTGAAAAAATTGTTTTGTCATTTTATTTCACTTTAATGAATACATAGAATTTGACCGCAAAAGAACAGCACAAAATGACCTTTAAACAGAAGAAAGTTACCCAAACGGAATTTTTCGATACTGAAACGAATGAGAATGATAATGCCAAAGACACAATGGCACGAAGTTTAAATTTATTGAATAGCCTCCAGTTTTAACTGGAGGTATTGATAGGATGGAAAAGACTTTAGTCAAACTCATCTTTTGGCTAAAGCCCTTGATAATGAATTTATTTTACCTCCAGTTAAAACTGGAGGCAACTAAAAAATATGATTTTACTTAGAACCTTAGCAACTTAGTATCTCAGAACCTTTACTAGCGATCCATCCATTGTTTAAATACAGGCGCTTTTTCTCTACTTATGATTACCTCACGTTCAGGATCTAACCTGAGCTGTATTTTTAGCTTTGCATTAAAATAGTTTGAGATCGACTTTATACTTTCCACCCGAATAAAAAACTGTCTGTTGGCACGAAAAAAAACATCCGGATCAAGTTCCTGCTCTAATTCTTCCATAGTCTGAGTTACGGGAATGGCCGTGCCGTCTTTAAGCACTAAATTACTGGTCTTAAATTCCGAATATATAAAATCAATATCGGCAACATCTACACTTTTATAACCGTCGCGATAGGTTACTAAAAAACGCAATCTAAAAGAGGGTTTATTCATAAAACCTTTTAGAATTCCGGCAATATCTGTGGTATTATTTTCAACTTTAGAAACGGACTTAAACTTTTTTAAAGCAAATTCAAGTTCGTTTTTTTCAATTGGCTTCATCAGGTAATCAATACTGTTTACCTTAAAAGCTTTTATGGCATATTCGTCATAAGCTGTTGTAAAGATGACGGGAGAAGTAATTTCGACTTCATCAAAAATAGAGAAACTCAATCCGTCAGCCAGACGAATATCCATCGTGATTAAATCGGGCGCAGGGTTTGAATTCAGCCATTTAACTGAATCTGCAACGGTATCAATAATGGCCAGAATCTCACATTGAGGTTCCAGTTCTTCCAACAGTCTTTTCAAACGGCTGGCGTTGATACTTTCATCTTCTACAATTAAAATTTTCATACTATTTTGAAATTAAAGGCAAACGTACACAATAAGCCCCATTTGACTCCGAGAAAACGGGCATTCTATCGTGCAGAATTTTATATCGAAACTCAATATTTTTATGCCCGATTCCTGTTGAAACCAAACTCTTTCCGGCTGTTGGCTGTAGATTATTTCTAACCACAAGATCACCAAGATCAGAATAAATAGAAATCGTAAGGGGATTTGACACTGTCGCCATATTATGTTTTACGGCATTTTCGACTAATAATTGTAATGTTAATGGTGGTAAATGACGATCTAAACAAGTCATATCAATTTGAAGTTTCAAATCAACCTTTTCACCAAGTCGTTTCTTTAAAAGATAAAAATAAGCATTCAAAAATTCAATCTCTTCTTTTACTGTTATGGTATCTTTATTTAGGTTTGAAATCATATAACGATACACCTTTGTAATGTTCTCCAAAAATGATGCAGCGGCTTTTGGATCTTCATGAATCAGCTCGGTCAGAGCGCTGAAATTATTAAAGATAAAATGCGGATCAAGCTGTAATTTTAAGGACTCCAATTCATATTTTGCAGCAGCTTCCTGAAGTTCAGAAGCTTTTACTTTCAGTTCTGCCGCTTCTTCAGAAGTAACACGCCAGCGGTTCAGCAAAAATATACTCGTATGTATAAAACTTATAAAAAGGGATAATATCGCAGCCATTAAATTGGACTGCCAGATTTGAACAAGTTCACTTTCTTTTATTGGTGTCCAGGAATATAAATATTCCCACAGATACGAAAAAAAGTAGTTTAAAAGAATGTTACCTAAAATAATGCATACAAACTGTGCAAAAGCTCTGAAAATTGGTTTTTGCTCCCAACTGATCCAATAGTTTAGACTACGCCCAACAAAAAGACTTAACTCTGTAAGTACAGCACAATATACAAGGATTATAAATATATCAAGCGTCCAATCTATTACTAATAAAGTATTATGCTCAAAATCCTGATAGGGATTCAGGAAATAATAAGAGGATAAATAAATCAGAAAAACCACCGGTATAACAATAACTCTATAATATTTATAGAAAAAATTCTTTCCGGATAGTTTATTTTGAATACTTGAATTCATTAACTAATAATTGGTTAAATATTAAATTTATGCATTTTAATTGAGACAAAGATAAAAATTGACAATGCCTATTACACTTCTAAAATCTTTTTCTTTCTGACAGATGATCTTAGTTTATTGTTTTCTAATAATTTGGAAAAGACAATAGCGGAATATCCAGACCTGCCGCCATAATTCTGGTTTTACTTTTATGAACCAAAGAATCCCAAAAACCATATTTTTGAGGTACCATTACTAAAATATCGGCATCATAATTTTTGATTTCTTTCTCTATTTCATTAATTACGGCATTTGATTTTACGCTTTTATACATGTATTTCACTTGCTCAAATTCTTTCTCTAATGTAGAAGTCAGCAATATTTTATCTTGTTCTTCTT
Source organism: Flavobacterium collinsii (assembly GCF_946903285.1). Lineage (GTDB taxonomy): Bacteria > Bacteroidota > Bacteroidia > Flavobacteriales > Flavobacteriaceae > Flavobacterium > Flavobacterium collinsii. The sequence goes on from NZ_OX336425.1 coordinate 4,640,014, forward strand.
TTAAATTATTCAGTTTTTCATCTACGCTAAAGAACTCAATTTCTGCTCCTAAATCACTAACAATCTGCCTTATCCAGCTAAATCTTTTTATTGATGATAAACTCAAAGTATCAGAAGCATAAAGTATTTTTTTAATATTATTGAAACGGGCTTTTAAAGGCACAGCCAAAACAGGAATATTCAAATTTTTTATTACAGCTGTAGTTGAATTTCCCATTAATTCCTGTTCAAAAGAACGCTCTGCCATTCCCATTACCACAAGACTTGCCGCTGTACTGCCAATAAGATAAGAAAGCTCATCTTCTAAAAAAGAATAAGTGCATACAGAACTTACTTCTATATTGTATAAATCAGCTATTTCTGCGCTCAGTGTTTCAAGCCTTAGAGTGGATTTTTCAATTTGTTTCTGCAAGCCTTCAGCTGAAATAAGAGAATTGGCGCTGTGAAAACTTAATGAAAAAGAGTTAAACAGAATCAGCTTAGCCCCTGCTGTTTTTGCAATTCCAGCTGCATAAGTAACAGCATTATTCGATATATCAGAAAAATTTGTGGCAGCAATTATAGTAAGTGGTGAACTCATATATAGATCAATTAAACAATTATTAGGGTAAAATTGTTTAATTATGGCTTTCAACATATTTTTAAGTTACTGAAGAATCATATTTTTAACCTCAACCGTAATTTTTACATTCTGAAATATTGAAGCTAGAACATTTTATTTTATTGATTTTTTTTAACTCTGTTCATTTCACTTAAATCTAATTTAATACGAGCTTACAAATATTTTTTTACATTCCAAAAAATTGTGGTTTTACGATTAATCCTATAATATAGGAGATAACTTCTTTACCGCAAAAACTTTATGTATTCATTTAAACAAGTTATGCCGAAAATTACCTAAAAAAAGTTCAAAAAATTGGCGTTCTAAGTTTCGTGGCAAAATCATGGCAGATGGTATTTTTTAAAAGAGCAAACCAACAAAACAAGCATCTAAAATACTCCGGTTCGAAACTTTACCACAGTAAGATTAATTTTTTAATTTATCCGCAATCATGTTTTTACTGACATCTTAAATGCCTTCTTTGTTATTTTCAGTGGGCTGTCAATTACTTTGTCCGACTGATTTGAATTTTCATTCAAATAACCGTAAGTTTTCATTTAAAATACAGTAAATTTTTACAAAAATAAAAAGTTACATTTAAATTTCAATTAGCTTTAATTAAAACGTACAACAATATTTTAGAAATCTTCCCTCTCTAGTTATCAAAAAATGAAGCAAATACATTAGATGACAGTACGAACGAAATAAGAAAAACTATAAAAATCATAAAAAAAGAAGTATTTTTTTACAAACAAGCTAATAATAATTCGATATTTAAAGGTTTTGTAAAAAAATCATTATAAAATTAATTCTAATACTTAAAATTTAGAAGAAATTAACTACTTTTACTACACTATACCACATTAACGAATAATACCGTAAAGGTTTTTATTATAGTTTACACAATTTCCAAATCTCATTTCAATCTCATCGACGTATGAAAAATTTAACCATTTTAGGAGTAACGCCTTTTGAAAAGCCTGACGTCAACCTGATGTCTAAACTATTTCAGGCTGGAGCATTCCCCGTATTAAGTTTGGGACATGATATAGTAATCGCTCAAGAAACATTAAAACAACTTGACCAGATCAATATACCTTCCTATGGTATACATCTCACAAATGATAAACTAACATCTCTTCAACTGTCCGAGCAGGTAAAATTTATTATTCTTCCATTTGGGATCTCAATAAACACCTATCCTAACTTATCACGAATTTATCAGGTAAGTAGCCTTGAGCAAGCCAGAGAAGCCGAACAACTGGGAGCAATTGGAATTATTGTGAAAGGAAACGAAGCTGGAGGATTAGTTGGTTATGAATCCACATTTGTTTTATTTCAACGTGTCATAGAAGAAATCAACACTATACCTGTATGGGTACAAGGAGGAATAGGCCTTCATACGGCCGCTGCTGCAAAAGCACTTGGAGCAAAAGGCATTGTATTAGATAGTCAATTGGCACTATATTCAGAAAGTAGCATTCCCCAGGACCTCAAAAATCTATGTTCAAAATTAAATGGTACAGAAACCAAGATCATCGCGCACCATCGTGTATTGGTTAGACCCAATTCACCTGTTTTATCTGAAAATGCTTCCATCGAAGAGTTAGAAAAATATTTTAATGACCTTGATCCCAACAAAAGTTACATTCCTATGGGGCAAGACATTGCTTTAGCAACAGATCTCTATGAAAATTTCACAACGTTAAAAAAATTGATTTTTGGATTTAAAGAAGCCATGTATGGTCATCTGAAACAAGCAAAAGCATCTCAAATTATTGACCAGAACAATCCATTAGCAAAACAACTTGGCCTACGCTACCCTATCGCACAAGGACCAATGACCCGCGTAAGTGATGTTCCGGCATTTGCCAATGCTGTTGCAGAAACAGGAGCCTTACCTTTTATAGCCCTTTCTTTACTCAAAGGGGAACAAGCAAGAGCCTTAGTCATCGAAACTCAAAAATTGGCCGGCGATAAAACTTGGGGTGTAGGTATATTAGGTTTTGCACCACAGGAATTGCGAGAAGAACAAACTGCCTATATTCTTGAAGCCAAACCTCCAGTAGTACTGATCGCAGGAGGTCGGCCTGCACAAGCTAAAGTATTTGAAAAAGCCGGTATAACAACATTTTTACATGTCCCTTCACCTGCGTTATTAGATATTTTCCTAAAAGAAGGTGCCAAAAATTTCATATTTGAAGGCAGGGAGTGTGGTGGACATGTTGGCCCACTTTCCAGTACAGTACTTTGGGAAAAACAAATCGAACGTATCCTAAAAGAAGATCATCCGGAAAATATAAGTGTCTTTTTTGCCGGTGGAATTCATAATGCTTTTTCCACAGCCTTTGTATCTATCATGGCCGCTCCTCTCGCTGCCCGCGGTGTAAAGGTCGGTGTATTGATGGGAACTGCCTATTTGTATACACAGGAAGCTGTGAGCACTGGTGCTATTCAGCAAGAGTTCCAGCAACAAGCGATGCAAGCCAAAGACACCGTGCTGCTGGAAACTGCACCTGGTCACGAAACACGTTGCTTAAATACCACATTCGCCTTACATTTCGACAGTGAGAAGAAAAAGTTACTAGCCCTTGGAACGGACAAAAAGCAAATTTGGGAACAGCTTGAAAAACTGAATGTAGGACGTCTCAGGATTGCTGCAAAAGGCATTGACCGTCAAGGCGACGCCCTCATTACTATACCTAAAAACCAACAGCTTGATTTAGGCATGTATATGATTGGGCAGGTAGCCACCATGCACAATCAGGTGATTACACTTGAATCACTCCACCATGATGTTGCTATCGAAAATCAAAAATATATTCAACAGGCAGCACTGCCGGAAAAACCTTCATCAACCGAAAAAGCCCTGGATATAGCTATCATAGGTATGGAATGCGTGTTCCCAGATGCCAAAAATTTAGCCGAATACTGGCGCAATATCATTCTTGGAAAAGACTGTGTTACCGAAGTACCAGAGGAGCGATGGAATAAAGAGATTTATTATCAACCCGACTCCAATGCTTCAGATGTATCCCATTCCAAATGGGGCGGTTTTATTCCGAAAATAGATTTTGACCCCATAGAATTTGGTATTCCGCCCCAATCACTTGCGGCGATAGAGCCAACTCAGCTTTTAACCTTACTCGTTGCCAAACGTGCGATGGAAGATGCCGGTTATGGTGAAAAACAAATCAACAGAGAAAATATATCGGTTATCATCGGTGCTGAAGGCGGAAATGATCTTGCCAACAGTTACAGTTTCAGAGGCTATTATAAACAAGTTTTTGGAGAGCTTCATGAAGAAGTAGAAAAAGCATTTCCGCACACCACCGAGGATTCGTTCCCGGGTATATTAGCCAATGTTATTGCCGGAAGAATCACAAACCGCCTGGATTTGGGTGGAAGAAATTTTACTGTAGACGCAGCCTGTGCCTCATCGATGGCGGCCATTGATCTGGCTTGTCAGGAACTGATACTGGGCAAATCGGATATGGTACTTACCGGAGGAGTCGATTTACACAACGGTATTAACGATTATCTGATGTTTTCCAGCACACATGCCCTCTCCCGCAAAGGACGCTGCGCAACATTTGACAGCACTGCTGACGGTATCGCTCTTGGCGAAGGGGTTGCTATTTTGGTCTTAAAACGATATGAAGATGCCCTACGCGACGGTGATCGTATTTATTCTGTTATTAAAGGTGTTGGAGGATCCAGCGATGGTAAAGCTCTTGGTTTGACAGCACCCCGAAAAATCGGTCAGGTACGTGCATTAGAACGTGCCTATGATCAGGCGGGTATCAGTGCAGCAGCAGTTGGTTTAGTGGAAGCTCATGGCACCGGAACGGTAGTTGGAGACAAAACAGAACTTAGTGCGCTCACCAATTTATTTAGCAGATCCGGAGCCTTACCCGCTCAAACACATCTCGGATCTGTAAAAACTCAAATTGGGCACACCAAATGTGCTGCAGGTTTAGCCGGACTTATCAAAGCCTCTATGGCGGTATACCATGGCGTAAAACCTCCTACGCTTCATCTCCAACAGCCCAATGCCTATTACAATGTGCATACAAGTCCTTTTGCTTTTCATTCCATAACAGGATTATGGTCTGAAGAAAAACGGTATGCCGGTATTAGTGCCTTCGGCTTTGGCGGTACCAATTTTCATATGGTAATCGAAAATCACCCGCAAAAAGAAGAGGCTGTCACACTACAATCCTGGTCGTCTGAGCTATTCGTTTTCCGTGGGGACAATTATGAGCAGGCCAAAATTCAATTGGAACAGGTAAAAACGCTATTGGAAATCAATGATAGCTTATCCTTAAAGGACATTGCCTACAGTTTAGTCGCCGGTTCTGAAAAACCGATACAACTAAGTATTGTTGCCGATACAGCCGAAGATTTGATGATGAAAATCGAACTCTTGTTAACGGACATTGAAAGTAAAGATATCTTTATTGTCAACAAACAAGCTGGTAAAACAGCATTTCTGTTCCCCGGTCAAGGCAGCCAAAACATTCATATGGCACAAGATCTGTTCGTTCTGTTTCCGCTTCTGCGCAAACTTATAGCACAATATCCTGATTTAGAAAAAGTTGTTTTTCCTGCAGCCACATTTGATACCGCGGCATTAAAAAAACAAAAAGAAACCATTAAGGATACGCGTCTGGCACAACCGATTTTAGGTATTGTAGATCTTGCCCTAGCACAATTGTTACAGTCATTTGGCATCCTGCCTGATATGTTGGCAGGACATAGTTATGGAGAATTACCGGCATTGTGTTTCGCCGGTGTATTTGACGAACAACAGTTGGTTGAACTCAGCAGCAAACGTGCACAAAGCATTTTAGAGGCTGTTGAAGATGGTGATCCCGGAACTATGGTAGCCGTAAACATCGATGCAGATCGCCTGAAAGCGATTCTTGAACAGCATCCGGACTGCTATCCTGTCAATTATAATTCACCAACTCAATGTGTTGTTGCTGGAAATACTGCGGCCATTGATAAATTCATAGAGTTCCTTAAAAACGAGCGTATCTCTTCCAAAAAACTAGAAGTTGCCTGCGCCTTTCACAGTCCTCTGGTAAGCAAATCCAAAGATTTATATGCCAATGTTCTGAAAGAAATTCCTTTTCAGGAAATGCAAATTCCAGTTTGGTCAAACACTACCGCAAGCTTATACCCAAGCCCGGTATCTGATATCAAAGTACAATTGACCGATCACTTGGTTCAACCCGTACGTTTTGTTGACGAAATCCAGGCGATGTATGCCGATGGAGCGAGAATATTTATTGAAGTAGGTCCTGGAAAAGTATTGACCGGATTAACAAAATCCTGCCTCAACCAGGATGCGATAACCCTGCATGTCGAGGACAATAACCGTAACAGTCTCACCCATTTCCTTTGTATGCTTGCGCAATACCTTGGAACCGGACGCAGCTTTAATTTAAACAAACTTTTTGAAGGCAGACACACGACTTTAATTCAGATCGATCAACCCGATCTTTATAAGAAGAGCCCAACCATTTGGCGTATAAATGGACAAGCCGCTCATCCAACAACAGGAACATTACCTGCTCATGGTGCCTTACCTATAGTAACCCCAATTCAAATGAAAAACTCTACTATTATCCAAACACCACAGGCACAACCTGCTACAGAACACGTACTACAGGAATATTTAAACAGTATGAAAATGCTCATTCAGGCTCAACGTGATGTCATGCTTTCCTTTTTAGGACAACAGGAACACATTACCCCAATACCTGTTTATGCTGCAACAGCAAAAAATATTACAGCTGATCCGTTCGTACCCACACGAATTACCAACGATAAACCAATAGCTACAGTAACCCTGTCAACACCTTCAACAGATATCAAATCCTTGCTGTTAAACGTAGTATGCGAAAAAACGGGCTATCCACATGAAATGTTAGGGATGGAAATGGATCTGGAAGCTGACCTCAGCATAGATTCTATTAAAAGAGTTGAAATCATCGGAACGCTCCGCAATGAGCTTGGCATACTCAACAGTGATCACGAAAATGAAGATATGGTGATGGAACAACTGGCAGCAATAAAGACTTTAAATGGACTCGTAACCTGGCTTACGGAATACACAGGAACTGTCGCTTCCCCTGTCACAACGGTTGAATTATTACCCGTAATCGCCCCTAAAGCCATACGTACACTTGCAGAATTGCAAACAACCATTTTAGATATTGTCAGCGAAAAGACCGGCTATCCAAAAGAGATGTTAGGACTGGATCTGGATCTTGAAGCAGATTTAAGTATAGATTCTATCAAACGAATGGAAATTATCAGTGAATTAAAAATCAAAATCGGATTTGGTGATGACAAGGAGCAAGCTGACGATCTTATGGAAAACTTAGCTGCCATAAAAACACTAAATGGTTTGGCAAACTGGATAACTGAAATGAGTACAACGGAACCCGTGCAAAGTTTACTAACACGCCTGCGATTTGATTTGATACCAACCGCTATTTCTGAAGCACAAAATATCGAAATACTTAAAGGAAAACGATTTGCAATAGCTCCGGACAATGGAACACAAACAGCAGCAATTAAAACGATACTTGAACAACACGGTGCAATTGCACAATTGGTTCATACTGATCAGGATCTGACGCTATTTGATGGACTGATTATTTTCGATATAGGCTCCGCTGCTGTCAAACATAGTATCATCGACCACGTTGGTTTAATTAAAAAGATGGATCTTGAGAAAGCGCAATGGATTTATTTGATCTCAGATATTCCAACACATGTTGAAGAATTAAAAGACACCCGTGCACTGCGTCATTATCAAGGTTATCCAGGCTTCTTTAAAAGTTTAGCCCGTGAGTTTGAACAAACCAACTGCAGACTAATCAGTCTTAATACCCCACAGGAAATAAATCAAATAGCACAAATTACATTACGTGAGATCCTAACAACAGACCAATCAGCTGAAGTCATTTACAAAAACGATCAAAGACATAAAGTAGACATTATACCTTCACCTTTATTAACAACTCTTGACCAGGCACATATCCAATTGGATCAAAAATCGGTTGTTTTAGTCCTCGGAGGAGGACAGGGTATTACTGCTGAACTGGTAAAACATATGTCGGCAGCTTATCCGTGTACCTATATCCTTGTCGGCAGATCAACAGATCCAAGAGAAGTCAGCACGGATTTAAAAGAATTAGAGTTGATGAAATCGCGAGAAGAAATCAGAAGTTACCTCATCAAGACCGGTAATTTTACCACGCCACCCCAAATTGAAAAAGAGACATCGCGAATTTTCAAAAACAATCAGATCCTGCGTACCATTCACGACATGGAACAATTGGGAAATAAAGTAGTCTATCAATCCTTAGATGTTTGTGATGAAGAAGGATTGGCTCAGCTTCTCCATGATATTTATGAACAATACGGCCAATTAGATGGTGTCATTCATGGTGCTGGTCTTTTGGAAGACAAACTTTTCAAGCAGAAAACAACCAGCTCTTTTGAACGTGTCTTTGACACTAAAGTAAAACCCTTACGTGTACTAGTGGAACAATTACGTTCAGATTGCCAATTCGTAGTCCTATTTTCAAGCATTGCCTCCGTTTATGGCAACAAAGGACAAACCGATTATGCAGCAGCAAATAGTGTGTTGGATGATTATGCCAATGTATTAAACAAAAGGCTAAAAGGAAAAGTAATCTCAATCAATTGGGGACCATGGAAGGGTGCAGGAATGGTTTCCTCATCCTTAGAAAATGAATACGAACGTCGCGGAATTTCGCTGATCCCATTAGAAGAAGGAAAAGAGCTATTTCTTAACGAAATCAAGTATGGAACAGAAAGTCAGGTATTAATCATGTCAGGTAAAAATTGGTAAAAACCGCTGTATTCGTCTATTATGAAAAAAACAGATATTGCTATTATAGGTTTATCCTGCCTGTTTCCCGGAGCAAAAGATGCCGAGGCGTTCTGGCAGAATATCATCAATAAAGTCGACTCCACGCAAGTAGCTCCGGCAGAACGCATCGATCCTATTCACTTTAGCGATAGCAAGGAAGCTGTGGACCGCTTTTATTGTAATCGTGGCGGGTTTATACCTGATTATGAATTCGACCCTACAGCATTTGGTATCCTACCTCTTGCCGTTGAAGGCACTGAACCCGACCACCTGTTAACACTTGAACTCGTTCAAAAAGCATTAGAAGACGCAGGTGTATTCCGAAAAAAAGCTTCATTGGAACGAACCGGAATTGTCATCGGAAAAGGGAATTATACAGGTCCCGGAGCTACACGCGCCATTGAAATTGTACGTACTGCCGAACAGATTTCCTCCCTTTTACAAGAACTATTGCCGGAGGTATCTTCAGCAGATATTGAAAAAATAAAACAGGCATTCCAGGAACGTAAAGGGCGGTTTTCTGCAGATACGGCCATGGGGTTAATCCCCAACCTTGTTGCCTCATTAGTCTCCAACCGATTCAATCTTGGAGGTGTTGCTTTCACCGTTGATGCGGCCTGTGCAAGCGCTCTGGTAGCCGTAGACCATGCCGTACAAGAGTTGCAGCGTGGCCGAAGCAATATGATGATTGCCGGAGGAGTTCATACAGGTCAAAATGCTGCATTTTGGAGCATATTCAGCCAATTAGGAGCATTATCTCAGCAACAGCAAATCAAACCCTTTAGCGAAGATGCAGACGGATTGCTCATTGGAGAAGGCTGTGGTTTCGTTGTCCTGAAGCGGTTGGAAGACGCCGTACGCGATCAGGATAAAATTTATGCCGTTATTAAAGGAGTTGGTATCAGCAGTGATGGCAATGGAACAAGCGTGATGAGCCCTTCTGTAAAAGGCCAGATAAAAGCATTGGAACAAGCGTGGACACAGGCCAATTTAGATAAAGAACAAATTGGCTATCTGGAAGTTCATGGCACGGGAACTCCCTTAGGAGATAAAACAGAATTGCAAACTCTGGCTCAATTTTTTGGAAAAGAAGAAACCGCTGCACGTGCTGGTATAGGATCAGTCAAATCCAATATAGGTCACGCCATGCCAGCTGCCGGAATAGCAGGTTTAATCAAGACCTGTCTAGCCCTATATCACGACATATTACCACCTACCTTATATTGCGAAAACCCTGCTGCCGCCCTGCAACTCACCAGATTTACACCGATACAGGAAGCTAAAAACTGGTCGCAAACCGGTTTACCAAAGATTGCAGCAGTAAACGCATTTGGCTTTGGAGGTATCAACGCCCATGTAGTTCTGGAGGGGTATGACATCCCTAAAAAAGATGAAGTATTGTTGCTTGCAAGACCAACACGTGAAGCCTTGCTTTCGGCACTTCAGGATAACGATACTGCTGTTGGAGAGGGCGATTATCGTATTGCGCTCTTTGATCCGACAACCGAACGTATTCAAAAAGCGATCAAAATTGTGTCTAAAAATAATACCTGGCGCAACAAACAAGATATATGGTACACCTCCACTCCTCTTTTACAAGCTGGTGGCAAAGTAGCCTTTGTATTCCCGGGACTGGATGGTTTAGCAAAAGGCGAAGTCGAAACGGTAAATCGATATTTTGAATTGACAGCTCCCATAGAAACAACCGGTGAAGGACTGTTGAACGAAGCATTAGGTGTTTTTAATAATTGTGGTATACTCGACAGTGCTTTAAAAAAACTGGGGATCTATCCGGATATGAATGCCGGACATAGTTTGGGAGAATGGTTAGCGGGATATGCATCAGATCTGGCCGAAGCAAGTACTGTCAAGGATCTGATCGATGTACTTGATCCAAAAACATTTGAACTAAAAGACTCTAAATTCATTGCCATTGGAGCAGGTCTGGAAGATGTAGCACCGTTGATTGAACAAATTCCGAACCTCTATGTTTCAAATGATAATTGTCCGCATCAGGTAATCCTGTGCGGTACCCATGTCGCACTCGAAGAATTGACGCCTTTATTAAAATCAAAACAGATCTTTCATCAAATTTTACCCTTTCAATCCGGGTTTCATTCCCCTTTTGTTGCCGATAAACTGGAGGTAATTTTAGCAGGGATGGAAAAAGTTCAATTCCAAAAAACAAAAATCCCGTTGTGGTCGGCCACTACACTCCTGCCATATCCGGCAGATTTGCAGTCCATCCGTCAGCTAAGTGCCGAACATCTTGTTCAGCCTGTAAGATTCCGGGAACTGACTGAAAAGCTTTATGACGAAGGAGTCCGTGTTTTCATCCAGATCGGTACAGGAGGATTAATTGGTTTTATTGATGATACGTTAAAAGGGAAAGCCTTCAGTACACTTGCCGCAAGTGTAGCCAACCGAACAGCACTTGCCCAATTGCAACGGGTAGTAGCCGCCTTATTTGTAGAAGGCAAAGTTCTGGCACTCGATTTTTTAGACATCCAAAATCACAGAAAAGTAGTACCCCAAAAAAAAGGTATAAAATTGCAATTAGGATCACCTATTATCCGTGATTTTGAAGCTATAAAAAACTTGCGAAAATCTATCGATACCGTACGCCCAAAAGAGGTTTTTACCAAAACAGCAACAAAAGTAAGTCACCCATTAGTTCAGGCATTTCAGGACAATATCGCCGATATGATCCGAATGCAGGAAGAAGTATTGGACGTCTTTCAAAATCATACACAAACTGCTATTGCTACACCTGTCTTAACGAAAAAACAAATGAGCAACAGTCCTTTTTCAAAAACACTACAGGTTAATTTGGTTACACATCCTTATTTGATTGATCACAGTCTTTTACGACAACCCAAAGGCTGGTCGGAGGTTGCCGATATGGAACCTGTGATTCCAATGACCATGATCTTTGAAGTATTGGCCGAAACAGCACTGGCAGAACAACCGGAAACAAAAATTCACAAGATCATGCACGTCAGTGTATTTCAGTGGATGAACGTTGCCACGCCTTTTGAAAAAACAATAAAAGGTGTTTGGCGCTCCAACAATCACGCCTATCTGGATATCGAGAATTTTGCCAACGCCGAAGTATTTTTAGAAGCATCACATCAGCAGCCACCTACGTTTGACCTTTCGATAGGCAAACGATTACCGATCGAACGGACTCCTTTAGAAATCTATGAGAAGCATATGTTTCATGGAGACGCCTATCAAGGTATAACAGCTATATCGGCTATTGGTGAGAAAGGTATTACAGGACGGATAAAAGGAAATGGCGGTAAAGGTTCTTTATTAGACAATGCAGGACAATTATTTGGATTATGGCTACAACTTACCTTAACTAAAGACCGCATCGCTTTCCCGGTAAAAATCAAACAAATTGAATTTTTCGAAGACATGCACGATCAGGATGGTGAATTTGAATGTACCTGTATACTGACGGAATTAAACGATGAATTTGCAATCGCTGACATTGTACTTGAAAGAAACGGAAAAGTATGGTGTGCAATAAAAGGATGGCAAAACCGAAGATTAGAAATTGACCAAGCTTTATGGAATGTTTCGATGTCGCCACTTCATAACCGTCTGTCTGAAGAAATCGCCCCACAGGTATTTTTCTTTCATCAGGCCTATTCCAGAGTATCTTCCTGGGATTTTATATTGAAACGTTATTTTAATCAAAGGGAAAAACAATACTATCAGGAACTCCTGCCCAACCGCAGAAAGAACTGGATGGTAAGTCGTGTAGCGGTAAAAGATGCTGTACGCCATGTATTGAGTGAACAGAAAAATCAACCCAGTTACCCCATAACTTTTGAAATTTATTCTGATAAAGCAGGCAAACCTTATCTCAAAGGGAATGCCACAGAACAGATCCAGATTTCATTGGCCCATAAAGGAAAAGATGCCGTTGCCATTGCACGGCAGGATAAGGCTGTGGGTATCGACATGGAAATCATTGCCGAACGCAGCTCTGAATTTTATCAATTGGTCTTCACCGATACAGAATCGGCCTTATTAAAAGAACGCGATCAGGCGGAATGGACCACCCGCTTTTGGGTAGCCAAAGAAGCTTATAGCAAACTATTAGGTACAGGGCTACAAGGAAACCCAAAAAAATACGAAGTAACACGCATACAAGGCGATCATCTGTGGATCGATCAAATAGAAATCAAAACAGTCAAACACCAAAACTATATCATCGGATGGACACTTTAAACACGACATTAAAAAGGAATCATGAGGAGTTATTTACCCTATTAAAGGGTTTTATTACGGAAATTATCGGTGAAGAATTTATAGAAGAGATGGATATTACTCCACAAAGTTCTTTCACTAAAGATTTGGAAATGGACAGTATAGAGATTGTTTCCTTTTCAGAAAAAATCAAAGCACACTTTGGCGATCAAATTGATTTCACAGGTTGGCTCTCTGCTATGGATCTTGATGAACTGATTAATCTTGATCTGAATAAGATCATCAATTACATCTACGAATGCCAATAATTACTGTTAATAATAAAAAAGTTCACGTACAGGAACTAAATAAAGAGGCTGAAGATACCGTGATACTGATTCACGGTATGTTTAGTAATCTTTCTATTTATTATTTTAACATTGCTCCCATTTTGGCGCAGTACTTTCATGTGGTCATGTATGATTTAAAAAGTCATGGCAGGAGTGAGCGCACATCAGAAGGATATGATTTAGAAAATATGTCATCCGATTTAATCGCAATGATGGATTACCTCCAAATCAAAAAAGCACAATTTGTTGGCTATAGTTTTGGGGGACTTATTGCACTCAAAACTGCATTGATAGCCCCTAAACGTGTGGGGCAATTGGTTATTATTGAGGCACCGGATCCGCAAGACGAAAAAGCGCGGGATATTATCGAATCTTATAGCAAGGAATTTCTCGAACATTACATCGCCAATTTTACCGATACCACAAAAGTGAAAATGGGAAAAAGACAGTTGGAAAAAAATCATCGGTTATACGAGTTTTTATTTAACGAAACCAGCATCAAAGCAGATATGGTAAATGAAAAGCATTTTCTACATCAGCTTTCTATTTCCGAATTAGACATACCCACCCTGCTACTATATGGATCAGCTTCCAATTGCAAACCAACAGGAGAATGGTTGCAATCTCAAATCGGTACAGCTGAGCTAGAGCTCATCGATGGAGATCACAATATTCCCATTCAGGCTCCCATTCAGATAGCAGAAACTATTGTTCAATTTTTAACTAACCCTTTATTACAAAATCATGGCTAAATTTGTATTTGTTGTTCCCCCACTGACAGGTCATGTCAATCCTACATTGAGCATTGGTGCCGAACTCTTAGATAGAGGACATAAAGTAGCTTGGATCAGTCTTAATCAAAACTTAGAGTCTAAACTTCCTGTAGACGGTGAACTATTGCTTATTCAATACGACCAAACAGACGAAGAAAAAAGAGAAAGCGAACAATACCTGGATATCATTTCAAAAAAGATCGTTTACGGCATTGACAGTATCAAGTTTTTATACGAAGAAGTTTTGATCCCTTTAAACAGACATTGTTATAAAGGAATCGTTAAATTGTTGGAAGCTTATGAGCCGGATTTAGTAATTGGTGATCATCAATTATTTGCTGCGGCAATTGCGGCAAAAAAAATTAATCGCCCTTATGCTACCAATGTAACAGCCCCGGCAGCAATCAAGATTGTCAGTGAGCTTCCTAAAGTGCATGAATGGGAAGCCAAGCAGATCATAGCGCTACAGGAAGAACTTGGAGTCAAAGAAAACCGATCTTTGGATTGTTCGGATCTTCTCACTTTGGTATTAACCTCCCCCTATTTCTTTGGAGAAATGGATCTCGCTTCAAACTTTAAATTTACAGGTCCGGTAATAACAGAACGCCGTTTAGCCTGTGCCTTTGATTGGGAGCAACTGAAAAGTAATCCAAGGAAAAAAATCTTAGTCAGTATTGGCACCACATTCGACCACGAGCATAAAAAAGCGTTTTTTCAAAAGGTAATCGATGCCCTTCAGGATGAGGATCTAACGGTAGTAGTGGTTTCAGATTCCAGTCTATTTGATCAATGGCCGGAAAATTTTATGGTCTATTCGCAAATCCCGCAATTGGATTTGCTGCCGCATTTAGATGCTGTAGTTTGCCATGGCGGGCACAATACGGTCTCAGAAGCCCTTTCCCATGGTCTGCCACTCGTTGTTATTCCAATTGCATACGATCAATCACATGTGGCAGGACGTGTAGTACGTACCGGTGCAGGTGAACGTCTCAATTTTAACCGATTTAAAGCGAATCACCTAAGAGACAGTGTTCATAATATCCTGAATCTGGCGCAATATCGTCAAGCCGCCCTCAAAGTTCGCCAATCTTTTATAGAAGCAGGCGGAACGAAGACCGCAGCCGATCTATTGGAACAGGCCATAGCTCCTGCGCAGTCAGCAGTCGAATCTCCGACCAAATTTCTCATCGTTATTCCACCTTTTTTTGGGCATATCAGTCCGACATTAAGTTTGGGCGCCAGTTTACTTGCTCGTGGTCATGAAGTCAAATGGTTTGGTATTACACCACTGGCGGAGGAACATATTCCGACAGGAGGAACCTATATCTATCCCGAGAAGGATCTCATCCCCTTTCAGGACGAACTTAAGCGCATCTTAAAACGACAAGATGATGGCCCTTCTTGTTCCGGACCGGAAGTCATGAAATTAGCACTGGAAGAAACCTATGTTCCATTGGCTAAAATGATGATGCCGGGATTAGAAACACTACTCGGTCACTGGCAACCTAATGTTATCATCAATGATTGCATCACCTTTGGTGGCGCTTTATTTGCACACAAACATCGTATCCCTTCTGTGACAACAACCCCAGTACCACCGGATGTTATGGGTGACACCGAGAAAAGTGCTCCCAAAATATTTGAATGGCAGCAAAACCTAATCAAAGGGTTACAAAAAGAAATAGGTATTCTTGATGAGGGTATCTTTATACATTCTCATCAATTAAATCTGGTGTTCACCTCGCAGACCTTTGCAGGTTTTAAAACCGTACCCTCACACATGAAATTTGTAGGTCCGGTAAAAGGCCGTCCCAACAATAGTCCTTTTGACTGGGAACGATTGGCAGCCAGCACAACGCCTAAAATATTTGTGTCATTGGGTACTTTATTAGTGGACATCCGAAAAGCTTTTTTTGGTAAACTCATTGAAGCCTTTGCAGACCAACCTGTTACTATAATTGCAGCAACACCGCCCGAAATATTTGAAAAATGGCCCGATAATTTTATCGTAAATGGCTTTGTCCCACAATCAACTTTGATGCCCCATATGGATATGGTGATCTGTCACGGCGGTTTTAATACTGTGAACGACACCTTTACCAATGGTCTGCCCATGCTGATTACCCCCATTGCTTACGATCACTTCCATACCGCAAAGCTAATTGAACAGGCCGGCTGTGGAATCAGTATCCGATACAAACGACTTCGAATAGAAGCGCTTAGGGAGACCGTTTTTGAACTATTGGAAAACCCGAAATACAGAAATGCCGCCAAAGAAGTTCAGACCGCTTTCTTAACAGCAGGTGGTAATGATCAGGCGGTTGCATTATTGGAAGATTTTGTAAAACAAGAACATTCGGTACTAGCTACACTATAAAATATGAAAAGAAGATTGTTATTTGGAGAGCGCATGTTATTGGGCGAAGGAAAAGACCCCTTTCATGTCGTTATTCCTTTTCGATTGCGCGGTGTATTTGCAGAAAAAGACATTCAGGATGCTTTAGGCAGACTTCAGAAAAAACACCCTTGGTTACGAGCATGCATTCATCTCGATGAACAGAATGTTCCATGGTTTGAAGTGTCTAAACTAACCAATCCTATTCCGATCCGTATAGAGGATCAAAAAAGCGAAGAGGACTGGCAACAAGAAGCTATGCAGGAATGGCAGACACCCTTTGATTACAAAAACAAACCTTTGATCCGCCTGGTGTGGATCAAAGGAAACGATCGCTCCGATATGTTGCTTGTCTTCCATCACTGCCTGTGTGATGGCGGTGCTGCGATGACTTTAATTCATGAATTTTTAAAGGTATTGGATGATCCGACAGCGGATATAGGCACCGAAAATCCTATTCTGGGTATTCAGGATGTTGTTCCTGCCCCTATTTTAAAAAATAACAGGCAAAGGTTTAAGGCAAAAATGATTGGTCAGCTGGCAACATTTGCGATCAAATGCATTCCCGTCGGCAAAAAAGCAATTGATCGGCAAACAGACTATTTGATTCATTGGAAACTAGACCCTGGCACGAGTCAACAGCTTATTTCCCACTGCAAATCGCTAGAAATCACAGTCAATACTTTTTTAAGTGCTATCGTGCTGGATACCTTTAAAAAAGTACGCGGAAACAAAGCCTTTAATAAGATTTCCTGTCCGGTAGATATCAGGCGTTTCGCTCCACAGGTCAAGGAAGATCATATTTTCGCCTTCGGTTTGATGATCGTCATGTCATCCAATCCCAAACTCGATTTCTTAGACAATTTACGTGTAATGCAAAATGATGTAGACCGCAAAACAGCCAAACTTAATCCTTATATCGTCCTGATGGTTATGGAATCTGCCCATAATGCATTAAACAATTTTACAAAACTTCTAAAACGGGGCAAGTCATCCAATGATTGTATGTTCTCCAACCTCGGACGTATTCAGATACCTCATCAATACCAATCCTTTAACGTGGAGGCTATTATCAGTCCAACCGTCATTGGACCATTGGGCAATACAACAACAATACTCACCTCCACATATCAAGGTGTTATGGACTTCACCTTTATGGGAAGCGAAGGGTATTTGCCCTATCAAGAAGCCTTAGCGATTCGTGATGAAATAATTGATTCTATTAAACGCCGACTAAATTATCAAGCAGCCTCATGATCAAACGAAAACTCTTATTAGTGGAACGAATCATGTATATTGATGCCACTACACCTTTAAATTGCGTATTTACTGCAAAAATCAAAGGTGAAATTTCGAAGGAACAAATCGAAATTGCCTTAGCAAAAATCCAAAAGAAACACCCGCTGCTTCGTGCTGCAATTGACTTCCAGGACAAACAGCATCCTGTTTTTGTGGTCAAAGAAAATATGAAACCGATTCCACTTCGGATCGTAAAACGTCAAACCGATACCCATTGGCTGGAGGAATCTGAGCAGGAATGGTACAGGCCGTTTAAAGAGGAAGATTCCCCTTTGGCTCAATTGGTATGGATCAAAGGAGCCGAATTGTCCGAATTGTTATGGGTATCGCCACATTGTATCTGCGATGGAACAAGCATGGTCAGTTTGATGCAGGAATTACTTGCTTTAATAGATGATCCGACTCTTGATCTCGAGCCTTATCCATTGTTCCAATCGGTAAACCATTTTTTATCACCACAGTTTGATCTTCAAAAAAAAGAACGCAAAGCAAAGCTATTTTTACTTCTGGGAAAATGCTTCTTTTTGCTGCAGCGGAAAAATAAAAAAAGAAATCTCGGAAAAAATTATGCCATTCACTGGAAATTAGATCCGGCAGACTCAGCTGTTGTCACGCAGAAATGTAAAAACAATGGTATTTCTGTACATGCCATTCTTTGCACAGCATTTATGCAGGCTTTTCAGGACGTACAAGGTAAATCAGCAAAAGAAAAAGTCATTAGTCCGATTGATATCCGCCATTTTATTCCTGAAATCAAAAAAGATCATATGTTTGCCTTTGCCCCAACCATAGAACTCTCCTTAAAAAAGAAAACGCCTCAGGCACTGGATCAGGCGAAACAAATCAAAAAGGAGCTTACTCAAAAAATTGAAAAAATGGATGCTCGGGAATTGTTATGGATGGGAGAACAAATGCACCCACTGGCCCATCGCATGATTGCGCTGCTTAAATCAAGCCGGGGCGGACACGATCTGACGCTTTCCAATATGGGGAACCTTCAGATCCAAAATGCTTACAAAAACTTCACTCTGGAAGATATCTTTAGTCCGACAGTAGCATTTCCGTGGTTAAATTCAAACACTTTAGTTACGACCAGCTATCGCAATCAAATGGACTTTACGTTGATGTCTAATCAGGATTTCTTGCCTAAACAAGAAGCCTTAAAAATTAAAGATAAGGCCATCGAGTTGTTGACTTTATCCCTATAAATTACGTATGACAAAAGCTGCTCAGCCCAAAAAAACAACCCTCAAACGCTTTCTTCGAAAACGTGCGATTTACTATATTCTTCCCAATGTAGGTTTCAATTTTATTATTGCTTATGCCAGTTTTCAGGAATTAGGGTATACTCATTTTTTTGCCGGTCCCCAAAGCTTAGCACGCTTAACATTACCAATGGCCCTGTTTTTGCCTGTAATCCTGACAATGGATATCATCAAACGGGTTATTGTTGCCGCCGAACAAAAATCAATCGAAGTGGCAATAGACCCTAAGCTGAATAAAAACAGATTTATAGCCAAACTATGTCTGATACACGGCATTGTAACCAGTTTACTGGTATTAGCAGTATTACTCGCTGCCCAGCAGAGCCTAACGGTTCACCATAAATTAAATCCTACCCTTATGGCCCTACTGGATGCTATTCTTGCAGGTGTGCTTTCGATATTGTTTACGTATCTTCCAATATACAGGCTGAAAAAACATTTACACGCCCCTTTGCCAAAGGTGCAACTAAAAGAGGCTGACCATTACCAGGAAGTTTAATCTCAGCGCAGATGACCTGCTGCATTGGAAGCAACTTTACAAAGATGGGTAATGTTTATGCCTTTAAAATTACTACTGCCCCTATTAATTGGGGCCATCTATTATTGGATTCGGATCTAATTTAAATTTATTGGTTTTTGCATTAAATGTAATGGTTAAATAACCGCCCATTCTTCCAACATCATTCCAGACAATCAACTCTTTTTTCTTATTATCGGTTATTTCAACGTTATCGAAAATTATAGTTCTTATGTTACCGGTTAAGGTTTTTATTCTTGAAAAATCAATTGTTTGAAAAACAGTATTGTCTTTTTTATGGATTATTTTCAGTTTGTCCATTTGTGCTTTATCGTGATTGCTCTTTTTGGAATATATACCAATAAAATAGAATTCTATTAAGGAACTGGCTTGCAAAATTTCAATATCCTTAAATTCATTTTCTTCTATTTGATCAATTAAAATAGAAGTATTGGTTAATTGTAAAGACAAATGCTGATTTGTCGAAAGATTCGTCCAAACTCCAACACATTTCTCTTTAGAAAATTCAAACTCAAATGTAGCGGTGTATTTTTCATTACTGATTTCATATAATAAAATTTTATTCTTTTTAAAATCAATTACACCTTCAAGTCTGATTGGGTTGTTATGGTTGTCATATTTATAAACTCCAATAAGATTGAAGTCTTTTTTCTTTTTTTCTCCAAAATAGCCTTCTTTAATTTGGAAGGAAAGGGAAATAGGATATTTATCAATTTTACCTTTGTAGCTAAAACATTCGTACCAGCCCGCATAAGTTTTTGTTACGGCCATTATAACTATCAAAATTGCAAATATTGCTTTCTTCATATTCATTTTTTTATTCTCTTTGACTTTGCAAGTTAGTACATCTGGCGCTAAGTCCTACTTATCAGTAATTTTTCTTAGCCTCGTCTACATCTCTATTGAAATCGAACATCCCAATAACATTGTTAATGACGATTGTCACATTGAATAAAAATCTCTTCATTTGATTTGTCAATAATTGAAATTTCCGGGCATCCAAAAGAAAAATATTCAAACCCAAAAACAACAGCCGGTTTATTTTTAAAAAGTTTTCCGGTCCACTGATTAATTTCGTTGTCCCCCTCTTCATAATTCAAAGGAGCGGGAGAAGTACCTTCACTTTGACTGTAAAGCTTTTCAATGATGATAGCTTTCGTTTTAGCATCAGTCACTAAAAAACGTCTGGCATAAATTGTTTTATTAGCATCTAAATAGTCCTGTAAAAAATACTGGTAATCGGCTGTTTTAAACGCGTAAGCAGTACCCGTTGACTTGTTTTTCAACAAAGTACGATCTTCACTTTTCATTGGTTTCGACGGATATTCTTTACTGCTAACTTTTTTCCAGTCAATTGGTTTTAAACCTTCTTTCGAAAATGGATTTTCTTTGCCCACGTATACAAATGCAGCTCTAAAATAGTCACTGAATCCGTTTAAATGTTTCTTATTGATTTCAAATCCGATCATAAAATCATAGTTGTGATAAGGCCAGTCTCCCTCAGAAGAATACCCGTTTAACATAGCAGCGGTTTTCAGGTTTTTCACAACAAACGAAACCAACTTACGTTTCGCATAATCTAATATAAAAACTGAATCGGTTTCGGATATATTGGTTTTAGATAAAAATCTTTTTCGGTAGTTTTTATCAAAGGTAAAATACTGAGCATCGTATTTTCCTAGTTTTTCGATGTTAGGTAAAACAAGCGTGTCCTTTTCATCATTCACAGGATAAATATCCGAAAGGGAAACAAAAGCAACATCACTACTGTCTTTCGGAGTTAAAGTGAATAAATTGATGCTTCCCTTTTGAGGAGCTACTTCATCTCCTTTTGATATGGAATCGGTTTCAACCTGATCTTTTCCAACTAAACCCGATTGGGCACTTTTAAGGTTCTCTTTTTTATTGCAGGCAAAAAGTAAAAGCAATAAGAAGGCAGACAAGAGGCGGGTTATTTTCATTTCTAATGCTGTTTAGGTATTTTATAAGATGGATTAATTTAAGTGTGTATTTAAGACTGGTTATCAGTGTGTTTTATGGTTTTTCTGGATATAAATCTTTTAAAGGAATGACGACACCATTTTTAGAAATTTCACATTGGGGATAAGCATTTTTATGCACTTTCAACGTCAAAATTATAGCGTCTGATACATCGGTTTCATTTAGTTTTCGGAAAGCATTTAAAATTTCAATTGGCCTCAATTCGTAATGAATATTGTATTCTTTTTTGTTATTATTTTTCCAATAAATATAAAATACTTTCGGAATATTTCGAACTACGGCTGTATCATTTTCTTCTAAAATTTCAACTCTTTCCTCTTTAAAAGAATACGCATAAACGCTCGTTACTACATCCTGCTCTTCCTTTTCGATCTTCACAGTCCATTTGTACTGATTTTGAAGCAAATCTGAATAATCGGTAATATTCTCAATACTTTCATAACGATTGTACTTTTCTCCTAACGATTTTTCATAAACCAGCATATCTAAATCTCCCGTAGTTTCTTTAGCAGTAAATGCCTCTATAAGCTGCGATTGAGCATTTTCTTTCTGATCCTCTATCATTTTCAAAAAGATTTTACCTTTAGGCTGTATCTCTAAAATTAAAATGGGAGTCACCTTCTTTTCATCCACCCAATCTGTTATTTTTTTATAGGGAACCGGGGTGGTAAGCCGATAAAATTTACGTTCATCTATCGAAAAATATTTCAGGTTTAAAGAATCAGGTAAAAGCTCTTTCTCCCAGATTTTGAAATAAACATAATCTTCGCTTTTAGCACTTGTTAGCAGTTTCGATTCGGAATCAATACCGCTTTCAGAATGGTTGAAATTATTCAAAAAAACGGCTTCTATAATTCTGATCCCATTGGAGTTTTCTGCTAAAGAATTGCCTGCTGCACTGTGAATTTCTGCTTTCCACAACAGCTTATCCTGTTCTTTATTTTTAAATCTTACACCAAAATTGAGGATCACTAATGCTCCTAAAATTATAGCTAAGAAAATGTTGATATAATCTAATCTTGTTGTTTTCATGCGCTTTTAATGTTGATATGCTCCTCCTAAAGCCATAAAAAAAGACAATGCTCCAAATAGGATAATGGAAGCAATTAGAAGAAATATTGAAAAGTATCGAAATGCCTTTTTATAGGCAATATCTTTAACAAAAGCCAAAATCAAAAGCGAAATTACAGGAACTATAAAGCAAAAAACAAGCATAACCAGTTCTGAATATTCGGACGATGGCACTATCAAATTGGTATAATCTATATAAGAATAGACTAGTATTTCTATAGCAAACAATAGGATAACAGTAATAAAAGGGTTGCTTCTCATTGATGAATTGTGTTTAGGCTTAAAAATTTTACTCTTCCAATTTTACAAATGATAAATATTTTTCGTCACATTGTGTAAAGTGTTCGTATTCATTCATGGCGTTTCCATAATTCTGAATTTGGATTTTATTTACGCTGTACATTCCTCCCATTTTTCCAAAAGTGAGATAGACAACACGATCACTTTCTTCCTTTTTAAGTTTTCCTTTCGAGATTACCTTGTTCTTATCCAAAACTAAAAAGAAATACACGCCCGCTTTCTTTTCAATTTTAATTTTAAATCTCGAATTTTCACAGGAGGTCAAAACATAAACGCCTGTAATTTCCTGATCGGTGTTATCTCTAAATTTGTCTTCGATCCGATAAATACTTTTAAAGCTAACTAATGATAAAAATACCACCACTAGTAAGGCTCTGAAGGCTATTTTTTTCTTTTTCATTTATTATTATTTTTTAAGCTTTCCTACTAAGTTCGAAAACCAAACTATCGTTTAGCGGTTGCGTTTATATTATTTTGGTATAGATTTTTCCCTTCCAAAACATTATTCTTTCCGGATTTTCAGGATGGTCAAACTTCATATCAAATTGGGCTTTTAAGATTCCTTTTTGCATGGCTTTTTTGTCCATCTTTATACTGCCATCCTTACACAAATAGGTTCGTTTTCCGTCAACAATACTATTTAGTTCAATTCTTGGATTACGAATGACATTATTGATCATATAAAAGTGCAACACAGAATGGGTGGTCACATTGGCCAGTGTATAACATTCAATGCTGTCTTTATTCAATCGTTTTGCTATTATTTCGGTAGCACCTGCGTACTCATAACACCAGGCTTCACATTTTAAACTCTGTTTTTGTGAAAAAGAAAAATCGCCATCGAGATTCTCAAACCATTGTATCTCGAAATCTTTGAAAGGAAACAGGCAAAAAACAAGGCTGAATAAAAGAACTGTGTATTTCATAAGAATTTTGAGTTAGTATGATGCGAATTAAAAAAACAAACCTCTCCTGATTTGATGTTCATCATTAATAACTGCCTAAAGGTTGCTTTTATTTAAATTCATTAAGCTTATCATTGCCCAAATCATATTCGTAAAGTTTATCAGTATCGCCATCGTAATACAGCCATTGAATAATAGTAAAACGTTTTTCAAATTCATAACCAATTCCCATAACTGTAAAATCCTTGTTTTCTCTCTTTTGATTTTCTATTGAATAGCTAATTTGCTCTTTATTTTTGATATGAAGCTGCAGAAGTTCGTTTTTTGAATTGGCAATGTAATATTCCGTCAGTAAATAAATCTTATCTAAAAAACCCTTTGAATAATCATCCTCTTTACTCCAATGGTATTTGAATTCCTTCTTGTACTCTTTTCTCATTTTAGAAACATTTCCATCTTTAATTTTCCTAACCGAAATCAACCAATCCTCAAGCATTGGAGTTTCTCCATCACCCGCAACATAAATGGTGTCTTTCTTCCATTGAATTTCACAAATATCGCCTCTTAATAAACTCCTGTCCTCATTCTTATCATTGACAAAGCTGTACAATTCATCTCCTTTTTTTGCAAAGAGAGAGGTGTAATCTCCATCGTCATTGTAATCTGAAAATTCAAAAATATCTTTAAAAACTTCTTCTTTAGCCTGAGTAATTTTAGAGTCCGTTTGTTTGGTATCCAATTTATGCTGATCTGTATTTTTTATCTCGTTTGTATTTTTTACCTTGTTTTCACAAGATTGCAAAACAAAACTTAAGAAGATGATGATTGATAAAAATAAGCTCTGGTTATTTCTCATTGTTTTTCTTTTGGTTGTTGATGGAAGGTTTTTTATTTTAATATTTCTTATTTGAGTTAAAGTATAGCCTAAGAGTCTCGGATTTACAGGATTTTTTATTTTACAAAAATTCCTGAGAACAACTTGTTTTTATCAAAAATCAAAGTTGTTTTGTAAGGTCCGTTTTTAATTTCAATATAGTTTGCGAATTTTAAATCTTCATAGTCAATTATTGATTTTTTGTCAAATAATTTGACTACGTCATCGAATTTCATACCTAAGTTCAATCCATTTTCAAATGAAATTTCAACTTTTCTGAAGTCGTTTATAGCATACCCAACAATTAGGTTTTCTTTTCTATTTTCAGGGTTAACTTTGCTGGCGGATAAATAAAAATAAAAGTCATGATATTCATCCCGATACATAATTTCATTTACATTTCCGGTACTTCCATCGATTTCTTCCATTCGTTCAAAATTTTTGTTCGTTTGAGATTTTGTAAAATCCTCTTCGGTTGATTTTCCTGTAATTAGATTATTTACATTCCAGTTTTTATCAATTTTTATAATGGGTTTGTTTTTAGTATCCTCCGGTTTGGTGCTGTTTTTTGTTAGTTCCTTGGTGTATTTTTCGCTATCACAACCTCCAAAATCAATGAGCCCGTTAAAAGTATCCCAATAACAAGTAGTAGATAAATTGGTGTTGTTCAGGATAATCAACCTGTCATAATCGGGTGCGAAAAAAATATATTTGTTCTCCTTTTTCAGATTCCAATATAAACCGTTGGCCGCATTGATGTTTTTTATACCCTTACCATATTTTAATTCTATCTTCTTTAAAATTTCCGTTTTTAAACCCGGAGTTTTCATTTCTATTCTCAGTCCGTAAATTTTACTTTCTGCATTAAAATTGAGTAAAGTGTTCTTTAACTCGTCTTCATTTTTGATTGGTTTTAAATCAATATGACCACCGCCAAATCTTGAAATACTATCTGTTTTGAGTTTTTCAGAGTTTATTTGAAAAAAGACTTTTTGCCCTTCCAGATCAATTCCTTCAAAACTATAATTTTCAGATTTTTCTACTTCAATCAACAAACAAAACGGGTATTCAATAGTTTCAACGCCAATAAGCACATTGTCATCGAAGTTTAGTACATCTTTGATTGGTTCGTTTAGATTTAATTTTAGTAAATCCATTTTCTTTTGTCCCTTGCAAGAAATCATAAATGGTAAAATTACAAGCAGTAATAAAAGTTTTTTCATTTTTAATTGGGTTAATCATTAGGTTAAAAAATTCCATTAGCGTGAAACAAAGCAATGACCAAAATGGTTATAAACAGACTGAAAATCATTGCTGCATTACGTAAATTATATTGTTGTCGTTTGTTAAACTGGTAGATTTCTGCTAACAGAAATAATAAAAATACACTTGAAAAAATCAAACTTAATTCAAGAATTCGATCAATTTCAGCAACAAAACTAAACCTGTCTTCTTGTAAATATTCAGGCAAAGTATAATAAGCTCCATTATAAATTATTAGGAGAGCAATCAGTACTATCGCAATTCTAATTAAAATGAATTTGTAGATTCTCATAGGTTGCTATTTATCATACTTTATTAATGTCGATTCGTTTGTTTCGTTTTTAGTATTACTGCATATAGACGTCGGAACACAAATTTTAAAAAAAGATAACGCGAATGTAAGTTGATATAAATTCGTATCAAACAATTGAATATTCGTAAATATTCTTTATAAATCCGTATAAACCTTTTCGACTGTTAAGCATAATTTGTATTCGAAACTTTATTAGGTTGTTTTTTTGCAGGTTCAATAATGAAGGCTTCTGACCCGGAAAATTAAAATTCCTGCACTCTACACTATAAAAACAGGTAGAACTACGCTTAAAAATTCGAATTTTACTGAGTTTATTTGTTATAGAATTTCATTCCCAAAAAGAATAAACCAATAACAAAACTACCTGACTATGGAAAACTATTTACACGGCTTACTCGACGAAGACAAAGACCCTATTATCAAGCAATACTTAAAGTACATTGACGAAGGAATCCCACGTACGGATAAACCAAAAGACGTATTGATCATTGGTGCAGGAATGGCTGGAATGGTAGCAGCAAGTCTGTTAAAGCAGGCCGGCCATAAGGTCACGATAGTCGAATCAAACACACGTGTTGGCGGCAGGATCAAGACTTTCAGGAATTCTAAAAACAAAAAATATTTTGAAGACGACAGTGTTTATGGCGAAGCGGGCGCGATGCGTATCCCAACCATACACAGTATGGTGCTCAAATACATTGATAAACTCGGACTCAAAACTGAGCCTTTTTATTATCTGTCTGTCGATAAAGAACAAGCAATCGCATATCAGGCAGGCTCAACTAAAAAGGAGCCGGATGTTACTAGAAATTCTATTTTCTACGTTAACCGTAAACGTGTTGTCCAGAATAAATATATCCCAAAAGATAAAACTACTAAGGTCGATGTAAACAAACTACTGGACTTTAATCTGGAAACCAGCGAAAACAGACGTGCCGACGAGTTAATGGCCGATCTCATTAATCCGCTTAAGGCTTTTATTGCAGAAAATCCTGAGGAAAACTGGCCTGTACTGATCGAGCGTTACGGAGAATATTCGATGCGTCGTTTCTTAAAGGAAAATTCAAAATATTCAGAGAATGCCATCGAGATGATTGGGGTCATGCAAAATCTGGAGTCCAGAATGGCCTATGATTTTATCCAGAGTTTCATTGAGCAAAATATCATTAAGGATTCTACTCAGTTTCTGGAAATTGTTGGCGGAAGTGACCTGCTACCCAATGCGTTCTTTAAAGCGCATCACCTCGAAGAAAACACCTATTTTGATTGCAGAATGACCAAAATGATGCTCGTTAACAACAAGGTAAAGATAGAAGTAGATATTGAAGTAGAGCGTGACTTTCAGTTTTATGAAGACGCAGGATTCAAAGCATTAAAAAAACCTGTCGGTGAGCTCGAATTTGATGAGGTGATTGTCACCATACCTTTTTCGGCATTAAGACATGTTTACGTAACACCTCAATTTGATCAGCCCAAACGAAAAGCAATCCGTGAACTGCACTACGATTCTGCTACTAAAATATTGCTGGAATTTCGTCAGAAATGGTGGCAGGAAGCACCCTATAATATTGTTGGCGGCGGTACGATTACTGATTTTTCGAACCGTTTCACCTATTATCCAAGCAATGATTTGGGAAGTAAAGGACATGGTCTAATACTAGCATCTTATTGCTGGTCTGACGAAGCAAGCCGCTGGGATTCTATGGATGATGACGACAGGTACTTTTATGCACTTAAAAACCTGGCTATCATGCACTCCGATGACAAGAAGGAACAGCAGCGTATTATCGACCTAGCCGTAATTACCTCGAGCATCAAGGACTATAAAAAGAAAGGCGGAAAATTAATTGGTGGTGCGACACAAAGCTGGATGCGCGATCCCTATGCCTATGGCGAAGCGGCAATATTTAATCCGGGGCAGTTAAACTTATTGCAGCGTCATATCATCTCAACCGAATGGGAAGGGAAAGCACATTTTGCCGGAGAGCATACTTCGCTGAAACATGCCTGGATTGAAGGCGCCATCGAGTCCGGAATTCGCACCGCACTGGAAGTCAACGAAAATACCGGTAACCTGAATAACCCCATTTAAGATGTCACAGAAAAAAATCACCGTTGCAAAATACCTGCAAATACGTCTGGAGCAATTAGGACTTACCCATTTATTTGGAATTGCAGGTAATTATACCGCGCCGTTTCTAAATACAATTCACGAAGACAAAAATGCAAAAATTAAAATCGTTAACGATACGAATGAAATAAATGCCGGGCATTGTACTGATGCTTACGCACGCCAAAATGGTTTCGCTGCAGTAGCAGTAACCTATGGCGTGGGCGCATTTACCTTACTCAACTCGGTTGCAGGTTCGTATGTAGAGCACTGTCCAGTACTTGTCATTAATGGAGCTCCGACGAACAAAGACCAGCAACGAAGCCTTGTTCAGGGCATGCTGGCATCACATATGACAGGTGATATGTACAGTAACATCAATGTGTTCCGAAACGTTACCGTTGCGGCAGAGCAAGTCACAGGCTCATCTGATGCTCCTTATAAAATTGATGCAGTGTTGAATGCCTGTATTTTATATGGAAGACCCGTTTATTTAGAAGTTTTTGAAGATGCGTGGCGAATGGAATGCGATTCGCCTGTCGCTCCATTAGCAGAAAGAGAGGGCTCTAAATGTCAAACAAGTGCACGCAAGGCTGCCCAAAGAGTAGCGGCAATGGCACGCGGAAAAGAAATTATTTTCTGGGGTGGTATCGAAATCCAGCGTTACGGTATTCAGAAGGAATTCCTCGATCTGATTCAAACTACCGATACAGAATTTGTGACCTCTATACTCGGGAAATCAATCGTATCGGAAAATCATCCGAAGTTCAAAGGTGTTTTCAATGGTAAGGCATCGCCAAAAGATGTAAAAGAACAATTCGAAAAAGCCCAGCTAAAAATTGGCCTTGGCGTATGGACCACCGGCAAAAACCTGGGTGGTTTTGATGTTTGGAAAGAAGACACTGTACTTGCTAATCACAGCGGTGTAAGAATTGGTGCTTCTTATGTGGCCAATGTATCGCTAAGAGATTTTATCCTATTCCTGAAAGAAGAACTTACTAAAGTTACCTTTAGTGCTTACGAAATGTATGATAGTAATGAGCTATCTGAATCATTCTTCTTAGCTGATGACAGCATCACGAGAAAAGGGAAGCCGGCGCTTACTTATGATACCTTTTTCAAGCGAATCAATACTTTTATAGACGAGAGACATATAGTGGTTGCCGATGCTGGTTTTCCTTTATTGGGTGCCCAAGGCATCCGTATTGCGGAACCAAACGGATTCGTAGCGCAGGCATCATGGCTTTCGATAGGGTATTCTATTCCTGCGGCAACCGGAATAAAATGTGCCCGACCTGATAAAAGGCCGGTAGTATTTGTTGGGGACGGTGCTTTTCAGGAAACCTGTCAGGCCATATCTACACAAAATAAACTTAAACACGACACCATTGTTTTTGTTTTGGACAATGGTATTTATGGTATTGAACAAATGCTTGTTAATCCAAATCCGTTTCGCGGTGCAGACAAGGTAGAATATAGTGTTCCCGATTTAAACAACGTTTATGATTACAACGAAATGCACCGTTGGAAATATGCGAAACTCGTTGATGTCTTTGGAGGAAAAGGTTTTGAAGTCAACACTCTCGACGAACTCGAAGGGGTTTTAAAACAGCTTGACAACATTAAAGAAAATACCATTGTACATGTAAATATCCCTAAAACTTCTATTCCCGAAGCAATTGCTTATAAAACAGAGGAGCCTGGAGAGGATGAATTTCTGGATAAAAACTGGAGTTTATGTTAGGTTTAAAATGGGGTAATTTTTAAAACATTCCGTCAAGATAAACCAAAAAGCCATCTCAGTTCTAATTCCTGAGATGGCTTTTTATAAGAGTGCCGAAATTTAAGTAAAGACAGCAATGAAAACATCAAAGTTTTTTTAAACTTTACGTAAATCTTCACATAATTTACGACAATTTAGAGTCCTGATATACTATGAGGACCTGAATATTGCCATAACGGATTCCAGTACGAAGTAATCAATTCATTTACCGCATCGACCCCTTCCACAATATAATCAACTTCAGAAAGATAACCGGGATAAAGATTATCTGATCCAACAACATATACCTGATCGTCTACGATCATGATTTTAGCATGATTTCCCGGAGCAGACGGGACCTTAGAATAAATATAGCCACTCGCATTTATAACCGATAAAGCGGCACTACCAATCACACCATGTTCTGGTGGTTTTTGAGAAAGTGGTGGCTGTTTTAATGTAGCGGTATATCCGTCCTGACTAAGATCTGGCCACTTGTATGTATCTCCTTCAATTGTTTTATCCGCGGGCACTTTATCCGTATAATATAACGGGGCAACATGTAACCTTTTTAAAGCATTTGCTCTTGCGCCATTACTATCATCTAGTGGTGCATCAGTATTTACATCGTGTGTCATATAATACTTTAATAAATCAAATGTTCTTGAGGCACCTGACCCAAATGAATACTGATCTCCTTCAGCTCCGGCACCTGCATCTAATGGCGATACTACTATCTGAACTTCTAAATTGGGATTTGCAAGTAACGCTTCCAAAACCCACTGACAAACCTTATGATCTGACCAATTTTTTTTCCATGCACTTACAATATCCATTTGTGACATACGAATCGTATTTTTAGCCGCTTTAATAAGAGTTTCTTTCATTATTTCCGAGCCTTTTTTAAAGTCTGTAGTCTGGTCAGGTCCGTTCCAATATTTACCTAATGTCAGCATACGAGTAGCTTCTTTATATTCTGCAAAACCAGCATAAGTGTTATACACAATACGTTCCTGAAACACTTCTAATTGTAAATCTGTAAGCGTTTGTAAATCTTGGTCCCGAATACCTGACGCAATTGGCTGTTCTCCACTTGGATAAACAGGATCTGTTCCTGTTTGTACACCTGACCGATGCATCGTTATAAGTGCAGATTGCTTTTCTTTTATATAAGCAAGAACATCAGCCTGTACCAACGGATCACCAGGCATATTACTGTCGCTGTTGCGATTAACCCAGGTCAGATTATCAATTCGCAATGACTCTTTTGCTAACAAATCAGTACCGCATACCCACATCTGGTTTAAAAAAAGCTGTGCCCCATATGCAGCTTCACCATGTACTACTATAGACACATCATGAACAGGAGGATAGCTTTTAAATAAATCCATGTTTAAATTATGGCCGCCTACTAATGCCTCAGTTCCATCCATACTTATTATTTTACTATGGTTCCAGGTCATTTTAGTATCCTCAGATCCAATGACCGCAGTTCCGAAAACTTGTAATTGAATAGCAGATAATATTCCGTCAGCCAGGCGAGAAAACTTACCCATCCATATCTCAGGCATAACCTCCCATGAACTTGATCGAACTCTGCATAAACGAATGAGAGCTGCCTTAAAATCAACATAATTTGCCGGGTCTCCTAAAATACCTGTGGGTGTTATACCAAACAAAAATCTAAATTGAACCGGCTGAGTACGCCCCATTCGAGCTGTTAAACAAGTATCAATAGCCCCCATTATAGCCCTTACCCAATCCGGATCAGGACTATTTAGGGATGATATATCACAACGGTATTTTGTTTTTTGCACAATTTCCACAATAGCCCTTTCAAATTCGGCCTGACGAATTATTGCTTGCGACATAATTTCTTTACCAAAAGACATTCCCCAAACATGTGGTGTATCTAACATTCTAATGTAAACACTTTCACTAAGATGATTAAAGTAATTTTTAACACCAGCCTGAACCGTATCAATAAATGTTTTCTCCGGTTTGAGTTGTACAACAAAATATTCAGTACCACTTGTTGGTTCATTATTTACCATCCGCGTATTTCCTCCCATTAAATAAACAATACCCAGTTCGTCCTTTACGGTACAAGCAATACCTTCAAGAGCCTGTGCATAATTCAAATTCCCTCCATTTAATATCGTCCATTGGTTTGTTGTTGTATCAAAAAGATGACATTGATTATCATATGCACCCCATGTTTGACAAGCACCAAATATATATATCCATCCTTCCATACTTATTGCGGCAGTTGTGCATGTCTCATAACTACCTTCAAAAAGCGGAGGACTTGGAACAGTGCTCCAGTTTGCTGTTGCAATATCAAAAACAAAACTTGCTCCGGAGCCTCCTACTGCATACAACTTATTCTCCCAAGCTACGCAAGCATGTTCTCCCTTTGCCTGAGGCATCTGAGGAATAACGGACCATGTATTGTCTAAAGTATTTAATACTTCACAAGTTGCGATAGGACCGGCCCCCACACCCTGCGTAAGACTCCTACTGCCTGCCGGAAGATAACTGTTGCCGCCAATAACGTATATAAAATCTCCCACAGCAACACAAGCAGGATCGACTCTCAGTGTAGGCATTGAACTAATCACATTCCATGTATTTGTTATGGTGTCATAACAGTGTACATCATCAGAAAAAGTCCCCTTTCCATACATCCCACCAAAAACGTATATTTTTTTTCCAACAACTGCACTCCCTACAGATACTCTCGGTATTGGTAAATCTGCCAATACTTCCCATTTATCAGAAGATGGGGTAAATTGATCATTTAATTTTAATCGAAAAAAATTAGGTGTCTGCTCTCTTGGCCCCCTTGTCCCTCCTCCAACATAGTAAACATAGTTATCCACTATTGCCCCTGCGCCACAGTAGCGAGGTTGTGGAAGTACGGGGGCCGCAAGATGTTGCTTAATTACAGGTGTGTACAGTTGAGACATATTTTATTTTTTTAGTTTAAAAAACTGAATTTTATTTTTTGAATTGTCTTTTATAAAAATTTCCATTTGACCCATCCGGCCTTTTCACGTTCAGAAGTTACCGGATAATTCATTTTATATGGCGGGTCTCCAACTACATCATCCATATAGTAATTGTCTAGCGGATTTATACTGTTAATAGAAGATACTCTTCGCACATAAAGTCTATTCGTAAATACACTTGTTCTTGTTTCTCCACCTCCCATGATATCAAACTCTCTGTGATCTGTATTAATCTTTTGCCTAAGTGAAAGAACCCTTTCGGTTACTTCACTTTCTACTGGAAAAACAGTTCCCCATTGGGTCAAATAGGCTCTGGCCATTTTATAAATTAATTCAGGTACCGGAGCAACGGTGTCGCTTACATTTGTCGCCACATAATTCCCATCTGATGTTGAGTTACCTGCAACCGTACTATGTCTTCCCCGACATGCATATAGTTCGTAACCTTTGGGTTGCGGATCATTTCCGGGCATCAAAGGATCAGTAAGCTGGGCATTGTCCGCTATCGATTTCCACTTATTCCATGGAAACCAAGGATTATAAGGTGTAAAACTGTTGCTTTTTCCTGTCATCATACCATTAGGTCTTGGCACTAATGCCGTAAAAGGTAAGTCTTTGGGCTGTTTACACATATCCCAGGCATATACACCAACATAGTTTACTACATTTGGAGGTAACTGTGTCAATATTCCATACCATTCACCTGTACCAGGTACAGGATCAATAGCAAATATATTAATAGGTATGTTCTTTACATTATCTGCCCCATAGAGATAGATAAACCATGCAGCCATTATACATTCAACCGCACCACGACTATGCCCAATAAAATTATATTGTTGTTTGCCACTATCAGCTGCTAAATTTGCAGCATGTAGGGCAAGTGCAGCTGCGGACCATCCATTTAATTGTGTTGCCGTTGAAAATTGATCACCACCCGAATAATTTTTAACATAAGAAAGAAGATAGGAATCAACATTAAGAGGACTGTTAAATTGAAGAGGTTCACTATTGTTTCTTGGAACCGCCCAATCGTTTTCTCCTACACCTCTTATAGTTACACTTGGTGAAGTTACCGTTAGACTACCTGAAATTTCTTTGTGAATTCTAACGGGTATATACCCCGTTTTAGTGCAGTATATGTTTTTATCACTTTCAGGCCGTGTAACTTCTCCTTCATCTCTGGTACAGCCTGTACCGCTGAAACATACAGTATACACTGTTGGGTTTTCTACTATATTAAGCTTAAATGATTCTTCTAAGCTTGTGATTGAGATGCTGTCATTGGTAATTTTAGCAGGCTCAACTTTTTCCTCTAATGGCACAATCGCAAATGTATTCAGATCTGACAAGTTATCTGCCAGAGCCTGTAACGTATTTGATGACTGAACCAATTGAATGTATTTTTGGCTGGACGCAAATAGTACTATTTTATTATCATCACCCCAGTCCCGCATAACAAACTTTTCAGTCTCCGTTACGGATTCGCTGACAGCTGCAAGCGGACTGGCCCCATTTTGTACATTAGATACATATTTTCCATTAGAGGCAATAATTACAATTGTATTATGCTGATAATGAGTTATTTGAAATTTCTCCGCGTCTTCTAAAGTATCGCCTGTTGCCTGAATTATACCGGTACCCTCAGCAATTGTTAAATATTTTCCATTACTTACTTTAAGAGATACTTTGATGGATGTTGTCATATTTTCTGTTTTTTTGTAGAGCACCAACTGGCAACTTTACTTCTATTTTTTTACTACACTCTAGCACCTAAAACTTCACAACTACATTAAAAACAATTATGTAGACATTCTTTTTTTTAAGTATTAACTAAAAAAATGTCTTGTAAATATTTTCATTTCTATATAAAATTACTAGAATAGTATAAGACAAATTAAAAAAAGGTACGAGTGTCCGATTTTTATCCATGAGAGACCAAAACAATAGTATGAGATCGTTTTTTCCGATTTGGTATTTCAAAATTAAACTTCAAAAAATATTCTTGTTTTATAATAAAAATACCTGAAACAGCAATTTTATTTAAGATAACTATATACTTAAATGTATCAATCTAACGAATTCCGAACCCAACTTGTACAGAAAAAAATAATACGCTTAATTTTTTGTGACTACTGTAATTTCTTGTTGTTTTGTAGATGGGCTAAAAACACAAATATTCATTGTTTGGAAACTAAAATACTTAAGGATTTCTACTGTTTTTTCTTATATTTATTAAAGCAAAAAAGTATGATTTTGTTCATACTATCTATGCAAAAGCAAGGCTATGTATGACTTTATTGTACATATAAATAAGTTAACGTCAATTGAAGAACAACATATCACGACAAAAAATGGACATTGTAAAACATAACAAATTAGCTTGGGACAATTACGTTGAAAAAAAAGACCGTTGGACAATTCCTGTTTCCGAACAAGAATTAGAAAATGCAAAAAATGGAAACTGGAATATTGTTTTGACACCTAGAAAAAGCGTCCCTCGCAATTGGTTTCCCGAACTGAAAGGTTTGAAAATTTTAGGACTTGCATCAGGTGGCGGACAACAAGGACCAATTCTTGCTACTTTGGGGGCAGAAGTTACTATTTTTGATAATTCTGAAAAACAGCTACAGCAAGACAAAACTTTAAGCGACAGATTTGACCTTAACATAAAAACAATTCAGGGAGATATGAAAGATCTTTCTGCCTTTGCAGCCAATTCGTTTGATCTGATTTTTAACCCTTGCTCAATACTTTTTGTTGACAATGTTTTACCAGTTTGGAAAGAGTGTTTCCGGGTTTTAAAACCAAACGGAATTCTAATGACA
The DNA here is from genome assembly GCF_946903285.1 of Flavobacterium collinsii. Classification (GTDB taxonomy): domain Bacteria; phylum Bacteroidota; class Bacteroidia; order Flavobacteriales; family Flavobacteriaceae; genus Flavobacterium; species Flavobacterium collinsii. The sequence continues at coordinate 4,675,788 of NZ_OX336425.1, forward strand.
GGCCTAATCAATCCTATTTCATTTCAACTTGACGAAGAAAATTTGAAGCTAATTTACAAGCAGCCATTTTCTGACCTGCACTCATTGCCAGCTGAAAAATTAAAAGAATTGAAAAAAAATAAGGAAGCTTTAGTTTTTGGACATAGTCTGACAGACCAAATTAATGGCCAATTAGAGGCCGGTTTTAGCGTGACAAATCTGTATGAAGACTTTTGGGGTGAAGAAAACAAAATAGACGAGTTTTTCCCCTCTTTCATAGCAACAAGAGCCGTAAAACTGCTGCAATAACTGACGTTGCAAGGTTTTTTCGTCAGACGGGCTGACGAAAAAACCTTGTACGCGAAAGTTATTTTATTACTATTAATAAAAAATAGAGGTTAATACTATCAAGATCAAACTGAAAGATGCAATTCCTAAAAACGGTTCTATCGCATCAGTAAGGATTAAATAAACGTTTCAAAACCTATCGATCCTTCTTAAAAAGCCCTGCTTTTAGGTTTGAACCTATTGACCCTTCTGCTAATTGCAAGTAATTACGTTTACTCTGATCTTTTTCAATTTTTACAGTTCCGGTAGTTTGTACGTTTACCATTTTTAGAAAATCTGTTGATGTTGCATCGTTACCACTTAATGGACCACTACCATATCCTGCCAAATTGGTATAATCAGCAAAAAGACAATCATAAGCTTTGTACTTACGTGTACTTCCTTTTTCTCTTATCCATACCGTACTACTGTTTGCTATAATGTTATGGTGAAAGTCAAAATTGTCTCCATTTGTACTTTGTGTAGTCCAGACACCACTGAAATAACTACCATATACCAGTGAATAACGCATAACATTAGGGCTACCTGTTCCTCCATCGTTTTGCCAAAAAACAACCGGATTTTTGCAGTTGAAGAAAACACAATGATCGATAACCAAACCATAACCATTGGCTATAACCCCCACATGTAACGGTAATACATCAACGTCTCCGGCAAACAGGCATTGAGTTACAAGCAAATCATCTAATTTTTTTCCATTACGCCATATAGGGTAAGAACGACGCAGATTGGTACCATCTATATAAGAGTAATCCGGACTACCCGTAAATCGTAAACCTTCAATGGTTACATGACTAACCTCTGGTTGGATCCCTTTTGCCTCTTCTCCTCCTACTCCCGGTGAAAGTGGAACTGCCGTTACTATAACCGGCATTTTCTGAGGAGTCCAGTCCGAGTCGTCAGGCATACTATACGCACGAATGACAAGACGGTTTTTAAAAGTATACTTATCATTTGTGAATACAACTGTTTCCGTTAATAGGTGTACACCTTCTGAAAGATAGATTGTAGTTGCTCCCTGTTCTTTGTTTAGGTTTACTCGTTTGGCGGCCTCTGCAAGTGTTTTTAAAGGATTGGATTTCAATCCGGAATTTGCATCGTGGCCAGTCTGAGGATTAACGTATAGCTGTTCTGCCTGCAAGGACAATACGCTCATAAAAACCAATAGAAAATTAAGTGTGAATTTCATCATATTCTTTTTTTTTGTAAAATTAGAATACTTTCATCCTGCCAAAATGGTCATTTTATCTTTAAAATGGTCATTTACATTTTCTTTCGATATTGTTGTGGTGTGGTCCCCGTAAATTTTTTAAAGAAACGGTTAAAATTGGACGGATCTGAAAATCCAAACTCATAGGAAATCTCTTTTGCGGATTTATTCTGGCTAAGCTGTTTCTTTATTTCTGAAATCAGTTTGTAATGAATCATCTGCTGGGCTGATAATCCACTAAATTGTTTGCAAATTTTATTAAGAAATGCCGAGCTGATATTGAGTATTTTTGAATAGGCTTCAACACTATGGTCCTCTACAAATTTCTTTTCCAATAAAGATCGAAATCGATAAAAATCTAAATGAACATAAGTATCCCCCTGAACATTGTGGACCGCTGCATAATATCGATTGAGAACTACAAGTAATTGATATAGAAATGACCTTATCAAATGACTGCTATCATTCTGAAGCTGTCCAAACTCCTTTTCAATTCCATATAAAAATTCAAGACATTTTTCAAATGATATCTCGGATATCTGCATCTCGGTTGGACTTGAATATTGATGGAAATATTGAAATCGATATAGAAATAGTTCATCCGAAAAAAAAAGATGAAGAAAATCTTTTTCAAAGAAAAGTGTATAGCCTCTTACCTCCTCCTTAATCTCCCAACGACGCACTTGCCCCGGACTTGTAAAAATAATAGTTCTTGGACTTATTACTATTTCATTCTCGTTCAATGTGATAGTCCCCGTTCCTTCTTCGATGAAAAGAACTTCGTAAAAGCTAAGTTGATGTAATGTATCATCTAATACAAAATTTTCCAATGTTTCGATACGTCCAATATCCAACAACAATTCCGAACCATACTTGTACGGAAGAAAATGATACGTTTTAACTTTTGTGACCAATGCCATTCTTTTATAACTTCTTGTTGTTTTTCAGATGAGTTAAAAGTACAAATTTTCATTGTCGGAAGGAATACCTTTTTTGCCACAAAACCTTAAGGCCGCTTATTTTCCGTTTTTATCAAAAAGGAATTACTTATTTTCGAACTCTTTCTTATTAAGTCAATCTAGTATTAACTTATTCCAAGACGAAACATGTTAAACATGTCCTGGTCGGTTGTTTAGTTTAAAGGGGGCTTTAGTTAAAAAAAAAAAATGAACTAAACCTTATGGATAATGAATATGTAACTATCAAAATTTATTATTATTTCTATACTTATAAGTAAACTCTTTAGACTGTTTATCTCCCGGTAAATTATACTTCATTACTATTTCATAATTCCCGTATCGCATACACAAAAAATTAGCTTTTATAAAACGTTTTGCTATTAACTCAACACTAGTATCACCATTATTATAAGCATTAACAATCTGATTCTTTAAATCAATCCAATCCTCTTTATAAAGTAATGGCATATTGTATTTATAGGGAAAATTATCTCTTGTCCACGATTGGTTTGTATCATTTCTTATATAAGTTATATATGCGGCACTTAGTGGTATTGCTTTAGCAGGAATCACTCCTAATTCATTCGTATCTCTTTTACTTATAGAATAACTGCCATTTAAAGGATAATCTTTGTATAAATAAGGATAAACATCAATCGCATAATACTCATCGTTAAGTTTTGATTGTGCACTTATCATTGGTTTATTATCACTATAATTTACACCTTGAAGATCAACAATATCAAATGCTTCCTTACTTGAAATCGTATTGGTTAAATAAATAATATCTGAAGTCAACACGCCAAAATTATAACTTTCAGTACTTATGGAATTCATTTTAGAAGTAAAATTTTTGTATTTACTTGTATGGAATGAATAAGATAAACGCTCAATACTTCCTTCAGCTTTAGACAATGCGTCGGCCTGATTTTCCCTTACTTTTATATCGTTCCCCTCATCATCAATCGTGTTTGTTTTGGCTGAAACTGTAGCATTTCTTGACGATGCTTGTTTTAAAGTACTCACTATCGAAAAATTATACCTCTTTTCCTGATCGATATTAGGTAAATCATAATACACTTCATTTGAATTGGTATTGTAGCTAAATGCAGCAGTCTTTGAATTAGAAGTTCCGTCCTGATCTAATTTAATACTGGTTTCCCAGCTGGCATCTTCAAACAAATAATCCTGCCCTCTTTTCAACTGGATGTATCCTTTGGGATATTCTTCTTCCAGGAAGTATTTTTGATTTACCACAGGATACGAATACTTTATATTATGCAAAGGAATGTGATTTGGTGCACCTCCCGTCGTAAAGAGTCTTTCCTCTAATTCAGTCGCTACTTTACCATCTATTTTTATAGGCTGAAAAACTCCCCCTACCATCTTTTGAAAACTAACCTCAACCTGAACTTTAAGCTGTTTATTCGGAGGTAAGATATCTGTTGAAACAAAATTAACTTTGTCTTTCATAAAACTCCATTCGAAAGTACCCGGAATCTCTTTTGTACCATCAAAAACCTTGAATCGCTCTAAGATTATTTTGTAGGTTACATCTCCCGTATCCTCAGGAATTACAAAGGCTTCATTAACCTTCATTGAAAAGGCAGCTTGCGGTACGGCAAAAACATCAACATCTGCTGAATTCTGTTTTGGTGTCACATCAGTTATAAGCTTAAGTCCACCAAGCGGCGATGCATTTTCAAACCGACACTCTTGTCCGATCTCAAGCTTGAAACGGAATTTACCTTTAATTAATCCTCCTAGAACATTCATGTTTCCGCCTACATATCCACGCATCCAAACGGGGTTTGGTAATTTTGCCTGTAATAAAACGGCAGCCGCTCCTGAAATAATTGGGACTTTAAATCTCAAAAACGATAATTTAACTCTAATTCCAAGCTCCCCCTGAAGAAAAGCATAAGATTGTCCGTTAGCATACCAACCGTTTATTCCCACAGTCTTTCCTGTGTTAGAACATCTGGCTTCCTGATAATCTTTCAGCATAATATCAAACCCCATTCCTGCCTGAAAACGAGCATAAAAGAGAAGAAAACTTAAATCTCCTGTATCAAAATCTAAACTCGCTCCAAAGGCCAAACCTCCTCCATTTGCAAGTTCATTCTCGTTACGCATGTAATCTAATTCTCTGGCGTCCACACCTAAAATGCTCGCAACCTCCGGTGGTGGTGCCGGGCTTTCCGGAAGCAATGTACCAGCCATAAAATAACTTGTGGTTTTTAAGAACACACCGGCTACGCCAATTTTTATACCACATCTTAGTTTTGGTGTTCCCATGTACATATACCAGTCTTTAGGATCTTTATGAAAAACTCCCCAAACTGCTCTTCCTTCAGGACCGGTTCCGGAAAGAAAGTTTCCCGGTGTATTAATATATACATCCGTAGTAGCATGCATCGAATTGTTCTGAAAATCAAATTCTACTGCCGCTGCCATTCGGATACCAACGTCAGCAGATAATGGTCCGGGAACTGCTTTATTTGCCTCCGGTATATACTTACTGGCAAAAGAACCTTTTAAGTCAGATTCGCTAACACCTAAGAAACTTGTTTTTGCATTGGCATCCTTTGCTACTTTTCCAATCAGATCATTAATTTTTTTCATTCCTGGTATTTCTGCCATAACATTTGCTTTTCCAAAAATGGCCAATCTATTTACCCCTCCTTTTGAGTTAAAAGCCATTTCAAATCCGGCTTCACCATCACAAATCGTTTCTGAGCCAAAGTGAAAATAAATTAATGCTTTTACTCCTAAACTTATTTTTTCATCGGGAGTATAACTTAGTCCTGACGGGGAGAAATCTGCAATGGAGATATCAGAATTACGTCGCATTTTATAATAAGCACCTCCACCAAAACCAGTAATCATAAAGGGGGTACCTGGTGTTGGAGGAAATTTTACTGCAGCATCAAAATACCAATACCTAAAAGTAGTACGTCCAAAAATAGCCTTCGCTTTTACATTTACAACTTTAGCAACATCGACTTCTAAATCTGCATTAAATCCGTCTCCATAAACAGGGTCTTTTTCCATTAAGATAAGACCACCTTTAATCGTCAGTCCGCTAAATTGACAATCAATATTGATTGCCGATAAATCCAGTCCGTCGTAACGGCTTCTTTGTCGATAACCATCATTGTACATTTTGCCTTTTATCCCAATACGAGCCGTGGCCCCTGCTCCAACAGCATCCATCAAATTAATCCCTAAATCAAAATCGATTCGGGAATCATCTCCATTAATCATCACATTTATATTGCCTATCGAAACGGGGAAATTACCAAAGGATACCATACCCTTATACCCCATATTTCGAACAGAAATAAATGGAGAAACGGTCTGCAATTGCAAATTCTCAAAAGAAATTCCTTTAAAATCGACAGTACGTTTCCCCTCAATATCCTTGTCATCTGAAGCACTCTTATTTGTTCCAATAGAAACGGTTCCGTTTAAATTAGCTTTGGGTAAAAACCTTCCATTGACCAATTTTAACTCAACAGAACTATTAGGCAGCAATAAGGCTTTAGCTTTCCAGATATCAAAAGATAAGGAGTCTTTAGTAACAACAACTAACTGCTGCTCACTCATGGATATAAATCCATTGTAAAATAACCCCTTTCTATTCGTTTGGGCCTGCTTAGAATTTGTTGCAGTTGTCGCTGTCGATTTAGTAATTGGCAGTAAGATTTCTCCGCTTAGATTTGCTTTTACAAAAGTATTAGCTGCAATAGTAACATCAATATGATCTAAAGAATAGGCCCATGATTTTTCCTGACTGGTAATACCTCTATCCAACGGAAAAACGTTATCGGCGTAAAAAGTTCCCGAAACCCCGAATTTGTCAATAATAAGGTTACGGGCTCCTACAAAAAGTCTCTCTTTACTTGATGCTGTATCTGTAGTTTGAAATTCCTTAGGTAAACCAACATCAAAAGTCTGGATAAAAACTCCCTTCCATGCTTCCTGACTAGGGGCTAAAAGTGCATTTTTTATATAATATTCCGGAAAGGTAGTTATTGGGTCATTTTTTAAGTCGCTTAGATCCAGGACCGCATTATTTACTAAAAACTGAAAATTACCCTCAAAATCTTTTCCATTTCGTTTATCTTTTAAAACAAAGGGTTGCAAGCTTACATTCACTAAAATGTCATTCCAACTGCTTGCCATAAAACTAAACTCTCCCCTGACACGATTAGGAATCTGAACCGTTTTCCCATTGTAATACGTTTTTGGAACGGTTAATAAGGCTTCGTCAACTGTATTGGTTGCGGGATCAATAGGCAATATCAAGTTCCTTGAAAACTCAACAGCTCCCGAAATTTTCATTTCTTTAAACCCATTACAATCAATAGTTACGTAAGTTAGGTCATTGACATTACCGGTAGCCATATCAAAACCACCATATAAAGAAACCTGCCATTTATTATCGCTAAACGGAATATCAACATTGCCCAACAATACTAATTTGGCTTCTCCCATAATTCCCCCCTGATGCGATAATTTTACATTATCGGCACCAAAAAACAATTGCATTGGTTGCCCGTTTTTATCTTTTTGCGGAATATCAATCCTACAAAAAACGGTAAGTGTTGTATATTCTGCTGAAAAAACTGCTTTTGTAATTCCAATCGAGTATTGAACATTGTTTACTGTATTACGAATTCCGATTGGCAACTCAACCAAATCCTGATTCGAGAATTTATCAACCCAACGATCAGACGCTTCAATCTTCTCGATTGAACTCGATGCCGTACCAACTTGCTGCACAGCTGCAATTTCCTGCCCGTAAGAAAAAACAACCGAAAGCATAATCAATAATAACGATAATTGTATTCTGTAAAACCTTTTCATTAGCAAACCTCCTTCTTCTATTTTAAAATAAAGCATAGTAACTTCTTGTTATAATTCTTTAGTTATTCTTTAAATATCTAAATTCAACCTCATTATCTTTAACATATTTAAGAGCTAAATTGTGATAAAAAGGAATTAATTTGATTTTTAATTCTTCAATTATTTCTCCATCTGTTTTCTTCTGTTTCATCATTTTAAAGAAGTAACCCAATTCATTTTTATTAAAATTGGAAAGATTTTCATTTTGATGAATTTCATCTGCCGAGACATTAGCCAGAATTGAAATCTCATTTATTATCCACCGATGTACTACTAAGGGCTGCAATTTTTTATTTTTCCGTTCTACCAGTTTTAAATAAGAATTATAACTTATTCTGTTTGTAACATCCTGTTCGTTTAAACCATGCATTTTATGTTTATTCACTCTTGCCAAAGCCATGACATAATCATTTTCAAACCCTTCATCTTTTCGAATCATTTCTTCCTTAAGACTTTTCACGGTTTCAAGAATGAACCTATTATATCGGTCTAAGATGTTGTTGTTTAAATCGTGGACTTCTAAGTAATTCAGTGTCTTTTCTTTAAAACTCTCATCGTCAGCAGTTAGGATAGTAAGAGTCAGTAAATGTTTTAAATCCTCTAAATCCTCCCTAGGTATTGGTCGTAATGCTAATTGCAGATTTTCAAGCTGTTTGAAAATTTCATTTCTGGTTCCTTCGTAAGTCTTTCCTTTATACTTCACTTTTAAAATAGAATTCGTAGCAATTTTAGCTTCTTCTTTGGATTCCTTCTTTGCCGGTAATTTAATCTTATCCAATAAATAAGAGTAATTTAAAGTTGCCGTTAAATCGTTAAATCCCTTAGCAGTAGAGCTGTTTCTAAACATTGAAATAATACTCATTTTAAAATTATGCTTTTCGAGGAGTGCACAACTGTTATTGAACTTAACTCCAAAAACAGAACTCGAATTCGCATTACTCTGAGAATTATTATAAAGAAATCCCAAATTAGTATTCAACTTGTCTTTAAGCATTTTTTTTGACGCTCCAACAGCTCCTCCAACTGACGAATTATTATTTCTTACTACTTCATTGCTGGTGTAGTTAATTGAACTGTTTAAAGCTACTTTAACTCCTATCAAATTAATCGAGTGCGCCAAATTATAATTCTGAACAGTACTTGCCTGTCCTTTTCGTATTATTCCACCTTGCTCATTGGCCTGACCGGCAATGCTATAATTAAAATTTAAGTTTTGATTCTTTTTTCTTCCAAAAACATAGGACATATTTACATTGGCATTCTGTGATAGCTGTCTGTAATCTAAAGTATCAGACTGAACTAGATTAGGGTTATTAATAAGTTCAAACTGATCCAGTTTTTTATTAGTATGTGTTGAAAAATTAGAATAACTCCCCATAACATTCAATTCATCCGTTACTCTGAAATTCATATTAATTGCCCCTACAACCCGTTTCGTGTCCTGTTTTTTAGCTTTAGCCAAATCATCTCTTTGATAGCCTAAACTGCTCGATACCGTAATTCTATCCTGGTAAAAAGGACGCGAAAAACGCAAGGCAATATTTTCTAAGTCATTATTAAAATACAGTGCTCCTAAAGTATTGTAGTTTGGATCAATCCGCTCATATGTTAAACCGACAATACTCTTTTGAATATTGTAATCAAAATTGACATTTAATGCGTTCATAAAGCTTGTACTTTCTTTACCGGAAAATAACTTATCTCTAAAACTTCCACCTGATATTGTATTACTTCTAACATCATCTGTTAAAACAGACAAAGCATACTCTACATTAAAATTTAAATTTCTCATCAAAGAAGTATTAAAAATCAAACTGTTTACAAAGTTTTCTTTTGGTGTAACTCCTTTATCATTCCTTAAGTTCAAGGAATTAACATCGTCTTTGGCATAAAAACCAATCCAGCCTATTTTATACTTTTTCTGTTCAAAATCTATTTTTGCTCCGTATCCAAAACGTTGATATACGGGAATTCCTCCTGAAGCATCTTGCTCTGAAACTGCTTTGAGTAACTGTCCTCCCATTAAAGATATTTTAAACGGACTTTGCGGCGTAAGTTCTAAGCCAATTCCTTTAAACGGAAAACCGCTTAACGTATAGGGTGAAAATGTCATACCGGCGTTACCTATATAGGCTTTCACCCATTTGTATTTGGGCATAATGCTCAATCTGTTAAAATCAAATGGAGCTGTATACCCTAAGTTATTTCCTTGATTGGTAATACTATAAAATAATGGAACACTAAAATTAAATGCGCTAATATTCAGGTTTCCCGAAAGCAAGTAGGTAAAAGGCTCACGCTGATTTGCCATATTAGATTTATAATACATCATATTGGCATTAACATTACCGGTAACTTTAAAATTTGGCTTATAAAAATTCTCTAAATCAACATCCTGAGCATATCCCTTTTTGCAAATACAACAAACAAAAACAATACATAACCCAAATAAGATTCTCTTATTTAATCTCTTCATTTATTGATTATTCTTTTTGTACTTTGATGTCACACAGGATATAAGAACCTGCTCCGTTCTTTACCATATCTTTAATTTTTATAGCCCCTTTTCTTCCATTTTGTGTTTTAAACAAAACAATTCCTGGATGCATAAAACCAAAGTCCTGAGCTCCTGCCGCACTATAATTTATATTTAAGAACTTTATTGGGCTATCATTTACCATAGCGTCAAATTGCGCTTCGTTAAAATTCAAACCACAATTACACAAATTCTGAGAATTTACAAAAATGGTATTTTGTTCATTTTTGAGTGCCGAAAAACCATAATTGTTTACCTGATTGGGCGATATAAATTTATTATAGCCGAAATTACCATTCAACCCCTGAAAAACTACATCTATTAAACTGCTGTTCTGATCGTTAATTTCATTTGCTTTATAAACCTGCCTCGTTACAGTTGAAAACATAGCACCGATATTATTCCCATTGTGTGCTGTATTTATTCCCAATTTAATATTGGTCAGAGTACGCAAATTAGTATCCGGCAACACCGTAATTGTTGTTTTAAAAATCTGGCTTGTTTTATCGTTTGAAGCTTCTAATGTTAGTTCGTGACTTCCTACTCCACTAAACACAACTGTTGGATTCTCTTCTGTTGATGTTGCGGGATTTCCCCCTTCGAAACTCCATTTATAACTCGTCGCACTAACCGATTTGTTGCTAAAATTAATCGTTACCGGAGCCTCATAATCATCGTCTTCAAAATTTGGTTCATACGAAAACAGGCTCACTAAAAACGGAGCAACTGTGATATTTTTTATTACTTTTTCTGTTTCAAAGCCATTAGAAACGGTTAGAGTAATTGTGTGATCACCCGGAGTAGTAAATACTGCATTGGGAGGTGTTTTTCCTGTGAAATTTGCAGGTATTCCATCCTCAAAATTCCATACATAAGTAAGTCCCTCACCTGCAGTATTATTAGTTAAAATAACTTCTACCGGTGAATAATCGCTTTTTACAATTTCATGTGTAAAGTCAATATGGATTCCTTCTTTAATCACAACCGTTTTGCTAATTTCTTTACTCTCACCGTCTATATTCGCAGCTTTCAACTTTATGGTATAAGTGCCTTGCTTTTCATATAAAACCTCTCCCGGATTTTTCAAGTTTGAGCTACTCGGGCTTCCGCCTTCAAATGCCCATTCGTAGGTATCTGCACCTGTAACTTTGCTATCTATTTTAACGATAACTGGTGCTGATTCATCTGCGTTTACATACGATGTCGTAAAATCACCATCAACTATCATTGAGGTTTCCTTATAACACGAAGTAATTACTGTAAATAAAAATAAGAATATAGTTTTTTTCATGATTACAATTTTGAAACCACTACAATACTTAGATTGTAGTGGTTTTTTTATTTTTTTATTTTGCTGTTACAGCAAATTTGGATTGGAAGTCAGATATTTTAATTAAATACAAACGTATTTCTAAATACAAATCGTTTCCTTTAATCTTCATCATTCTAATATCTTTATAATCTAACGAAAAATGAGTATCACCTTTCCCTACTTTAAATTCTCCGTCTTTGAAAAGTGACAAAGTATTATCCAGAAGATTTACTTTATAGATGCCTTATCCGCTAACTAATACATATAAATCATTCTTAGAACCAAATGCGATGTCACGATAATAGGCAACTACATTTGTAGTCGAAATTAAAGTTGATACTTTCCATTCATTATTTACATATTCAAGTTTACTAATATTAGAACTAACAAAAGCTGAAGATGCTCCTGTACTCATATTATCAATTAGGTACAAAACATTATTTTGAGAAATTATTTACTGCAGTTATTTTCATAATCTCCTAACACTTTTATCAATCCTTCAAGTGTTTTAAAATTATAGTTTTCAAACACGAATGAATCACATTTTAGATATTCGATGACATTTTTCTTCAATTTATCGTTGCTTGATTTGTTTGTGTACAAGCCCTTTTCTTGTGTTGGAATTTTTATAATAAAATCAGATGACAAAACTGGATCTACCAAAACCATGTAACCATCTTTCTCATACAAAATTTTATAAAAACTTGAAAAATCAAAGCTTAAAGAATTTAAGCTTCCAGCAGTAGCCATTGTATTCCCTATCGTTTTTAATCCTAAATAGCACTCTCCGGAATTTAAACAAAAACGGATTCCATTTTTTGACTTAAAAGATTCGTTTTTGCTTTTTCCCTTTTCATTTGTGTAAGTAAGAGTTACTGTTTTACCATAAGTGGTAATATCTGTTATACCATTGCTGCTATTTTTATTAATAGTTACGTCTTCAAATAAGGCATTAAGAGTACCTTCTCTTTTTTGTCCTTTTTCATCAATCAAATAACCAGATACATCATAAATGTTCTTTGAATTACTTTTGGCTTCATCGAGCGCTTTACCAGTTTGTTGGGCATCTTCCATTCTTTGTTCCTGGATTATTCCTTTCATTTGTTCTCCCAACTCATATCCATTATAAAGTAACGTTGCCACAATGTTTACTGCATTTTGATCCTTACTAAGGGGAAATGCAGCTGAATATCCAACTAATTTTATTTTAAATACCTTTCTATCAATAGTCAGCAATTCTTGTATTAAATAAGAATTATTATTAGGATTTAAACCACCTTGTTGATAGTACTCACCAACTTTTATGTTATTAAAATCAAAAACTGTATAATCAACATGAGTAGATTCTATCTGGTCTTTGGTAGATCGTCTGGAAATTTTCCCTACCAAAACATTGTTCTTTAAAATATTTCCAACTCCGTCAATAGCTATTTTATCCTTATTATATAATGCTATGGCATTGTTGTAATCTTCTGTAATTTTTCTCTTTTTTAATTCCAACTCTTCAGAAATCTTGGTCGTACCTGTATCTGTCATCTCTTTTAATAAGCTTTCATTAATTCCTTGCGCAGATAATAAAGGACGTGGAGACTCAATAAGATTGGCAACCAGATTTTTTTCATATCCAAACGAGGATCCATTTGGTGATTTTACATAAGGAATTTCCGTTTTTTTATTGGTTGCTGCATCTGTGATTTCATACCAATAATCAAATGCACCATTATCATAAACCACCTGCTTGACTTCAACGGTCATTTTATGAGTTTTGTCTAAACTACTGATAGTATAAAGTGCTTTCTTATTATCTATCAAGGCAATTGCCTGATCATCAATTACTATTTTACTTCCCTTTACTTTAAAATTCTGAGCATGGTTTACTACACTTATCAAAACCAACGCGATTGTCATAATTTGTTTTCTCATTTCATTTATCTATTTATTTTATAAAACTTTTTTTCATTTTTTTGTAAAATTTGTTGATTGTTTTGCATGTCAACAAAACCTCCTAAGTCAATTTTGATCTTTCTACCTTCATCGTATTGCATTAAAAAATACTATTAATAGGGTTAAAAAATAAATTTTAACATGTAAATACCTTTTATTAATTAATTTTAATCATAATATAACCTAGCCAATTTGTTCAAATGGCTAGGTTATTCTTCAATTGTAAAGTGTGGTATTGTTGGTATGTTTAAAATTGTAAGCTTAACTATGGGAGTGATAAAGCTTACAATAATATCTAAGTTGGTTTATACTATTTTAAAAGATTTTATTCTTCACTTTGACTATCAAACTATTTTCTTCTTAATCCCACGCTCCCGCACGAATCCTTTCGTGTGGTACGTTTCTACTTGCACTCTCAGAATTACGAAATTTATAGTTTCTACTCATTTTTAATATTGTAAACCTTTATAACGAGACTAGGCCTTGACATACATACTGCCACACGAAAGGATTCGTGCGGGAGCTTGGGTAATCACTTTCTGAAACTCCAAATGTATCTGAATAATTAACGTAGCTTCTTAGTCTATATTATTTATCATATCTATTTCTTTTATAAAACAATAAGAGAGATAATGGAAAATAAGCTAAAAATAAATTTTTAGCTACCTTAAATAAAAAAACAGAATTACTCTCTATTAAACTAATAAATAAAAGAATCAGTAAATAAAACATTACGGGAAATAAAAAATAATACTTCCTTTTATAGTCGGCTGAAAAAAAAGATCTTAGATATGAACTGCAATATAGAATAGTAAAGCAAATAAGTTCCCCAAAATAAATTATAACCTCTTCTTTACTATGAAATCCTCCAGATAAATCTATTTTACATAAAATGACAATTAATATAGATCCAACTATATAATTAATCGCTCCATACAATTTGAATTTAATAAAAACAAAAAATATTAATGCCATTATAACAATCATCGACAACAATAATACGATCTCTAATTTCATACTTTTTTAATTAATTGTAATCTTAAATACCTCGACCTCAAATACCCCGTTAGAATTTATTTTCCTTTCCACTCCTTTAATTTCTTCCACTACAATATTATTTTCAGAAATCTGTTGTTCCATTAAATATTTCTTTGTATTAGCAACAATATCTTTACTTAATTGAAAATAATCCGATATTAACACTCCATCTACTGTTGCAAGTATTCTTCCATCTGAGTAAAACACCGATCTAATACAGAGTAAAAACAAAACTCCAATGATACTTTTATATTAAGACGATCAAATATTTATAAAATTTATCATTAATATTTCTTGTAATATTTTAAACCATATAGTGGGAAAAATGCCAAAGATATTGGGAAAAATATACAGGCAAATGCCCTATCGAATTTTAAAGTGAATAATTCACAAACTATAATAATTCCGAATAAAATAATTGGTCTAATAAAATAATGTTTCTTTTCATTATTATTGTCTGAATAAATAAATAGCGATGAAAAAAACAAAATAACATACAAAAATAAATTGAAAATAAAAATAGGAACCTCAGCTATAGACCTAGTTGTTCCTTCGAAGGATAAATTCGTTAAAATCATTAAAGACACAATACCGATTATCAAATTGGGGATAAAAATATATCCTAGTCTGTGACCGATATAAATTAAAAAAATTAGTACGCAGATCTGCAAAATGTAATTTAGCATATTTTTATTGTTTAATAGTAATTATATAGGCTTCTGTTGTTGAAGATACTTTTACTGAACTTGCAGTCGCATATGTTTTTACCACTAACCTATCAGTTTTTCCAACTTCAATCTTATCAGAAGGAATTCCTTGTTCAATTAAATATTTTTTTGAGTTCTCCCCGCTCCCGCACGAATCCTTTCGTGTGGTACGTTCTACTTACACTCTCAGAATTACGAAAATTATAGTTTCTACTCGTTTTTAATATTTTAAACCTTTATAACGAGACTAGGCCTTGATATACATACTGCCACACGAAAGGATTCGTGCGGGAGCCTGGGAAATATAAAAAACAGTATGACCAACTATACATAAATCAAAAACAATTGCACTATAAAATTTCTATTCTTCTTTGATATATTTTCGATAATATTTTACAATATATAATGGAAAGAAAGCAAGAGCTATTGGTAAAAAAATACAGAAAAATGAATCTTCAAACTTAAATATCATAATTTCTACCAATATCCAAGCGCAATAAGTAAAAACAGGAATAATAATAAAGTTTTTTTTCTTATTTTCTTTATCAAAATAAATAAGTACAGAAGAACAAAATATAACCGAATAGATTAATAGATTAATCAGAAACACTATTATTTCTGATTTAGTTCTAACCTCTCCTTCAAAGTATATATTTGTAAAAAACAAAATAAGCAGAAACCCTATTATGTAATTAAACAATAATAAGAAATTAGATTTATATGCTAAATAAATTAGAAATATCAAAAAACCTATTTGAAAGAAAACATTCATTTTTTATTTAATTTTTATTACGAAAGCCCCGCTACCGCACGAATCCTTTCGTGTGGTACGTTTCTACTTGCACTCTCAGAATTACGAAATTTATAGTTTCTACTCATTTTTAATATTGTAAACCTTTATAACGAGACTAGGCCTTGACATACATACTGCCACACGAAAGGATTCGTGCGGGAGCGTGGGGCTGTTTATTTTTTAAATATTTCAAAGAACGTTTTATTTTATTTCTAGTCGAAAAAACATTTCTTATCTCTTAACTTACACTGTATATTTTATTTGCATATCCAGTCAGGAGACTTCACAGAAGTGAGATAAAAATAAATTCAAAGTATATTTTTTTTAGTATTTAGATTTCTAAATCATGATTTTTTATTTCATTTAAAATTCTTTCTAGCACGGCGCTTTGTGTTAAATATAATTTATCATATTTAGTTAAATCAGTATGTTCATTTTCTGGTCTTAGCTTTTTAAGTAATTCAGGTTTTCCATTAGGGAAATTTATAATGCAAAGACCTGAGTATCCTTTCGGTAATAACTCAACTTCATAACTTCTATTTACAGATACGTATTCTAAAACTGCATCCGTATTAGCATAATTTTCTACTTCATGATGTGAAAATAAAACATCAAATTTTGTATTACATAATATATCCGTACATAGGGTTCTACAATCACTTATGATTTGATTATCACTTAATACTAAAGAATTTAATTTATGTTGAGGATTCAAGCTATAATATTTCTTCGTTTGTTCCCAATCAGGTATCTGAATAAGTGGTAAAATAGGGAAAAAAGACTTAGAAATTATCTCTTCACAATCCAATTGTATTTTTGAAAAAATGGCCATAGATAAAATTTATTTTTTAATATTATATTTAGTCGCTTTTTTATAGAACTCGTAAGATTGTTCAAGAGTAGAATGTGTCATAGTTCTTGTGATTTCCTCTGCTGAATTACCCGGAGCATTATTACCAATATTTTTAGGTAAATCTATGCCGTAAACTTCTTTAACTAGTTGATGTGCATCATCAAGATTCATTTCAATTTTACTTAAATGAGTAAAATCGTTAGCAGAAACTTTAAAAGCTACTTCTAATTCATAAATTGCTCTTCTACTAGGCGATTCAAGTTGAAGTAATCTCAGATCCTCAGGTAATGCAATCTGCAACACCCCCGCTACCGCACGAATCCTTTCGTATGGTACGTTTCTACTTGCACTCTCAGAATTACGAAATTTATAGTTTCTACTCATTTTTAATATTTTAAACCTTTATAACTAGACTAGTCCTTGACATACATACTGTCACACGAAAGGATTCGTGCGGGAGCCTGGGGGTCGTTAAAACAGGATGATTAATCGTCTTTTTTCTCTTTTCCATACTTTTTTCATTTTCTGCCAAATCACATAATAAAACTTCACTAACAGCTGATTTAATATTAAGCATAACCAAATTATTACATCACTTATATGAGTTATAAGAAAAACAATCTGATACTTTTTATGATAATTATAATAATCAATTGAAAGTCCCTCAAAGTAATTTTTCTTTAAAAACAGATATATTAAAACGCTAGAAAATAAAACTATAAAAATAAGTGAGATTTTTTTTGAAATTATTTTATTAAAAAAATAAAACAATATTGTTAAGATTAAATTATAAATTGTAAGTTGGACAATATATATACCTACAAATACAAAAAAAAGTTCTCCCATCTCTTTCATAGATATTCCTAAATAAATAATTGCCATTAAGAATGGAATTTCTGAGAACCAAAAATGTTTAAATATTTTTTTTATTTCTCCCATGTTTTTTTCATTTTTACAATATATGTTAAATAATCATCAAAAGGTTTGTAACCGTATTGATGCTGAAGTATCCATTGTGCCATTACTCCTCCTCTGTAATTAAAATTACCTAAATTAAGTTTCCCCGCTACCGCACGAATCCTTTCGTGTGGTACGTTTCTACTTGCACTCTCAGAATTACGAAATTTATAGTTTCTACTCATTTTTAATATTGTAAACCTTTATAACGAGACTAGGCCTTGACATACATACTGCCACACGAAAGGATTCGTGCGGGAGCGTGGGGAAATTATTCTTCTATCCTCTCATATTTTTTTGATAATGGTTCAATAATATCATCTTCAAATAATTTTACTTTTCTATATTTATCCAATGAAAACCAGCCAAAATCATCATTTATCTGACCATTAATTTTAATCAACATAAAACTAGAAAAATCACCATCCTCACTTGGAAAACTTATTATATATCTCATCTTTTCTTTCTCTAAATAAATTATTACATTTTCTCTGTCAAAAGCACTGCTTTTAACAATAGTATCATATATAATAATGTTTTGTCCTTCAAAATTTTTTCTAAATTCATTTATACTGATTTTAGCATGTGCTTTAAATTTATAATTTTTAATTTTTCCAGTTCCACCAGATCCAGCACCATAAGAATAGAGAAAAGCAAAACCAATCCAGTACAAAATAATTATACTACATAGTAAAACACCTAAAACAATCGACCATTTGATAACTTTCATAATTTAATATTTTTTTATTTTTTTTCCTTGTCCATCCACTGGATTAATGACATCATTAATTGTTAAATTTATATTTGTCACTAATATATCGATCATAAGGGCTGTAGCTCTTTGCTTATCAATCGATTCAATTTTATCTATTGCTTTACTTTTGCATAATACTGTAAATAAGATGGCAACTTTCTTAGCTCTCTCAAGTGTTTCTTTAGAAATTGTTTTTTTGGTAAAAGGATCAATCTCCTTTTTAGTATACATATCTACCACTTTATTAGCACATCTAACAAGCTGTATATCAGCCTGCAAAGCATCTTTATTAATCGTTGCTCCTGTAGCTCCAGTTGCTCCAACCTTATCATATCCTAAATCATGTGCTCTTGCTGCTGCATCTACCAGATCTTGAGGTTCTCTACTGTAATCATCGTCATCAGATCCATCCTTTTTCTTGGGATTGTTTGGCCCTATATAAATACTTCCCATCATATTTAGAACAAAATTATCAAAATTGAAATAAATCTTTTTCTCTTTGATATTCATTGTGAGAGTACCTATAGCTCCATACCAATTATTATTTTTCTTTTCATTTCCTAACGTGTAAGTAGAATATGTTTCATCCCATTCCCAGCTTGCATTAGATTTCTCTAATACAAAATTCCAAAAGCGTTTTTTTATTTTCTGCCAATTGGAAAAATCATAATTTGGAGAAGCATAGGTTTCTAAAACTTTTCCTATTTTGTCTTTTACAACTATACGATCACCGCCTCCAAATATGTCAACTTTTCCTTTATTAAAATAAGATTCCAAATCAATTTCATTATCTGAGTATTCAATTCTATCATATCTAGAGAGCTCGTCCAATAATGAAAATATTGATTGTCCACTACCTTGACTCTGAAATGCGTACAACTTAAACGCAGGATCATTAATTTGTTTCCAATCCTGATGATTCAGGACTGTCCCTGAACTGTAATCCATCAATAAATCAGTACTTGATGGTGATGTTTTATATACTTCAAAAGGGTGTTCTAATTTAAAGATTCCATGACCTAATTCGTGTGCAGAAGTTTTTGATGATCCTTCTTTAAACACATACCCAAATTGCCCGTTTAAACGCATGTAGCCTTCCTGTCCTCCTGTACTTGAAGCTTTATTGGTTATAAACAGTACATAGCTACTCCCATTCCCCTTGTACAGGGCATTTATGTCTTGCTGAACGCTGCTATAAGTTGATGTTAATGTATTTTTCTCCGATTGGATCGTGTTTCCTGAAACAACACTTTCAATATTTAATAAACTCTCCTTTTTAAAATTAATTTTTACTCCAACTTTATCATAAATCGCCTGAGTATTTGAAATAATCCCATCGAGTTTAGTTTTAGAAATATCATCTGTAGGCACCAATGCTACATTCACCTCTTTTGGTGAAATATGCACGAGCATAAAAGCTCCTATCACCTTCCATTTACCTTCTTGCTTTACGGTAGCTAAAATTTGCTCTTCGGCATAACTGAGGTTTCCTTTTACCGTTAATACAAATACTTTATCATTTCTTTTAAAGTTGATTTTTGCTCCATTTTGGGTTTTGAAAACAATACTGTCCAATTTTATATTGGTATCTGTAATCGTAACTGTACCTAAAAGGGTATCTGAATCTCCGTTTAAAACTGCTTTATAAGGTAAAGCGACATTGCCAACCTGTTTGTATAACTTTTGTAAAGCGGCAGGAGCATTTTTTGGCATTACATCAAAAGCATATTTACTGCCATCACCCGAAAAAGCGATCGATATACCTTTGGCAGTAAATGCGGTTGCCTGACCACTTTTATCTACACCATCAGTATTACCGGGAGTTGGTTTACCTCCCGCTGCGGGTTCTGCGGGTTCGTTACTTCCGTTTCCGTTTTTGTCTACATTATAAATATTTCCCTTTCCATCAGTAATTACGGTATCTTTTCCTCCAGGTATCGTTACTTGTTCCCCGTATTTACCTTTGACTATAATGTTACCATTAGGATCGATAACCATTTTATCAATCTCAAACGGAACCGTTTCTTCAATCTGTCCGCCTTTACCTTCACCGGTAAAATCTTCCACATTAGTAACATTTTTTTCCTCCGGATTATAACTCGTCTCCACCACACCGCTGATCAGTTGATAATCGGTATTAATTACGATATTTTTAAATTCGACTGCAATTTTAGTATCACCCAAATAGGGTACAATGATATAGCCACGTCCTGAATAGGGACTATTTTGACCTTGTAACTCTAAAATCGTTACCGGAAAATCACCTGCTTTAAAGGTTTCGCTTTGAATTAAATTGGTAAGCGGTTTATGATTCTGAATATTAATTTGAGGTACAATACCACAATTATAGGCTGGAACCCCATTGGTTACGGTAGGTGTGGTAAAAGTACTAATCCCTGAATAGGTAAACGACTGAACTCCATCGCTTGCCGGATCACAGCTCGAACCCACTCGAAACTGATAGCTAACTCCAGGCTCCAGATTGGTAATTAAACTTTGGGTATTTAAACTATTGCTCGAGAACCATTGCGCGTTTCGAACATCCTGTTTTTTATATTGTAGCTGATAACGCGTATGTTCCGGTATTCCTTCCCAGGTGATTTTGACACTTTTTGGTCCCTGAGCTTCGCTTAACAGAAAGGTTGGAGCAGCACAGGCAGCAGTATACTTAAACGAATAAATCTCACTGTAGCCGTCGTTTTTAAAAACCGCATTTTCTGATAGTCCAGTTGTTGAAATAGCACGTACGCGCCAGGCATAACGCATACCGGGAGTCAGGATTGGCATGCTTAAATTATAAAGCAATGCAGTTCCAAATAATGTCTCTTCATACAAAATGGGTGACATCTGAAATCCAAACTGCGGGTCTAATGTGGGGTCAAAAAGCTGTTTTAACTCAAATTTATACGATATGTTAGTGGCATTCCTCTGACGTGGTGTCCAGGTAAAGAGAATATTTGGAAATTCGGTTGAAGCAATTTGTTCGTTACGTCGGGGTGTATTCAATAACGGAGGATCATTTAAAATCAGATACAAACTGGTGCAGCTTTTTTGTGAAATTCTCTGGTTGGTTACAAAATCGTATAATTCAAAACAAAAGTTGTACATCCCCTCGGGCAAACCATTGGCATACTGTATAGTAGAAATTCCCTGCAGGTTCTCTAACCTGAAAAGAGCTGAGATATCGGTATTGGTAAGGGTTTGTAATTCTCCGCCGTTTATAAAAACAGGACGTTGCCCTTGTATGTAATCACTGCTTTGTATGTTGAGTCCGTTGCCTTGAATGTACAGTTTCAAACGCACCTGTCGCTGCGAGATGGTAATGTCCATAGGATTGATAAGCAATCGCATTTTAGTATCCATACTAGTTGCATAGTCGGATATTTTAACACTATACGGACTGTTGAAAACCGGAGTCATCTGAACCGGAAACAATTGAGCATGTCCTGTTGCATTCACAAACAGCAACAACACAGATAAGGATAGGGTGTGAAAAAGGTGTTTCATTTTTTAATAGATAATAATTTTTTTAACCAATGTCTGCTGTCCTGTTTCCAGTACTAAAACATACATGCCCGATCCTAACGTTGTATCAAAATTAATTTCATACTTCTTTTTCCCGGACTCTTTTTTCTGAATCATCATCTTTTGTCCTGATGTCGAAAATAACCTTAAGCTTATGGCACTATCATTTTCTAAAGTCACAAAGGCTTTAAAATTACCATTACTCGGATTTGGAGTTATGACAAAATCGATCATGAACTGCGACGTCGAACCAGCATTTGGCAAAGTGCTCCGTTGCTCGACAGTAATGTTTTTAGTATATGTTGCATAACATTCTCCTTGTGTCTGTTGTAAGCCAATTGCATAAAGACCTGTTGTGTCAAACTTCAAGGTTATATATTTTTCTTTTTGCTCTACAATTTTCACTCCTTTCGGAATTACCCAATTGGTGCTCTCCCCAAAAGGAGTACTGGTATTGACCAAAATTACTTCTTCGTCTAAATAAGCCTGTGAGCTCAGTAAAAATTCAGAACTAATAGCTACCTGACTTGTTTTTATTACGATTTCATCCTCTCCAATACAACCTAATGCAGATGTTACCTTTACCCGATAAGTTCCCGCCTTTGTCAAACTTACTTTTGATTGGTTTGAAGTAAATCCATTTGTTGATGTCCAGCTGTATTGGGCGTTTTGATCTGCAATCGTTGCATCCAAATCCAAAACCTGATCGTTGCACAAGGTTCTGTCTTTTCCTAAATCGACTACAACTGGATTTGGATCTTTTAAAAGAAATCTCTTTTTATAAATACAGCAATCCGGGCAAGTAATGGTTACTTCATAGTTTCCTGCCGATAGATTATTTAAATCTTTGGTAGTCGCTCCTGTATTCCAAACATAGCTGTAAGGTAAATTTCCACCTGTAACATTTACTTGTATTCCTCCATCATTGCCTTTAAAACAAGTTGGATTTTTTACGGTCTCTGTCGTCAGGATTCCTTTTGGGTCGCCCACAAAAATACTTCCCTGAATCAGGCATCCTTTTGCATCAGAAATTAGTACAAAGTAATTGTTTGTAGTAATGTTCTCTATTTTAGCTGTTGTTTCTCCATTACTCCATTGATAGGTATATGGTTGTGTTCCGCCTGAAACATGAGCTTCCGCCCAGCCATCGTCTCCATTATTACAGCTGGCATTGTGTTTTGTAAAAGTCAAATTCAGTTTTTCGGGCTGTGCCATATATTGAACTGCATCAGTTTCATTTACCAAAACATTATTGGTATATGTCCCTAACTTTATTCCTTTTCCATCTTCGACATTCAAGGCATAGGTTCCTTCTGAAATATTTTCAAGTCTTTCATTCTGATCATTCCATATTTTCCAGGAACCGTCGTTTTGCTTTTTCTTCCAGGTATAGAAATATGGAAGTCCGTTATTTTTATCTGCTTTTAATTGGATCCCCCCTTTAACATGTGCTGTTAAAACTCCATCCTGCGATTCATCTCTTTGATTGTCTATCGGATCAGCATCGGTTTCATTTCCGAATTCATTACTCACATTACAAGAAATGGTACGAACTACCTCAAAAATAACTTCAAGTGGCTCCGGATCATCTAAGCTTTGAATCGAATTTACCATCGTACAGCCAATTTTATTTACTGCCGGATCATAATTAGCATCACGAATGGTCAAACTATATACCTCTTCCGGAAGTCCGTTTAATGAAATGGTATAAATGCCATTGTTAAATTGTGTAGTTGTTGAAGTCTGTTTAATTCCTTTACTATTTTTCCATTCAAACCAATACGAATTGTCTAAAAAGATGGTTCCACCGGTAACTTCTACAACAATTTTTCCGTTTGTTGCTTTGTAAAAACTCGGATCTAAAACTTCAGTATATTTTATTGCTAAAGGCAGCTTCGGCTCTATAATGATGACACTTTCCTGTGTAGTACATCCTTTTGCATCTGTAATAAATACCCAATATTCGCCTGCCTTTAAAACGGTATTTTTATCAACTTCTACTTCATTAGACCATTTGTACTCATACGGTGGTGTCCCACCTGTAACATTTGCCGTCGCCCAGCCATCATTTCCTCCATTACAAAAAACGTCGCCTTTGGTAATTGTTACAGCTAACTTTGGAGGTTCCTGCATCAATTGTGTTGCATCAATCTCCTTCACCAAAACATTATTCACATAAGTCCCCAGCATGATTCCGTTACCATCTTTTATATTTAAGGCGTAACTCCCATGAGAAAGCTCAGAGGCAGTTTCTCCTTTAATATGCGGCAAAGTGATCCAGGTACCATCTTCTTGTTGTTTTTTCCAATAGAAATAATACGGTAATCCATTATTTTTATCTGATGCAAGCGAAATTCCTCCTGAAACATGCGCTTTTAAAATACCATCTTGCGACTCATCACGCTGACCATCATTTGGTGTTATGTCCTTTTCATCCCCAAACTCATTAGTTGCATTACAAGAAATAGTACGAACGATTTCAAAAACAACCTCTAAAGGATCAGGTTCCGTTAATTTTACTTTTGATTCTACTACAGAGCAATTGACAATTTGATTGGCATCTTTGTCATAATTTCTATCTTCAATCGTTAAAAAATAATCATCAGCCCGAACGCTGTTTAAAGTAATGGTATAAACACCTTCTTTAATTTCGGTCGTAGGCGATAATATAGCTCCTGCCGAGTTCATCCACTTATAGTTATATAATTTACCCTTGTTTGACAACGGATCAAATGCTGTACCTCCCGTGATCTGTGCCACAATTTTTCCATTGGTAGCTCCTGCAAAAGTGGGAACATCAGTGGTTGAATACTTTATTTCAACAGGGTTTGAAGGTTCTGTAACTGTAGCAAAACCTGTTACAAAACATCCTTTATCATCTGTAATCTCGACTGCATACTCTCCATGAGTTAATTTGGATATTTTATTAGCTTCAATAATTCCACCATCGACATTGAACCACTTGTAAATATATGGAGCTGTTCCATTTTCAACTGTTGCTGTTGCCCAACCATTATTACCTCCGTGACAGGAAACATTTCCAATATCAAATGATAATTTAAGTACTTCCGGTTCTGCTATTGTTTCTTTAGTCGGAATTGCTTCTGTTAAACCGACAGCGTTATAAGTTCCCTGTACTACATTATTGGCATCTTCAACATTTAAGGAGTAGCTTCCTTCCGAAAGCTCCGGTGCAATACCTTTTGTATAATCTTCCAATACCTCCCATAATTTGTTTTTTGTATTGTATTTTGACCAAATAAATTTATAGGGCAAACCACCATTTGCAGATCCTGTAAACTTAACTCCACCTGTTACGACGGCTTCCAAAATCCCATTTGCTGCTTTATTTCCATTTTCCATCGGATTTAAATTTGCAGAATTACAGGAGATTTGCTGTTGAATTTTTAATTTTATTTCAATCGGTTCCGGATCATCCAAAACTACTGTTAAAGAAGATGATAGTGAAGAATCTAATTTACAGTTTCGCGCATCTGTGATGAATAACCTGTAAGTATCTGCAACCACATTTTTTAATGTAACCGCAAAAACACCATTTACAAACTGTGTGGATGACTTGCCGGCATCAATAAGCTCGTTTTTACTATTTCTCCATTCGTATAAATAAGATTTTCCATCAATCGGAGTTCCACCACTAATAGAAGCTATTATTTGTCCATTCTCCGCTTTATTAAAAGTTGGGTGTGTCGAGCTAATATTAACCAATTGAAGCGGACCTAAAGGCTGTTTAATATCCTCATACAATTCTTTTTCTACATCTTTTGATAATTTCACTATACAACCAACCGTATCTTGTAAATCTTTTAATTTTCTCACTTTTACATGACAGCGTCCTAAAGAAAGGCTATTAATCGTGGTTTTATCTCCATTTAAAAAAGTAATCCAAGTAGCTCCACCATCTTTCGAATATTGATAAATTCCATTATCAACACCTCCTGAAGCTTTAATATCAATTGCACCATCGGACCCACCAAAACAATTAATATCGTTTTTCTTTATAAGAGTAAAATCGATCGGTGTGGGTGAGGTTATATTAAATATGAAAGGATTATCTTCAGTATGTGGAGATGCGGTATTTGATTCATTAATAGATCCGTAAAATGCTATCCCATATTTTCCCTTTGAGAAATTACATGGAAACTCATAACTATTTGTCCGATCGAGAATTATTGGACTGCCATCTTGTGAAGAACATAAAACCGATTGCCAAATTTTATATTCTTCATCAAACGATCTAATACTAAAAGTGAATTTTTCTCCGGCAAAAAATGGCCGATTGAATTTCATAATTAATTTACCGTCATTAGTGTCAAAACATCTCGTTTTTTCTTCTTTCATTGAAACCACCTCAGGAGCAGATTGTCTGACTGTATAGTTCACAATATTAGAAGAGACGTTACATGCTTTCTGTCTCAAATAAATTGTTCTTCCATGATATTCTCCGGCATTCTCGCCTAATATTTCTTTGGCATTAGTTGTAAAACTGGACTGACCTAAAAATTTTGTCATATCGACCCAACTATTTGAATCTGAAGAATCAAATGAATACTGCCAGTTATACTCAGATGGCAAAAATCCAGTATTTGATTCTATTGTTATATTTTTATCTGTAGGCAAATCATTTTTTTT
Source organism: Flavobacterium collinsii (assembly GCF_946903285.1). Classification (GTDB taxonomy): domain Bacteria; phylum Bacteroidota; class Bacteroidia; order Flavobacteriales; family Flavobacteriaceae; genus Flavobacterium; species Flavobacterium collinsii. The sequence continues at coordinate 4,702,264 of NZ_OX336425.1, forward strand.
TCCGGGATCAACAATAACAAGAATAGGACGAACTTTTACATTAAAAGAAGATCGTCCTAGTCCATCTCCTTTACTTTCTACATTTTTAAATTGCTTAAATTCAAAATCAAAATCAAAACAATGAAAATTATCCGAATTATAAATTCTTCCACTATTATGAGGCCTATTTCCCCTACAAGATTGTCGATCATATCTTGAAGCCGAAAAAAACATTGAGACTGGGACTTTATCAGCTTTAAATGTCGTTTTAGTAGCTGCATTAGTATAGCTTATAGTAGCTCTGTCATCATTATAAGAGATATTTAACGCCTTGTAATTATCAATAGGTGTCTTAAATTCAAGCCTAACAAATGCTTCTCCACAATTATGATGTTCGTCATTAATCGCCCAGCCATTAAAAACAATTTCATACGAGCCTAATTCTGGAGCCTGCCCAAAACTGAAATTGCAAACCAATAAAAAAACTAACAAGTAAATCTTCTTCATAAACCTAATAAAAAATGGTTAAAACTTCTTCTTTTGCAGGATTGCTACTTAGCAAACTTGGAATTAAATGATACTCATATTTCATGTTTATTTTTAAATTTTTATCTTCTAGCGTAAAAACATCTCCATTTAATTCTTTCCATAATGTTGGCGGAGATCCTTTTAGATTTTTATAAATGCTTAAACTGGTTACTTTTTCTTTATTTTTAACATAATCCCAAGTCAAGGTTACTTTTTTGGTTTCTCTATCTGGTATCCCTTGTAAAAATGAAATAATTTTAACAGGAGAAAAATCTAAAACTTGTACTGTTATTACTGAATGATCTAATGAAGACCAGAGATTACTTTTATCCTTCGCCAAAATAGCGTACTGATATGTTTTTTTATTATCTACTTTTTCATCTGTAAACTCCTGAATAGTATCATTGATTTGTTTTATCTCCAGCCACTGCTCCTGCCCTTTCTCTCTCCTCCTTAGGCTATAACCTACAACATCTTCGCTATAACTTCTAATCCATTTTAAATGAACCTTTCCTTCTTTATTGTCATAATCTTTAAAAATTGGTGCAGCTGGCGGTATTTTATCCGGTTTATCCAGTACCAAAACATCAGATGGCTCCGAGACATTAAATCGCATATCTTCGGCTGCAATTCTGTAATACACTTTGCTATTGGTCATTTTAAGACTAACACTATCTTTATAAGCATTACCTAAATATGATTTATGATAGATATCTACAAATTCTTCGTCAGCATTATTGGCTTTAAAAATGCGATATCCTCTTAAATCTTTTTCCAGATTGGGTTTCCATTTTAATTGAACCGTTCCAAGGCTATCAATTGTGCCCTCAAGCCCACTAGGTTTTGCAGGAGGTATTGAATCTACAGGCTGAACTAACATACTTTGGGAAGTTATACGCTTATTATTTTTACCTACTACGGATATGGTAAAATAATTTGATGGAAATAAACTTGCTTTATAAATGAGTTTACGCTCAGATGGTGAAATACTTTTAGTAACAACCTTGTAAGGCCCTTTGTCATTATCTGCTAAATTAATTTCATACCCCTGAATAAAACTTTCTGATGCTGCAGGGTATTCCCACTCCAAAATGACTTCGTTCCAGTTTAAAATATTATAATCTGATAATCTTGCCGGTGTAACCACAGCTGTAATGCCACTTGTAGTAATGGATTTTGTTATTTCTCCTTTTTCTCCGAATGAGGTTATACCATACAATCTGTAATGATACTTTTTATCATTTACACTAAGTGTATCAACATAATACATGGTTTTAGAAGGATGCTCCTCTTTATCATTTAAATTAACCAAAGGCGTAGAAGCTATCGGGCTAAAATTGATTCCGTCAGTAGATTTCTCTACCATAAACGAAGTGTAGATTCTTTTAAAAGTCTCATAATCCCAAGACAGTAAGATTTTTTTATCATCGGGAATTGCAATAAAATCCGTTGGAGCCGGAAGAGTAGTATAATCTCTTAACCCGATCATATACGAAGATTCTTTAATCTTTGGACTTTCGAAAACACTTACCTGGTAGGCATATACTTCGTTCTTTTTTACATTAGTATCTACGTATCCCCAACCTGCCTTTACAGCACTTTCAAAACTCATATCTGCTGCATATAAAGCAAAAGTATAACGCTGATCCAGTTCGTCTGCCATATTCACAATTCTCGACAAATCTCCTTCTTTAGCCCCCGTTACTTCAAAACTTTCTCCATAAATAGATTGTGCAATTATAGCTGCATTATTATCTTTTTGTACTAAATCTAACCAGGATTCTAAAGGTTCGGGAATCAGTGGCTTTAGAGTCAGTACTGTTTTTTCGGGTTTAGATACAATATCCCCGTCTCGCAACAAAGTAGTTCTGGTAATTATGAACCCTTTTTTATTTGCCTTTTGCCACTCACTTGAAGAATTAACCGCCCAACGAATCAAGATTTGATCTTTTTGAGCTCTGGCATTAACCATTACTGTAGTCTGCTTACTTTGAGAAAAACCTAACGAAATTAAAAATAAGAAAAGAATTAGAAATCTAAATTTCAACATTTATGCGTAATTATCTGTTAAAAAATGTAAAAGTAACATTTTATGATTAACCGACAAGATAATTTGTAAAAAAAATATTACTTTAAATAAACTAAAAAATAACTAAATACATACAAAAATATTCTAATACACACTTTTAACATTTAAAATAATCAAATCATAATTATTTTTATTCAACAGTAAATATTCAGAGTTAAAAAACAAAAAAATCAGAGTAAGAAATAATTTTTCCATTTAAAACCAACTTTCTCCAGTAGATTTTCAAATTCGATCTCTAAAATAGGAAAGGACCTGTAAGTTCTTTAGCGAAAAATGTTCCTATTTACAAACCATTTTTCTACAATATTCTTTTTAAGGTAGTTCCCCAGAAGAAAGAAACCTTTAAAGGTAAAATCTATCTATCAACTAACACAAACTCATTTTACAGAGCAAAAATTACAAAGAATGAGAATATAAGGGGCAAAATAAATGTACCTACTATGCGTAAAAAAGAAAAACTTTTGCAGGATTATCTCCCACAAAAGTTTTTCTTTTTTTACAAAACTATTTAAATTATTTGTCCTGCAACCTCATTGATTAGGATTTCAAGTAATGAAATCCATAGCTTCAAAAAATCACGCAAATAGCTTTTTAATGAAACGAATGTTTATGAATTCTGCTGCAAAATTAATCTTCTGCTTTCTTCAAATTGTCTTCTGGAATTCGATCAATCAAATAGTTGTAGGGATCAATACCAGCTTCAAAAGGTTTCTCTTTAGTCTTAAAAACATAAACATTTTCCTTTTTTATTATTTTTAGCCTTTTGTAAATCAAAACCTTACCCAAACCGGAATCGTTTTTTGGTTCCGCAAAAACAGCAATATCAATATAATCTGCAACAGGTATTGGGGTTTCTTTTCCAAGTGCATCCGATCTGAATTTTTCAGAAGTCGTTTTTAAAGTGATTTCGTACTCAGAACCTACTTTTTTATATTTGGCTTCAAGCATTCGATTTGAAAATAATGTAATATTTTCAAACATATCAGAAATCAAATACTGTAAACTATCCGGAGTTACTTTACGCAATTCATTTACTACACTTACCGAAGTTGGAAATGGCGGGTTTTTATAAGCATAAGTGTCAACCAAATTTTTCAAAGCCTGATTTACCTTTTTCTCCCCAATCATTTCTTTTAAATAATACATGACTACACTTGCTTTTTGATAGTGGATGTATTGCTGGTGCTCAGTTTTCATCAAAGGTTGTTCTCCTTCAAGCTCAGAACTACGGCCGCTTAAATAACGATCCATCTCATACTTCAGGAATTTTTTCATTTTGTCTTTTCCATATTCTTTTTCCATGACCATCAAAGCAGAATATTGTGCGAAACCTTCACTAAACATTTCACTTCCCTGCATATTGGCACCAGAAACCTGATGTGCCCAATACTGATGTGCCATTTCGTGTGCCGTGACATAATAAACCTGGTCAATATCCTCTTTCTTTACGTCACTTAAATCAATGATAAAACCGATACCTTCGCTAAAAGGCATAGTACCAGGAAAGGCTTGTGCAAAACTTTGGTATCTTGGAAACTCAATAATTCTACATTGTTTATGATAATATGGTCCAAAGTTTTTAGTATAATATTCTAATGATTTCTGCATGCTTTTGAGCATATTCGGAACATTATAGGCATGTTCTTTGTCGTAATAAACTTCGAGATCTATGCCGTTCCATTTTTTACGGGCTATTTCATACTTTGCAGAAATAAAGGAATAAAAGTTCAATGATTTTTGATCCAATTTGTAATTGAAATACTTTCTTCCATTAGCTTCCCACGTTTTTAATAGTGATCCCGGAGCAATGGCAGTTTGGTCCGGTGCTGTACTTATCGTCGTATTCACCTCAACCCAATCCGAATCATTTGCAAGGTACGTATTGCCCCTGGCCGAAAGATTGTTCTCGTCCAGTTTTGGCATTCTGTCTCTCTTTGGTAATTTCAATTTGATTCGTTTGTTTTTATCTGAAATCTCCACGCCATTATTGTATCCCAGAGATGGTACAATATCATAATTATTGAAAAACGTTCCGTTTTGAGTGAGTTGTGTAAAAGTGACTTCATTTTCGAATCCTTTTGTCAATTTCCATAAATCGACATTAATCTTAATGGAGTCATTAGGCAATAACGGTTTGTTTAATGCATAAATCTCATAATTTAAACGCGAATCTTTTAATTTCAATTTTGCTCCGGCAATACTCATTTTTAAACTATCAGTTACTTCTGGCATCGTAAAATGGAGTTCTCGTATAGCTACATTAGATTTGTTTTTCGCCCAAATTTCTATTTTTGCAGTCATGTTTCGTTTTTCAGGCACAAGGTCAATAGTGTAATTGAATTTATAAAAACGAGGCTGTACAAGATTTTCGAATTTTTTATATTTTTTCTCATAATCCACCTGCTTGTTCTCCTGTTCTTTTGAAGAATCGTAAGTGTTTAAAATTTTGGTATTATAATAAACAAAACTACTGCAAAGTGCAAATAAAACTAAGGTGGTCGCTATGCCAATCTTATTTTTTCCAAGTTGTTTTTTTGCATTTACCCATCTGTATTTAAATTGCTGTTCTTTACCACGAATATAAAATGCGTTAATGACAAAACACAAGATCAAACAAAATAGTGCCCAATACACATTGAACCAAATGGTAGAGGAGACAAAAGGGCCAAACCCATTCATGTCTGAGTAAGTAATGGCTGGTGTGTTACCAAAATTCAACATATTGCTATTGATTTCGAGTACCCCCCAAATGAAATTATTAACAATTATAAAAGTGACAAAAGCAAAATAAGCTATATATCGGTTGTTGATTAAATAATGGAACAACAAGGAGATTACCGCCATAAAAGAATAGCTCAGTAAAGACACTACCATTATTGATTTTAGATAAACATCTAATTTGTAATTGTAATATCCATGAGCTGTTTGTGACACAATTCCAACGATTATCGTTAAGGCAAAAACGATGGCTAAAGCAATAATGAGAGCTACCAATTTAGAGGAGAATAAAACACCTGTTTGGATAGGTGTAGCATCTTGAATTTCATTGATTTTGGCATCACGTTCTTTCCAAACCAGAACACCAGTGTAAAAAGTAATAAATCCAATCATAAAAATGCCAAAAGCCCCTTTTATAGTATCGATTACATCATAAGTAACAGGATATTGAGCAATTCCATAGCGGCCTGTAAAACTCGTAAGGCTTGCAATCAAATTAATCATTCCAATGGCAACAATGATAATAAAGGTTGGATTTTTGATGATTGATTTAGTTTCAAATTTTACTAAACCCCAAAAGGTATTTATCGAAAAGACATTAGCTTTTGTTGCTTCGAATATCACATTGGAAACAAGAACAGGAGCTTCAGATACTTTTGATTTTTTGCTCTCTTTGCTTTTTTCTTTCTTAGTATTAAAAGAAAACTTAAAATAAACTGCGACTAAAATAATCAAACTAATTCCTATCCAGATCAAACGATTGGTTAATAAATCGCCATGTAAGGGGACTGCACTTAGGTTTTTTTCAGCAACGGTGACATATTTCGTCATAATCTTAAAAGGACGAAGTCCAAAAGGATCAAGCAAATTCGCTAACCATTCTTTATGGATATCTTTGGTAAATCCAGAGGAAACAATATAGAATACCAAAATAAGCATAGCACCTATAAAAGATACTATATTGCTTCTAAAAATAATCGCTAAAGCAAATAATAAAACCCCTGAGATAATCACATTTGGAATCCCAAAAACCAATAAACCCTGTAAATGCCCAGACCAAATGATTTCGCCAAATCTTTCCGCTGGACACATATTAAAAATGGGTGCTAATACCGGAGCAATCAAAACACCTAAAGAAATTCCAAGTAAAGGAATTACGGAGACGATCGCTGCTCCAATAAATTTCCCGAAATAATAGTCCCTTTTTTTGATTGGGGAGGAGAATATAAATTGATACATTCCACTTTGAAAATCACGGTTGGCCGTGGCGTTCATAAAAGCTGTAGTCATCAGTAAACAAATTACCGAAAGTATACCGTAGAATTGTTCTACGACAAAAGGTGCATTTTTGTGTATATTACCAATGCTTTCGCCAATGGTAACCTGCTCAGATCCAACCGCAAAAAAAACGATCAGGGTATTAATGAATAAAAAGATCCATATCATTGGTGTCTGTAACCAATATTTTAATTCGTATCGTATAAATTTCCACATAATTTTTTATTTAAAAAGAGCTAAAAGATTGACGTTATTTGATACTGAGATTTTATCAGCCTAAGTTTCTAAAATCTTAGTAATTCAGTATCTTTTTTCTTAAACTAATTCGTTTAATTTCGCAAAAAACACATCTTCGAGATTTTCCTCTGCCGGACTGAATCCGTCATTCAAATGAGTATTCGAAAAAACGTGAATCAAAGGTTGTCCACCAACTAATTTATTCGAAATAACTTTGTAGCCTTTTTGGTATTCAGGTAATTCAAGTTTGGTTACTTTTTTCTCCCATACTTTGCTTTTCACTTGTAGTAAAGCATCATCAGTATTACCACTAAATAATACTTTTCCTTGGTTCATAATCGCCATTTGTGTGCAAAGTTCACGAACATCCTGAACAATATGAGTAGAAAGGATAACAACGGTATTTTCTCCAATTTCACTCAGGATATTATAAAAACGATTTCTTTCACCAGGATCCAATCCTGCAGTTGGTTCATCTACAATAACCAATTGTGGATTTCCTATTAAACATTGTGCAATCCCAAAACGCTGACGCATTCCTCCACTATAACTGTTCACAGCATTTTTTCGATGTTCCCAAAGATTGACTTTAACTAGTAATTGTTCTATGATTTGTTTACGGTCTGATTTTTTATCAAACCCTTTCAGTAATGCCAAATGATCCAAAAGTTCTACAGCTGACGTTCTCGGATATACGCCAAATTCCTGTGGTAAGTAACCCAGAACTTTACGAACCGCTTCTTTGTTATTCAGGACGTCAATATCGCCAAGGGTTACTGAGCCACTGTCAACATCTTGTAAAGTAGCCAGTGTTCGCATCAAAGAAGATTTCCCGGCTCCGTTGGGCCCCAGTAATCCAAACATTCCTTTTTTAATATGAAGCGAAACATCGTTCAATGCATGTACCCCATTACTGTATTTTTTGTCCAGGTTTTTAATGATTAATTCCATATTGTATCTTTTAGTTTTGATTGGTTATAAATACGTAAGACGTTACTTAAAATTAATAGTTACAGTATTGATGCAAAATTTATTTTTAATTTGAGATAATGCAGCTCTCTATATCAGGAAACTCCAGTAAAAATTCTAAGAATTACTTACGCAGAATTTACAATCTTTGGTATGAATTTGAGAATAAAGTAAGTAACGAATCAAAAGTTGCTAATTCTTTAGATAAATTAGAAGCTCAGATTCAACATAATGAAGCAGATATCGAAACTTCCTGGCTTGATATTGAGAAGAAAATGCTTTTCACGCTAGATAAACATGTGATTTTCAACTATTTACTTACCATTTTGAAAGACGTAATTGTTCAGGAAGGAATAACAAAACTTAAATCAGCCGAATTAAGTAACTAACTCCAACTAAATAATAAAATAGAGAAACAGCACGGCTTTAGCTGCTTTTCTCCTATTATTCTTCTAATAGATTCTCTATATTTGCTTCTATTTTAATTAAATCTAAATAAACCAAATATGCGAATTTATTCTTTGCTGATGGTGTTCTTTACTATAAGTTCACTTTCCGCCCAACAAGTTTCTAAAGCAAATCACCAAAGTCAAGACAGTGTTTTACCTGACAAATCAAAATCTGACAATGAATTAAAAGAAATTGTTATTTCTGCCACAAGACAAGTTGAAAGTTTAAACGAAGTTCCTTCTTCAGTAACGATACTTTCAAAGAAACAATTACAACAACAATTAAGCATAAGTTCCAATTTAAGTGATATTTTGGGCACAACAGTTCCGGGCTTGGGTTTTACCACGAATAGAACTCAGAATTTAGGTCAGACTTTACGTGGTCGTCGCGTATTGGTAATGATTGATGGTATTCCACAATCTACACCTTTAAGAGACGGAGCAAAAGACATGCGTTCTCTGGATCCTACAGTGCTGGATCGTGTTGAAGTTATTAAAGGCGCTACCGCAATTTACGGTAACGGTGCTGATGGAGGTTTGATCAATTACATTACAAAAAAACCAACTACCGATAAAACAATAAGCGGATCAACAGAGGCCGGGACAGCTTTCTCATTGATTAAACCTAAAGAAACTGCCGGTTTCTTTGTGTCACAGCAGTTCAACGGAAAAATTAAGAAGTTCGATTATGTAGTTAGTGGCCGTTATGAAGAAACAGGACTTTATCGCGATGCTAAAGGACGTGTCCTTTCACCGGAATATGGAATGAACGACCTTAGAAACTGGAATGCTTTTGCTAAAATCGGATATGATTTTAACGCTAACAATCGTCTGGAATTAATGTACAATTATTTCAAAAGCACACAACACACTGATTATATTGCCAAAGCCGGAGTGTATGGAAATTTTGATAGGCCTACTACCGGAATCAAAGGGTCACGTCCCGGAGAACCAGAAGGAACGCCTTATAACCACAATGCCGCTTTAAGTTATATTGGGGAGAATATTATTGGAAATACAGATATTAATGCTACTCTCTATTTTCAAGATTATCTTACACTTATTAACTATAGCGACTTTTTTGAAAACAAAGGACAACCTGCTACACAAAGTAAAAAATTTGGTTTTCGTTTGAATTTAAACAGTCCGTACGAAATCAATTCTCTTATATCCGGTAATGTTACTTATGGGGTGGATATTCTTTCAGATATTACCGATACTCATCTTACTGATGACAGATTGGTAATTCCGGAAATGAGTATGACCAATTTAGCTCCTTACTTTCAAATTAAGAACATGTTTGGACCAAACTTGGTATTTAAAACCGGTTTGAGACTTGAAAATGTAAGCATTGACGTTCCTAACTATACTACCATTGGTATTCGTAATTATGTAAACGGAACTTACGTAGGTGGAGGTGTCGCAGTAAACGGCGGGGCATTACATTTTAATGCACTAATGTTCAATGCCGGATTGCGTTATACAAAATGGAATTTGTTTAAACCTTTTGTAAGCTTTTCTCAAAGTTTCAGTGTAGCCGACTTAGGTTTAGTATTACGTGCTGCAAAAGAAAATACCGTTAACAATACTTCAATAAAAGCGGTTACTGCCAATAATTATGAATTTGGATTCTCCGGAGCTGTAGATCGATTATCTTATGAAGCAGCTGTTTATTACAGTACTTCCAAATTAGGTGCTTCTTATGTTTACATCGACGGTAATCCACAGATTTCCCGTTCACCTGAAAAGATCTATGGTTTTGAATTATCAGCAAAATACCGTCTTCATTCCAAAATAGATATCGGAGCCAGTTATTCTTTTACAGAGGGGAAACGTGAACTTGCCGACAAAAAAGTATATTTAGGAGGTGATCGCATCAATCCGCCAAAAATAACAGCTTATACTGTATTTAGGCCTATCGAAGACTGGTCGATTTTTCTTCAAATGATCAATACACCAGGAAGAGACAGATTCGAACCTGTTAATGGAGCTTATACGTATGGAACAGGACCAATAAAATCATTCACCGCTTTTAATCTTTCGTCCGGTTATACTTTTATGAAAAAAAGTACGATTCGTTTAGGTGTTGAGAATTTATTCAATAGGGACTACTATACGGTTATCTCACAATGGCAATCGAACAATATGAATTATGTTAAAGAAAATGGTACACGACTAACCTTAAGCTTTACACAAGCATTCTAATTACATCACAAGTCATCAACAAAAAAGGCTCGAACATTACGTTCGAGCCTTTTTACGTTCAGTATTCTAAAAAAACTAGAATTTATAAGTTAAACTACCCATAACGGTACGTGGAGCCTGGACATTTATTGTAGTATAACCATTAAAATACAATTGGTCTGTTAAGTTATTTACTTTTAAAGACACTCTGTATTTCGGCTGATCGTAGTACAAAGCAGTATTAACCACAGCATATGAAGGAAGCTCAAAAGTTTGACCAGGTCCGTTATTGTAAATGTAGGTAGCGTCTCCGTAATTCCCTCCAAATCCTAAACCTAATCCTTTCAATTTTGTTTTCTGAAGATTATAACTAAACCAGTAGTTGATTAAATTTTCAGGTCCTGCAGTTACAGGTCTTAAATCATTTAATTTAGAGTTATTATTAGAGTACCCCACAAGAAGGTTCAATCCCGGAATTGGGTTAGCTGTTAGCTCTACCTCAAAACCTTTACTATATTGTGTTCCGTTTTGTATGCTTGCATTTGGAAGATTCGGATCTGCAATTACAATATTGTCAACTTTGATATCATAATAACTAAAGGTTGCGCTTACTTTATTCTGGAAAGCATTCACTTTCACACCAACTTCAAGCTGATTTGCTTTTTCAGGATCAAACTGTTTCATTTCAAGCTTCCCATCAACATTAGCATTTAAGAATCCTTTATTGGTAAAGCTATTTTGGTAATTTCCAAAAACAGATACCTGATCTTTTACGATTTGATACACAGCACCAAATTTTGGCGAGAAAGCATTTTGAGAAAAATTGTCCGCTTTTGTATTTGAAGCAGGATCAAATGATCCTTTATTTTGAAAATGATCAAAACGTACCGCTGCCGAAAGAATTAATCTTTCTGTAATGTTGATTGCATCTGCTACGTAAACACTATATGTTGCTATAGAACTATTAGTGGTATAAGGAGGATTCCCTTTTCCGGTAAGTGCATCCTTTACATTTGTTGGGTTAAAGTCGTAATAATTAGTCACCGCTCCTGTATACTTTATGGTATCAAATGCCGCATAACCCGGTAAACTTTGGTACACTAATTTATTTGAACCGTAATAGATATCACCACCTACCAAGAAGCGGTTTCTCATTGATCCAATTTTGAAATCTCCATTAAAGTTTTGTTGGAATTCGATCGCATTATCTTTTCCATTTGCATCCCAGGCGTTTCTTGAGAATTCCTGATCTTTCAAAAGGTAAAACCATGTCTGTAAACCACTTGCTTTATTAGAACTGCTGCTGAATACGGTTTGAGAAGTCCATTCTTCTGAAATTTGATAAAGAGCCTGCGCAAAAACGTTTAATGTTTTGGTGTTGGTCATAAATTCATCTCCTAAATATGATCTTTTGAAATTAACATCCAAATTCTTAGCATTATTAACCCCTAAGTCAGCTATAGAAACTCCAAAAGGAAGATAAATTAAAGGCATACCAGAGTTGTCCTGATTTCCAATTTCGGCATCGATAGAGATGGTAAGTTTATCGTTTACTTTATAAGCAAAAGACGGCGCTACGAAGAAACTCTTTGAGTAACCGAAATCCTGAAAAGTATTCGCATTTCCAAAAGCAGCATTCAATCTGAACAATGCCGTATGGTCATCATTAATTGGAGTATTGATATCGGCCGTTAAACGGTTAAAACCATAACTTCCGTTTTGATATGAAATTTCTCCACCAAAATTATCATACGGTTTTTTAGTTACACGGTTGATTAATCCACCGTAAGAAGAAACCACATTTCCAAAAAGTGTAGCTGATGGTCCTTTTATCACTTCGATTCTTTCTAAGTTTACCGCATCAGTGTTACTGTTTACTTTTCCGGCAAGACCATTTCTCACTAAACTCTGAGTAGTAAATCCACGTAAGGAATACCATGAAGCTCCGTCACCGGCACGATTGGTAGCTGCCCATAATTGATATAAACCTGGTACATTTTTTAATGCTTCATCCTGATTGGTTACCAACTGATCTTTGATCAACTCTTTAGTAACGACATTATATACTTGTGAATTTTCAAGATTTTTAATCGTCATTCTCGATACATACTGACTTTCTGATTTAGTATACTTATTAGCATTCCCTTTTACAAATACTTCCGTAAGTGCCTCAGAAGTGGTAAGCAGTGTGAAATTTTCGACAAGATCACTTCCAGCTGAAACCGTAACATTTTTTTCTTTAGATGAAAACCCAATTACCGAAACCTTCAGAATATAATTTCCGGGTCTGATGTTCTTGATCTCATAATTTCCCTGAGCATCAGTAGTAGTTCCAATCTTTGTTCCTTTAAGAGTTACAGAAATATTATCCGCTGCTTCATCATTAGATAATGAAACCGTTCCTTTTATTGTACCAGTCTGTGCAAACGATGCAGAAGCCGTAAGCAGCATCATCAAACAGCCCAAAAGTGGCAATAGTACTTTTACTTTCATGTTATTTAGAATTATTTTTAATAGTGCAAATGTATTATTTGTATCAAATCAAACCAAATTATTTTGAATTATTCTAGATAACAACCCTGTTTTGATACTTTTAAGTACTATTTTTCATTCTTTTAGTAGAAAAAAAGCAATATTCATTTTTTATATTAAAATTAACCCGTTGGGTGTAATTGTTTTTAACACATAGTAACATGGAGATGGCAAGCACGATCTCTGCACTAGAACGAACATCTGATATATTATCAGTTCGTCACATCAAAACGTACTCTTTTTATAGGGAATCACGCTCTAAATGTCTTCACAAACCCCGACCTAAAGTTACTCCCTCTAATTCGCCTTTGTGGCAATTGGCTACAAGAAGCCAGATTCATAATCGATCAGCATTTGACCATTACCAAAATGAAAAATATGCTAATAACAAAACCAATAAAAGAAGTATAAAACTCATTAAAAAAAGTAATACAATCTTTTATATACAACAAAACCCACTAAAATTTTAGCGGGTTTTATGTTTAGTTATATGTAAACTTTTTTCACTACAAGACAAGGGAGGAATAAAAGCTAAAATCGTTATACTATAAAAGTTTATTTTACCTTGTCAATTCTTACATCTTCTGGACCTCCATAATATGCAGCATCCGCTCCTCTACCGCTTTTACTTCTTTCTGTTTGCAATTTTAAAGTAAAAGAAATTTGTAATTTTTCACTGCTCTTTATTTTATTACCTTCATTGTCATAAAAAATTACGTCCTGCATCGTAAAAGTTTCCGGAGTGTAAAATTCATTTTTTCCTTCGCCGTCCTCTATCGGAAAATGACCAATTATTACTCCTTTTCCGTTAGGTTGTTCATAAAATTTGATATAAGGAGTTGTTTTTATACTTGTTTTTATATCACTATCAATAAAAGGATATCCAACTATACTAAATCGTTTTCCGTTATTCTCTTCTATTTTATTTAAATCTTCATATTCCTTGGTTGTTACAAGTTTGCCTATTTCGTTATTTGAATTACCACAGGAAAACATTGCTAAAGCCAATGCTGCAATTAGATTTTTTTTCATTGTTTAATATTTATTGTTTATTATTAGGTTTTCTATTTTATTTTCTTTGCGCCACACGAAAGGATTCGTGCGGGAGCGGGCTAAAATTTTTCTATTTCTTTGTTTCTAACTAATTTTGACATACAACATGCCTGAACTTGATGACAGCAAATTTTTTATTGGTTATGTTTAGTTCATTTATACATCTCTTTATCCTCCTACTAAAACATTTACAAAAAATATCTGCCGAATTTCAAAGAGTCCCAAAAAATTGAATCTCAAAAGTAGTTGATTTTTCTCTCAATTAAAAAAATGATTACAACGCTTTTTTTCTTTTTTCGCTGCAAAACACAAAAATACTTTTAGTACTTTTGCCCCGACTTACATTTTTTCGGAGGCGAGTTTACTCGCTATGAACATTGCGGGCTTTTTTTATGCCCGTACATGTCACTATACACGGTTTCAGTACCCCCGTGTGGTGCGTTAATGCGCCCACTGCCTCCGAGAAGGTGTAAGTCAACGGGAAAGGCTGGAACCGTATTTTTTTTAGCCATTAAAAAATTTCTGAAAATGACTTACACAGAAAAAACAAACAACACAGAGATGGTAAGCACGATCTCTGCACTAGAACGGACATCTAATATATTATCTGTTCGTCACATTAAAACGTACTCTTTTCATAGGGAATCACGCTCTAAATGTCTTCACAAACCCCGACCTAAGGTACTCCCACTAATTCGTCTTTGTGGCAATTGGTTACAAGAAGCGGGATTCATAATCGATCAAGATTTAACCATTACCGTAATGAAAGATATGCTCGTTATCAGACCAACAAAAGAAGTGTAAAATTGATAAAAAAGTCATCAAATATTTATTCTACAAAAAAGAGGAAGTCTCAGTACAATGAAACTTCCTCTTTTTGTTTTTTAGTTAACAGAAAACATTGAAAAATAAACCTTTTTAATATTAAAAATTTAGTACTGCTTTTTATGACAAAATAGATTTTTATAATTCTTTGGAATTTTCAACAACGATGTCTTCAACACTATCATCATGATTAGGCATCACTCCTAATTCTTTTAATTTTGTAACTTCACTTCTTACTTCCATTATTTACATTGAATTAATGTTAGTTCTCCTTTTTTAACTTATCATTATTTTCATAAAACTCCATTAGCTTTTCGAATGAGTTGTTATATTTATTACCTGCAATATTCTTGCATGAAACTAATTCTAAAATTGTTAATTTAAAAGACCAAACGATTTATAACTAACTATAAAAAAGAGGCTGTTTCAAATAATGAAACAGCCTCTTATATTTTGTAAAGAGAGCCCCTAATTTAAATTTTAATATAAATAATTAAGAGCTGTAACATCGTTAGCATTGAAAGCTCCAGTTTCACTTGAACTGAAACATGCTCTCATATAAGATGTTGAATCATATCCTGTAGGTGTTCCTGGGATATGAATTGCTCCAACACCAGCTGCTCCTTCGTTTGAATTTTGTCCACAGCTTTGACGGCTGAAATAATCTGTGTGGCGTAAACCAATACAGTGGCCAATTTCGTGTGCAGCTACGTGTGCATTTACATTAACTGAATATGTATCTAATCCAGAATACAATGTAACGGAATTAAAAGGATTCCCTCCCGAAGGGAAACCTGCTACTCCACCGGCACCTCCGGTTTGTCTTTTTACAACTATATTTGCACCTGTAGTACTTGAACTAAAAGTTAGTGTAAAGTTAATAGACAAACCTAAATTATTGTATCTATTTACTGCAGCTTGTAATCCAGCTTTCATATTTGCGCTTAAAGCTGTTGTTCCAGTCCCGGATAATCCAACAATTTTAATAGTTTTTGGAGTAGATACTAAATTAGTAGTGCGGTATTGTTCTGTAGTAATACCACCGTGAATATTCATTTTATTTAATTGCTCCTCAGTCATGATAATGTCACCTTCTATCAGGAAAGCATCCTCAGTGGTACCATCTAACTTCGTGTTTTTAATCACTTGAACATCATTATTATTTAGTGCAAGTGCACTAATTTTATTCAACACATCTTGTGTTACTTTAAGAGATCCTTCTTTTGGTTGATCCGCTTGATCATCTTTATTACAAGACAACACCATTAGTGCCACAAATGACAAGGCTAAAATTGATTTCATTTTTTTCATAAACAGGTTTTTTTTGGTTGTTAAAAAAGTTTGGTAAACGGGGATCTTTACAAAATATTAATAATACTTATCTCCAAACTTAACTATTTTTTTATATTAAAATACTTATAAAACAGTTATTTAACAATTTTAACATTTTTTGTTAAATAATTACTTTGTGATTTTTTAATCCTAATTATCTGATTATTACGCTAAGCCCAGTAAAATCAATAATTAAATACAAATCAGATTGTTATCTATAAAAATATGATTTCAATATTCAACTTCTGTTGCTTTTACTAAAAAATGATTCCACAATTTGATACCTCATTTAAAATATAAAAAGTATGCTGAAATTAAAATCACAGATGCAATATATTTTGAAGGTGTTGCATGAAATAAAAACTCGTACTTTTTTTACAAATAATTTAATAACTTTGATTACCTACAATGGATAAATATTTCACTTATAAATCATTAAACATAAATCTATACCTGGTTTTATCTAAATTTAAAAGTGATAAACCATTGTAAAATTCATTTTATGCCATTGGAATCAATGTTTATAACTGCCCTAACCTCTTAATAAATGAAGACACAAATTACTTTCCTCCTCTATATGATCACGACAATTAGTCTCGCGCAAAGCCCAGGAAAATGGGAGCATTACATAAAAAAGGAAAATGAAAGCAAATTTGAAAAATACTATTTTACATCTTTAGAAAATGCACACCACCACAACTACAATATTGTTAAAAAACTTGACAGTACTTTTTGTATTGTGGAAAATAAAAATTTAAAATCGAATCGGACTTTAAACAAAATTATCCCAGTAAATAATTTATGGAAACTACCTTCTGATTTTTCGAATCACACAGAAAGTAAACAGTATATAATTGCAACAGACTCAATCAAAACCTTACTTACTGACTTAAAATCAATTAATATTTCTACTATCAAAATACTGGATAATCACCTTGTAGTCATAAAAAGTGATTCAAAAAAAATTATTGATACCATTATATCTTTGAGCAGCGTAACTTCAGTTTCGCAGGAATCACTGCAACCAAAAACTGAGTCTAAAATAATAGATCAAAATTTTAGTATCAACTCTATAAATAAAGCTAATATAAATTTTCCTCTTCTAACTGGCGAAAATGAAATTGTCGCGATCAAAGATGATTTTTTTGATGTAAATGATATTGATTTATTAAATAAAAACATTCCTTCCTCAATACAATCCACTATTGTATCAAACCATGCAACAGCAATGGCAACTATAGCTTCGGGATTAGGAAACAGTTCTTCATTAGGAAAAGGTGTTGCTCCAAAATCTAAGATACAATCATCTAATTTTTCGAATATCTTTCCCGATGAAATAGCCAATTTACAAGGTGCTACCACTCAAAATCATTCCTATGGCACAGTGATTGAGAATTTTTATGGTTCACTCGCCAATGCTTATGACGCTCAACTATTCTCAAATCCTAATTTGACACACTGTTTTTCCTCGGGAAACATTGGCCTTCAGGGTTATAAATCGATTACCGGTAATTTCAAGCAATCAAAAAATAGCATCGTACTGGGGTGTATTGACCAAAACGGAATAATTATGCCCTTTTCTTCAAAAGGTCCGGCCTATGACGGTCGAATAAAACCAGAGTTAGTAGCTTATAGCACCCAAGGAACTTCAAATTCTACAGCATTGGCTACTGGAATTATCACTCTTATGAAACAACATTATAAAACGATACACAATATCCCTTTGACTAATACCCAGACAAAGGCAATTTTGATTAATAGTGCAAAAGATTTAGGTAATCCAGGTCCCGATTTTACCTATGGTTATGGCAACATCAATGCTGATAAAAGTTTAAAAACAATCAGCGAAAATAGAATTTTATCCGGTACCTTGACGTCCGGCCAAACAACTTCACACCTTATTGCTCTTCCGGAAAATGCAAAAAACTTAAAAATCACATTAGTCTGGAACGATTTGCCTGGTGCAATCAATAGTAATATCAGTTTGGTAAACGATTTAGACCTCGAAGTTGTTTCAGCCGACAAAACTACTATTCTACCCTGGATTCTTAATCCTGACGCTCCACAACTGCAAGCCGCAAGAGGAAAAGACAAAATAAATACCATAGAGCAAGTGACTATTGAAAACCCCGCATCCGGATCTTATACTGTTAATATTATTGGTTCATATGTTTCAAATACTTCACAAGAATACAGCATCGCTTACGAATATGAACTACAAAATCGATTTGAATGGAATTACCCTGTTCATAATGATAATTTCCCCTATGATGGTAAGATTATTTCTCCTTTTAAGTGGAATTCGTCATTTTCCGGTAGTCCTGGACAATTGTCTATAAGCTACAATAATGGGCAAAACTGGGAAATTATTGCAAATGATATAAATCTAAACAGTGAACAATTCACTTATATCCCAAAAGAGCAAAAATTTTCAAAAGCAAAATTAAAAATGACCATTGATAACACCGATTATATCTCTGATAGTTTTACGATGTCTTATGATTTAAATATTCATGCCAGCTTAGTTTGTGATGGTACAACCGAAATTAACTGGGACAAACCTGCTGATGTTTCATCCTTTAATATTTATCAGCTCAAGGAAGATCATTTAGAATTTAAAGAACAGACAACAAACAATACTTACACTTATACTGATGAGAAAATTTATACCGTTATTCCTGTATTTAACAATAACGAAGGAATAAAAAGTGAGTCGACATTACAGTATGCGCAAAACTCAAATTGCTATTTCGAGTTTGCTTTGGCAGAAGTTTATCAAGAAGATAAAATAAAAATTAACACCAGTCTTTTCAGCTTATACAATATCAAAAGAATCGAGTTGGTAAAAATGATCAACAATACCGAAGCTGTTATTAGTACAACAAACGATATCAATTCAAAAACGCTCTCATTTTTAGATCTAACTCCTGTAAAGGGCCGTAATAAATATAAGATAAACATTCTTTTAAAAAACAATACCGTAATAAGTTCTCTAATTGTTGATGCCAATTATTTAGGAGATGATTTGTTTCTGGTTCACCCCACGCTACTAAGCAAAAATGAAGACTTAAATATTGAAGCCAAAAAAGAGGGAAACGCCATTTTCTATTTGTACAATGTCAGTGGACAAAATACTAATACTTTTTCGTTACTTTCGAAAACCAATAACATTACTCTGAAAAATATTGCCTCCGGAATTTATTTCTATAAAATAATTACCAGTTCAGGCGAAATACAATCGGGAAAAATTGCAGTTTTTTAGGCTATTATACCTCTATATACTAAAAAGCCTGACGAAGATCGTCAGGCTTTTTAGTTCTTATATGCAGTGAAAATTTTATTTTGTAATTCCAAACATCATTACAAGTTTGTCATTAAGATAAAAATTCAGAGTCTGATCTGCTACGTCAAAACGCAGGTCTTTATTGTTTAGATAAGATACTATTTTTTGCTCCGTTTTATTAGCTTCTTCACCAATACATGCCATTGCAGTAGTTCTTACATTATTAAAAACAACACGATCAGCTTTACTTTCATAAGTACCTCCAAAATTGTTGCAACCTGTATTACCACTCACTTGTTTTTTTGTTGTATCAAATTTAATAAAAGCACGACCATAATCCTGTCCCACATTTTCAAGCATAATTAACTTCCAGTTGTTCTTACCAATATAACTCCACAGCTCATTTTGAGTTGGTATTGCAAACTCCAAAATAGTCTTGTTCTGTAAATTTTTAAACTGTACCTTATTCTTTTTCTTTACAATTTTAAATTTCTTATCCTTTATAGCTTCACTAAATTCATGCTCTAATTTCATACTCTTCTCATCACAAGCCATTAAAGTCCCAAAAGGAGCATCGGTTTTGATCTGATTTTTTGCAGCAAGCTTTATATATTTTACACTAAAGTTATTACAGCCATTTTTACCACTGATTGTACCTGCTTCTTTGTTTATGGTAATAAATGCTTTACCATTATTTATCTTTTTCCCATTCAAATGGGTCAGGATCATTTTTGTATTGTAAATCCCTTTCTCTTCTTTTACTGCAGTTTTCGAAATAATACTTTTCAGTTTGTATTCGTATAAAGAAGCATCGGCAGGAACAACACCCTGTCTTTTTGTTCTGGTCACCATAATCTCATATCGATTTCCTTGTTCAAAATTGAAACCGTCAATATGATTATAAAAAAACTGCCAATCTTTGTCATTATCATACTTTACCTGCAAACATTCCATTGGAGCAACACCCTGACATGGAACTTTATTCTCTCTTACAAACATTCTTAAATTCTCCTGACCATATGTAATTGATGATAATAACACGATCATAAAAACATACATACCTTTAAATCTTCTCATTCTTTTTAAATTTTGTAATACTTCATTAAGTATTCTGATTATACTATATTTCCTTCGTTAGCATTAACTGTGCCATTTGAACAATGGAGTCTGTTTTTAACTTTTTTTTATACCTCCGGTTAAGCCTTATTTTAAGGGAGTTTTTATCTGTTACATCCTTCTTTTCAAAGCTATGTTATTACTAACTATACTACAAACCGACTAGTTAACCCATACTCCGGCTTTCGTCTATTAGCTAAAAATGTACAACCACTCAACCTATCATAAATTCTCTGCCACTGCCACTAATCACAGCCTTTTGGCTCAGATCATTTTTTTTATACACTATAAAAAATAGGTTTTGTCAAAATACTATGGTTTACTCATTCTTTTTTTAGCAGCTAATTGACATATTTGATTTAAAAATAATCGATCCGGAATACTTTTAAACGCATTTTTGAATCGCAAAATTTCGAAATAGCAAATTCTAAATTAAAATTACTTTTTTTTTAATGCTAATAAACTGACAATCAACCTCTATTTTTATAAGAAGTATAAAAAGAAACTCGAACAATTACATTTTTACCACATAATTTAATAGAAACACCAAAATATCTATAATTCAGCAATTTACCACTATAAAAATAAGATTTCTTTGAATAAAACTTAATTTATTTTCTAATTTTGCGCCTCAATTTTATTTGACTATCAAACAATTAAAAGAATGACACAATTTAGTAAAACAGTATTTATTGGAGACATATTATTGTCGTCAATTTATACTTATGCTGATGAAAGTACACGCAATTATACTTTGACTATAGCAACCGGAAATCAAAAAGCAATAAAATTTATACTGGATGCTGCCGAAACTTCTTCTTTCAATATTTACGATCAAAATCAAATTTTAATTTACTCCAGAGAGTCGGAAATAAACAAACTAGAAATATCAACAACGATTAGTTTAGAAGGCTGTTCATCCGATTTTTATTTCTTAGAGATAATAGAAAATGGTAAGGTTATGACACACAAAATAAAAGTTACAACCAAAGCTGTAAATGAGAGTCTTTCTTTACAAGATTAATTTTTTGCCCCCACAATCAAGAACAGCTCAATTTTGAGTTGATTAAGAGCAGCTCAGAATTGAGCTGTTTTTTTTTATTTTACTTCAACCAAAACTATAAGTATTTATCAGCTCCCAAGATTTCCGAGCCTTCACTCATCTATACTACCTGTAGTTGTCAAATAGCAACTAAAAGTAGCCTAAATACAACTATAAGTTTTTGTTTTTTTTTGATTCTAAAAATACATCCAAATACCTTTGTATTATCTAAAAACAAAAAAATAATACCATGTTAAATACTAAAATGATCGGCAATAAAATTGCTGTAGCACGAAAAAAAATAAATTTATCTCAGGCACAGCTTGCCGAACATCTATTTATTAGTTCACAAGCTGTTGGAAAATGGGAACGCGGAGAATCAATGCCAGATATAACAACTTTTAATCGTTTGGCCGAAGTTCTGGGTGTTGATCTTAATTATTTCTCTGAAAATTTTCAATCCGAAACTAGTAAAACCACACCAATTGAACCATTAGCAAATCAATCTGATGAATTGTTACCGATAAAGCAAAAGAAAAAACTTAGCTGGGATATGTCAAATGGAAATTGGGTAGACGCTGATTTTTCGGGGTTGAAAAATCTAAGCCAAAAATTTGGTTCCTCCAATATGCAACGTTGCTTATTTATTGAATCAGATATATCGGGTCTTATTCTAAAAAACAACAATCTAAATGGCTGTGACTTCACAAATTCCAACATTAGCAACAGTAATATACAGAGCTCAAACCTTACACATAATATATTCAAAAATTGTTCTTTACAAGAGACTGAATTTTCCAGAAACTATCTTAAAGATTGTGATTTCACTGGCGCCAATTTTATTGGAGCAAATTTCATGAAGAATAATCATCTTGACAATTGCGATTTTTCAGCTTCTGATATTAGAAAAGGTCAGATTTTAAATTCCAGTTTAAACAAAAATACTTTTAAAAATTGTTTACTAAAAGAAGCTCTTTTTTTCAAAAGTCACATCAAAGACTGTGATTTCTCTGATGCTAATTTTACCGAAGCAGAATTCAAATCTGGAGTTTTTATAAACAATCCGGTAGTAAATGCAATATGGAATCATACATCATTTGTTGAAATGCAATTTGATAATATCATTTTTGAAGGAACATTGGAGGATTGCTATTTTGAAAACTGTGAATTCAAAAAAGTAATATTCCAAAATTCAACACTTACAAACACCTTTTTTAAAAACAACAACTTGAAACGAGTTCAATTCATAAATTGTCAAACCGATAAAATTACCTACGAATTCTTAAAAAATAATAAAGCAGACTTAACTGGTATTACATTTTTACCGTAATAGCAACGAAAATGAATAACGCCACAAAATATTCCTCATCAGTCGACACCATATAACATCACTGATATAAAAGTAATTCTCAGGATCATCACAACATTATTAAAATCAAAAAAAATAATAAAACAATGATAGCACTTATAATAACTTTTTACTTAGCTCTAAGCAAATTAATACTATACTTCTTTACAAATAATAAAAACTAATACCCTTTAAAGTCAGATACAACTAAATAACCCGTTAAAAAGTAATTTAGTTGTATTCTTGTGATAACCTTAGAATAATTGTCACAATGTATTATAAAACTATTTGCAGTACCTGCCGTATTACATCTACAGTATTATTTAGCCCAAATGTCCATTCGAGTAATAACTTTACATATAACAAAAAATAGCTGATTAACAGATAAAATATTTTTTCTTTAATCTAATTACATCTTGTAGATTATTTTTGCACTTAAAAATAGCTAATGAAGTTTTTTTTTGCAACAAGTACACCGTTCTAAAACTTCAGAGATTTAAGAATATTGAGTGCTTCCTTTTCAGCGACTCAAAGTTATACAAAACACAATATTGCAAATATTGCCGACGGTTTCAACCGTTGGGAGGCAATACCTCACAACAATACTAGCCCCACAGTTGAAATCGTCACTTATAATTAACACAAGAGAAAATTTTTGATTTTATTGGCATCAAGTTCTTTCTAGAGATCAGGGTTTACGTCTAATCTTATTCTGGGCGTTTCCCTTCGGGTCGGGCTGTACGCTAAATCTTTTGTGATATAAGTTTTAACTGATTTAAGAAAAGGCCAGCTATCACAAAAGGATACCGCTGCCATCCCTAACGCAGTCAACGATAGAAAGAGTACCTAAAAGAAAAAGCCCTGAAAGGGCAAAAAAACTAATTCTTACTAGTTTTCGATAACCAAAAATCAATCTCTTCCAGGAAATACTATTCAAAATAATATAAATTCTTCTCTTTATGTTGAGGCTTCTGCCCTTTCAGGGCGAAAAATGATATTATTGCTATTTATTTCATAGCGCTTCGCACTATGCTTTCTGCTTTTCGGGCTTTCAGCCCTTATTAATATTAAAGAGTATTATGCGTAAATATTGCTCTGAAAGAGCAAATGCCAAATCTCAAAAGAACAACCTAGCCCTTAGCAACTAATACATAAAAATTAACAAAAAAATCCGTTCTAATTCGCGTTTTCGCATAGCGAATCAGTACAATCCGCGATCTGTTTTTTAACCGCAAAGTTCGCAAAGCATTACCCAAAGCACGCAAGAATTTAAAAAGCGCTATAAAACAAAAAACCCTATCCGATTTGGATAGGGTTTTAAAAAGAAAGGCGACGACATACTCTCCCACATAACTGCAGTACCATCTGCGCAGGCGGGCTTAACTACTCTGTTCGGGATGGGAAGAGGTGAGCCCCGCCGCAATAACCACCTTAAGGTCATTGTTGGCGGTTGTTGGTTTATGGTTGTTGGTGTTTCCATCAACTACCAACCTTCAACTATCAACTGCAGCTTCGCTGCAAATATCTTAACATACTGAGATAAAGAAAAGTACTTTTATTTACTATTTTAGAAAGTTTCTCCCCGTCCGCCTTAACGGACGGGAAAAGGTGTACATAAGCTTACGGATTATTAGTACTACTCGACTATGACATTACTGCCTTTACATCTATAGCCTATCAACGTGGTCATCTTCCACGATCCTTAAAAAATCTCATCTTGTGGTGGGTTTCGCGCTTATATGCTTTCAGCGCTTATCCCTTCCAAACGTAGCTACTCTGCGGTGCCCCTGGCGGGACAACAGATACACTAGAGGTTTGTCCAATTCGGTCCTCTCGTACTAGAATCAGATCCACTCAAATTTCTAACGCCCACAGTAGATAGAGACCGAACTGTCTCACGACGTTCTGAACCCAGCTCGCGTGCCACTTTAATGGGCGAACAGCCCAACCCTTGGGACCTTCTCCAGCCCCAGGATGTGACGAGCCGACATCGAGGTGCCAAACCCCCCCGTCGATATGAGCTCTTGGGGGAGATCAGCCTGTTATCCCCGGCGTACCTTTTATCCTTTGAGCGATGGCCCTTCCATGCGGAACCACCGGATCACTATGCTCTACTTTCGTACCTGATCGACCTGTATGTCTCTCAGTCAAGCTCCCTTATGCCATTGCACTCTACGCACGGTTACCAAGCGTACTGAGGGAACCTTTAGAAGCCTCCGTTACTCTTTTGGAGGCGACCACCCCAGTCAAACTACCCACCAAGCAATGTCCCCCACATAGCGGGGTTAGGCCTCAGATAAACAAAGGGTTGTATTTCAACAATGACTCCACAACGCCTGGCGACGCCACTTCACAGTCTCCAACCTATCCTACACATCATTTATCCAAGGTCAATACTAAGCTATAGTAAAGGTGCACAGGGTCTTTTCGTCCCACTGCGGGTAAACGGCATCTTCACCGTTACTACAATTTCACCGAGCTCATGGCTGAGACAGTGTCCAGATCGTTACACCATTCGTGCAGGTCGGAACTTACCCGACAAGGAATTTCGCTACCTTAGGACCGTTATAGTTACGGCCGCCGTTTACTGGGGCTTCAATTCAATGCTTCTCCGAAGATAACATCTCCTCTTAACCTTCCAGCACCGGGCAGGTGTCAGGCCCTATACTTCATCTTACGATTTTGCAGAGCCCTGTGTTTTTGATAAACAGTCGCCTGGACCTCTTCACTGCGGCCAGCTTGCGCTGGCGACCTTTCTCCCGAAGTTACAGGTCTATTTTGCCTAATTCCTTAGCCATGAATCTCTCGAGCACCTTAGGATTCTCTCCTCAACTACCTGTGTCGGTTTACGGTACTGGTACTAATTACCTGAAGTTTAGAGGTTTTTCTTGGAAGCCCTTAGGCGCACTATCTCTTTGTCCGAAGACTCCGAGTACTATCGTATTTCCCCAAGATCTGTGGATTTGCCTGCAGATCTTATAGGTAGGTACTTCAACGAACTATTCCGTCAGTTCGCGGCGCTTTCATCACTCCGTCACCCCATCACAGTAATTAGTAGTACGGGAATATTAACCCGTTAGCCATCGACTGTCCCTTTCGGGTTCGCCTTAGGACCAGACTAACCCACAGCTGATTAGCATAGCTGTGGAAACCTTAGTTTTTCGGTGTGCGGGTTTCTCGCCCGCATTATCGTTACTTATGCCTACATTTTCTTTTCTAACCAGTCCAGCATACCTGACGATACACCTTCAACCCTGTTAGAATGCTCCCCTACCACTTACAGTCAGACTGTAAATCCATAGCTTCGGTAATACACTTATGCCCGATTATTATCCATGCTCGTCCGCTCGACTAGTGAGCTGTTACGCACTCTTTAAATGAATGGCTGCTTCCAAGCCAACATCCTAGCTGTCTGGGCAGACAAACCTCGTTCTTTCAACTTAGCGTATATTTGGGGACCTTAGCTGATGGTCTGGGTTCTTTCCCTCTCGGACTTGGACCTTAGCACCCAAGCCCTCACTGCTGAGAAACATTATATAGCATTCGGAGTTTGTCAGGAATTGGTAGGCGGTGAAGCCCCCGCATCCAATCAGTAGCTCTACCTCTATATAACTTTACGCTCAGCGCTGCACCTAAATGCATTTCGGGGAGTACGAGCTATTTCCGAGTTTGATTGGCCTTTCACCCCTACCCACAGGTCATCCGAAGACTTTTCAACGTCAACCGGTTCGGTCCTCCACTGTGTGTTACCACAGCTTCAACCTGCCCATGGGTAGATCACACGGTTTCGCGTCTAACACTACTGACTAAAGCGCCCTATTCAGACTCGCTTTCGCTACGGATCCGTGGCTTAACCACTTAACCTTGCCAGCAACGTTAACTCGTAGGCTCATTATGCAAAAGGCACGCCGTCACCCCACGAAAGGGCTCCGACCGCTTGTAAGCGTATGGTTTCAGGATCTATTTCACTCCGTTATTCACGGTTCTTTTCACCTTTCCCTCACGGTACTGGTTCACTATCGGTCTCTCAGGAGTATTTAGCCTTAGCGGATGGTCCCGCCAAATTCAGACAGGGTTTCACGTGCCCCGCCCTACTCAGGATACCACTATCTATTATACTCGTTACCCATACGGGACTATCACCCTCTATGGTGTCACTTTCCAGTAACTTCCGGTTCCTTGTACATAAAATATCGTGGTCCTACAACCCCAATCATGCCGTAACATCATTGGTTTGGGCTAATCCGCGTTCGCTCGCCACTACTTACGGAATCACTTTTGTTTTCTTCTCCTCCGCCTACTTAGATGTTTCAGTTCAGCGGGTTTGCCCACCTATCGGTGTACTATGTCTTCAACATAGTGGGTTGCCCCATTCAGGTATCTACGGATCAATCGGTGTGTGCCCGTCCCCGTAGCTTTTCGCAGCTTATCACGCCTTTCATCGCCTCTGAGAGCCTAGGCATCCCCCATACGCCCTTATTTTGCTTATTGTACCAATCTTAAAATTAATTAAGACCGTTTTTTTTTGTCTTTTACAATAAAATTGCAAAAAACGCTTTCTACTTTTTATTATTTTCTTATCTCAATATGTCAATGAACTTTATTAGCTGTAGGCTTTAAGCAATACGCTTTAAGCTTTCTTAGCTTACCGCCTAAAGCTTATAGCTTTCGGCTTTGTGGAGAATAACGGAGTCGAACCGTTGACCCCTGCGTGCAAGGCAGGCGCTCTAGCCAGCTGAGCTAATCCCCCATTTTTAAATGATGAGTTATGAATTATGAGTTATGAATTCTCTCATAAACGCTCAACTTCTAAAATTTCCTTTATCTTAAGTATTTCAGTCTTTTTTAGTTTGTTGTTTTTTATTATAACTTATAATTCATAATTTACAACTCTAAACTCTAAAAAAGTAGTCCCGGGCAGACTCGAACTGCCGACCCCTACATTATCAGTGTAGTACTCTAACCAGCTGAGCTACGAGACTCTGTTTACTTAATTTTCATTATTTTTTAAATTAACAGCAAGAGTAAGTGAATGTTGTGATTCAGAACCTTCTAAATTAACATCTTTTTTCCTCAACGTGTATTACTACTAACATTTGAGGCTCTAGAAAGGAGGTGTTCCAGCCGCACCTTCCGGTACAGCTACCTTGTTACGACTTAGCCCTAGTTACCAGTTTTACCCTAGGCAGCTCCTTGCGGTCACCGACTTCAGGCACCCCCAGCTTCCATGGCTTGACGGGCGGTGTGTACAAGGCCCGGGAACGTATTCACCGGATCATGGCTGATATCCGATTACTAGCGATTCCAGCTTCACGGAGTCGAGTTGCAGACTCCGATCCGAACTGTGACCGGTTTTATAGATTCGCTCCTGGTCGCCCAGTGGCTGCTCTCTGTACCGGCCATTGTAGCACGTGTGTAGCCCAAGGCGTAAGGGCCGTGATGATTTGACGTCATCCCCACCTTCCTCACAGTTTGCACTGGCAGTCTTGTTAGAGTTCCCGACATGACTCGCTGGCAACTAACAACAGGGGTTGCGCTCGTTATAGGACTTAACCTGACACCTCACGGCACGAGCTGACGACAACCATGCAGCACCTTGTAAATTGTCTTGCGAAAGATCTGTTTCCAAACCGGTCAATCTACATTTAAGCCTTGGTAAGGTTCCTCGCGTATCATCGAATTAAACCACATGCTCCACCGCTTGTGCGGGCCCCCGTCAATTCCTTTGAGTTTCATTCTTGCGAACGTACTCCCCAGGTGGGATACTTATCACTTTCGCTTAGCCACTGAAATTGCTTCCAACAGCTAGTATCCATCGTTTACGGCGTGGACTACCAGGGTATCTAATCCTGTTCGCTACCCACGCTTTCGTCCATCAGCGTCAATCCATTAGTAGTAACCTGCCTTCGCAATTGGTATTCCATGTAATCTCTAAGCATTTCACCGCTACACTACATATTCTAGTTACTTCCTAATAATTCAAGTTTAACAGTATCAATGGCCGTTCCACCGTTGAGCGATGGGCTTTCACCACTGACTTATTAAACCGCCTACGGACCCTTTAAACCCAATGATTCCGGATAACGCTTGGATCCTCCGTATTACCGCGGCTGCTGGCACGGAGTTAGCCGATCCTTATTCTTACGATACCGTCAAGCTGCTTCACGAAGCAGTGTTTCTTCTCGTATAAAAGCAGTTTACAATCCATAGGACCGTCATCCTGCACGCGGCATGGCTGGATCAGGCTTGCGCCCATTGTCCAATATTCCTCACTGCTGCCTCCCGTAGGAGTCTGGTCCGTGTCTCAGTACCAGTGTGGGGGATCTCCCTCTCAGGACCCCTACCCATCGTAGCCTTGGTAAGCCGTTACCTTACCAACTAGCTAATGGGACGCATGCTCATCTTTTACCGTTGTGACTTTAATAGTAGAATCATGCGATTCAGCTATACTATGAGGTATTAATCCAAATTTCTCTGGGCTATCCCTCTGTAAAAGGTAGATTGCATACGCGTTACGCACCCGTGCGCCGGTCTCTGCTTCCGAAGAAGCATACCCCTCGACTTGCATGTGTTAAGCCTGCCGCTAGCGTTCATCCTGAGCCAGGATCAAACTCTTCATCGTATATTTTTTATATTATATTGCGATGCTTTATCTATCGGTTCTATTCGAATCTCTCGATTCATTTACTCTTATTCTTTTGCTTTAACATCTCTGTTAAAACGGCTGTCAATTCAATATGTCTACGAACGTGTTTCTTTTTATTGTTTCGCTTGTTTCTCAAAGCGGGTGCAAAAGTAGAAAACTTATTTCTAAATGGCAAGAGATTTTTGAAGTTTTTTTTTTAAAAAAATTTCTTTCCTTTTTTCCTTCTCTCCTTACCAGTCTTTCAATGAGCTTCCCGTGTTTTACCTCACTTAACTTCTATTTTTAAAAGTGTTCGGTGAACTTCGTTTGCGGGGTGCAAATGTAATATCCATTTTCAAATCTCACAAGCTTTTTCGAATCTTTTTTTGAAAATTTCTTTTCGTTTTAATTCCTTTGCTTGTCAGTATTTCAGTGAACGTCTATCGCTGTTGCGGGTGCAAAAGTAGTCACTTTATTGAGTTCTACAAGCTTTTCATCCAACTATTTTGAATCTTTTTTCAAACTTTATCTTAACACTCTGATAACACCCCTTTTACAAATTAAACTATTTTCAGGTTTGAAAGGTTTTTCTTTAGTGAATCTCTTTCCCCATAGTTCCATCTTTTCAAACTGCCCGATTTTACTAGTCTCGCAAAGGCGCAAAGACGCCAAGTTTTGCTTTTTTGCCTTATTTTCTTTTGAAAACCCATCCCCTAGCCCCGATAGAAGTGGAAATCCTTTTGCTTTTTCCTTTAAAAAGCAAAAGATTGAAACCAATAGCGGGAGAAAGCTCCTAAATATGCCAAATTCCAAATTCCAAACCTCATCTTCGACTTCACTTTGCTTGATAAAATCACTCCTTATATATAGGAACAGAAACAACAAACCCGACAGATCTTAAACCTGCCGGATTGTTACTATATATTAAGTAGGTATTTAATTCAAACTATCTACAACTTTTTTTGTGATGTTTATTCAATTACACCTTCTACAATACTAAATACTATGCAAGACCTTTAAAGGATTCAAAAAACTCGTAAGCCCTTGTCTCTACATAGGAATACGTTGAATTGCGCAGTGGAAAAGCACAGTGCCCTCCATATTTTGGAGTTTCCAAATAAACATACACGCTATCCTGGGCTATAGCTCTGGGATAACACCTTTCTCCCAAAAAAGGATCGTCTAATGAATTAATAATTAAGACCGGAATTGTAATGTTTTGAAGAGAAAATTCCGGAGAAACGCGCTGGTAATAGTCGTCCCGGCTTGCAAATCCATGCAGTGGTGCCGTAAAGTACTGATCGACCTCATCAAACGAGGATATTTTATCAATCTGATCGCGGTTTATAAAATCAGGAAACTGTGCTGCCTTGTGTTTTAGCTTTCTCTTAATATCAATTGTAAAGTTCTTCAAATAGACCCTGTTAAAACCTTGCTTGAGTACAGCAGCACTTGTTGCTATATGAGTTGGAACAGAAATAGAAACCGCTGCTTTTATCCGTTCGTCGATTTTTGTCCACCCTAAATAATTCAAGAGCTGAACACCTCCCATTGAATATCCAATTAAGTAAACATCTTCGAATTCTTTTTGCAAAACAAACTGTACAACTTCGTTAAGATCATCCACCGCACCGTGATGATAAAGTCTTGGGAGACGATTCATCTCTCCTCCACAGGTGCGATTGTTCCATGCAAAAACGGAAAAACCCTTTTCCTGAAAATAAGCTGCACAACTATTATTATATGTTCTGCGCGAATCACCTTCTAAACCATGGCACAGGATGACTGCTTTTTTAGGATCGTTTATAATAAAGTCGATATTTATAAAATCTCCATCACTTAGCTCATGTTTCTCTCTTGTATATTCGGGAACATCATACTTTTTAATCAAGGCAGCATAAATAGTAGAAATATGCCTATTGCGATGAATAATCGAAGGTAAATTATATTCTGATTGTTCAATTAATGGCATGATCGGCTAGTTTTGTGATACTATACAAATCTAAGAAATCAATCAACATTAAATTTAATACTACCTATTTTATTTCTCTTTTAAAAATAATGAATTAAAAGAAGCTATACCGCAAAAGGTAAAATCAGAGCATTCAAGTTAATGTACTACCAAGAAACAGAACTTTAATGTATAGGGAATTAAAGGGTTAGCATTTTTTATAGACCTATTTAAACATAATGCGTACCGTTTAAAAGTAAAAACACTTATTTAGAGCAGGTTAACTCGTTTGCCCTTTAATTCCCATAAACTAGTGAAGGGTAATTTTAAAAATTTTGCACAATTAGAAAATAAAGCGGAAGTCCTATTGTTATATTGATAGGAAAAGTGACAGCGAGAGCCATTGGCAAAAACAATCCGGGATTTGCCTGAGGAACTGTAATTTTCATTGCCGCAGGAACCGCAATATAAGAAGCACTTGCTGCCAATATAGCAAAGATAAAACGATTGGTTATATCTGTAGTTACGAACGAACTCAATACTGCAAAAACACAGCCGTTAAGTAAAGGGATCAAAATTGCAAAAAGAAAAGGAAACCATCCGAAAGAAAAGAAGGATTTCATTTTTTGTCCACTTGTTATTCCCATATCCAGTAAAAATATAGCCAAAAATCCTTTAAATAAATCATTTGTAAAAGGTTCAATTCCCTGTGCCTGCTTTTCGCTTGCCAGATAACCAATCACTAAACTTCCCAGAATAAGCAGCACACTACCGTTAGTTAGAGAATGTTTTAATGCTGAACGTTTTTGAATAGAGCTGGATTTATCTTTATTGAAGAAAGAAATCAAAACCAACCCGATAATAATAGCCGGAGATTCCATTAAGGCCATAATTGCCACCATATGACCATGCAGTGCTAATTGTTGACTCTCTAAAAAGGAGACCGCCGTAACAAAAGTAACTGCACTCACAGAACCATATGCCGCAGCAATAGCACCGGCATCGTAAACGCTTAATTTTCTTCTAAGAATGAAAAAAGTATAAACCGGAATTATTCCCGAAATAAAAATTCCGAATAACATTGACCAGAGGATTTCATTTGTAAAAGCTTCGTGAGATAACTCCTGCCCTCCTTTAAAACCAATTGCAAATAGTAAATAAAGTGAAATGAATTTAGATGAGTTCTTTGGAATTTCGAGATCACTCTTTAAGTACGCCGCTATAATACCTAATACAAAAAAGAGCAGTGCAGGATTGGTTAAATTTTCAAGTAATAAATTAAGATTCATACGTTTGTACTTTTTAAACTTTTAGGTGTGTTTTCTTTGCTGTAACTGCTGCTTTGCCCCGCGGACAAAGCAATACTATTGTCTGATTTCTTGTGTGAAAAATATCTTATTCTTTATCTTTTCGAAGCTCTTTCAAGTCGATCGTTAATTGTTTTCCCAAGATCGTGATCCGGGAAACGTTCTGCGATTATAATATCTAGTACCATAGCATCTAATTCATGAAGTGCTGCATATAATTTTGAAGCCGCTTCTTTCAGGCTACCAGTAGGAGAAAGAACAATTTGGTATTTACTATTTTGATCTTCCCTATGCTGTCTAAATACCAACAATCCTATTTTTTTATCTGAAAATTTGCGGATTGATTCTGAAAGGTTATCCGTTAAATGTAAAGCTACTTTAGGCGCATAATGTTTTGAGAGCATACCTGGAGCTTCGGGAGTATTTTCTTCTTTATTATAAAGCGTTGCCGGCCCTGCAACATTTTCTATTTCTTCTTTAGAAATTGCCCCCAAGCGATAGATCACAAGACTTTCTCCTTTAAACCCAATAATAGTAGATTCTATCCCGGCTTTACAGGTCTCTCCATTTAAAACCAATGGGAGCTCGTCTTTAAAATAGGCATCAACATGCTCGGGAGTAGTTGGACTAATAGAACCAAATGGATTAGCACTGGGAGCTGCCACGGGAAAATCTAATTGATGTAACAGAGATAATGCTACAGGATGATTAGGGATTCTAACAGCAACGGTTTCGTGCCCCGCTGTGATGAGCTCAGAAACATCGGGATGTTTTTTTAATAGAAGAGTGAGCGGACCTGGCCAAAATTTGTGCGCCATGATTTTTGCGAGCTCAGGTATTTCAATAGCTACTGTATCCAGATCCTCAATCTGTTTGATATGTACAATCAGCGGATTGTGTAATGGTCTTTGTTTAATGCGGAATATTTTATGAACAGCCTTGGTACTGTAAATGTTTCCGGCTAAACCATAAACAGTTTCCGTTGGAAAACCAATTACATCCTCATTTTTTAATATCTCGACTGCGAGTTCAATATCGTTGCTTATCATATTTTTTTCTTTTTCCCTTCTGATAGTCAGGACTAATTTTCTTTTGCTGTTTGTTGGGCTTCGACTGTTAAAAAGATGTCGTTGTCTATTGTAATCTTTAAGTTTTCTTTAGTTGCATAGTTTATAACTTCTGAAATTACCTCCTTGCTTTCGGTAAGTTCTGCGATTCTCTTTAAACTAATTTCATCAAGATTTCCGGAGCGTTCGTCATCACTAAAGTTTTTTAGGTTGTGAAAATTTATTTTCGCATTAATCAGGTTGAATAAAATTTCTTTGGCTTCTTCGTTAGAATAGGATCCTTTAATTAATTGAATTTTTTGTGTGTTTTTCATGTGTGATAATTAAGTTGATAATGTTGTTACCGGATAATAACCGAATAAGATTTAATAGCGCTAAGATGATTATGGCATCTGAGAGTCTTCTGAATAATAGATTTTCAAATAATACAGCCCCCATAATTGCTGTAATCAGACAGATTATGCAAAACAGAATCTTAAAAACAGATCCTTTTTGTTTCACTTTTTTTGATTTTTCTTTTTCAACCATTTGTTTTTTTTATGATTTGTTCTTTTAAAAGTCTGGTTCTAATTTTAAGATTAGGTGATTTTTGTACTTCTCGCCTTTCTTAGAAAGACTCAGATCTTAAGCGCTGGCAAAGTTGATTCTTTATGTTTATAAATTTTTATTTATATTTGTAATACTATACATTAAATATTTTTATGAACTATACATTGCATCAGCTTCATATTTTTTTAAAGGTTGTCCAGACACAAAGTGTTACCAAAGCTGCAGAAGAACTCCATTTGACACAGCCTGCAGTTTCTATTCAGCTCAAAAACCTTCAGGATCAATTTGACATTCCGTTGACGGAGGTGGTGAGCCGAAGATTGTGTATTACCGATTTTGGGAGGGAGATTGCAGAAATTGCAGAGAAAATAATAGATCAGGTAGAGACTATCAATTTCAAAACAATGGCTTATAAGGGACAATTGACTGGAAAATTAAAAATCTCAGTTGTCTCGACCGGTAAATATGTGATGCCATATTTTCTGTCCGATTTTATGAAAGAGCATTCAGGAATTGAGTTGCAGATGGATGTGACGAATAAAAGTAAAGTGATTAGTAGTCTGGAAAAAAATGAAGTTGATTTTGCCTTGGTTTCAATTCTTCCCTCAAACTTGAATATTGAGAAATTAGATTTACTTCAAAATAAGCTGTATCTGGTGAGTAATACTAAAACGAAGTTCAAAAACACCAAAAATTCGAATGAGGTACTCCAGAATATGCCTCTTATTTTTAGAGAAAAAGGATCCGGCACCCGACAAACGATGGAGCGTTTTATTGATCGAAATGCTATTGTTATTGACAAGAAAATGGAGCTTACGTCTAATGAAGCGGTTAAGCAGGCAGTTATTGCAGGATTAGGTTGTTCTATTATGCCTTTAATTGGAATTAAGAATGAGTTACACAATCAGGAGCTGCAAATTATTCCTTTTAAAGGATTACCCATTAAAACTACATGGAGTTTAATATGGCTTAAAGGAAAAAAACATTCTCCGGTTTCCGCCTCTCTTCTGGAGTATATGAAACTGGAAAAAACTTCTATTATAAAAGATAAATTTAGCTGGTACGAGGGATCATAAACCAAACCTGAACTCTCATAAGTGAGGCTTTAATGTTTAAAATTATAAAAGACTCTTGAGTCTATTACCTAAAAAAAAGTGGCTGTCAATTTTTATCGGACAGCCACTTTTTAGGTTAAAAAGTTTTTTTTTAATAGAGTACCCCAACATTGATAATAAATAAAAACTAATCCCCAACCGATTAAAAGCAAAACAATTGATTTCTTAAGCTCAATATATTTATCATAGACAAAAAATACATCTGTTACTTTACAGTATCTTTATTAGCCGAGCATTTTAGTTTACTTCAAATGATTTCATCTAATGGGTTAAAATTTAATATTTTATTATCTTTTTAACTGACTGAACTTTACCGTCCACTGTCACTTTTAAGAAGTAGAAACCAGTGGTAAAATTACTGCCATCAATAGTTATCGTATCAGCAGACTCATCATATGATTTAGTAAATATGTTTTGCCCTAAATTATTATAAATCAGCACTTGTACTTTTTTCCCTAAAAATGAAGCAGAGCTAATGTTTATTGCCTCATTGAACGGGTTTGGATATTGGGTATAGCTAACTTTAGTTTCAAAATCGACAGTTCCCAAAGTAGGAAAAGTAAAAGTATCAACTGTAGAAGGCGTTGTAATTAAAGCCTGCGGTCCTGCACTATATGCATATCGTATTACTGCAAAACTTTTCCCGTCTGTACTTACGGCCGCTTCAAAATAACCATAATAAGAAATGCCATTTTTAACAAATGCAAACCCTATGAATCCCGTTTTTCCATTCCAGTTATTGTAAGCAGGACTGCTAATCATTGCATCTCCCAACAAATTCCAATTGTTGCTTCCTCCAATTGTCTGGTTGGTTCCAATGAAACTAATTGAAGTTGTTCCTGTTTCACTTACTAAACCGTTATTGGTCAAAAATTTCAAACCATCTTCACCATACTGTAGCTTAAATTCGGTCTCATTTCCATCGGCCTCAGCCGTAATCCTAAAGGATCCTAAAGGATTTGAAGCCGATACTATAATAGGGCTTGGCAAATCTACTTTAACTACGGTATAAGCATTTGTAAAAGTAAATCCGGTAGTAAACGATTTGTATTCTAAAACTGCCACTCCCCCGGTAATTGCTGCGTCCAAAAAGGTTATTACAGCTGTAGTTGTGTTTGCAGTTTCATGCGCAGCTGCCTTACCTCTATAACTAACCTGAACAGTAGTATTGTTTACGACACTAATCTGGGCGGTTAATCCTGATGGCAAACCTGTTACGGTAAAATCTGTTCCCTCAACTAAATTTCCTGAATTTTTTGTAAAAGTTCCTCCATTTGTGGTCAATTGTACTTCTACGGTAGTATTAAAAGTTCCTTCGTTAGCTAATTTATCTTCAGCAATTACAGCCGGACTATTGGTCAACTTCACCGAACCTAATTGGAAAGGTGTCGTAATTGCAGCATTAGGAGCCGTATTATAAGCATATTTACCTATAGAATAACTCTGACCGTCGGCATTGACAACCACCTCAAAATAGCCATAATAGGCAACTCCGCTTTTAGTGTATTTAAAACCAACGAACCCCGTTTTGCCATCCCAGGCTGTATAAGTGCCACTTCTTAAAGTAGGAACTCTTGTCCCGTTCCAATTGCTAGTTCCATCAATTATAGTATTATACCCCAAATAGGAAATATTGTTACCTCCGGTTTCACAAACTAAATCTTTGTTATATGTTTCCAGTTTTAGACTACTACCCTCGACATACAATCCATAATCGGTATTATCAGCATCTGCTGTAGTTCTGAAAAAATTCCATGTACTACCTCCAACCGCTACCGTTAATGGAGCTGGCAAATCGACATAAATAATTTTATACGCATCGATATAAGTAAAATTAGTAGTAAAATGAGCTACATCCAGTTTAGCAATTCCGCCTGTAATGGCAGGATCTAAAAACGTAACGGTCACTGTGCCTGCATTTAGCACTTCATTTGATACCGCTTTACCGGAATAAGTTACCTGCGCTGTGGTACTACTTGTTATATTGATGTTAGCAGTTAAACCTGAAGGTAAACCTGCTATAGTATAATCAGTACCTTCAACCAGATTGCCCTGGCTTTTTGCAAAAGTTCCGCCATCGATTGTCAATGCTACGATAGTACTGAAAGTACCATTGTTACTGGACACATCTTCAGAAATGCCAGCCGGTACATTAGCAATATGGGCAAATAAAGCTGGAGTTGTGATAGAACCTTCCGGTGCTGTATTATAAGCATATTTATCGATGGTGTAACTCTCTCCGTCTGCGCTTACAGTTGTTTCAAAATAACCATAAAACGAATGTGCGTCTTTTGTATATTTAAATCCGATGTACCCTTTTTTACCGTCCCAAACCGTATACGAACTACTTCTTAAAGTAGGAACTCTTGTTCCATTCCAATTGCTCGTTCCGTTAATGGTAGTGTTATAGCCCAAATAGGAAATACTGTTTCCTCCGGATTCACAAACCAAATTCTTATTATATGTTTCCAACTTTAAATCGCTGCCTTCCACAAATAGACCATAACTTGCATTATCCGCCTCTGCTGTAATATTAAACGGATTCCACTTCGAACCAGTAACCGATACGGTAAAAGGAGTTGGTAAATCGACATAAACAATTTTATAAGCATTCTTAAAATTAAACTTAGTCGTAAAATTATCACTATCCAAAATAGCGGCTCCTCCGGTAATTGCAGAATTCAGGAAAGTAATGGTTGCGGTGCTTGAATTTGTTGCTTCATTGGCCGTTGCTTTACCTGTATAACTTAACTCTGCTGTTGTGCTATTTAGTATCATAATTTCAGCCGTTAAACCTGCAGGTAATCCTGTTACCTTAAAATCTGTTCCCTGAACCAAACTTCCTGAACTTTTTGTAAAAGTGCCGTCGTTTGTGGTAAGCTGAATGGTTACTTTTGTATCAAAGCTTCCATCATTACTCAAAGCATTTTCGGTGATCTCGTCTAGTGTATTGGCCAAATGAACCGAAAGATCTACCGGAATATC
Source organism: Flavobacterium collinsii (assembly GCF_946903285.1). Lineage (GTDB taxonomy): Bacteria > Bacteroidota > Bacteroidia > Flavobacteriales > Flavobacteriaceae > Flavobacterium > Flavobacterium collinsii. Next base: position 4,740,825 of record NZ_OX336425.1, read on the forward strand.
TTCGGTGTTGATACCCGCTCCAGGCTCAGTGTTATAGGCATATTCTAATAAAGTATAAGACGTTCCTTTAGCATTTACTTTTACTTTAAACCAGCCGTAACAAGCCTCTCCCGCAATTGTAAAGGTAAAACCAATATAACCGGTTTTTCCATCCCATGATTTATAAGAAGCATTTCTTAAGTTGTGTAGATTAGGATAACTGCCTCCTTCAACAAAATTACTGCTACTATTGATCAATTGATTCGCTCCAATCAAAGTCATATTTAAAGAGCTGCCTTCACAGACAATTGATTTGGTATAAGTCTCTAATTTAAGATCTCCTTTATCGACAAAAACTCCATAATCCTGTTGATCCGCATCGGCTGAAATTCTGAAGAATTTCCAGGTATTTACAGCATCTGCTGAATAATTCACGTCTTTTACATGTACGATGGCGTAAGGATCTCTGAAATTAACTTTGACAGACGCAACAGAACTTGACAACCCTCCTGTGCCACCTGTAACAGACGCATCTAAAAATGTTACCACCACTGAAGCACTGTTATCTTTTAAATGAGCAACAGCATTTCCGGTGAAAGCCAATTGTACTTCGGTATTGCTAATCACGTTTAGCTTAGCCGTCAAACCTGCCGGAACTCCACTAATCGTATAATCGACTCCGGGAGTTAGTTCTCCTGAATTCTTAACAAAAGTTCCGTTATTAGTCGTTAACTTAAGAGAAGAAGTTTGCGAAATACTTCCATTGTTGGCCGCTGCTTCGAAAAGGACAACCGGAGAAACACTTAAGGCAACTTTATCAGTCATTCCGGTGTAGATTGTTCCTCCCGGTTGTGTATTATAAGCATACTCTATAATGCTGTATCCCGAACCATCTGCCTTAACAACAGCCTTTAACCATCCATAACATTTTTCTCCGTCAACGCTGTATTCAAAACCAAAATAATCTGTTTTTCCATCCCAAATTGTATAAGACGGCGTTCTTATATCTAATTGATTTGGATAAGCTCCCGGTGCTGTAAAATTACTGCTAGCATTAATTGCAGTATTAAAACCAAGAGGTGTAATATTATTTGTTCCTGCATTAGTTACCAGTCTTTTTCCATAAGTTTCTACTTTTAAATGATTGGCTGCAAATCTCCAGGCACCATACTTTACATCATCTCCTTTTTCAACCAAAAAAGCTTTCCATGTAGAAGTTGATGTAACCGTCATATCAGGGATATCAACAAAGAAAATACCATAAGGATCTCTAAATTTAAAATTCCAGCTCAATCCATCGCAAAGCATACCGCTCACCCCTCCGGTCAAAGCAGGAGCTAACAAAGTGATTCCGCCAATAGCAGTATTAGTTGCAGTATGACTTACTGCTGTCCCACTAATAGTAACCGTAGCCTGATTACTACTATTGATCACAATCACGGCGCTTAAACCAGCCGGTAAATTAGCATTAAAATCAACCCCCGAAGTTAGCGTTCCGCTTGACTTAGCAAATGTAGTTCCGTTTAAGGTAATGCTGGCACTACCAGAGATCGTTCCGTTATTAGCAATATCTTCTTTAAAACTTGTGATATCAGAAACCAAACTGCTTCCCGTGGTATTAACACCGGTAGCAGTTAAATTTTGTGCCGTCCATAATGTTCTTCTTGCGGGATGCTGTAAAGCGGCCAACATTCTTACCACCTGTCCTTGAGTAAACATTTTACTGCATCCTTGCGCAGCATTATATCCCATATAATTTTCGATATTTACTTTATCACCGTCACAATTTGTTCCCGGTACACAGCCTAAGGAGTGTTTTCCATCTTCTTTTGGAGTATCGTCTACCTCATCGGTTCCAGTACAGCCACCATCAAAAGTATGTATCAAGTTCAGGAAATGTCCAAACTCATGCGTAAGTACTGATGCAAATTCTTTATTTGTGTTCTCTCCCAAATATGCACCATTATAAACACATCTTGCCAAATTATTATCAGACATCCAGGAATCCGGGTACCAACAAACCCCAGAATTATTGGTCGCTCCATCGGCATACAGATCGTTTTGAATGTAAACGTTCATGTACTTATAATTGTCCCATGCATCTGCCTGAATCTGGTTGTCGTAACCGCCTCCGTTACCATATCCATTTTTCTTTCTTTCAAAAATTACTCCCGTAGTACATTTTCCGCTAGGATCGATTTGTGCCAGCCTGAACTCAATATTTAAAGTTCCTCTTCTGGCCTGGAAAAAAGGCTCAACTGTATTAAAGTCATCATTCAATCCCTTAAAATCCTCATTAAGATTTTTTAATGCAGCTTGTATTTTTTGAAGTGTAACCGATTTACCGTTGAATGAAGTTCCGTACACATGAAAGACAACCGGTATGATGTAGGTCGTATTTTCGGAACTCTTTCTAGTACTCATCTTTTTAGCATACTCTTTACTAAAAAGATTAAAAGCTTTATTCTCTTTTAAAGAACCGGGGTGATTCTTCAATTGCAATTCATTGACCTCCTTTGTGCGACAGCTGTGCGAAGGCCCAATTAAGTCTTGTGCTCTAATTCCCTGGGCGCTCCAGAGACAGCACAACACTAATAAAAGTAGTTGCTTTTTCATAATACTTGTTTTTGGTTATATTTTTTGTTTTTTAGTTAATTATTTGCAATACATGTAATTTAAATCTTAATTTATTAAGATTTAAACCTAAATATTTGACCTGTGTTACAAATTTATCTTTCAAATCTAACCCTAACCCAAGTGTTATTTTTATGTTATATTATTATCAAATGATATTATATTATTGTTTTTTGCTCTAATCTTACTTTTTAACACAATTAATCTTCATTCTTACAATTAAAATCAAAACATGTAAGTGTGTTTTTTCGTTTAAAAAGACACTAAAAATCAGCGGTTTAATTGGTTCTAAAACTTTATGCTTTTTCTATTAATAAGCTCAAATTTTAAATGCTGGCAACTTCACTTCGTACTATCGAAAATTGTAGTACACTTTCAGATTTGAATTCTCTTATTCTAAACTAAAAGTTTATACTTTAGATCTATTTTTACGTGAAAACTATCTAAAAAACAAGAATTACATCGTAATAAACTGTAAGGAAATACGTTTAACACATTCTAACTTTAATTATATATGGAATATTTAAAAAATTACACTGTTGCAGAAGGACACATAGACGTACAAGGCATTATGGACGGCTTATACTACCCATTTTATATGGAAGAATGCCGTCATGCCTTTATAAAAGATATTTTAGGTTTTGATTTTGTACAACAGGCAGAAAACGGCGTGTTTATGGTTTTATCTGAATACAGTATCAAATTTATCCGGTCGTTAAAAAAAGACGATAATTTTGACGTCAACTGTGCTGTTTATACTGATGCTCAGGGATTGCCTCGTTTACATTTCAAACAATCGATCATTAAAAACGGAAAAATAATGGCTTCAGCAGTATTTACGGGGACTTGTATTCCTGCTACAGGAGGCAGACCTTATTTACCTGAAGAATTGAAAGCGAATTTTGTTGATGCACCTTCATTACAGCTATAACCAGAGAAAAATCTCTTTTATGTAAAAACACAAACAGAGTTCCCTTAGCATTTTGAGATATAGAAAAAAGCTGAAAATAGCCATAAAAAAGGGCTGAAAGCCTAAAAGCATTAACATGGTGCGAAGCACTATGAATTAAAGCAAGGACTGGTGCACCCTGAAAGAGCGAGAGCAAACAAAATCTTTTTTATTAAAAAATCTCTTTGGAAAACATAATATAAGTCAATTTCTCTTCTTTGGGATTAGGCTTATCCCCTTTCAGGGCTCAAAACAATCATTATCAATGTCCTTTCATAGTGCTTCGCACTATGCTATTTCTAAGGCTCATTCAGAGCGATAGATAGTAATAAATAGGTTCGTAAATGTGTCAGGTTGTGCAATGCTTCCCTTACCGCAAAGCCTTTTTAAATTGCAAAACTCTCGGCATCAAAAAAATATCTTGCTATAATACCTAAGAGTCGTTAAAACAAAAAATCCCAAACTCCATTTTTAAATTGGAATTTGGGATTTGTAATTTGAGCTTTATTTTTTTATTAGATCTACTCTAGAACAAAGCTTACACTTACGTTAGCTGTAATTTCAATTTCGCCAATTGCAAGCGTTTCGTTTTCAGCACCACCGTTAGTATCCATAGCCATTGATTTCATAGCTGCATACATTGGTCTTGGATTGTACACCTGAGAATTGTCTGAGATTGTAATAGCTTTACCAACTTTTTGTCCTAAAACTGAAACATAATCTTCTGCCTTTGCCTTAGCATCTTTAATGGCTAATTTACGAGCTTCTGATTGGTATTGCGCTAGTTTAGAAGACTCAAAAGTAACGTTATCTAAACGATTGATTCCCTGCTGAACTAAACCTTCCATTACTTCATCGTATTTAGATAAATCTTTCAATACAATTTCTACAGTCTGAGTAGCATTATAATTTGTTTTCTTTTTTTCGTAATCGTATTGCGGATTAAGTGAAACTTGTTTTGTTTTATAATCAGCAACAGGAACATTCATTTTTTTAATGAATTTCAAAACAGCATCGATTTTTTCATCGTTTTGTTTTTTGACATCTTTAGCATTATTCCCTTTTGTCTCAACCGTAGCTGAAATACAAACCTGATCTGGTGCTATTTTTATCTTTCCTTCTCCACTTACATTGATTTGAGGAATTTGTTTGGTTTCTTGTGCGTACGACATAGACATAAACATGATTGTTAAAAATAATACTACTTTCTTCATTTTTGTTATATTTAAATTATTTGATTAGTGACCTTTCAAAAGTTGTGCCATTGTTACAATTTCCCCAATTTGGCCATAACGAAAAGGATCAAAATTGGGATTGCCAACAATATCACCATCATGCTATGATCTACAAATAAGGAAGGTTCTTTGATCAAAGTTATCAAATATCCTCCAATAGCACCTCCAAAATGTGCTGTATGTCCGATATTATCATTTTTAGCCTTCATACCGTATATAGAATATAATAAATATAAAATTCCAAATAAATAAGCTGGCATTGGTATGACAAAAAAGATCCCCAACATCATATCCGGCTGCAACAATATCGCAGAGTACAAAACTCCTGTGACCGCACCCGATGCTCCTACGGCTCTATAACTATAATCATTTTTATGGAACAACATTGTTAATAAACTTCCGAAAATTAAACTTCCGAAATAAATCAACAAAAAAGAAAAATTACCCAACCATTGCAATACCACCGGAGCAAAAAACCAAAGCGTCAGCATATTAAAAAGCAAATGCATCATATCGGCGTGTAAAAAACCAGATGAAAGCATTCTTATTTGTTCTCCCGAGCGAATACTTCCTACATGAAACTCATATTTTCTAAAAAAAGCAAGATTATTGAAACCCTGGTAACTAATCAAAACATTGGCAACTATAATTCCAATCAAAATGGTATTCATAAAAAACATTTAATGTGAATTGTAAATATAGTCATTCTTAAACATATGTTAGCATCATTCCAAAATATCGATCGTAATTCATTTTTGCTTTATATTTGTAAAAAAAACAATACATGCAATTTCTCGTTTATATAATAGCCTATCCTTTTCTATGGCTTATCTCTATTCTCCCATTTCGATTATTTTACTGGTTTTCTGATTTGGTCTGTTTTCTGATTTACAGAATCGTAGGCTATCGCAAAAAAGTAGTTCGAGAAAACTTAAAACTTACTTTACCACATTTAAACGATGCTGAGCGAAAAGAAATCGAAAAGAAATTCTATAGCCACATGTGCGATATGTTTCTGGAAATGATCAAAACGATGAGCATTTCGCCTGAAGAAATGGAAAAAAGATTTAAGACTACGAATATTGATCTTGTAAATGAGTATGCAAAAAAAGGTAAAAGCACCATTCTGGTAGCTGCGCACTACGCCAGTTATGAATGGCTTTTAACTATGAACACAAAAATTGCTTTTCAGGGTATAGCAGTCTATAAAAAAGTGGCCAATCCCTACTTTGATAAATTGGTTCGAAAAATACGTTCTAAATACGATACCGAATTGGTTGAAACCAGAAAAGCAATTCCAACAATGGCTCAAAACCAACGTGATGGAATTTTAAGTATGTATGGTTTAGCAAGCGATCAATCGCCAAAACTGGATCGAATTTTTCACTCGATGAAGTTTATGGGAATCGAAGTTCCAGTGCATACAGGTGCCGAAATGCTGGCCAAAAAATACGATCTAAGTGTTATTTTTGTAAAAGTAAAAAAAGTAGCCAGAGGTTATTATGAGGCTACCTTTGTACCAATCGCCGATAATCCAAATGATTACGAAAACTTTGACATTACTGAAAAGTACTTAAGAGAAGTAGAAAAACAAATTTATGAAGCCCCTGAATTCTATTTATGGACACACAAAAGATGGAAACATAGGATAGAGTAATTTTTTTTTATGAAATGTGAGATGTAAAATGTGAATTGTGAGTTTTTGGTGTTCAAACCTAAAATACTCTTTCACTTTTCACTTTTGAGTCTTCAAAATAAAAAACACCTTTTTCGTAAATGAAAAAGGTGTTTTTATTTATAGTAACGACAGAGAATTAGATTCCTGCAATCGCTTTTATTTCATCAATGATTCGAAGTGCCAATACGTCGGCTTTTTCCTGAGAAGGAGCTTCTGTATAAATCCTGATGATTGGCTCTGTGTTCGATTTTCTTAAATGAACCCATTCTGTAGCAAAATCAATTTTCACACCATCAATTGTACTAATATCTTCATTTTTGTATTTTTCGGTCATGGCTTCCAAAATTGCATCAACGTCGATTTGTGGTGTTAATTCAATTTTATTTTTACTCATATAATATTCAGGGTAAGAAGCTCGTAATGCCGAAACTGACATTTTTTTATTTGCTAAATGCGTCAGGAATAAAGCCACTCCTACCAAACTATCTCTTCCATAATGAGATTCCGGATAAATAATTCCACCGTTACCTTCACCTCCAATAATAGCATTGTTTTTCTTCATTAACGCTACTACATTTACTTCACCTACAGCACTTGCTTCGTATTTCCCACCATGAGCAACGGTTACGTCGCGCAAAGCACGTGACGATGACATATTTGAAACTGTATTTCCAGGAGTTTTACTCAACACATAATCCGCACAAGCTACCAAAGTATATTCTTCTCCAAACATTTCTCCATCTTCAGAGATAAATGCCAAACGGTCTACGTCCGGATCAACAACAACTCCTAAATGTGCTTTCTCTTTCACAACCAGTTCAGAAATATCCGTTAAATGTTCTTTTAAAGGTTCCGGGTTATGAGGGAAATGCCCGTTTGGTTCGCAGTATAATTTTACAACTTCAACACCCATTAATTCTAATAATTTTGGAATAATGATTCCTCCAGAAGAATTTACTCCATCAACAACTACTTTGAACTTTGCAGCTTTTACTGCTTCAACATCTACCAAAGGCAAGTTTAAAACCTCGTCGATATGGATATCCATATACGCGTCATTTATGGTAATTTCACCCAAACTGTCAACATCCGAGAAATCGAAAGCTTCTGCTTCGGCAATTTCAAGAATTTTAGCACCTTCTTCTCCGCTTAAGAATTCACCTTTTGCATTCAGCAGCTTTAAAGCATTCCACTGTTTTGGATTGTGAGAAGCCGTTAAAATGATTCCTCCATCTGCCTTTTCTAAAGGAACAGCTACCTCTACAGTCGGTGTAGTAGAAAGCCCAAGATCAATTACATTAATTCCTAAACCTATTAAAGTATTCACTACAAGGTTATGAATCATTGGCCCCGAAATTCTGGCATCACGACCAATTACTACTGTAAGTTTTTCTTTTGATGTATTGTTTTTCAGAAAAGTTCCATATGCCGATGCAAATTTCACAGCATCAACAGGAGTCAGGTTATCTCCTACTTTTCCACCGATTGTTCCTCTTATTCCTGAAATTGATTTTATTAAAGTCATTTTTGTGAGTTATGGTTATTTTTTGTCACAAATATAGAAAAGTTACTAAGATTCTAAGTTGCTAAGGTTCTAAGTTTTCAGATTTTAAATACGAAGTGATCTATCATTCCTTAAAACGATGTCAAAAAGTTTTCATACTTTTACTAAAATAACTTAGTTTCTTAGAACCTCAGGACCTAAACAAATGAATTTCCTAGCCCATATATATCTTTCCGGCGAAAACGATCTGATCAAAATTGGCAACTTTATGGCCGATGGAATTCGTGGAAAACAGTTTGAGCATTTTCCGGAAGATGTTCAAAAAGGCATTCTTCTACATCGATCTATAGACACCTATACCGATTCGCATGATGTTTTCAGGCAAAGTACCAAACGTTTACATGAAAAATACCATCATTATGCAGGTGTTATTGTCGACATTGTTTACGATCATTTCCTTGCAAAAAACTGGGAAAAGTACTCTGATGAAAAATTGGATCGTTTTGTTAACCGATTTTACAGATCTTTGCATGAAAATTATCCCATTTTAACAGAAAAGACGCAAGACTTAATGCCTTATATGATCAAACAAAACTGGCTTTTGAGTTATCAGACTGTTGAAGGAATACACCAAATTTTAACTCAGATGGACCGAAGAAGGTCGAAAAACCAATCCAATATGCAATTTGCCAGTGCAGAACTAATAGAATTCTATCCGGAATTTGAGCGTGAATTCACACTCTTTTTTGAAGATATAAAAAGCCATTCCAGTCAAAAATTACTTTCTCTTTAATACCGCTTTTTACAGAGAAAGCACCAATACTACATTTTAATTTTACATCAGCATGAAAAAAATAACTTTCTTAGTTACCCTAATCTACATTAGCTGTACCGCACAGCAAAACCCAATAAAACCAACCGGACTTGTCGTTTCAAAAGCCATGGTGGTTTCGGCACGTGCAGAAGCTTCAAAAGTTGGAGCAGACATCATGAAAAAAGGTGGTAATGCCTTTGACGCAATGGTCGGTACTGAACTGGCTTTGGCTGTTGCATTCCCATATGCAGGAAATATTGGCGGTGGTGGTTTTATGGTTTACCGAAAAGCCAATGGCGAAGTGGGCTCACTGGATTACCGCGAAAAAGCACCTCTTGCTGCAACAAAAGATATGTTTCTCGATAAAGATGGAAATGTCATTAAAGGAAAAAGTACCGAAACAGCTTTAGCAATTGGAGTTCCGGGAACTGTCGCCGGAGTTTTCGCTGTTCATAAAAAACTAGGATCTCTTCCGATGTCCGAAATATTAAAACCTGTTATTGCCCTTGCCGAAAAAGGTGTAATTGTAACCTTAAAACAACAAAAGCAACTGGAAGCTTATCATGACGCCATTGTAAAAGTGAACGGTCTGAATACACTTATGGCCGGAAAATTCAAAGAAAACGACACGATCAAATATTCTGCTCTGGCCAGTACTTTAAAACGCATTCAAAAGAATGGAAGAGATGAGTTCTACAAAGGTCAAACTGCTAAAACCTTAGTAAATTATATTCAGAAAAAAGGCGGTATCATAACGCTTAAAGATCTTGAGAAATACGAGGCCAAATGGAGAAAACCACTACAGTTTGACTATAAAGAATTAAAAATCACCTCTATGGCACCACCAAGCAGTGGTGGAATTTGTCTGGCTCAAATCATGAAAATGATTACTCCTTATGACTTATCCAAAATGGGACATAATTCGGTAGAATCCATTCAGGTTATTGTTGAAGCCGAGCGAAGAGCATATGCAGACAGAAGTCAGTTTTTAGGTGACCCTGATTTTGTAAAAATTCCAATGAAAGCTTTGCTATCTGATACGTATTTAAAAGACAGAATGTCGAGTTTCAATACCGAAAAAGCCAGTTTATCCTCTGAAATAAAAGAAGGAAAAGTAACGTACAATGAAAGTACTGAAACTACTCACTATTCTATCGTTGATGCACAAGGAAATGCTGTAGCTGCAACTACCACAATAAATGACGCATTTGGATCTAAATATTACTGTGACGAGCTGGGTTTCTTTTTAAACAATGAAATGGACGATTTTAGTGCAAAACCCGGATCTCCTAATATGTTTGGTTTAGTAGGAAATGAAGCCAACAGTATTGCACCGCAAAAAAGAATGCTAAGCTCAATGACTCCAACGATTGTCGAAAAAAACGGAAAACTGTTTATGGTGGTAGGTACTCCCGGCGGATCAACTATTATCACTTCTGTATTACAGGCAATTTTAAATGTATACGAATACAATTTAAGCATGCAGGAAGCTGTAAATGCTCCCCGTTTTCACCACCAATGGCTTCCGGATCTGATTACATTTGAACCTAATGCCTTTAGCAATGTTACAATTGACAAACTAAAAGCAAAAAACTATCTGATCAATGAAAAAAATGCTCCTGTAATTGGCAAGCTGGACTGTATCCTGGTTCTTCCAAACAATTCTCTTGAAGGTGGTGCTGATTTTCGCGGAGACGATACAGCGGTTGGTTTTTAATATTAGTTCTCTATTTTCGTGAGTTTTCAAACATTATAGACTAAATTTGTATTCTCCCTAACCTTTTACAAACAGCATGCTAAAAAAATATTTTAGAAAACTAGAAAACATTATCGCTTTAGGACAATCGTTAATGACTCCAAAGCAATTTATTTTCCTGTCAAGCGTTTTAATTGGTATCTCCTGCTCTCTGGCAGTAATTGTTTTAAAAACTTTTGCCCATAGTGTTTTTTCATTCGCCACTTATATCAATGGAATTTTAAAACTGAGTTTTATTAACAGTATACTTCCAATTATTGGTATTGTACTTACTGTTTTTGTTGTCAAAAGAGTTCTAAACGGTAGCATCGAAAAAGGAACATCACAAATATTGTATGCTGTTGCAAAAAAAGCGAGTATTATTCCCAGAAAACAAATGTATGCCCAAATCGTTACCAGCTCCTTAACGGTTGGTCTGGGAGGTTCTGCGGGTCTTGAAAGCCCCATTGTGGTTACAGGAGCCGCTTTTGGGTCAAATTTTGCTCAAAATTACAGATTACCTTATAAAGACCGGACTTTACTGATTGGCTGTGGTGTTGCAGCTGGAATTGCCGCTGCTTTTAACGCCCCTATTGCCGGAGTTCTTTTTGCAATTGAGGTTTTGCTGGTAGATGTAAGTATTTCAGCTTTTACTCCTATCATGATTTCGGCCGCAACAGGGGCTTTAGTTTCGGCTATTGTTTTGGACGAAACAATTTTATTATCCTTTAAAAAACAGGAAGCATTTAATTATCATAATATTCCATTTTATGTACTTCTGGGAATTTTAACCGGTTTTATGGCCGTTTATTACGCCCGAAATTTTCAAAGAATTGAGCATTATTTTGCCAATCTAAAAATGGGAGCCTACAAAAAAGCATTAATAGGAGCTTCGTTATTGGCCTTACTAATTTTTGTTTTCCCAACACTCTTTGGAGAGGGTTATGAAAGTATAAAAACACTATCCGAAACCGATCCCGGAAAAATATTAAACAATACCCTGTTTGAAGATTTCAGAAACAATCAGTGGGTTTTATTATTATTTGTAGGATGTACCATGATGGTCAAAGTTTTTGCCTCGGCATTAACTATTGGTAGCGGTGGAAACGGTGGAAATTTCGCACCTTCCTTATTTCTAGGATCTTATTTAGGTTATTTTTTCTCTAAATTCATTAGCCTTATCGGTTTATCAAAACTGCCGATCAGTAATTTTACAATGGTTGGAATGGCGGGAATTTTAAGTGGATTGTTTCATGCACCTTTAACCGCTATCTTCTTAATTGCTGAAATCACGGGAGGTTACAGCTTAATGATTCCGCTGATGATTGTATCATCAATCAGTTTTGCAATTTCAAAACGTTTTGAAAAATATTCACTAGACGTTAAAGGTCTGGCTAAAAAAGGACACGCTTTTACAAGCAATAAAGATTCAAATATTTTATCAACTTTAGATATCGACACCATTATTCAATGTGACTATCTAACAGTACATCCAGAGGAGAACTTAAGCAAACTGGTCGATCTTATTTCCCACTCCAACCAAGTGGTTTTTGCAGTTGTAAACAATGAAAAAGAGCTTGTTGGTATTGTTCATTTTAACGATATAAGGGAGATTATTTTTAACTCTTATCGTGTCAAGTACACTTTAATTAAAGACGTCATGAAAACACCGGCAGCTACCATTTCTTCTACTGACAGTATGGAAATTGTAATGAGCAAATTTGAAATATCAAAAACAGCATTCCTTCCCGTTATCCGAAACGAAAAATACTATGGCTTCATCTCCAAATCTATAGCACTTGAAGCCTATAGAACCAAGCTGCGTTCTATGACAATTGAATAGCCTTAATATCGGATATGTTATTTTTTTGGATTATCCGATATTAAGAAGTACCTTTGGTGGGTAATGTGGAATATAGACTTAACATATAGAACTGAATTTCAATCAACATTTGATCGATTGTATCAAAAAAGGCTTGATCTGCAAAACAGCAGACCACTGCCCAATATTGCTTTGCATAAAATTCGAGAGAGTTTATCTTTAGAATGGACATACAACTCGAACAGCATAGAGGGAAACACCATGAGTTTGCGGGAAACCCAAATGGTCATCCAGGAGGGCATTACCATCAAAGGAAAATCACTTCGGGAACATTTTGAAACCCATAATCATGATAAAGCTATTGATTATCTATATCAAATTGTAGACGATACGTACAAACTTCGAAGCATCGATATTTTGTCTATTCACGGATTGGTTTTACGTTCTATTGAAGATGATTTTGCCGGTCGTTTACGCAACGGAGGTGTCCGCATTTCCGGAGCTAATTTTATGCCTCCCAATGCAAACAAAGTTTCAGATTATCTTGATGAACTAATCGATTTCATCAATACAAATCCATTAGAACTGAACGATATTGAACTGGCTACGATTTACCATCATAAACTAGTTTGGATTCATCCTTTTTTTGATGGAAACGGGCGTACAGTTCGTTTGAGTATGAATTTATTACTAATGCGTTGTGGTTTTCCGCCTGCCATTATTCTTAAAAACGATCGAAAGAAATATTATGAAGCACTCAATCAGGCTAATAACGGTAATTATCAAAAACTAACCCTTTTGATGTGTCAGGCTTTGGAACGTACTTTAAATATCTACCTAAGTGCAATGCCCGGCAATGATTATGATTATCAGAAAATATCTGATATTGTAAGTGAACCAGAAACTCCATACGGTCAGGAATATGTAAGTTTACTAGCCAGAACAGGCAAAATAGACGCTTATAAAGAAGGTCGAAACTGGTACACCACCAAAGAAGCCATCGAAGAATACATGCTTACCCGAAAAAGAAAACGCTAACTTTGGTTAGCGTTTTTTGTTACTATTTGTAACATAAACTTTTGCACTCCAGTATCAAAAGAACAAATCAAAATGGTAACTTTGCTTTTTGCTCAAATTTATGTTAGAAAAAGACAATACTATTGAAGTTCTTGGTGCAAGAGTTCATAATCTAAAAAATATAGACATTTCAATTCCGCGTGAAAAACTGGTTGTTATTACCGGTTTATCAGGCTCGGGAAAATCATCTTTAGCATTTGATACCATTTATGCCGAAGGACAGCGTCGTTATGTAGAAACTTTTTCGGCTTATGCCAGACAGTTCCTTGGCGGCTTAGAACGTCCCGATGTAGATAAAATTGACGGACTTTCACCCGTAATTGCAATTGAACAAAAAACCACCAGTAAAAGTCCACGCTCTACCGTAGGAACTATTACCGAAATCTACGATTTCCTAAGACTTCTTTATGCTCGTGGTGCCGACGCTTATAGTTACAACACGGGCGAAAAAATGGTTTCGTATTCTGACGAGCAAATTAAAGATTTAATCATTCAGGATTTTAATGGAAAGCGCATCAATATTCTGGCTCCGGTAATTAAAGCCAGAAAAGGACATTATGCTGAATTGTTTCAACAAATTACCAAACAAGGCTTTCTTAAAGTACGTGTAAATGGCGAAGTTCAGGATTTAGTTTCCGGAATGAAACTGGATCGTTACAAAACGCACGACATCGAAATCGTAGTCGACAGAATGCTGATCGAAAATAATGAAGACAACCAAAAACGTCTGGCTGAAAGTATCAATACAGCGATGCATCACGGCGAAAATGTTCTCATGATTTTGGATCAGGACACTAACGAAGTGCGTTATTTCAGTAGAAATTTAATGTGTCCTTCAACTGGTATTTCGTATCAAAATCCGGAACCTAATTTATTTTCTTTCAACTCCCCAAAAGGAGCTTGTCCGCATTGTAATGGTTTGGGAACTGTACATGAAATCAATATTAAAAAAATTATTCCAAACCCTAAATTGTCTATAAAAGCAGGTGGCTTTGCACCACTTGGCGAATATAAATCATCCTGGATTTTTAAACAATTAGAAGTTATTGGTGAGAAATATGGTTTTAAGATAACAGACCCTATTGAGAAAATTCCGGAAGAGGCCATGACTGTTATTTTACATGGCGGAAAAGATAAATTCACGGTAAACTCAAAAGATCTTGGCGTCACCCGAGATTATAAAATAGATTTTGAAGGTATCTCTCATTTTATTAAAAATCAATATGATGAAAGTGCTTCAACAACTATCAAACGTTGGGCAAAAGATTTCATGGACGAGGTTAATTGCCCTGTTTGTGAAGGATCCCGTTTGAAAAAAGAAGCTTTATTCTTCAAAATCAACGATAAAAATATCACCGAACTATGTGATATGGATATTTCTGATTTAACAATCTGGTTTCAGGATCTAAATACGCATTTGACCGACAAACAACTTTTGATCGCTTCGGAAGTGGTTAAAGAAATCAAAGACCGTCTAAATTTCCTGATGAATGTTGGTTTGAATTATCTGGCGTTAAGCCGAAGTTCAAAATCACTTTCGGGTGGTGAAGCACAACGTATACGTCTGGCAACTCAAATTGGATCGCAGCTGGTTGGAGTTTTATATATTCTGGACGAACCAAGTATTGGTTTACACCAAAGAGACAACGAAAAACTGATTAAATCATTAGAGCAATTACGTGATATTGGAAACTCGGTTATTGTGGTGGAACATGATAAAGACATGATTGAAACCGCCGATTATGTGATTGACATTGGTCCGAAAGCCGGTAAATATGGAGGAGAAATCATCAGCATTGGAACTCCTGCCGAAACATTAAAGTCCAACACCATTACTGCTCAATACCTGAATGGTAAAATGAAACTCGAGATTCCGAAGGAACGTCGCAAAGGAAATGGCAAGTCCTTAAAACTAACGGGAGCAACAGGAAACAACTTAAAAAATGTTTCTATCGAACTGCCTTTAGGACAACTGATCTGCGTAACTGGAGTTTCCGGAAGTGGAAAGTCAACTTTGATAAACGAAACGCTTTATCCAATTTTAAATGCTTACTATTTTAATGGTGTTAAAAAACCACAACCCTACAAAAAAATTGAAGGCCTAGAACATATCGATAAAGTAATTGACATCGACCAAAGTCCGATTGGAAGAACACCACGTTCTAATCCAGCAACCTATACCGAAGTTTTTACAGAAATCAGAAACCTGTTTACTATGACTTCCGAAAGTATGATTCGAGGCTATAAAGCAGGACGATTTAGTTTTAACGTAAAAGGTGGACGCTGTGAAACCTGCGAAGGATCTGGCGTGAGAACTATCGAAATGAACTTCTTACCGGATGTTTATGTAGAATGCGAAACCTGTCAGGGCAAACGTTTTAACAGAGAAACACTGGAGATTCGGTACAAAGGAAAATCCATTTCCGATGTTTTAAATATGACCGTTGATGAAGCGGTTCCGTTTTTCGAGAACATTCCGAAGATTTACAGAAAAGTAAAAACTATACAGGATGTTGGTTTAGGCTATATCACCTTAGGTCAGCAAAGTACAACGTTGTCAGGTGGTGAAGCACAGCGAATTAAACTGGCTGGCGAATTGTCCAAAAAAGATACCGGAAACACCTTTTATATTCTGGATGAACCTACTACAGGATTGCATTTTGAGGATATACGTGTTTTAATGGATGTCATTAATAAATTAGTCGATAAAGGAAATACAATTCTGGTTATCGAACATAATATGGACGTTATTAAACTTGCGGACTATATTATCGATATTGGTCCAGAAGGCGGAAAAGGCGGCGGACAATTGATCGCCAAAGGAACTCCGGAAGAAGTTGCGAAAAGCAAAAAAAGTTACACCGCTAAGTTTTTGAAAAAAGAATTGGAGTAAAAACATCATTGCCAAGGTTCTAAACTTTGACAATGACTTTTGTCTCTTTTAAAAATTAATTCCAGAAAAGAATATTGACCGAGCCGACGGCTCTTTTTGCTGTTACGTCCATTTTATATGACGGATTAAAATCCATCGTTACAATATTGGTCGAGCCTACGGCTCTTCTATGGTTACGATTGTTTTATTCGACGAATTAAAATCCGTCGCTGCAAGATTATTCGAGCCTATGGCTCTTTTATTGTTATGCCAATTTTATGTGATGCAATAAAATCCGGTCTCAACAAAACAACTACATGATTAAGTTCCGAAGGAACGATAGATTTTGTAGCAACGGATTTTAATCCATTGAAAACAAAAACGACCAAAAAAGAAGTTCCAGAGGAACGACACATTTTATGGCAACTGATTTTAATCCGTTGAAAACAAAAGCGACCAAAGAATAAGTTCCGTAGGAACGACATATTTTGTAACAACGGATTTTAATCCGTTGAAAACAAAAACGATCAAAGAATAAGTTCCGGAGGAACGGCCCATATTGCAAGTACAGATTCAAATCGATTGACACAAAACAAAACATTTTAACAAAACACCTTTAATACATTGATAATGAACAGCAAGCCGCTACCCTCTTTTATTCGGATGCAATATTTAAATTAATAAATTCTCTTTTTTGCTCCAATTCGCAAAAAAAGCCTTAATTTAGCTGGCCTTTTTGTCAAAATTTTAAACTTTGGCAACGCTTTTTTTGGGCAAAAAAACATTGATTAAACCAAAAACTGATGCCCTAGCCCCGATGGAAACGGCATCCTTTTGTGACGGAGTTCGGCACAAAAGATATAGTGGACAGCGGGAAAGAGCTCCTTCCTTCGACTATGCTTAGAATGACCATTTAAAACGACACAGCTAGAAATAAAATATAAATAATTAAAATACCTAAAATGAGATTAGAAGATTTTGATAATGATGAGGATAAAGTAATTCAGGACCGTTTAAAACAAAAAACGTGGAATGAAATCAGAACCAACGACAGCTGGGCGATTTTTAAAATCATGGCTGAATTTGTAAACGGATATGAAAGTATGGGACGTATTGGCCCATGTGTCTCTATTTTTGGATCAGCAAGAACAAAACCAGACGACAAGTATTATCTATTAGCAGAGAAAATAGCTTATAAAATCAGTAAAGCAGGTTACGGAGTAATCACAGGAGGTGGTCCCGGAATCATGGAAGCTGGAAACAAAGGAGCACATCTAGGAGGCGGAACTTCCGTTGGACTAAATATCGAATTGCCTTTTGAGCAGCATTTCAATCCTTATATTGATCACGACAAAAACCTAAATTTCGATTATTTCTTTGTGAGAAAAGTAATGTTCGTTAAATATTCACAAGGTTTTGTAGTAATGCCTGGAGGTTTTGGAACTCTTGACGAAATGTTTGAAGCAATCACTTTGATCCAAACTAAGAAAATTGGAAAATTCCCGATTATATTAGTTGGAGTTGAATTTTGGTCAGGATTAATCGAATGGGTTAAAACTGTACTTGTAGAAAAAATGCATACAGTAAGTCCTGAAGATTTAAACTTATTCAAGATTGTAGACACTGAAGATGAAGTAGTTGATGTATTAGACAAATTCTACAAAAAATACGATTTAAGTCCAAATTTTTAATACAATCATCAATTTTAGAAGTGATATAAAAATTTAAGTTTCCTGCTGAACAGGCAGAAAACAAGAGAAATTCATATCGTCCATAAAATTACATTAAATAAAATACTACAAAAATTAAAAGCTGTTTTTTAAACAGCTTTTTTTATACTATTTTTACAAAAAACCAAAATCATTATTTACGCTTGAGTTTATTTACAATTTAAATTATTTACTCTATCCTTGAAATCATTTTATAAAATCATATTCTATATTTTCGTTTTATTCGGCTCGATAAAACAATACGCACAACATCAGTCTAAGATGGAGGTCGCCGTTAATCTTGAGCTCAAAACCCTGAATATAAAACAAGACATCACCTATTACAACACTTCAAATGATTCTTTGATTTCAATTGTCCTTAACGATTGGAACAATGCTTTTTCCGATAAAAATACGCCATTAGCCCGACGATTTTCCGACGAATTTTACAGAGGTTTTCATTTAGCAAAAACTACAGAAAGAGGAAGTACAACTGTTTTAAGTTTAACCGATTCAGACAACGCTGTACTTGAATGGGAACGAACAGCGAAAAATCCGGATTATATTGTAGTAAAACTAAATCGTAAATTGCGTCCAGGAGAAAAAATCGATTTGCATTTAATTTATATCGCCAAAATACCGAGTGATAAATTCACCCGTTATGGTTTTGATCAAAATGGCGGTATGAATTTAAAAGACTGGTTTTTAAGCCCGGCTCGTTTTGAAAATCATCGTTTTATGAAATACAACAATTTCAATTTAGATGATATTGCCAATTCTGGTACCGATTACGAAATCGAAATAAAAGTACCACAACAGTACTATGTAACTTCTGATTTGAATCAGATTTCAGAAGGCAATGCAAGCTCATCTTTTAAAACTTATGTGCTTACAGGGAAAAATAGAAATGATTTCACTTTGTTTATCGAAAAGCAAAATAGTTTCAAAAACTACGAAAATGGCTCGCTTCAGGTACTTACAAATCTTACAAACAAGAGACTGACCGATATTCAAAGTGCCATTATCATCAATAAAGTAGTTACTTTTGCTAACTCTTTTATTGGAAAATATCCACATCAAAGAATCACTGTTTCTCAGGTAGATTACGATCGAAATCCATTCTACGGATTGAACCAGCTGCCTTCGTTCATTAGTCCGTTTTCAGACGAATTTGTTTTTGAAATCACATTCCTGAAAACTTATCTGAATAACTATCTTAAAAACAGTCTCCGTCTGGACCCCAGAAAAGACAACTGGGTTTATGACGGTATTCAAATTTATGCGATGATGAAGTACATCGAAGAAAACCATCTGGATCAGAAAATGCTGGGAAGGCTTTCTGACATGAAACTCTTTTCTGGTTTTAACATCACAAGCCTTACTTTCAACGAGCAATACAGTTATTACTATATGCTAATGGCCCGTAAAAATCTGGATCAGCCGTTAGGAGATCCAAAAAACACTTTAATAAAATTTAACGAACAAATCGCGAGTAAATATCGTGCAGGCTTAAGTCTTAGTTATTTAGATGATTATTTAAATCACAATATTGTTCCCGAAAGTGTGCAGGAATTCTACGATTTAAACAAAACGGAACAGACAAACCGATACGATTTAGAAAAAATACTAACCAAAAAAAGTCCCAAAAAGATTGACTGGTTTTTCAATACGATTATAGGTTCACGTGACATCATCGATTATAAGTTCACCCATGTTTCGAGAACGAAAGACACCGTGGCCTTTCGAATTAAAAACAGAACCGGTATCTATGCTCCGATACCTATATATGGAATTAATAAAAATGAAGTTGTTTTTAAAGAATGGGTTGAACCTAAAACAGCCGATTCAACCTATATTTTTGAAAGAAAAAATGCCGACAAAATTGTCATCAACTATGACAATGAGGTTCCGGAATACAACCAAAGAAACAATTGGAGATCCATAAAAAGTTTGGTTATTACTAATCGTCCTATCAAATTTAATTTTGCCAAAGATCTCGAAGATCCTTATTACAATCAAATTTTATACATACCGACTCTTAATTATAACTATTACGACGGTCTGACTCCCGGTATGCGTCTTCACAACAAAACAATTTTAGACAAACCTTTTACGTTTGATATCGATCCGGCTTATTCCATTAATGCGAAAACTTTTTCAGGTTCTTCCTCATTTTCCTGGAATCAATACTACCGAAACAGCACCTTATACAATGTACGCTATTCCATAAGCCAAAATTATTACCACTACGCTCCTGATGCCGCCTATTTGAGACTGAATCCGATGGTACAATTCAGAATCCGTGAAGAAAATTTCAGAGATAACCGAAAACAACTAATCATGTTCAGACAGGTTATTGTAAATCGTGAAGCAAGTACTTACATCAAAGACAATTCCACTCCAAATTATTCTGTTTTTAATGCCCGTTACGTTAATACAAAAATGGAACTGGTAAATCATTTTAATTTTATGACGGATGTTCAGTTCTCAGGAAAATTTGGAAAAGTAGCTGCAGAAATTGAATACAGAAGACTTTTTGAAAACAATCGCAAACTAAATTTAAGATTGTACGCCGGAAGCTTTTTATACAATCGAACAAACTCTGATTATTTTAGTTTTGGTTTAGACCGACCGTCTGATTATATGTTTGATTACAATTTTTTCGGAAGATCAGAAAGTACCGGAATTTTCAGTCAGCAATATATAATAGCCGAAGGTGGTTTTAAATCTAAAATAGCACCGAGATATGCCAATCAATGGATGGCTACCTTAAATGCGAGCTATGCTATCTGGAACTGGATTGAGGTTTATGGAGATGTAGGTTTAATGAGAAGCAAGCATCAAAGCGAAAATTTTAGATATGATAGTGGTATCCGGTTAAATTTAGTTCCGGATTATTTTGAATTGTACTTTCCGGTTTATTCTAATAACGGATGGGAGATTTCACAAAATAAATACAGTGAAAAAATACGATTTATCGTCACATTTTCACCAAAAACATTACTTAATCTTTTCACTAGAAAATGGCTTTAATCGAATGAATTACTTGTAAAAACATGAATTATTCACATAAAAAAAGCAAAAACACAAAGCATTACACAAAAAAGACACCCGCTTTTAGCAATTTAATTACAGATAATTAAATTATATTTACTTTAATGAATTATGATTATTAATACTTTTTAATTATTTTTGTTGCGTAACATGACCCATTTGAGATTATGATTAAAGAAAAAAATAATACTACACTTACTTTCGAAGATTTCAAGACTGAAGTAATGAACGATTACAAAATTGCGGTTACCAGCCGCGAATGTAGTCTTTTAGGACGTAAAGAGGTATTGACAGGGAAAGCTAAATTTGGAATATTTGGAGACGGTAAAGAAGTCCCACAACTTGCAATGGCAAAAGCCTTCAAAAACGGAGATTTTCGTTCCGGATACTACCGTGATCAGACTTTTATGATGGCCATTGGCGAATTGACTCCAAAGCAGTTTTTCGCAGGTTTGTATGGCCATACCGATTTAGATTTTGATCCAATGTCTGCCGGAAGACAAATGGGCGGCCACTTCGTAACTCATAGTTTAAACGAAGACGGTTCCTGGAAAGATTTAACAAAACAGAAAAATTCAAGTGCTGATATATCTCCTACTGCCGGACAAATGCCAAGATTATTGGGATTGGCACAGGCTTCAAAAATCTACAGAAATGTTGACGGAATTACTGTTAAAGACAAATTTACAGTAGACGGAAATGAAGTTGCCTGGGGAACTATAGGAAACGCAAGTACTTCTGAAGGCTTGTTTTTTGAAACTATAAACGCTGCAGGTGTACTGCAGGTTCCGATGGTAATGAGCGTTTGGGATGATGAATACGGAATTTCGGTTCACGCCAGACATCAGACTACGAAAGAAAATATCTCTGAGATTTTAAAAGGATACCAACGCGATGAAGATGCTAAAGGTTACGAAATTTTCAGAGTTAAAGGCTGGGATTATGCCGAACTGGTTTCGACTTACGAAAGAGCCGGTGCTATTGCACGTGAAGAACATATTCCCGTTTTAATTCACGTAAACGAATTAACGCAACCACAAGGACATTCTACTTCAGGTTCACACGAGCGTTACAAAAACGCAGAAAGACTGGCTTGGGAAAAAGATTTTGACTGTATTCGTCAGATGCGCTTATGGATGATTGCCATCAATATTGCGTCACCTGAAGAATTGGCTGAAATTGATTTTGATTTGAAAAAAGAAGTCCTGGAAGCTAAAAAAGAGGCCTGGAATTCTTTCATCAATCCAATTATCGAAGATCAGAAAAACCTTTTGGCTTTATTAGGTCAAATTGCTGAAGCAAGCATCAACCATAAAGAAAGAATACAAAAATACATTTCGGAATTAAGCGCTATCAAATCACCTTTAAAAAAGGAAATGCTTACCATCGCAAGAAAAATATTGCGTTTTATTGAAGTTCCAAACAGTAAAGTATTATTATCAAACTGGATTACCAATTATATTGAAATTACGCAGCCACGATTCAGCAGCCACTTGTACTCTGATTCTGAGCTAAATGTATCTTCTGTTAAAAAAGTACTTCCGGAATACGACGAAAATGCGAAAGCAGATTTGGACGGAAGAATGATCCTTCGTGATAATTTCGATGCTTTGTTTACTAAATATCCGGAAACTTTAATTTTTGGTGAGGATGTTGGAAACATTGGCGATGTAAATCAGGGGCTTGAAGGTATGCAGGAAAAATACGGAGAACTTCGTGTTGCCGATATCGGAATCCGTGAAGCGACCATTATCGGTCAGGGAATCGGAATGGCGTTGAGAGGTTTACGCCCGATTGCTGAAATTCAATATTTAGATTATTTACTATATGCCATCCAAATCATGAGTGATGATTTGGCGACATTACAATACAGAACGGTAGGAAAACAAAAAGCGCCGTTAATCATCAGAACCCGCGGACACCGTTTAGAAGGTATCTGGCATTCAGGTTCACCAATGGGAATGATTATCAACGCTATTCGTGGTATTCACGTTTTAGTACCAAGAAACATGACTCAGGCTGCAGGATTCTACAACGCCCTTTTAGAGTGTGATGAACCGGCTTTAGTAATCGAATGTTTGAACGGTTACCGTTTAAAAGAAAAAACACCACTAAACTTTGGAGAATTCAAAACACCGATTGGTGTAGTTGAAACTTTAAAAGAAGGTTCGGATATAACACTTGTTTCTTACGGGTCGACTTTAAGACTGGTAGAACAGGCTGCGGTTGAATTATTAGATTTAGGAATTGATTGTGAGGTAATCGATATTCAGTCTCTTCTTCCGTTTGACATCAATAAAGACATTGTAAAAAGTATCGCTAAAACCAATCGTTTGTTAGTTATTGACGAAGATGTTCCTGGTGGAGCTTCAGCGTTTATTTTACAACAAATTCTGGAAGAACAGGATGCTTACCACCATTTGGACAGTAAACCACAAACTCTTGCTGCAAAAGCACACAGACCAGCTTATGGAACTGATGGTGACTATTTCTCAAAACCTTCTGCCGAAGATATCTTTGAGAAAGTCTACACGATGATGCACGAAGTTAACCCTTCTAAATATCCAAGTTTATACTAAGATTTTAGTTTACTATAAAAAAACTCCCCAAATGAAACTTTGTTCTTTTGGGGAGTTTTTATTTAGTTTCAGGTTTCGGGTTTCACATCTCACATTTTACATTTTACAAGCTACCCGATTAACCTGCTTCAATCAAATATCCTTTAAAATAGCTCTTGCCTTCTCCAAATCCTCGGCAGTATCAATTCCGATTCCGACATGTGTCGTTTCTACCATTTTAATACGTTTTCCGAACTCTAAATAGCGTAGTTGCTCTAGTTTCTCAGAAGCTTCTAAAGATTTCATTGGCAAGCTATAAAAATCCAATAAAGCCTGTTTTCTAAACGCATAAATTCCGATATGCTGAAAATAACGGACCCCAACATCTTTATCCCTAGGGTATGGAATTACTGATCGTGAAAAATACAGTGCAAACTGCGACTGATCGACTACCACTTTCACATTATTCGGATTGTTAATTTCAGTTTCA
Source organism: Flavobacterium collinsii (assembly GCF_946903285.1). Taxonomy (GTDB): domain Bacteria; phylum Bacteroidota; class Bacteroidia; order Flavobacteriales; family Flavobacteriaceae; genus Flavobacterium; species Flavobacterium collinsii. The sequence goes on from NZ_OX336425.1 coordinate 4,764,935, forward strand.
TCGGTAATCTCACGCATTAAAGATGCCAGATCTATTTTGCATTCTCTGTCGTCTTTAAACACAGATAAAACCTGTTCTAAAGGCCCGGCTTCGGTAAAAGGCTCATCACCCTGTACATTTACAACAATATCCACATCAAGACCCGCAACAGCTTCTGCAATTCGATCACTGCCGGATTCGTGTTCTTTGATACTCATAATAGCTTTCCCGCCCTGATTTACAATTTCATTATAAATTAAATCGGAGTCTGTTACTACAAATACATCATCAAACAATTTTGTAGCAACGGTTGCTTCATACGTTCTTAAAATCACCGATTTTCCTCCAAGATCCTGCATGAGTTTAGCAGGAAAACGTGTTGATGCATATCGCGCCGGAATTACAGCTATTATCTTCATTTTATTTTTATTTTATAAACTTCTAAACAAATGTAACTATTCAGAATTAATAAGTTTAAAAAAAATATTCCTTGCCGCATTTTATAAATCTGAAGAACAGTAATTTAAAAAATACATTATATTTATGAGAAAAAAACTACTATGAAAAAACACCTGATTTTGCCCTTACTTTTATTAAACTTAACTTTTATTCCTTCGGCCTTCGGCCAAAAAAACACCAAAATAAATAATGCTTTTACCGATCGTGTTTTTGACGGACAAGGCTATCAACCTACTTCTGATCTAAAGTGGAAATTCAAAACTGATGGTAAAATTTTCTCCTCTCCAATTGCAAAAGACGGCACTGTTTATATAGGCAGCGAAGACGGTTTTCTCTATGCTATTGAAGAAAAATCAGGAAAAACAAAATGGAAATTTAAAACCAATGGAGCTATTCATAGTACTCCCGGCATTTATGGAAACTCGGTTTTCTTTGGAAGTTTTGACGGAAATTATTATGCCGTAAATACCCAAAACGGCAAGTTAATCTGGAAATTTAAAACTGGCGGTGAACACTGGCTGGGAGAAAACGGCAGGTTCGGGATGCAACCTGCAACACAGTATATGGACGATCTCTGGAGTTTTTATATATCATCTCCGGTAGTTTATGAAAAAGGAAAAAAGGCAGTTGTCCTGTTTGGGAGCAGCGACGGAAACATTTACTCACTGGATGCTAAAACCGGAGATTTAAAATGGAAGTTCAAAACCAATGAACCTGTACACGGAACTCCGGTAATCGATAAGGATAAAATTTATGTTGGTGGCTGGGATGCTGTATTGTATGCGCTAAATATCGAAACCGGTAAGGAAGTCTGGCGTTTTGCAACCGGAACAAAACCGGGTTTTAAAGGAATCCAATCCGCTGTTGCTGTTGCCGACGGGAAGGTTTATTTTGGAGCCAGAGAGCCTTACTTCTTCGCTTTAGATGCCGAAACTGGAAAATTACTCTGGAAATACGATGCCGAAAATTCCTGGTTTTTAAGCACGGCTGTTATCCAGAACAACACCGTATATGTAGGAACTTCAGATACTTATGCTTTATTGGCTCTGGACGCCAAAACGGGTGCCGAAAAATACCGCTATAAAACTAATGGCTATGTTTATGGATCGCCTGGCATATCAGGTAATACCGTTTATTTTGGCGATTTTACCGGAAATTTCTTCAGTCTGGATTTACTTTCTAACGGGGGAAAATCTAAAGTCGTAAGCACCGAAAATCGCAAACAATTGGCCCCTTCTACATTAAAAAACGATCTTTTAGATTTTTCCTACACCGGCCGTAATGCAGATCTTTCGCTGTATGACAATTGCAAAAAGGTAATGGATGATTTTTATAAACTGGGAGCTATTGTTTCTTCTCCATTTATCAGCAACAAAACGGTGTATTTTGGAAGCGCCGATGGCTATCTCTATGCTTACAACTTAGAAGAGGAAAAGTAATGCTATTACTTTATTCCACAGAGATTCACGAAGTTTTCACAGAGACTCACAAAGTTTTTCTTGCAGGGAACTTAATTTTTCTCACGCAGATTTTCTTTGCAGGATTTCGAACGAATTTGAATCAGTTCAATCTCCTAAAATCAGCGTGAATCTCTGTGCAATAACAATCCCTTTAGCCTCCCTAAAGTAGCATTACATTATTTTGACTGAGGTCATACTCAAAGAACCAGCTAATAGTTTATCATTAAACAAGCTGAGTTCTTCCGATTTTTCTTTTAATCCCAAAGTGTAAAGTAATGGCAGATAATGGTCTGGCGTAGGAATCGCCAGTTGAACTGCTTTATTCATTTTTTCGAAGTCAATCAAAGGCTGAAAATTATCTTCCAGCAAATACGAATTGATTGTTTCGCGTGCTTCAATTGCCCAATCATAACCATAATTATCTTTATCAAAATTCCTGAAATCGACCATTCGTAAATTATGCACAATATTTCCGCTTCCTATAATTAGAACACCTTTATGACGTAAGGATTGTAATTTTTGCGCCAATTCAAAATGATACTGTCCTGACTTCGTATAGTCTATACTCAACTGAATCACCGGAACATTTGCCTCAGGATATAAATGTTTGATTACACTCCAGGCACCGTGGTCCAATCCCCAGTGCTCATCCAGATCTACTGGAACCGGTTCTAATATTTTTTTTGTTTCATACGCCAACTCTGGACTTCCTTTCGCAGGATATTGAACATCAAAAAGGGCTTGCGGAAAACCACCGAAATCATGAATCGTTCTTGGCATTTGCATCGAAGTCACTTTGGTTCCGTTGGTAAACCAATGCGCCGAAATACACAAAATCGCATTGGGTTGCGGCAATGTTTTCGCTAGATTACGAAAACCAGCCACAAACTGATTTTCTTCAATCGCATTCATAGGACTTCCGTGTCCTAAAAACAGAACCGGCATTTTATCTGTATTCGAAAACGTAGACGAAATCGAATGTAAATCGTTTAGTGTTGTCATTTGCTAATTTTTCTTTAGCCACGAATTTCACTAATTTATTGATTTTAAAACAATTCGTGCTAATTTGTGAAATTCGTGGCAACTAATCATTCTTCAAAACTCTCGTCTTTAAATCCTATCAAATATAATTTATTTTTAGCACGTGTCATAGCGGTATACAACCACCTGATATAATCGCGATCGATTCCGTTAGGCAAATACGGCTGTTCGATAAAAACCGTATCCCACTGACCTCCCTGTGATTTATGACAGGTTATAGCATACGAAAACTTCACCTGTAAACCATTAAAATATTCGTTCTCTTTTACCTTTTGAAACTTCTTATACTTGGTCGTTTCGTTTTCATAATCCTTCATTACTTCCTCATACAAACGGTTGGATTCTTCATAGGTTAAAGATGGAGATTCACTTTTAATCGTATCTAAAATCAATACCGTTTCAAAAGGCTTCTGATCCGGATAATCGACCATTCTGATTTTTACCTTTGCAAAATTAAATCCGTACAGCTCCTTGATACCAAAAAGTTCAAGAACCTCAATAATATCACCATTCGCAATAAATCCGGCTTCATCTTTTTCCTGTAACCAAAAGTAATTGTTCTTTACCACCATCAGAAAATCTCCTGCCGACAGCTCGCTTTCTTTAAATAAAATTCTGGTTCGAATTTGTTCATTATACTGATTGGCTCTTTTGTTCGAACGGACAATAAAAGCGGTATCTTCAATACTATAATTACTGTAAGCCGAATTAATAGCATCCTGAATATCATATCCATCGGTCAACCGAACAATGTCTTTGAATCTTTTAACATTAAATCTAAATTCGGTAATAAAACTCTCTTTCAGTAGCTCCCTTAATTCTGTTGCGTTAAACAAAATTCCGGAACTTTCCTCCTGACGCATTACCTCATCAAGTTCGATATGTTCAATTTCTTTACCGTAATGAATTCCTAAAGTGTGAGTGTCCAAAGCGGGACTAATATCTAAATTAACCGGAGGCAGCTGCGCAGTATCTCCCAAAAGAATCATTTTACAATTCGTTCCCGAATACACATACGAGATCAAATCATCCAGCAGCGATCCGTTATCATACATTTTGGAATCGGAATTACTATCGGAAATCATCGAAGCCTCGTCGACAATAAAAATGGTGTTTTTATGTTTGTTTTGCTGTTTGGTGAACGCCACGCCCCCACCCGAAGATTTCTTAGGAAAATATATTTTTTTATGAATGGTAAATGCAGGCGTATTCGAGTAATTGGCAATTACCTTTGCCGCACGTCCGGTTGGTGCCAGCAAAACAAACTTTTTATTGATATCGCCCAAATTGTTTACGATGGTCGAAATCACGGTTGTCTTTCCCGTTCCTGCATATCCTTTCAATACAAAAATGGTATCGTTAGCAGGTTCGGTCAAAAAAATAGCGATTTTTTGAAAAAAAATATCCTGTTTGTATGTTGGAGCAAAAGGAAATCTTTTTTGCAAAACGCCGTAAAACAATGCTGAATTCATAGGGTAAGTTTGAGGCACAAAGTTCGTCTTTTTTAATGGCAATGCCAATTTAAAATTTCGCCTCTACAACTCATTTCGAAAATTAAGGCTTCCCTTTTTCAAAAAAAATTCTTTTCTTAACCTTCTTTTAAAATGTAAGTGAAATTGTTTTTTGAAATTGCAATTATTATTGTTCCTTTTTAATTTGTAAGTTTGTGGTCGCCTAAAATTCTTTCTTGTAAAACAGGTAACGAATTGTAAATCAATATGTCATTACAAAACACTAACATCACTTCAAAAAAATACAAAAAGCTTTCTATTCAGGTTTCCTTGACCGGATTGTCATTTTGTTGTTTTGATACTTTAAATAATACCATCTCTTCTTTAAAAGAAATTCATTTTGAAACGTTTCACAAAGCGACCAAAATAGAAGAACTGTTTGGCGATGCTTTTAGAAACCATCCTGAACTACAGGAAACTTATGACGAAGTTTTGGTAATTCACAATAATAATCTTTCCACCTTTGTTCCAACGGCTTTGTTTGATGAGAACTACCTTGGAAGTTATCTGCAATACAACACAAAGGTTTTTGAAACTGATTTTTTTGCTTTCGATCAAATTTCAAAATATCAAATGAATGCGGTTTACATACCGTATGTCAATATCAACAATTTTTTCATCGATCAGTTTGGTGCTTTTGACTACAAACATGCCAACAGTATTTTAGTTGAAAAAATTCTGGATGCTTCAAGAAACAATGACGATAAAAAAATGGTCGTTAATTTTAATTATGGGCATTTTGAGGTGATTGTAGTGCAAAATCAAAAACTATTACTGTTCAACTCCTTTGAATACCAGACACCCGAAGATTTTATTTATTATTTGCTTTTTACTGCCGAGCAATTGAGTTTGAATCCAGAGAGTTTCAAACTTGAATTATTAGGCACAATCGACCAAAACGATCCGTATTATGCCGTTGCATACAAATACATTCGTCATATATCCTTTTTGGATGTAAGCACCTTACAGCAAAGAAATAGCTTCACAACAGCCGAAAATCAAAAACATTATATCCTATTCCAATCATGAGAATCATTTCAGGAAAATACAAAGGTCGCCGCATCTTTCCGCCAAAAAACCTTCCTGTAAGACCGACAACCGACATGAGCAAAGAAGCATTGTTTAATGTTTTGAACAACCATTTTAGTTTTGACGGTTTAAAGGTACTGGATTTGTTTTCAGGAACCGGCAACATCAGTTTTGAATTCGCTTCACGCGGAAGCGCTCCAATTACCTCTGTAGATGGTGATTTTGGATGTGTAAAATTTATCAAGCAGGTTTCATCAGAATACGATTTTGATATCGCTGCAACTAAAAGTGATGTTTACAAGTTTCTGGACAACTGTAAAACTTCTTACGATATTGTTTTTGCCGATCCGCCTTACGGATTAGATCAGACTGCATTTGAAAAAATTGTCGTAACGGTTTTCGAAAAAGAACTCCTTCATGAAGACGGTATGATGATTATCGAGCATTCAAAATATACAAAAATGGATCATTTGAGTAATTTTTCTTTTCAAAAAAGCTACGGAGGATCTTTCTTTAGTTTTTTCGAATTGAACTCAACCGATGACGACGAAGAATTACCGGACGATTTGTCAACCAAAATAACAGAAGAAGACGAGGGATAATTTTTTCTCTGTAAACACACACTGTCATATCGAGCGAAGCCAAGACTTTTTAAGTTTAAAACTTCGCTCAGAAAGGCAATTCTGTATCTCAATCTTATCTTATACGATCTGAATTCTCCTCTATACTTTTTCCTTTGAATTCCGATTCTTTCACTTTCCCAAAAGAATATCGAACTGAAACTGAAATCTCCCGATCATCCAGCAAATACCTTGCTTTTGAACTGATATTGTTAATCGTAAAAACTTCTTCTTCCTTTATACTTTTAAATACATTATTAAAACTTAGGGCACAACTCCAATTTTTAAAGAACGTTTTAGAAACAGCCATATCTACTACCGCTCTAGCATTTCTTTCAAAAACTCCTTTGTATTGTTTTGTAATTGCCCTGAAACCAACCACTAATATATAATCTTTTGGAAGCCTAAATTCATTATTGGAGTAATAATAAAAATAAGGTTTTGAAGATCCAAATACTGCCGAAGAGTCTTCAATTTTCTCTGAAACAAAAACCAACGAGTTTGTAATCGTCCAGAATCTATAGGTAAAAGGCAATTCAAAATCAAGAATTAAGGCGGACTCTTTCTCAAAATTCACATCCTTAAAAGTCATTATATTTAGTTCCTTATCAAAGAAAAAACTATTATAAACCGGATTTGTATTTTGATAATACGTTAGCTTCATCGATTTATCACGATATTGAAAAGTAGACGAAATTTCATTTACAATCGTAGGATCTAAATTAATATTTCGGGCATATAAAAAATAGGGATTAATATAAGTAGTTCCCTGACTTAATGAAGAATAATTGGGTCTCGAAATACTTCTGGCGTAATTAACACTAATACTCTTCAGGCTGTCTATTGGAAATGAAAATTGCGCTTTAGGGAAAAAATTAGTGTAATTTTTATCGATCAAAGGAGATAAATCTGTTTTAAATTTTCCGTCTACATTTGTATTTTCCACCCGAACTCCAACAGAGAATTCAACCTTCTTGATCTTTCCTGAGAACTGGCTATAACCCGCTAAATTTTGCTCCCTGAAATCATAATGACTAAGTTCGTTTGCATTGTTTTCATAATAAAAGAGATCAAAATCTGATTTGGAATTTGCAGATGAATACAGACCCCCTATTTCAAATTTCATTTCATTTTTAAACTTCTTTTCCACATCAATTCTACCTGAAAAAACATTCACATTAAATTTTTGATCCCGAAGCTGTGCCCATTCAAATTGGGTGTCATTATAATTATTTTTAACCTGACTCCACAATCCCTGATCGAAATTAGACCATTGCAAACCCGTAAAAACCTGTACATCGATAGCCTTTATTTTTTTCATATAATTCAGAAATGAGTTTACAAAATTCTTTTTACTATCATTATCACTATACGTCATCACGTTATTTTCGTCACTTTTGTTTTTATTATGGGTTATGGTATGAATAGGAAAAATATCTTTCTGAAGCTTACTGTTCACACTAATAGAAAAATAGTCGTCTTCATTTATCTTGTAAAACAAACTGCCACCAAAAACAAACTGCCTTTTTTCAGAGTAAGCTGTTACATCATATTTAGAAGTGATTTCGGCATTGGGAATTTGATAATCAATACTGTGATTTTCCCAGGGCTGTAATTGATTGTAATTGAAATTGGCTTTCCACTCCAGTTTGTTCTTTTTAAAACTTGTATTAAATCCAAGATAATTGTTGTACTTTTTCTTAAAAGAAGCCAACTCTGAAATCTCTGTTCTAAAACTGTCTTTTTTACTAAACTTCCTGGTAATCAAAATTACGGAACGTCCTTCGGCTTCATATTTAGAAGATGGATCCTGAATGATTTCAATTGTTTTAATATCGGTTACAGCCAAAGCATTAAGATCATTCATTCCTACTTTTTGATTGTCAATATAAACTAGAGGGTTTCCTCTACCCACAACCGAAATACTTTCTCTGTCTGAACTGACCTGAACGGTTGGTAATTTTGCCAGTAAATCGACTGTATTCGGAATAGCATTATAAATAGAATTAGCAACATCTACTTTTACATTTCCGTTTGTATTGGTAAACGCCTTTTTATCCTGGACAATCACAACTTCGTTTAATGCATTCGAAAGACTGTCTTTTGGGGTTTCATTTTGTGCATATCCCTCTAAAGAAAGCAAGAATAAAAAGAGAATTAAAAAAAGTTTTACCAGTAAATTAATGTTCATTTCGGATTTGATTTTAGATTGTAGTCCTGCAAAAATGCTTCTAAAAAAGAATTGCGAAAGTTAATTGAAGGTTAATGCGGGGTTAATGTACCTATTGTCTCTTAAAAGCTTTATTTTTGAATTGGGAATGGCCCACGGATTTACTCCTGTTTAGTAAATAAATCCCATCTCGGTCATTAAAAAATTATAAAACACATAGAAACATAGATTTCTATTTTTAAAAGAGGTTATAAAAGAGAAATATATTTCTTTCGCATAGTGTTATACGTTTTATTCAAAGTGAAACGGCTTTCTCAGTATTTAGAACTATGTTTCTATGTGTTAAAATAATTACAACGGGCTGAATAAAACCAGCCTAAACCAGTTCAATCTGTGTGATCAGCGTATCAATAAAACAATTCATGAAACAACGAATCAATTTACTAATAGCCTTTTCTGTCCTCGCTCTGATCGTTTTATCAACAGTGCAATGCTATTTAGTAAAAACAACTTATGACTATAAAGTAGCGCAGTTTCATACTGAAATCAAGAATAAAATTGCCGGGATCACCAATGATTACAGCGATATAGATTCGGTAATCGTTGCAAAAAAAGAAGCACTTTACCAACAATTATCCGAAAATTACATTCAGGGAAAAAACAGCAAGTTTGAGATTAAAAACTATATTCTCGGAAATGAATACAGCGATGCTTTAACACAAAAAATCCAGCGTAAATTCAAAAGAGATTTACCCAACTTAAAAATCGATTTTGCCATTGTTCTGAATAAATTTGTTCTTTACCAAAACGCCAAAAAAGTAGACACCATTTTCTCTGAGAAACCTTTCATCCAAAACAAACTGTACGGAAATCTTATCTCATTAAATCATGCCTTTCTAGTACGGAATTATGTTGGAACTACTAACGGAACTTTTGAAAATAAGGGCTACAAATTACTAACCGAGGATTCGATGTACGTTTCAGTAATAGACTGGGAAATGATTATTTTAAGACGAATGACTTTCGTTTTAATTTTGTCTTTACTTTCTATAGCAACTCTTATCACGCTTTTTTTCATTGCCATAAAAGCTTTAATCAAACAAAAGAAAGCCAACGATATTAAAACCGATTTCATCAATAATATTACACACGAACTGAAAACACCTTTGACGACTTTAGGCATTTCGACCAGGATATTAGAGCGAAAAGACATCCGGGATAATGATGCGAACTTTAATGCCATTGTCAATACAATTTCACGTCAGAACAATCGTTTACAGAATTTGATTGATCAGGTAATGGCGAACTCTTTCGCTGAAAACGGAATCGAATTGCAAAAAGAAAAAATAGAAACCGAAGAATTCCTTCTTACGATTGTAAATGATTTTAAAATCACCTATCCTAAAATCGACATTAAAACCAATTTTCATACGCAGAAAACCAATCTGGTTCTGGACAAATTTTATCTGACTACTGCTCTTTTGAATGTCTTGGAAAATGCTGCAAAATATGGTTCAAACACCATTACAATAAAAACAAATCTGAACCAAAATCAATTTTCAATTAGTGTTGAAGATGACGGAATAGGAATTGAAAAGAACAAACAATCGCTTCTTTTTGAAAAATTCTATCGCGTTGAGCAGGGAAATCTTCATAATACAAAAGGATTAGGATTAGGATTGTATTACGTCGATCAAATTATAAAAGCGCATCAGGGCACTGTTAGCGTTGTGAGTGACTTAGGAAAAGGAACTCAGTTTACTATTTTATTAAAAGTTTAATACCCTTATTTTGAAAAAATTACTTTTAGCCGAAGACGATTCTGATTTTGCGGCAATTTTGAAACAATATTTAGAACTGCATCAATTTGAAGTAATCTGGGCAGAAAATGGAGAAATAGCTTTAGACTATTTTGCAAAGCAGGCTTTTGACATTTGCGTTTTTGATGTTATGATGCCAAAATTGGACGGATTTTCACTGGCTGAAAAAATAATTACAATTGACCCCGAAATTCCATTTATTTTTCTAACAGCAAGAAAGTTAAAAGAAGACAAAATCATTGGATTAAAACTAGGCGCAGACGACTATATCATAAAACCTTTTGAAGTCGACGAACTTGTTTTGCGTTTACAGAATATTCTAAAAAGAATCGAACAAAAGAGAAGCCTGAACGGAAATAGTATAATTGAAATTGGTTCTTATATCTTTGATAATGAAAGACTAACCCTAAACAATAAAAATCACGTCCAACAGCTCACAGAAATGGAAGCTTCTCTTATTGAGTATCTATATCTCAACCATAACCAGTTATTAAAGAGGGATCAAATTTTAATGTCGGTCTGGAAAAAAGATGATTATTTTTCAGGACGAAGTATGGATGTTTTTATTAGCAGACTTAGAAAATATTTTAATTCCGATCCAAAAATCAGCATTGAAAGCACTCGAAATATTGGACTGGAATTTAAAATAGAAAAACCTTGACGAATCAAGGTTTTTCTATTCTTATGATTATTTTCCAATAACCCAACCTAATGTAAAATTAGCTACCGGAACAAATTCGGTATCGTATTTATCAATATTTATGCCGGGCCCCAGATTAAACTCCATATTAAATTTTCGATTGTAAGTTCGTTGCAATCCCCAAAGCACCGCAAGGGTTGTTGATGGTACACGCTCTCTATATCTCTCGTTAGTCGAAACCGTTCGGAAATTATATTGGGCATTTAGAGCAAAAAAATTAGCCGAGTTATGAGCTGTTCTCTTTTCTTTTTTCGTTCTCTTTTCTAAATTGTAATAATGGCGAAATTGCTCACTGATTAACGGGGAAAAATAGACGTTTGACTCGTTATAGAAACTGTTATAACTGTAACCAACTCCTAAGCTAATTTCTGAATAAAGGGTATTTTTAGCCGTAAAGCCATGCTCATAAACGAATCCCGGAGAGATCATATTTATTTTGAATTGATTTTTTTCTACTGAAGGTGCTTCATCTTGCGCCTGAATCACATTGATAATCAGAAAAGATAAAAATAAGAACAGATACTTTTTTTTCATTTTGATTGTTAAATTAATTGTGCCAAAAATAAGATAAAAACAATAAAAACAAACTTTAAAAAAGTATTCTTTTTCTTACTTAAATATCATTATTACCATCAGAAAAATCTGCTTCGTTCACTGCACAAAATGGATCACAAATTCTCAGGCAGCAATACGTTAGTAATTTTTTTATAAAGCGGTGTTTTTACCCCGTACTTCATCCCTTCGTTCAACACAAATTTAGTCAGCGAACTTGCTTCGGTGTTCTTGCCCGCCAATAAATCTCTATGCATAGAGGACGTTGCTTCACGAGGAGATTTTTCTAATTTAACGATAGTTTGATTTACGATATCTTCCGGCAGCTTTAACCCTTTTGCTTTAGCTACTGCATCAATTTCATGTAGCAATTCAACATAGACCGCCATAGCGTCTGCATTATCTATAATTTCACCAATATGCTGATTCAGATACGAAGTCGTCGACGCTAGTGCCGAAATAAAAATAAACTTTTCCCATACTGTTTCTTCGATATTCTCAACCAAATAACTTTCAATCTTCGCCTGTTGAAGAATCTCCTGCAATTCTTCTAATTTTGAAGAAGAAACCGTTTTAGAACCAAAAAATAACTTTTCATAAAATCCCATTTTTCTAATTGTTCCCGGTAAAGTAATCATCGAAATAATATAAACACAACCGTGCAAGATATCGTTATGAGGAAATATTTTCTGAATGCGTTCCGGTGCATCAACTCCATTATACAAAGGAAGAATAACCGTTTTAGCAACAATACAACTTTGAAGCGAAAGCAGACTTCCCTCAATGTCATACGTCTTTGTTGCGCAAATTAAATAATCTAATTCTCCAATTTCTTTCGGATCATTTGAAACCAATTTTGGATGTACAATCATTTCCGAATCGTCGGTTACAATTTTTAGTCCGTTTTCGGCTATTGTCTGCTGAGTAGTTCCGCGTGCAATAAAAACAATCTCAATCTCTTCAGACTCCTGATAAGCCTTTGCTAAAAGTCCGCCAAAATAACCGCCCACTCCACCAAGTCCTAAAATTCCAATTCTTTTTTTCATAATAAATTAATTAAAAAGGGGTTACCACAAATTACGTGAATTTTGAATCCTAAATTTCAATTTTAAAAAAAGCAATTCACTTATTTAAAAAAATCGATGCTTTCGCAACAGTAAATCCGATACTTTATGTGTTATTGTTTTGAAGAGGTCACATTTATGAAAAAAGAATAAAAGCGTTTCATAAATATAAAAAAATGCAGACCTATAAGCCGGATTCTGTCTCTGATAAATCAGAGCCTTATCATTTATCTAGATCCTGTATTACTACAGGACTCAAGCTACCTACCCTTCAACAACGGACGAGAAGCCCTTAAATGCTGATATACTTGGTATTTCACCGCATAGAGTTTACCTGGTTTCACTACAGCATTACCTGTACATACTTTCTGTTGCACTTGTCCTTACGCTATTACTAACGCCGACGGGTGTTACCCGCTATGCTTCTCTGTGGTGTCCGGACTTTCCTCCCTTCCGATAAATCGGAACGACGATAAGGCGGTCTGCGGGGCAAAAGTAGCGATTTATCTACTAAGAATAATGATTTTAAATTTTAGATTTTCGGCCCATTTTCATAACAATTTAATTTTAAATTGGTTATCTTTAAAATCCATAATTTTAAAATTCAATTATCATGACAAGAATGTATCACTACGCAACTGTTTCAAAAGCTTTAGATCAATTGAATGAAAAAGGATTCACGTTTGATTTTAACTTAAACTCAGACCTGATAAAAAAGAATCCTGAAAAATTTGAAATTGTTCATGTGTATCGATACGAAGGGAATTCAGACCCGGGCGATGAGGCAGTTGTATACGGAATCAAATCAACATCAGGAAAAAAAGGAGTTTATGTCGCAGGTTTCTCTGCCGACTCCGATCAGGAAACGGTAAAGTTTTTATCTGATTTAAGTATCAAAGGAAGATAATTTCCAGGAGCCAATCCTGCTATCCGCTTTATCTTTTCCTTGCTAAAGGAGCAAGAAAAAGGATACCGCTCCTATCAGGGCTAGGGCACTTGGTTTCATAAGAAAATTATGTTTTTTGTTTAGAGTAAAAATGATGAATTTGTTTTTACTCTAAACAAAAATCTAATCATTTACTCGTGCTGCGTTACATCATTGTATTGCCAAAGCACATTTATAATCTTCCATTCTCCGTTTGTTTTTACAATGTGCATATAATCGATCCAGGCATCAGCAATCAATTTAACAGACGCTGTTCGTGCCGAGACATCCAGTAATTTCACTTCTTTTCTTGGATTTTTCGGAAACTTATCCCCTTTTGCATTGTAAGTCTCTGCCAGAATCACCATGTTCTCTGCAAAGTATTCTGAGATATAATCTTTTTTAGCAGCTTTACTTCTAAAAACAGATCGTTTTACCAATCTGGGATGCAAAGCACCTTCCATCAATTTAGGATTCGGATTATGCTGTGCCACGATATAAGCCAAAGCAACACGTTTGATATCAAGCGAATCCTGAGCGGTTTGCGCCTGAAGAGTAAACGAAAAAAATGCAAATGCAATTACCAATAAATAGTTTTTCATAAAAATTAAGGGGTTAAAATGAGATTGCGGCTAAACTTACCAACGAGACGCGCGTTTCAAATACTTTTAAGCAGAACCCACAACATACTTGCTGCCTAAATAGTAGTTTCTATAAATTTAGGGATATAAACTCTCTAAACTGACCTTGAAAAAAGTACAGAGATCATTTTGGCGAATAATTCGTCTTTGTCAAAATCCGATCTTCAATATTCCCAACTACATCACCATATTTTGCAGTAAATTCTTTTTTAATCGCGATCCATTCCTCATCTGCTTTAAAACCTTCCCAAGCTTTTTTCATAGTAGTTTCGTCCGGCCATTCCAGAAAATAAACAAATTCTGTTTTTTTGTCTGATTTTGATTCCCAGATGGAGGTGATTTTAAAATTATACTTCTTCATGATACGCATTGCGTGATCCCGAAAACGTTCATGGAACTGATTTTTATTACTTTCAAAAATCTCATAAATCCGCAATTGATACACCGGACTGCCTGCAGCTGTAGTTTGAGATTTTACAATAAATGTGGTAACCAAAAGCAAAGTCGATAAAAATAATTTCATATCCGGCAATTTTAATTGGTTTTAGATTCCCTTAAAGGATTTCATCAAAAATATAAATTTAAACCTGAATTCTGACAAATAGGTCGAAATCAGTTTCATAACGAAAAGTTAAAAATGAAGAGCAAAAAAATACTTCTTCGCATTTTCTTCAATACTAAAATTCAAATTCTAAAACGTTACTTTCTCATATTCAAAACACTCAAAAACAACTCCAACATTTATCAATTACAGATTTGTGATTTGGCAATTTTCAGCCTATATTTGCTATCGAATAAAATAGAATATGGAACAATTTGTAGTATCGGCCCGTAAGTATCGCCCACAGACGTTTAAGGATGTAGTGGGACAAAAAGCCATTACCAACACTTTGCTGAATGCTATAGACAGCAATCACCTTGCTTCTGCCCTTTTATTCACGGGACCACGTGGTGTTGGTAAAACAACCTGCGCGCGTATTCTGGCCCGAAAAATAAATCAGCCCGGATATGATGATCCTACTGAAGATTTTGCTTTTAACGTTTTTGAGTTAGATGCTGCTTCAAACAACTCTGTTGATGACATTCGTAATCTGATCGATCAGGTTCGAATCCCGCCACAAACCGGACAATATAAAGTTTATATTATTGACGAGGTTCACATGTTGTCTTCGGCCGCTTTTAATGCTTTCCTTAAAACATTGGAAGAACCGCCAAAACATGCCATTTTTATTCTGGCTACCACAGAGAAACACAAAATTATTCCAACGATTTTATCTCGTTGTCAGATTTTTGATTTCAAAAGAATTACGGTAAAAGATGCTAAAGAACATTTAGCAGATGTTGCTGCAAGTCAGGGAATCAATTTTGAAGACGATGCTTTGCACATTATCGCTCAAAAAGCTGATGGTGCAATGCGTGACGCTTTATCTATTTTTGATCGTGTGGTTTCGTATTGCGGAACTAACTTAACACGTCAGGCCGTAACCGAAAATCTAAACGTTTTAGATTACGAAACTTACATTAGCATCACCGATTTACTTTTAGAAAATAAAATCCCGGATCTTTTACTAGCCTACAACGACATACTCGCAAAAGGTTTTGATGGACATCATTTTATTGCAGGACTTGCTTCTCATTTCAGAGATTTACTGGTAAGTAAAACTCCTGCTACGATCGCTTTACTTGAAGTAGGTGAACAAGCCCAGCAAATGTATGGAGTTCAGGCACAAAAATGCTCGCAGGATTTTCTGTTAAAAGGAATCGACATTGCCAATGACTGTGATTTAAAGTACAAACTAAGTCAAAACCAACGCCTTTTAGTCGAGTTATGCCTAATGCAGTTGGCCTCTATCAATTTTGATGGAGAAAAAAAAAAGTTGAGCAATTCATAATTCCTCCCACTTATTATAAAAATGGCGGATATTCTATCGTTGAAGTTAAAACTCCAAAGACAGAAACTCCCCAAACGACTGTACCCGGAACCGAAACTTCAAAAAACGACGACACAGCTTCAGCTCCAAAACCTGAAGCGCCTCCAATCTCAAAACCTGAATTAAGCACAGAACCAAAAGTTTCTGCCTTTTCTTTATCAAGCATCCGCAAGAAAAAAGAATTAGAAGCGGCCAATAAAACTTATGTAAAACCAACTTCTGTAATGCCAACAGAAGAATTTACAGAGACTGAAATGTTAGTGCAATGGAACAAATATGCACAGCGTCTAGGCGATAAAGGACACAAAATCATGCAGTCGTTATTGTTGATCAACGACCCAAAGTTAAACGGCACAACTATTACTTTTGAATTACCAAATGAAGGTTCTAAACTAGATTTTGAAGGTCAGATTCATGGCCTTTTAGGCCATCTAAAAGGACATTTACACAATCACGATATTACAATTGAGGTTAATGTTAATGAAGCGATCGAAGTTAAACGCAGTCTTAACGATCAGGACCGATACAATCGTCTGATGGAAATCAACCCAAATATAGACCTTTTACGCACTACATTTGGATTGGATTTACACACCTAGTTTTTATTTATGCTGCACCCCGAAATTATATACTTTTTGCAACCATTTTTTCCTTTGTGATTCATCGGCTGTCTTTATAATTCCAATATAACTCACCTTTACAGGTTTTATTCCACAGAATTCTAAAGTAGCCTTCCTCAACTGATTGACACTCGGTCTTGCATAAAACAATCTGTAGTACCAGCCAGGCTGATCTAAGGTCGTGATAATATGAGCCGTTTTTCCTTTTAACAACTTATCCCACCAAACCGAGTTTTCACGGTACTGGAAAGCCATACCCGGCAGAAACAACCGATCAATAAAACCTTTTGTAATCGCGGGCAATCCACCCCACCAAACCGGATGAATCCAGACTAAATGATCTGCTTTTTTTATTTTCTCCCAAGACTCTAACAAATCGGGCTCTAATTCGGTGCGCTTTTGATAACCAAACTGTAAATTCGGATTGAAGTTGAGCTTCGCAATTGTAATCGTATCTACTTCCGCTTTAGACGCAATTACTCCTTTGAGATACGATTCTGCCAGCGCAAAATTAAAACTGGACGGATTGGGGTGACCATTGATAACAAGAATCTTTTTCATATTCAATTAGCTTATATTAATACTAATGGTGCTGTAACTGGTCAACGCTTCGTAAATTTCGGCAGATGAGTGTATTTGGTGGCTAAAGTAAATTCCTTCTGCGACACTTTCGCTCAATAGCCTTTCGACATGCAAAACTGCCGAAAATGCTGTTAATTCTGCCTGACCTTTTAAACTCTGCAAACTGATGCGCTTTGTTTTGTTCTGAGTTTTAACTATGACTTCAAAAATCGTTTGATCTCCTTTTCCGCTCGAACCAAACAAAAGCTGCCTTTCTTTTAATGACATGATATTAAACACTTTTAGTCCTTGGAGATATCCCATGAAACGCGTAACTATTTTAGAATTATAAGTCATCTTAACCGAAACGGTTGGTATTTTTTCAATCTGATTTAAAATGAATAAATCCGGAACATCAAGATTGTAAACTTGTCGTTTTCCTATTCCAAATGAAAAATTAAAATTTTCTGAGTCAGAAAAATGTCTGACATTTTTAGATTTGTCGTTCTCATAAACCACAAAGGGCTTACACACATTTTCCGCTAAAAAATGGGCAGAGCTTTTCCCGGCCAAATCTTTGATCGAATAATAAATATACAGATTTGTTTCCTTAATTTTAGAAGTATCGGGTTCAACAAGACCGACCAAACTACTGACAATTCCACCCATCCAGCCCGAACTAAAAACGATTCGGCTTTCATTTTTTTGTTTATTCACTTTAGCAAAATCATATGCAGCCATTAAATCCGGAGTCGGTTTTGTAATATCAAGATAATCCAAACCATTTTGTATAGCAAACTGCAAGATTTTATTACTACTATCTTTTGCGCACATTACAATCAAATCGATCTTATGATCTGTAATTGCAGTAAAGGTGTCTGGATTGTTCACATCTACTACTAAAGCACTTCCGTTTTTTCCTGGATTACGGCTCCCGATAAAGACCTTATAATCAAAATTCCTTCCTTTAAGGATGCGTAAAATAACTTTACCTACTAATCCTGTTCCACCAATTATTAAAATATTTTTCCTCATTAGTACATTTGTTTGAAACAAAAATAACGAGGAAACTCCTTATAGAAACCGGACAAATGTCCTATAAAATTGCTTTCCGGATTCGGCTTAAATGCCTTGGTGTAACACCTAAATAAGAGGCCAAATATTGAAGAGGAATTTGTTGAATGTAATTTTTATGATTTTGATAAAGCTCTTCATAACGCTGGGTTCCTGACAATTTTTGAAAAGAAATCATTCTTTTTTGCAACGTAACATATTCAATTTCGGCAATTTTACGACCTACTTCCTGCCAGTAAATACTTGAGCTGTAAAGTTTCTCTATTCCCTCTTTTTGTATCACCTCGATTTCAGTATCTGTAAGTGCCTGAATATTTTCTTCTGCAACTTTTTGCGTTATGAAACTCGAAAACGAACCCATAAATTCATTTTCAAAAGCGAAACAATTCGTTATTTCATTGCCTTGGTGATTAAAAAAGAATGATCTTAAAATTCCTTTTTTGATCAAAACAATTTCATTACAAACCTGATCTTCTTTCAATAGAAAATCGCCTCTTTTAAGTTTTCGGACTGTAATTAAATCATCTAACTGATCTAATACATCCTGCGGTAAATTCTTAATGGACTGAAAAACTGATTTCATGATATTCCTGAAATGAATTAATTTTTAGAAGCAAAAATCCTTTCTATTCTCTTGTCCGGAATAAGCCATAATAAAGCAACGATAAAATAAGCTGCCCCCGAAATCCATTCGTTATAAAACGAAAATACAATTCCCAAAATATACAAAACTGAAGAAGTATGCCCTTTTACATCTCGCCCTATCGCTTTTGCCAGGGTCGAATTTGCACCTTCATTGAGAATTATAATGCGCTGTAAAATAAAATATGCAATTGAACACAACAATAAGACAGTACCATACAAAGCCATAGATGCTTTGGCAAAGTTATGTTCGCCCATCCAACCGGTTGCCACAGGAATTAAGGAAAGCCAAAATAGTAAATGCAAATTGGCCCAAAGAATTTTTCCATTAACCTTACCCAGACTATGAATTAAATAATGGTGATTGTTCCAATAAATACCAACATAAACAAAACTCAGAACATAACTTAGAAACTTAGGAATCAGTGGTTTTAAATCGGCAAATTCATGACCTGCCGGTACTTTAATTTCTAAAATCATAATGGTTATAATGATAGCCAAAACACCATCACTAAAAGCCTCAAGTCTGGTTTTATTCATTGAAAATCAATTTTAGTATTAATAAAAAAACGCCACAAATTTCCACGAATTTATTTTGGGTGAAAATTCGTAAAAATGCTTTATCTGTTCGCTATCACTCGGGTCGTGGCAAAAAAATTAGTTGATATCCCTAAATTTTACCGTAATACATTGCTTTTACGATTCCATCTGAAAGTCCAATTTTTGGAACATAAATCTGGCGTGCACCACTCCATTTCATGGCATTCAGATAAATTCTGGTGGCATGAATAATTACGTCGGCGCGATCTGAATTCAGACCTAACTCGGCGATTCTTTGCTCGTAACTTAAAGAGTTCAAAAAAGCATATTGTGAATTGATGTAAATGTATGAAAGTGGTTTTTCCTGCTGTTTTCCAGACATTTTAAACAATTTATTGATGTTTCCTCCCGAACCGATCAAAGTTACTTCTTCATAATCTTCGGTATTGGTTTTGATCCATTTTTCGATTTCATCCCAGACCACATCGTGTACCATATTATTTAACAAACGAACGGTTCCGGCTTTGAAAGATCTGGAATTGATCATTTTTCCATCAGAAAACAAAGTAAATTCGGTACTTCCTCCTCCTACATCCACAAAAAGATAAGTTTCATCTGTTTTTAGTAAATGATGTAAATCTGTAGAAGCTATAATTGCAGCTTCTTTTTTACCATCAATAATTTCGATTTTTATGTCGGCTTTTTTCTTGATCAAAGCTACAACTTCCTTCGCATTATATGCCTCGCGCATCGCCGAAGTTGCAAACGCCATATAACGTTCTACTTTATGTACTTTCATCAAAAGGTTAAATGCTTTCATAGCATCTACCATTCGATCTATATTCTCTGCTGAAATTTCTCCTACGGTAAAGGCATCTTGTCCCAAACGAATTGGCACACGAACAAGTGAACTTTTGTTAAACTGCGGTTCTTTTCCATCTTGTTCTACAACATTTGATATCAGTAGCCTCATGGCATTGGATCCAATATCTATCGCTGCAAATTTCCTTATATTAATCATGCTCACTTATGATTTTATTTTATTGTTTTTATTAATTGATACGTTATACGACTTCTTCCTGAACCATTATTTTATTTTGATAATATTTATAAGTTTCAAACTGCGCTCTAAATGGAGCATGATGATTTCTAGGCTTATACTTATTGTCTAATTTATAGGAATGATATCTCACTTTGACATTCCCTTTCCAGGCAATATTGAAATTGTCTACTAGTTCTTTCTTTATTGCAAGATCATAAATTGGACAGGTAACTTCAACTCTTCCGTCAAGGTTTCGGGTCATGAAATCGGCCGATGAAATATACACTTCTGTTAATCCTGCATTTCCAAAAATATAAACTCTTGAATGTTCCAGATAATTGTCGACTATACTTATAGCTTCAATGTTTTCGCTCATACCCGGAATTCCCGGGATCAAAGAACAAATTCCTCTTACCTGAAGCTGAATTTTAACTCCTGCATTACTGGCTTCGTACAATTTATCAATCATTTTAAAATCAGATAAACTGTTCATTTTTAATTTTATATGTGTTTTTCTGCCAGCCAGTGCATGCAGAATTTCACGGTCGATCAATTTGATAAATTTTGTTCGGGTATAATGTGGGGACACAATTAAATGTTTGTATCGGTGCACTCTGTAATTGATATCAAAAAATTCGAATATTTTAGAGATATCTTTCAAAATTTGCTGATGACAGGTAAACAAAGTTACATCTGTATAAATTTTGGCCGTTGATTCGTTAAAATTCCCGGTTGATATAAAGCCGTAGCGACGTGTTTTACTGTCTTCTACTCTTTCGATGACACAAATTTTGCTGTGTACTTTTAAGCCTTTTATTCCAAAAATAAGATCAATTCCTTCTGTCTGCATTTGCTCGGCGTAGGAAATATTAGATGCCTCATCAAATCGTGCCTGAAGCTCGATTTGAACGGTTACTTTTTTACCATTTTTCGCTGCATTAATCAAAGAACTGATAATCTGTGAGTTCTTTGCCAAACGGTATAACGTAATTTTTATACTGGTTACTTTCGGATCTAAAGCAGCTTCGCGCAAAAATTTTGTCAGATAAGAAAATGACTGGTATGGAGCATGCAGCAAATAATCTTTTTTACTGATTTTTTCCAAAATACTGCCTTCTAAACTCAAACCCGGAATTGGCAAAGGTTCGTTTGGCTTGTACAATAAATCATATCTTCCTAAATTAGGAAAACTCATATAATCACGTCTGTTGTGATAACGTCCACCCGGAATTATACTATCGGTTTCTACAATTTTCATTTTATCCAAAAAGAAACGCAAAGTATCTTCTTCGATTAAATTATCGTAAATAAAACGAACAGGCTCCCCTATTCTTCTGTCTTTTACAGATGTTGCAATTTTTTCGAGCATACTCTTACTCAAATCACTGTCGATGTCCAACTGGGCATCACGCGTAATTTTGATCATGTGCGCCGAGACACTTTTATAATCAAAAATATTAAAGATATTCTTCAGGTTGTAACGAATCACATCGTCAATCAATATCACATATTGCTTATCATCATCTGACGGCAAAACTACAAATCTGTTTATTGTTTTTGGAATTTCAATAACAGCATAACGAACTTCATTATTGGTGTTCATTTCCAGGCGCACAGCCAAATATCCTAAGGTATCTTTAAGAACCGGAAATTCAGCCAGATCATTCAAGATGATGGTCACCAATTCGGGACTTAATTTTTGTACAAAAAAGTCTTTCAGATAGCTCTCCTGATCTTTTGTAATTTGATCTTCGTTGATAATAAAGATATTTTCGGCTTCCAGCTCTGCTTCGATATTACCTAAAATACGCAAACTTTCGGATTGCTGCTGAATAACAATTTCGGTAATGTCTTTAATTAATTGGTGTGCCGAAACTCCTCCCAAATATTTTTCTCCGGAAATCCCGGAAAGACTTAATCTTCGAATTGCAGCGTAGCGAACCCTGAAAAATTCATCTAAATTGTTTGAAAAAATTCCAACAAAACGTAGTCTGTCTAAAAGTGGAACCGAATTATCTCCAGCTTCCTGAAGTACTCTTGCATTAAACGCCAACCAACTTTTTTCTCTATCGATATATTTCTGTTCGTACACTATATTTATTTTAAATCTTTGGGGAAAATTGTTTTATGAGTTTTACCTTTATTAATGGTGTTCCAACTATCAGCATCAAACTGTAGTGATACAAAGCCTGAAGTAGGTACATTTTCGATAAAAACATCCCCAAATTTATTAACAAAATTTGTAATAGCCTCGTTATGTCCGAAAAGAATAACGCTTTCGAAACTATTATCACATGATTTGATAACTTTTTCGAGCTGTTTATCATCAAAGGTATAAAGGTCGTCTTTATATACGATACTTTCTATAGGATAAGAAATATTTTGCGCAAAAATAAGCGCCGTTTCTAAAGCCCTCGCCGCAGTACTACTCCACATAATATAGGTTTTAGGAAGAAATTTTGAAATAGTAGCCGATACTTCATGTGCATCTAAAATGCCTTTTTTCATCAAAGGTCTGTCGAAATCTTTTAACGGGGCTTCCCAACTTGATTTTGCATGGCGTATTAAAATTAAGTTTTTCATAAGCAGTAAGGTTTACAAACCCCATTAAAAGAGGTTGTTTTTTATTGAACTTCTAATTTACAAAAGAAATCTTAAACCTTCTCTTTTTTTTATTTCTGTTAACATTTCAACAAAATTTTTAACAACGAACCGAAAACTAAAAATCTTAAATCCTTAACAAAGGAAAACTTCCTTATTTAACAAAAAGTGTTCTTCATCTATTAAATTAAACAGTTAATCGATATTTTTCATATTCATAAAAAATTAACCAAATAATTGATTATTAACCATTTAAACAGTTTTAAAAACTATCTTTTTAATAAATAAAATAAAAAATCAGCCTCTGTTTTTTGTCGAAAATGGCAAAAAAAAGTGTTTTTCACCCCCTTATTTAACAAAAAAAATACACTTCAACGAGTTTTTAGGTTAGTTACGGAGAAAAAAAATCAAAAGTAATTACACGTTATAACTTTGATTCTGTTAAAATATCACAAGTACTTCAAAAACAAAATCCTAAAATATGAAAACTAAAACTACTCTACAAGAAGTGGGAAATTTCATTAAAAGTGGTAAGTATATTTTCCCGTTTCACAAAAACATTCAACACGATGTCTTTTCTAAAATTAGTTTAAAATCATTTTTAATTTTAATTTTAGGATTCGTAATGTATTCTTCCGCAATTGTTGCTCAGGAAATAATCCCTGTTAGGATTGGAAATACTATTCCTTCCAATAAGACAACTTCTAAGACAGCAAAAACAGTAGCCACAACAGAAGCTGTTAGTGCACTGGCAGCTGTTGCCGGTTCAATTGATGTCGCTAATCCTTCTGCAGGTTACAATGGTTATAATGCAGATCAGCTTGTTCGTAATGTGCTAACATCCGGTTGTTTGACGATTAGCAATGTTCGTTACGGTTATTACAGAAAAAACAATAACAACACCTGGACCTGGGTAGACCACACCTGGTCTTCTACTGCCGGAGACCGACAATTAGGGTACTACAGCAAAGGAACTTCAACATTCCCAATAGACGAGGGAATTCTTTTATCTACAGGAAAAATTAGCTCTGCCATGGGACCGAACACCTATACCAATAAATCGGACGAAATGGTAAATGAGGCAAGTGATCAGGATTTAACGGCGATCTCAGGCAGAACGATGCACGATGCTTCTATATTGGAATTTAATTTTATACCGGATGGAAATCTTGTGGAGTTCAAATTTATATTTGCATCAGAAGAGTATCTCGAATATGTAAATACAGCGTTCAATGATGCTTTTGGGTTCTTTTTAAGCGGCCCTGGAATTAGCGGTACTTATACCAACAATGCTATTAATCTCGCCCAATTGCCAAACGGTGATGCGGTAACCATAAACAACATACACTCCGCTGGAACCAACGTTAATAATGTTTCGTTCCCGGCAGTAAACGACACTTACTATTTGAACAATCCTCCTGCTTCTACCACTATGGAGTATGATGGTTCTACTGTTGTTCTTACTGCTACTTATGCTGTTACACCGGGAAATAATTACAAAATAAAAATGGCTATTGCCGATGCATCGGATCAAAAATGGGATGCCGGTGTGTTTTTGAAAGCAAAAAGTTTTGCTACAAATACTTTGGTTATTACTAATCCTGCTCCTGTATGTGTTAATGGCACAGCAAACCTTACTTTACCAGCAGTTACTGCAGGAAGTACTGCAGGACTTACTTATAGTTACTGGCAGGATGCTGCAGCAACTATTCCTTATACCACTCCAACTGTAGCGCCAGTAGGAACTTATTACATTAAAGGTTCAAATACACAATCGGGCTGTTCAGATACGAAACCGGTTGTTGTGAGTCAGACCAATATTGTGATTACCGAAACTGCTGCTTCACATGCTGATGTAAAATGTAAAGGAACGACAACCGGATCAGCGACCGTAACTGCCACAGGAGGAACTGCACCTTATACCTATTCCTGGGCACCATCAGGTGGATCCGCAGCAACGGCTTCGAATTTAGCCGCAGGAACTTATACTGTAACCGCTACTGATTCAAAAGGATGTACCGGTACCAAACAAATAATTATTACGGAGCCTGCAGCTATCTTGACTGCAACCACTTCGCAAACCAACGTACTTTGTAATGCCGGAACTACAGGTTCTGCAACCGCGACTCCTGCCGGAGGAACCGGACCTTACACCTATTCCTGGGCACCATCGGGCGGATCGGCGGCAACAGCTTCTAATTTAGCAGCCGGAACTTATACCGTAACGATTAAAGATGCGAATCTTTGTACAATAACCAAAACGGTTACGATTACGGAACCAACGGCGCTAACCGCTACCACCACACAAACCAACGTACTTTGTAAATCAGCAACAACAGGTTCTGCAACTGTTACTCCAACGGGAGGAACCGGAGCTTATACCTATTCCTGGGCACCATCGGGCGGATCGGCAGCAACAGCTTCGAATTTAGCAGCGGGAACTTATACCGTAACTATTAAAGATGCTAATCTTTGTACGATCACCAAAACAATTACCATTACAGAGCCTGCAAATGCCTTGACTGCAACCACTACGCAAACCAACGTACTTTGTACATCTGCAACAACAGGTTCTGCAACCGTGACTCCTGCCGGAGGAACCGGAGCGTATACATACTCCTGGGCACCATCAGGTGGATCAGCTGCAACGGCTTCTAATTTAGCCGCCGGAACGTATACCGTAACCATTAAAGATGCTAATCTTTGCACCATCACTAAAACGGTTACCATTACCGAACCTGCAACTGCCTTGACTGCAACCACTACGCAAACCAACGTGCTTTGTACATCTGCAACAACAGGTTCTGCAACCGTGACTCCTGCCGGAGGAACAGGAGCTTACACTTACTCTTGGGCACCATCAGGCGGATCGGCAGCGACAGCTTCGAATTTAGCCGCAGGAACGTATACCGTGACCATTAAAGATGCTAATCTTTGCACCATCACTAAAACGGTTACCATTACCGAACCTGCAAATGCCTTGACTGCAACCACTACGCAAACCAACGTGCTTTGTACATCTGCAACAACAGGTTCTGCAACCGTGACTCCTGCCGGAGGAACAGGAGCTTACACTTACTCTTGGGCACCATCAGGTGGTTCAGCAGCGACAGCTTCGAATCTAGCGGCCGGAACATATACTGTAACGATTAAAGATGCAAACCTTTGTACCATTACTAAAACAGTAACCATTACCGAACCTGCAAATGCCTTGACTGCAACCACTACGCAAACCAACGTGCTTTGCACATCTGCAACAACAGGTTCTGCAACCGTGACTCCTGCCGGAGGAACAGGAGCTTACACTTACTCTTGGGCACCATCAGGCGGATCGGCAGCAACAGCTTCTAATTTAGCCGCGGGAACGTATACCGTGACCATTAAAGATGCTAATCTTTGCACCATCACTAAAACGGTTACCATTACCGAACCTGCAAATGCCTTGACCGCTACAACCACACAAACCAATGTGGCTTGTAATGCCGGAACTACAGGTTCTGCAACCGTAACTGCTGCCGGGGGAACCGGAGCCTATACCTACTCCTGGGCACCATCAGGTGGATCAGCAGCAACAGCTTCGAATTTAGCGGCTGGAACGTATACGGTGACTATTAAAGATGCAAACCTTTGTACCATTACTAAAACAGTAACGATTACAGAACCAACTGCACTAACCGCTACAACTACACAAACCAATGTAGCTTGTAATGCCGGAACTACAGGTTCTGCAACCGTAACTGCTGCCGGGGGAACCGGAGCGTATACTTACTCCTGGGCACCATCTGGAGGTTCAGCAGCAACAGCTTCGAATTTAGCGGCCGGAACGTATACGGTGACTATTAAAGATGCCAACCTTTGTACCATTACTAAAACAGTAACGATAACAGAACCAACTGCACTAACCGCTACAACTACACAAACCAATGTCGCTTGTAATGCCGGAACTACAGGTTCTGCAACCGTAACTCCTGCTGGAGGAACCGGAGCCTATACTTACTCCTGGGCACCATCTGGAGGTTCAGCAGCAACAGCTTCGAATTTAGCCGCAGGAACTTATACCGTGACTATTAAAGACGCTAATCTTTGTACCATTACTAAAACCGTTACCATAACAGAGCCAACTGCCTTGACCGCTACAACTACACAAACCAATGTAGCTTGTAATGCCGGAGCAACAGGTTCTGCGACAGTGACTGCTGCCGGAGGAACCGGAGCCTATACTTACTCCTGGGCACCATCAGGTGGTTCAGCAGCAACAGCTTCTAATTTAGCGGCTGGAACTTATACGGTAACTATTAAAGATGCCAACCTTTGTACCATTACTAAAACCGTTACCATCACGGAATCGTCTACTTTGACCGCAACAACCTCACAAACCAACGTGGCTTGTAATGCCGGAACAACAGGTTCTGCAACCGTAACTGTTGCCGGAGGAACTCCTGGTTATACTTACTCTTGGGCACCATCAGGCGGTTCAGCAGCAACTGCTTCTAATTTAGCAGCGGGAACTTATACCGTGACTATTAAAGATGCCAACCTTTGTACCCTTATTAAAACCGTTACCATAACAGAACCAACCGCTTTGACCGCTACAACTACACAAACCAATGTGGCTTGTAATGCTGGAACAACAGGTTCTGCAACCGTAACTCCTGCCGGAGGAACCGGAGCCTATACCTACTCCTGGGCACCATCAGGTGGATCAGCAGCAACTGCTTCTAATTTAGCGGCTGGAACGTATACGGTGACTATTAAAGATGCCAACCTTTGTACCATTACTAAAACAGTAACGATAACAGAATCAACTGCACTAACCGCTACAACTACACAAACCAATGTCGCTTGTAATGCCGGAACTACAGGTTCTGCAACCGTAACTCCTGCCGGAGGAACCGGAGCCTATACCTACTCCTGGGCACCATCAGGTGGTTCAGCAGCAACAGCTTCGAATTTAGCAGCCGGAACTTATACCGTGACCATTAAAGATGCCAACCTTTGTACCATTACTAAAACAGTAACGATAACAGAACCAACTGCACTAACCGCTACAACTACACAAACCAATGTCGCTTGTAATGCCGGAACTACAGGTTCTGCAACAGTAACTGCTGCCGGAGGAACCGGAGCTTATACCTATTCCTGGGCACCATCTGGAGGTTCAGCAGCAACAGCTTCTAATTTAGCCGCAGGAACTTATACCGTGACTATTAAAGACGCTAATCTTTGTACCATTACTAAAACTGTTACCATAACAGAGCCAACTGCCTTGACCGCTACAACTACACAAACCAATGTGGCTTGTAATGCGGGAGCAACAGGTTCTGCTACAGTGACTGCTGCCGGAGGAACCGGAGCGTATACTTACTCCTGGGCACCATCAGGTGGTTCAGCAGCAACAGCTTCTAATTTAGCGGCTGGAACTTATACGGTAACTATTAAAGATGCCAACCTT
Organism: Flavobacterium collinsii; assembly: GCF_946903285.1. GTDB lineage: Bacteria > Bacteroidota > Bacteroidia > Flavobacteriales > Flavobacteriaceae > Flavobacterium > Flavobacterium collinsii. The sequence continues at coordinate 4,793,369 of NZ_OX336425.1, forward strand.
TGTACCATTACTAAAACCGTTACCATCACGGAATCGTCTACTTTGACCGCAACAACCTCACAAACCAATGTGGCTTGTAATGCCGGAACAACAGGTTCTGCAACCGTAACTGTTGCCGGAGGAACTCCTGGTTATACTTACTCTTGGGCACCATCAGGCGGTTCAGCAGCAACTGCTTCTAATTTAGCAGCGGGAACTTATACCATGACTATTAAAGATGCCAACCTTTGTACTCTTATTAAAACCGTTACCATAACAGAACCAGCCGCTTTGACCGCCACAACTACACAAACCAATGTGGCTTGTAATGCCGGAACTACAGGTTCTGCAACCGTAACTCCTGCTGGAGGAACCGGAGCCTATACCTACTCCTGGGCACCATCAGGTGGATCAGCAGCAACAGCTTCTAATTTAGCGGCTGGAACGTATACGGTGACTATTAAAGATGCAAACCTTTGTACCATTACTAAAACAGTAACCATAACAGAACCAACTGCACTAACCGCTACAACTACACAAACCAATGTCGCTTGTAATGCCGGAACTACAGGTTCTGCAACAGTAACTGCTGCCGGAGGAACCGGAGCTTATACTTACTCTTGGGCACCATCTGGAGGTTCAGCAGCAACAGCTTCGAATTTAGCCGCAGGAACTTATACCGTGACTATTAAAGACGCTAATCTTTGTACCATTACTAAAACCGTTACCATAACAGAGCCAACTACCTTGACCGCTACAACTACACAAACCAATGTAGCTTGTAATGCCGGAGCAACAGGTTCTGCGACAGTGACTGCTGCCGGAGGAACCGGAGCGTATACTTACTCCTGGGCACCATCAGGTGGTTCAGCAGCAACAGCTTCTAATTTAGCGGCTGGAACTTATACGGTAACTATTAAAGATGCCAACCTTTGTACCATTACCAAAACAGTTACCATAACAGAGCCAACCGTACTAACGGCCACTACTTCACAAACCAATGTAGGCTGCGGAGGTGACAATACAGGATCTGCTACCATTACTGTTTCCGGTGGAACTCCAGGTTATACTTACTTATGGTCTCCATCTGGTGGAACAGCTGCTACAGCAAATGCACTTGTTGCCGGAACATATACTGTAACTGCAACAGATGCGAACTCCTGTACAATAACGAAAACGGTTACTATTATTGATGGAGATTCTATCAAACCAATAATAGATCCGCTACCACAAAGTTCTACTATTAATTGTCCTACAACACCTGTATTTGCAACTGCAACTGCAACGGATAACAATGGCGTGATTTCATCATTAACCTATAAAGATGTTATTACTCCAGGCGGATGTGCCGGTTCTTACACTCAAACCAGAACCTGGACTGCTGTTGATGCTTGTGGAAATATTTCTCTTCCCGTTAGTCAAGTTATTGTTGTACAAGATATTTCTGCCCCAACATGGTCTACTCAAACTGCTTCTTTAAACAAAACAATAGAATGTAGTGATGCAGCGGGCTTAGCTTCTGCACAAGCCTTGTTCCCAACTGCCACTGACGCTTGCGACACCAATGTTTCAAACATCGTAAAAGTAAGCGGTGCTTTTGTAGCCTCTCAGGGTTGTGCTAATGCGGGAACCTATACCAACACCTGGACAGTAAAAGACGATTGCGGAAATACTTCTGATACTTTCACGCAAGTGATTACTATTCAGGATACTTCTAAACCAACATGGTCTACTCAAACTGCTTCTTTAGACAAAACTATAGAATGTAGTGACACAACAGCTTTAACTTCTGCACAAGCCTTGTTCCCAACTGCCACTGATGCTTGCGATACCAATGTTTCAAACATTGTAAAAGTAAGCGGTGCTTTTGTAGCCTCTCAGGGTTGTGCTAATGCGGGAACCTATACCAACACCTGGACAGTAAAAGACGATTGCGGAAATACTTCTGATACTTTCACGCAAGTGATTACCATTCAGGATACTTCTAAACCAACATGGTCTACTCAAACTACTTCTTTAGACAAAACTATAGAATGTAGTGATGCAGCGGGCTTAGCTTCTGCACAAGCCTTGTTTCCAACTGCCACTGACGCTTGCGACACCAATGTTTCAAACATCGTAAAAGTAAGCGGTGCTTTTGTAGCCTCTCAGGGTTGTGCTAATGCGGGAACCTATACCAACACCTGGACAGTAAAAGACGATTGCGGAAATACTTCTGATACTTTCACGCAAGTGATTACCATTCAGGATACTTCTAAACCAACATGGTCTACTCAAACTACTTCTTTAGACAAAACTATAGAATGTAGTGATGCAGCGGGCTTAGCTTCTGCACAAGCCTTGTTTCCAACTGCCACTGACGCTTGCGACACCAATGTTTCAAACATCGTAAAAGTAAGCGGTGCTTTTGTAGCCTCTCAGGGTTGTGCTAATGCGGGAACCTATACCAACACCTGGACAGTAAAAGACGATTGCGGAAATACTTCTGATACTTTCACGCAAGTGATTACTATTCAGGATACTTCTAAACCAACATGGTCTACTCAAACTGCTTCTCTAGACAAAACTATAGAATGTAGTGACACAACAGCTTTAACTTCTGCACAAGCCTTGTTCCCAACTGCGACTGATGCTTGCGACACCAATGTTTCAAACATTGTAAAAGTAAGCGGTGTTTTTGTAGCCTCTCAGGGCTGTGCCAATTCAGGAACCTATACCAACACCTGGACGGTAAAAGACGATTGCGGAAATACTTCTGATACTTTCACGCAAGTGATTACCATTCAGGATACTTCTAAACCAATATGGTCTACTCAAACTGCTTCTTTAGACAAAACTATAGAATGTAGTGACACAACAGCTTTAACTTCTGCGCAAGCCTTGTTCCCAACTGCGACTGATGCTTGCGACACCAATGTTTCAAACATTGTAAAAGTAAGCGGTGCTTTTGTAGCCTCTCAGGGTTGTTCTAATACAGGAACCTATACCAACACCTGGACAGTAAAAGACGATTGTGGAAATACTTCTGATACTTTCACGCAAGTGATTACCATTCAGGATACTTCTAAACCAACCTTTACCGGAACGTTACCTACCGACATTACTGTTTCTTGTGATGCTGTTCCGCAGCCCGCAAATATGGAAGCCTCTGATAATTGTAATGGTAACTTACCAATTGTTTTCAGCGAAACAAAAAGTAATACTGAGAATCAATGTGCTACAAATTATACTTTAACCCGTAAATGGACGACCAGTGATTGTGGCGGAAATACAATTTCTTACACTCAAATTATAACCGTTAGAGACACCACTCCACCTACAGGAACAGCTCCTCTTAATGTGGCCAATTTGCAAACTATCGCCGATATTCCTGCTGGAAATTCAAGTGACATCAAAGACGCTAAGGATAATTGCAGCAGTACAGTAAACATTACGGTAAATGACACAAACAATGGCGGAAGCGGCTGCGACGGTAATCCTTACATCCTGACCAGAAGCTATACTCTAACCGATTGTGCAGGAAATAAAACTGTATTGGTACAAACCTTTACAGTAGCCAATAAAGTTTCTGTAAGCGGAGTTGCTACGAATGTAAACTGTCTGGACGGAAAAAGTGGTTCAATCCTGGTAACCAATAGCGCTGGTTCGACTGTTGTTATTAGAAACGCTAACAACGAAATTGTTGGAAATACCAATTTACCAGTTGGAACCTACACCCTTACAGCAACATCCCCTGTAAATAATGCAAATCAAACGTGTACCGCAACTGCAACTGTAACAATCATTGCAATTCCTAATTTAGTAACTAATATTAGCAGTAAAGCCTGTAACGATGATTCAACTATCATTAACCTACTATCCCTGTTACCAGAAAACACTCCTTCTAACGGAACCTGGGTGGACAACAATAATACCAGAAGTATACAAGGAAATGATCTCAATCCTTTAGGTCTCGCAATAGGTAATTATACATTCGAGTACAAAATACCTGATACGAGCTGTCCAAAAAGCATTGTACTGAATATGGAAATAAATGATGATTGTAAAGTACTTGCCTGTGGAAGCGTAGTGGTTCACAACGCCTTCTCACCTAATGGAGACGGAATCAATGATATCTTCAAAATAGACAGTATTGACGACACCACTTGTTATCCTGAGAATGATGTAGAAATTTATAACCGCTGGGGAGTATTGGTATTTGAAACACATAATTACAACAATCAAACCAATGCCTTTGATGGAATTTCAAGAGGCCGAACTACAGTCAAACAATCTGATGGACTGCCAACAGGAACTTATTTCTATATTATTAATTATAAATCGTTGGACGGAAATAATGTACTTCAAAACAATAAAAAAGATGGGTACTTATATCTATCAAAATAAGAAATAAAAAATATATCCTATTGCATCACAAACACATAAAGAAGCTTTTTACGATTAATTAATAAAAAAATCCTTATTTTTGAATATACAAATGCATAGGCTTTTTTTCGATTTTAATTGATGAAAAAGTAGTACTAATGAAAATAATAAATACCACTATGAGAACAAAATTATTTTTCTTCGTCATTATGTTTGTAACAATTGCTGGTTATGCCCAACAGGACGCACAATTTACGCAATACATGTACAATACTATAAACATCAATCCTGCTTATGCCGGATCACGAGGAGCTTTAAGTGTTTTTGGATTGTACCGCACCCAATGGGTTGGACTCGACGGGGCACCTGAAACCAGTGCTTTCTCTGTAAATAGCCCTATAAACAACAGTAATCTAGGAGTAGGAGCCTCTTTAGTAAACGACAAAATTGGTCCAACCAATGAAAATAACATTTCTGTCGACCTCTCTTATACTGTTCAGACCTCAGCCGATTTTAAACTTTCATTTGGTATTAAAGGAACAGCAAACCTGTTCAATCTCGATATCAGCAAATTAAATCCGGAGAGTCAGGGAGATCCACAGTTTCAGGATCTAAACAATAAGTTTTCACCAAATGTGGGAGCTGGAGTCTATTGGCATTCTGATAAAGCTTATATCGGTTTGTCTGTACCCAATTTTATCGAAACCAATCGGTTTGATGATAATGACTATGCCATTTATAAAGATAAAATCAATTATTACTTAATAGCCGGTTATGTGTTTGATTTAGACCAATACCAATACATCAAGTTCAAACCTGCCTTACTGACCAAAATGGTTGAGGGAGCACCGCTTCAGGTAGACGTTTCTGCAAACTTTATGTTTATGGACAAGCTTGTGGTTGGACTAGCGTATCGTTGGAGTGCTTCGATAAGCGCCATGGTAGGATTTCAAATAACCGACGGTCTTTATCTTGGTTATGGTTACGATCGTGAAACCACCCGCCTGAACAACTATAATTCAGGATCACATGAGATATTCCTGCGTTACGAATTCTTCAAAAACAATGGTAAAATGACAACGCCACGTTTCTTCTAAAAATTAATGATTATGAAAAATTATATACTCCTTTGCTTAACAATTATCTGTTCTTTTTCATCAGGCAGTTATGCGCAACAATCGAAAATTAATACTGCTGATAAAAATTACGATAATTATGCGTATATCAACGCTATTAAAACCTACGAACGTGTAGCCGATAAAGGATACAAATCAGACGATTTGTTTAAGAAGCTCGGAAATTCTTACTACTTCAACTCTAACTTTGAAGCAGCCGCGAAATGGTATGGTGAATTATTTGCCATGAATACCGTTGTCGAGCCTGAGTATTACTATCGATATGCACAATGTTTGAAATCAACCGGGCAAACAGCTAAGGCTGCTAAAATCATGGAAGAATTTTCGGCTAAATCCAAAAACGACGACAGAGCGAAATTATACACCGAAGATGTAAACTATCTTGATAAAATTAAAGCCAATTCAGGTCGATACAAAATCGAAGATGCCGGAATCAATTCTAAATACTCCGACTACAGTTCCTTTGTGTATAATGGTAAAATATACTTTGCCTCTGCCAGAGATACCGGAAACTTTTCACAACGTAAACACAAATGGACCGGAGAGTATTTTACTAATTTGTATTTTGCCGACACTGACCCTGCTTCCAACAGCGTTGTTAAGGTCAATAAATTTAAAACATCCCTCAACACAAAGTTTCACGAATCTTCTCCCGCTTTTACAAAAGACGGAAAAACGGTTTATTTTACGCGAAACAACTACATCAATGGAAAAAAAGGAAAAGATGATAACAAAATTACTTTAATCAAAATATACAAAGCTACTCTTGAAAACGGAAAATGGACCAACATAACCACACTTCCTTTTGATAGTGATAATTACAGTACTGCGCATCCAACATTGAGTCCTGATGAAAAAACGCTTTACTTTGCCTCTGACATGCCCGGAACTGTAGGCCAATCAGATATTTATAAAGTGAGCATCAACGGTGATGACAGTTACGGCACGCCTCAGAATTTAGGCAAAGTCATTAACACCCAGGGAAAAGAAACATTTCCGTATGTGACCAGTGAAAATGAAATTTACTTTGCTTCCGACGGACATCCCGGTCTAGGAGGTCTGGATGTTTTTGTGGGTAAAATTGAAGACAACGGAACCATAAGTAGTATACAGAATCTTGGAGCAGATGTCAATTCGCCGAAAGATGATTTTGCCTACATTATTGATCCCGCTTCCCGAAGAGGTTATTTCAGCTCTAATAAAGATGGTGGACAGGGTTCTGACGATATTTATAAATTCCTGGAAACCCGAAGACTTCAATGTATACAAGAGTTAAATGGAGTTATTACAGATGCCGAAACATTAGCAATTTTACCAAATACGAAACTAACATTGTATGACAATCAGGGAGCTATAAAAAGCAATACCATTTCGGACGCAGCAGGTTTTTACAGCTTTCCCGTCGAATGCGGAAAAACGTATAATGTAAGAGCCGAAAAAGAGGATTATACAACCAAAGAAATAAACATTACTATTGGAAAACTCACCGGAAAAACCAGTCTTCCTATTGCTTTGGACAAAGCAACCTGCAAAGTCGCTGTTGGTGATGATTTAGGAAAATGCTTTGGAATTAAAATGATCTACTTTGATCTGGACAAATCAAATATTCGTACCGAAGCTGCACTGGATCTGGAGAAAATACTTGATGTATTAAACAGTCATCCAAATATGAAACTTGATATTCGTTCACATACAGACAGCCGCGCTACGCACCAATACAATGCAGCCTTATCTGACAGAAGAGCAAAATCGACTATAGCATGGCTGGTTAAAAATGGTGTTGCCAAAAACAGGCTAACCGGAAAAGGATATGGCGAGACCCAACTGGTAAATGGCTGTTCTGATGGTGTACCGTGTACAGAAGAACAACATCAAATGAACAGAAGAAGCGAATTTATTATTACGGAATTGTAATTTCTAAAAAACAGATGTAAATAAAAAAAGCTGCCATATAGGTAGCTTTTTTTTATCACAGGAAGTACCTAAATAAATTAGATCATACCATACATCTTTTTTTGCCATAGTTTTAATTCACTTAAAACAGGTTCTTTTAATTTTAGCCCATTCTCTAAAAGACTAATAAAATTTTCTGCTAAAACCTCTATTTCCATATTTCCGCAATCGACAAATACAACTTTTGCTTCTTCTCTACCATTTCTAAAATCAAAACAAACAATACCATAATCTATATAATCCCCAATAGCAAAAAATCCAATATCTAATAAATACTCCTTCATTTCCTCATTATTTTCTACTAATATATTTTGCCAGTTACTAGAAGGTTTCGGATAAAGTCTGATATCCGAATTCAAAAAAATAGCATAGAAATGTTTATACTTTAGATATTCTTTATAAGAGTTCGGAAATCTAATATCAAATTGGTTTTCTATTTCAATAATTTGACTATCCGTTATTGTACCATCCGTTGCTTTCCATATTTTATCTGTGGGTTTCAAAAGCTCTACAAGTTCACCGGTAGCATTCTCTTGACTCATAGTCATTTTTGAAGATTTACTCTTAGTACTACTATAATCAAATTCATAAATCATATCTTTAGCAATATCATCACCATACATAAGATATTCTTTGTGTTTTTCGACAAAAGCTATTCCTTTATCAACATAATCTTTAATTATTTCATTCATAATATTCTCCTTTATAAACAAAAACAAAAGTAGGAAAATAAACATTTAAACAATCGATAACAAAAAAAATCGTTGCAATTCCCAGAATTGCAACGACCAATAAAAACTAAACCAGTCCAATATTTTCTTTACATCTTTACAAAGATGTTTGTATAGTATTTTTTTCCTGTTTGAGGATCAATTGAAACCGACAAACCAAAATGGGTATAATCTCCTTCAATATTTGCTTTATGCCCGGGGCTATCGAGCCAGGCTCTTAAAGCTGCTTCAGAAGTTTTATAATTGTAAGCTACATTCTCACCTACTTTTTTAGCTCCTAAAACACTCATAATATTATTAGAACGAGCAGTAAAATCATTATGATCAACCACATTGTTAGCGATCATGTATTTGTTATGCTCTTCACATTTAAATGAAACGTGATTTACTCTTTGCAGAGCATTCAGACCGACACTTACCCTATAATCATTGATAAGTTTCATGGATTCGATTTCAGAATCATTGTAAGTGTAGCTGGCAACAACAGCTTCAACAGTAGTACTGTTTTCGGTAGCCTCTGCACTATCCGCTGAACAGGAGTTCATTGCAACCAGTAGGACAACCATTGCAACGAACCTCATGTTATGCATCATCTTTTTCATAATCACATAGTAGTTTAATTTTTAAAGTAGATGTTGGGGCAAATCCTTTAAACTCTTTATTTAGATAGATTGATCTGTTTCTTTTTCTTACTCAAACATATCAAATATATCGTTAAACTACAAAAAAAATCGATGAACTACATAACAAACCTATAATGAAATATATTTTTCCTACAACTACGAAGATAATCTTTCAATCTTCCACGAAAAATCAGATTGACTCTGATAACGAATCCTGTCGTGTAATCTATTAGGTCTCCCCTGCCAGAATTCTACCTCTAAGGGAGTTACTAAAAAACCTCCCCAATTTTCGGGTCTCGGAATCTGTTTTCCTTCAAATTCTTTCTCTAATTTTTTCAAATTCTCTTCCAGAAAAGTTCGGGACGGAATCACTTCACTTTGCTTCGAAACAATCGCTCCCAATTTACTTCCATCAGGACGAGAATCAAAATAACCATCGGATATGTTCTCAGCTGTTCGGGTCGCAATTCCTTTTATGATTACCTGACGTTCCATTTCCTGCCAAAAAAAAGACAAACAAACATGTGGATTCGCGGCAATTGCTTTTCCCTTTTCTGAATCATAATTGGTATAAAAAATAAAACCTTCCTCAGAAAACTTTTTTAACAAAACCACTCTGGATTTCGGAAAGCCGTCCAGTCCAATTGTCGAAACTGTCATGGCGTTGACTTCTCCGCTTCCACCGAAATCTTCCACCTCATGAAACCATCGGTTAAAAAGATTAATTGGATCTTCAGGAATATTCGTTTCTAATAATTCGCTCTTTTCGTAAGATTTTCTATAATTGCTTAAATCGTTCATGATTTTATATTTTAGATTGTAGGTTGTGAAATGTGGTTTATTGATTGACTAAAAAACCTAAATTATTTTACATTTCATTATTCACCATTCACATTCCATAATCTACATTTCACTATTAACTATTTACATTTTACAACTTAAAACTCGAAACTTCTCCCATCATCTCCTAAAAGGATGTTTGGAAAAACGGTTTCAGCTTCTTCTTTAAAACGTTCGATACCATCATATCGCGTTGAATAATGCCCTAGTACCAATTGTTTCGCGTTTGCTTTAAGTGCAATTGCCGCCGCCTCTTTTGCGGTCGAATGTAACGTTTTGAGTGCTAATGCAGCCTCTGATTCCAAAAAGGTAGATTCGTGATATAAAACATCAACATCCTTTATTAACGGAAGTATCGCTTCATGATATACTGTATCCGAGCAAAAAGCATAACTCATTGGAGGAATTGGGTCAAAAGACAGCTTTTCGTTTTTTATCACAGTACCGTCATCAAGTGTAACGTCACCACCTCCTTTTATTTTTTGATAATAGGCCGTATGAATGTCATATTGCTGAACAGCCTCTACATTTAATTTTCGATCACCGGGTTTTTCCTGAAACAAAAATCCGTTCGTATATACACGGTGTTTTAGTGGAATTGTTTTTACAATAACTCTGTTGTCTTCAAAAATAACCTCGCTTTCTGTTGATTCCAATTCATGAAAAAACAAATCATAAGTTGTCCAGGAATTCGACAATCTCAATTGCAAAGTAATAATTTCCTTTATTCCTTTTGGACCATAAATATGTAAATCAGTTGTACGGCCTAAAAGTGCAAAAGTTGAGATCGTTCCAATCAAACCAAAAAAGTGATCTCCATGCAAATGCGAAACAAAAATATGATTTATTTTAGAGAATTTAATTTTGTTCTTGCGTAATTGTACCTGAGTTCCTTCACCACAATCAATTAAAAACATTCTATTTTTAATCTCTAAAACCTGCGATGTCGGGTTGGTAATTGTTCTGGGGGTTGCGGCATAACAGCCAAGTATGGTAAGCTTCATTTTAGATTGTTGATTTTAGATTCTAAATTGAATATATATTTTAGACTCCAACATTCAAAATCTAAAATCTGAACTCTAAAAGCTACAATTAAAACCCTAAGTCTCTTTCGATTTCTTCCATTTCGATAATATCATGTGCTTCCAAAAGCGATGGAACTACAAGTAATTTATCTGAAACAGCATTAAAATCAAGATCTGAAACCACTATTACAAATGATTTTTTAGCTTTTTTCTGTTGCTTGGCCAAAGGTAAAAAAAGCTTTACCTCCTTTTCAGATACATCATTATCTGCAGACAAATCGATTATAATATTTTGTTTTTCAAAGGTTTTGAACTGTTGCGTTACTTTTTCCAAAAAAGCATTAAAATCTCCCTGGGTATCTTTAATTGTAACGGTATGTCCTTTTTGATCTACTTTCATCTTCTAATTTATAGGCGCTGTTAGAGAGCTAAGGTACGATTTTTTTAGTATTCAGTCGCAGTCGTTTTTTTTAGTTTTCAGTCGCGGTCGCAGTAAACAGTTTTAACTTTGTGTAGTTCAAATTCTGCTTTATTGAAAACTGAGACTGAAAACTGAGACTATTTTTCAAGCGAAGTCGCTTTTTGTAGTATTCAGTCGCGATTGCAGTAAACAGCTTTAACTTTGTGTAGTTCAAATTCTGACCTTCACTAAAACTGAGACTGAAAACTGGGACTATTTTTCAGGCGCAGTCGCTTTTTTTAGTTTTCAGTCGCGATTGCAGTAAACAGCTTTAACTTTGTGTAGTTCAAATTCTGATCTTCACTGAAAACTGAGATTATTTTTCAGCCGCAGTCGCTTTTTGTAGTATTCAGTCGCGATGTCGCAGTAAACAGTTTTAACTTTGTGTAGTTCAAATTCTGACCTTCACTGAAAACTGAGACTGAGACTGAGACTGAAAACTGAGACTGAAAACTGAAAATCGAGACTAAACTACTGAATCTTAGACGCCAATAAATAAATAACGGCCATTCTGATCGCTACTCCGTTTTCGACCTGATTCAAAATCACCGAATGATCGGAGTCAGCCACTTCAGAAGTAATCTCTACTCCTCTGTTAATTGGTCCCGGGTGCATGATTACGATTTCTTTTCCAAGGGAGTCCAGTAATGGTTTATCTACTCCGTATTGTTGTGCATACTCACGTGTCGAAGGAAAAAAGTTTACGTCCATACGTTCGTTTTGAACACGAAGCATATTAGCAACATCACACCACTCTAAAGCTTTACGCAAATTGGGTTCAACTGTGACTCCAAGGGATTCAATGTATCTTGGAATCAGTGTTTTTGGCCCACAAACCTTTACTTCGGCACCCTGCATCTTTAAAGCATATATGTTAGACAAAGCTACTCTCGAATGCAGAATATCACCTACAATAACTACCTTTTTTCCGGCTACATCACCTAATCTCTCTCTAATAGAATAACTATCTAATAAAGCCTGTGTTGGGTGCTCGTGTGCTCCGTCTCCGGCATTCACGATACTGGCTTTGACATTTTTGGATAAAAAATAAGCCGCTCCGGGGTTGGAGTGGCGCATTACAACCATATCAACTTTCATTGAAAGGATATTATTTACAGTATCAATCAGAGTCTCTCCTTTTTTAACAGAAGACTGAGCTGCCGAAAAACTAATCACATCAGCTGATAGTCTTTTTTGTGCCAACTCAAAAGAAAGCTTAGTTCTGGTACTGTTTTCAAAGAAAATATTGGCAATGGTAATATCTCGTAATGAAGGAACTTTTTTAATGGGTCTGTTAATGACTTCTTTAAAATGATCGGCAGTTTCAAAAATCAGGTTAATATCATTTTCATTGATATATTTAATTCCCAATAAGTGATTTACGCTTAATTCTTTCATTTTTATTTCTTTAATATTTATTTGTCAAATTCTTGAATTCCTGACATACTCAGTCTTTCAATGCTGCTACAAAGAACAACTACTTTATTGAATCATTCTTTCTACAACTTCGCTGTAATCCTGCAAATCTCTGGCATCTTCATCAAAAAGATATTGCCATTTGAAACCTGGGATTTCTATTTTTGTTCTTGCAGATTCATTCCATTTTAGAGTAAAGCCGTTATCTCTTAGAACTTGGGCAACTACTTTACCTACTTCTATTGTTGTCGCATCATCACCATTATCCACTTTCTGGAAAGCGATAAACAAACTTGAATCTTCTACCGCCACTCCTCTTTCTAAGTCTTGTTCATGATAAAAGCAATACCCATCAGATTCTACCTCGTTTTCACGTAATGCTCTTTCTACCTCAACAACTTCATATTCGCCATCTGATGTGGTATAACCCGCATTATGAAGTGCAATAATATTTATATCTGCCAATTCATCAAACGCTTTTATTAATCTTTCAGTATCTGTTGGACTTTTCCATTGTTTACTTTCTGAAAGTAATTTTTGGTTTTCTTCTCTTATTTTATCAAAAGCCCACTCTTCAGAGATTTCATCCTCAAATTCGTTGTCTTCAATTTCTTCCAAAATGTTTTCCTGAATCTCATCAAGAGACAGAAACCCCATTCTAACTTGGTTAAAAATTGATTCATAAATAAAAACTTCATTCTCTGTCATCCTTTTTTTATTTATTCGTTTAACTGCTGCTTTATTTAATCGTTAATTTGTTATCAAATAGACCACATCTTCACCGTCATTTTCTTTCCAGCTTACTTTTACTTTTTCACCATTAATAGCATCTACCTGACGACCACGATAATCGGGTTGAATTGGCAGATTGCGACTAAAACGTCTGTCAATTAACACTAACAATTCAATTTCTGAAGGTCTGCCAAAAGACTGAATTGCGGTTAAAGCAGAGCGAATGCTGCGTCCGGTAAACAAAACGTCATCAATAAAAATGACTTTTTTATTTTCAACTATGAAATTGATTTGGGTTTTATTGGCCTCAAGCGGTTTATCTGTACGGCGGAAATCGTCTCTGAAAAAAGTAATATCTAAATATCCCAGAGAAATTTCAGGTGTCTTGTATTCGCTCTCTAGTATTTGTTTTAAACGTTCGGCTAAAAAAACACCCCTCGGCTGAATTCCGATTAAAATAGTATCTGAAAAATCAAGATGTTTTTCGATTAACTGACAAGCCAAACGATGGAGTATGATAGTAACTTCTTTTGAATTAAGTAATACTTTTTGGCTCATAATTAAGTATAATGTTTGGTTGAGCAAATATACAAAATCAGAATTTATTTGTTGCCTCTTTCTAAATACAAATATGGGAATAAATTTTTAACGTTATACGATCACAAAGCACCATTCTAAATTCACCTGGAATGAGCAATCTTGGAAAAAGTTCCATAGGAACGATCTATATTACAAAACATCATTCTAAATTCCGTGGGAATCAACAATACTGTAACAACGGATTTTAATCCGTTGCTGATTAAACAACATTAGCGAAAGTTCTGTAGGAATGAACCATATTACAAGCCTTTATTTTAAAGCATAAAACAGTAAACAGAAAAAAAATCTACTACTACAACACCTTCAACCCGCATTAATTCAATCCAATATTTCTTGTTATTTTATTATATTTGAGAAACCAAAAACTAAAAATAATGAGAAAAATAATTGCCTTAGCAATGATTACACTCGATGGGGTTATGCAGGCACCGGGCGGCCCTCAGGAAGATACTTCGGGCGGTTTTAAATATGGAGGCTGGGTCGCACCATTTGGTGATGAATCGTACAGCAAGGCCATGGAAAAACAAATGGAACCTTCGGATATTCTTTTAGGTAGAAAAACCTTTGATCTTTTTGAATCTTACTGGCCTGAGCATGCTGCTAACTGGCCCGGAATTAATGAGGTCACTAAATATGTCTTATCTGCAAGCCGAAAAGATTCTAAATGGGAAAACTCCGTCTTTTTAAAAAGTGCAGAAGATATCCAAAAACTCAAAAATTCAGAAGGCGATGATATTAAAGTTTGGGGAGGCGCCTCCATCATTCAATTTCTGCTTAAAAATGATTTAGTTGATGAACTGTGGCTCAAAATTCATCCTTTACTTCTTGGAAAAGGAAAAAAACTATTTGATGACAGTGCAATTCCAACTTCATTTGTTCTGACCAACCATACAATCACCTCTACAGGAGTTATTATTGCCAATTACAGCCGAGCGGGATTAGTAAAAACCGGTACAATTGGAGATTAAAAACAGTGTTAAAGAAACAACCACATTGGCATTGAAAAAACTATTCCATGCCTGTGGTACATTTCCTTACACCTCAACAATCTAAAATAAACCAGTAATTACAACTCTCTTAAAAACGAATATTTCCAAAAAAAAGAATGAACTCTTATCTAACAAAAATAGATGTTTTTATAAACAGCCTTGATCTGGAAATCTTAGCCGTTTTAAATAGTATCTCAACTACCAAGACGTTAAAAAAAGGAGAGTTTTTATTACGACAAGATGAAATTTGCTCCAAAAGTTATTTTATAGAAGAAGGAATCGCCAGAAAGTATTACCTCGATGATGGAAAAGAAATCACGACAGAATTATACTTTAAAGATGATATAGCGGTATCTTTTAATAGTTATTGTCTGCAAAAGCCAAGCAAAGAATTCATTCAGGCCGTCACAGATATCGCCATTTCACAAACTGACTTTAAAGGATTTCAGAACGCAAAGAAGCAATTCCCCAAATTAACAGAATTAGATTTAATGCTCACCGAGTATTACGCAATTTGGTTAGAAGACCGACTGTTTCAGTTTCGTACACTGGACGCTACTACCCGCTACCTTAAATTAATTAAAGAACATTCGCATATTATTAAAAACATACAGCTTACCCATATTGCTTCTTATCTGGGAATATCGCTGGAAACACTAAGCAGGATCCGATCCAGAATTTAAATGTATTATTTGACCTAAGTCAAATTTCCCGCGATTTTTCATTTCGACATTTGTTTCATAAAATATAAAAAAAATGAAACAAAGAATCGTAGGATTTGACCTGGCAAGATCATATGCCATCTTCGGAATGTTTATTGTTAATTTCAATATGGTTTTTGGCTCCCATAACGACCAAAGTGCCATTGCACAATTTATGTCTCTTTTTAGCGGTAACTCGAGCTCTGTATTTGTGATACTGGCAGGAATGGGAATTGCGCTTATGACCAACAGAGCTGAATATACTTCTGTCGAAAAAAACAAGCTGAGAAATACGATCCTCAAACGAGCAGGTTTTTTATTTATCATCGGACTTTTGCTCAACCTGATCTGGCCCGCCGATATTTTACATTTTTACGGCTGCTATATGTTCCTAATTGCTTTTATACTCTTTTTAAACAAAAAAATTTTTCTGCTTCTGGCTGCTGTCGCGGTCTTTAGTTTTCACTTTTTAATTCTTATCATCCCCTATGAAACGGGCTGGAACATTACCTCTTTTCAATACAATGATTTTTACACCCTTAACGGATTTATCAGAAACACCTTTTATAATGGCTGGAATTCTGTTTTTCCCTGGATTGCTTATTTTCTCTTAGGAATGTATCTCGGAAGACTAAACTGGAGTAGTACAAAGGTTCAAAAAAAAATGTTTAAGATTGGATTTTTAGTGTATGTATCGATAGCACTACTTCAATTATTGTCCGGCCAAATTGCACTTTCAGAGAATTTACATTTATTTATCAATGCGGATTACCTCCCTCCATACCTCCCTTTTATGTTAAGTACATCCGGATTTGCTCTGATGCTGATTGCCTTTTTTATGTACCTGGGAGAAAAATACGGAACGAACCGATACATACAAGATTTTGCTCCAACAGGTCAAATGACGCTAACACACTATATTTCGCATCTCACTCTTGGAATCCTTTTGTTCTCTGTTCTGATGAACAAGAGCTTAACCCAAGATCCAACCGATCAGGAAGCGACAAAACCAATTTATATTTTACTGTTTTCAATTGCATATTTTGTACTCAGTTATTACTTTAGTAGTCTTTGGGCAAAACGCTTTAATAATGGCCCGTTTGAAACTCTTATGCGAAAAATAGCCCGCTAATTAAAATGCATCAAAGTTGTATTCATTCATTTTAAAACTATAGATTATGAGAGCAAAAGTAATCGGAATCCCAGTTCTGGATCAGGAAAAGGCCTTACAGTTTTATACTAAAAAACTAGGTTTTGTAAAAAAGCATGACATACCTCTGGGCGAAAACAACAGATGGTTAACCGTTGTTGCTAAAGACGAACTAAACGGAACTGAAGTTTTACTGGAACCATCGCCAAATCATTTCGAACCGGCCAAAACCTATCAAAAAGCACTCTTTGAAGCTGGAATCCCATACACCCAATTTAACGTTGATAATCTTCAGGAGGAATATGACCGCCTGATTGGTCTTGAGGTTGAATTTAGCATGAAACCAACAGAAATGGGAAATGTAAAAATTGCCATACTGGATGATACCTGTGGAAATAAAATTCAGCTTATTGAAATGTTATTCTAATATTTCGTGCGATCTCCTTATCTAAAAAACAAAATCCCATTCGCCGTGGCAAATGGGATTTTGATATTTTTTTATCTGTTTGTTACTTCACAATTAGTTTAGCTGTAAATAATTTACGGGAATGTATTTTTAGAATATAAACTCCTTTTGGTAAATCCTGATTGATTAGAGAAAACTTATTATTGTTTACATTTTTTGTAGCATATAATAATTTCCCTTCCATGTTGTAAATTTCTATTTCATCAATAGGGTATTCAGATTGAATAAAGGTTTCCGTATCGTTCTTTGTTGGATTTGGATACACTCTCAAACCATTATCGATTTTAAATTCATCATTGTTCAGATGTGGATCGATTACTTCAAAAGAAACTCTGTTTGAAACTTCATTATAAGAATCGTTAGTAAACATTACCAAAAAGTATTTCCCTTTTTGTGTTGGCAATTCCGTAGCTGCAATATTTTTTGTTCCTTCAGAAAGTCCTTCGAAATACGTATAACTCACCAGTGGTTTTTCATTCGGATTATCTCCATCATGATAAATCCCCAACCAGTCTTTTACAATTCCCGGAGCGTCAGTCCAAGAAGCTGTAATTTGTTCGCCAAGATCGTAAACCGGTTTATTGATCCATAATTCGGTAACGATCGCTCCTACTTTAAAAAATACTTTGTTTCCAATCGGATTAAATCCATCCTGTAAATAATACTCGGCATAATAGTAGCCTTTTGGCAGTCCTGTGAAAGATTTAGCATCTGCAACGGTTGTAACATATTGCCAGCTTGTTGCTGTAACTCCGGATCCCGGATTAACCCCCATTCTGTAAATACCAATCCAGTCTTTTGCCAATTGCGGACCATTAGTATAATTAATAAGGATAGGAGTCCCAACAGAATACTCCGTTTTATCAGTAGTTAAGGTCGGTACCGGCCCTACATAAAAGTATTTTCGCGGTGCAATTTCCGTGTACCCTCCATTTGAGAATATTGCAGCATAATAACGTCCTTTAGTAGCCAGTCCGCTAGAAAAAGTGATAAATCCGCTGGCACTTCCGTCCGTATATTTCCAGGTTTGCGATGGTGAAGAGCCTCCCGGAGTCTGCCCTTCTTTGTATAAACCAATCCACGTTGAAGTACTGGCGGGAGCATCAGTAAAATCAACTTTTATAGGTGTGTTCAACGAATAAGTCAGAGCATCTGTAACTATTGCCGTATTTACATTGTTACTTCCTGTAATCGTAAAAGTCTGAACATCACTCCATGGTGACCATTCCAAATTACGGTCTCTGTATCTTAACTTCACATAGTATTTGCCATTTGGAAGTGAATTAGAAGCCAAATCCATTTTAGTAATATCTACACCCAAATTGATGTTTACAGTCGAATCTTTCTTAGTACCATACTTTCCGTATAAATTTTCGAAATCACGATATACCTCTTTCTTAACAATATCGAATGTTGGTGTCTGAGAAATCAAAAACTGACTGGTATTCAACTTCTCATCTGTAGTTGTCGTATAAGTGGATCCGGAAACGGTTAGCGGCAATGTATTTGTCGCAGTAAAAGTATTCGTAATCAAAGGTTTGGCAGGTGTCGCTTTGTTTTTGTATCGATGAAATTCGTCCATTAACTGGTTGTTCTTCCATTTATCAACACTTCCAATAGAATAACTTTCGATATCCATTTTTCCGTTTGCCACATCAATATCTACAATTTGATAAATCCAGTTGCAAATTGTCTTTTGTACGTCATCAAAATCCTGCTCTGTAGAAGATCCCCAATATTGATCCCAGGCTGTACCTCCAGAAATAATATTATAAGTAGGCGTGTTTTTCAACTGTCCTCTATGATAAAGATGATGGTGCGCCCCAATATGCATCGAATATTTTGGAGATGTTACCAGTAACGGAACGGCAGTATTACGAACCCAGGTCGAAATATCACCTACATATTGCTCTGCCTGATAAGGTCTGTGGCTTAACGAGAAAATCCATTCTACTGTATTATCAGCATTTGCAGCGGTAAGAACTTTTTGCAACCAGCTAAGCTGTTCTGCCCCTGTATGTTCTGAACTTAAACTAATAAACAAAACATTACCGGCTTGTTGCGCATAATAATTCTCTGTTCCCGACGAAATGCCCTTATACGAAAGTTCACTGATATAAAAATGATCATAATAGGAGTTCATACCAAGTGTCCCATAAGTTTCATGATTTCCTACCGTTGTCTGAATTGGTATGTTGCCAGACAACCCTCTGTTCTTTTTAAAATGCACATTTTCGTAATGATCCAAAGTCCCAACATCAACCTGATCTCCAACCATAAAAGTCATAGAGATATTATCATCAGGAGATGCGTCTTTTCCCCATTTCTGTCTGATCTTTCTTTTGGCAGCTGATACCAAGGAATCATAACGAGGCACTGCTTTCAATTGGTTATCCCCCATTATCAAAAAACGGATGTGTCCATTTGATGTGGCAGCCTGTCCCGGATTGGGTAGTGTTTTAAAAGAATAAACTGAAGATACCTCTGCTCCGGTTTTTATTCTGTAGTAATACTTCGTATTCGGTGAAAGATTAAGCAGCTTCGCGCTATGATAGAAATAGTTACCCGGATAACCAGAATCTGTAAAAACATTTGTGTTACCGGTAACGGTAACATTAAGACTAGTGGCTGTCGTCCCATATTCTACAATCGACTCCGGATTACTATCTGTTTTCCAGTTAACATAAATAGAGGTTGGTGTGGCATTCTGTAAATAAGGAAATAAGGTTTGTGCTTTCAAGGCATAACTCAGCCCCAGCAGCAAGAATAGAAAGTAAAGTTTTTTCATACGTTGTTTTTGTTTTAGACCAAACAAAAGTATTCTACCAAAGCGCAATAGCTTTTAAGAGAACATTACCTTTCCCTTATCTTTACTTCTCTTAATTGTAAAGTTGTTTAACCTTTTGAGTACAGTTGGTTTTAGTCTAAATCATAGAACTTTCCAATCAAATTATATAAGATCTTTTTTACGATTTGGCGTAATTTTAAACAATACGAATTAGAACAGCAGATTCTTAAAAACTCAAAATGATGCAAAATATAATTAAACGTTTGTTAATGGTATTCGTGATACTATTTTCATTTACCAGCTGTGAAGTTATTGGAGACATTTTTAAAGCCGGAATGGGTGTTGGAATATTTATCGTTGTCTTTATTATTGCGATACTTATATTCATTTTCGCCAAAGTGTTCGGTAAAAAATAGCAAAAAAAATCCCGTTCGCAATGCGAACGGGATCTCTCTTATTATAAATTATAAAATTACAAATTGTACATCTTCTTTCTTAATTCCTGAATTTTTTCATCGTCCAGGTATTCGTCAAATGTCATGTAACGGTCAATCGCCCCGTTTGGTGTTAATTCTACTACTCTGTTACCAACGGTTTGTGCAAACTCATGGTCATGTGTGGTAAAAATCACGGAACCTTTAAAATTTTTCAATGAGTTGTTGAAAGCTGTGATCGATTCCAAATCCAAGTGATTCGTTGGTTCGTCCAGCATTAAGATATTGGCTCTTTCCATCATCATTCGGGACAACATACAACGTACTTTTTCTCCTCCTGATAATACACGGCTTGTTTTTAGCGCTTCTTCACCTGAGAAAATCATTTTCCCTAAGAATCCTCTAATAAAAACCTCATCACGCTCTTCTTCTGTTTTGGCGTATTGACGTAACCAATCTACCAAAGTCAAATCATTTTCAAAGAAAGAATGATTCTCAGCCGGTAAATAAGCCTGATTAGTAGTAATTCCCCAATCGAAAGTTCCTGCATCAGCTTTTTGTTGGTTGTTCAAAATTTCGTAGAAAGCTGTTGTAGCACGCGAATCTTTAGAGAAAAGAACAATTTTATCGCCTTTTGCCATATTCAAATCAACATCTTTAAATAAAAGATCTCCTTCGATCGAAGCTGCCAAACCTTCAACGTTCAAAATCTGATCTCCAGCTTCACGATCCTGATCAAAAATAATCGCAGGATAACGACGGCTTGAAGGTTTAATTTCTGAAATGTTCAATTTAGAAATCATTTTTTTACGAGAAGTAGCTTGTTTTGATTTTGCAACGTTCGCACTAAAACGACGAATAAATTCTTCAAGTTCTTGCTTCTTCTCTTCTGCTTTTTTGTTTTGCTGTGCACGTTGTTTCGCCGCTAATTGGCTTGACTCGTACCAGAAAGTATAGTTTCCTGAATAGTGATTAATTTTTCCAAAATCAATATCAGATATATGTGTACAAACCGCATCTAAAAAGTGACGGTCGTGAGATACTACAATTACAGTATTTTCATAATTTGCCAGGAAGTTTTCCAACCACGCAATGGTTTCAAAATCCAAATCGTTGGTAGGCTCATCCATGATCAGCAAATCCGGGTTTCCAAAAAGTGCCTGCGCCAAAAGCACACGTACTTTAATTTTTCCCTCTAAGTCTCCCATTAAAGTATAATGATGCTCTTCATTAATCCCTAGATTAGACAACATCGAAGCGGCGTCAGAATCTGCATTCCATCCGTTCATTTCTTCAAACTGAACCTGAAGTTCTCCAATTCTGTCTGCGTTTTTATCGTTGTAGTCCAGATAAAGTTCATCCATTTCTTTCTTAACAGCATACAAAACTTTATTCCCCATCAAAACAGTTTCCAAAACGGTATGCTCATCGAACATGTTGTGGTTCTGGTTCAAAACCGACATACGTTTTCCCGGTTCCAAATGAATGTGTCCCGAAGTTGGATCAATATCACCTGAGATGATTTTTAGAAAAGTAGATTTTCCAGCACCGTTGGCTCCAATAACTCCATAAATATTCCCATGAGTGAAAGTAGTATTTACTTCGTCAAACAAAATTCGTTTGCCAAATTGAACTGATAAATTATTGACTGTTAACATGAATGTCTTTTTAATTAATTTTGTGCAAAAGTATGAAAAAAGGTTCAGAGTTGCAAAGATGTAAAGGCTCTAAGTTTTTTGTATTGTGAAACGTGATTTGTAAGATGTTATTTGTGAAATGCTGATAGTGAAATGTAAAATGTGAGATGTTAATTGTGAAATAGATCGCTTCATTGAATACACTAAGTTTTCACATCTTACTTTTTACTTTTTACATCTGACAAATCACATCTGACTTTCCTTAGCCAAAGCCACTTCTAAACTCTCAAAATTAGGAAGCACTTTAACAATCATCCCCTCTTTGTTTAAAATAAAATGAGTTGGAAATGAATTCAGTTGTAAAGCTTCATTCATATATGTTTTCATATTTGGAATTACAGAATAGGCTAAAGGTCTCTTTACCAGAAACAATTTAAGTTTTTCCGGAGCATCCTCTGCCAGACTCATGAAAACGATATCTTTTCGGTCTTTGTATTCTTCTGTCAGACGGTTCACCTGCGGAAATTCCCGTATGCAAGGAGTACAATGGATGTACCAACATTTTATAACAATTATTTTCCCTTTCATCGATTCATTTGACACCAGATTTCCATTCAGATCTTTAAATGAAAACTTCGGGAATGGAGTTCCTTCCATTTTATAATTCTTAAGCGCATCAAAGCCAATTTGATTGATAGTTGCTTTTATACTTGTATCTGAACCGGCCTGAATCTCGAATAATTTATAATAGTATTTAGAATCTTCGGATTTTAATCTAATCGGAATACAATTTCCATTTGTCAATTGGTCCAGAAATGATTCTTTTGAAATTTCTTTAGAAAGGATGTCCAATGCTATGAAATCTCTCGAAAGCATAATGTTTTTACTTTGATAGGCCGACCATTGACTAAAATTATTCTGAATTTGAACTGGATCAACTTCCGGGGATCCGAAATTGGTTTGAGCAGTACTTATGGCGAAAAAGAAAAGAAGTGCAATTAGGCTGATAAATTTCTGCATGGATTCTGAGATAATTGTATTTGATTTCAAAAGTAGTGAAAGTTTTTTTTAACCGCAAAGACACAAGGTTTTCGCAAGGTTAGTAACGTTTTTTTAAGGTTGTGACACGGATAGAACAGATTCGTTTCACGAAAACGCGGATTTACACTGATTTTTAAAATCCGTTTTTATCTGCAAGAGAAGATGCAAAACCATGGAGTCTGAGATAATTGTACTTGATCTCAAAAGTAGTGAAAGTTTTTTTTAACCGCAAAGACGCAAGGTTTTCGCAAGGTTCGCAAAGTTATTTTTAAAGGTTGTGACGCGGATGAAACAGATTCGTTTCACGAAAACGCGGATTTATACTGATTTTAAAAATCCGTTTTTATCTGCAAGAGAAGATGCAAAACCATGGAATCTAAGATAATTGGATTTGATCTCAAAAGTAGTGAAAGTTTTTTTTAACCGCAAAGACGCAAGGTTTTCGCAAGGTTCGCAAAGTTTTTTTTAAAGGTTGTGACGCGGATGAAACAGATTCGTTTCACGAAAACGCGGATTTATACTGATTTTAAAAATCCGTTTTTATCTGCAAGAGAAGATGCAAAACCATGGAATCTAAGATATTTGATCTCAAAACTAGTCAAAAAGTTTCACGCAGATTTTATTGATTTGAGCAGATTTTTAAAAAATTATTTTAAATGTAACCTAAGCAATTCAGTAAGTTCAATATCTAAAGCATTTGCAATTCTTATAAGAGTTCTTATGCCTGTATTTATTTTGGCTCTTTCAATTCTACTAATTTGATTTCTGGGAATATCACACGCAACAGCCAGCTGCTGTTGAGACCAACCTTTTTTTTCACGTAGTCCTTTAATGTGAAGTCCTAGATTTGCAATAAAAATTTCTTCTGAAATATTCATAAGTCAAAAGTCCAAATTATTTTTTTAAAAAATTGACACAAATTTGTGTCATAAGCTATATATTTGCAAAAAAAACAAGACTATGACTACAAAAAACCTTTCGCCCGAAATTGAAACCAGATTAAACCATTTTTTTAATGATAGTATTGCCGCAAAAGATATGGCGAAAATGATACGGGAAGTAAATTATGTGCTTTCATTATCTGTACTAAGAGAATGTGAAACCATGGAATCTGAAATAAAGGATATTGCCGATAATTTTTACTGGTTCAATAAACTGGCAGAAATTTTAGATCCTTACCTCGATCTGAAATAATTGTATTTGATTTCCAAACTAATGAAAGTTTTTTGTCGCAAAGTACACAAAGCTTTCTTTATAAAAAGGTTGTGACGCGGATGAAACAAATTCGTTTCACGAAAACGCGGATTTACACTGATTTTTAAAATCCGTTTTTATCTGCAAGAGAAGATGCAAAACCATGGAATCTGAGATAATTGTATTTGATCTCAAAAGTAGTAAAAGTTTTTTTTAACCGCAAAGACGCAAGGTTCGCAAAGTTTTTTTTAAAGGTTATGACGCAGATGAAACAGATTCGTTTCACGAAAACGCGGATTTACACTGATTTTAAAAATCCGTTTTTATCAGCGTCTTTGCGATAGTAAATCCGTTTTATCCGTGTCCTTTATATCAACATTAAGATTAAATCATTTTAAACAAAAAAAAACCTGGCAATACAATTGCCAGGTTCATAATGCTCTCCTTCAGGTGAAAACCAAATAACAAATCACCTGAGTTCGAAGCATTTATTCGAAATAAAAATTAGATTAAAAAATAAATAACCAAACTCAATTTTAACCGTTCCAATATTCTATTTCTGTAATTTTCATTCTTCTATACTGATCTTTAGTTTAAAAAGTTCATTACTTTGAATGATTTTTTATTTCCTGCTTTGTCCGTTACAATAACCACAAATAATTGTTTGATAGAAAAATTGTAGTTTTGAAGCAGTACTTCTTTATTATTTTGAACATTTTTATGACTTATCAATGCCTGTCCAATAGTATTGAAAACCTCAACCTGAGCAATATCTCCAGTTTCACTAGAAACAGCTAATGCATCGTTTTTAAAATAAGCTACTGTACTGCTCTTTGTTTCGATTCCTTCAGGCAATGTTCTTGCGGCTGTAAGTCCTGCAAAATAAGCCGCATACGCTTTAGATAATTCAGCTGAATTACCACAAGAAGAAAAATCCCAGTTTACAGACCAAGTCATTAAACCTCGTAAAGAAGGATATGGTCCGCCTGGCTGCATGGTGTAAGTTCTTCCTGAAAAAGTGGTTCCGGTTCTTAAATAATGCATCGCATTAATTCCTTCTGCCGGCGTTATAAAACCACTACCTGCTGCACTTGGACAAGCCGGTAATGCGATAAGAACTTTTGAGGCCGGTAAGCCATCATAACGCATTCCTGTAGTACCAATGTTGTGTCCTTTTATTACCATATCAGTTAGAGCTGTCACCATGTTTGCTCTCTTAGCTGAACCATAGTACTGACCATCTAATCCGTTTTCTCCTCCTGTGTTATACAATTGTACCGCTAACAAATCCAATTCATTACGTAAGTTTTGAATGATTGGCAAGAACGAACCAAAAGTATCATTATAGGTAGAATATCCTCCTTGTACGTATTGTGTTTCCGGAGCCGCAGTTAATAAAAACCCAGGGCCATAGTGCGCTTTTAATTCTTTGAAAGCATCTACTACGTTTTTTAATTTTGGATAAGCAGAAATACCCGCATAAGAAATATCTCTTAAACCTCCTGCACTAAAATTCATCGATCCGCCTTCAAAATCGATATCCACTCCGTCAAATTGATACTCGTCAATGATTGCCTTCAGACCATTAACAAAAATGTTTTTTTGATTTACATTCTCCAAAACAACATGCCCATTTTGACCTCCAATAGAAACAATAACTGGAACGCCACTATCTCTTAAGGATTTTATATCATTTTTCAACAATTGCTTATTGAAAACTCCATTGGTCAAATATCTGGCATCATTTGTAGTTAATACTGGTGTATAACCATCACGGTTAACGGTTTCTACGAAAGCATAGTCCACTACGTTAAACTTACTTCCCACCATTTGAGAAAAATATAAAAATGGAGCAGAACCATTTTCCCAGGAATGTGCGTATCCTAAAATAATTTTACCAGCTGGAAGCGGAATGAATCTATTAGTGCCCACTGGAGCAATTTTAATGGTATTGTTTAATGTAGTTACACCAGATTTATTATCGGTTGCTTTGATTACAACCGGATAGTCCTGATAAGCAGCTGGTGTAAAATTATACGTATAGGTATTATTTGTACCTGCTGTCATATTGAATGTGCCTCCATTTATTGTAATAGTAACACCTGAAACCGATCCGTCACTATCAACAGCTGTAACCGAAATTGGCACAACCTGGAAAGAACTTTGAGTTACAGTAGTATTCGATGGCGAATTCCAGGTAACTACAGGTAAGGTATTTGGGCAGTTTGCACCTGAACAATTTAATGCAAAATTATATGTTTTTGTATCTGTTGTTCCGTTTGATGCAGTAGCCGTAACAGTTAATGTATGACTAAGTGAAAACTGATTTGCTACCGGTGTCCAAATCGCTGTATAAGTTCCCGAAGAATTGGTAGCACTCAAGCTTTGTCCATTTAAACTAAAGGAAACAGATGAGATTGTAGTGGCATCCGCAGCACTTAATCCAACAGTAGCAACAAAATTAATCGCAGACCCTAAATTTATAGCAATCGTCGGAGCTGTTGGTGCTGTAATGGTAACCACTGGTTTAGTCACAACCACCGCTTGTGTATTAAAATTGTAAACTTGCGGTGTCGTTGGCATTGCAAAATTTGCCAAATTATTTGGGTAATAATTAGTTCCATTATTCTCCCATCCATTCAGCTTTAAACTTAAAACTTGTGCATAACCTGCTACAACCGCGTTATCATAAGTGAAATTCCCCTGAGCATCTGAGGTTGCAATAACACTTTTCCATCCGTGTGTATTATCTGTCCAAGGTAAAACCAATTCTATTTTTGCTCCTGAAACAGCAGTAGTGCCATTTTTAACGGTTCCGCTTATTAGATTTGTGCTAACCAAATTTTGTGTAAAATCCAGTGTTTTATCCCCAGAATTCGTCGTTGAAACTGCTGACACAGGAACAAATGTTAGATTTGTTTTGGCAGCCGTTACTTTATAATCAGATCCTGAAGCCAGATTTGCAAAAGAATAAGATCCGTCAGCAGCTGTAGTAGCCGTTAAAGTTGTTGTACCCGAAACAGCCGAAACCAGAGCACCTGAAACCGGAGTTGTTCCGTTTAAAACTTTTCCGTTTATGGCATAAGATGACGTTCTTGCAAT
Organism: Flavobacterium collinsii; assembly: GCF_946903285.1. GTDB lineage: Bacteria > Bacteroidota > Bacteroidia > Flavobacteriales > Flavobacteriaceae > Flavobacterium > Flavobacterium collinsii. The sequence continues at coordinate 4,820,731 of NZ_OX336425.1, forward strand.
AGCACTCGTATTGAAGTTATAAACCTGTGGAGTTGCCGGAACAGCAAAACTAGTCAGATTATTTGGAAAATAATTAACGTCGTTATTTTGCCAAGCATTCAATTTCAAACTCGAAATAGTAGTATATCCGTCTACCACTGAATTGGCAAAGCTATAATTTCCTTGTGCATCTGTAGTCGCCAAAACACTTTTCCATCCGTGTGCATTGTCAGTCCAAGGTAAAATGATTTCTACTTTAGCTCCTGCAACCGGAACTGTACCATTTTTAACGGTTCCGCTAATTTTACTTGTTCCAACATTAAATTCGGTAAAATTTAAAGTTTTATCTGCTATCAAATTAGTATAAACAGTTGAAGCCGGAGTATAGGTTTTACCAGCCGCCGCAGCCGTTATGGTATAATTTCCTCCTGATGGTAAACTAAGACTATAACCGCTCGCAGTAGAAACTGCTGTAACAGTAGCTCCTGTAGAAGTTGCTGTAACAGTTACTCCTAAAGCTGGTGTAGTTCCGTTTAAAATTGTACCACTAACGATATAATATACAATTGGAGAACCTTGCGTAAAGTTCAACGTTTTATTGCTATCTATCACATTATATACTGTCGAAGCTGGTGTATAAGGAAAGCCTGTTTTGGCAGCTGTAACTGTAAAATTAAGTCCCGCGGTTAAACCTGTAATGCTATAAGCTCCCGTCGCATTAGAAACAGCAGTTAAAACAGTCGTACCGGAAGTTGCTGTAACTGTAACTCCCGAAATTGGCGTAGCTGGCGTCGTATTACTTAAAACCGTTCCACTCACAGTATACAAAGGTTGTGTTCCCTGAATCACTACACCAGTTTGGTTAGTCGTTACATTAGTTAAATTAACAGCTATAAAAGTATAAGCTGCCTTTAACGCTGTAAGGCTATAATTTTGACCAGATGTTAAATTATTGAATGTAAAATTCCCCGTTGCTGAAGTTACGGTTTGCAAAACTACATTACTGGCGTTGCGCAATTCAACTGTTACATCAGTCACTAAAGCAGTTCCATTTTTTACAGAGCCCGCAATGCTTACTGTTCCCGGAACAATACTTCCAAAAGAAGTATCTACCTGAGTTAAAAGTGAATTAGGGATAGAGCCTCTGGTATCCTGAGATAATTCCCAAATCATACCACCAGCCAGATTTTTAGATTTGATGTACTGTACTTTTAAGTCCATTGATTGTTTATCTTCATAACTGATAAACTGTTTCAAACTACTGTTGTACAAATAAGGAACTTTGGTCGTGTTATCAAAATACCTTACCCAACCTGCAGCAGCTGCCGTTGGCGTAACTAACATGGTATTTGGATCTAAAAAAGCATGCGAATTGGTAACCGGATTTCCAACCAGACCACAAATTTCGATACTACCGGATTTCTCACAAGCTGCCGGCCCATCCCAGGTTCCTGTTGGATTTTGCGGATTTGTACAGCCTGCAACATTATATCTTGGTGCAGAAACAAATAACCCCGGAAGGTTTGGATTGGTTCCATTATTGGCAACGTTGTCAAATTTTTTGCCGTAAAAAGGCAATCCCATGATTAATTTATTGGCAGGAAAACCAACAACATTCAAATAGATGTTCGTCAACTCATCAAGTGATTCTGACTGAGTTGCACCATATAATGGATCATTCGGGTTTCCGCTTCCATAGAGAGGAGCATTATAACATGTTTTATCATACCAGTTTCCGCCAAAATCATATCCAAAGTAAGTAATGTAATCACAGTACGTTGAAATATCTTCGGTCATTCCAAACTGTGCCCTGTTGTTTGGCCCTAAATATTGTTTAGGCACATTTCGAACATTGTTTCCGGCTGCAATAGTCACTAGTTTATTAGGCATTGCCTGACGCATGGCTTTTAATAAAAGTACCAGGTTTTTGTTGTCATCCGGATGGTATTTTTGTGGAGGAACCGGGATTCCGTTCACAATTTCAGTACCGTCTGTTCCTCCCATAAGAGGATACTCCCAGTCGATATCAAATCCATCAATAAACGGATAAGTGACAATGAAGTTTGCCATATCTGCAGCTAAAGCAGCTCTTGCCACCGGACTTGCGGCAATTGGAGAAAGATCCTGACCTTTAGTCCATCCTCCAACAGAGATTAAAATTTTTAAATGCGGATACTTTTCTTTCAACTTTTTCAAGTCATAAAAATTCCCTTTTACAGGAGCATCCCATGGAATTCCGCCTTCCGTATGCTCATAATCAGCATAGGTATCCAAACATTTTAATTTTGTATTCTCCGGACGGGCAGGGTCAAAAGTTGTCCCGTAAAAAGAATAATTCAAATGGGTTATCTTGCTCCCGTCTATCTTGGGAACATTGAAATCCCGGGCATAAATTGCCCATTGCGCATAATACCCTACTACTTTTTTACCGTGGGCTGGTTGGGCCGACGCAAGCAAGGGAAACAGTAACAAAAAGAGTAATCTGTAATAATGTTTCATAGTTAATAAATATTGGTTAATAGAAAATAAATATTCCAATTACAATACCTTACCCGCCAAAATGCAGCAAATAAATACAATAACCGGGGTTCAATACACCGCGAATAAAAAACATCGCGATACAGTGGATTTTTAATTCATTACTTCTAAAAATAAATATTACTATTACTGATTCTAGCCATAATCGTTAGTGAATAGTAGTGACTGATATTTATTTAATTTTAAAAAAAATTAGTTTAAACACAGAAGATAAATTTGGGATTCATCAATCTAAAATACTTTACTTTTTGTCATGTTTTGTTTTATGCGTCTTATTTGGTTTTTAAATGTTAATACTATTTATGATGGTTATAATTTTATTATGATTCATTGTTTTTAAGTTAGAAAGACAGCCGAAATCACCATAATTATCTCTGCCAGAAGCCTCTGGCAGAGACAATAAATTACTAAATAACGTGGTAAAAAAAACTTACTAAATACTAACTCAAACAAATCTTTAAATTAATTTTTTGAAACTTTCATATACTGATAACTCAACATCAGCGTGGTCTTTACTGTTACATTGCTCAATTAAATTTTTCAGATCCTCTCCTTTTAAAGTTGATTTATTATCTAAAACGAGTAATAATTCCTGCGATGCATCATTCAACTTTTTAGACAAAGGCAAGATGTGCTGTATTAATGGTGCATTAGCACTTAATTCAACCAGTCCTTTGTTAACAGCGATCCATTTGTTTAAAAATGCCGCTACTTTTGCTTTATTATCCGGAGTTTTATTTGCTAGATATTGTGCTACTACAGCATCAAAAGCTAAAGAGTCTTTGGCATCCGGTGTACAGGCATCTGCAAAAAGGGTTAACGGAGAATACATTTGATATTCAGTTCCTCCTTTGTTTCGTTTATACCCTTTTAAAGGTTCGCAAACATTTGTAAAATCTTCTACAAAATTAATGTTCTGATTGTTCGAGATGTTTCTCAGAATCACGTCCTTATTACGAATGTGTGTTATTCCAAGCTCTTCCAATCTGAAAGAAACTACATCAAGACGTTTGCGCATGCTCTCCAAATCTGTAATATCTTCCGCCGACCAAAGTCTTTCAGCGATCGCAGCTGTTCTTGGCCAAAGTCTTGAATCGATTGTTGATGACGATACAAGTTCTGTCCACATTGTTGCTTCACCACCTAATACTCTTGCTTTTTCTTCGGTGGTTAAATTTGCTCCTTTTGGCATTGGATCATTTAAATAATGACTCGCAACCGGATACATTAAATCAACATAATATCCATTGGACATTACTGTTTTATACCCTTTTTTTACTGATTCAATTAAGGACTGACCTGCTACTACTCCTTCATTAGGGCCTCTCCAGGCGTGAATAATCGCATCTTTTGACATATTCTTGGTCAAAATTTCTTCCCAGCCCATTAACTGTTTTCCATGTTTCTTAAGCATCGGAATTAATTTCATGGTGAAATAAGTCTGTAACTCATGATTGGTCGTTAACTGATTTTTCTTTTTGAATTCCTGAATTTTTGGATTTGAATCCCAGTCCTTCCCTTCATTTTCATCTCCACCAATATGAAAATAAGCACCTGGGAATAATGGACAAACCTCATCAAAAAGTTCACTTAATAATTGATATGTTTTAGGATTTGAAGGATCTAATGTTGGCGAAAAAATACCCGCATTTCTTTCAATTCCATAGGTCGCAATTGCTGTTCCCTGAATATTTTTTTCAGAAGTCCCCCCTGTCAGTGTAATCACTTTGCTTCCTATTTCCGGGTAAGCCGTAAGTATTGCAGATGCATGACCAGGAACATCTATTTCCGGAACAATCAAAATACCGCGCTCATCAGCATATTTTACGATATTTTTAATCTCCTCTTGTGTGTAATACATTCCATCCGAAGCTTTTTCAATTAGTTTTGGATGTTTTTTCATTTCAATTCTCCATCCCTGATCGTCTACTAAATGCCAGTGAAGGACATTCATTTTCGTAGCTGCCAAGGCATCAATGTTTCTTTTGATCACGTCTACCGGCTGAAAATGTCTGGCAGCATCGACCATCAAACCTCTCCAGGTAAATCTTGGGAAGTCTGAGATTTTTGATACAGGAAAATAAAATGAGTTGTTATTATTCTGCATTATTTGCAATAAGGTTTCAAGACCGTGCAGCGCTCCTAAATCACTTGTTGCATTTATTGTAATTTTGTTTTGTTTGATATCTAAATGATAGCTTTCGTCTTCGTACAAACCAATTTTTCCGCTCTTGGTGCAATTGATTTGAAGCTCGGCTGTAGGAACTTCATTTAGTTTGGTAATAAATCCTTGTTCGAAAAAAATACCGGTTCTACCATCTAATCGGCGCAAAAAGCGAGTTACTCCTCCAAAAATTCGGGGATTTGGGTTTCCGGTGATGTTTACTTTAAAATTTTTAGTTAAAGCAAAATTGCCATCGCTTAAAACAACACTTTGAGGCCAAGGCATAAGGTTTAGCTGCTCTTTTTGAACCTGAGCACTAGCTGTTACACCTGCTAATAGTAGGACTAATAAATATTTCATTTTTAATGTTTTTGGAAAGATGTTGCCTGAGACAACATTAATAATAAATAAAAGAAACAAAATTCAGAAGGATTTCTATTGAACCCTCACTACTCCTAATGAAATCAATCTGAATTTTGTAATGTAATCCGCTCTCACCCGGATCTTATAATCTAATTTTAATAATCAAAACGTTTAAAAGCTTCAATTGCTTCGTATTCTGCTAATCCTAATTCATCGTATAAAACGGCTGTATTTTTGTTACGGTCTTCGGCTCTCACCCAAAATTCTCTCGAGTCATTACCCTGAAACATTACCCGGTCTTTTTGAGACTGATGGTACAAAATTGCGTGACGTTTTAACAATACTTCTGATGGAGAAAGCGGAACGGCCATATCAATTTCATGAATATCCCATTCGTGCCATGCACCTCGATACAACCATAACCAGCAATCGTCCATGTATTTTTGCGGTTTTAGTTCTTTCATTGCGGCAAAGATGGCATTCAGACAAACTTCGTGTGTTCCGTGCGGGTCAGCCAGATCTCCTGCTGCAAATACCTGATGCGGTTTTATTTGTGCGATGATCTCTTTTACAATAGCGATGTCCTCAGCACCTAATGGATTTTTCTTCACCTGTCCGGTTTCATAAAACGGAAGATCTAAAAAGTGCGTATTCTCATCTTTTAATCCAATGTATCTTGTTGCCGCGTAGGATTCTCTTCTTCGAATGAGTCCTTTTAATTTGCGAACTTGCAAAGAATCAATTTGGTTTTCAGACTTGCTATTCAAGAATTCAATGACAGCTTTAAAATCGATTCCCGAGGCAGAATCACCAAGAAAATCTTTAGCCACTTCGGCAAATTTCAATGCCTCGTCGTCTGTAACGGCTATATTTCCGGAGGTTTGATATACAACATGTACATCGTGACCTTGTTTTATCAGTTTTGAAAAAGTTCCTCCCATAGAAATCACATCATCATCCGGATGTGGACTAAAAAGAATCACTCGTTTTTTTGCCGGATTGGCTCTTTCAGGACGATGCGAATCGTCGGTATTGGGTTTTCCACCCGGCCATCCTGTGATGGTATGCTGCAAGACGTTGAACATATTGATGTTCAAATCATAAGCAGAACCTTCCTGCGCCAAAAGATCAGACATTCCGTTGTTGTTGTAATCTCTGTCGGTTAATTTTAAGATAGATTGTTTTGTTTTTTGGCACAACCAAACAATCGCTTTGCTTTTTAATTCCTGTGTCCAGATGCATTCTCCTACTAACCAAGGCGTTTTGAAACGCGTTAATTCTGATGCTGCTGACTGGTCTAATACAAATGTAGCATTGGCATGATTTTGTAAAAAAGTAGCCGGAACTTCTGAACTGATATCTCCCTGAATAGTTCTCTTGATGATATCGGCTTTGTTTTGTCCCCAGGCCATCAGCACAATTCGCTTTGATCTCATGATAGTAGAAACTCCCATGGTGATCGCTCTTTTAGGAACATTGTCGATCCCATTAAAATCTGAAGAAGCATCGACTCTCGTAATATGATCCAGTGTAATAATTCTGGTTCCGGAGTTGATGTGGGATCCCGGTTCATTGAAACCTACGTGACCCGTACGACCAATTCCTAATAATTGAAAGTCAAGACCTCCTGCATTTTTAATATTCATTTCGTAATCGATGCAGTATTGATTAAGTTCTTCAATGGCAACGGTTCCGTCGGGAATATTTACATTCTCGGGTTTGATATCAATATGATTAAAAAGATGCTGGTGCATGAAATAATGATAGCTCTGATTGTTCTCTTTGCTCATCGGATAATATTCATCCAGATTAAAAGTGATTACATTGCTAAAACTTAAACCTTCTTCTCTGTGCATTCTCACTAATTCTTCATAAACTTTTATAGGAGAAGAACCTGTGGCCAAACCTAATACGCAAGATTTATTCTTTTCTTGTTTAGAGCGGATCAATTGCGCGATTTCCTGTGCTACAATTACCGAAGCTTCTGCAGAGTTCCTGAAAATTTCATTGTGGATTTTTTCAAATCGTGTCTCTTCAAACTTCCCCGCGCTTTTATAGCTGATATCAGGTTTTATTTCTAAAGCACTTTTCATTTCTTTTCTTTTTATAATAATTACAATTTTGGTTTTTGAAATGATATAAGCAACCTTAGTCACTTATACCATTTACTAACCAAACTTAAATTCTTTTAATTCTTGGATTTATTTTTTTAGAAATTTGGAGCATTAACATCCCACCAAAGTCTGGTTCCTCCGTTATCCGGACCACCTAATTTGGCAACACCAGTTTCTACACCTCCTTTATTACCTGCTTTCTCAGCAACAACAAAAGGGAGTCTTCTTACACCAAGTTCTGTAGAAATTGTACCTCCACTATAATTTTTAAGTACTTTAAAAAGTTTAGGATATCCCGTTCTTCTGTAATCAGACCAAGCTTCCTGACCTTCAGGGAAACCGGCAATCCATTTCTGAGTAATAATTTTTTGCAATTTTACTTCATTACTTGCAGCAGCATCCCAGGCAACAGTCACATTATTTAATGGTGCTGCATTATTCTCCGGGAATTTAGGATCAACATAGGCTGCTGCAGTACCCGTATTGTTTGCCGTATAAGCCGCTGCACCGGAAACCCCTCTCTGATCAAATGATGATGCGATTCCTTGTTCATATAGAGATTTTGCATCTCCACCCATATTCCAACCTCTCAAAGCTCCTTCCGCTCTTAAAAAATAAGCCTCTGCCGTAGTCATCAGAGTTATTTCTTTAGTCCTAACAACTGATCCAATTCGGGAAAAATTCTCATGATCACTTTTTGAAGCAATAGCGATACCTGTACGAATCCCTTTATACTGACCTGGAAATTGCTCTGAAGTATCAAAATAAACTGGTAATCTAGGATCATTATATCCTTTTAAAATAGATTCCATATCAGCAGACATCGCAATATCTCCCCATCCTTCACCTGCTTTACCACTTATAGTATTAATTGGATTGGTGTAAACAGGAGATACAATTTTAAATAAATCTGAATTTGCGGTAAAAACTCCAAATTTGTGTGCCACAGCCTTTTCAGCCTGAGTCTTTGCTAAGTCGGGTTTCACTTTTACAATACGCATGGCCAATCTCAAACGCAAGGTATTTGCAAATTTTACCCAAGCTTTGTAGTCACCTTTATAACCAGATATATCAGCTGCTGTAAAAGTACTAACTTCATTATTATCCACTCTTTTAGTTAATTCTGCCACTGCAATATCTAACTCACTAAACATTTGAGTATACACCTCTTCTTGTGAATCATAAGGAATAGTAGTATCCAAAGTACCAAACTTCGAGTAAATAATAGGCCCAAAAATATCGGTTAGCCTATGCATCCCCTCTACTTTTAAAATCAACGACAAGGCGTAAAACTGGTCGTATTTTCCTTTCGCTTTGTTGGCAATATCATTGGCATTATACATTATACTTTTGTAAGCAGTCTCCCAACAAGTACCATTCCAGCCATCTAGAAGATAATAAGTCGTATTATTTAAATTCCCGAAAGGATGAGGAGTCGCCATATAACCGGACCAGACATCACTATTTAATCCTTGCTGTAACTGATATATATCTGGCGGGGTTAAAACCTGGATATTATTAAACATTGGAGAAAACCCCCCTTTAATATGATTAAAATCCTGCTCAAAAAGCTCTGGTGTAATACCATTTGGATTTGTATTTATTTCCTCAAAATTCTCTGTACACGCCACTACTGCAAGCAAAGAAGCACAGATTGTTGTCGCTTTTATTATTTTATTTAGTTTCATCTTTTTAATTTTTTAGAAAGTTACATTTAGATTAAGACCAATACTTCTGGTAGAAGGCAAACCATAAATGTCAACACCTTGTAAACCCTGACCTGTACTTAATGCAATGTTTGGATCAAAAGGAGCATCTTTGTAGATAAAAAATAAGTTTCTGGCGATTAAAGAGATACTGGCTGCCTGAATAAAAGGTAATGCTTTTGGATTAAAATTGTATCCAATTGAAACCTCTCTAACGTTTACATTTGTTGCACTATAAACATACTCTCCACTAATTCCCTGTCTGCCTCCAACTTGTTTGTAATAAGACTCAGCACTCATTGTAGGGACAGCAACACCATCGCTGGCTCTCACACCGTTAATATTAACACCTCCAGCATTTCTGGCATCCCCAGTTGCTTTCGAAACTCCATTAATATCGTTTATTGCTTCTGTTAAACTCATTACATCACCTCCAAAACGACCGTCAATTAATACACTTGCAAAGAAAGATCCAAATTTAAATGAGTTAGAAAGACCTAACATAAAATCAGGATTAGAATTACCTACTTCCTCAAAACCAGTTTTTTGAATAGTACCATCATCGTTTAACAAAGCTCTGCCTTGTGCATCTCTCTTAATATTAATTCCCTCAATAACTCCAAATGGTCTTCCTTCAATTAAAGCATATCTATAACTGTTTACTCCAGCATTTGTAAGATTGATTCTACCCCCTAATTCTGTTGGAATTTCTTTTACTTTATTTCTGTTGTGCGAGTAATTCACAGCTGCATCCCAAGAGAATTTTTCTCCTCTAACGATTCCTGCATTTAACACAACCTCAATACCTTTGTTCTCTATACTACCTGCATTAATTCCATAAAAATCAACCCCTTGTACGTTTCCAATTGGAGCCACAACTTGCAAATACTGATTCTTAGTTTCTGAATGATAGTAAGAAAACTCAAACCCTAATCTATTATTAAACATTCTCCACTCAGTTCCTAACTCGTATTCCGTTTTTAACTCAGGTTTCAAACTTGTACCTGTTTTTGGTGCAACAATTGGATTGTATTTTGCACCGCTTCCTTGTGGATAATAGTTTGTAGGAGACGTTATAAAAGGAGCAACATCATTACCAGCTCTCGCATAAGCTGCACGAACTTTACCATAATTAATAAATTCCGGCAAAGTAGTCATCTCGCTAATAATACCTGTTAAACCAACTGATGGATAAAAATATCCGCCTTCATCTGTATTCACTAAGGTAGACGACCAGTCTTTTCTACCTGTAAGATCTAAGAACAACATATCTTTATATCCAAAAGTAGTAGCGGCAAATATGGATTGAATTTCTTTATTAGATTCAATTAACTGATAATTTTCGGCATTGTTATTAAAATTATGCAAGGTAAACCAGTTTGCATATTGTAAACCTCCACCAACTCCAGAATCCAAAACCGTTCTTTGATTGATCAATGTATTTCTTACACTGGTTCCAATGTTTGCATTGAATGAGAAATCTGAACCGATTTTTGTATTTATCGTTGCGATTAAATCGGCATAACGTTGTGTACTTAAAGAATTTTCATGGTAATATCTACCATTTGCATGAGATAAGGCACCCTGAGTCGTTGCATAAATAAATTTATCAAACTCACTTGAGGCTCTATTATAACTATATCTACTGGCAATACTTAACCAATTAGTTGCTTTATAAGTTAAAGATAAAGATCCATTAAAGAAGTCATTCTTATCTTCTGATTTATTTCTGTTTATTACCCAATATGGATTTTGCATAAAATCTACATTAGACACCCAATTTTGAGCCATTAAATTTCTCGTTGGATTAAAAACTTCATAATTGTCTTTATAAAAATTAAAGTCATTTCCTCTTGGCATTAAATAAACACCAGTAAGCGCATTAAAATAAAGACCATTTACCGGTTTGTTTGCAATTGACTGAGAAGTATAATTTGCATTTGCAGCAAAAGTCAATCTATCTCCAAAAAACTTAGCGGTTTGACGAACCCCAAAATTATTTTTCTTCAAACTATTCCCTGGAGTAATTCCCGTAGAAGAGGTGTTAGCATAAGAAAATGCAGTAGACGAATTTTCATTAGCAGTAGAATACCCTACTGAACTAATTTGAGTAACTCCTGTATTAAAGAAATCTTTAACATGATCATTTGTTTTTTGTTTTGCACCCCAAGTTTCTGCCGCTCCTTTAGCAGCAACATAATCTGATTGAAATTTAGGCAAATAAGCTGCTGTTTCAAAAGTAGTTACTGAAGAAGCCGTAATATTTGCTTTCCCTGTTTTAGCTTTTTTAGAAGATAGCAAAATTACTCCATTTGCTCCCTGACTACCATATAATACAGAAGCAGCTGCACCTTTAAGAACCGTCATTCCATCGTAATCATCAGGATTAACTAAAGAAACAACATCACCACCGTCACGATTACCTCCTGACAAGCTTCCAAATGACTCCGTTGGCTGGCCAGCAGTACCAGGACTCAATATCGGAATACCATCAATAACATATAATGGCTGGCTATTCACAACAGATGAATTTCCACGGATAACTACTTTTGTCGATCCACCAGTACCTCCTGAACTTCTGGTTACTGCAACACCGGCAATTTTACCAGCAATTGTATTGATAACGTTCGCATCTCTTACACGTGTTAACTCTTCTCCTTTAAGTTCCTGAGCTGCATAAGTTAAAGATTTTCTTGTTTTCTTGATACCTAATGAAGTTACAACAACCTCTGTAAGTGCATTCGAGGCTGCTTGTAGCATTTTAACATTAATTGTAGCAGCATCACCTACAACTATTGATTGTGTTTCAAGACCAACATAAGTAAAAACTAAAGTCTGTCCTTTTTGAACTTCAATTGTGTACACTCCGTCAAAATCGGAAGTAGTTCCCTTTTGACCTCCTTGTACCGCAATGGACGCCCCTGGCAATGGCAGTCCATCAGAATCTGTAATCACACCTTTAATATTTTTTACCTGAGCAAGCGAAACTTGCGCCGTAAAAACAATCATAAAGATTAAGAAAATTTTTTTCATGTTAATTTATTTTGTTAGTTATAGGGTAAAATTATTCTTAACGTATTGTTAAAAAAAATAAATTATACAAACGGCATTAAATTTTAAACGAACGACATAAAACAATCAATAATATGCTTTTCGAAAACGTTTTCTAATCAATATCTACTAATATTTTACAAGAAAATAATAATTTACCATAAAAAAATACCCTTTTTTCGCATAATCGTTTAACAATCATTAACAATTCGATACCATTTATGATTAAACCATACTAAATATTACACAAACCGTTTTACGAAAACGTTATCAGATTTAAATACATCAACATATCGCTATATTTTAAAATTTTATGTAAAAGAATTGCGTTTTAATAACTAATTGTTTAAAGTTGCACATTAATTACAAACCCGAGAATCAATTCCCATAAACTGCTAAATAAAAGTTGAACGAGATACGAAAATTAAAATTTGACATAAAACTTAAAAACCATGTTTGGTTTTGGGGCAGCTATTTCACTCTTAACTTTTTAAGATGGGGCGCCTACTTTAATGATTATCCTTATTCGTTCAAATCAAACCTGATAGAATTCTCTTTACACATTCCATTAGTCTATTTCAATTTATTTGTACTGGTGCCGCGTTATGTTCTAAAGCAAAAATACATTCAGTATACTTTCTTGATGGTTATAAGCCTATTGGCTGTCTATTTAATAAAGACCGGTCTCACCTATTATATTATATCTGAAAATATTTGGCCGGAAGCCAACCGCGAATATCATTCTTTTGACATCAACCACGTACTCGCAGTTTGCATTGGTGAATTATATGTTGTTGCAATGGCATCTTCTGTCTACCTTACATTAACCTGGCTGAGAGAAAGGGAAAGAAACCGATCTCTAAGGGAAAATCAGTTTAGAATAAAGCTAAAATATCTTGAAAATCAGATTCAGCCGCACTTCTTTTTCAATACCCTGAATAACTTATATGCTTTATCACTCGAATCTTCAAATAAAGTCCCTGATGTAATTATAAAACTGTCAAATCTAATGGAATATGTTTTATATGATGTAAAAGGAACCAAATCTGTTCCTTTGATTAAAGAAATTAATTACATCCAAAATTATATCGAAATCGAGAAGCTACGCTTTGAAAATGTAGAAGTTACAATCAATTTAGAATCAAATATAGAGGATATTGTGGTACCTCCGCTACTCTTCATTTCATTGGTCGAAAATGCCTTTAAACACGGTGGAGTCAACAATAATAACCTAAAAATTAAAATCAATTGTAAAGTTATTGACAATAAAATGTTAGACTTTGAAATCTTAAATAATTTTGTAATTTCACAAAATATTAACGCGAAAGGCGGAATTGGTCTGGCTAATACCAAAAAGAGATTAAAACTGATTTACAAAAATGACTTCAGTCTAAAAAATACAACTAAATTAAATTACTATATAATCCGTTTGCAAATACCTCTTGATAATGAAAATTAAATGCGTGTTGATTGACGATGAGCCTTTGGCAATCAAAGTCCTGCAAAATTATTTTACCAATTTTACAGATTTTGAGGTAATTGGTACATTCAATAATTCTCTGGAAGCGCTTGATTTTATAAACAGTACTACTGTCGATGCTGTATTCTTAGACATTAACATGCCTATGATGACAGGATTCGAACTTATTAGCCTGATCGAAAACAAAACCAAAGTTATCATTACAACTGCCTTTAGAGAATTTGCCGCAGAAAGCTATGATCTTGACGTTCTGGATTACTTAGTAAAACCTATTCCGCTTCCAAGGTTTATAAAATGCATCAATAAAATTACTACTGAATACAATTTAAAAAACAATATTAAAGTCGAAACCACTAAGGGTGACTCTCATATTTTTATCAAAGTAGATAAGAAAATGATGAAAATTAATATTGAAGAAATTTTATTTGTTGAAGGAATGAAGGAATACATAAAAGTGGTGACTTCAGACAAAACCTACATCACGCACAAATCTTTAACCTCATTGTCTGAGGAATTACCTGCCGACCGATTCTTGCGCATTCACAAATCCTATGTAATTGCACTGAATAAAGTAAAATCAATAGAAGGCAATCGTATTCAGATACAATCTTACACTATTCCAATTGGAAGAAATTACAGCAAAGAAGTAAAAAACAAAATACTGGAATAAACTCAGCTTCCTAAATCGATTTTCTAACTCGGTAAAAATTAACACATTGTTGAAAAAATCAAACCGTTGGTTTAAATTTAACATTATTTGTGGCTTTTTATTTTTTTTTGAAACACTTAACAAATATATTTACGGTCTTCAAAAAACAATAAAATAAAAAATTAACCTCTTAAATTATGAGTTCAGAAAATGTTCAAACCAAATGGGGACAGTTTATCTCGTTGATAATTGTTTTCTTCTTTTGGGGTTTTGTTGGTTCGGCCAATGATATCCTGATTCCTGTTTTCAAGAAAGTATTCACCTTATCACAAGTACAATCGCAATTAGTAGCCTGGGCCTTTTATGCTGCTTACTTCGTAGGATCATTGATTTTCTTTCTGGTATCCTTAAAATTAGATGTTTTACAAAAATTTGGATACAAAAAAACACTTTCTGCCGGTTTACTTTTATCCGCAGTTGGGTCATTTTTATTCGTTCCGGCTGCAACAATGCAAAGTTTCCCTTTCTTCTTAACAGCTTTATTTACAGTAGGACTAGGTTTCTCAATCCAGCAAATTGTAGCAAATCCCCTAGCAATTAAAATGGGAAGCCCGGCAACAGGCGCTCACCGTTTGACTTTAGCAGGAGGAATCAACTCTTTCGGAACTACAATTGGTGCTATTTTACTTGGAATCGCTCTATTCGGAATGGGAGACAACAAAAAAACAGATTTATCATTAGAAGACATTAAATTACCTTTCATTATTCTTGGACTTGCTTTTATTGTAGTCGCTATTTTCATGAACTTCTCAAAAATTGAAGATCCAGCAAAAGAAGACGAAGAGGAAGTTAAAGTAGCACACGAAAAATTCAATATATTAGACTATCCTCAGCTCTATTTAGGAATGTTAGGTATTTTTATATATGTTGGTACAGAAGTAACAATTATCAGTAACCTTCCTGCTTTATTACATACTGCCGAATTTGGCAACGTACTTGAGCATGCTATCGCTCCATTTATTGCCCTTTATTGGGGAAGCTTAATGATTGGTCGCTGGAATGGCGGAGTTAACGTTTTCAATACTTCTACCCTAGTAAACACAGCACTTAAATTTATAGTACCGGCTCTGGCATTTGGAGTAATTATTGGAGCTAACATTTTTGCTGCACATGATGTTTCTTCATTCTACATCTACCCAATTTGGATCTTATTGTTCATCGCGGTGAGTTTTGTTGGAGGCAAAAATGCCGGAAAAACATTAATGCTTTTCGGAATATCTGGTGTATTAATGATGTTTGCCGGATTAGTTTACCCGGATCCTCAAATTGCCAAATTCTTCTTCATTTCCGGAGGCTTGTTCTTATCTATCATGTGGCCGTCTATCTTTGATTTAGCGATTGCCGGTTTAGGAAAAAACACTGGAAAAGCGTCTTCATTCTTAATCATGATGATTCTTGGAGGAGGAATTATTCCTTTAATTCAAGGCAGTATCTGTGATATCGACCTTACAAGTCCAAACGGAATTTTCGGAATTACATGGACACATTTCTCTTATATCGTTCCTCTTCTTGGTTTTGCTTACTTAGGATTTTACGGATTCTATTGCCCTAAGATCTTAAAAAGACAAGGAATCAACCATGTTGAAGGTGGTGGCGGTGGTCACTAAACATAATTTAAAATTTTAAATTCCAAATATCAAATTCCAAACCTTTAAGCGCTTCGAATCTGGAATTTGATATTTGTTTTTTTTTACACCAATAATTACAACAAACCCGACAGATTTTAATAAAAACCTGTCGGGTTTATATAAAAAAAAGCCATTTTTCAATTGAAAAATGGCTTTTTTAATTTTATAACTAAGGACTACTTGTTTCCTTTTTCAAAATCAGCTACAAATTGAGCCAATCCGATATCTGTTAATGGGTGTTTCAATAATCCGTAAATCGCAGAAAGAGGTCCTGTCATTACATCAGCACCAATTTTAGCACAGTTTACAATGTGCATCGTGTGACGTACAGAAGCTGCTAAAATTTGAGTTTCGTAACCATAATTATCATATACTAATCTAATCTCTTCTATCAGATTCAATCCATCAGTCGAAACATCGTCTAAACGACCAACAAACGGAGACACATAAGTTGCTCCTGCTTTTGCAGCCAAAATAGCCTGTCCTACTGAAAACACAAGCGTTACATTTGTTTTAATTCCCTTATCAGAGAAATATTTTGCAGCCATAACACCTTCTTTTGTCATAGGCAATTTTACCACGATTTGATCATGTAATTCAGCCAGCTCCTCACCTTCCTTAATCATTCCGTCAAAATCAAGCGCATTAACTTCAGCACTTACATCTCCTTCAACCAAATTACAAATGTCAACATAATGCTTTAAAATGTTGTCTTTTCCAGTAATTCCTTCTTTAGCCATCAAAGATGGGTTAGTCGTTACACCATCCAAAACTCCTAAAGCCTGTGCTTCTTTAATCTGAGCTAAATTAGCTGTGTCAATAAAAAATTTCATAATCTATTTATATTTAATTGTGTGTTTAAAAATTTAGCGCAAAATTACAACTTAGAATCTAAACTTAGCACCAATAGCCAAATCAATTCTCCATAAATTTTCTAATTCTTCTTTATCAAGCTTTTCAGTATATGTCGTGCCATCTGCATACGTATACTTTAGTTTTTTCAAAACACCACCAACAAAACTAACCTGTGGCCCCAACAAAAAATGAGGTGTTATTCTAAAATGATACCCCATCCCCCCAATCATACCAAAATTTGAACCCGTTATTTTTACCGGATTACCAGCTACACCTGCCTTGTTTTGATAGGCCATATACCCCAAAGCTAACTCTAAATTAGCTTCACCAACTCTTGCGTGTCGATCTTCAGTAATTATGAAAGAAGGCCCAATAAACGAGATTGTTATATCATCACTGAAATTTCCTTTTACTGTCATTTCATTACCCACCGTAATTTGTTGATTGTAAATTGTTCCAGACGACTTATAAACATTGTATTTCAAACCAAATCCATTCTTTTTATCCGTAATATAATAAGCACTTACATCATAACTTAATCCAGATTTTAATTTTTTTAAATATTTTTTCTGTTCTGAATTCAAACCATCTGGCGATGAACCTACTCTAAAACTTTGTCCAACATTCGCTGTTACTAAAAATCTTGAAGTTTTAGAATTATCCGAATAAGACGAACCATAAACTACAGCATCATTATTAATGGCATTAGAACCTGCTGCTAACCGAACAGTATCTTTAGTAATCTTAACAATATCATAATCCGGAGTATTTTCAACTCTCAATAAATCTGCAGCAATTCGATGACAACTACTTCCAAATGTACTCGGATACAAATGTTCTGTAATTAACAATGCATTAGCACCGCTTTTACGAGCTTCAGTTTTTGCTTTTTCAAGTACAGTATTTAAATCGCAATTGATTGTAAAACCAGTATCTCCAATTTTAGTAGATCCGATTTTACTATATACCGCGGGAAGTTCTGATTTGGCATTAAAAATGACAATTTTCTCAACTTCATTTAATTTTTCATGTTTTTCAGAAACAGAAGTTCTTATTTTTGGAGAGCAAGAGCAAAAGGCAATCGTAACAAAAAGCAAAAGGTATTTCATTTTAAGATTCAGTAATTTATAATTTATAATGATTCATCAGCATTTTTTCATAAACTTTATCCGGTAGTGCACGCTTTAAAACAATTGAAAATTTCTGCATAAAAGCACCTACTTTGTAATGTACATTTGGCTTTTTTTGCTGTATGATTTTATAAACCGCTTCGGCCATTTCATTTGGATTCCCTCCCGCATCAACATGCTCATTCATAGTAGAAAGAATATCACCGTATACTTTTTCATAAGCCGAACCTTTTAGCACCGGTGCATGATAGCGACCCGCTGCAATATTGGTTGCAAAATCTCCCGGTGCCACATTTGTAATCTCAATTCCAAATGCCTTCACTTCCATACGCAAAGCCTCTGTGATTAACTCCAAAGCTCCTTTTGAAGCCGAATATACACTACGATATGGCAATCCCATATAGCCGGCAATTGAAGTGATATTAATAATCAAACCTGATTTCTGCTCTCTCATTTGAGGCAAAACAGCTTTCATAACTTCGATTGGTCCGAAGAAATTGGTTTCAAAATTGTTTTTGATTTCCTCAGTCGGAATTTCTTCCAGAGGCCCGGTAATTCCAACACCTGCATTATTAATAACAACATCCAGTCTTCCCGAAGCAGCAATAACCTCTGCTACTGCCGATTTTATAGAATCTGCATTACGGACATCCAAAGCAACTAATGGAAAAATTGAATTCAGTACCTTTTCAGGATTTCGGCTTGTTCCGTACACAACGAAACCTTTTTGATGCAAGAACTCTCCAATTGATTTTCCAATCCCTGAAGATCCTCCGGTAATTAAAACAACTTTACTCATTGTAAGTTTTATGTTAGATGTGAAATGTTATTTGTGAAATGTTGTCTGTAAAATGAAACATACTTAACGCAGACTTTTAATTATGATTGTTAAATGTACTTGTTTATGAATAGAATTTCTGCAATATAAAAATCTTCTTCCCTAAAACATCTTACATCTTACAAGCAACATTTTACATTTCACAAAAAGGTCAAAAATAAAAAAATCCTCCATATGGAAGACTACTTTTAAATTAATTCTAAAAAAAAATCCCGAAACATCGGGACTACAAAAAAAAAAAAAAAAAAAAATGGCAAGCGACCTACATCGCACCGCTCAACCACGTACCCTTGCTATGTTCCCATCCTGGGGGAGTCTGCAGGAGCTGGTCGTGTAGGACTTGCCGGTGCAAATATACAATCTTTTTATATTTTTGCAAGACCTTTGTTGCTATAAAAATATCATCGTATATTGGCTTATTCAAATTTTAAACTATGAAAAAATATAACTTCCTAACTGTCATTTTATTAGGAATCACATTAATTGGATGTGGAGATACAAAAAAAGGTGAAAATTCTTTATTCAACATCGATGATTCAGCTTTTCCGGCTCATTTTTTGCCTCAGGAAGCAATTTCTATCGGTATTTTGAACCCAAATTCGAAAGAAATTGACAGCATTACCTACTTCATAAACGATAAAAAAGTGGGAAGCACTAAAGGGACCGAAAAATTCAAATTTGAATTAAAAGATCAAAAATTAGGGTACCAATATTTAAAAGCGACCGTTTATTTCGGATCAGACTCCTCCGATGCTACTAAACGTGTTGAACTGGTTTCTAATATCGAACCTAAATTATTAAAATACAAAATAGTCAACACCTATCCACACGACAAACAATCCTTTACTGAAGGATTAGAATTCTATAAAGACACTTTATACGAGAGTACCGGACTGGAAGGAGCTTCTTACTTAAGAAAATACGATTATAAAACCGGTAAAATTTTCAAACAAATCGATTTAGACAAAAAGTACTTTGGTGAAGGGATTACTTTCATCAATGGCAAATTATTTCAATTAACCTATCAAAACAAAACAGGTTTTATCTATAATGCCAACACTTTAAAATTGGAGAAAACTTTTGCTTACGAAAAAGATATCGAAGGTTGGGGAATGACCAATGACGGAAAATACATCTACCAAACTGATAAAACAGAAAAAATTTGGAAAATGGATCCTGCAACTCAAAAAATGATTGACTACATCAACGTTTACTCCGGAACTTCAAAAATTAAAGCAATTAATGAGCTGGAATGGATTAACGGAAAAATCTACACCAATGTATGGTTTAAAGATGCTATTGCTGTCGTAAACCCTACTTCCGGAGCCGTTGAAGGAATTCTGGACATGTCTGGATTGCGCAAACTCATGAGTGACGTCACCAAAGATGATGTTTTAAACGGAATCGCTTACAATCCAAAAACCAAAACTATTTTTGTTACAGGTAAAAACTGGAGCAAAATGTTCGAGATAACAGTTTCAGAATAAGACAATAAGAACAAATTTTCAAACACAGATTTCACGAATTTCACTAATCTATTGCGTGATAATTGTGAAATTTGTGCTTTTTACTTTATACCTCAAAATAATGACAACTTTAATTACCAACATAAAAGAATTACTTCAGGTCCGCGAAACTTCAATAGCTAAGGTATCGGGAGCAGAAATGGCAGTACTTCCAACTTTAAAAAATGCGTATTTAATTTTAAAAGACAATCTCATTGACGATTTTGGTCTGATGGAAAATCTCCCTGAAATCAATGCAGCGCTAACAATTGATGCAACAGGACGAATTGTAATGCCTACATGGTGCGACAGTCATACGCACATTGTATATGCAGGAAATCGCGAACAGGAATTTGTAGACCGAATTAACGGTTTTTCGTATGAAGAAATTGCAAATCGTGGTGGAGGAATTCTAAATTCAGCTAAAAAACTCAATGAAACCTCAGAAGAAGAGATCTACGAACAATCAAAACTTCGTTTAGAAGAAGTCATGCATTTAGGAACAGGAGCAGTAGAAATAAAATCTGGTTATGGACTTACGATCGAAGGCGAACTGAAAATGCTTCGCGTAATTCAGAAACTAGCCCAAAATTATCCTATTGCCATAAAAGCAACTTTTTTGGGTGCACATGCTTTTCCATTACATTACAAAGAAAACAAAGCAGGTTACATCGATGAAATTATCACCAAAATGTTACCTGAAATTGCCCAAAATAAGCTGGCTGATTACGTGGATGCCTTTTGCGAAACCGGATATTTCTCTGTCGAAGAAACCGAAAAAATTATGGAAGCAGGAATACAATTCGGCCTGAAACCTAAAATTCATGTCAACCAGTTCAATTCTATTGGCGGTATACAAGCAGGAATCAAATACAAAGCCCTTTCTGTCGATCATCTCGAAATTATGAACCCCGAAGATATTGAAGCTTTAAAAAACACAGAAACAATGCCAGTTGCACTGCCATCCTGTTCCTACTTTTTAAGTATTCCTTATACTCCGGCTCGTGAAATGATTAAAGCAGGTTTACCAATTGCTTTGGCAACCGATTTTAATCCTGGTTCTACTCCATCCGGAAATATGAATTTTGTAGTTGCAACAGCCTGTATCAAGATGAAGATGACTCCGGAAGAAGCTATAAATGCTGCCACCATAAATGGCGCTTATGCGATGGACCTTTCTGAAACGCATGGAAGCATTACTAAATGCAAAAAAGCTAACTTAATTCTAACAAAACCTATTTCATCTTACTATCAGATTCCATACGCTTTTGGCAGTAATTTAATCGAAAGTGTTTTTCTTGAAGGAAAAATTATTAAATAGAAAGCATAAAAAAAAGGTCTGTGATTTCTCACAGACCTTTTTTTAGTGGTATTTGCCTTAAACGACGTGGTATTATCTTAAGCTGAAACTAGTTTTAGAAACTAATTCATCATTATCAAAAACATTAATAAAGTAAGTACCTTTCTCAAAATCCTTACCAATTAAATCTTCTGAAACGTTTACTGTTTTGTTTTCATATCTTACGGTAGTTTTAAAGCTATACGTCAAAGTATTATCTCCAAAACTTTCTGTTTTCTTCTCTCCTAAAACATTGTTTTTAGAATCGATAACTTGTACATAATACGTTTTATCTCCAGATTTAGCGATTTGATTCTCAGCAATTGTAAAACTTACTTTCAAAACATCAGCGCGACTCGCTTTATCTGTTTCGATTTGTTTACCTGAACCTTTTACTTTGTAAGCGATTGTTTTTGTATTCAATACTGACAATTTAGCTCCTTTTTCAACTGTTTTTGCCAATTCTTCGTTTTGACCAACTAAAACCTCATTGTACTTCTTAGATTCTCCTAAAACTACAATTGTACTGTCTCTTTGAACTGTTAAAACACCATTTTGTTTTTTCAACTCATCGTTTTCAGCAACCAAAGTTTTCATTTTACCTTGCATTGCCTGAACTTGTGATCTGTATTTAGATACATCTCCTTTAGATTTATTTAAATCATCCATTAGAGCTACTACTTTATCTCTTTCCTGAATTAACTCATCAGACATTGAAGTATTTTCAGCAATTGCAGCATCATAAGTTGATTTCAATTCCTGTAAATCTTTCATAACAGATTCTTTCTCTGTCATCGTCGTTGTAAGTTCAGTTTTAACTACATCTGTATCAGATGATAATTTAAAAATATACACTAAGCTACCAATCAGTAGGACTGCTAAAACTGCGATTACCGCTTTTAGACTTGAGTTGTTGTTCTTTGGGTTTTCCATATTTAAAAAAATTTTCTTTAAAACAAATTTAAGAATTAATATAAAGGTAATAACGTAAGTTACCACAATTATATTATTTTTGAAAAATATTTTTTTTTCATGGAGAAACTAATTCCTTTTACTGTTAACGATTTGGCAAAAATCACCAATCATCGAAGTGGTGAAATAAAATTCGGAGAAAAAATGGTCATCATTCCTAAAGGAGCTGATAAGATCAATTTTCTAAAAGAAAGCGAGACCAAATATGTGCTTTTTGGGATTCCTGAAGATATTGGCGTACGTGCCAATTACGGCAGACCCGGAGCTGCATCGGCATGGGAAAGTGCTATAAAAAGCATTGCAAACATTCAGCACAATCGTTTCTCTAAAGGAAGTCAGATTTTGGTTTTAGGACAATTGGATGTCGCTCAGGAAATGCGTGATGTTGAAAATCTTGATTTCAATGATATCGACGACAGGTCCAAACTAAGTCAGTTAGTAGAAAAAATAGACAAAGAAGTTTCGCATATTATCTTTACGATTATAAAAGCAGGAAAAATACCAATCATTATTGGGGGCGGACACAATAATGCTTACGGAAATATAAAAGGATCAGCTTTAGCCAAAGGAAAACCAATCAATGCTATTAATTTTGATGCACATTCTGACTTCAGAATTCTTGAAGGCCGTCACAGTGGCAATGGTTTCTCCTATGCGTACGAAGAGGGTTTCTTAAAAAAGTACTTCATTTTTGGTCTGCACGAAAACTATACTTCTAAAAGTGTTTTAGACATCATCAAAAAACTTGAAGACCGAGTTCGTTACAACACCTATGATAGTGTGAACATACGCAAGGAAAAGGATTTTGACAGAGAAATGGCATTGGCTTTAGAGTTTATCAGGACAGACTCTTTCGGGATCGAAATCGACCTGGATGCTATTCCTAATATTGCGAGCAGCGCCATGACAATCAGTGGTTTTTCGGTAGAAGAATTACGTCAGTTTATCTCCTTTTTCGGACAACATAAAAATGCCACTTATCTGCATATTTGTGAAGGTGCTCCCGATTTAGCCGATTCTCCAAATAACAACCTAATCGGCAAGCTTATAGGATATTTAGTAACTGATTTCATTAAAGCCAATAACGAAAAAATCTAGTCCCTACAAAAAGTTCTGGTATTGAAAATTAAGGCATTTACCAAATAAAGTGATATTCAAATAAAGGTTTAACCGAATAAAACTATCTTTGCACAGAATTTTAGTACTTAAAACTAAATTCTTAATATGTAAGATATGTTATTCGAAGATCTATCACTCTCAAAAAGTATACAAAAAGCCGTATTTGAAGAAGGCTACCTTAACCCTACTCCTATTCAGGAACAATCTATTCCGATCGTTTTGTCAGGAAGGGATTTAATTGGTTGCGCGCAAACAGGTACAGGAAAAACAGCAGCATTTGCTATTCCAATCATACATCAATTACACCGAATTGTAGGGTCCTCTAAAAAAGCCAAACAAGTCCGTGCCCTTATAGTTACTCCTACACGTGAATTAGCGGTTCAGATTGGACAAAGTTTTGACACTTATGCCAAATACACCAACTTAACGCAATTGACAATTTTTGGAGGAGTTTCGCAAAATCCTCAGGTAGATACCCTGAAAAAAGGAGTTGACATTTTAGTTGCCACTCCAGGCCGATTACTTGATTTACACAAACAAGGATTTCTGGATCTGGATCATTTACACACTTTGGTGTTAGACGAAGCAGACCAAATGCTCGATATGGGTTTTATCAATGATGTAAAAAAGATTGTAAAACTTACTCCTAAAAACAGACAGACTTTATTGTTCTCGGCTACTATGCCGATTGCGATTCGCGAACTGGCCGAAATGTTTTTAAAGGATCCTGCGAAAGTAGAAGTTTCACCGGTTTCATCAACAGCAGAAACTGTGGAGCAACGCATTTATTTTGTTGAAAAAACAGAGAAAAGAAACTTACTGTATCATTTAATCAAAAATGAAAATTTATCAAATGTTCTGGTTTTTTCAAGAACAAAACACGGTGCTGACAATGTGGTAAAAGCGCTTCGCAAAAAAGATATTCCTGCTGAAGCAATTCACGGAGATAAATCACAAAATGCAAGACAACGTGTTTTGGATGCTTTTAAAAACAAAGAAGTTGGCGTACTTGTTGCCACAGACATTGCCGCAAGAGGAATCGATATTGACCAACTGCCATTTGTAATTAACTTTGATTTACCGAACATCCCGGAAACTTACGTGCACCGAATTGGACGTACAGGACGTGCAGGAAACGGGGGAATTGCAATTTCGTTTTGTGGAAAAGACGAACAGCCTTACTGGAAAGACATTCAAAAACTAATAAAGGTAGACGTAAAAACCATTACCGATCACCCTTATCCTTGGCACTCCGGAAGTCCGGAAGCAACGGAAGAGAAGCCTAAAAACTCTAACCGAAGCGGTGGTGCTCATAAATCAAGAAAATCTAATGCTTCTAAACAAAACAAAAAACGCTGGTATTAACCCTACCGTGTAAATACAAGTATAAAAAACAATACTAATTGCCCCTAATTTGTTTATGGAATTAGTTTCACAAACAAGGTTAATCTATTAAAATTTCTGCAAATTAGTGGAATTTGTGTCCAGAAGTAGACTACAATTATCCCTATTGATATCATTATTCTAATATATTAGATGCAATTATTTTTAACACATAGCAACATAGGTGCTGCACCTGCAAAAAAGGCGTTTCACTTCATTTAAATACACATATCCTACTATGTGAAAGAAATATATTTCTTTTTGTATCCTCTTTTATCAATACAAATCTATGTTTCTATGTGTTAAAATTTTAGCGTACCAATTATCGAGATATAGATTACAGCTGTAAAAAAGAGCTATAATTAGCTACCGTGTAAATACAAGCATAAAAAGCAATACTAATTGCCCCTAATTTGTTTATGGAATTAATTTCACAAACAAGGTTCGCCTATTAAAATTAGTGGAATTAGTGTTCAGACTGCAGGGTATTAACCGGCGTTTTTTGCTTCAAGTATTAAGTAATTCATAATTTTAAAAAGCCTGACAGGTTCAAACGGCTTAATAATAATATCATTTATTCCCGACGAAATAGCTTCATCCGTAATTTCATCCTTATCAAAGGCTGTTAGCGCCACAATAGGTGTTTTAAGCCCTTTTAAACGAATTCTTTTAGTAGTTTCGAATCCATTCATCAAAGGCATATTAATATCCATTAAAATCAAGTCGAAACTTTCATTCTCCAGTATTTTTAAAGCCGAAAAACCATCATCAACGACTTTACAGATATAATTGTGCTTTTCGATAATCTTTTTCGTCACCAGTTGATTAATGAGATTATCTTCTACAATTAAAATCTTATACACTTCATTTGAACTCAAATCGACCTCTATTTCATCAATAATCTGTTTTGTTTTTTGAGGATCAAACTCAAAAGGAATTGTAAACGTAAATGAAGTTCCTAAACCAATCTCACTTTTAAGTGTAATCGTACTTCCAAAAAGCCCTAACAATCGTTTCACAATACTCAACCCCAGGCCTGTTCCCTGATAATCTTCATCTTTTCTTCCAACCTGCACAAATTTCTCGAAAATCTTACCCTGATCGACAATTGCAATCCCCACACCATTGTCTTTTATTAAAAAGTCCAAAAAGTACATTTTTTCCTCCGATCGGTTTAGCTGAACAATAATTTCAACTTTACCATCTTTCGTAAACTTAAGCGCATTACTCACTAGGTTCATCAGAATCTGAGCAAGCCTTAACTTATCGCCAATAAGATATTCAGGAATACAGGGATCTATAGAAACGGTAATTTTATTATTGTTTTTCTGTGATAAAAAAGAAAGTGAGTTTTTAATCATCATGATTTCATCCGAAATATTGAATGTCAAATTCTCCAGTACCACCTTGTTTTCCTCAATTTTATTAATCTGAAGAATATCATTTACCAGCGACAATAAATACCTGGCCGAAAACTTCAGCGAACTCAAATGCTGACTTCTCGACAGTTCTTTGTGTTCTTCCAGCAACATATTTGTTATTCCTACCACACCATACAAAGGAGTGCGTAACTCATGACTTATGGTCGAAATAAACTGAGTCTTAAGTAAAGAAGCTTCCTCTGCAATTTCTTTTGCTTTTAAAAGTTCGGCATTATGCTTTTTCTTAAACCTGATGTTTTTTATTAAAGTAATAATCAGAATTAAGAAAATCAGAGAAACCAGAACAAATAAAATCACGATAATCCTTGATTTTTTAAGGCTTTGAAACTGTGAATCTTTCTCACTTTCAATCCTGTCAATCTGTCTCTTGTACTCGTCTAATTCTAAATTAAAACCCGCAATAGAGGCTTTTTTAAGTTTTTCTTCATTGTACAATTCTGCCGTTATATCATTGTACGAAGCCAGATTTTCATAAGCCTCTTTGTGCCTTCCAACTTTACTTAAAAACTTAGAATACTCCAGATGTGAATACGACAAATCCGATCTTTCTTCACTGTTTTTACCGGCCTGAATGGCTTTAAGAAAAAAATCATTTGCCAAATCGTATTCATTATGATAACTCCTATACATACCGTTTAGCATGTTTACAACGATCTCGGTCGACGCTTCCCCATATTTGCTTTTATTACTGTTTACAAATTTCAGAAACGGATATCCTTCTTTAAATTTTCCAATATCAAAATAAGCCCAGGCAATATTTACATTTGTAAAGTAGACCTGCGACATCTCATTTAACTTTAAACTGTAAGCTATGGATTTTTTATAATAATTAATCCCCTTATTAAATTGCTTCTTTTCGAAGCAATAAATATTACCAAGATTATTATGAAGACTATATTTTAGGGAATCATTATCTGTTTGGTCAGCATAGAACAACCCTTTGTTGTAGAAAAAAATAGCTTTATCAAATTCGGACAATTCATTATAATTCCCGGCAATTATTTTATATGATTTCGCTATTAAATTATTATTCTTAGAAGCGGTGGCATAGTTTAATGCTTTCCGTGAAGTGATGAGCGATTTTTCAAAATTCGATTTTTTGTAGTCTTCCCAGGCTTCCTTGACAATCTTATTGATCTTTGCATCCGATATCGTTTCAGATTGCGCGCTGGCGGAATTGGCAAAACAATTCAAAAATACGAGCAGCAATAAAAAAATGCGTATTCGGGGCATAAATAGGCTAATTTCATCAAATATACATTAAAAATAAAAAGAAGCTGTATTTCCTATAAAAATACAGCTTCTTTTTTATTGAAATTTTAACAAAATTTGATGCTTTTTCCTACTTTTGTTAATTTCTTTATAAGTTTTCAGAAGCAATTTCAGTGTCTTTGTCATCCTCCCATTGTCCGACAACTGAAGTAGCCAAAGCATTTCCTAAAACGTTTGTAGCACTTCTAAACATATCGCAAAAATGATCAATTGGCAGGATTAATGCAATTCCTTCAACCGGAATATCAAACATACCGCAAGTAGCCGCTACTACAACCAAACTTGCACGTGGTACACCTGCAATACCTTTACTGGTCAACATTAAAACCAAAAGCATTACCATTTGAGTTCCTAAATCCAGATGTACTCCATAAAACTGAGCAATAAAAATACTCGCAAAAGTCATATACATCATACTTCCATCCAGATTAAACGAGTAACCAAGTGGCAACATGAAGGATACAATTTTATCTTTTACACCAAAATCTTCCAATTCCTCTGTTAATTTTGGAAAAACAGCTTCACTGCTCGTTGTGCCAAAAGCAATCGCCAAAGGCCCCGTAATACGTCTTAAAAGCTCTGTCATTCTTCCTTTGAGAAATAAATAGCCCACTGCGATCAAAACAACCCATAAAGTACCAATTCCGACTAAAAACGATCCGAAAAATTTAAAATAGGTAATTACCAGTTCTTCTGCATCCCTTATAGCAAATACACCTGCAATGGCTCCAAAAACTCCAATTGGAGCGAAATTCATCACGTAGTTTACCATTTTTAAAACGATATGTGAAGTTTTATCTAAAGCATTAATTACCGGTTTTACTGTACTTCCCAAAGACGCAGCAGCTAAACCGAAGAAGATTGAAAAGATAACGATCTGTAAAATTTCATTGGTTGCCATTGCCTCAAAAATACTTTTAGGAACAATGTGTTCTACAAAATTCTCAACCGATAGTGTTTTCGTTTTAGCTGTTACTTCAGAAGCAGCAGCCATATCAACATGATCCAGTTTCAAACCTACACCAGGCTCCAGAATGTTTACATAAAACAATCCGATCAACAAGGATATAAATGAAGCGGTAAAAAACCAACCAAGGGCTTTTCCTCCAATTCTTCCCACCGTTTTAATATCTCCAAGTTTTGCAATACCTACTACTAACGTGGTAAATACCAAAGGAGAAATAATCATTTGTACCAATCTGATAAAGATCGTTGCAAGCATTTTAATTTTATTGCTAAAAGACTGTGCTGCTTCAGGCGAAATCGAATTGTGCAAAATAATTCCCAAAGCGGCTCCAAGAACCATTGCAATTATAATTTGCCCTGTTAATCCTTTAAGAAAAGATTTCTTTTTAGTTTCTGTAACTTGCATTAATTTGTTTGTTTTAAATTAAAATATTAAGACCCTCATGTCCTAACTTTTACTAATAGGTTTTGTTGATTAAATAAAAATCAGCCAAAACAATCGCTGCCATTGCTTCAACAATTGGTACAGCACGAGGCACTACACATGGATCATGACGGCCCTTACCCGTCATTGGTGTAATATTTCCTTTGTTATCTAACGAATCCTGAGTCTGCATGATAGTCGCAACAGGTTTAAAGGCGACTCTGAAATAGATATCCATCCCGTTACTAATTCCACCTTGAATTCCTCCGGAAAGATTTGTTTTTGTAGTTCCGTCCGGATTGTATAAATCGTTATGTTCACTTCCTTTCATTTCAGAACCCGAAAATCCGCTGCCGTATTCAAAACCTTTTACAGCATTGATCGAAAGCATTGCTTTTCCTAATTCAGCATGTAATTTATCAAAAACCGGTTCTCCTAAACCTACCGGAACATTTTGAATGACACATGAAACCACACCTCCAACGGTATCACCCTGTTTGCGGATATCGCGAATATATTCTTCCATAACCGCTGCCGATTTTTCGTCGGGGCAACGAACAGGATTACTTTCTATTTTAGAAAAGTCCAAATCCTGATATGGTGTATCCAAATGAATTGGACCAACCGAAGAAACATAAGCATTAATTTTTATTTCAGGAAGCATTTGCTTCGCTATCGCGCCCGCCACAACTCTGCTTGCTGTTTCTCTTGCAGAACTTCTTCCGCCACCACGATAGTCACGAAAACCGTATTTCTGGTCGTACACATAATCGGCATGACTGGGTCTGTAATTGTCTTTTATATGGGAGTAATCATCCGATTTTTGATTGGTATTCGGAATAATAAAACCAATAGGAGTCCCTGTCGTTTTACCTTCAAAAATACCCGATAAAAACTGAACCGCATCCGGTTCTTTACGTTGTGTTACAATTGCTGACTGCCCGGGTTTTCTTCGGGACATTTCAACTTCAATTGCATCTAGATCAAGTTCAATCCCAGATGGACAACCATCTATAATTCCGCCTAAAGCTTCACCATGAGATTCTCCAAATGTTGTAACTTTATATAGGGTGCCGTAGCTATTTCCTGCCATTGTAATTTGTTTTGAGCAAATGTAAGTTTTATGAATTAAATTAAAAAATTTAAAATTGGTATTATTAAGCAAAGGTTGCAGCCATTAAAAATCACAATTTATTAAAATTGTAGCCAAATTGATAACCTTTTGATAAAATTTATCCTACCGAAGTTTCTTTTATTTGTTAAACTTCAAAAAAAGAAAAATTGAAAAAACGAAATGTCGAATTGGTCATTATATCAGATGTCCATTTGGGAACTTACGGAAGTCACGCTAAAGAACTAAACAACTATTTATCAAGCATTAAACCCAAAACATTAGTCCTAAATGGCGACATTATTGATGCTTGGCAGTTTAGAAAATCATACTTTCCAAAAGCGCATTTAAGAGTTATTCAGCGCATCATTGGCATGGCTTCTAAAGGCACAAAGGTCTATTACATTACTGGAAATCACGATGAGATTCTTCGAAAATTCAGTGATATGAATATGGGAAATTTTGCTTTGGTCGATAAATTAGTCCTGGAACTAGACGATAAAAAAGCATGGATTTTTCATGGAGATGTTTTTGATGCCTCTGTACAACACTCTAAATGGATTGCAAAATTAGGCGGATTAGGATACGATTATCTGATCCTAAGCAATCGATTTGCCAATTGGTGTCTGGCTAAATTAGGACGTGAACCTTATTCTTTCTCAAAAAAAATAAAAGCAAGTGTCAAAAAAGCAGTAAAATTCATCTCTGATTTCGAAACCACAGCTACCGATCTGGCTATTGAAAAAAATTATGATTATGTAATTTGCGGGCACATCCACGAACCAAAAATCATTACCAAAGAAAACAAACATGGATCAACTTTATACCTCAATTCCGGAGATTGGGTTGAAAACCTTACCGCATTAGAATACCATAAAAAACGTTGGAAATTATATTCATATGCCGAAAGTAATTTTACCGAAGAAGAAAATCTCTTTGAAATGGAAGACACACTAAGTTCTCAATTAATCTCTTCTATTATTCTAAAAAAATAACCTACTAAACATTCTATCCTATAGCAGAAAAATTACTTTAAACTTCCTTTGGTTCTATTCTCAAATGTGAATTATATAACAATTTTCGATAATCCTATACGTTTGAAAATTATTACACACATTACATTTGGCGTAAATTAATAACCATTTTTATGAAAAGAATCATTTTATCTGCCATCATGCTATTAGGTTTAGCATTTACGGCACAATCACAAGAAATTTCGAAAAATGCCCTTGGTATCCGTTTAGGAGATAATAACGGTTTTGGTGGAGAAGTATCTTATCAGCTGGGATTAAACCAAAAAAACAGACTGGAGTTTGATTTAGGCTGGAGAAACAGCAGTGATGTTGATGCTATCAAAGGAGTAGCTCTTTATCAATGGGTTTGGAATATTGACGGTGGATTTAACTGGTACGCAGGTGTCGGTGGTGGTCTGGCTACCTGGAATCACGACTATTATGCAAACAACAGAAAATACAAGGATAACGGAACATATGTTTTTGCAGCAGGAGACATTGGTATCGAATACAGATTCAAAGAAGCACCAATTACCTTATCATTGGACGCAAGACCTGAAATTGGTTCGGGATATTATGACGATGACAATTTTGGATTTGATGTTGGTTTAGGTGTGAAATTCAGATTCTAAATACAACTAAAAAATAGTTACAAAAAAACCTGTCGTTTGATTCGACAGGTTTTTTTATGCTTTAAAGTTTAAGGATATTGTTATTACTTAGGTGTAAAGACTTCAACTCCGCTAAGCCTGACATCCCAAAACTTATTACTCAAAAATTACTTCACAATAATCTCTTTTTTAGAGTGCACTTTGACTACGGTATACGGATACGTAATAACCTGCATCACCATTGCATCAGCAGCCGGATTATTTTCTTTAACGGTTATGATAATATTTTTATCCGTTTCTTCTACTTTTTCAATACCTATAGAATAGCCTCCTGTATTCTTTTCCCCCATATTCAGGATCACATAATTGGAGTTACTAATATCATCCTGCTTCATTTTTGCTTTCAAATGAGGATCATTTTCCAACATTTTGATTTCGTTTGGTTCCGTCAAAATTTCAAAAAATTTAATATTCCCACCACCGTCAGATTGCTCCGTCAGCACCTCATACAAAACTTTCGAAGTTCCTTCTGATGATTTTTTGACTCCA
Organism: Flavobacterium collinsii; assembly: GCF_946903285.1. Lineage (GTDB taxonomy): Bacteria > Bacteroidota > Bacteroidia > Flavobacteriales > Flavobacteriaceae > Flavobacterium > Flavobacterium collinsii. Next base: position 4,852,992 of record NZ_OX336425.1, read on the forward strand.
CAAGAAACCAAAACTAAAATTACCAGGACCGAAATTACTTTTTTCATTTACGCTAATTTATAAGATTAATGTTTTTCGTGTTTATAATCATTAATTGCTTTTTGATACAAGGCTTCATATTGAGGCAATATCGTTTTGATATCAAATTTTTTGGCAACTTCTAGTGCATTTGCCTTAAACTGATTTAAAACGTCATCATCTTTTAGTATTTTGATTGCATTAGCGGCCATTTCTTCAACATTACCAACATTACTCAAATATCCTGAAAATCCGTCAAAATTAACTTCTGGCAAACCTCCCGAATTACTCGAAATTACCGGAACTCCGCTGGACATCGCTTCTAAAGCTGCCAAACCAAAACTTTCCGTTTCTGACGGAAGCAGGAACAAATCCGTAAAACACAAAATTTTATCAATCTCATTACTGTTTCCAAAGAAAATTACTTTGTCGTAAATTCCAAGTTCCATACATAAGACCTCTGCCTTTTCTTTCTCAGGACCATCCCCCACCATCATCAGCTTAGATGGAATTTGCTTTTGAATATTATAGAAAATCTTAATAATATCCGGAATTCGCTTCACTTTTCTAAAGTTACTGATGTGCGTAATAATGCGTTCATCTTCTTTAGCCATCACATAACGATGACAAGGAGCCTGCGGGTCTTTTTTAATCTTATCCAGTTCTATAAAATTCGGAATTACTTTAATCTTATTCTTTATATTGAATAATTTCAAAGTATCGTCTTTCAAACTTTGTGAAACCGAAGTCACATAGTCGGATTTGTTGATGCTGAATGTCACGGCTGGTTTATAAAATGGATGATTTCCAACCAAAGTAATATCTGTTCCGTGAAGTGTCGTTATCATTGGAAGATTAATTCCTTCATTTTTCAGCATTTGCTTCGCCATATAACCCGCATACGCGTGAGGGATAGCATAATGTACATGAAGTACTTCTATTTTATATAATTTCACCATATCAACCAATTTACTTGACAGCGCCAATTCGTAAGGCTGATAATGGAAAAGAGGATATTCAGGAACGTTTACTTCGTGATAATGAACATTAGGATTTAAAAGCGCCAACCGAACCGGCTGACTGTAAGTAATAAAATGGATTTCGTGTCCGCGTCTGGCTAATTCAAGGCCTAATTCTGTAGCAACTACACCACTACCTCCAAATGTCGGATAACAAACTATTGCTATTTTCATGTATTAAATTTAGTAACTACGAAAGTACTTAAAAATAGCTTTTAATTGTTCTTTTAAAATGTTAGATTTTTGTGAATAATAGACTTCTTACTTTTTTGATTTTAAACCCGACAGGTTTTAAAAACCAATCCGATTTACTATAATGAATAACTTATTTACGGTCGACTGAAAACAAAAAAGGCATAAAACCTAAATTTTATGCCTTTTCTTTATTTTGAATATTTCCTAGAAAAACCTGCTATGCCAACTGTCGGCTGCAGGAACTTCCCATGATTCGTTGAATTCTTCAATATTATTTACCAGATTATTAAATACGATCGTATTTTCAGATACTGATTTATCCTTAACCATTTTCTTGAAATCGATTAAAGGTTTGTGTGCAATATGTTCACCCAGCTTAAAAGTCACGTTCATTTTATCCAACAAATCAACGTTGTATTTTTTTTCTAAGCTTTGGATAAACTCTACCGAGCTATCGATTGAACAACCCGTTGCCGCTTGTACTTCTTGATTTACAGCCAAAATAATAAATCGGTTGTATTTTAACAGGTATGAAGCTTCCAGACTTGTACCGTGTGCTGCCCATGCTTCTACAAAAGTTTTCAGGTCAGCTTCTATTTCAGAAAACTCTTCCTCAGAAAACTTTCTGTTTGATTGATAAATCCAGACTCTGGACTCACCAGGTAAATCTTCAAAAGGTATATACATTTTTTAATTTTAGATTGTTGATTGTTGATTTTAGATTGGGAAAGTTTCAAGTTTCAGGTTTCAAGTTAAAAAACTTAGCAACTTAGTTCCTCAGAACCTTAGTCCCTCCTTCTACAAATCCTGTGCATTCGCAATTAGCTCTGCAATATCCATCACTTTCACTTCTCCTTCTTTCTCCTGATGTTTAATACCATCAGTTAACATTGTATTGCAAAACGGACATCCAGCTGCAATAATATCCGGTTTTACTTCCAAAGCATCTTCGGTACGCAAAACGTTCACTTCTTTATTTCCCGGCTCGGCATCTTTAAACATTTGCGCCCCACCGGCTCCACAACATAATCCATTTGCTTTTGAGCGTTTCATTTCGACTAACTCAACATCCAATTTCTGAATTAAGTCTCTAGGCGCCTCATATACTTTATTAGCTCTTCCTAAATAACAAGGGTCATGGAAAGTAATTTTTTTTCCTTTAAACTGACCTCCTTCTACGGTTAGTCTTCCGTCATCAATTAATGATTTTAAGAATTCTGTATGATGAATAACATCGTACTGACCTCCTAATTCCGGATATTCGTTTTTTAAAGTATTGAAACAATGCGGACAAGCGGTAACTATTTTCTTTGCTTCATACGCGTTAAGTACCTCGATATTCATCATGGCCTGCATTTGAAACAAGAACTCATTTCCGGCACGTTTTGCAGGATCTCCGGTACAGCTCTCTTCAGTACCCAAAACCGCAAACGAAACATTGGTACGATTTAAAATTCGCACAAATGCTTTTGTAATTTTCTTTGCTCTATCATCAAAACTCCCTGCGCAACCAACCCAAAATAAAACTTCCGGTTGTGTTCCCTGGGCTAGCATTTCAGCCATTGTTGGCACTACTAAACTTTCTGACATCTTCTTATATTGTTAAATCGGTTAATCGTTTATTTGGTTTATCGCACTCTTTGCCATAACCTTACTAAAAAACCTTACTATTTTATTGAAATCGATTAAACGGTTAAACAAATAACCAATTAAACATTTTTTTAATTTTCGTTTTTCCAATTTAAACGATCCTGTTGGCTGTATTGCCAAGGCGCACCGTTGTTTTCGATATTGGTCATCATCGCATTCAATGACATTGGAGCAGCACTTTGTTCCATCACTAAATAACGGCGCATGTCCATAATAATAGACAACGGACTGATATTTACAGGACACTCTTCTACACAGGCATTACAGGATGTACAAGCCCATAATTCTTCAGGAGTAATATAATCGTTTAATAATGTTTTATTATCCGGAACAAAAACACCTTTATTGGCATCTATATTTTTACCTACTTCCTGCAAACGGTCTCTTGTGTCCATCATAATTTTACGAGGAGACAATTTTTTACCCGTTTGATTTGCCGGACATGATGATGTACAACGACCACATTCCGTACAGGTATAAGCATTTAAAAGCTGTACCCAGTTTAAATCCTGAACATCGCTTGCTCCAAATTTTGCAGGAGCAGCATTTTCGTCAACAGGAGCAGCTGCAAACGGATCTGCATTTGGATCCATCATCAACTTTACCTCTTTGGTTACTGACTCTAAATTATCAAACTGACCTTCAGGGTTCAAGTTCGCAAAGTAAGTATTTGGAAACGCCAAAAGAATATGTAAATGTTTGGAGAAATACAAGTAATTCATAAAAACCAAAATACCCGCTATGTGCAGCCACCAAAAGACTTCAAATAACAGCACTACCAATTCATTAGACATTCCGTTAAAAATTGGTGCTATAAACTGACTGATTGGAAAGCTGCCCGCTTTATGAAAAACAGGGTCCGGAACATTCTGCAAATGCAGATCTGAAGCGTTCATTAACAAAAACAACATCATCAAAACCGTTTCGAAATACAAAATGTAATTGGCATCACTTTTAGGAAAACCATTTAAATCAGGATTTATGAAACGTTTTAATCGAATTACATTTCTTCTGATCCAAAAAACAGTAACAGCAAAAATTACAAGTACTGCTAATATCTCAAATGAAGCTATTAAAACATCATATACCACACCTAAATAAGGCGCAAAAATTCTATGTGTTCCAAACAACCCGTCGATAATGATCTCGAGTAATTCGATATTAATAATTATAAAACCAACGTAAACAAAAATATGAAGTATTCCAGCTACAGGGCGTCTCACCATTTTTGACTGCCCAAGAGCAATCAATGCCATGTTTTTCCAACGTGCTTTAGAATTATCTTTTCGGTTTACATCTACTCCTAAATTAATATTTCGGATGATTTTTTTTACGCTCGATGCAAAAAAACCGAAACCAATAATAAGAAGTATAGCGAATAAAATATTATCTAAATAACTCATTCTAATTAATTTTTAGTAGTTGGGTTAGCGTCTTCAGTTGGTGCCACATAAGGTTTGTTTTTCTTTCCGAAAAGAGAAACGTTTACATAACGTGTCGGGTAAAGACGAACGTCCTGCAACAACAATTCAAGCTCTTTAGAAGTCTTTGCTAAATTAGTATACAAAGCGTCATCATTTAACAATTTACCTGCAGTACCTTTTCCTGAGTTTAAGTTACTCATAAGTACGTCAACTTTAGCCAAAGTTTGATTTAAGTTCCTAACTGTTTTACCTAGATCTGCTTTGCTTAAAGAATCTGATATTTTATTGAAGTTACTTGACATTTTATTAAAGTTGCTTACAACTCCGTTAATCTGTCCTTTATTCGTATCTAAGATAGTGTTAATACTTCCGGAAGCTTTATGAAACTGTTCCATAGTCTGACTCAATTCCGCCAAAGTCTTCTTCAGATCTTCTTGTCCTTTTTTATCTAAAACATTGTTCAAACCGGAAACCAGATTATCAATATTAACCAACATTTTCTCTAACTTAACCTGAATTGGCTCAATTTTTCCACCTAAAGATTCTTTCAGTCCTAATTCCACTACAGGTGTTAAAGTCTGTCCGTCAACCGCTGGATCTTTGTCTGTTAGATTAGGAATAATTTTGATCTGTTTTCCACCAATTAAACTTGGAGAATACAAAGATGCCTGACTTGTTTTAGAAATTGGAAAATCAGTTTTTAATTGAAGTTCAACTAATAATTTCCCTGTTACTTCATTGATTGTGATTTTAGTTACTTTACCAATAACAAGTCCGTTTATGGTAACGGGAGCTGATGCAGACAAATCCTCAACATTATCATATTCTACATATAATGTTTTATAATTTGTAAAAAGGTCTTTGCCTTTTAAAAAACTGTAGCCCCAAATAAATAATAAAATTGACGCGATGACTAAAATAGCCGTTTTAATTTCTCTTGTTAGTTTCAAAATTCTTAGTGTTTGTACAAAATTAATATAAATATTCGAACTAGAAGCTATTATTTAATGGCGTCTTGAATACTGACCTTTTCTCCATCTTTGGTTGCAACCAAAAAAGCAGCTCCATATCCTTTATCTTTAGCTTCTTCCAAATATTTTTTAGCGGCATCATAACTCGAAGTTTCCTGATAGAAATATTTGTAAATATTATTTTCGAACAACATTGTTACGTTTTTAAGCCCTTTAAAGTTCTTAGGCTCTAGTGGTGTTTTTTTAATACTTGCGATAAGCTGTACTTTAAAGAATGTTCCTTTTGGAGCATTTTTGACTGCCGCAGTTGTTTCAATCTCTTTCGCTTTTACCGGAGTAGAAGTATCCCTTGCCGGTCTTGCCTCAATTATCTCAGGAGTTCCTGAACCAAAATATTCACTTTTGTAACTTAAAATAGCTTCGGCAATAGCTTTTGCAATATCATTTTGTCCTTCTTCTGAATTTAGAATATTCCCTTCTGTCGGATTCGATACAAATCCTGTTTCAACTAAAACTCTAGGCATATAGGCTTTGTGAAGCACCATAAAAGGAGCTTGCTTTACACCTCCCTGCCTCAATTTTTTTCCAAGTTTATCAAAGTTGTCTTCAATTTTACTAGCCAGCGAAATACTGTTGTCTAAATATTCTTCCTGCATTAAAGTCATTCCGATCATAGATTCAGGTGAATTTGGATCGTAACCTTCGTATTTACGCTTATAATCCTTCTCTAAAGTAATTACAGAGTTCTCTTTTTTCGCAGCTTCAAGATTCGATGCTACTTTACTTAATCCCATTACATAGGTCTCGGTTCCGTCTGCAGCCGTATTTTTATTTGCATTACAGTGTATTGAAACAAAAATATTCGAATTTGCTCTGTTTGCAATGTTTGCTCTTTCGACCAAATCGATAAAAACATCTGTTTTACGCGTATAGATCACATTAACATTAGGACTTCCTTCTAAAATTTTACCAACTTTTAAAACAATCGCTAAAGCAATATTTTTTTCAATTCGTCCGCTGTAAACAGCTCCAAAGTCGTGATCACCATGTCCAGCATCAAGTGTTACCTTAAAAACATTTGCCTGGCTATAAGCACAAAAAGACAATATCGTTAGAAAAAAAGTAAATATTACTTTAATTTTGTTAAATCTATTCATAAATCTAAAAGTTAATTTTAATAAAACGCAACAGCTATAATTTTTACAATTGATTATTTTTGACAAAAAATTATATGTAAGTTTGACATGTCAAAAAACAAGCCATAATTTTACAAAAATAGCATTTAAACCTTTGCATACAAACTTATTTAATATCGTTTTATTATCATTTTTCCTAACTTTAGGATGTGGTAATTTATATTCGCAAGAGATAAAAAACAAAAAAAAGTCTTTACCTACTGTAAAACAAACAGATAAACCCAAAACTATTGCAGCAGACAAACCTGAAGCCGCTGTATCAGACACTATAAAGCTGGATACTGTTAAAGCCAAAAAGAATTTTCTGGACGCCGTAACCAAATACAAGGCTAAAGATTATGCTAAATATGACAAAAAAGCAAAAACTCTTACCTTATATAATGAAGCCGAACTCTACTACAAAGATGTAGAACTAAAATCAGGAATCATTGTTTTAAACATGGAAAAGGAAGAAGTTTATGCCGGACGCATACGAGATTCTGCAGGTGTTTTAACGCAATATCCAAACTTCAAACAAGGGGCAAGCGAAGTTCAGCCAGATTCTATTCGATTTAACTTTAAAACAAAAAAAGCTTTAATCTACAATTCCAGAACCGAACAGGGAGAATTTAAAATTAAAGCAGCGATTACCAAAAAAGAAAACGACTCCGTTTACTTTTTGCGTGGTGCCCGTTTTACAACTGCAAAAGACATTGACAATCCCGAATACTACTTTCAGACCAATAAAGTCAAATTTATTCCCGGTAAAAAAGTAATTACAGGTTTGACCAATATGGTTATTGCTGATGTTCCTACTCCTCTGGCACTGCCTTTTGCGTATTTTCCAATGAGCCAGGAAAAAAGTGTTTCGGGTATTATTTTACCCAGCTACAACGACTCTAACACAAGAGGATTCTCTTTACAGAATGGAGGTTATTACTTTGCATTAAGCGATAACTACGACCTGACCGTTTTAGGTGATTATTATACCAATGGTAGTTACGCAATGCGTTTTGAGTCGGTATACGCTACAAAATATAAGTACAGAGGAAACCTTAATATCCGTTTTGAAAATTTAATAAACAGCGAACGCGGTTATCCTGATTATTCAAAAGAAAAAATCTACAACATTCAGTGGTCGCATTCAAAAGATACAAAAGCAAACCCTAATTCAACTTTTTCTGCTTCTGTTAACATGGGTAGTAGTAAGTATTTCAAACGATCTATCAATCAAGCGAACGCAGGATCGAATTTAAATAACACTTTAAATTCATCCATTTCATATAACAAAACATTCAATACAATACCTCAGGCACGTATATCGCTAACTGCAACACACTCGCAAAATACACAAACGGAAAAAATCGATATGACATTACCAACGTTGCAAGCCAGCGTCGACCGTGTATATCCATTTGTTGGAAAGGACGGTGTCAAAAAAGGATTCATAAAAAACATCAATTTACAATATAACTTAAGCGGTAAAAACAGTATCTCAACAACAGACTCTTTATTTTTCAAACCACAAATGTTCAGAGATGCCAAAATAGGAATGCAGCACAGTATTCCTATTAGTACCAATTTCAAGCTGTTTAAATACTTTAGTGCGGGAGCCTCTACCAATTATCAGGAAACCTGGGTAACCAAAACCATTGCCAGAAATTATGATGCGACTAAAGGACAAGCCGTAACGTCTACTATAAATGGGTTTGATGCTTTTAGAACTTATAATTTCAGCACCAATTTAGGAACTACAATTTACGGTACTTTCAATTTTGGAGAAGACAAAAAAATTCAGTCTGTACGTCATGTCATGAGACCAAACATAACCTATTCGTACACTCCTAGTTTTAATCAGTATTATGACAATTATACCGTTGATGCAACAGGAAAGATTAATACTTACTCCAGATTTGACGAAGGTATTTTTGGCGCTCCGGGGAACAGCAACGCCAATATTGTATCCTTTGCTTTAAGCAATACTTTTGAGGCCAAAGTACGAGATCGCGACAGCACAAAGACAGAGCCGAAAAAGATCATGTTATTAAACAATTTAAACTTTAGCACCAGCTATAATTTTAATGCTGACGGAAAAGAAACTCTAGCCTGGCAACCAGTAATCGTAAGCGGTGGAACACAGCTTTTAGACAATAAAATGAATGTCAATTTTGGAGCTGTTTTAAATCCATACGCAATTGACAATTCAGGTCATGTTATGAATGTCTTTAATATTGACAATGGCGGAAGTTTGTTCCGATTAACCAGTGCCAATGTTACTTTAAACTATTCGTTTTCAAATAAAGGAACAAAAGAAGAGAAGAATACGCAGAGCCAGCGAAATGGAGGTCGTAATGATGACTTATTCGGAACAAATACGGACTTAAATGATCCCCGAAACAGCCAGTTTGCTAACGAGAAGGATGATGACAAAGATGTTATAAGTGAATTTTTCAGTTCTAAACTTCCATGGGATATGACTATGGCATACTCCCTAACCTACTCAAATGCCGCCAGAGAAAATAAAATTACAGGAAACTCTATCATGATATCCGCCAATATGGATATTACTCCTAAGTGGAAGGGTGGAGTTTCTACTGGTTACGATTTTGTACAAAAAGGAGTTACTTTTACACAGTTCCGTTTTGAAAGAGATTTATTAAGCTGGAGAATGGCATTTAACTGGACTCCTATTGGTCCAAACTCAAACTGGAATTTCTTTATTGGAATTAAATCCGGAATGTTGAGCGACATCAAATGGAACAAGCGTAGTACTTCAAATCGATAAACGATCGAACAAAAATAATTTATTATGAAAAAAATCATCTTTACTGAAAAGGCACCAGCTCCAATTGGTCCTTACAACCAGGCAGTATTATCAGGAAACACACTTTACGCATCAGGTCAGATTGCTATCAATCCGGCTTCGGGCGAACTTATTACTGACAACATCAATGATGAAACGAAACAAGTAATGGAAAATATTGCAGCAATTCTCGAAGCTGCTGATATGTCTTTTGAAAATGTGGTTAAAGCAACCATCTTCATTATGGACATGAATAATTTTGGGGCAATAAACACTGTTTACGGTTCTTATTTTAACGAAAAAACAGCTCCTGCACGCGAAACTGTTCAGGTAGCTTGTTTGCCAAAAAACGTAAATGTAGAGATTTCCATAATTGCAGTAAAATAAAAAAATGTTTCAGGTTTCAACTTATAGTTGATAATTGTGCTTAAAGCGCCAAACTTGAAACTTGGAACCTGAAACAAAAAAACCATTACGAGCTCGTAATGGTTTTTTTTTGTATATCTAAAAATAGAAATTCTATAATTGCAAAGCGATAGCATTTAGCAGCAACTGTGCCGAAGCTTCATTTGTTGCGAGAGGTACATTATGCACATCACAAACACGAATTAACATATTAATATCGACTTCATGAGCATGACTTGCCAGAGGGTCCTTAAAGAAGAAAACCATTTTTGTTTTCCCCTCGGCTACTCTTGCAGCAATTTGCGCATCACCACCCATTGGTCCGGAAAGCATTCTTTTTACCTTAAAACCAGCATTAACAGCTTTACTTCCTGTAGTTCCTGTTGCAATTAGTTTAATGTTTTCCTGAAGCAGCAAAGTCTTATTTTTATTTAAAAACTGAACCATGTCTGCCTTTTTTCCATCGTGAGCTATAATAGCAATTTCCATATTTTAATTCTATTTATTGATTTGCAACGTGGTAAGCAATTAATCCATCAATAGGTCTGCGTAAAACATTACCCAATTGAAGTTCGTACTTATCAAAAGTTTCCTGCAATTCCTCTTTTAGATAAAAAGCGATAGAACCTACAAAATGAACCGGAACTTCTTTGCAATTATCAAATTGCTTGATGTAATTTTTAACGAAAGATTTCATGCCTTTGAAGATGATCTTTCTACAAAACTCCGTGTCTTTATGTTTGATCAGGAACTTTGCAAAAGTCGCCAAATAAGCATTTGGATTTGGCTCTTTATACAATTTATTCTTGATAAAATCAGGATCTAAATTATACTCTTTCTCAAATTCAACAGCCAGTTCTTTAGGCATTTTATTGAAATAGTACTTTCTGATTAATTCTTTTCCAAAAACATTTCCACTACAATCATCCATTGCAATATATCCAAGTGACTGTACTTTTTGATGCAATATTTTTCCATCAAAGAAACTGCAGTTAGAACCGGTACCTAAGATGCTTACAATGGCAGCCTCTCCTTTAGGAGTAGTCGCATATACTGCAGCATAAGTATCTTCCTGAACTTCTACAATTGCATTCTCAAAATATTCCTGAAATATCCTCGAAAGTTCAATTTTCATCCTATCGGTTCCGCAACCTGCTCCATAAAAGAACAAATGTGTCGCATTTTTTTTATTTTGCAGGATGTCAAAACGGTCGTTTAATCTTTCGATTATTTCGGGACCGTCAAGAATTTCAGGATTTAATCCTAAAGTTTGTGTGGTGAATAATACTTTTCCATTATCATCAATTGCAATCCAGTCGGCTTTAGTAGATCCACTATCAACTATTAATTTCATTTTATTTAGTTTTTGGATTAGTTTTTCTTTAGCTAAATAAAAAGTATGCTTTTAAATTAATTAAAGAAGTAACAAAATAACAAAATCCCATTACTATTCAATAACGGGATTTTGCAAAAATATATATTATTATTTTAAACCTGCAATATGCACAGACAAATCAATCAATTTACTTGAATATCCGTACTCATTATCGTACCAGGATACTAATTTAAAGAATGTTGAATTTAAACCGATTCCCGCACCTGCATCTACAACTGAAGTTCTTTTGTCAGAGATAAAATCCTGAGAAACAACTGCATCTTCTGTGTATCCTAAGATACCTTTCATTGTAGTTTCAGAAGCATTTTTCAAAACAGCCATAATTTCTTCGTAAGAAGTTTCTTTCGCTACTTTTACTGTTAAATCTACTACAGAAACGTCAGCAGTAGGAACACGGAAAGACATACCTGTTAATTTTCCATTCAAAGCTGGAATTACTTTCCCAACCGCTTTAGCAGCTCCTGTTGAAGAAGGAATGATGTTGATGCTTGCAGCACGTCCACCTCTCCAGTCTTTTCTTGAAGGACCATCAGCTGTCATTTGAGTTGAAGTTGTTGCGTGAACCGTTGTCATTAAACCTTCAACAATTTCGAAATTATCGTGAATTACTTTAGCCAAAGGAGCTAAACAGTTTGTTGTACAAGAAGCGTTAGAAACTACTAAATCTGTAGCTTTTGCTGTTTCATGATTTACTCCCATTACAAACATTGGAGCATCAGCCGATGGAGCAGAGATGATTACTTTTTTAGCACCACCTTTGATATGTTCATTTGCAGTTTCGATAGTAGTAAAGATACCTGTACACTCAGCAACCACATCTACATCAACCTCGTTCCATTTTAAGTCAGCAGGGTTTCTTTCAGCAGTGATACGAATGTTTCTTCCGTTTACGAAAAGTTTTCCTTCTATTACTTCTACAGTTCCGTTGAAACGTCCGTGAACTGAATCATATTTTAATAAGTAAGCTAAGTGATCTACATCTAACAAATCATTGATTGCTACTACTTCTACATTATCTCTATTGAAAGTTTCTCTAAAAACGATTCTTCCGATACGTCCAAATCCGTTTATTCCTAATTTTACTTTTGACATTTTACTTAATTTTTGTTTTTTATTACACTAATTCAAAGTCTAATTTCCTCACAATAAACTTCTTTCCTTTTTTAAACTTTTTTTATGTCGACATGATATCGGACACTCTCAACAATTCTCGGTCAATTTCAGATTTACCTTTAATTGCTTGTTCAAGAGGTGTCAAAACAACTTTGTCAGCCTGTAAACCAACCATATAATTTGATTTACCTTCTATCAAGGATTCTACCGCTTTTACTCCTAAACGGCTTGCTAAAACACGGTCAAAACAAGATGGAGAACCACCACGCTGCATGTGTCCTAACACAGATACCCTAACATCATACTCAGGCAGGTTGGCTTCAACGTAATCTTTTAATTCGAATACATTTTTACCAATTTTATCTCCTTCAGCAATAACTACTATACTTGATGATTTTCCTGAAGCTTTACTTTTTTGAAGAGAATCCAATAATCGGTCTAAACCTAAATCTTCTTCAGGAATAAGAATTTCTTCGGCACCGGCTCCAATTCCGGCATTAAGAGCAATATGTCCTGCATCTCTTCCCATTACCTCTACAAAAAACAGACGGTTATGCGAACTGGCAGTATCTCTAATCTTATCGATACAATCTACAACAGTATTTAGAGCTGTATCATAACCTAAGGTATGACTGGTTCCGAAAATATCATTATCAATTGTTCCCGGAATTCCCATTACAGGAAAACCATATTCTGAATTAAAAATTAATCCTCCGGTAAAACTTCCATCTCCTCCAATAACAACCAAAGCATCCACTCCGGCTTTTAAAAGATTCTCATGCGCTTTTTTTCTACCTTCCGGGCTTCTAAACTCAACTGAACGAGCCGATTTTAGGATCGTTCCGCCTTTGTTTACAATATTATTTACGCTTCGGGGTCCCATTTCTTTGAAGTCTCCTTCAATCATTCCCTGATACCCTCTATAAATTCCTATGCATTCTATATTATGATAAGCACATGTTCGAACAACTGATCGTATTGCGGCATTCATTCCTGGTGAGTCACCTCCCGATGTTAGAACACCAACTTTTTTTATTGTTTTTGGCATTATTTAAGTATTAAAGTGTAAAATTAGCAAACATTCACCACTTCTTGGGTTATGTTTATAATAAATTAATAAAATATGTTAAATTCAAACGTTTTCGTTAATAAGTTTTTCTTTCACTAAAAATTCATTAACAATAATAAATGTCTCCTATTTTAATTGAATGTTTAAAATTAACAATACATAAATGAAGTGTTATAAAATTTCAGAGCATTCTTCCCTTTTCAAAAAAATAAGCGAACCTCTAAATTTAGCACAAAAAAACCATTCGCAGCAACGAATGGTTTCATATGAGTGTATTTTTAACAAATTTCCTAAAAATCATTATCAGGGATCAATCCTTCATTGTTTATAGGCGGCGGAACTTTTCGTTCTTCCTCTTTTTTCTCTTCTTTCTTTTTATTCTTGTCTTCCTTCTTTTTATTGGAGAAATTCACAAAGTCCGGATTTAGATTGGAATCCTGTAAATCATTCGAAGAGTTTTTTATAGCTCTTTCCAATTTGTGGTTTTTAAACAGTTTATTGACCAATTCGCTAAAAGTATCAAAGTCGACTTCATACGATATACCCACTCCCTGTGTATAACCAATTCCCTGTCCGATATAATTAATATCATTTTCTTTATTGAACAAACGAAGATTCATTGATCCGTCTTCATTTACCCTATATAATATTTCAATATCTCCTACAATGGCAGACTCGTTAACTCCTCCAACCGGAACTCCAAGTTTTCCATTGATTGTGATTCTTTCATTGATCTGCGAAGATATGTTCGCTACAAACTGTCCATCAGCTTCCTGACCCAATCTTTTGTCTGCCGAAATATAATTTAAGTCGATATTCACCTTATCATTATCCGATTTTATAATACCTCCCAGTAAACTCGAAGCGGTTTCAGTTAATGTCCCAGACAAGTCGCCCTGGCTAAATCCATCTGTACTCATAAAGGAACCTGTTGATAATAAATACAAGGCCTGCGTCTGACGAATATCCTTATCATCTAACTTATATTGTATCTCCGATTTAAGGACGTTACTAACTGAAGGGAACTGGATATCAAAATTAGGTTCCGGACTGGCCAAATCTCCACGTAAACCAATTACCACTTCTACCGGTACTTTTTTATTGAATGAAGAGCTGTTATCCAACAATACAGCCGGATTTGCTGTTGTTTTATAAACTGCCTCCAGATTTAGCTGCGCTTTCATAGGGTTTCCTTCCCAAATAATAGACCCACCTTTCTTAACCGAGAATTTTTTATCAATTAAACCGCCATATTTAAAATTATAAGTTCCTTCATACGCCTGGAAATCTCCCCACATATTAAATTTACCCAGTGTGTTAATTTTAAACAATAACGAACCATATCCTTTTCCTTTCATCCCGTGTCCGGAATTTCTATCCAGAATTACTTCTACTTCGGCATCAGGAGTAATATCAAAATCAAACTCCAGTTCCAATCCGTTATAGTTCTTGGTTTTTTCGAGGATTCCATTTGCCAGGTTATACTTTTCCTGTGGCGTTACAAAATGAATCCAGCTGCTTTCTCCAACACTTTGCGCATTGTTAATTGGAATCTTAACCTGAGTGCCCTTTTCTGATTTTGCATCTACCTTTATAAACAGGCTTTCTGTCGGACCTTTAATACTTGCAGTACCATTTATAAATGCGGTACCAAAATAGGCTGCATCTTCACTGTCTTTTGTATCCAGCGCCAGCAATCGTTTAGAAGTAATCGTTAGATCCAGCTTCCAGTCACCAAAATTATGATGTTCGATACTTCCGTTCAGCAAACCTTTTGTTCCGTATTTCGTATCTGTCAGCTGATTGTTTCTGAAAAGGAATTTCTCATCGGTTAAGTCAATTACGGTACGATCACTTAATTCATAATCTGTATTTAGGTAAGGAATCGTCATTCCCGCCTTCTCGACATACAAACGTCCGTTAATTTCAGGCTTTTTTAAATTTCCAACCACCGCTGCGTTTCCAGAAACCGATCCACGAACATTCGATAAAACATCTCCTCCAACGGTTCCTAAAGTAGCCAGATTAAACCCTTCAAGTTTTAAACTTAAATCTAACATGGTCTCTTTGTTCTCTACCGCAAAAGTTCCTTCCGCTTTAAAAGACTCTGTGAACCCGTTTTGAATAGTAGAATTTATTGTAAATTTCTTAAAGCTTTCATCTCCGGCAATATCAAAATTAAGCGTTCCTAAATCCGTTTTATTCAGATTTAGATGGTCAATCACAATCGATGCCGTGGGTTGATAGACATCTTTATTCTGTTTATAATTGACATTTCCATTCAGATTACCATTAAAAACAAACTTGGAATTTAATGGTGTAATTTTATTAATATCAACATCTTCAAAATTCAGCACCAGATCTTTATAGTCCTTCCCTTTTATAACACCATTCAGATCTATTTTCTGATTCTCGTGCGACAATACAATATTCTCAATACTAAAATTTTTAAAATACTGATCAAAAATAATCTGATTGTCTTTCTCCGAATTTTCATTTAAGTACCATAAATAGTCTTTAAATTTCATTTCAGATTTCTTAATCCCTACAATATTGTTTTTGTTTTTATCAATGGTATGATAGAGATCCAGATTAAAATAATCCTCTCCTTTTTCCCCACCTTTAAATTCAGATCTTACAAACAGTGTATCTTTAGCCGTAACGTTAATCAGGTTAAAGTCTCGTATTTTATAATAAGGTGTTTTTATACTGTCTAACTCTACATAAGCATTGTAAAGCGTATTTTTATTATCGATACTAATTCGAATATTGTCAAAGGTATTTTTTGCAGCAGTAATTTTTTCAGAATTAAATTTAAATTTAAATTCTTGCAGATCCGAATCAATCTTCCCTCGAACGACAGTACTTGAATCAATCTTGATGTCGGGATACAACATTTCAACGATCTTATCATAAACATGGAAGTTGAAACGTAAAAACTGCCCTTTCTTTACCTTGTAAGGTTTATAGTTTGTGTATAAACTTCCCACCGAGTTCATGACCAATTTATCCAATTGTGCAAACTGAAATTTACCCACTATCTCTCCGTTTACTACATCATTAGAACTAATGGTTATGGTGCGGAGTTTATCAGTATCAAAATTCGAATTAACTGAAATCTCATCAAAAACATAAGTATCTTTAGGATTCTGATAAACAGCATCTTTGATCGAGATAGCTCCTTGTAAATTCTCTATCGAATTTCCGGTCACTTCTACAATAACATCACCCCTAAACTGCGAGATAGAATCATCGACAAATTTAAGTTTTCTTAAATCGGCATTGTCTACGTTAATATGAAAATCATAACGGTTTTCACGTTTACTTAAATCGACCATACCGTCAAACATTAAACTCAAATTAGGGTCATTTATAGAAACCTGACCTTTATAATACGGTAATTTAAAATTCCCGTTGACAACAATATTATTATAGGTGTATTTATTGTAATCTAATTTTGAGATATCTCCTTTTATAATAGTATTAAGGTATTTCTCTGTAAAACCTTTTCCGTCTATGTCTACATTTAAAGTCGTCCTGCCAATATCTTTACGATTAAGTACAGCACCTACATTAAAATTATCAAGGATTATATTTCCGGAATACGACGCTTTATCAATAAAATCAATATTGTTCATGTGTAAATCGACCTGTCCGTTACCCAAATCGGTAATCATCTTAAAATCGGTTTCTAAAGCAGTAGTCGAGACTTTTGCCTTTCCAACGATATTAAACCTGCCTATTCGCTGTAATTCTTTTGGAAGTTTTTTACCTAAAATATTCGGCAATAAAACAACCAGATTATCGTAACTCGAAACCAGTTTTTCAAACTTACCATCCATTGAAAACTTCTGGGCCTTACTTCCTAAAAGATTTTTGAAGTTAATTGTTCCGAAAATCTTTGAACCATTGGTATCACTCAATCTAAGACGTCTTAAATTAAGATCATTCAATGTTCCTTTTATCTTTGTCTTAATTTTAAAATGCTGATTTTTTCCTAATCCATCATAAAAATAACGGATATCGTTTGAAGCAATAGAAGCAGAATCCAGCGCTACATCAAATTTAACTTTATCAGTGAAATGGAGGAAATCCTCTATTTTATAATTTAAAATCGCTTTTCCGTAAATAGAGGATCTTTTCGTTTTTATAACTAAATTTTCAACCTTGATCTGCTTTTTAGTATAAGTGAATTTCCCTGCAAAATTTGAAACATACAAACCACGATGATCCAAAAACGAAAATCGATGAATGTTGGTGTTTACATCCGGTCCGTAGAGCTTAAAATCACTTATATAAGCATTAAGTTTCTTAAAATCGAGAAATCTTGGCGTGGTTTTATTCTCATCAACGACAGAAAAAGCACCTTGAGAAATGTAGGCATTTCTGGCTGTCAAAAGAAAGTGCTTGTTTGATTTGGGCGTTTTTTTTCCCGTTTCAAACAATTTAATGAACTTATTGATATTGTTCTCGTCTTCGTTTTTATACGTTTTCAAATTAAAAATCATACCCGTCAATCGAAGATCTCCAAAAAGCAAATCACCATCTAATAGTCTTTTAATACTAAGAATATCAGTGGTAATTATATCAGAATAGATTAAAGTCTTCTTATGATGGTCACGAATCAGTACCTTCTTGAGCTTCACACCTCCGAAAATGTTTATAGCTACTTTTTCTACACTAATATCGGTTTTAAAATCAGTGTTTAACGATTCTGTAACATACTTGGCTATTTTTGTCTGAACGACAGGCAAAGCCAGAATGATAGCAAGTGCTAACAAAAGTAAAATTAAACCAATGAGGGTTCGTGATATTATTTTCTTTACTTTTCTGATAGCTGCTTTATTTTAGTTTTCTTTTAAATTTACTTTGAACAGACAAAGAAAGGCTGTTTTTGATAAAAATTCTTTAATTTTGGCTTCTCCTTATAATAAAAGAAAATCAAATATTTGATTTGTCAAATATAATTCAAAATTCGTGCTTTTATATGCAAAATTCAGAGGTTTTTATTCTTGCCATCGAAAGTTCATGCGATGATACTGCTGCCGCGGTTCTACATAACGACAAAGTACTCTCAAATGTTGTGGCCAATCAGTTAATTCACAATCAATATGGAGGTGTGGTTCCTGAATTAGCTTCAAGAGCTCACCAGCAAAATATTGTTCCGGTAATTGATGCCGCACTTCGTAAGGCAAATGTACAAAAAGATCAATTAACAGCGATTGCTTTTACACAAGGTCCGGGTCTAATGGGGTCTTTATTGGTGGGCAGTTCTTTTAGTAAATCGTTAGCTTTAGCTTTAAAAATTCCGTTAATCGCTGTAAATCATATGCATGCGCATATTTTGGCACATTTTATAGACGAAGAAGGTTTTGATAAACCGGAATTTCCTTTTCTGGCTCTGACCATTAGTGGAGGTCATACTCAAATTGTTAAGGTAAATGGTTTTTTTGATATGGAAATTATCGGAGAAACTACTGATGATGCTGTTGGTGAAGCTTTTGACAAAAGCGCTAAAATTCTCGGACTCCCCTATCCGGGCGGACCGCTTATTGATAAATATGCAAAATTAGGAAATCCAAAAGCTTTTGCGTTTACCAAACCTAAAGTACCGGGACTTGATTTTAGTTTCTCAGGACTAAAAACGGCCATTTTATATTTCATTCAAAAGAAGAAATTGGAGAATCCGAATTTTATTGAAGAAAACCTGAATGACATTTGCGCTTCTATTCAATATACGATTATCGAAATTTTGATGGATAAATTGAAATTAGCGGTAAAAGAAACCGGAATCAAACAAATTGCAATTGGCGGAGGGGTTTCGGCCAATTCAGGCATCAGAACCCGATTAAAAGAAAGTGAAGGGAAATACGGTTGGAAAACTTTCGTTCCAAAATTTGAGTACACTACAGACAATGCTGCAATGATAGGAATTGTAGGTTATCAAAAATATTTATCAAGTCGTTTTGAAACTTCAGCAGTTGTTTCGAAAGCGCGAATCCAATTTTAATTATGCAATTATTTTACAATCCAGATATTGATGAATCTACAGAACGTTTTTCTTTTGATAAAGAAGAAAGCCGTCATATCATAAAGGTTTTACGCAAAAAAGATTCCGATATCTTACACGTAACAAATGGTTCAGGCTTATTGTTTGAAACAGAGATTACTTTAGCCTCAGACAATAAATGTATTGTAGAGGTCCTTTCGATCACAAAATCGCCGGCTCCAAAATTCAAACTGCATCTTGCGGTTGCTCCAACCAAGATGAACGATCGTTTTGAATGGTTTTTGGAAAAAGCAACAGAAATAGGAATCCAGGAGATCACACCTGTCTTTTGCGATCGTTCGGAACGAAAAGTAATCAATCCGGAACGTTTTGAAAAGATAATCTTATCGGCAATGAAACAATCCAATGAGACCTTTTTACCAAAACTGAATGACGCTATTTCGTTTAAGGAGTTCATCAAACAAAAAAACGAAGGATTACAATTGATAGCGCACTGTGAAGAAACAGATAAAAAATCTTTAAAAGAAGTTTTAAAACCTAATGAAAATGTTACCCTGCTTATTGGTCCTGAAGGAGATTTTTCTGAAAAAGAAATTGCGCTGGCTTTAGAACATAACTTTCAGCCTGTTACTTTAGGAAATACCCGATTGCGAACTGAAACGGCCGCAATTGTAGCTTGTCATAGTGTTGTTTTTTTTAATGAAGTTTAATAATCCGCGAGTTTTGTCATTTCGACAAAGGAGACTTTTAATAAAAGTTAAACGACTAGCTAAATACAATCCTATGAAAAAAATATTTCTCTTATTACTATTGGTTTCTGTTTCTTCTTTTTCGCAGGAGATTGCACTACTAAAATATAGTGGTGGTGGTGATTGGTATGCAAATCCAACATCATTGCCTAATTTAATAAAGTTTTGCAATGCCAACATAAACACCCGAATAAAAGCAAAACCTTCGACAGTAGAACCTAGTAATCCGGATTTGCTTTCTTATCCGTTTGTTCACATGACGGGACATGGAAATGTTGTTTTTAGTGATGCCGATGTGAGCAATCTTAGAAATTATTTAAATGGCGGCGGTTTTCTTCATATTGATGATAATTACGGAATGGATCAATACATTCGAAAAGAGATCAAAAAAATATTTCCGAACAATAATTTAATCGAAATTCCGGCTAACCATCCCATATTTCAAAAACCGTATCCCTTTCCGAATGGTTTGCCCAAAATTCACGAACACGACGGGACTCGTGCGCAAGCCTTTGGTATTTTTATAGAAAACAAATTAGTACTATTATATACTTACGAATGTGACTTGGGTGATGGCTGGGAAGACCCTGAAGTACATAATGACCCTGCCGCCGTTAGAGATAAAGCCCTGAAAATGGGTGCCAACATTATCAATTATATTTTTACCAATTAAATTTTAAAAAGTGCAGCTTACTCACGAAGAAAATCAATTTGAAAGAAAAACATTTCCGATAACATTAGTTTGTGATCACATTTATTTTCAACAGAATATTGGTTCTCTTTTTAGAATCAGTGAGGCATTTGGGGTGGAGAATATTATTTTTTTAGGAAAAGATATTCCGTTGACTCCCCGAAAAATCAACAAAACTTCTCGAAGCACTCATCTTCACGTAGCCCATACCATAATTGAGGAAACAGCCGACCTTGCTGACTACCTGCTTCAAAATAATTTTGAGGTTATTGCTTTAGAAATCACGAGCAATAGTAAACCCCTAAAAGAAGTAGTACTTCCTGACAATCAAAAAATTGCACTTTTAATTGGAAGTGAAATCAATGGAATATCAGAAGAACTTTTAAAAATTTCGGACCAAATTGTGCACATAAATATGTTTGGAAAAAACAGTAGTATGAATGTTGTGCAAGCGGCGAGTATTGCGCTTTATGAGATTACCTCTTTTTAAACTTTTTCACATTTTAATAATAAGTATACAACTTATCATGATTTCACCTTTTGTTGTTTCTTCTGGATTTGCTTCAAATGAAGAAACACCAGGAATTACTTTTTAACACGTAAAACAACAGTCGGATGGAATTCCGTGATTAATTAGACCCAAAATTACCATTAATTTAACAGTTATTCTTACATATAAATACGTAATAAAATTTCACTTCGTAATATTTGTCACAAAAATCTTCCATAAAGAACAAAAATCGACATAATAACATTCTCAAAAACAACATTGTACGAATTTACTTCTTAATAATTTTAGTCATTTTTTTGTAAGAACTAGATTATACAAGGGATTGTAAAATTCTCACAAATAATATATTGTAATTATTTTGTTACAATAATTATTTTGTTATAAAATTGCAATATAATTAACCAAAGCAAATTTTTTATAACAAAAACCCAAGTTATTATGAAAAAAATCATTATTACTGCATTCACAGCATTAGTGCTGTTTTCTTGTCAAAACGACCAATCAGAATCTACAGATTCAAAAGTTGATGCCATTGCACATCGCGGATGCGCAAGCCAGGAAGTTCTAGAAGCTCAACTGAAAGCTGATCCTACCTTAGCAATCAGAATGAACGAAATTGAAGCTTTTACTGAAAATGCGATCCTGACAAAGCGTCTTGTAAACGGTAAGGTTGAAATCCCGGTCGTAGTGAATGTTCTTTACAGAACTGCAGCTGAAAACATTTCTAATGCACAAATCCAAACTCAAATCGACGTATTAAACAAAGATTTCAATGCATTAAATTCAGATTACAATAGTGTACCGGCTCTTTTTGCAGGTGTAAAAGCGAATGTAGGAATTACATTTGTTTTAGATCAGGTAATTAGAAAATCGACTACCAAAACTTCATGGGGAACAAATGACGCCATGAAAAAAACAGCTCAGGGCGGTATTGCACCAACTTCACCAACTACTAAACTTAATCTATGGTCTTGCACAATAGGTGGAGGAATTTTAGGATATGCTCAATTTCCTGGAGGAGCTGCTGCTACTGACGGAGTTGTAATTGATTCGAAATATTTAGGTTTATCAGGTGCTGCTAATGCTCCGTTCAACTTAGGAAGAACAGCAACTCACGAAGTAGGTCACTGGATGAACTTACGTCATATCTGGGGAGATGCTACTTGTGGAAGCGATGGAGTTGCTGATACTCCAACTCACAATACAGCAAATTACGGTGTACCTGCATATCCTCACTATAGCACTTGTTCAGGAACACCTGTTGAAATGACAATGAACTATATGGATTATGTAGACGACAATGCTATGTACATGTTCTCACAGGGACAAAAAAGCAAAATGGCTGCTGTATTTGTTACAGGAGGTCCAAGAGCTGCTTTTGGAATCTAACAAAAAACAAGAATAAAAGACAAACTGAAAAGCGGGATGGCAACATCCCGCTTTTTTTTGTTTCCCTATAAATTTAAAATGCTTTTTCCTATATTTATCCTCTAAAACCGAATCATGATAACATCGAAAATTATTTCAAACGGAATTTTAAGAGCTTTAACTACAATCCTGGTTATTGTAGCTATTTTATACTTTCTATATCAAATTCAGACTGTAATTGTCTATCTGTGTATTTCGTTGCTATTGTGTTTAATTGCAAATCCATTAATACAATTTTTAAAAAATAAATTAAAGTTCAGTAATTCATTAGCAGCCTCTACAGCGCTAGTTTTATTCATACTTGCCATAGTTGGATTTATATTATTATTTGTTCCGTTAATCATTTCACAAGCCAATAATCTATCGCTGCTGGACACTCAAAATCTGCAACAGCAATTTCTGGAAACAGAACGAACTATTGAAGCCTACTTTAATATTCAACATCTTGATTTAAATAAAGTTTTAAAAGAATCTAAAATAACATCGATAATCGATTTCAGCTACTTTACAGGTTTTCTAAATTCAATTATAGGCTTCATGGCGAATATCGGAATGGGACTGGTTTCTGTATTCTTCATTACCTTTTTCTTTATCAAAGATCAGGATGCTTTTAAAGTTAGTGCAAGAAGAATTCTTCCTGACACTAATGAAGACAAAATCTTAAATTCGATCACTAAAATCAACCATTTCCTGACCCGCTATTTTATAGGTCTCTTATTGCAATTAACGGTTGTATTTATTCTGTATTTAATTGTTTTAATGATATTTGGAAATAAAAATGCCTTTGTAATTGCTTTTTTATGTGCCATTTTGAATGTTATACCTTATATAGGACCGATTATAGGAACTATACTGGCGGGAATTTTAACCATGATTAGTATGATTGGAAGTGATTTTCAATCCGAAATACTTCCCAAAACAATCTATGTAATCATCGGGTTTTTATTGGTTCAGGCCATTGATAATAACATCAGCCAGCCTATAATCTCATCAAAAAGCGTAAATTCGCACCCGTTAGAAATATTCCTGGTTACTTTAATCAGCGGAATTACTTTTGGAATTGTCGGGATGATTATTGCTATTCCGGTGTTTACTATGGTGAAAGTAATTTTAAAGGAATTTTTTCCTAACAACAAAATTGTCTCTGTATTAACCGAAAGAATTTAACATTGAATACTGCTATTTTAAATCAAAGCATTCAGGAATTCATAACTCAAAATAGTGGTGTCCCAATTACAAAATTAGCGCTTCAGAAAAATCCGTTTCCTGAAATCGACTGGATCGTAATTTTGAATCAAATTGAAGCAAAATCAAAAGCAAAAGACAAGCTGTCCACCTGGTTTGAGACCGCAAACATTATTTATCCCACTAAGATATCCGTTGAACAGACTTCATCTGAAAAAACTGCGGCTTATAAGGCTTCTTTAATTTCGGGCGAAAGTCTAATTGATCTTACAGGAGGTTTTGGTGTAGACGATTATTATTTCTCCAAAAAATTCAAAAGCGTAGCTCATTGTGAAATAAACGAAGAGCTATCAAACATTGTCAAGCATAATTTTGAGCAGCTAGGAGTCAAAAATTGTACTTTCTATGCCGGTGATTCTACTTCTGTTTTAAATCATTCTGATCAAAAATGGGATTGGATTTATATTGATCCATCCCGCAGGAATGATTCCAAAGGCAAAGTTTTCATGTTGAAAGACTGCTTACCCAATGTTCCCGATTTACTCGACTTTTACTTTGAAAAAACAGATTCTGTTTTAATAAAAACAGCTCCCTTACTAGATCTTTCCGCCGGATTATCAGAACTCCAATTTGTGAAAAACATTCACATTATTGCACTTGAAAACGAGGTAAAAGAATTACTATTTGAGATCCACAATCGTTATGCTGGTGAAATCACAATAAAAACGGCTAATATTCTAAAAGATAAAATAGAAACTTTCGAATTTATTCTGGGCAATGAAACCGTTATCCCTTCTTACAACCTTCCTCAGAAATATATTTATGAGCCCAATTCGGCTATAATGAAATCAGGAGGATTCGATGAAGTAAGTAGTATTTTTAAGATTGCTAAACTTCACAAACACTCACATTTATATACTTCCGAAGCTTTAATAGATTTTCCGGGGCGACGTTTTGAAATCGAAAAGGCAATCCCTTACAGCAAAAATGATATGAAAACCGAACTTGTCAATCAGCAGGCGAATATCACCACACGAAACTTTCCGGACACGGTGGAAAACATTCGAAAAAAATGGAAAATAAAAAATGGCGGAAATTTGTATTGTTTTTTTACAACCGATAAAAATGATAACAAAATAGTTTTAATTTGCAGAAAAATAACTTAAAAATGAAACAACTAATTACACTAACCTTTTTCTTATTAACCTTTACTGCCTTTGCACAAAAACCATGTGAATACAGTACAAATGTAACCGACTCAATAGGCAGCTACAAAGTAACCAACGAATACATGGTTAGCGAAAAATACTTTGGAGGAACATTTGATTATGTTTTCTTCGCCCTGGCACAAACTGATGGTTTACCGACTTTAAATTTACAGCTTATCCAAAAAAGTAAAGACTTTATAAAAGCAAACTGCTTTGATAAAAACTCAAAAATCTTTTTACAATTAGAAAATGGAAAAATAGTAACGCTGATTCATATCGACAAAGAAAATTGCGGTACACTTCTTCACGATGAAAAAGGTTTTGACAATAGAATTAATACCGGAATTTTTATGTTCATGAAAGACAACTTCGAAGATCTTAAGAAATCTCCCATTTCGATTATGCGAATAAAATACCTGACCAAAGTAGAAGATTATATTGTAAAAAGAGATTTAACCTCCGAATTAAATGGTAAACTTTACCATCCGAATACTTATTTCATGGAAAACATAAGATGCGTTGAATAATTAATCGCATTTCCACTTTTGGTTGGATACTTTATCATTTAAACCTGTCTTTAAGTTATAATGCCACCACTCCGAATCAAAAGAATTGAATCCGTTTTTTATCATCACACTTTTCAAATATTTTCGATTTGCTCTAACCGACACAGGAAATTTTTTATAATTATGACTGGCCTGAATGCCAAAGAAATCAAAATTAGTTCCCATTTCCAGTTCCTCACCCTTAGCATTGACTAAAGTAATATCAACGGCTCCTCCTTTATTATGGATGGAGCCTTTTTTTGGATCAGCCACATACTCCGGATTCGACACAATCTCCCACATTTTTTTCTGGATGGATAAAGGTCTGTAACAATCAAAAAGTTTTATTTTACATCCATTCTTCATAAAATCATGATTCGCCGCTATTAGAGCTTTCACAGTCTTATAACGCAACAAACATTCGGCACAATCGTAAACTTTGGCCTTCAAAAAATTATCTTCAGTAGCGTACTTCATATCATAGACGAAATCCTTACTGTAATCTCTTAGGTTTACAAAAGTAGTATCGGCAATTTCGTCTCTGTCCTCAGAGGAATGGGTTTCATTTTGAGCATTCGAAGAAAACGCACAAAAGAAAAGACTAAAAAGAAGTAATAATGTACGAGATAAAGACAGTTGCATTTTCATGGTTCTATAAATTGAAAGAAGTAAATATAAACAAAACCATTTAAGGTAATAGAATCTATATTCTAAATCTCACCAGTTCTCATAATATTTTCCTTTGCTCCTTTGCCTTTTGGCACTTAAAAATGTGACCTTATAGCATAATAAAATAGATAAGAAGTATAAGGAAGATTGTAGTCCGCAACATAACGTTTTATAATTGGAATTCTATCCGGATAATAGGTATGTTTGAACGATTTAACAATATTGAAGTGATAAAAAATGAGTTTTGTAAAATAGTTTCGTTCACTTCTGTGTGTGTCTTTTAAAAAAATCACCAGTACCGGTTTTGAGATAAACCGGGCGTTGTAATTTTTTCAGAACAGGTATTACCCGAAATTCTTATAACAAATTTAACACAAACACAAATGACTGACAACCAGTAATTTGAATATATGTGTTTTTTCTTCAACCTAAATAGATGTCTTCCTCACTATTTACTCGATTAACTCAAAAATTAACCTTTGTAGCGGTAAAAAAAAATAAAAATTTAACTTACCATCCTTTAAAAAAAACGTAACTAAATACAAATCAGTTAATTTAATTACTATCTCTTTCATTTATCCTATAAATTAGTATGCGATAATTTCCACAATTTTTATATGGCAACTTGTATAAAATCCGTTCTAAACTGTAATGCTTGCTATAATTTGCCATTTCTAAAAAAACGCATTGGAAAGCTTAAAATCCTTATATTTACTTTTTACCTAGTCGAATAACACTATGGACACAATCTATTCCTACTGTTATGCTAGTTCATAATTAAGCAGTCAAGATGGAGAAATATACCGCAAAAACTACCCCTTTAACCCCGGACGAAAATCCAATATGGGATAGTAAGATAAAGAAAGCCGATTTATTACCAGATCCCCAATCCCGTTTAGATTCTGTTTGGATGAAAGAAAGGCCTCTTTCTGATTCCGGCATTCCATTTAGAGATCAGACAGATGTTTCCAGTAAGAAAAAAAGTATTGGCCAGCTTATCGATAAACTCGACGTGGAAACCAATATTAGATATCAAAGGACAGTAGAAGATACCTACTGTAATGTTTACTCTTATGATTATTGCTATTTCAGTGGTGTCTATCTTCCAACTGTTTGGTGGACTGATGGCGCACTCGAAAAAATAGCGCAGGGAAAGGAAGTGGAAGCTGTTTTTGAACAAACTGTTGAGCGCATTTACTCCAGTGCCATACACGATTGGTTTCTAAAATGGGGACCTCAATTTGGCTGGAAAAGAATGTTTACTCCCGAAGAAATTCAAAACGAAGTAAATACCAATGGTGGAATTGGAATAATTTGCGCCAAAAGAAAAGAAAAAGGACTATCTGGTCATATCGTTCCCGTTGTTCCTGAAACAAATTCGAATCTGGCATATCGGGAGAATGGTGTCGTCCTATATCCCCTGCAATCACAGGCAGGAAAGCTAAATTATAATTATTTTTCAGAAGTTAGAAAAGATTGGTGGAAGGACGAATTATACTCCTCATACGTGTTTTATTACCATGAATAAATAAAAAGAATACCTTCAATTCTCCACACAATCAAATATTACTGATTTACAACCTTTTAACTGTTTGGAAATAAGATAATAAAGAACTACTTTCGCAGTCTGAAAAAAACAGAAATCGCAAGAGTTGTAATTCGGCTATATACCTACTTAAATCATTGACAAAAAGACAATTAACAAGAATCGTAATTTTATACCCTCATTATAAAATTATTAAATCAATTTTTCAATCGATACAAGTGTACAATTTCCCAGACTACTATTAATTCATACAATTTTAAAAATACAATAAAGTTTTTTTAATGGATGCAAACAATACTGCATTATCCGTTAAAAGATCTTACGACTCAGAATTTCAGTAGATGAACTTCTTGTTTTTGAATAAAAAAATGGCTTTAAAATTTTAAAATAACCTTAAAAAAGAAAATTAGTATAAATGAAAGACAATCAGACAAAAAAATATTATTGGGGAATTGGATTAGAAAACGAAACCTACATGCAATTTGAAGAATCCCTAATAGTTTCTGGTGAATTTATACAACAAAAAATTGGTTTTGAAAAATACAGCATTGATTATAGAAAATGCTACAAACCAGAAAGTTTGGCCCCCGTGCTTAAAAAAGCTTTTAACACAAGTGACAACTATAAAGTGAGCCGAATGATGAACAGTCATTCGTTGGAAAAACTGGATATAAACTATCAGCACAAAACATTGTCGCCTGTAAAATCATTGGTTCATACTGCTGAAGCAAATCCACAACCACTTGAAAATCCTGAATATCTCGGAAAATCTATTATGGAACTTTTCCTTGAAGATCAACCGTACAATATTCAGAGTATGATTACCCAAAGAAACAAAACTATGGGTTCTGTTCATTTTGATGGTGATTCTATAGAATTTGTAACTAAATATTTTGAAAATCGAACAATAGCAGATTCCTGTAAAGAATTAAAGGCGACCAAAAAGTTATTTCTCGATAAAATCAATGACTCAGAGATACTTAATGGTAAATTAAATTTTCCGGATTATAACAATGGTCTTAATATGTTCATGACCAACCAGGAAAATCTTGTTTTGTTTAATAACGGAACGTACCATTTTCATATTACCTTACCTTCGTTAACAAAAGACAGCAGGATCGTCGATTATAGTGATTTTGATAAAACACATGCCAACGCTATTTATTTATTGCAATGGTTTGAGCCCTTTTTTATCGCTACTCTTGGAAGTCCAGATATTATGGGAGTAATAAGCAACACCTACAGCCTGGACAAAAAATTTACTCTGGGTTCTATGAGAAATGCCATGTCACGCTACATTGGTGTAGGAACCTTTAACAAAGCAATGCCTAAAGGTAAAATCTTAACCTATAAAGTCGAAGATTTTAGAAAATTGCTAAAATTTAAAAAAGAAGAAAATATTTGGTGGCGAGATCAGATTGAGACAGAAATGGAGTACGAATTACTTTCGGAAGTGGGTCTGGATTTCAATCAGGAGAAAATGTACCAAAGTGGTTTTGAATTCAGAAGCTTTGACGAATTTCCGGCCGAATACTTAAATGATGTTCTTTTTTCAATAATTCTAATCTGTGAGCATTCCTTAAATCTACCCGATGTCCAATGGGGACACGATAGTGAAATCTGGAATAATTTGGTTTTTAAAACCTTAAAGACTGGTTATTTAACCCAAATTAATGAAGCTGAGAAGAACGAAGTCCTAAACTTATTGCAATTGCTAAATCCATCAGATCTTAATTACAACAAATTAAAATCGGAATTTGGGGCTATCGTAATGCTAGATGAGTTTTTCTTTAAAATCGTGGCTGTGCTTCACGATAAATACAAAGACAACAACATTTGTCTGGATCTCATGTATGGACAAAAAACAAGTTTTCCACCAAAATGGGATAACTTTAATAAATACCAGACCGAAAAACATCTCCAACAAATAGGAGTGTTTATTGAGAATTAAAAGCTGCTTTTTGTTGATTTACCTGTTTTGAATCTGTTCGGACAAGGAACTACAGAAACCGTCTTCAAAAATGAAAAAGATCTTGACTAAATAAAACTTTTGCATGAATAGCAAAAAAGTACTAAGTTGAAATTTGTGATTCTTATAATCCTTCTTTTCAAGACATAAAAACCTCGTAAAAAAAATAGCTACCGAATCTCAGTAGCTATTTTTTTTATGCCTCTTAATAATATCTAAATTCCTATACTACAGATTTTTACAAAAACAGAATCATAAAAACCGTAAAATCGTACAATTCTTCTAAAATAGAAATCCCCAATATTGGGAATAAACACCGATAAGTAATAAAGAGAATAAAATTGTTGCAATAACGCTTTTATTCGAAACAGACTTAATTTTAAGAGCAAAATAAAGTATTGAGATCATAGTAAATACAACAAAAGCCCATTGAATTACAAACAAGTAATCAAATTGATTCGGCACCCCAAAAGCAAGTACATAAAAATTATCCTGAGCCACAGTATTTACAACCAGCACAAGTCCTATAATTACAAACAAACCTAGTAAAGAAGTAATTACAATCAAGCTCTTCATAAATTTATTTTGAACGACATTTTTTCTATATCTAACTAATGCATAACAAAAATTGAAAATTGTAACTAATAGGATGCTTATAGCAATAAAGAAGGGTGCAAAAAATAGTAGATTAAATTCGTTTAGACTATTGGCAAAATTCGAAACTCCTCCATTAATTTTTACATCAGTAACAAAGTGAACTTTTTTGTTTGATTGAAACCCTTTTACACCAGGATCCTTATTCGGATTATTTATAAATGCATTAACAATCTTAAATCCAATTTTAGAAAAACCAGGGGCATGACCAAAAACTGGTGCATTTACTAAAAATCCTTTTTTATATTTATCAATAGTCATCTCTCCGTTTGTAGCCGGAGTGATCGGATCAAATGCTCCGGAAAATACCAGAACTGGTGCTGTTAATGTTGACCTATTTGCTAAATTAGTCAATTGATTTGATGCTTTATCAATTCCTAAATTCCATTTATCACATACTAAAAAATCCGATTTATAAAATGACAATCCTCCTTTTAATCGTTTGTAAGGAATCGCATTCTCCTCAAACGCAGCAATCGAGTTATTAGGAATAGCCTCATTGCAGCTTACGCAATAATATGCGCCATAATCTAATCCTAAAGCCCCGGAAAAAGCAGCTACCAGTGAGCTCAAAGTCCTTTTGTTTTCTTTATTAAATTCTGTAATTAATAGGGGCAATACTTCTATTAATCTTTTATGATATAGAGATTGTTGAATAGAAATTTTAAAATCTTCTGCATTATAGGTGAACTTTCCGGCAGGAATTATTTTCTTGTCAACTGTAACTGTAATCGGTTTTTTATCTAATTTTTCAATGGTTTCAAAATAGACATTTTCTAAATTTGGATATTGTTTATCACAATTAGGGTCATTTTTACATGCTTCGAAAACTTTCTTAAGACTATTCATGTAATTTTCAGTATTATGGTTATAATACTGGGAAATATCTGAAATTGGAGAATCCAGAATCAATGACTTAATATCCTGAGGAAAATCATCTGCATAAACCTGGGCTGTGTATGTTCCATAAGACACCCCATAAACATTCCATTGATCGTACTTTAGAGCCTTTTTTAAGGCATTTAAATCTTTAGCTATTGACTTACTATTATAAGCACTTATTTCAATATCTCTGTTTATTAAATCCTGTTTACAGGCTATTGCAGCAATAGTTTTTTGCTGTTCATCTTGTGCTTTATTTTGATTTTTGGCCAGTATCTCTAAAAATTTTTTCCCTAAGTCAGGACAAAATTTTGGCAAAGAATTACCGGTTCCCCTCACATCAACTAAAACAATATCATTTTTCTCCCGTAATGGATGATTAAGCCAATCCCATATCCCTCCTATTGCACCTGCGCCCGGGCCACCTTCTATAAATACGACTGGGTTTAAATCTTTACTTTTTGAGGCACTTTTTAAAATTGTAACCGCAATTTTAATCTTTTTACCGGCCGGTTTATCCCAGTTTTCAGGAACAGTTAAATACCTCCATTCTATATTATCTTGGTTAATACTCTTCTCATTGGGAAAGAAAGTAGCGGTTTTTTCAATTTTAAAAGCAGTCGTTTGAGAAAACAAACAGGTTGGAAGCAGACATAATAATAAAAACTGCCTTATTAAATTTTTCATTTTATTCTTAGTTAGATTATTGGATTTATATTATACTCTTTTTAATGAGATTTCGTTAATCTCCGTTTTTAGTGAGACAAAACACTTGTACTTTTCATCTATTTTTATTTCTTTTAAATAGAAATTTTCTTCATTTATTCTGGTAGTATTCTCTAAAATTTCAAATGAACTTAAAGGGATTGCTAATCCATCTCCGTGCGCTTTTATAACAGCTTCTTTTTTAGTCCAATAATCATAGAAAGTATCTTTTTTATTCCTTGACAAAACAATTTTATTCCATTCAAATTCAGTCAGCTGAGATTTAAAATCTTCTATTTCTATATCGTTTATAATCTCAATATCAATTCCTATTTCATTTTCATCGTTCAATGCGCAAACCACAATATCTCCTGAATGTGAGATATTAAACCGGATTAAGTCATTATCAAAATAAGGCTTATTATATTTTGTATGTTTTATCTCTTTATCGTAAGGATTATGCTTATAAATTTCTTCGGTTGCATTAAACAATAATATTCTCCCTAATAGCGACAACTGTGCATCTTGCCATCTTCTGTATCTTTTAATTTTCTCCTGATAATCGACCGGAAATTTTGGTAAATTATATTTTAACATATTTTCATGATTTTCTTTGGAGAGATAAGAATAATAAATGTAAATCAAGACTTATAAATGTGTTTTAAAAATTAAACTCAAAATCCAATGATGTATTCTTTTCAAACTCCAATTTATCATCAATTAAATCTATTTTCAACAATGGATTTTTTACTATTTCGTTTAAAATTTTATTAAATCTTAAAACCATAATACTCACCGTATCTTCCGCGAATAAATCATTATTATAATCTATAACACCCTTTAATTTACCTTCATTTTCAAACAAATTAAATACAATTGGCATCCTGCTATGCAAATTGTCAACAGGGTAAGATGTCAATTTTAAGTCTTGTAATTCATCAATACTTTCGAAGGAAAACTCGGGATTCTGGTATACCAACATGACATCGAAAACAGTTTGAGACAGCTTCTCAAAAGGTACCGTTTGAAATTCATTGATCTCTAACAAATTGATTTGAGTTCGATTTAATATATCGACAAAACTATGCTCTGATCTTATCTGTGTTCTCAAAACAAGTGTATTTACAAACATCCCGATTTGATTATTCAACTCCGGAATACTTCTTCCAGAATTTACAGTTCCTATGCAAATATCATTGTGATTTGAAAACTTGTAAATTAAAACATTTAGCGATGCTGCTATAACGGTATAAAAAGTAACCTGTTTCTCAATACTTAATTTTTTCAAAGATGAAGTAGTATCTGATCCTATTTCAAACAAGTACTTACCTCCTCTCTGTTTGTTATACTTGCTATCAAAATCTTTTTCAAATGAATCTTTAGGCTCATAGTTTTGAAGATAATTTTTCCAAAACAGTTCGTTTTTAATAGAATTTTCTTTCCATGAGTTATTAAACCATTCTGAGTAATCTTTATACTGTAATTTTAACTTGTTTTCTTTTGCCTCATTTAGAGGAGTAAGTCCGTTGTAATTCTTAATGAATGATTTGATGAAAATTTCTAATGACAAACCGTCCATTAAAATATGATGTGT
This sequence comes from Flavobacterium collinsii, assembly GCF_946903285.1. GTDB lineage: Bacteria > Bacteroidota > Bacteroidia > Flavobacteriales > Flavobacteriaceae > Flavobacterium > Flavobacterium collinsii. The sequence continues at coordinate 4,886,576 of NZ_OX336425.1, forward strand.
GCAAAAAAGCAGTATAAACTGATTTGTCTTTACCTGAATAAGCTGGACTCTTATTAATAAGTCAGTTTCTAAATCAAACGCAGTATTATTCAATTGTTTTATCACTTCTCCAACTTCCTCTTCTCCCAATTCATAAACAGAAACTGAGAATTTTACATTTTCAGAAGGATTAATTTTTTGATAAGGAACTCCATCTATTTCAATAAAATTGGTTCTTAATATTTCATGCTCATTAATTATTTTATTTACTGCATTTGAAATTTTATCTCTATCAATAATCCCTTCGACACTGTAAGCGGCAAACATATTATAGGCTATAGAAATATTCTTTTGCTGCGATGCTAACCAGATATTGTACTGGGGTGGAGTCAGGTCGTAAAAAAGTTTAGATTCGGATAATGGTATTTCAATTGATTGTCCTGGAAGAAGTTTTTCTAAATGACTGGCCAGTGATTCAATTGTAGGGTAGTCAAAAATAGTTTTTAGAGAGATATCTAAAGAAAGCTCTTTGACCACCAATCCAATCAATTTAACTGCATTTAATGAATGCCCTCCAAGAGCAAAAAAATTATCATTTACACCTATCGGTTCTTTACTATTTAATACTTCGTTCCAATATCCAGAGAGTTTTTTTTCTAAATCTGAGATTGGAGCTCTAAAATCATCATAACTTATATTTTGTTGGATGGTTCTTTGTGATAAAGCCTTTCTATCTATTTTTTGGTTTGGGGTAAGAGGAAATTCCTCCAAAGGAATTATAACATTTGGAATCATATAATACGGAAGATTCGTTCTTAATGCCGCACTAATTTTTTCTCTATCAATCTTCTCTTCTCTTTCTAAAATATAAGCCACTAAAAAAGCTTCCTGTTGATCTCCTTTTCGGGCAATAACAACTGAATTTTGAATTCCTTCTATCTGATTTAATTGTGACTCTATATCCCCAAGTTCGATCCTATATCCTCTAATCTTAACCTGATTATCATTTCTTCCTAAAAACTCTATTTCCCCATCATCATTCCATTTTCCAACGTCACCTGTTTCATAAAGTAAGCCAGACGCATCAAATGGATTTTTAATGAACTTTTCCTTTGTTAATGCCTTATTTTTATAATATCCTTTTGCTAATCCATTACCTGATATGTAAATTGCTCCAGACGTTCCTATTGGCTTGGGATTTAAAGAATCATCCAAAATATAAAACTGCGTATTGTTTATTGGTTTTCCAATAATAGACGCATCTTTAAAATGTTCTATTTTTTTTACACTAGACCAAATGGTTGTTTCTGTTGGTCCATACATGTTCCATACTTCTAAACTATGGTTAATCAATTTTTCAGCCAGTGCTTCACTTAATAAATCACCTCCACACATTACTTTTAATTGTTTACTTCCCTGCCAATCAGCATTGAATAACATTTGATAAAAGCTTGGTGTAGCCTGAATTATAGTCGGTTGCATTTCTTCTAATTTTTGAACAATCAACCTCGGATCAGATAAAACACTCTGATTTGCCACATATAAAGTAGCCCCCGATATTAATGGTACAAAAAACTCTAATATTGAAATATCAAAAGAATAAGTTGTCACTGAAAAAAATAGGTCATCTCGTTTAATACCCGGAGTTTCTTGGATACTAGTCAAAAAATTAGTCAATGAGCTGTGTCTAATTTCGACACCTTTTGGGTTCCCTGTTGAACCTGATGTATAAATTATATAGGCTGTATCTTTAGGCGACACTACTTTTCCTAAGTTTTCTTTAAATATATCTATTCCATCTAAAATATCCTCCAGCGACACTACTCGAACATCATTAGTTGTCGTTAGGGAGTAATTTTTTTCATTTATGAGCAATTTGCTTTGACTATTATCAATAATATAATTCAGTCTTTCTTCCGGGAATGCCGGATCTAATGGAATATAGGATCTTCCGGACTTTAATATTCCTAATAAAACAACTATCAGATTAGCCGATCGATCTAATAAAACGGCAATAGGGGATTTATCATTTTTCCCATAAGTAGTTCTTAAATATTCTGCTATTTGGTTCGATAACTTATTAAGTTCAGAATAGGAATATGATCTTGAATCATCCTTTACAGCATCTTTTCCCGGCGAATTTTCAACTTGTTCCTGAAATAAATCGATTAGTGTTGTATCTTTTTCACCGTTCTTTTTTGTGTTATTAAATGCTACCAGAATCTGGTGTGCTTCTTCTTTTGATAAATAGGTAAGCTCTTTTATTTTTTTATCCGGATGGACTACTATTTCTTTAAGAAGGTTTTCGAAATGATCAACTACTTGTTCAATTCTTACCTCATTAAAATAGTTTAGATTGTAATCAAAGTCAATCTTTACATCTTCTGATTCATCAAATTCCCTAATATAAATAGCCAGAGCTACCCGTTCTGATTCATGAGTTAAAGGTAGTACACGGGTTAGCGTATTCTTAAAATCGTTAGAATAATTCTGTTTTTCATAAGAAAGCGTGATATTAAATATTTTTTCTTTTTCCCTGAAAGCCTGAAGTTCCTGAATGAGTTTGCCTAAAGGAAATCTTTGATGACGGTAATCCTGTCTCAATTGATTTTTTATCTGGCCAACTAAATCTTTAAAAGTGGCATCAAAATCTAAAGAAATTCTCAAAGGTGATACTCCCATAAAAAGACCCACTGTTTTTTTATAGCTAGATTTGCTCCTGTTTAAAACTGGCAAGCCTATTGCGAAATCATTATTTTGATGTTTCCTCCCGAAATAGGTATACAAAACAGCTAAAATCAAATGGAAAGAAGTGCATTTATATCCGGAAGCCAACTTATTTAGATGATTGTATAATTCCCTTTTAATAACCAGCTCTTTTCGACTGCTTTTGTTGATTTGTAAGGAACTATTTTTTGTGTCTGATAAAAATTCTTTTTCTAAGAAAACTTCTGGTAAAGATTTAAACCTGTGTAACCAGTACTTTTTATTTTCTAAAAAAAAAGGAGAGTTCTGATACGAATTGTCATCATCAATAAAATCCTTGTAACTAAAAGGATAAATGGTTCTAACTTCACCAAATTCATGAATTTCATTATAATTCTGAACTAACCTCTGAAACATTAATGAGGTCCCCCAACCATCCGTTATGATGTGATGGTATACCGAAAACAAATAATGAAAATTTTCGCTCACTTTTACCAAAGTAAAAACGTGCAAAAGGTCTTCATCAAATAAATCAAAAGGTTTCATAAATTCCTTTTGCATATAGCTATTAGATTCTTCTATAGCATTGTCACAATCAGAAAAATCAACAAATCCCAATTCGGATTGATGCTCCTCTAATACTCTGATTGCGATATCCTCCTGATCTTTTACAAGAATGCTTCTATAGGTATCATGCTGATCGATAAGTTTTATATATGCTTTTCTAAAAGCTTCGATATTTAATATCCCTTTGATTTCAATTTTAGCCCCAATATTATAGATGGGATCTTTAGGGAACAATAATTGTTCGAAATAAACATCTTGTTGGGGAAGAGTAAGTTTCATAAAAAAAATTATGTGTTAACGTTATTTGCTCCAGAACTAATAGCTTACGAAATTTGATTTTTTTGCTACTTTGCTTTTCAACTCACAATTTCATTGTGCCATAAGCTTTCTGTGTGCAAAATATCACCTGTTACTTTAAAATCCTTAACGATTTCTCCATAATCAAATTTCAGGATTCTATCCGCATGTTTAAAATAAGTATCGTCATGAGTTACCGCAATGATCGTTTTACCTTCTTGTTTTAACTTTGGCAGTAAATTTTCATAAAAGTATTTTCTAAAATGAGGATCCTGATCTGCTGCCCATTCATCTAAAACCAGAATTGGTTTGTCTTCCAGAAGAGCAAAAATCAATGACATTCTTTTGCTCTGGCCTTTTGAAAAAGGTCGTCTTGCAGAATCTTCCTTATCATCCAGAATCACCTTGTCCAATTCCATTATTTTCAAAAGTTCCTGATACTCTTTGTTTTGCTCTAATGAATAATTGTCATAATTCTGTGAAAATATATGATTGTCTGTAAAAACTGCCGAAATCAAGTTTTGAGTATCTGTATTTCCTTTGATGTATTGCTGCTTATTTAAGATTACCTCTCCTTCTGAAGGTTGATACAAACCTGTCAAGATGTTGATAAAAGTACTTTTACCACTTCCATTTCCTCCAATTATAAATATCATTTCTCCTTTTTCGATAGAAAGATTTATTGGGCCTAAAGCAAAAGTTTTTTCAGCAGTGTCATTTTCGTAAGCAAAACTAATATCACTAAAGACCAAAGAGTCAAATACTTTAGGTGTCATATTATGAACTTCGGTGGTTGCTTCAACCGTATCAAAATCCTTCAAAAAATTCTTGATTCTGGTATTTGCGACCATTAACCTCGTGTAAATATTTTGCATATTGATTAAGTTGTTAATTGGTCCCGAAATGAACAATAAAACAACTACATAGGAGATCACGTCTTCTCTTTTAAGTAACCCTACCTCAGGCAACAAAAATAGAATTACTCCTATAACTAAGTACAATCCATATTGGCTTATCAAATTGATCGATAAAAACACATAATTTATCTTAAAATCCAATTCTTTTGCATTCTCTCTGTTCGGAGCTAAGTGATTCCCCATTAAATTGTCTCTTCTTTGGGTACTTAGCTTAAATCCTTTAAATCCTTTGATTACATCATCTACATATTTATAGTAATATTCATTATACTTTCTAAGGTTTCCAACTTTTTGGGACATTGTATTGATTACAAAAAAATAGATCACAGCTATTGTAACCATTAAAGCAATAACCACCAAAGCCGATGAAACTGATAACGTAAATAAATACATCATACAAAGAATTAACATCAATAGGGAATTAATAGAATGCGTCACTACTTCGGGAAAAGTGGAAAATATCCTTAAATCCTCGATCGCTGTATAAAACCTTTGCGCACCCAATTTTTCGAGAGTAATCAATGAAGTTTTTAATATTTTATCAAATATTTTCTTTTCATTTTCATATAGTACTTCAAAAGAACGTTTATTGATCTTTTTTTGAAAAATAATGTTCAATAAATAAGTATAAACTACTACCGATATGAAAACTATCCCTATGTAGTCTGTTAAGAAACCTTCTTTACCAGAAATCACGTTGTTAATGATGTACACGATTCCAAAACTTAGGATGGTGTTTGGTATAGAATATAAAATAAGATAAATGATATCTTTAATTGAAATTTTAAGCATGGATTATTTTTAAATTAGATTAATTGTAAACCAGATTTTTAGCCAAACTATTAAAATAGTTCACAAAAAAATCTTCATGATTGTATATAAAAAAGTGATTCCCTTTTAGCGATTTTACGACAACTTCTTCCGTGCTCTCGTTTTCCCATTCCTTTACTTCATTTTCAGAAATTTCTTCTTCGGTGCCATAGAATACATCAATAGGCAGATTAAGTTTCTTCTTTTTCACGTAATTATAACTTTCGAAAATTTTGAAATCAGCTCTTAAAATAGGTCTGTAAAAATTTATTAGCTCATGATGATCATGCAATTCATTTGGGATTCCGCCTATTTTTATTACTTCTTCCCAAAATAACTGATCCGGCAAATGAGACAATGTTTTATCCCTCTCAATAGATGGAGCCTTCCTACCACTAACTACTAACTTTAAAGGCTGTCGTACTCCAGACTCTTCTATCTTCTGACAAACTAAATATCCTACTAAAGCTCCCAAACTATGGCCATAAATAATATAAGGCTCCTCTCCTATTTCGTTTATTATTTTTATAAAGATATCGTTCACTACGGCATCAATGTCCTCCAAAAAAGATTCGCTATTTCTTGCTCCTCTTCCCGGATATTCAAGATTTACAACTTGCATATCGAAGACTTTTCTTTTTAAAAAAGAAAGAGAATATTTATTCCCACCTGCAAAGGGCAATGTGATTAATTTCATGTGATTCTTTTTTATGTCTAACAAATGTCTTCAGTTAGAAAGTGGAATAATGGCTTGCTAAAATTTTTATTCCTACGATTCCAAAACACGCTTTTATTATAGAGATTATTTATAAGGTGTTTTTCCTTTTCAGTTTCTAAACTGCACAGTCCTATTTCTTTTCTCTCATAATTGTAATCTGAAATATTCTCAATATTTTGATCCTGAAACAAAAATGTGCCATATTTATAGGTATCAAAATCATCATTTTTCAGTTTCTTTTTCGTCAGCCTTTTATACGTTATAACATCTCTAAGAAAAGCCAAAGCTCTGGCCGATATATGTCCTTTATTAACTTCTTCTAACAGGACAGGCATTATATCTTTAATACTTTCATAATCGTGAGCTAAGAGTATAATTGCCATGTGAGAAGAAATATAATCCTTAAAATCTCCTTTTTTATAATCCTCGAGACTATCCGTACCCACTATTTTATAGGACGGAAAACCAACATTTTGTATTAGCTCTTTAACCTCAGCTCCTGCTATTACTGAATATTCATTCCATTCAAGTAATATTTTTTCCTTTGAAAAATAATTATACAGCTTATAATAACTTATTAAATATTCACGGTCTTTTTTATGCAGTTTTTGGAGTGCTTCTTTTACTTCAGTTGAAATATTTTTTTTGTACTCCTGATTACTTTTAATATAGATTTCCTTAAATTCCTTTATTCCTATATCGTTTATTATTTTTTTAATGTGAAGGTTTTTCTTCAACATTTTGAAATCGCACCCACTTTCGATAGCTTTTATTAAAAATACTTTTGCTCGTTCCTTTTCATTTAGGTAAGCGGCAATTTGGGCTGCCAAATAAGCATCTCTTGGAAAAATAAACTGATATTGAGAAATCAGATTACTAAAAAGATTTAGCGCCTCAGTATATTTTTTTAATATCACATACTCTTCAATCAGTGACAACTCTTTATGATATTCTAAATAGTTATTGCTTTTATTCATCCTGTTTATATTTTAATTATTTTCGAAATGATCTCGTGGATTATATTTCTGTTGTCAAGGAAAGACTCCTCTTGCAACATCGAATAATGGTCACCTTTACCCTGAACCAAGTGTATTTTACCCACAAAATTTTCCCAATTATACTTCGCCATTGGTTCATCACTTTTTATAAGATATATTTCTGAAAAAATCTTATGCTTGTATTCGATAGCATACATGTACTTTAAGTAATGAAATAATTTTTCCTTTGCCTTTTGCAAGATGTTGTCGTTTTGATACAATTTTTGCAGGCCTAAATCATATTTGATGTATTCATCCACATCCGAAACGCTTTCGATTTCAGGATCATCTTCATGTGCCGCATAAGAATCTAACATAATTATAGATGACACTTTACGATCTAGTTTTTCATGCAAGTAATTTGCTACTTCGTATGATAAATTTCCACCAGCAGACCATCCGAATAAAACGATGTCACCATCATGCTGCAATTTGTTAATTTGATTCGCATAATAACCAACAATATTTTCAATACCGTCAAGGAAGTTAAATGCGATTACTTTAACATCCACGATATCATGAAACAAGTTCTTATAGGCAGTTCCATATCCTAAAATTGGAGGAAAGGCAAATACAGTTTTTGGTGCAGATAACATCCCGTATTCATAAAAGTCTTTTTTGAAATCATATCCATTTATAATATAGGATGACAATTCTTTAATTGTTTCCACATGGAATAAGATATTTAAAGGATAGTCCGTATTAAACTCTCTGTTGACAATTGCAACTGCTTTTACTGCCAATATACTTTGCCCCCCAAGTTCGAAAAAATTATCTGTAACACTTATATGACTAACATTCAAAACCTCTTGCCAGATGCTAACCAGTTTTTCTTCTGTTTTGTTCTCAGGAGCGACATATTCTTTTCGAATGATATCTTCTTCCCCAACATTTGGCAAAGCTTTTCTATCGATTTTTCCGTTAGGAGTTAAGGGTAAGTTTTCCAATTCTACATAAAAACCCGGAACCATGTAATCCGGTAGTTTTTCTTGTAGAAATTTTCTCACTTCTGATTTATCTATCTCCGCCGAGGAAACCAGGTAAGCAACCAGTACTTTCTCGCCTTTATTCTCTTTAGCCTCTACAACTACTTCTTTTAGACTGTCAGAATACCCTAATATTGTATTCTCTATTTCTCCTAATTCTATTCTAAACCCTCTTATCTTAACTTGATGATCTTTCCTCCCCTGAAACTCAACATTCCCGTCTGAGAGCCACTTTCCTAAATCTCCTGTATCATACATGCGACTTTCTTTACGGAATGGATTGGCTATAAATTTTTCTTTTGTAAGTTCCGGTTTGTTTAGGTACCCTCTGGCAACTCCGGCTCCTGACACATACAATTTACCCGACACTCCAAGAGGTACCGGTCGTAAATCGTCATCTAATATATAGAGCTGACTATTGGATATAGGCTTACCGATTGGGATGGAGCTGTATTCTTTATTAAGAACAACATAATTTGTACTATAAGTGGTGTCTTCCGATGGACCGTATAAATTTCTCACTTCTATCGGAAAAGATTGAAGCTTCTTAACAATATCAACTGGTAAAATCTCTCCGGCCATATTGATATAAGATACATTATCCAGACAAACAGCTTCTTCAAGCAACTTTCTCACGACAGACGGAACCGTATTTAATAGTATTTTAGTGTCGCCTTCTATATGGTTTTTTATGAAAAGTGCATTGTTCAACACTCTCACTTTTTTGCCTATAGAAAAGGCATAAAACATCTCATAAACAGACAAATCGAAACAATGAGAGGTAACCGCATACATGATATCAAATTTAGACGAGTCAAATTCCGATTTTGCCCAATTGATTAGTTCAACTGCATTGGTGTGTTCGATCATTACTCCTTTTGGTTCACCAGTAGTTCCGGATGTATAGATTATGTATGCCAAATCATTAGGAGTATTGATTTTCTCTACATTATCTTTTGAATATTTCTCACAAGATTTATTAAATTTAAAGAACTCTTTCTCATCAATAACAATTTTACTATTACTGTCTTTCTCGATATAAGCTATACGCTGATCCGGGTAATTAATATCAATTGGAACGTAAGCTGCACCCGATTTCAATATTCCTAAAATAGTAATTATAATTTTTTCGCTCCTTTCGAGCTTAACCCCAACTAAATCATCTGTCTGAATAGCATAATTCTCTCTTAGATAACAAGCGAGCTGATTAGACTTTTCATTTAATTCTTTATATGTGATTTGCAAATCGTCGAAGACAACTGCTATATTTTCAGGAGTTTGCTTTGCCTGATCTTCGAATAAATCGATTAATGTCTTTTCCTCTGGATAGATTACAACCGTATCATTAAACTCCAGTAGTAATTTTTTCTGATGTTTATCATTTACAATAGAGTGTTTTGAAACATTTTGCTCCGGAGACTCTAAAATCTGCGCCATGAAGTGTAAAAAATTATCCAACAATGAGTCAATAAATTCAGAATCAAAAACATCAATATTATACTGCAATTCCAATTCTATTGTATCTACTCCTTCAAAAAAGGTAAATGTTAGATTAAATCTTGTAAAGATGTCTTCTTGCTCATTATCCATTTCTATTTTAAATGGCACGTCACCATCGTTAATCAGTCCGGCTCTATTATTTTGATTTTGTAAAATAACCATTACATCAAATAAAGAAGTTCCCTTCTCCATTTGCAAATCTTCTAATAGCATATCAAATGGATAAACCTGATGTTCAAGAGCTTTTGTAACAGATTCCATTTCTTCGATGATACATCTCTCAAAACTTTTTTCGTCCGATACTTTTGCGTAAAAGGGTATTGTGTTAACAAATAATCCAATTATAGATTCAAAATCCTTTTTTACCCTTCCTGAAACAGGAGTTCCTATAACACAATTATCCTGAGTTAAACGATACAAATAGACTCTTACAGAAGCGAGTAGTACGGCAAATAGAGTTGCACGATTTTTTTGGGCTATTTTATTAAGTTTTGAACTAATATCTGAATTTATAACATAACTCAATTTGCGTCCATTAAATGTCGACACGTTTGAATTTCCTAAATTCAATCTAGTATTAATATTTTCCAGTTTTGCCTTCAAATAGGATCTGTATGAATCTATTTTTTCCGGAATAAGATTTTGTTTAACCCAGGTTATATAGTCTAAGTAACTTTCCTTTTTCTCCGTATACTTGTAGGTATTGTTTACTAGTTGTTTATAAATCGCCACAAAATCAGACATAAATATACCTGCAGACCAACCATCAAAAATAATATGGTGAAATGAAAATATTACCTGATTTTTATGTTCATTAATTTGAATGATATGAGCACGAAACAGTGGTCCGCTCTCTAAATTAAATAAGGTGTTGTATATTTCCTGAACTTTAGATTCTATTGATTTTAATTCACTAATATGTTCGAATTCTAAAGTTTGTTCGAAATTACACTTTTCGAAGGGGATTATTTTTTGAGAAATAGCCCCGTTTTCATCAATTGAAAAAACCGCACGCAAGCTATGATGATCTTTCACAATAATTTTGAGGACTTCTTTAAATATCTCCATATTTATATCGCCCTCTATAGTGAAATTCATGATAATATTATAGGCCAGCGACAAGGAGCGTGTTTGAGATTCGACCCACATTCTTTTTTGTGAATTTGAAAGCTCAAAAGAGTGCAGCTCGTTTATATCATTCTGTTCTACTATTACAGATGGCTTTTCTTCCTTGTTTTTTTCATTTTTAACGAGTTCAATAATATCATTGATCTCATAGCAATTAAACAATTCGTCAAATTCAATGTTTATTTGAAACAATTCATTAATTCGATTAATAAATTGAATGCCTACTATTGAGTTCCCTCCCAATTCAAAAAAATCATCGGTAAGCTGAAACGTTTTATTCTGTAGCACTTCCTGCAAAATACTGACAACTGCTTCTTCTTCATTAATTGCTTTTGGAGAAGACACTTTTTCTAATACCGTTCTTTTTAGTTCCTTATTTTCAAATATTAAAGGATTCTTAATGCTATTCCAACAAGAATTTTTTTCAAAAGGATAAGTTGGAACTCCTTTTCTATTATATTTCCTGGAAGGGTAAAAACTCTTCCAGTTAAATTTAATTCCATTATTATAAAATGTACTCCATAAAGCTCCCCAACCATTAGAAATATCTTTTAATAGATCTACGGTAAAAACATTGCTATCATTTAATGTTTGGTTAATTTGCTCAATCGCTACTTCATTATTGCCAACAATTACTAATACTGTATTTTCTTCTTCAAGTCTTTTGGCTAGTACTTTTAGTTTTTCAAGGTCAAAATCAGGTGTTTGACTAAAGCTGATATCATTAGGTAAGGATATACTTTTACCTTCTATAATTTCTTTAGAAACCTTGGCCAGGGCTCCGTTACAAATTATGTTATTGATTGAAAAACCTTTACTCGTCAGACAATGATATAAAGACACCTGTGTTGCTACTGTTTGAGCACTAAGTGAATTAAAACCTATTGTGTCTAATTTATTTTTCTCTGCAGCATAATATTTATCAAAATGATTATCCTTTAGGAGACCCTTCAAATCTTTTATTTCATCAGAAAGAAATAGAAACGCAATTTTATTGTGCTTTCGGGGTTCAAGATTATCAATGTTTTGTTTTTCCCTTAAGAGAGATTCCCTTAATGCTGCAACTGATTTACCATGAACCGACACTCCGTATTTGTAATCCAAACGACCATCATTTAAGGTAAAGGCGATATCATTTATTTCCGAATTATCTGTCTCTGACAAAAAATTAGATATATTCTCTAAGTATGTCCCTAATACATTTTTGTTTTTCGCCGAAATTTTAAACCAGACCTCAGCTTCCTGATCAACAGAATTGCCATTTTGTTGCGGCACATACTCTTCTAGTATTACATGCGAATTCGTACCGCTTAGACCAAAAGAGCTAACCCCTGCTCTTCGTACGGTATTAGACAACCAGGCATTTCCTTCTTTATGTACTATTATATTGGGATCCTGATCAATAAATTTGTTCAACGAATTAAAATTGGCCAACGGAAAAAATTCCTTTTCTTTTAAGGTTAAGGATGCTTTAATAAGCCCTACCAGTCCAGAAAGGTTATCAAGGTGTCCAATATTTGGTTTTAGCGTTCCCAGTCTTACGCTATATTCCTCTTTTTTGCTGGAAAAAGCATCTTTAATCGCTCTATATTCAATAGGGTCGCCTAATTTAGTTCCGGTTCCATGTGTCTCGATATACCCGATAGAAGAAATTGGTACATTTCCATTCTCGCAAGCACTTAATAATAAAGAGGTTTGAGCTGTTGGGCTTGGTGCCGTGATACCGTTTGATGTATTTCCATCATGATTAATGGCAGATCCTTTTATAACTGTCAAAATGTTATCCTTATCTTCAATTGCCTTATCCAATCGTTTCAAAATAATGACAGCCACACCCTCTCCTCCTGATGTTCCTGATGCGCCATCATCAAAGGCCCTACATTGTCCATCAGCAGTCATTATCGCATCATTTTTCAATTCATGTGGCTCGTTGAACTGATAAAGTATTCTTGTTCCTCCAACAACGGCAATATCTAATTCATTGTTTTTTAATTTTTGAACCGCTTCATGTGTAGCTACTAATGATGAAGAACAAGCGGTATCAATATTCATTACCGAACCACTAATATTTAAAGAATAAGCAATTCTTCCCGAACCCATTGCTGATAATCCCCCAATAAAGTCAAGTTCTGAATTTGGAGATTGATAGAGTATATTATATCCTCCCGATTGTGCGGTAGTAAATAATCCTGCTTTCCTATCAGACAAATAATCAAGATTATAACCACTGTTTTCTAAGGCCTCACAAACTGACTCTAAAAGCATCCTATGCGCCGGATCCATTGCATCGGCTTCTGCTTTAGACAAATTAAAGAACGAATGATCAAAAAAATCATTTCTATCTATATATCCATAAGGGTAATACAGTTCTTTTTTGTCAATTCTTGAATTTATAATTCTCTCATCGGAAGGTTGCCCGATACATACTTGTTCCGATTTTAAAACTCTACGAAAGTCTTCAATATTATTTACTTGAGAACATTTTATACTTACCCCAATTATTGCAATATCCATAGTATTTTTAGATTTCAAAAAATTCAATATTCTTATTATTATTCACTTCTGATGAAGATGTATCATCTAAATTTCTATCGATAAAAGAAGAGATTTCTTCTATAGAATTAAATTCAAAGAGATCTGAGATTAGTACTTTATTAGGCCATAGGGAATCTATTGCGCTATGCAATTGAATCAGCTGTAATGAAGAGCCTCCTAAATCAAAGAAATTCTCAGTGGCTGGCAATTCTTCATAATTTAAAATTTCACAAAAAAGGGAATGTATCTGATCAATTATTTTTCCTTGCAAATTGTGTTCAGATTTTTCTTTAGACCCTTTTATGGTTTGCAAATCGGGGAAATTGGTTTTATCAATTTTACCATTGGAATTCAACTCAATTTTATCCACCTGAACGAAGAAATCAGGAATCATATAATGTGGTAAATGCTTTTTGAGATGTTTTTTTAGTTCTTCAGGGTCTATTGTCTGATTCGCTTTAAAATAGGCTAACAGGTATGTTTTATTCTCTTCATCAACAGAAGTAACATTAACAAATTCAACAGACTGATGTTCTAATAAAATGTTTTCAATTTCATTTAATTCGATTCTGAATCCGTTTATTTTTATCTGGCTATCAATTCTTCCAATATATTCTAATTCTCCGGTAGACAGCCAACGCGCAAGATCTCCACTTCTATACAATGTTCCTAAGTCGTAATAATTTTTTTCCAGAAAACGATCCTCGGTTAGCTCTTTCTTGTTAAAATAACCTTTTGACAATTGATTTCCAGCAATAAAAATTTCACCAATTACACCTTCAGGCACTATTTTCCCTTTTTCGTCCAGAATATAAAATTTCAGTCCCTGAATAGGTTTTCCAATATTGCTAATATTTCCTTTCTCAAAAATGTCATCGACAAGTATTTCTTTAAATGTCCCATGTACGGTTATTTCTGTAATTCCATACATGTTTATCAATTTACAAGAAGCATGCGATTTATGCCAATTCTTAAAGATGCCCGGAAATAAAATATCCCCGCCAAAAATCACATATCTTAAACTATCAAATTGCTCATTCTTTTTAACCCTTAGATTATCAAATTCAACAAATACTTTGGGAGTAAAATTCAAAACTGTAACCCCCTGCTCCTTAATCAGTTTAAAATATTCTGTAAAATCTAATATTTTGGCTCTATCAATAAGTATAAGCTTTGCACCAAAAAATAATGGGCCGAATATTTCCCAAATTGAGAAGTCAAAAGAATAATTGTGGTAAAGCGTCCATACATCATTTTCAGAAAAATCGTAATGTGAATCTTTGCAATTTAGCATCAACTCCATTAGATTACTATGTGTTATCATCACTCCTTTAGGTTTCCCTGTCGAACCTGACGTATAAATAATATAAGCCAATTGCTCTTGAGAAATCTTTACCTCTACTTTATCTGATGATATATTGTCTATATTTTTTACGAAATCGGCCAGCCAAAAATCGTCAATTACTAATTTTGCCTGAACATCCTCAATAATATATTCCCGACGCTGTGCCGGCAGCTTCTTATCTAATGGTACGTATACTAAACCTGCCTTTAATATCCCTATCATGGTCGCTATCAACAAAGGAGACACATCACAGGAAACGACTACATTCTCTTCCGGTTTTAACTCTTCATTTGCAATAATATAGTTAGCCAGCTTAGTAGAAATGGTGTCCAGCTCTTCGTAGGAGTAATTTTGATTTTCAAATGTTACAGCTACATTGTCTTTGTGATTCTTGCAAATTGAAGATAAATACTCCACTATATTTTCGTCGACAGTTACTTTTTCTTCTGCCCCCGAAAGCTGTTGAATCTGTTTTATTATATCATTATTTGATACCAAAGAAATATTATCAATATCAATATTTTTGTCACTAAGACATTGTTGTAATATGTTAATGAGAAAATCGTGGTATTTAATTATGGTTTCAGGAGCAAACAAATCTGTATTGTACTCCATTTCATAAGACAATTCGTTTTCTAAATCCATAAATCTAAAAATCAGGTCAAACTGAGCGCTTGAATAATCGTCAATTTTGAAATGATTTAATTTTATGTCGTTGTTGCTTATATTTTCTAATTCTCCTAAAACATTCAGATCTACGTAATTTTGAACTGTAAATACGATATCAAATAAAGGAGAACGACTATAATCTTTTTGAAGATTTAATTTTTCAACGAGTAATTCAAAAGGATAGATTTGATTTTTATATGCCAGCTTTAAATTATTTGAAACTTCTTTTATCAAGGACTTAAAGGACACATCCTTATTAAATTTAGACCTCAACGCGATCGTATTAAGATAAAGACCAATTTGATTTTCTAATTGTTTGCGACTTCTGTCCGAGATCGGAAATCCAATAGTTATATCTGATTCTCCCGATAATTTACATAAAAACAAATTTAAAATAGTTCCAACAAACATAGCTAAAGTGATCTCTTCCTCTTTCAAGAGCTGCTTTATCTGAACCGTTAAATCATGAGGTATTTGAAAAGTATCAATGTTCCCTTTAAATGTTTTTATATCCGGTCTTGGCTTTTGTAATTGTAGATTTAAAGCTTTTGGCAATTCCTTATATTGATCCAGCCAGAACGATTCGCTCTCTTTAAAACTTAGCAATTGTGATCTCTCAAATTGCCAAACAGCATAATCTTTATATTGGATTTTTAATTGCGGAAGCTGCGGTTCTTCACCTAAACATAATGCATTGTAGGTGTAAAATAATTCCTTCTTTAAAATTTCTACTGACCAGCCATCACAGATTAAATGATGCAATGTGATATTTAAGATGTGCTTGTTATTTTCAATTTTTATTATATTGGCACGAATTAAAGGTGTCTCGATTAAATCAAAGGGCGATTCCTCTAATTTCAATATGTACCTGTTTAGGTTTTCTTTAGACGAATTTTCTTTTATTTCATATTTGATAGAATATTCTAAGTCTTCAAAAGCATTTATCTTTTGCTTTAATTTACCTTCAACAAAAACAAATGTCGTTCTTAAAGACTCATGTCTCTCAACGATAGCATTGTATGCTTTTATTAAATTAAAACAATCTAATTCGCCATCAATAACAATAGATATTGGAACATTAAGACTAGTTGAATTGTTAGACATCTTAGCTTGTAACCAAAGACTCTTTTGAGCAAATGACACTTCGTAAAGTTCTTGTGGTTCTACAGTTTTAATCTGTTCCTGTTCTACTTGTATGTCACCGTCATTTTTCACCAATGATTGTACTAACAGTGCCATATCCTGCGGTGTACCATTTTCAAATAAATCATCGATATTTAGGTTTAAGAAAAAACGTTCATTAACTCTATTGATCAATTGCGAACCATTTAAAGAATGACCTCCAAAATCAAAAAAATCATCCTGCTCTTGCATTTCAGTTTTTAGAATTTCACTCCACATTTTCTGCAACTGTTCCACTATTGGCAGATTATCGTAACTCTCTAAACTTACTCTTTTTTCAAATCCTATAAATTTGGGATCATACGGATTATCAGTAGTCCTTAACCAGCATCTTTTTTCATCAAAACAATAGGATGGTAATTCTATCTTAGAAAATTGCTCTTTGTAATAATAAGCTTTAGGGTCAACGTTAAAATTAAACTTAAACAATACTTTTAAGTTTTCATTCATTGGTAAGCTATAACCAATTACGTTGTAACATAATTTGTCATTAACTATCTTTTTGAAAATAGTACCTAATTTTCCATCGTAACCTACTGCTATTATTTTTAATCCGTTCGAATACTTGCTAATTAATTTTTCTGCGCGAGCTTTTAACTCTTCATTCTCATTTTCCGCTTCAAGAGAAACATGATCTACAGTTTGCAAAGCTTCTTCGAGAGATATCTCTTTTTTTAATACTTTTAATAAAACCTTTCCAACCCCAATTCCAATCATTTCATTAATAAGCACTCCCGATTTCACAAGAGACTGATAGCTGGAATATTGAACAAACAGAGATTGTTGGGCATTACTTAACAAATGGTTTTTGTAAACATCAACATCAGGCATACCTTCTAATACCTTATTATCTATTGAAATAGAGTCATCAAATAACAATATGCTTTCTTTAAGATCATCAGTACCACTACTTACAATCATTTCATTTGTTACATTTTCCAGAATCTCCAGTAGATGGTTTATGTTTTTGGCAATTGCTATGTATCTGAACTCATAAATTTCTCTATAATTATTTAATGTGTATGAAATATCATTTATACTATCTGTTGTATGTTTTAAATAATTTTGAAATGTTTGCAGGTAATTAATTAAACTCGTTTCACTTTTTGCACTAAAACAGAAAATATATTCATCGCTGTCGTTCTTTAAAGAAGATGAATCTGCTTTTTCGTATGATTCTAAAATTAGGTGCGTATTAGTCCCCATTAAACCAAAAGAACTCACTCCTGCAATTTTTCTTGTTGCTTTTTTTGCGGCATCCCAGCTAATAGGTGTGGTTACTACCTCAACTTTTGCTTTTTCAAAATCGATATAAGAATTTAAAGGAAGCGCATTAATGGATGGGTATATAATATTGTTTTTAAAAGAAAGTAGTACTTTGATAACCCCTACGATTCCAGCGGCGCTATCTGTATGTCCAATATTAGATTTAACTGCAGAAATATATACTTTCTCATCATTTTCAAGAATAGGTCCAAAAACTTGAGATAATCCTTCAATTTCAATTGGGTCTCCTAATTTAGTACCTGTTCCGTGAGCCTCAATGAATGTAATGTCACTTGGTGTAAGTCCAGCCTTTTTCAATGCCTTATCGATCACATCCGCCTGAGCTTCAACGCTTGGAGCCATTATACTGGCAGATTGTCCACCATCTTGATTTAAAGCAAAACCTTTTATTAGTCCATAAATTATATCTCCGTCTGCTATAGCTTGTTCTGCCGATTTCAATAAAATACAAGTTACTGCTTCCCCGCCCATTGTTCCATCTGCCTTTTCTGAAAATGGATTACAACTTTCGCTTACAGCTTCAACTCCAAGAACTATTTTAGAGTCTTTCTGAGTAGGAACAACATTTATATTTACACCACATACTAATGCCAGATCTGTTTCTTCCAGCAATATGTCTTTACAGGCAAGAGTTATTGCAGTTAATGACGAAGAACAAGTTGTGTCTACATTCAATGCCACTCCTCTTAAATCAAAGAACCTGGAAATCCTGCTTGCAAGCATGGCACTCGTATTTCCGGCGATTAATGTAGGAGTAGATTCTTCCGCTAAGAGATAATAACTGGTATCTGTGTCCCCCACATATACGGATGTATTAGAACCTTTTAAATCTTTTGGTCTATAACCCGCATTTTCAAAGGTTTTATAGGCTTCTTGCAAGATCAATCTTTGATGAGGCGTCATTTCCTCTGCTTCCCCTAAAGAGATATTAAAAAAATTATAATCAAAAAGAGTGATTTCATCTAAGTAACCGCCTTTGTAGCAATTAATTTCATCTGAAATTGAAGTATTAAATAATCTTGCTTTTGATATCTCATTAATAGAACATTTCCCTTCTAACAAGTTCTTAGAAAATTCGCTAACTGATTCTGCCTCAGGAAAAACACCTGAAAATCCTATAATTGCTATATCTTTCATTTTGTTATTTTTCATAATTATTTTTAAAAATCAATTTCTATAATTTCCTCTTGTTTTATGGACTCAGGCTTGTATTGCGATATATATTGGGCTTGCAGACGAATTGAATTCATCGAGAATAAATGGGTAATACTAATGTCTTGCGATATATTCTTTTTAAGGAGTTCGTAAAGTTTTGTCACTAATATTGAATTCCCTCCAACATCAAAGAAATTATCTGTAACACTTATTTTCTCAATGTTTAATACAGTCCTCCAAAACTCCAATAATTGAGTTTCTAAGTCATTTCCAGGTAACACCAGAACATTCTTTATAAGATTGTCTTCTGAAACTTCAGGGAATTTTGTTTTGTCTATTTTTCCATTAGAGTTCAGAAAAAACTCTTTAATTTCAACAAAATAAGTCGGAGTCATATAGTCAGGTAAATAGCTGCTAATAGCTTCTTTTAGCTCATAGATATCAATTTTAGAATGAGCAGTGAAGTACACCACGAGAAACTTCTCTTCTTTAATTATTTTTACATCTACTACAGCCTGCTTTATTATTTTGGAAGCTTTTAAAATCGTTTTCTCTATTTCTCCTAGTTCTACCCGATATCCGCGTATCTTAATTTGGTTGTCTTTTCTACCTATAAACTCGATATTTCCATCAGGCAGCCATCTTCCCAAATCTCCCGTTTTATACATTTTTCCATTTGCATTATAAGGATCAGAAAAGAAAGTCTCTTCAGTTAAAGTATTTTTATTCAGGTAGCCTCTGGACAAAGAAAGGCCTCCTATATATAACTCTCCAATGACTCCAATAGCTTGCAGTTTTTTATTACTGTCAAGCATATAAACTTTGGTATTATCTAAAGGCTTTCCAATAATATTTTTAGGGAAATTTTTAATATTTAAATAACTGGTTGCGTCTATGACAGTTTCCGTAGGACCGTAATGATTGTTTATGCTTGCATTTGGAAATATCTCTTTAATCTTTAAAAATATTTTCTCATCTAAAGACTCTCCTCCCAAACAAATAGTTGTTACACAATCAATTTTAGAGATTGAATCATTGCTTATTAATATGTTCTTAAAATAGGTAGGCGTTCCCTGTAAAATAGTTACCTGATTTGATTCTAAAAATTTCACTATTTCATCCGAATTCAGAATAATTTCTGTCCTAGGCACTGCTATACATCCGCCAATCATTAATGGTAACAAAATTTCCAGTATAGATACATCAAACACATAATTAGTCATAAGACAACTCTTCATATCCTTAGAAAGGCCTAATAGTTGTTTTTCATGAATAAGTTTTATTGCCAGACTCTCATGCTCTACCATCACTCCTTTTGGATTTCCTGTAGTACCAGATGTATAAATTACATAGGCTAAATCATGTGGTTTGTTTATTTTTTCAGGATTCGCTTTCGAATATTCCTGCTGAACTTCTGTAAATACACCTAAAGCTTCTTCATCAATAACAATCTTGCTATTGCTATCCTTCTCGATGTAAGCAATCCTCTCCTGAGGATAATTAACATCTATTGGAACATAAGCCGCTCCCGATTTTAATATTCCCAGAATAACGATGAGCATCTTCTCGCTTCTATCAAGCTTTATACCGATCAAATCATCCGATTTAACAGCATATCGATCTCTTAAATAAAAAGCCAACTGGTTTGCCTTTTCATTTAGCTCCTGATACGTTAGTTGTGTTTCTTCAAATACAACAGCAATATTATTTGGTGTGCCGGCAACCTGATCTTCAAATAAGTCTATTATTGTTTTATCTTTTGGATAAGCTACGGCTGTATTATTAAATCCAACCAACAACTCTTGCTCTTCTTCTTTGGTGAGGTAGTCGATATCATGAATAGGCATTTCCGGCTGTTCCAAAGCTCCCGTAACAAGATTCTCAAAATGAGTAAACATTCTTTCTATCAAATAAGCATCGTAGATGTCGGTATTGTATTCAATGGTAAGGTCTAATCCTTCTGTTTCTGCAAAGGTGAAACTCACATCAAATTGCGATGTTTTTCTGGAAAACTCATAATCACTTACCTGAAAATTGGCCAGTTCCTCATTATTAAGATTATTCAACTGTCCCTGGTTTTGTAAAACAACCAGAATATCAAATAAAGCGGTACGACTCGTGTCTCTTTTTAAGTTCAGTTTGCCCACCAATACATCAAAAGGATAACTCTGATATTCGTAAGCTCCCAATAAAGTCTCTTTTTGGGAGGCCGCAAGATCTGCAAAACTGGTCTCTTTTTTCAATTGAGTTCGTATAGCAAGCGTATTGAGATACAAACCTATTTGATGCTCCAGATCCGGATGTTCTCTTCCTGCAATCGGGGTTCCAATTATGATGTCGTCCTGACCTGTATATTTATGCAACAAAGCATTTATTCCTGCCATTAAACTCATAAACAAGGTAAGGTCCTGTTCTTTTGAAAATCTTTTTAATTTATCTAAAAATACTCTCGAAAACCGGTGTGTAAGACTATCACCATTATAAGTCTGAATTAATGGACGGGTTTTAAAACTTGGTAAATCCAATACCGGTAACTCGCCTGCAAATTGTTCTAGCCAATAATGTTCGGATGCCTGATATTGCTCCTGCTGTATTTCGTCATTGAGCCACACTGCATAGTCTTTATACTGAAGGCTTAATTCAGGTAAGGCTATTTCGGTGCCTTGCGTTAGTGCATTGTAGGTTTTCACAACCTCTGATATCAAGACTTCTATTGACCATCCGTCTCCAATAATATGATGAAGGGATAAGAAAAACACATGCTCTTCTTCTTTTAATTTGATTAAAGAAGCTCTGACAAGTGGTGCTTGTTCCAAATCGAAAGGCTCATTGTTTATTGCTTGTAAATAATCTGCAATGGCTTCTCCCTGATTTTCTCTTGCACTATAGTCCTGCTCTGCTATCGTAAAGTTGACTTGCTCTGTGGGTACGATGTATTGTCGAACATCTCCGGACTGATCTGTTTTGAAACTGGTTCTCAAAATTTCATGACGAGCAATCAATCGTTTAAACGATTCTTCAAATTTAGTCCCATCAACAACTCCGGTTAGTTTGACTGCCGCTGGCATATTATACGCCAATGAACCGCCTTCCAACTGACTCAAAATCCAAAGTCGGCTTTGCGAAGAGGTCAACGGATAAGATGCTGCTTCTGTTGCTGTGGGGATTGCTATAAAATTCTTCTCCTGTAATTCCTTACTCAAGCCTTCTATTGTTGGATTGGCAAAAAACACCTTAAAAGAGACTGTTTTTCCTAATTGCTTATGTGTACGGTTGATCACCTGAGCGATGATCAGGCTATGTCCTCCTAACTCAAAGAAATTATCGGTTATCCCGATTTGCTCTATTCCTAAAACTTCCTGCCATATTAGAACCAAATTTTCTTCGGTTTTGTTTCTTGGACCTACATACTCTTTTCTTATGACATCTTCTACAGAGATACCAGGCAAGGCGTTTCGGTCTATTTTTCCGTTAGGGGTTAGTGGCAATTTCTCTAATTCAATATAAAAACCCGGAACCATATAATCCGGCAATTTCTCTTGCAGAAAACTACGCAACTGCGCTTTTTCCAGATTTGCTGCCGAAACAAAGTAAGCAACCAGTACTTTCTCCTGATTGTTTTCTTTTACTTCAACAACTACTTGTTTTAAATCTTCTGAGTACTGTAAAATGGTATTCTCGATCTCACCAAGCTCAATTCTATAGCCTCTGATTTTTACCTGATGGTCTTTTCTTCCTAAAAATTCAATGTTTCCGTCGGGTAGCCAACACGCTAAATCTCCCGTATCATACATACGCTTGCCTTCTATAAAAGGATTTGGTACAAACTTCTCTAGGGTAAGCTCCGGCTTGTTCAAATAACCTCTGGCAACACCTGAGCCAGAAACATACAACTTTCCTGAACCGCCAATAACAACTGGCTCTAAGTTATCGTCTAAAATATAAATCTGAGTGTTTGATATGGGGCGGCCAATTGGAATAACCAGATTTTCAAAATCATTTATTTTAAATACTGTTGCCCAAACGGTGCCCTCAGTTGGCCCGTATTCATTAAATAATGTGATACTTTCAAAATCTTCTTTATGAGAAGCTATCAAATCTAATTTAACCTGCTCTCCGGCTAGAATTAAATTTTTCAATTTCAAAGAATCCTTATTTTTTTTTAGTTCATTGAATAAAAAACCATAGTAACTTGGTACACAAAGCATATCTGTTACCTCGCTTTTTATTATTCTCTTTACAATACTTTCTGAATCCTTTATTACGGACTCATTTTCAATTACCAGTGTGCCTCCATTGATTAATCCTCCCCATATAACGGCAACTGAAGAATCAAAAGCATAAGAAGATATTAATAGTAACGTTTTTTGAACTTGATAAAATTCAATTCTACTAATTGTGGAACTCACAAGATTACCATGCTCCACCATTACTCCTTTAGGATTCCCGGTTGTCCCGGAAGTGTAAATAACATAGACTAAATCATGTGGATTATTGATCTTCACTATATTTTCTTTTGGAAAATTTTCCTGAATCTCACTAAATTTTTCCAACACTTTTTCATCGATAACAATCTTACTATTACTGTCTTTTTCAATATAAGCTATTCTTTCTTTTGGGTAATTAACATCTATTGGCACATAAGCTGCACCTGATTTCAATACTCCCAAAATAGCTATGATTATCTTTTCGCTTCTATCCAGTTTTACCGCTATTAAATCATCAGGCTGAATGGCGTGGTTTTCTCTTAAATAGTGCGCTAATTGATTTGATCTTTCGTTAAGTTCCTTATAAGTCAACTCTATCTCTTCAAATACAACGGCAATACTTTCGGGCGTTTTTTCTACCTGATCTTCAAATAAGTCGATTACCGTTTTAGTATTAGGATACACCATCTTAGTATCATTGAATCCTAATAAAAGCTGATTTACTTCTTCTTTTGACAAATAACTTAAATGACCGATTGGCAGCTCTGAATTCTGGAATATAGAATCTACAATGTTTTCAAAATGAGAAAAAAATCTGTGAATAAAAGCCGAATCATAAATATCCGTATTGTATTCTAATCCTAGCTTCAATCCATTTTCCATTTCAAAAAACTCAAATTTCATATCGAACTGACTCGTTGAATTTTGATATTCCGAAATTTTAGATATCTCTAAATCAGAAACTTTAAACTCATTTGCCTGGATACTTTTCTGATTTTGAAGTATGACCAAAATATCAAATAATGGAGATCTGTTTTTACTTCTCTTATGTTTAAGCTCGTTAATTAATTCATTAAATGGATAATCCTGATGTTGAAATGCCTGCAGTAAAACATTCTTTACTTTACTTAATAATTCATTAAAATTTTCAGATCCATTGAGTTTTGTTCGAATTGCCAACGTATTAATATACATTCCAATTTGATTTTCCAATTCCTGGTTTTCTCTTCCTGCAATAGCTGTTCCTAAAATTACATCATCTTGTCCTGAATATCGGTATAGCAAAAGATTCATAACAGACATTAAGGTCGAAAATAAGGTGGTGTCACCATTTTTAGAAATCATTTTCAACTTACTCAAAAAATCATCCGAGTAATTATGCCATAACGTATTCACATTATAGGTTTTAACAATAGGTCTGGCTTTTAAAGTTGGTAATTCTAAGACGGGCAATTCATCATTAAATTGATTCGTCCAGAATAATTTATTCTTTTCCAGTAGCTCGCTGTTTAAATTATTTTGCTGCCACTCTGAATAATCTTTGTACTGAATTCTTAATGGCTCTAATCTAATACTCTTATTTTGGCAAAAAGCCATATAGAATGTTAGCATTTCATTAATCAGCAAATTAATTGACCATCCGTCGCTTATAATATGCTGTATAACAAAACATAATACAATTTCTTCCGAACCGGTTCTTATCAAATTTACCCTGAATAAAGATTCAGAAGATAAATCAAATTGGTATCCTATTTCATCATCGATAATTTTCTCTAATTTTTTTTCAGGATCCTCTAAATTACTGACATCTGCATAATTTAAGTTGAATTTAAAATCAGAAGGTGATAAGATAAATTGTCTTACTTCCCCAAAACTATTCTGTTTGAATACTGTTCTTAGAATTTCATGTCTTTTGATTACCTCTTTTATTGCTAATTCAAGAATTTCAATATTTAAAGTTCCCTTAAATTTAAAAATTTCCGAAATATTATAGCCTAATGCGACTACATCTATCTGACTGAGAAGCCATATCGAATGCTGTGCCGATGAAAGAGCATAGTCCTCCTGCCGCTCTACTTTGGGTATAGCAGAAATTAAACGATTAGGTTGATTATTATTTTTCAAAAACAGTATTAACTGTTCTTTATTCTTTTTAATCGTTTCTAAAATTGAATCCGGTATTCCATCACCATCAAATTTCAATTTCAGATTTTCGTTTTCTAAAGAAATATGAATTTTATTTTCCCTAAGTGTTGCTAATAATTCTCTCATTAGATCGTTATTTCGTTTTTCAAATCAAGACTCACATTTAACCAATTTTTTTCATCTATTAAATTGGCAAGGCCTTGAATATTCTTATTAGAGAAAAAATCGCTGATCGAAATCTCTATACTAAACTCACTATTAATTTTTTTCAGAAATACCATTGCTCTTAATGAATCTCCTCCCAATTCAAAAAAGTCATCCTTTACACCAACATCAAGTATCTCAAAAAAGTCTTCGAAAATTAATTTTAGTTTTTTCTCCGTATCCGTTTGAGGAGATAGATATTCTGTTTCCAAGTCAGGTCGTTCCGTTTTCTCGTTGGTCTGCTTATAGTCTGAGTCAATATTTAGGCCTTCTATATTTAAAAAGGCTTTTAATGTTAAGTTTATGTCCTCTTTAGATATGTATATGACATTTGCATTTTTAACATTCAAACTTTTCTCGAAAACTTCAATAACCTCCGAATCAGACAAGATGTTTTGCCTATTGTAAGCCCCATTGTCTTCGAAATTAATTGCGGGAAATTCAATACATTTAAAATTACCTGCTTTGCTGTAGGCAAAATATTCTAAATAGATGTTTGAAGAAGTATATGCTGACAATCCCATTGTTCCGTATGTAGCAGACAAACTAGAGGTCATCCAGCTAAAATCAATATCAATATCTTTAAAAACTCTGTATAGATTTTCAATCCCGTTAACTTTGGGAGCCAACATATTGATTGATTTATCTAATGACAGATTCTCTATAAAATCGACATCATTGTCATTTCCTCTGGCTAAATGAATGATTCCATTAACAGTATTAAAGAGCTCTCTATTTTGTGCTACTACTCTATTAAGATCATCTGAATTGGATATATCTACGCTTAAATATTTAATATTTCCGCTCAATTTTTCTAACTCTTTATATCTCTTAACACTAAGATCTTCGCTGTCGCTAATGATACTTAAATCTCTTCTTCCTATTAATATCACATTGGCCTGATATTCGTTTATCAGGTATTTTGAAATTGAGTTCCCTAATTTTCCTAATCCTCCCGTAATCAAGTATGTTCCTTGCTTTCTGATAGACGAGCCTTCTTCTTTATTTAAATTCTGGAAAACTTTTTGAAAGTCCTGAACCCATCTCTGACCTAATCGATAGGAAACAATTCGATCAGATTGTATGTTGTTACTTAAAACCTCAGAAACAACATTCTGAACTAATTTTGCATTCCAATTATCTGCATCAATATCAACATTTACCCCAATAATCTGATTTTCAAGAGGCATAACCTTAATCAACCCTAACACTAAAGAATTGCAGTAATTAATCTTTTCGTTTCCAAGTACACTATGTAGTACATTAGTGAATACGAAAATCTTTTTGTCATTACCATTTTTCCATGTCTTAGTAATCCTTCCCAAACAAAAATAAATCAGATTGAATTCTAGATTTTCTTCAACTAACTTTACTTCTGATGCTTTAACGCTTAACGACCATAGATAAATGACACTTGAGATACTTATCCCTTCAGATTCCAGATCCTGGAACAATTGATTGTAGTTATCTGTGTTTAATGGATCAATTGAAAACTTAGATGCAGAATGTTTAAAATAAGATGCACCTGTCAATACTTCTATTACACTATTGTTTGCATCAGTAATTTCTTTAATCATTTCTCTCGAACAATCTGTGTCATCAGAAAAAACTAAGAAAGTCTTGTGATCTGAATTATTACGAGAATCAAGCACTGAACGTTTCCAGGAAGGAAAATAAAAACTATTTTCTAAATCATTTAATACAATACTATTAGCTCCATTAAACAGCTTGTTATGGTCTATTTCTGCTTTGTATCTCAAGTTATCAAAAGCATAAGTAGGTACCGAAATTCTATACCTCTCTTGATTTTCATGTAACTTCTGCCATTTTACATTAACTCCATAAGTCCAAAGTAATCCAAGGTTTTCTAAGAAATACTTTTCGTCATTTTCGTTAACTTTTATAGATCTTAAGGTATTTACTATTTTAGTGCTCTTTTCTGTTTTATGCTGTCTAAGTAGACTACTTAAGGAACTACCTGCACCAACTTCAATAAAAACACGATTATTATCTGACAGTAAACTACTTACACCTTTTGAAAATTTCACTGTATTTCTGAGTTGTTTTGCCCAGTAATCGCTTGAAATCGCTTCCTCGTTTTTAATAAAATCCCCTGTTATATTTGAAACAAAAGGTATTTGTATTTTATTGAATTCTAAATTTTTAAATTCGGCTTTAAATTCCTCAAGAATAGAATCTTGCATACTCGAATGAAAAGCATGAGAGGTATGAAGTTTAATATATGGTATATCACTCTGGGTTAATCTTTCGATTACTTTTTCTATTGCACTATCATTTCCTGAAAGAACAACCTGACCAGGCCCATTTACTGCAGCAAGAGAAATGTCATCACTTAGAAACTTTTGAGCCTGTAGCTCATCTATAGGTACACTTATCATTGAACCTTTTGGCAAACTGGCCATTAGTTCTCCTCTCTTAACCACCAATTTCAGCGCTTGCTCAAAGGTGAAAAGTCCGCTTATACAAGCCGCTGTATATTCGCCTATGCTATGGCCAATCATATAATTGGGAACTATACCAAAATCTATTAATACTTTTGCCAGCGCATATTCTACAAGAAAAATAATTGGCTGAGCAAAAGAAGTATCGTTTATATTATAGTTTTCGTCAATATTCTCAGGATACACTATTTTTTTAAAATCCTGATTTGTTAATTTCTTTAGAAACTCAAAACCAGTGTCCATATATTCTCTAAATATGGCATTCGATTCGTATAAATCTTTCCCCATATTTACATATTGAGAACCTTGTCCCGGGAACATAAAAACAACAGAACTTTGCGCCCCTTTTACTTTTGCAAATGGTTTTCTTTGTGCTGTAATTTCTTCCAGTTTTAGCTGCAATTCATTTTTATTTTTAAATGATAATGCAATTCTGTTCTCGAAATTCTGACGACCTGTTTGATAGGTATAACACATATCTGATAAATTCAAATCTTCTTCTTTTGCTAAGAAATTCGTTAATTTATCAAAATAGTTATTTAGAGAAGTCTCTGTTTTAGCAGACAAAACAAGCAAATTAAAATCCTTTTCTGAAGCATTTCTTTCTACAACCGGAGCTTCTTCCAGAATAAGATGTGCGTTTGTTCCTCCTACTCCAAATGAGTTTACGGCTGCTCTTAGAGGATTAGCATTTTTTGCTTCCCAT
This sequence comes from Flavobacterium collinsii, assembly GCF_946903285.1. Classification (GTDB taxonomy): domain Bacteria; phylum Bacteroidota; class Bacteroidia; order Flavobacteriales; family Flavobacteriaceae; genus Flavobacterium; species Flavobacterium collinsii. Next base: position 4,915,119 of record NZ_OX336425.1, read on the forward strand.
TCTGACAGATTATTATTGACAAAAAATGGTCCTCCCTGAAAATTAATATTGGGGTCAGGCTCGTTAAAATGTAAACTTGCCGGAATTTTTTTGTTTTTTAAACTTAAAACTGTTTTAATGAATCCGGCCACTCCTGATGCCGTATCCAGATGTCCTATGTTTGTTTTAACTGAACCTATAGGACAAGCAAAATCATTGTTGTTTTTAAATGCAATATTTAATGCCTCGACTTCAATTGAATCTCCCAGCTTAGTTCCGGTACCATGTGTTTCTACATAACTTATAGTTTCGGGGTCAACTCTGGAGAATTTTTGAGCCATTTTAATACAAGCAACCTGTCCTTCAATACTGGGAGCAGTAAATCCAACTTTTTTATTACCATCATTATTAACTGCACTTCCTTTTATGATCGCATAAATATTATCTCTATCCTCTAAAGCATCTTTTAATCTTTTTAAGACTACTACACCAGTACCTTCGCCGTTAACAGTACCTGTAGAATCTTTGTCAAAAGCCTTACAATGACCGTCTCTTGAAACAATAGATCCTTCTTCATAAATATAGCCTTTCTGACTTCCGTTAACTAATGATGAAGCTCCGGCCAAAGCAATTTTAGTCTCTCCAAAAATTAATGCTTTACAAGCAGTATGAATTGCAACTAAGGAGGTTGAACAAGCCGTATTAATAGCCATTGAAGGTCCTCTTAGCCCTAACTTATAAGAAACCAGTGTCGCCAGATAGTCCTTATTGTTTATCGTATTCAGGAAAAAATTATTGACTTTCTGACTTTCGGCAGATAGATTAACAAAAGATTTCCATATAATATCTTCTCCTGCACCGGCATAAATTCCTACTGGTTCATTTATATTTTCAGGAATGTAGCCTGCATCTTCTAAAGCTTCCCAAACACACTCATGAAAAAATCTGTGTCCAGGATACATCATCTTTGCCTCATCATTAGAATACCCAAAAAATTTAGAATCAAAGCAATCTTTATTTATGATGTTTGTTGTGCAGTTAACATAATTTTTATCTTTAATAAATGCTTTGTCCATACCTGCATCAATCAACTCTTTCTCAGTCAAAAAACTCAATGATTCCTTTGACGAGATAAGGTTTTGCCAAAACTCTCTCCAGTTTGAAGCTCCTGATGTCCTAAATGACATTCCAACTACTGCAACCTCAAATCCCGAATATTGATTAGTCTTCATTATTTTCAAAATTTAATAAGTTATACGATTCTTCCATTACATTATAAAGTTCTTCTATTTTGTTTTTTTCTTCCACCAGACTGCTATTCTTGTTCGATTTCATATAATCTGAAATTGCAAAAATGTTGGGCAAATTATAGCCTTCCAGCAGTGATATATTGGTTTGAAATTCCTTATTTAAGGAGTTCAGCATTTTTATCATCAGTAGAGAATTCCCTCCTAAATCGAAAAAATTATCCTTCACCCCAATTTTATCATTGTCAATATTTAACACCTTCGACCAAATATCAACTAGCCTCAATTCTACCCCATCTCGTGGAGCTTCATATTCTTTACTCGTCAATAACTCTTCGAATGTTGGTAACTTCTTTCTATCGATCTTTCCATTGGGAGTCAATGGAATTTCATCTAGTTGAATAAAATGCCCAGGAACCATATAACTTGGTAATCTTCGCTCAACATATTCCCTCAACTCAGCAGACTCTACTTTTTTAGAACTCGTATAATAAGCTACCAGATTTTTATTCCCCGTTTCATTTTGTGCAACTAATGCCACTACCTGACTAATTTGTTCATATTGAAGTAGTACACTTTCTATTTCACCCAATTCAATTCTGAAACCATTTATTTTAACCTGATTATCAAGCCTGCCTAAATGCTCCAATGTACCGTCAGGCAGCCATCTGGCTAAATCCCCGGTTTTGTATATTGTTTCATTAATTCCTGAAAACTTCTCAAACGCAATAAATTTATCTGCTGTCAGTTTTTCTTCTTTGTAGTATCCTCTTGCCAAACCATCCCCGGCTATGCACAACTCTCCTTTTACACCTATCGGACAGACTTTATTATTCTCATCCAGAATATAAATTTGAGTGTTCTGTATTGGTTTCCCAATATTCAATTTGGAATTTTTCTGTGCTTTTTGGAAAGTGGACCAAATTGTAGTTTCTGTAGGACCATACATATTATATATTTCAGAATCTGTCCTCTCCCTAATCTTACTCAACAGCTCATTAGAAAATTTCTCTCCCCCAACAATTATATTTTTCAGGGATTTTATAAATAAACTGGAGTTATCATCTTCTAATAGTGCTTCTAAATAAGATGGCGTTATCTGCATTGAAGTAATTGGATTGGTATTAGAGACATCCGGCTTTCTATCTTTTCTGTAATTACTTTTCAGTTCAGTCAAGTGTTCTAATCCTTTAAGTACGTCAGTATCTGCAATACCAAAATCTACTAAACAGGCTATCTCGGTAACTCCTATTGCATGAATATCAGATAGTATCTTTTTACATGAATCCTTTGTTCCAAGTAAAGCCGCTGTTTGCCAGTATCTTTCAAATGCCAACTCAAGTAAATCATTCAAATCATTTTCGCTAATGGTTGTAATGTCTTTCTCTAAGGCTTTGGCTAAGTTTTGTATCAATCCCAAACTTGATCTTAGGTAGGATTTAAAAGGTTCTTTTGCTTTCTTTTTTACTTCCTCTAAATCGGTTCCAATATAGGTGTGGAGCATCAAAGCTATTTTGGCATTTTCCGGGAAATAACCATTTTCTAATAATGCTTGTTTGTAGATTTTTATATTATTTCCTAAATCTTTTATCTCCTGCCCCAGTAAATGCGTTAATATATTAGCTCCTATTTTACCTGCGCTTCTAAATGTTTCTGAGTTTCCTCCCGAAGTAATATAAATCTCTAAATTCGAATTAACCGGTCTTGGATATACCTTGATATCGATTTCCTGAGCCAAGCCATTTTCCCTTTTTACAGAACCGCCTTTCCAAAGAGTTTTTAGTTCCTTTATCTGGTCGTACATTATCTCTTGTCTATCCAGATAATTTTCCGGTTTCAGGATGAAATCATCAGCATGCCAGCCAGATGCAATAGACAATGCAACTCTTCCATTAGATAAATTGTCTACCACTGACCATTCTTCTGCTACTCTGACAGCATCATGCAATGGCAGTACAACGCTACCGGAACGAATTTCAACATTCTTTGTAATTGTTGCCAACCCTGCTCCTAATACGGATGGATTTGGAAATATTCCTCCAAATTCATGAAAGTGCCTTTCGGGCAACCATATTGCCGAAAAATCGTTTTTATCAGCATAATCTGCTGATTCCTTTAAAAACTGGTACTTATTATCATTTGAATCGTCTTGACTTGAAAAATAGAATAAACTGAAATCCAGTGCTATTGAATGGTCTTTTAAAAATAAATCAAAATTATTAAGCGAAGTATTGTCCCCTTTTAAAGTAATCGTTATACCTCTGGTTAAGGTCCAAAATAACTCCAGAATTGAAATATCAAATGAAATTGAAGTAATGGCTAATAAGTGATCTTTCTCATTTATAGAAATCGATTTATCCATTCCAAACAAAAAGTTTGTTAGATTTCCATGCTCCAGCATCACCCCTTTGGGATTTCCTGTAGTACCAGAAGTATAGATAACATAAGCTAAATCATCAAACTGATTGATCTTTTCTATATTGTTTTTCGAGTAGTTGTCTTGAATTTTATGGAATTTTTGCAGAAATGATTCGTCTATAACAACTTTGCTATTACTATTTTTTTCTACATAAGCGATCCTCTCTTCAGGATAACCCGGATCAATAGGTACATAGGCTGCGCCCGATTTCAATATTCCTAAAATAGTCACAAGCAACCATTCGCTTCTATGCAACCTAATCCCAATTAAATCATCCGGTTGAATAGTATAAGTTTCCCTTAAATAAGCTCCCAGTTGATTTGCTTTCTCATTAAGCACATGATAGGTTAGCTCAGTGTCTCCAAACACAAGAGCTACGTTATTTGGCGTTTTGCCGACTTGTTCTTCAAACAAATCTATTACTGTTTTATCTTTAGGGTAAACCGTTTCTGTATCGTTGAATGTTCCAACTAATTGGTTTTCCTCAAAATCAGTTAAATAACTGATTTCCTGTATGGCAATTTCGGGTTGCCTTAAAGATTTTGTAACAATACTCTCAAAATGAGCAAACATTCTTTCAATTAAATACGTATCAAAAATATCCGTATTATACTCAATTGTCAGGTCTAATCCTTCTGTTTCGACAAATGTAAAACCAATATCAAACTTAGAAGTCTTACTATTAAAAACGTAATCGCCTACTTCAAGATTTATAAGTTCTTCGTTATTGATATTATGCAACTGTCCTTGGTTTTGTAGAATTACCAAAACATCAAATAAAGCGGAACGGCTAGTGTCCCTTTTTAAATTCAATTTGCCTATCAATGCGTCAAAAGGATAGCTTTGATGTTCATAAGCTCCTAATAAAGTTTCTTTTTGAGCTTTTACTAAATCCAAAAAGCGATCTCCTTTTTTCAATTGAGTCCTTATGGCAAGCGTATTCAAATACAATCCCATTTGATTTTCCAGATCGGGATGTTCTCTTCCTGCTATCGGGGTTCCTATGATAATGTCATCTTGCCCTGTATACCTATGAAGTAAGGCATTTATTCCTGCCATTAAAGTCATAAATAAAGTAACATCCTGCTCTTTCGAAAACGCTTTTACCTTCTCTAAAAATACACTTGAAAATCTATGAGTACAAATATCTCCATTATAGGTCTGAACTAATGGTCGTGTTTTAAAACTCGGCAGATCCAATACCGGCAACTCTCCTTCAAATTGCTGTAGCCAGTAGTCCTCCGACACTTTATGTTTCTCTTGCTGTATTTCGCTATTAATCCATACCGCATAATCTTTGTACTGAATTCTTAATTCCGGCAGGTCAATTTCTATTCCGTTCGTTAATGCATTGTACGTTTTTACGATCTCGGCTATTAATATTTCTATTGACCATCCATCTCCAATGATATGATGTAAGCATAAGAAAAACACATATTCTTCTTCTTTTAATTTGATTAAAGAAGCTCTTACAAGCGGTCCTTTCTCTAAATTAAAAGGCTCGCTATTTTCTTTCTGCAGATAATCCTCAACAGCTACTTCCTGGTTTCGTACTGAACTAAAATCTTTCTCGTCTAATTTAAAATTTACTTGCTCAACGGGCACAATATATTGCTTAATATCTCCTGCTTCATTTGTTTTAAAATAAGTTCTTAAAATCTCATGACGATGAATTAATTTTGCAAACGATTCCTCAAACTTATCCACGTCGATAGCTCCGGTTAGCGTAACAGCTGTTGGAATATTATACGCCAATGAACCGCCTTCCAACTGACTTAATATCCACAATCGCGTTTGTGAGGATGTCAATGGATAAAATTCTGACTCTGTAGCTTTTGGTATATCTATATAGGCATTCTCTTGTAATTCCTTACTTAAACCTTCTATAGTCGGGCTTGCAAAAAAAGCTTTAAAAGATATTGTTTGACCTAATTGTTTGTGGATTCTGTTGATTACCTGGGATACGATTAAGCTATGACCTCCCAATTCAAAGAAATTATCGGTAATTCCAATCTTTGGAACTCCTAAAACTTCTTGCCATATTTTAACCAGTTCAATTTCAGTACTATTTTTTGGAGCAACATATTCTTTTCTTATAATATCTTCCTCCGAAATAGCAGGCAGGGCTTTTCGATCTATCTTTCCATTAGTGGTTAATGGCAATTTATCCAATTCTGAATAAAAATTTGGAACCATGTAATCCGGCATTTTATCTTGCAGAAAACTTCTCAATTCCGATTTATCTATCTCAGTAGTTGCTACCAAATAAGCAACTAATGCCTTCTCGCCATTTACTTCTCTGGCCTCTACAACTACCTGATTTAAATTCTCCGAGTACTGTAATATGACATTTTCTATTTCACCAAGTTCAATTCTATATCCTCTAATTTTTACCTGATGGTCTTTTCGTCCCAGAAACTCAATATTTCCGTCAGGTAACCAACAACCTAAATCTCCGGTATCATACATTCGCTCTCCTTTTATAAAAGGATTTACGATAAACTTCTCTTTCGTGAGCTCGGGATTGTTTAAATAACCTCTTGACACACCAGATCCCGAAATATAAAGTTTCCCGGTTACTCCTATTGCTACCGGTTGCAAATCTTCATCCAGCACATAAATCTGCGTATTTGAGATTGCAGAACCAATAGGCGGATTACCAATCAGGTAATCATCTTTTATGGTAATTGTTGATACAACGTGTGTTTCAGCTGGTCCATAGTGATTATGTAGTTTAGTATCTGACTTACTAATTCTCTCTATAGCTTCTTTACTTAACGTCAGCTGTTCTCCTGCCACTATTATATTTTTAATAATGCCGGACGTTAGTAAGGTATAAAAAGCTTTAACCTCTATTAATATCTTAAAATACGATGTTGGTAAAAAAACAGTTTCAATCGTATTTTTCTTTATAAAGGTTGACAGCGCATCAGAATCTGTTTTAACTATTTCAGTAATAGGATATAAAGTTGCTCCCCTTGACAATGTGGTAAATATTTCCTGAAATGAGACATCGAAACTTATACTTGTAAATTGCAATACCTTACGAACATCATTGTCGTGAAATTGCTCATTATGAAAAACGATCAGATTGAACATACATTTGTGTTCCATCATAATTCCTTTCGGAATTCCCGTAGAACCGGAAGTGTAAATAACATAAACAAGGTTCTCCTCTTTTATAAGCACCTTATTTTTTTCCTGAGAATACTTTTCTTTAACTTTATTAAACCTTTCTAATTCTGCTTCATCAATTACAACTTTACAATTGCTGTCTTTTTCCATATAGTCAATCCTCTCCTTCGGATAATTGATATCTATAGGAACGTAAGCCGCACCGGCCTTTAGCACACCTAAAATAGCTATGATAAGTTTTTCACTTCTTTCTAACTTTACACCTACTAAATCATCAGGTTGGATCGCATAATTTTCTCTTAGGTAGGATGCTAATTGATTCGTTTTTTGATCGAGCTCGCGATACGTCAATTCAGTATCTTCAAACACCACAGCCACATTTTCGGGTGCTCTCTGCACTTGCTCTTCAAATAAATCTATTACTGTTTTACTATCAGAATAAACTACTTCTGCACCGTTAAAAACAGACAAAACCTGATGCTTTTCGGGTTCCGTTAAATAATCTAGTGAACCTATTGAAAGTTCCGGTTTCGCAACGATACTATGAAATAATATTTCAAGATGAGACAATATGTTTTCTGCGAATTCTTGTGAATAAATATCGGTGTTGAATATTAGTTTTAAGCCAAGTCCTTTGTCCGTTTCTTTAAAAGAAAACTCCAAATCAAACTTGCTGACAATTTCTTCTTCTGACTGATGTCCTCTAACTACAACTTCCTGAATGTTCTGGTTACTTGCTTTAAATATTTCAGTATTCTGAACAGTAACCATCACATCAAACAATGGATTCCGACTCATATCTCTATTGAGCGGCAAATGCTCCACTAATTCATCAAATGGAAAGATTTGGTGTTCATATGCTCCTAGAGTAACTCCTTTTACCTTTGCCAATAATTCTTTAAAACTGTCTTCTTTTTCAAACTGCGTTCTTAAGGCTAAAGTATTAACATAAAAACCTATTTGATTTTGTAGATCCAACTGTTCTCTTCCAGCAACGGGGCTTCCTATAACTATGTCTTTTTGATTGCTGTATCTAAACAATAACACTTTTACGGTAGTTAATAAGCCCATAAACAAGGTAGATCCTTGTGATTGATATAATTCGTTAATTTTCTTTAGAAGATTCTCATCATAAAGTTTCTTTACAGCGTTTCCATTATAGGTCTTAATTACTGGTCTTGTTTGATAAGCGGGTAAATTTAATATCGGAAGCTCATCTGAAAATTGTTCTAACCAATAGTCTTTATGATCTTCTATACTATCATTCTTCAATTGTTCCTGCTGCCAGGTCGAATAATCTTTATACTGTATATTTAATGCTGGTAATTGGCTTGGATTTCCTTTTATATGAGCATCATAAAATTCAAATAATTCATTGGTCATTATTTCTGACGACCAACCATCGCCAATAATATGATGCATCACACAAATAAATATATACTTATCTTGTGATGTTCTTATTAATTTGGCTCTCAGCAAGGAATCGGTCGATAAATCAAAAGCATATTCTGATTCTTCCTGAATTATAGATTTTATCCTATCTGATTTATTTTCTTCTTTGCTTAAATCTTCATGTCGCAATTGGAACCGAATATCATTCAAATTCAATATTACTTGCCTAACCTCACCAGACTTATCTTCTTTGAACAGCGTTCTTAAAGATTCATGTCGCTCTATAAGTGACAGAAAAGCACTTTGCAAAGAAGGAATAACCAATTTCCCTTCCAATTCAAAAACACTCGGCATGTTATAAGCTACATTTCCACCTTCGAATTGGCTTAATAGCCACAACCTGCGCTGGGAGGAAGATAAAACATAGCTCGATTGTTCCTGCGCTTTTGGAATAATTTTTTGTTTCTCTTTTTTTGTTTTGTAGAAAGCTATAAATTCTATTAATTTGGTTTTATTTAACTGAATTTCATTTAAGATCTCCCGGGTCACAACTCCTTTAGGCGCCTGAATGTCAAGACCATCTCCAACCAAATCAATTTTTATATTAAGTTCATTTAATTTTTTAAGTAGTGTTTTCATTTCCCTTATCTTATCAAAATTTATTAATTACCTGTTCGACTTCTTTCTTCTTCATTACCAGTTTCTCTTTGTCCTGTCTTAATCTTCTTATTCCCGAACTTATACGAAACGGAGAACTGAAGCGCCTGTCTGTCGCGATAATATCTACCCTCGTTGTAAACATCATTAACTCTTGAATTTATACTGATTACTTCGGTTCTGAATATATCACTTCCCTTTAATGACAGCGTCAGATCTTTATCTAGTAGCAAATATTGAAGAGTTAACGATAACGAACTCATCGCATCATTTTTGTAAAAACCATCATTACCAGGGAAACTATACCAATAATTTAAATTAAAAAGCAAGGTCTTTTTCGAATTAAGAATAAAGTCATTATTTGTGGAAATCATAGAATTAAACCCTTTTTGTCCACCTTGGGTTATCGCTAATTTTGATTTTGAAATCGAATAATTAATATCGAAAGTATTGATACTCGTCCACCATTTAATTTTGTCAAAAACAAAGTTTTCCGAAATACCATATCGCTGTATATCAATAAAATTATCAATTGCAAATCGGATCAAATTGGTCGTAGGGTCTGTTATTGGAATTTCATTAAACATATCATCCTGATAACTAAAATAAACCTTAGTTTCCAGCTTTTTGTAGGTATAGGTCAATTCTAAATTATCTATAAAAGAAGGCTGCAAGAAAGGATTTCCCTCTATAGTTTGAAACGGATTAAGAAAGGTAACGTTTGGATTTAAGTCATAAAACTGAGGTCTTTCAATTCTTTTACTATAACTCAAAGTATATGTTGAATTGTCATTTGGCTTGTAAGACACATAAGCCGTTGGAAAAAATTTAACGTAATCCAGTTTTGTAGATTGGCTTAAACTTTCCGCAAAAGTTTTGGTTTGAGTAGCTTCCATTCTTAAACCGAACTGTGACTCCCAATACTCATTAATCTTTTTATTTCCTGAAATATAAAACGCTTGTACATTTTCGGTGTACTCAAATTTATTCTTGGATAAAATAAACTCTGAAGGAGGAGTATCAACTAATCCGCTATTAAAAGCAAAAATGTCATTGTGCGTTTGTGAGTTTGAAATTTTGCTTCCAAAGCTCAATACCGCCCATTTCGTTGGATAATCAATATCTAGTTTTCCTGAGAAATTATTGATATCCTGACTGTTATCATTTATCCCTGCATAATATTTTTCTGAATAGGGTAATGGAACTTCAATAACAGAAATTCCATTGTAAGTTCTGACATCTTTGTTATTAAAGTTAAAGTAATCAAGATTTAGGGTAAGTTTCTTTCCTATAGTATCTAATTTAAACTCATTATAGAAGCTCAACGATTTGATATTCGGATTCTGTACTTCTTTACCATCTGACTTCAAATAACGGTTTAATCGGCCTGTTGTATAATCAGTAACACCTGTAAACGGACTTTCTGTATTTTTAGAATCATTATTATTGTATAAAAATTGCCCCCCCATAATCCATTTAGGGGAAATCTGATAATCAATAGTTAATTTTCCATTTACTCGGGCATATTTTTCTTTATCTGGTTCGCTGGTATGCCATAATCCATCAGGGAAGTAAGTGTAATTATCCTGATTTACATATCTTGTTCCATTTTTATAATTAAGCGAAGAAGAAATACTCAACTTGTTCTTATTATAATTAAAACTCCCCAAAACAGCACCATCACTGTAAGTTCTCTGCAGGAAAGTAGTACCAATTAATGCATTCCAGGAATCTTTCTTAGCCTTTTTTAATTTTATATTGACCATACCGCTATTTCCAGCGGCCTCGTACTTAGCTGGAGGTGTAGTAATTACCTCAATACTCTTAATAATATCTGAAGGTATTGATTTTAAAAAATTTGCCAGGTCTTCCTCCGAGAGTTGAATGATTTTGTCATCAACCATGACTGCCACACTGCTTTTTCCAATAATAGCTATATTGTCATTTTGCACTTTTATTCCCGGGGTAATCCTAAGAGCTTCTAACGCGTCACCTCCTGTAGCACTAATCGAATTTTCTACATTAAAAACCACTCGATCTACCTTTCTTTCAATTAGTTTCTTTTTACCAACAACTACAACAGATTCTAACACTATTGCAGCATCGACTACTATATTGCCTAAATCTAAATCTGCATTCAATTCGATATTCCTTGATGCAATTGTTTTATTTGCCTGCCTAACCTGTAACTCATATACCCCCGGTTGGCTTTCCAATACGAAATCCCCCTTTTCATTAGTAAGTTCGCTTTTAATAGCAGCAGAGTCTTTACCTATTAATATAACTTCTGCAAACTCAATTGGATTATTATCTTTAGAAGTAACTTTTCCGGTTACTTTTACCTGAGCCGACAATACTGAGCTTAACAGCACAAGCAATAAAAAGATGCTTTTCTTCATTGTATTTTTTTTGAGTAAATAAATATTTGATAGGGGTATAATTATAATTCGAAACTGGAAATTGTATGAAAATTATCTACTTCAGTATTTTTCTCTCCTTTATAGGAATCAAAATTTACTACTAATAATTTTCCTTTATAAATTATAGGTTCACAAGGGTTGTCTAATAAACCGTCAGAACCGTCGGCATTACCATTTTCCCAAAGAAGACTCAATGTGTTTTTATTTAAATCCAATACATGTACACTATTGTTGTCATAATTAGCTATATATATACTATTTGTTTTTTCGTAGTAATACAGGCCATCACAACATTTTAACTTATCAGAGTCTACTATTATTTTTTGAGATTTTACTTTACCGTCTGGTGAGAATTCAATTTTAGAAATTACGCCGTCACCAAAATTACCTGCATATAAATCTCCTTTTTTATCAAATGCAATTCCATCTACACCTAATGCCCATTCTTTTGCTTCCGGTTTTAAAGTAAATTTGCAAATTAAATATGGGGCGTTATCAGTCGGTTTTAGCTGTATTAAACCTTTGTTTAACTCTTCCATTTTAAAACTGTAAATACCACTTTGCTTTTTTACATCTAAGGCAGAATCGCTTATATAAATTCGATCTTTATGCCATCTGATGGCATTGGCAAAATTTAATCCCTGAACTAATACTTCGGTACGAATTGGTTTTCCATTTTCAACAATAACCCTGAGTAATCTTGATTGATGCTCTTTATTAGCAAAATTTTGGTTATCGGCAATGTAAAGATTCCCATCCGGACCAAATTCCATTCCCATAGGATGCACTCTGTTTGTAAGAGGATGTAGAGGAAGATTATCCAACCAGGTGACCGGTTGATTTAAATTGTTAAAAACACATATTTTACTTCCATATTTTTCAAAAGTAGATCCATTGGGAACAGATAGGTATAAGTTTCCCTTTTTGTCAATAGCCATCGCATCCGGGGTACCAAAAGTATCTCCTAAATTTGAAAAAAGAGTAGGTCTTTTTAATGCTGCAGTCTCATTAATAACAATAGCATCCTTCGTTTTCTGAGATATACCTAAAAAAGGATGTAACAGTAGAATACATAATAGAACTTTTATGGAGTGTGCTTTCATATTTTATTATTTTGTTTTATTTATTTTAAGCGTAAATTCTATATAAGGTTTTTTATAACTTTTAGATATTCCGTTCAGGATATTTACCTTCTTGGGCAAATTACTTCCGGTATCCTTAATCCATTTGAATTAAAAGAACATCAATAAAAAATCATATATAAAACTTTTCAATTTCAACATTACTTTTATCTTGATCAACATCAGCACCATACGCTACATCAATGTTTTCAATTAAAACTGCCAGATCTTCTAACGTTCTGTTTTTGAACAAATCATTAATAGTAATTTTAACTTCAAATTCGTTATGTATAAGACTAATTAATCTTGTGGCACTTAAACTATTCCCTCCTAATTCAAATAAATTATCTGTAGCCCCTATTTTCTGAATTCCTAAAACTTCCTGCCATATTAAAACCAGCTTGTTCTCGACCTCATTTCTTGGAGCCACATACTCATTTCTCATAATATCATCTCCGGATATGCCAGGTAAAACTTTTCTGTCCACCTTTCCGTTTGGAGTTAATGGTAACTTTTCCAATTCTACATAAAAACCTGGAACCATATAATCTGGTAACTTTTCTTGTAAAAACTTCTTCAGTCCAGTTTTATCCACATTTGTACTCGATACTAAATAGGCAATCAATACTTTCTCCTGATTTACTTCTTTTGACTCAACAATTACTTGCTTTAAATTCTCTGAATACAGTAATATCGCATTCTCTATCTCACCAAGTTCGATTCTGTAACCTCGTATCTTAACCTGATGGTCTTTCCTACCCAAAAATTCAATGTTACCATCCGGCAACCACCTGCCCAAATCTCCCGTGTCATACATTCGTTCTCCGGCTGCAAAAGGATTCGAGATAAACTTTTCATTTGTAAGTTCTGGTTTGCCAAAATACCCCCGCGCTACTCCTGCCCCTGATACGTAAATTTTCCCTGCTACTCCCGCGGGAACTAAATGAAAATCAGCATCTAAAATATAAACCTGTGTATTGGATATTGGTTTACCAATTGGAAAATTGATATAGGTTTGATGGAGCGCTTTATAACTTGTACTATATGTTGTATCTTCTGATGGTCCATATAAGTTTCTAACCTCTATTTTTTCTGTCTGAAGTTTTTCCACAATATCAGGAGGTACAATTTCTCCTGCCATATTGATAAAAACTACATTCTTTAAATCTATCTTATCTTCTAATAAACTTCTAACTACGGAAGGCACCGTATTTAATGCTACTTTGTTTTCCTCATTTATATGATCTTTTATTTCCAAGGCATTATGTAAAACCCTAATTTTCTTCCCTATTGCTAAGGTGTAAAAGATCTCATATATTGATAAATCAAAACAATATGATGTTGCCGCATACATGATTTCAAATTCGGACTGATCAAATTCTAATTTTGACCAATTAATCAGTGCAGCTGCATTTCCATGCTCTACCATCACTCCTTTTGGATTCCCTGTAGTACCAGATGTATAAATTACATAGGCTAAATCGTGTGGTTTGTTTATTTTTTCAGGATTCGCTTTCGAATATTCCTGCTGAACTTCTGTAAATACACCTAAAGCTTCTTCATCAATAACAATCTTGCTATTGCTATCCTTCTCGATGTAAGCAATCCTCTCCTGAGGATAATTAACATCTATTGGGACATAAGCCGCTCCCGATTTTAATATTCCCAAAATAACGATGAGCATCTTCTCGCTTCTATCAAGCTTTATACCGATCAAATCATCCGCTTCAACAGCATATCGATCTCTTAAATAAAAAGCCAACTGGTTTGCCTTTTCATTTAGCTCCTGATATGTTAGTTGTGTTTCTTCAAATACAACAGCAATATTATTTGGTGTGCCGGCAACCTGATCTTCAAATAAGTCTATTATTGTTTTATCTTTTGGATAAGCTACGGCTGTATCATTAAATCCAACCAACAACTCTTGCTCTTCTTCTTTGGTGAGGTAGTCAATCTCATGAATAGGCATTTCCGGCTGTTCCAGAGCTCCCGTAACAAGATTCTCAAAATGAGTAAACATTCTTTCTATCAAATAAGCATCGTAGATATCGGTATTGTATTCAATGGTAAGGTCTAATCCTTCTGTTTCTGCAAAGGTGAAACTCACATCAAATTGCGATGTTTTTCTGGAAAACTCATAATCACTTACCTGAAAATTGGCCAGTTCCTCATTATTAAGATTATTCAATTGTCCCTGGTTTTGTAAAACAACCAGAATATCAAATAAAGCGGTACGACTCGTGTCTCTTTTTAAGTTCAGTTTGCCCACCAATACATCAAAAGGATAACTCTGATATTCGTAAGCTCCCAATAAAGTCTCTTTTTGGGAGGCTGCAAGATCTGCAAAACTGGTCTCTTTTTTCAATTGAGTTCGTATGGCAAGCGTATTGAGATACAAACCTATTTGATGCTCCAGATCCGGATGTTCTCTTCCTGCTATTGGGGTTCCAATTATGATGTCGTCCTGACCTGTATATTTATGCAACAAAGCATTTATTCCTGCCATTAAACTCATAAACAAGGTAAGGTCCTGTTCTTTTGAGAATCTTTTTAATTTATCTAAAAATACTCTCGAAAACCGGTGTGTAAGACTATCACCATTATAAGTCTGAATTAATGGACGGGTTTTAAAACTTGGTAAATCCAATACCGGTAACTCGCCTGCAAATTGTTCAAGCCAATAATGTTCGGATGCCTGATATTGCTCCTGCTGTATTTCGTCATTGAGCCACACTGCATAGTCTTTATACTGAAGGCTTAATTCCGGTAAGGCTATTTCGGTGCCTTGCGTTAGTGCATTGTAGGTTTTCACAACCTCTGATATCAAGACTTCTATTGACCATCCGTCTCCAATAATATGATGAAGGGATAAGAAAAACACATGTTCTTCTTCTTTTAATTTGATTAAAGAAGCTCTGACAAGTGGTGCTTGTTCTAAATCGAAAGGCTCATTGTTTATTGCTTGTAAATAATCTGCAATGGCTTCTCCCTGATTTTCTCTTGCACTATAGTCCTGCTCTGCTATCGTAAAGTTGACTTGCTCTGTGGGTACGATGTATTGTCGAACATCTCCGGACTGATCTGTTTTGAAACTGGTTCTCAAAATTTCATGACGAGCGATCAATCGTTTAAACGATTCTTCAAATTTAGTCCCATCAACAACTCCGGTTAGTTTGACTGCCGCTGGCATATTATACGCCAGTGAACCGCCTTCCAACTGGCTCAAAATCCAAAGTCGGCTTTGCGAAGAGGTCAACGGATAAGATGCTGCTTCTGTTGCTGTGGGGATTGCTATAAAATTCTTCTCCTGTAATTCCTTACTCAAGCCTTCTATCGTTGGATTGGCAAAAAATACCTTAAAAGAGACTGTTTTTCCTAATTGCTTATGTGTACGGTTGATCACCTGAGCGATGATCAGACTATGTCCTCCTAACTCAAAGAAATTATCGGTTATCCCGATTTGCTCTATTCCTAAAACTTCCTGCCATATTAGAACCAAATTTTCTTCGGTTTTGTTTCTTGGACCTACATACTCTTTTCTTATGACATCTTCTACAGAGATACCAGGCAAGGCGTTTCTGTCTATTTTTCCGTTAGGGGTTAGTGGCAATTTCTCTAATTCAATATAAAAACCCGGAACCATGTAATCCGGCAATTTCTCTTGCAGAAAACTACGCAACTGCGCTTTTTCCAGATTTGCTGCCGAAACAAAGTAAGCAACCAATACTTTCTCCTGATTGTTTTCTTTTACTTCAACAACTACTTGTTTTAAATCTTCTGAGTACTGTAAAATGGTATTCTCGATCTCGCCAAGCTCAATTCTATAACCTCTGATTTTTACCTGATGGTCTTTTCTTCCTAAAAATTCAATGTTTCCGTCGGGTAGCCAACACGCTAAATCTCCCGTATCATACATACGCTTGCCTTCTATAAAAGGATTTGGTACAAACTTCTCTAAGGTAAGCTCAGGCTTGTTCAAATAACCTCTGGCAACACCTAAGCCCGAAACATACAACTTTCCTGAACCGCCAATAACAACTGGCTCTAAGTTATCGTCTAAAATATAAATCTGAGTGTTTGATATGGGGCGCCCAATTGGAATAACCAGATTTTTAAAATCATCTTTGGTTACCTTATAAATCGACACACAAACAGCACATTCTGTAGGTCCGTAGGCATTAAAATAATCAATTCCTGATTCTACAACCGTTATTGCTTTAGTCAGATTAGCAGATTCTCCAGCTGTAATGACACATCGTAATCCAGAGATATCATTTTCAGACAATAATCCTAAATAACTTGGAGGAAAAGTAACTACTGTCGATTTTGTTTCTTTTAAAAAACTTGTAAATTGATCTTTGTCTTTAATTATTTCTTCTGTAGGAATACATAATGTAGCACCACTATACAAACTCATCATAATTTCAGATATAGACGCGTCAAAGGCAACAGAAGCAAACCATACTACTTTATCCTTTTCCGTAATTTCAAAAGTCTCAATCTGATTTAATGACATATTTATATTACTGCCATGCTCAACCATTACCCCTTTAGGTTGACCGGTAGAGCCGGAAGTATAGATTAAATAGGCTAAATCATTGGACAAAATAGGTGCATTGATATTATTACTACTATTATCTTCAAAAATCAATGCTTTTAGATCTATTGTCTCACAATTAGCAATATCCAATACAACACCATCACTAATTAGTAATTTTAATCCACTATCTTTTATCAAATAATCTATTCTTTCCTGAGGATAATTTGTAGCTATCGGTAGATAAACCGCACCTAACTTTAATATTGCCAATAATGAAATGATTCCAATATCAGATTTAGGTAAAAACACACCAATTATATCTCCTTTATCAATGGAATGTTTAGTAGAAATATAATAGGCTAACTGATTTGCCTTTTCGTTTAGTTCCTTATAAGTTAATTTAGTTTCTTCAAATAGAACAGCAATATTATTTGGTGTATTTTCAACTTGTTCTTCAAATAAATCTACTATCGTTTTATCTTTCGGATAATCAACTTTTGTATCATTAAAATCTTTTAATAACTGCTGTTTTTCTTTTTCAGATAATAGTTCATAATCCGATAAGTCAGCTGTTATATTATCTTCTAAATTAACTATAAACTGTTTAAAATGCTTAACCAGATATTCAACAATTGTTTTCTTTACAAAACCTTCTAAATAAGAAACGTAAATTTCTATAGCATCTCCCTCATTTATTTTTATATCAAACAAAAGACCATTACAATCTAGCTTAGAATCGGAGTTAATATTTATAGAAAAATTAGAAAGAGTGCTTAAATCACTAAAACCTTCTTTTTCGGAGATAAAATTATTATCGTAATCCGAATATTTTAGCGAATCTAAAATTTCGATTCTTACTTTTTGAAGATATTCCTTAAATGGTGTTTTTAAATCTATAGGAAATGATAAAAGCAGGCAATTGGGGTGATTTCTATAATTTGAAACAACATAACCATCAAATTCACTAAGTAATCTCTTTAACAAAAAAGAAAAAATAGCACTTAGAACCGTAGCTTGAGCAATTAAATTATCATTTGCTAGCTTATTAAAGTAGTTTAGGTCCTCGGCCTTAATAGTAACACTGTGAGTACTATTTTGTTTATTATTTAATTCAAAAACTTTCTCTCTGTTTGATATTTTTTTTTTCCAATATCTTGAAACTAAACTAAAATTATTTGATACTGCATTCTTATCCATAAATTCTGTATTCCTATTTCTTGTTTAAAATCAGCATCCCAATGCACTTCAATACTTATAAAGTGCGTAGGACTTTTATACTATATCCCAAACAATATCTACAAAATCACTTTTTTTATTAAAGTTATTTTCAATATACTGGCATATAGATTTTTCACGAAAATAGAGGCAACATACGTCTAAAAATTACGGTGTTTTCTCATAAAAATTACGGACTTTGATGATTAAGTAGATAAACTGTTAGCAGAAAGTAAAATAACCATTAAGACAAAAAAATCATCTTAAAGATTTAGAAAATTGATGTTATAAAATATTGTTTTCTCAAGTTAAATTTGCAACCATAATTATGAAGAATGCAAAAAATTATGGCAATTAAGAAAACCCAAAAACAATAGAACTTTTACTAAAGCAAAACCTTCCCTTTTGTAGTCAATATTTGTAAATCTTGCTTATTTTGAAGAAACACAAAAAAAGGAATTTCGTAAGTAAAAATTCCCAAATTAAAAGAAACGCTCCCCAATACTATTCAGGATTAGAGAACAGCATATCTTTTTTTCGAAACTAAAGAGATTGAAAATATCAAAAAAAACAGAGTTCAAAGTATTACTTCTAATACTATTGGGGGTAAATATATCAGAAAATCTCCCCCTCTTCAGTATAAACATCTAGCCTGCATTGCGCTTAGGAGCTTGATTAAAGAAAACCAAGTAAGAATTTTAATTGTGGATTATTTCACTAAACATAAAACAATTAAATCAAAGGAAAAATAATTTAATAAACCATATCATTAAAGACATAGATAACACAATGAATATATTAGAAAAAATTTAACCTAAGGCCCTACTACCGCATTGTACTTAATTTGATTATTGAAGAATTCAATAAGCCATAATTACAACAATCCTAACTTTTTTGCTTTCTCGACCAGATCTTTATCGCTTCCTTTCCCTTTTAAAAGCTGATCTTTTATGTTTGCCTTTCTTTTTTCAATAGCACTCATAGAAAGAGGTATATAATTCGGAAGATTAACAGTTCTAACTCCCTGAGAAATTAAAATTAAAATTTGATTGTCATGATTATCCCAATTTATATTTTTTTTAAACAATTCCCTTTGAGACTTTATTATAGTACTACTTTTAAATATATCCCCATCAAGAATTTTTTTACAAATGCTCGGAAATAATTCAAAATTAATATCACTCTTTGCGATGAAACCTTCTGGTTTTATTCCTTTAATAATTTTGTCGACAGTTAGTGGTTCACTATGCATTGTAAGAAGAACTACTTTGCAGTTTTTAAATTTTTCCCTAATAAGCAACGCTAAATCAATACCACTATTAATATTTAGTTCCTTATAGGCAGGAAGACTAATGTCTAATAAAGCAAAATCAATACTCAAATTTTGTTTTAAATAAAATACTATCTTTTTATAAGCATCTTCACAATTATGACTCTTTATAAAATTCAGCTTACCGAAATCTAAATCACTATAAAACAACAAATTGACATAGCTATCAACTGTCATAGGGTGGTCATCAACAATCAAAATGTTTAGGTTCATAATTATTCCATCTAATTTACATCAAAACTAAATAAATATTACGGATATTCCGTACAATTCAGACAAATCTTAGATGTTTTTTTGTCATAAATATGATCAACTTAAAAATTTATTTATGAAAAGCAAATTATGTATTATAGGACTTGTCTTCGCTTCTTTATTAATTTATTCCTGCTCTAATGATGATAGTTACGAAGTTCAAGACGTCAAAAGTATTAATACCCGTATTCACCACCAGTCTAATATGAAAAATCTATTGAAAGAAAAAGTAATCGATTCAACTGCTGTAATTAATAAGATTGATAAAACTAATACAAAAGGAGAGCCAAGCAATCCTATACCGCCAAGGAAAGGTCATCACTAAATTACAATTCTTTAAAATAAGGACTAAGAAATTTTCTTCGGCAGTAAATTACTTAGTCCTCTTATATGTTAAGTCTATTACTTAAAAAAACTATATATTTGAAATTATTAAGTAAATGATTATAATTTGACCTCTTGTAACAGAATAATTTGCGTACTTCTAATTCTATTTTTTTCTTGTGAAAAACAGAATTCAAATCTTTATATAAAAAATACATCTGTTTCAATTGATAAAATTCATATTAATACTCTAAAAAAAGATAAAAAAGAGAAATACTTAGATTCAATTGCCAGTCTACTTAAATCTAAAACAAATGATTCCATTGTTAGAAATTTATACCTAAAACTTGCAACTGAATATTACTCTATTGACAATCTAAAAAAATCATTACATGTTAGTTTACAAGCTCTTAAACTTTCTAAAGAAGCCAAAGATAGTACCAGAATTCCATTGGCATTATTCTACATAGGAGACTGTTACAGAAATTCTAAAAGAGATAGCGCTTACTTTTATTTTTTACAAGCAGAAAAAATATACTCTAAGATTTCTGACTATGATAATGTAGGTAAAATGCTATTTAATAAAGCCTACGTTTTATTTTATGACGGAAACTATATCGAATGTGAAGTCGAAATTTCGAAAGCCTTACAATATTTAAAAAAATCTAAAAACCATCGCTTGGTTTATTCCTGTAACACTCTAATGGGGAATTGCTTGGAAAAATTGGTCAATTATGACGAAGCATTACGATATCATAAACTAGCTTTGAATAATTTAGAAAAAATGAAAGTTAACGATATAGATAAAGATGAAATCAACAATTACAATGTAACTTCCATCATTAATATTTCAAATTTATACGACTTAAAGGGAGAATTTTCAAAATCTGTACAAAACTTACAAGGGCTACTTTCCAGAGATTTGAAAAAAAAGTGGCCAAGACTATATGCAAATGTTCTGAGTAATTTAGCATATTCAAAGATGAGAAATGGGGACTACAAAAATGTTGAATCAATGTTCATTGAATCTCTAAAAATTGTAGATAGCATCGGCGTTGAATCAGATCTTTTATATAAGAAGATATACATTGGAGAATACTTTCTGACACAAAAAGATACTTTAAAGTCAATACAAAGTTTATTAGAAGCAAATTACATAGCAATAAAAATAAAAAACAGTAATGAAATTTTAACTTCTTTAAAATTACTCTCTAAAATAGATAAAAAGAATAGTTTGTCTTATACAAATAAGTATATCCAGATAAGTGATAGTATCAATAAAATCCAGAAAAATGCACATTATAAATACGCCAGGATCGCATATGAAACTTCAAGAATAGAAGACGAAAATAAAGTTCTTACCAAGAATAACTTATGGATCTTAATTATTTCACTTGGATCAATTTTATTACTTGCACTATTTTTTCTTTTGAGATATTTAAAATACAAAAACAAGGAATTACTCTTCTTAAGAAAGCAGCAAAAAGCTAATGAAGAGATCTATCTATTATTAACTGAACAGCATAAGAAAATAAATATTGCAAAAGAAAATGAAAAGGGAAAAATAGCTAAGGAATTACATGATGGTATAATGAATAAAATATATGGTGTCAGAATGAATTTAGGTTTTTTTAATTCCAAAACAGATTTGGCAATAATTGAAAAAAGAAAAGAATATATTTTTGAACTACAAAATATCGAAAATGAGATCAGAACCATATCTCATGATTTAAGCCGGGGATCTTTCTTAGAAGGGAATGATTTTAACGTATTATTAGAAGGTTTAATTGAAAATCAAAAAGACATTAGTACTACCAGTTTTAAATTTGCAAATGATGGCACTTTTGAATGGGAAATCATTCAAAATATATATAAAATAAACATATACCGTATCATTCAAGAAGCCATTTTAAATGTTAATAAATATTCGGATGCAGAAAATTGCGATGTAAAAATTGAGAAGAAAAATCACAATTTTATAAAACTGACTATTATTGATGACGGGAATGGATTTGATATCAAAAGTAAAAAAAATGGTATAGGATTAAGCAACATGCGAGAAAGAGTAATGTCATTAAAAGGTCAATTTAATATTGAATCAAAAATTGGTGAAGGAACAAAAATCGAAGTTACATTTACTTTTTAAAATATAATTCTAAAAAAAGCCTCAGAACCATGAATCAATACAAAATGTTGTGCCGTTGATAGAATTTATTTCTTTTTATTAACGATTACAGCTCTTCGTTTAAGAGATCATTTTATTACAGCTGATTTTTATAATTAGTATCCTCTTACGGTATAAATATTTGAAATGTTTAAAAAGGGCTGAAAGCCCAAAAGCATAAAAATAGTGCAACGCACTATAAATTAAGATAATCAATCATATTACCCAGAAGAGGTATAAGCAGTTATAAATAAAGCATAAGATCTTAATTAAAAGTTGCTAACTTTCAGAAATATCATAAAAATAGGACATGTGCTCTTTTGAGTTCTGCTTTCGCCCATGCAGGGCTTAAAGAAGTGCTCACCATTATTCATGGCACTTCGTGCCATGTTACTGCTAAAGCTCTTTCAGAGCAACAGATACCAAATACTTGTCTCTTATGGGGTAAGCTGCAAATTATTATTTTTTTTGCAATTAAGAAATTTTAGGAAAATGTAAATCTTTAAAAGATTGCCACTTTCATTCCTAAAGTCCTCTACGGTATAGAATACTCTTTATATCACTTCCCAACTTTCGAACCTGATCCGTTAATTACCAGTCAATCTTAAACTATTTTGGTAATAGAAATACAAATGCTTCGGCAGAATCTTTCAATGCTAAAATAAAAGCCTTTAGAAGTCAATTCAGAGGAGTGAGGAATATAGATTTTTTTCTTATTCAGATTATCTAATCTTTTTGCCTAATCCCCAACTTTTGAACCTGATCCGATAAAAGAACCGTTTCATGTTTTGATAAATGGTACAAAACAAAAAAACCACTCGATTTGAGTGGTTCCTTGTGAACACAGAAGGATTCGAACCTTCGACCGCCTGCTTAGAAGGCAGGTGCTCTATCCAGCTGAGCTATGCGTCCATTTTAGTTTTTATTTTAAAAAAAACTTCAATTAGCAGAGCCAATTGAAGTTTTCAGTACTCAGAGCGGGACTTGAACCCGCACGAACATTGCTGTTCACTGGATTTTAAGTCCAGCGTGTCTACCAATTTCACCATCCGAGCATTATGTGGTACCTCCAGGGATCGAACCAGGGACACATGGATTTTCAGTCCATTGCTCTACCATCTGAGCTAAGGTACCATTTCTACTTATTAATAAGTAAAATTAGAATAAAAAACCCCGTTTTGTTACGAACAGGGTTTTAAAAAGAAAGGCGACGACATACTCTCCCACATAACTGCAGTACCATCTGCGCAGGCGGGCTTAACTACTCTGTTCGGGATGGGAAGAGGTGAGCCCCGCCGCAATAACCACCTTAAGGTCATTGTTGGCGGTTGTTGGTTTATGGTTGTTGGTGTTTCCATCAACTACCAACCTTCAACTATCAACTGCAGCTTCGCTGCAAATATCTTAACATACTGAGATAAAGAAAAGTACTTTTATTTACTATTTTAGAAAGTTTCTCCCCGTCCGCCTTAACGGACGGGAAAAGGTGTACATAAGCTTACGGATTATTAGTACTACTCGACTATGACATTACTGCCTTTACATCTATAGCCTATCAACGTGGTCATCTTCCACGATCCTTAAAAGAAATCTCATCTTGTGGTGGGTTTCGCGCTTATATGCTTTCAGCGCTTATCCCTTCCAAACGTAGCTACTCTGCGGTGCCCCTGGCGGGACAACAGATACACTAGAGGTTTGTCCAATTCGGTCCTCTCGTACTAGAATCAGATCCACTCAAATTTCTAACGCCCACAGTAGATAGAGACCGAACTGTCTCACGACGTTCTGAACCCAGCTCGCGTGCCACTTTAATGGGCGAACAGCCCAACCCTTGGGACCTTCTCCAGCCCCAGGATGTGACGAGCCGACATCGAGGTGCCAAACCCCCCCGTCGATATGAGCTCTTGGGGGAGATCAGCCTGTTATCCCCGGCGTACCTTTTATCCTTTGAGCGATGGCCCTTCCATGCGGAACCACCGGATCACTAT
Source organism: Flavobacterium collinsii (assembly GCF_946903285.1). Taxonomy (GTDB): domain Bacteria; phylum Bacteroidota; class Bacteroidia; order Flavobacteriales; family Flavobacteriaceae; genus Flavobacterium; species Flavobacterium collinsii. The sequence goes on from NZ_OX336425.1 coordinate 4,939,302, forward strand.
GCTCTACTTTCGTACCTGATCGACCTGTATGTCTCTCAGTCAAGCTCCCTTATGCCATTGCACTCTACGCACGGTTACCAAGCGTACTGAGGGAACCTTTAGAAGCCTCCGTTACTCTTTTGGAGGCGACCACCCCAGTCAAACTACCCACCAAGCAATGTCCCCCACATAGCGGGGTTAGGCCTCAGATAAACAAAGGGTTGTATTTCAACAATGACTCCACAACGCCTGGCGACGCCACTTCAAAGTCTCCAACCTATCCTACACATCATTTATCCAAGGTCAATACTAAGCTATAGTAAAGGTGCACAGGGTCTTTTCGTCCCACTGCGGGTAAACGGCATCTTCACCGTTACTACAATTTCACCGAGCTCATGGCTGAGACAGTGTCCAGATCGTTACACCATTCGTGCAGGTCGGAACTTACCCGACAAGGAATTTCGCTACCTTAGGACCGTTATAGTTACGGCCGCCGTTTACTGGGGCTTCAATTCAATGCTTCTCCGAAGATAACATCTCCTCTTAACCTTCCAGCACCGGGCAGGTGTCAGGCCCTATACTTCATCTTACGATTTTGCAGAGCCCTGTGTTTTTGATAAACAGTCGCCTGGACCTCTTCACTGCGGCCAGCTTGCGCTGGCGACCTTTCTCCCGAAGTTACAGGTCTATTTTGCCTAATTCCTTAGCCATGAATCTCTCGAGCACCTTAGGATTCTCTCCTCAACTACCTGTGTCGGTTTACGGTACTGGTACTAATTACCTGAAGTTTAGAGGTTTTTCTTGGAAGCCCTTAGGCGCACTATCTCTTTGTCCGAAGACTCCGAGTACTATCGTATTTCCCCAAGATCTGTGGATTTGCCTGCAGATCTTATAGGTAGGTACTTCAACGAACTATTCCGTCAGTTCGCGGCGCTTTCATCACTCCGTCACCCCATCACAGTAATTAGTAGTACGGGAATATTAACCCGTTAGCCATCGACTGTCCCTTTCGGGTTCGCCTTAGGACCAGACTAACCCACAGCTGATTAGCATAGCTGTGGAAACCTTAGTTTTTCGGTGTGCGGGTTTCTCGCCCGCATTATCGTTACTTATGCCTACATTTTCTTTTCTAACCAGTCCAGCATACCTGACGATACACCTTCAACCCTGTTAGAATGCTCCCCTACCACTTACAGTCAGACTGTAAATCCATAGCTTCGGTAATACACTTATGCCCGATTATTATCCATGCTCGTCCGCTCGACTAGTGAGCTGTTACGCACTCTTTAAATGAATGGCTGCTTCCAAGCCAACATCCTAGCTGTCTGGGCAGACAAACCTCGTTCTTTCAACTTAGCGTATATTTGGGGACCTTAGCTGATGGTCTGGGTTCTTTCCCTCTCGGACTTGGACCTTAGCACCCAAGCCCTCACTGCTGAGAAACATTATATAGCATTCGGAGTTTGTCAGGAATTGGTAGGCGGTGAAGCCCCCGCATCCAATCAGTAGCTCTACCTCTATATAACTTTACGCTCAGCGCTGCACCTAAATGCATTTCGGGGAGTACGAGCTATTTCCGAGTTTGATTGGCCTTTCACCCCTACCCACAGGTCATCCGAAGACTTTTCAACGTCAACCGGTTCGGTCCTCCACTGTGTGTTACCACAGCTTCAACCTGCCCATGGGTAGATCACACGGTTTCGCGTCTAACACTACTGACTAAAGCGCCCTATTCAGACTCGCTTTCGCTACGGATCCGTGGCTTAACCACTTAACCTTGCCAGCAACGTTAACTCGTAGGCTCATTATGCAAAAGGCACGCCGTCACCCCACGAAAGGGCTCCGACCGCTTGTAAGCGTATGGTTTCAGGATCTATTTCACTCCGTTATTCACGGTTCTTTTCACCTTTCCCTCACGGTACTGGTTCACTATCGGTCTCTCAGGAGTATTTAGCCTTAGCGGATGGTCCCGCCAAATTCAGACAGGGTTTCACGTGCCCCGCCCTACTCAGGATACCACTATCTATTATACTCGTTACCCATACGGGACTATCACCCTCTATGGTGTCACTTTCCAGTAACTTCCGGTTCCTTGTACATAAAATATCGTGGTCCTACAACCCCAATCATGCCGTAACATCATTGGTTTGGGCTAATCCGCGTTCGCTCGCCACTACTTACGGAATCACTTTTTTTTCTTCTCCTCCGCCTACTTAGATGTTTCAGTTCAGCGGGTTTGCCCACCTATCGGTGTACTATGTCTTCAACATAGTGGGTTGCCCCATTCAGGTATCTACGGATCAATCGGTGTGTGCCCGTCCCCGTAGCTTTTCGCAGCTTATCACGCCTTTCATCGCCTCTGAGAGCCTAGGCATCCCCCATACGCCCTTATTTTGCTTATTGTACCAATCTTAAAATTAATTAAGACCGTTTTTTTTTGTCTTTTACAATAAAATTGTAAAAAACGCTTTCTACTTTTTATTATTTTCTTATCTCAATATGTCAATGAACTTTATTAGCTGTAGGCTTTAAGCGATACGCTTTAAGCTTTCTTAGCTTACCGCCTAAAGCTTATAGCTTTCGGCTTTGTGGAGAATAACGGAGTCGAACCGTTGACCTCCTGCGTGCAAGGCAGGCGCTCTAGCCAGCTGAGCTAATCCCCCATTTTTAAATGATGAGTTATGAATTATGAGTTATGAATTCTCTCATAAACGCTCAACTTCTAAAATTTCCTTTATCTTAAGTATTTCAGTTTTTTTTAGTTTGTTGTTTTTTTATTATAACTTATAATTCATAATTTATAACTCTAAACTCTAAAAAAGTAGTCCCGGGCAGACTCGAACTGCCGACCCCTACATTATCAGTGTAGTACTCTAACCAGCTGAGCTACGAGACTCTGTTTACTTAATTTTCATTATTTTTTAAATTAACAGCAAGAGTAAGTGAATGTTGTGATTCAGAACCTTCTAAATTAACATCTTTTTTCCTCAACGTGTATTACTACTAACATTTGAGGCTCTAGAAAGGAGGTGTTCCAGCCGCACCTTCCGGTACGGCTACCTTGTTACGACTTAGCCCTAGTTACCAGTTTTACCCTAGGCAGCTCCTTGCGGTCACCGACTTCAGGCACCCCCAGCTTCCATGGCTTGACGGGCGGTGTGTACAAGGCCCGGGAACGTATTCACCGGATCATGGCTGATATCCGATTACTAGCGATTCCAGCTTCACGGAGTCGAGTTGCAGACTCCGATCCGAACTGTGACCGGTTTTATAGATTCGCTCCTGGTCGCCCAGTGGCTGCTCTCTGTACCGGCCATTGTAGCACGTGTGTAGCCCAAGGCGTAAGGGCCGTGATGATTTGACGTCATCCCCACCTTCCTCACAGTTTGCACTGGCAGTCTTGTTAGAGTTCCCGACATGACTCGCTGGCAACTAACAACAGGGGTTGCGCTCGTTATAGGACTTAACCTGACACCTCACGGCACGAGCTGACGACAACCATGCAGCACCTTGTAAATTGTCTTGCGAAAGATCTGTTTCCAAACCGGTCAATCTACATTTAAGCCTTGGTAAGGTTCCTCGCGTATCATCGAATTAAACCACATGCTCCACCGCTTGTGCGGGCCCCCGTCAATTCCTTTGAGTTTCATTCTTGCGAACGTACTCCCCAGGTGGGATACTTATCACTTTCGCTTAGCCACTGAAATTGCTTCCAACAGCTAGTATCCATCGTTTACGGCGTGGACTACCAGGGTATCTAATCCTGTTCGCTACCCACGCTTTCGTCCATCAGCGTCAATCCATTAGTAGTAACCTGCCTTCGCAATTGGTATTCCATGTAATCTCTAAGCATTTCACCGCTACACTACATATTCTAGTTACTTCCTAATAATTCAAGTTTAACAGTATCAATGGCCGTTCCACCGTTGAGCGATGGGCTTTCACCACTGACTTATTAAACCGCCTACGGACCCTTTAAACCCAATGATTCCGGATAACGCTTGGATCCTCCGTATTACCGCGGCTGCTGGCACGGAGTTAGCCGATCCTTATTCTTACGATACCGTCAAGCTGCTTCACGAAGCAGTGTTTCTTCTCGTATAAAAGCAGTTTACAATCCATAGGACCGTCATCCTGCACGCGGCATGGCTGGATCAGGCTTGCGCCCATTGTCCAATATTCCTCACTGCTGCCTCCCGTAGGAGTCTGGTCCGTGTCTCAGTACCAGTGTGGGGGATCTCCCTCTCAGGACCCCTACCCATCGTAGCCTTGGTAAGCCGTTACCTTACCAACTAGCTAATGGGACGCATGCTCATCTTTTACCGTTGTGACTTTAATAGTAGAATCATGCGATTCAGCTATACTATGAGGTATTAATCCAAATTTCTCTGGGCTATCCCTCTGTAAAAGGTAGATTGCATACGCGTTACGCACCCGTGCGCCGGTCTCTGCTTCCGAAGAAGCATACCCCTCGACTTGCATGTGTTAAGCCTGCCGCTAGCGTTCATCCTGAGCCAGGATCAAACTCTTCATCGTATATTTTTTATATTATATTGCGATGCTTTATCTATCGGTTCTATTCGAATCTCTCGATTCATTTACTCTTATTCTTTTGCTTTAACATCTCTGTTAAAACGGCTGTCAATTCAATATGTCTACGAACGTGTTTCTTTTTATTGTTTCGCTTGTTTCTCAAAGCGGGTGCAAAAGTAGAAAACTTATTTCTAAATGGCAAGAGATTTTTGAAGTTTTTTTTTAAGAAAATTTCTTTCCTTTTTTCCTTCTCTCCTTACCAGTCTTTCAATGAGCTTCCCGTGTTTTACCTCACTTAACTTCTATTTTTAAAAGTGTTCGGTGAACTTCGTTTGCGGGGTGCAAATGTAATATCCATTTTCAAATCTCACAAGCTTTTTCGAATCTTTTTTTGAAAATTTCTTTTCGTTTTAATTCCTTTGCTTGTCAGTATTTCAGTGAACGTCTATCGCTGTTGCGGGTGCAAAAGTAGTCACTTTATTGAGTTCTACAAGCTTTTCATCCAACTATTTTGAATCTTTTTTCAAACTTTATCTTAACACTCTGATAACACCCCTTTTACAAATTAAACTATTTTCAGGTTTGAAAGGTTTTTCTTTAGTGAATTAGATTCAATACTACAGCTTCCTTTGAAACACCCCTATTTTACTAGTCTCGCAAAGACACTAAGACGCCAAGTTTTTATTTTATGACCGATCTTTCCTCTGAAAACCCATCCCCTAGCCCTGATAGAAGTGGAAATCCTTTTGCTTTTTCCTTTAAAAAGCAAAAGATTGAAACGAATAGCGGGAGAAAGCTCCTAAATACTCAAATTCCAAATTCCAAATTCCAAATTCCAAATTCCAAACCTCAAAGCTACGACTTCACTTTGCTTGATAAAATCACTCCTTATATATAGGAACAGAAACAACAAACCCGACAGATCTTAAACCTGCCGGGTTGGTACTATATATAAGTAGGTATTTAATTTAAACTATCTACAACTTCTTTTGTAATACGACTACATGCGAGTATCATTGTTTTTGCAAATAAAGATAATCGGTAGTAGTACTCACATCACGTAATCGAATTTGAGAATTATTAAACTCAAACAGCTTCCAGTTACGATTCAATTTACTTAGCGGTTCTGAATTAAATTCTATTTTAACTTCTCTAACCCCATTCTGCGATGTACTTTCCCATTGACCTGTTTGTGATACCGCTCCTTTAGTAGCAACTACAGATTTATCACTTTTAAAAACAAATAAATAATCAATATAAGCAGATGTCTTTTCTGAGTCATCAAAAAAATAAGGTATCCCCCAAGCCCCCTTTGTTATCGTTTGTAAAAAATCAAGTGTTACAATATTATTTTCAGGAGCATTGTCAATCGCGTATTTAATAGCATTTTCGAATTCTAAATTATTAGAAATCGATTTTGTTTGATTATTGTAATCCGCTATCGAAATTGGATATTTTAATGAAATATACTGATTGCTATTCAAATTTTTTATAAAATTAAAAAAGGCCTGATCGCTAACAATCGAAACAGAACTTGCAATTTGATTAGCGCTGTTATAACTATTAATCGTTATAGGGTAATTAATGTTTAGTCCATTAATTTTGGATAACAAATCAGGATGAAGATTCCAGTAGTCGATTAAAGCATTGAAGTCAGACTCAGCCGGAATGTTTTTTTCAATATAATTATAATACACCATCATTACAGGAAAATCTATTTTTACAATATCATCATCGTATGTACTTGCATTTATATTATCTATTACTTTTTTATAATCGGCAGTAGTATTTATTGCAATTTTTGCATTATTAACAGTGACAGTATAAGGAAGTTTAATTGTGCAATAACTAGACCTGTCGATTACATTATCCTGCACGGTTTGAACCATTGCAACCCTTTGCAAATAAGTAGTAAGAGGCGAAACATTTGTAACTGTTCCCTGCGCATTATTATCTTTCTCATCTATTTCGCTTTGACAAGACAGCAAGAACAAGAAAACCACTATTGATAAATATTTTTTCAAGGGGAACATATTTATATTTTTACAAAGGTAACAAAATTAAAGAAACTGTTTTTCAATAAATCCTCATCAAGGTCTTTCGTTTGATTCTACAAAACATTAATTATCAACCAAAAACAACACTTCCTGTTTGTATAAAACAATCGGCTTTGCTTTTACCCTACTTAAACCAAAAACAAATACTTTTGCAAGGTAACAACTGAAAAACCAAATGTCACAAAAAAACCAATCAAATACTTGCAACGAAATAATCTTCTCGACTTTTTTTAAAAGTCAGGTAAAAGCACTTCGCAATTTTCTTTTTTACAAATTTGGCAATATCGATCAGGCGGAAGATTTAGCACAGGAAGCATTTGTAAAACTTTGGCAAAATTGTGCTTCAGTGCCTCTTGAAAAAGCAAAATCATACCTCTATACGATTGCGAATAACAGCAGTCTCAACGCAATTACGCATCAAAAAGTTGTTTTGAGGTACGAGAAAAACTTCACTGGCCTAGATAAAACAAATGAAAATCCGGAATATATTCTGGAGGAGAAACAATTTCAAACTAAACTTTTGAAAGCCATTGAAAATTTAAACGAAAAACAACGCGTCGCTTTTCTGATGCATCGAATTGACGGGAAAAAGTACAGCGAAATTGCCTTAGCCCTAAATATTAGCGTGAAGGCCGTTGAAAAGCGTATTCATCTTGCTTTGCTAAGCTTACGCAAAGAAATTGATTTATAGAAGTAGGGTAAATTTAGATTCAATTGTTTTAACAACATAATACCAGTATAATGAAAAAAAATCGCTTATTAGCAAAATGGCTTAACAATGATTTATCTCAGGATGAATTAGCTGAATTTGAAGCAAGTCCCGATTTTGAAAAATACCAAAAAATAAAGAATTATACTGATCACTTGGAAGTAGATGATTTAGATGAAAATAGGATGTTATCTAACATCCTCAATCAGAAAAAAGAGACTCTAAAAGTAATTCCTGTATACAAAAAATGGATCTTTAGAGCTGCCGCTGTATTTGTGTTAGCTCTCGGAATTACGTTTGTTATGAAACTTTTTGTCCCACAGACTCAAACCGCAAGTTTTGGAGAGAAAACCTCTTTTTCATTGCCTGATAACTCTGAAGTTGTTCTAAACTCCGGTTCTGAAATAAGTTACAAAAAATGGAACTGGGCCAATAACAGGCACCTTGAATTAAAAGGAGAAGCCTATTTTAAAGTTGCCAAAGGCCAACGATTTGAAGTACAGACCAACCTGGGAAAAGTATCAGTTCTCGGAACTCAATTTAACGTTAAGATTAGAAAAAACAAGTTTGATGTCGTTTGTTATGAAGGACGTGTAAAAGTGAATTATGCAAACACTCAAATTCTACTAACCCACGGACAAAGCGTTAATTTTGAAAACGGCAAACAAATAAAATTGAACGTAAAATCAATGAAACCAGAGTGGATTGACAATCAAATATCTTTTTACCAGGAAAATATCAGAGCGATATTAGACGAGGTTGAAAGGCAATATAACATTACAATTGAATTGAACACAAAGGACACGGTCTCTTTATTTACCGGAAAATTACCTGCGAAGGATTTAAACACAGCCATACAAATTATCAGTACAACCTATCATTTAGAGACTAAAAAAGTCTCCAACAATAAAATAATTTTTGACGAAAAATAAATGTCTCTCCCCAAACAATTTCATTTTTTGTTTTTTATATTTTTTCTTGTCCTGAACGGCTTCGCTCAAGACAAAGAAAAACCTGTGCCTTTTAAAAAAATTATTGCAGCTATAGAAAAACAACATCATGTAAGTTTTAATTACACGGAAGACAATATTACCGGCCTACAACTAAATCCCCCAAAAAAAACTCTTACTTTAGATCAGAAACTACAATACCTTAAAGAAAAAACCAATCTGTCATTTGAAAATATCGAAAACCAATTCATTAATATTTATAAAAATGATATTGAATCGCAAATAATTTGTGGTTATGTTTTTTCTACTGATCATAAAAAACCTATTGAAAACGCCAATATTAATCTGCCTAACAAAACTCAAACTACAACTGATCCTAATGGTTACTTTGAGTTTAAAAAAGACCAGAAAAATACATTTCTAATCAGTCATATTGGTTTTATAACCAAAAAAATTGTAGTCAATAATTCCCCTTCCAAAAACTGCCTGCAAATCACATTAGAGCCTGAGATCACAGAACTTCAAGAAATTAAAGCCAGTGCTATTTTAGCCTCGGGGATTTCAAAAAGCACAGATGGATCCTTTGAGATTAAACCTAAAAAATTTGGTATTCTACCGGGACTTATAGAACCTGATGCTTTACAAACCATGCAGCAAATTCCAGGTGTAAACAGTCTTGACGAAAGTGTATCCAGTATCAATGTACGTGGTGGTACACACGATCAGAATTTATTTTTATGGAATGGAATACGAATGTTTCAAACTGGACATTTCTTTGGTTTAATATCCGTTTTTAATCCCAATTTGGCACATACCATTTCTATTTATAAAAACGGGAGCTCTGCCTTTTACGGCGAGAGTGTATCTAGCGTAGTAGCCATTTCCTCTACTCCTGAAACAACGGAAAAAAACACTTTTAGCGCAGGAATAAATATGATAAATGCCGATATTTATGCAAAGTACAATCTCTCAAAAAAGAGTTCTATCGAAATTTCGGCACGTAAATCGATTACCGATTTCGTAGAAACACCTACCTACAAAGAATATTTTAACAAAGTATTTCAAAATACTACGATCACAGACTTTTCAGACAAACAAAATATAGATTATCGCAGTGATAAAAAATTTGACTTTTATGATGGTACATTAAAATATGTGCACAAACTAGGCAATAAAGATCAAATCATACTTGACTTAATTACCATTAAAGATAACCTCGAAGTTTTTCAGAGCGCTACAGTATACAACATGAACAAATCGGAAAACAATGTTTTACGCCAACAAAATTATGGTGGAAATTTGTCATGGAAAAGAAACTGGAACAATTATAATACAACTAAAATCAATATTTACAATTCTGCTTACGAACTTTTAGCCAACCAAAAAACTACTTTTGGAGATCAGATCGTAATTCAGGAAAATACCGTCAATAATAACGGACTTAATCTGGAGAACAACCATATTATTAACTCTAAATTTACTTTTAGCGATGGTTATCAGTTCAATGAGATTGGTATTACTAATTTAGAACAAGTAACTAATCCTGATTTTTATCGCAAAGTAAAAAATGTGCTAAAAACCCATGCTTTAATTTTAGAAGGAAAATACAACGACACACTTTCCAAAATCTATTTTAAGGCAGGAATGCGCCTTAATTACATTGAAAAATTTAAAAAATACAGTATCGAGCCCCGCATTCAGTTTAATTACGGCATCAACAAAAGTTTAAATTTAGAATTACTGGCTGAGTTAAAAAGCCAAAATTCGCAGCAAATTATTGATTTGCAAAAAGATTATTTTGGGATCGAAAAAAGGCGCTGGATCGTTTCCAACAACACAACCATTCCTATTCAAAGGAGCAAACAAATATCTTTAAATTTATTTTACAAAAAGAACGACTGGTTACTGGATATAGAAAATTTCTATAAAAAAGTATCCGGAATTATAACATCCAGTCAAGGCTTTCAAAATCAATTGGAATTTGTTCGAATGACAGGCGACTATGAGGTTCTGGGAACAGAAATGTTGATTCAGAAAAAAATGAATCACTTTCTAACCTGGCTGAGTTATACCTATAACCATAATAATTATTATTTCTCCAATTTTGAACCTCCAAGTTTCCCTAACAATTTTGAGTTGATGCATACTGTATCGTGGGCGGGAATTTACGAAAAGAACAATTTCAAAATAGCGCTGGGTACAAAATGGTCGTCCGGCAGGCCAAAAACTTCTCCTGATCTTTCTCAAATTAATCTGTCAGATCCTGTATTGGTGTACAACAAACCCAACAATACCAATGTCCATATTTTTTCTCAAGTTAATATTTCCTCTACTTACAAGTGGGAAAGCGCAAATGGAATTCAATACAAATTAGGTTTGTCTATTTTGAATATCCTAAACAGAAAAAATGAAATCAGCGAGTATTACAGAGTAAGTTCTTTAACAAATTCTATAGAAGAAGTTGAAACTTTCTCGCTGCAAAGAACTCCAAACATGAGCTTTAGAGTTTCCTTTTAACCTTATTCAACAAGGCTACCAAAAATTACTTTTCTTTTTTTTAATAAAATAACAATTCTTTGGTAGGGTAAGCTTTATCAAAGCTGTTTTACTATTGAATCTTATCAAAAAAAGTAAAAGTGACTCTATTAAAAGACTTAATCCAATCCCAACCGGCATATTTTTTCTACGATAGTTCGTAGTCATCAAATTTACTGCACGAAGTGCCTGTTAGAAGCAAATACTTATTGCTGCTACCACAATTAACATTTTACTGAATATGCAACACATATTCCCCACTTCATATTAACTAAATTAAAAATAATGAAATCAAAACAACTTAAACTGGCTTTTGCTACCATTGCAGCAACAATATTTTTTACAAGCTGTAGCAATGATAAGGATAGCAATACTGTTACTCCGGAAGCAAAAAAAGAAATCACACTTTCAACAAGTACCACATTAGGCTCTTATCTTTCTGATAAAGATGGCAAATCATTATACTTTTTCGCAACAGATGCAAAGGGACAAGCCTCGTGCACAGGTGGATGTGAAGCCGTGTGGCCTCCATTTTATGTAGATAATTTAACCGCTGAAAAATTAAGCACAGGATTGACACTCTCTGATTTTGCATCCATAACTACCACATCGGGTAAAAAGCAACTGACTTACAAAGGATGGCCATTGTATTATTATGCACCAAATATAAATGGAACGAATACACCGGAAACTGCCGGACAAACAACAGGAGATGGTGTTGGTGGTGTTTGGTTTATTGCAAAAGCAGACTATTCAATTATGGTAGTCAGAAGTCAGCTTCTAGGACATGACGGAAAAAACTACAAATCTGATTACACCGTTGGTGATGGCCTGACAACCTACTTTACAGATGCAAAAGGACTAACACTGTATACTTTTAAAAATGATAATTTCAAGAAAAATAATTTTACAAAAGCAGATTTCTCAAACAATGCGGTTTGGCCTATATACGAAACAGATAAAATAGTTGTCCCTTCCATTCTTGATAAATCTAAATTTTCTGTAATTACTGTATTTGGTAAATCTCAATTGGCTTACAACGGCTGGCCTTTATATTATTTTGGGCAAGATGCCAGCGTAAGAGGCTCCAATAAAGGAATTAGCTTTCCAAGCCCTGCCGTTTGGCCGGTACCTGTAAAAGACTCGCCACTTGCGATCTAAAGGGCATACTTTTTCAATCAAATTCACTTATAGGTTCACCTAACCTATTGTTGTTCAAATTAGTTCAATGTACTGTTGAGCTAATTTGAATCTTTATCATTTCCTCGACATTACAAAAACCTTAGGGTTTGAATGTTAGAATTTCATGCTCTGTATTTACGCTCGAATTTTAAAGAATCTCGTACCTCTTTTTTTAAGTAAGGTACGGTTATCTGCATCAAAGCTGTTTTACTACTGAACCCTATCAAAAAAAATAAAAAATGAACCCAAAAAGAATCGCATTTATAATTACAGCCTCGTTGGTATTGATTTCGGCGGGCCTCTATTTTTATTATGGTTTTGTCTTTAAGGAGGCACGCAATATAGAATCTGAAATACCTGAGTTTAGCATAACAACAACAAAATTGCTTGATGATTATAGCTCAAATACAGAAAAAGCAGATTCATTATATCTCAATAAAACGATAGAAATAACCGGAAAAGTAACCAAAGAAACCGATTCTGTTGTGATACTTGAAAACAACATTTTTTGCCTTTTTACCAAAAAAACAAAAGACCAATTATTGAACAACAAAGTAACCGTTAAAGGCAAATGCATTGGCTTTGATGAACTATTTCACGAAGTCAAACTAGACCAATGCACCATTAATAAATCAAACAATTAATCCATTTATGAAAAAATTTTTAGTCCCAATCTGCTTTTTCCTGGCCACCATAGCCTATTCGCAAGATGATTTACTAAACAGCCTTGATTCGACTCAGGTACAAGAAAACTTTTCTACTGCTACTTTTAAAGCCTTACAACTGGTAACCTTACAGACCACAAAAATGCCCGCGAAAAAAGAGTTCTATTTTGTAGTCTCTCATCGTTTTGGCAGCGTTAAAGACGGTTTTGATAGTTTTTTTGGTCTTGATAACGCCACTACAAAACTTGGTGGTATTTATGGGGTTACAGATTGGCTGTCTGTGAGTCTTTCCAGACATACATTGAATAAATTGTATGAAACAGGAGTTAAATACCGAATGATGAGACAAAGCAATAGCTTTCCTGTAGACATTGTTGGTTACAGTGTTTTGGATATCAATACATTTCTGGAAAAAGATCAATATCCAGGTTTAGAATTTAAGCACCGTACAACCTACGTACAACAATTGCTGATATCGAGAAAAGTTAACGAAAAACTATCGGTAGAACTAGTACCCTCATTTGTGCATAGAAACCTTTACAATCCAGACTTAGAAAGAGACAACCAGTTTTCTTTTGGAGGTGGCGGACGTTATAAAATCACAAAAAGATTATCTGTCAATTTAGAATATATGCACAATTTTAATAAACCCAATTTTTATGAAAATCCATTGTCAGTCGGTCTCGATGTTGAAACCGGAGGACATGTTTTTCAATTAATCTTTACCAATTCACAAGCCATGAGCGAAAGTGGATACCTAACCAATGCCGCCGGAAACTGGGGAAAAGGAGACTTCTTTTTCGGATTTAACTTATACAGAGTATTTTAATAACTATAAACAAGCAAATTATGAAAAAAACAGTAGCAATTACAATTTTAGCAGCCGCACTAACACTTATAAGCTGCAGCGATTCTGATACCTACCAAGATATAGAAACTCCTCCGGTTACAGACACTCCAACTCCAGGACCAAACCCAGTAGTTACTATTAGCTATTCTAAAAATGTAAAAGCAATTATTGATGCCAATTGCGTAGGCTGTCATCAAAGCGGAAGATCAGCAGGCTTCAGACCTTTGACCACTTATGCAGAAGTAAAAACCGCTACTGAAGGTGCGGGTTTATTGAACCGAATTCAATTACAAAATGGTCAGCAGGGCATTATGCCTCAGGCCGGAAGAATGTCACAGGCCAATATCGATTTGATTGTTAAATGGAATACAGACGGACTAAAAGAAAACTAATAATTATGAAAAAATCGTTTATTAATTTATCTATAGTGTTTTTACTCATTTTGATTCACACCAATGGATACGCACAAAAAGTAATCACAAAAACAGGCACTATAAAATTTCAGGCTACTGTGCCATCCTATGAAGAAGTTGCCGCCGAAAACAAAAGTGTATCTGCAATTTTAGATCAATCCACTGGGGATTTTGCAGCTCTGGCTCTTATAAAAGGTTTTCGATTTAAAGTTGCTTTAATGGAGGAACATTTCAACGAAAATTATATGGAGTCCGAAAAGTTTTCAAAAGCAACTCTAAAAGGCAAACTAGAAGATTTTGACATTTCTAAAATTACCGGTACTCCCAAAAACTTCACTTTAAAAGGCGATCTTACCATTCATGGGAAAACAAAACCTATTATAGTAAACATCAAAATATCCAAGGCAGTCAATGGACTTAGTACTATGGGTTCATTTGAAGTCAAACCAGAAGATTTTGACATCCAAATACCAAGTCTTGTCAGAAAGAAAATCGCAGACAAGATCAAAATTACCTACAATTTTTCATTAGTTAAATAATCCATTTCAACAGATCAGGCTTAACTAGTAAGTAGAATTCCCCAATTCAACATTTACTACTCCTATAACTTTTTACTTTGAAAGATTATTAAACATGACTATTGACCAGAGGTCAGTTTCATACTTAGCTGGCCTCTTTTTTTACTAACTCAAATAAAATTCAAATGATCTGCAAAAATTATGTTGTTACTGGTGAGGATGTAAACGATGTTATGATTATGGAAAAGGCCGCGTACAATTCATACACGCTACGATTACTATACCGTTTTTTATTTCAAAATGGATTTTCAAGAGAAAAACTGAATTCTTTACAGCTCGATCTGCAGGAAGGAAAATATGTACTGGTCTGCCATAAAGACCTAATGTTTACAGAACATTTTTTTGTTGAGATGAAATATTGTTTTATGAATGACAAGATCAATATTAAAAGTTACTTTTTTAATTCTAAAAACGAATGCTGCGCAGAACTCCTTAAAGAAGTCGAATGGTTTGATTCTATTCGCAAAGAGGTCATCAGAGCACCTAAAAAAATCCTAAAGCATTTTAATACGAGTAACCCGGTAAAATTTCAGAATCTGTAAACCTCAACTCATTACCTCTGAGTGGCTATTATTCTTCTTTTAATATTATATAACTTTAAAAAATTAAAGGCCTAACCACTCAATATCAATCCGTTTTCCTGCTTTTTTGATACTCGTTTAAAATAGCACCTAAACCTATTAAGAAGAAAAATACGCCAAGACCGCCCAAAAGTACTGGGTCTACAATATAACCGTAAATCCCATCAATCTCCGCTTTATTCGGATTGGTTGGATCATACAAAACCTTAACGGGACTTCCTGCAATGTAAGTCGGAAGAGAAGTCCCCACATTAGAAGTGAAATCTATTGGCTTACCTGATTTTGTAACAAATGAAACATGGGGGTAATAGAGCGATCCATTCTTATTGCCAGCAAGAGGTATCGATTCGATAACTGTACCATAAACAATATTTGCCTTTTCAATAAAGTTTAATTTCTGTTGAAAAAGGCAAAATGCCCCCACCAATAGAGTCAAACCGGGTATAAAACACACATAAATAACAGCACGAATTAGTCTTTTATTCATCATTTATTTTTATTATTAAAACTAATGGCTGTGTCAAATTGTCCTGCAGGTTATTACTAATTGCTTTATCAGAAATGACCATACATTCATGCTCACTAATTCAACCTCTTATTTGTGTAGCATAAATACTCCTTTGATAGAGAAAAGTTTCATCATTTTTTAAATTGACCCTTGATCCGATGTGAATCAAGAAAAAAACCAATCTAGCACAAAACAAAAAAGCCACTCGATTTGAGTGGCTTTTCGTGAACGCAGAAGGATTCGAACCTTCGACCGCCTGCTTAGAAGGCAGGTGCTCTATCCAGCTGAGCTATGCGTCCATTTTTTATAAAACTTCCGACAAAGTTCTTGTCGGGGTGGCAGGATTCGAACCTGCGGCCTCCTGCTCCCAAAGCAGGCGCGATAACCGGGCTACGCTACACCCCGAGGCAAAAATTAAGCGGAGAGACAGGGACTCGAACCCTGGCGACGGTTACCCGTCGACAGATTAGCAATCTGCTCCATTACCGCTCTGGCACCTCTCCAAGCTCAAGAAACGTGTTCTGTTTTGCGGTTGCAAATGTAAGACAACATTCCATATCTCACAACTATTTCGACGCTTTTTTTTGTCTTTTTTCAATCTTTTTTTTAAACCTCTTCACAATCAAACAAATAGAATTAACAAAAATTTGATATTAAATTTAAAATCCAATCGAATTGCCTCAAAATTTGAATTTATTCAAATAAAGAGTAAATTTGCTTGATTAACTAATATTAACAGAAAATGAACAAAAGAGTTGTTATCGTTTCTGCCGTTAGAACACCTATCGGAAGTTTCATGGGAGGTTTATCTACCGTACCCGCACCAAAATTAGGTGCTGCCGCAATAAAAGGCGCACTTCAAAAAATTAACCTTGACCCAAAATTAGTTGATGAAGTTTTTATGGGTAATGTGGTACAGGCCGGAGTTGGCCAGGCACCAGCGCGTCAGGCTGCACTTTTTGCAGGTTTATCTGAAGAAGTTGCCGCTACAACTGTAAACAAAGTTTGTGCTTCAGGAATGAAAGCTGTTATGTTTGCCGCACAGGCTATCGCTTGTGGCGATGCAGAAATCGTAGTAGCCGGAGGAATGGAAAACATGAGTTTGATTCCGCATTACGTACAAATGCGTAACGGAACAAAATTTGGCCCAGCTTCTTTGCTTGACGGAATGCAGAAAGATGGTTTGACAGATGCTTACGATAACAACGCAATGGGAGTTTGCGCTGATTTATGTGCGTCTGAATACAACATCAGCCGTGAAGAACAGGATAATTTTGCTATTCAGTCTTATGAAAGAAGTGCAAAAGCCTGGGATGCCGGAAAATTTGACAACGAAATTGTTCCTGTAGAAGTTCCGCAAAGACGTGGTGAACCTGTCATCGTTTCAAAAGACGAAGAATATACCAATGTAAAATTAGACAAAATCCCTTCGTTAAGTGCTGTTTTTACTAAAGACGGAACAGTTACTGCTGCAAACGCTTCTACTATCAATGATGGAGCTGCTGCTTTAGTTTTAATGTCTGAAGAAAAAGCAATCTCACTAGGATTAAAACCTTTAGCGTACATAAAAGGTTATGCTGATGCTGCTCAGGAGCCAAAATGGTTTACAACAAGCCCTGCAAAAGCATTACCAAAGGCCTTAGACAAAGCAGGAATTTCAATAAGTGATGTTGATTATTTCGAATTCAACGAAGCATTCGCGGTAGTTGGATTAGCCAATTCAAAAATCCTTAGTCTTGATAACGACAAAGTAAACGTAAATGGTGGAGCTGTTTCATTAGGACATCCTCTAGGATGTTCGGGAGCAAGAATCATCGTAACTTTACTAAGTGTTTTAGAACAAAACAATGCTAAAACCGGAGCTGCAGCAATTTGCAACGGTGGTGGCGGTGCTTCGGCAATTGTTATCGAGAGAGCTTAAATACTATTTTATCAGGAGTTATTACATTACTAAATAACTCCTGATTTTCAACTCATAAATTACCCTAAATGTTCGGAATTTGCAATCTAGCCATAGTACCCGTACGAGCTGAGCCAAGTGACAGAAGTGAAATCGTTACTCAACTTTTGTTTGGTGAACATATCGAGATTTTAGAACGCCAAAATCAATGGGCCCGAATAAGAATTCAGTACGATGACTATGAAGGCTGGGTAGATTCAAAACAATACCAGGTTATCTCGGAAGCAAATTTCAACCAATTAAGCAGTGAAGCAATTATTCTAAATGCCGACCTGATTGATTACATCACTTCTTCAAATAATTTGTTACTGCCAATTCCGCTTGGCGCTTCTTTATCTTTTTTAAACAATAGCGAAATCAATATTTCAAATTTTGATTTTGAAGGCACCAAAACCAGCGGTATAAAACCTAAGAGCGCTATTATAAGCACGGCTTTTATGTATTTGAATGCTCCCTATCTTTGGGGAGGAAAAACTCCTTTTGGAATTGACTGTTCCGGTTTTACTCAAATGGTCTACAAATTAAACGGCTACAAAATTCATCGTGATGCCTCACAACAAGCCCTTGACGGAGAACCTTTGAGTTTCATCGAAGAAAGTGAGCCTGGCGATCTGGCGTTTTTTGATAATGACGAAGGAAATATTACACATGTTGGTATCATTATGGACAATAATTACATCATTCACGCCAGTGGAAAAGTTCGTATTGATCGTTTGGACCACTTAGGAATCTACAATCCTGAAACAAACAAACACACCCATAAGTTACGTGTGATCAAGAAGATAATCTAACTTTTTCATCCTCCCTCTAAGTTAATTTTTCTCTAAACCCTGAAGCAAACAACAAAATTATTGTATCTTTATAGCAAATTTGTTGTGTCATGGATAAAATAACGCAGAAAACAGAACCTTTTGATACTAAAAGAAGTATTCGAAATGCCTCAGGAAAAGTAATCTCCATTAAAAGATCTACTTTAAGTTCTGATGGTAAAGAATACAGCTGGAGCAACAAGCTGGAACGTGTTGGAGTCATCCGATCCGGTATTCCTTATGATTCAATCGAAGTCATCAGCAGGCGATTAAACAATCCTGTAAAATCTGTTCTGGCCATTGTAGGGATTCCTCAAACTACTTATAACAAGAAAAAAAGCGAACATTTGCTTTTAGACAGCAGAGACAGCGAATTGGTTATTTTAATCAATGAGCTGATCGATTATGGCCTTGAAGTTTTCAATAATGAAGAAGAAAAATTTCAAAGATGGCTCAAAAAACCTAATTTATCTATCGGCGGAAGCACTCCTGAAAACATGCTGGACACCGTAACAGGAATTAACGAAGTGAAATTTAGTTTAAATCGATTAGAGTTTGGAAACTTAGCTTAAATGAAGGTTTTTAGAATCGAAAGAGAAAAATACTTAAGCACAACTTTAGCAGGAATTGGAGCTTCAATGTCTGAGGGTTTCCGATGGAACAGCCTTAATACCCGCATGGTTTATACTGCCGAAAGCAGAGCATTGGCAACACTTGAAGTATCTGTTCATTTAGATTTAAGTGAAGATTTACCTTTGGATCGTTTTTATATCGAAATCGAAATCCCTGATGACATCACCATTCAGGAAGTTAGCATAGAAGACTTACCCGAAGACTGGAATTCAAAACCTCCAATAGTAATAACACAAACCATTGGCGATGATTTTATAGATTACAACGAAGCTGCAATCTTAAAAGTTCCTAGTTGCATAGTACCACAGGAATTCAATTATTTAATAAATCCAACCCATCCGGACAGTAAAAAGATCAAGGTTATCAGTAGTACCAGAATGAATTTTGATTCGAGATTTCAAAACAAACACTAATTTCACGAATTAGCACGAAGTAAAAATCTATTTAATCTTTATAATCTGTGGCAAAAAAATTAGTGACAATTAGTGTAATCCGTGTTTAAACACTAATTTCACGAATGTACACAAATTAAAATCTTTCTAATCTATCTAATCTGTGGCAAAAAAAATTAGTGACAATTAGTGCAATCCGTGTTTAAACACTAATTTCACGAATTAGCATGAAGTAAAAATCCACTTAATCTTTATAATCTGTGGCAAAAAATTAGTGCCAATTAGTGCAATCCGTGTTTAAACACTAATTTCACGAATTAGCATGAAGTAAAAATCCACTTAATCTTTATAATCTGTGGCAAAAAATTAGTGCCAATTAGTGCAATCCGTGTTTAAACATTAATTTCACGAATGCACACGAATTAAAATCTTTCTAATCTATCTAATCTGTGGCAAAAAAATTAGTGACAATTAGTGTAATTCGTGTTTAGGCACTTATTCTGATTGTTTTTCTAAACTCCGAAGGGCTGTTTCCTTTTTGCTTTTTGAAGAATTTATTAAAATGACTTTCATCGGTAAAACCAAACTCGTAAGCGATTTCATTGATTCGTTTATCACTAAACTGTAGGCGATGTTCAATCAGTTTTGTTTTATAATTGCTGATATACTGCTGCATGGTTTCGTTGGCATGCTTTTTAAAATAGCGTCCTAAATACGTATTTGAAATTCCGAAATAATCACTAATCGATTCTGCTTTGATTCTTTCAGGATAATAAATGTTGTTTTGAATGTACTGCAAAATATCCATTGCTTTTGCCTCACAGCCAATATTTACTTGCTCGGGCAAATACTTCGCGATATTTCTTGCCACCACGATAATCAAAGTGTTCACCAATTGCTGAATCAATTCTTTATTATAGACATCTTTATCTTCATACTCCCTAATAATTGCCTCCACCATAACTTTCACCAAACATTTATCGGCAACATTTTTTAAAATACAGCCCGGCTGATGATTCGCATTTTGTAGAATATACTCTAAACGCTGAATATTTTCATTTTGCAGGCTTGAATTTTTTAAATAAATATCATTGAACCTCAAAAAGAAAAACTTTGTTTTGGTTTCAATGGTA
Organism: Flavobacterium collinsii; assembly: GCF_946903285.1. Classification (GTDB taxonomy): domain Bacteria; phylum Bacteroidota; class Bacteroidia; order Flavobacteriales; family Flavobacteriaceae; genus Flavobacterium; species Flavobacterium collinsii. Next base: position 4,959,769 of record NZ_OX336425.1, read on the forward strand.
AAATTATGACAATCCTCAGGAGTCAAGAGAAACATATGTCCAGCATCATATTCAAAGACATTTTTATTGATACATTGCAAACCGGTTCCGTTCAGAATATAAACCAATTCAAAAAAATTATGACGATCACCTACATCCGGGTATTCATCTAAAGTCTCAAAGGAAACACTAAACGGTTCGTATAAATTTTCTTTTTTCATAATAGTTATTATTATATCGTGGCTGCAAATATACCTAAAAAACACAAATATATACCATTTAACACTCTTAAAAATGGTATAATTTCGCCAAATAATTTTAAACGATCAAAAATATCACTTATGGAATATAGAAAATTAGGCAATACTGAACTTGAATTATCCACGATTACATACGGCGCATTTGCGATCGGCGGGAATATGTGGGGTGGAAACGATAAAGCAGATTCAATTGCTTCTGTTCATGCTTCAATCGATCATGGTGTGACTACAATTGACACTGCTCCTTTCTACGGATTTGGTTTAAGCGAGGTCATGATTGGTGAAGCTTTAAAAACTCAAAATCGTTCGAAAGTACAGTTATTGACAAAATTTGGTCTGGTTTGGGACGGAAGTACTAACGGAAAAGGCGAATTCTTTTTCGATGCTGAAGACAATGGAAAAAAAGTCCCTATTTACAAATATGCTTCCAAAAACAATATTATTAAAGAAGTTGAAGAAAGTCTAAAACGTCTTCAAACCGATTATATCGACTTGCTTCAAATTCATTGGCCGGATACTACAACACCTATTCACGAAACAATGGAGGCGCTTGAAAGCCTAATTCAACAAGGAAAAATCAGAGCAGCAGGAGTAAGTAATTACAATGCATCGCAAGTTCAGGAGGCACAAAAAACCATTCAATTAGCTTCCAATCAGGTTCCGTTTAGTATGTTAAATCGTAGTATTGAAACTGATTTGGTTCCACTAACGCTTGCTGAAAATATTGGAATTATTGCCTACAGTCCGATGGAAAGAGGTTTATTGACCGGTAAATATTTCACCGATGGTAAATTAAAGGACAACGATCATCGAAATGGTTATTTCGGTCAGTTTGATCTTCAGAAGGTAAAAACTTTGGTAGAAGAACTGAGCTCTTTAGCCAATGCCAAACACATTTCTATTTCACAATTGGTTTTACGCTGGACGACTTTACAAAAAGGAATTACAATTGTTCTGGCCGGAGCCCGAAATGCAGAACAAGCCATTTCAAACGCTAAAACAATGGATTTTGATTTATCTGTTTCTGAATTAGATTTCATCGATCAGGCTATTTCAAAATTAAAATAGTTACCCGAGCAGTTTTACCTTCTTTTAAAAAAGCACAAAAAATTAAATTATATCAAAGAGATACCACTCTTATCTCTTTCACAAACACATAAGAGCAATTCATAGTATGAAAAAAATATTTATTATCAACGGCGGGCAAAATTTTGCTCATTCAGGTGGAAAATTCAATCAAACCGTTACTGACTGGACAATAGAATACTTAACAAACAGCAAACAATTTGAAGTGAAAACAACCGACATTAAACAAGAAGTCGATTTAGACGAAGAAGTCGAAAAATTCGTTTGGGCAGATGTAGTCGTTTATCACACACCTGTTTGGTGGTTTCAATTACCGAATCTTTTTAAAAAATATATTGATGATGTTTTTACTGCCGGACATCAAAAAGGAATTTACAAAAACGACGGTAGAACGAGAACAAATCCGGATATCAATTACGGTACAGGCGGACTTTTGCACGGACGAAAATACATGCTTACCACAAGTTGGAATGCCCCTGCAACAGCTTTTACCCTTCCGGGAGAATTTTTCGAAGAAACAACTGTAGACGAAGGTGTTATGTTTGGTTTCCATAAAATGAATAAATTTGTAGGAATGGAGAAATTAGACGGTTTCCATTTTCATGATGTCGAAAAAGGTGCTACAGCCGAAAATATTGGTATCTTTAAGGTAAACTATACCAACCATTTAGAACAAATCTTTAAAACTTTATAATTATGATCTCAATTACCGCTATTTTAAAAAGTAAACCGGAAAATACAGCACAAATAAAAAACATGCTAAATCATTTGGTTACAGAAACCAGAAAAGAAGAGGCTTGCATACGTTATGATCTTCATCACAGTGAAAATGTTTTTATTATTTGGGAAGAATGGAAAGACCAGCCAGGACTTGACATCCATAACAATCAATCGTATTTACTGGATTTCATTAAAGAAAGCGAAACTTTCATCTCCTCTCCTATACAGGTTTACAAAACAGCACAAATCTTATAATGTAAAGAAACAATGAAAGCACTTTTTACAAATACATACGAATCTGATTTTGTCAGTACTGAAATAGAAATACCAACTCCAAAAAGCGGAGAAGTTTTAATTAAAATTCATGCGAGCGGTGTTAACCCGATCGACAACAAAATTCGTATTGGGGTTTCGCCTTACGCATCACCGGTTTTACCTGCGATTTTAGGAACTGATCTTGCCGGTGTTGTGGAAGCCATCGGAAAGGATGTTACTGATTTTAAAGTTGGTGATGAAGTGTACGGACTCGCCGGAGGTGTACTGGGGCTTCAGGGAACTTTAGCCGAATATACTGCCGTTGATGCTGCCTTACTCGCTTTAAAACCTAAGAACTTAAGCATGAAAGAGGCCGCAGCTGTTCCGCTTGTATTGCTAACAGCCTGGGAGGGTTTAATTGACAGGGCAAAAGTAAAAAAAGGTGATCAGGTTTTGGTTCATGCCGGAGCCGGAGGTGTTGGTCATATGGTGGTACAGTTGGCCCGCATTTTTGGTGCTGATGTTTATGCAACCGTTTCGCCTGAAAAAGCTTCTATTGCAGAAGCCTTTGGAGCCACTCCAATTGATTACAGAACTACAACTGTTGAAGATTATGTCGAGCAATTTACAGCGGGAAAAGGTTTTGATATTATTTACGATACCGTAGGCGGGACATCCTTAGACGATTCTTTTAAAGCCATTCGCCATTATGGTCAGATTGCCAGTTGTTATGCTTTTGGAACACACAATTTAGCTACAGGATCTCTTCGATCTGCCAGTTTACATGGTGTTTTTGTTTTGCATCCGATGATTAGCGGTGAAGGCAGAAAACATCATGGAGACATCCTGAAAGAAGCTGCAAAATTTATCGAAGAAGGAAAACTAAAACCTATTATTGATCCCCGAAAATTCACATTAGATAATGCGATAGAGGCTCATAAAGCGGTTAGTGATGGTTCGGCTATCGGAAAAATTGTAGTGGATATCGTTTAATTTCAAAATTTCACTCTTTTTTGTGATATTAATTTACTTACAAAATTAATTTCGATAAAAAAGTTAACTTGCCTCTTATTCAAAACTTTACAATTTTATGAGCGAATACCACTTAGCCGAAATTAATATTGCCAAAATGAAAGGTATTGACATAAACGATCCTATCATGAAAGAGTTTAAAGAAAATATAGATCTTGTGAATACTTTGGCCGAAAACAGTGATGGCTTTGTGTGGAGGTTGAAAGATGAGAGTTATAATACGACAAATCCTAATCCGTATAATGATGAGCAGGTTCTTATTAATATCTCCGTTTGGGAGAATGTTGAAACATTAGAGCATTATATGTACAAGACTTTTCACAGCGATTTTCTAAAACGTCGAAAAGAATGGTTTTTTAAATATGGTAAGGCACATACAGCAATATGGTGGATTCCTAAAGGCCATGTTCCAACTCTTGAAGAAGCGGTAGAAAAATTAGATTATTTACAGCAAAATGGAGTTTCGGAATTAGTGTTTGATCTTCGAAACAAGTTTCCCGCACCACAATTCAAAAATATTTCCTAGTAAAATCATTAAATAAAAAAGAGACTGTATCCCAAAAGGACACAGTCTCTGTCTTTTCATATTAAACTAAACTACTGCTTTATGATTTTCTGAGTAAAAGTCTTCTTAGCTGAAGAAGTTACGTTTAGGAAATATACTCCTCTTGTTTTTCCCGACAAATTAATCGTTTTTTCGGTGTTATTTCCTCCGGCAAAAGTTTCGGTATAAATCATTTTTCCTTCTGCGCTATGAACGGTAACCGTATAATTGTCCGTATTAGATGGTGTTACCACATGAAAAACATTACTGGACGGATTTGGATATACCTGAACTCCTTGCAGATTGTCTACTTCTCTTGGTTTTGTTACTGTTAAATTAGGTCCGTTATCGATTTTAAAATTATCAAACCAAATTCTGGTTCCAAAACCTGAAGTGTTTTTGAATTTTATCAAAACATTTTTCTGTTGTTTTACAATGCTTAAATCAATCTTTTCGGCTCTCCAGTCGGAATCTTTGGTTGGAGTCCAATCATTAGTTTCATTCGCTCCGGTTGTTGCCGGGTCGTCCTGAATTGGAGGGGAGACCGTTTGCAACTGTATTTGATTTTTAGAATATACATTTGTCCATGTCAGACCGCAATCTGAAGACACCAAAATATCAATCTTATCAGGAGCGGGTGCCGAATCATACACGCTTAAATACTGTGTATAAGCCAGATCAAAATACAAATAAGGTGTCGATGCAGAAGAAAAATCAACTGCTTTTAAAATAAGCTCATCGATTTTAGCTGTTGGATTGTCGGCATTATTAATAACCAAACAGGATAAGTCTCCTTTACCAACATCCGAACGTTTTTCCCATGTAATGGCATCTTTGTCAGGATTAATTATTTCCCAATCCTGAACAGGAAAACTTCCTTCAAAATTTTCCGTAAATGGAAGAGTATTTTTGCTTTTCACAACCACTACTCCGGTTTTTGTTATAGCAGTTCCCGCTCCATAAGCATTAGAAGCCGTTAAAGTCACATCGTAAGTTCCCGGGTTATTATAAACCACAGTAGGTACTTTGCTTGTCGAAGATGATGGTGTACCTCCCGGAAATGACCATGCCCATGCCGTAGGTTCTCCGGTTGAGTTATCATTAAAAGCAATTGGAAGATCACTGCACAATCTTTCGTTCTCCACTGTAAATTCAGAAAACGGAGTTTCTTTACTATCAAAATTAAATTTCAAATTGTCAATCCATATTCTTGCACCATATCCAGAAGTATTTTTGAATTTAAACAAAACGTTCGATTCCCCTTTGAACCTGGTCAGGATCACTCTTTCAGTTCTCCAATGTGAATCTGAAGTTGGAATCCAATTGTTGGCATCGGCGCTTTCAAATGTTTCCAACTCCATATGAGTCTTTTTATAAATACTTTCCCAGGTAAGTCCGCAATCTTTTGAAACGAGAATTTCCAGAGCGTCCGGACTCACAGCATCAAATTTGGCATAGGCTACATCGAATGAAAAATCGGTTACTCCCACTGACAAATTAGCTGGTCTCAGAATAATTTCATCTACCTCACCCACCTTATCATTGTCGGCATTATTCATAACCATACAAGAAGAAGAATTATGTCCTACTCCGATGTGTTGTTCCCAGGCCAATTTGTTGTCCGGATTAATAATTTCCCAGTCTGCAGGAGGAAAAGAACCTTCAAAGCCTTCGGTGAAAGAAGTTTTATAAGGATCCACAATGGTTATAAAATTATTTTTAGTAATTATTGTTCCGCTACCATTGGCATTTTTAGTAGCCAATGTTACGGCATAAGATCCCGGTACATCATAGATTACTGTTGGATTCTGATCTGTAGAAGTTGACGGTGTTCCTCCTGGAAACGACCAGTTCCATGACGTTGGATTTCCTGTTGAAACATCTACAAATGGAGCTGTAAGACTTGTACAGCGTGTATCTCTCATATTGGATGCAAAATCAGAGACCGGAGTAGTGGCCTGTGTAACAGCAACGTTTACATTATCGATCCAAACTCGTGTTCCATAACCCGACACGTTTACAAAACGAATAGAAACATTATTACTCCCTATGTAAGCGCCAAGATCGACTACTTCTTTTCGCCAATTGGCATCCGTGACAGGTATCCAATTATTGGCCTGAGCTGTAGCAACAGCTGTGGTTTGTAAAGCCGTATGCGTTTTTGAATAAACATCATTCCAGGTAAGTCCGCAATCTGTCGAAACCTGTACTTTTAAAACATCAGGGCTTATATCATCAAACTTGGTATAAGCAACATCAAAATACAATTGACTGTTCTGTCCTGCTGTCAAATCAAAATAAGGCAATCTGATATAATCCAAAGCACCTACTACCGAATTATCGGCATTGTTCATAATCATACACGAACTGTCATTGTGGCCCACACCTTTACGTTTTTCCCATCCAAGACCTTTGTCCGGATTTGTAACTTCCCATCCTCTCGGAGGAAAAGTTCCTACAAAGCTCTCCGTTAAATTTGCATTTGATTTCTGATCTACTTCAATGTAATTCTGCACTTCTTTTGTATTTGTTCCCAGCGAGTTGGTTACCTCTAAGGTTACTTTGTAATTTCCGGATGAATTATAGGTAACTACCGGATTTTTGTCTGTTGAAGTTGCCGGAGCTCCTCCTTCGAAAGTCCACACTCTCGAATTGGGCAATCCCAAAGAAATGTCTTCAAACGTTACTGCTTTTCCGGAACAAACTGCTGTTGTACTACTATTAAAATTAGCCACAGGAGCGGTTTCAATAACACCAACTGCTCCAAGATTAGCAGGATCCCATAATAAGCCTCTTGGGTATTTGGCAACTGTCTTATCTTCCAACCAGTATGTCATCGCATTGGTCTGATCTCTGGTATACATATTCTGGCACTCGGTATTATAATCCATGTGATTTTCGGCGTTGGCATAAACTCCACAACTATTTAGTACATTTCTGGTGCAGCCTTCCGCAACTTTGGTTGGAGGAGTATCGGCCATTCCATCATTAACCGGATCACAATCGTCCTGAAAAGTGTGTTTTAATCCAAAATAATGACCAAACTCATGTGTCATTACTTTTGCAAAAGTAGCACTCGCATGTGATCCGCAAGTACTGCCTATATATCTGTGGTTGAAAGCCACACGCGGTATTGCATCCTGAATGGGTAAAAAAGCATGTCCTGAACCAGTAGGTCCCTGTCCTGTATTGGGTTCATCAACCACCAAAACATCAAGATAATACCTGTTGTTTTTACCGTACCAGATGTAGTCATAAATTCTAGCATCATAACCGTCTGCAACGTGTGCTTCGGGATGCCAGTCTAAACCCGGAATTTCTAACGGATTTCCGTCGGGGTCAACGGTGGCTAAGACAAACTGAATGTTCATTTTACTTTTAACAGCGTCAAAACGAGGATCAGTTGTGATATATCCGGGAAACAAACCATTAAAATCTTTGTTAACCGTTAGCAATGCATCGTCAATTCTACATTTCATCTGCTCTTTGGTAAAAGCATTATTGATATTTGTTCCATCGGCCAAAATGTGAAACACGACTGGAATAATATAAGGAACGGTAGCTGCTTTCTTTGTATTTCCTTTCTTCCAGGTTTTGATTTTTGAAAGCGATTTTTGAAATGCAGTTTCTTCCTTTTGGGACAATTGGGTTCCACAACCAATTGGGTTTTGGCTTTGCCCAAAGAAAATGCAGCATTGAAGCAGAAAAACTGCAGCAATAAGGTAGTTTTTTTTCAAAATAATAGTTTTTTGTTAGTTGTTATTCCAAATATTAAATTGTCAGAAAAATTGTTAAAAAATTAAACTTTAAAAACAAATAATTCCTAAACATTCTATATTCGATGGTTTTTTTTGATAAAAATATCCAATTAACATCTATAAAAAAGATATTATCTTATTGTAAAACAATTGTATCTTATCTGGTTTTTATATTTGCGATATGATCTAAAAAACAAAAAACTGCCCCTTTCAGACAGCTTTTCTTAAAAAATATTTTCAATTCCTCCTATCTTACTTACTTTATTCCTCCAAAAGCTCCGAAACACATGTTTTTGTGCAAAATCTCCACTTTTGTAAAACCAACTTTTTTCATCAAATCCAATTGATAGTTCATAGATCTTGGGGAATCTTCTTTTTCCACATACTCCAATACTTTTTGTCGGTATTCGGCTCCACCAATCCCTTCCAGATAATCACCATAACGTTGCCAGGTATAGCTGTTTAAAACTTCGGTATCCTGAGTGATTAAATCTGAAATAAAAAAGCAGCCACCGGGTTTTAATAACTTAAAAATTTTAGCAAAAGTAGTTTCCCAATCCTGATCGTCCCTCAAATGATGCAAAACTGCTCCTGCCAAAATAATATCAAAATGGTTTTCTGTTAAAGTTACTTCTCTGATATCACCTTGCTTTGCCTCTACTGTTCCGTTAGTTTCTTTCGAAACTCTTTCAAAAGCCCTGTTCAGCATTGGTAGACTCAAATCGACCAGAGTGCAATTTAAATTCGGGATCTTCGAAAGCATTTTTAAAGTATAATTTCCGGCACCACAGCCTATATCCAAAACATTCAACGCAGTTGGAACAATCCTTTTGGCAGCTTCGGTAATTAACTCCAGAGAAATGGTTGCATCGATAGTAGCGACCTGTCCGGTTTCTAAATTTGAAAATCGTTCGACATCCTTATCAAAACGCTCTCTAATCTCTTCAATGGTTGATTTATTCATAGTTTTTTTGTTTTTTATTGCTCACCAATTAGACGGGTTTTAACTAGTTTGCATGGCTTTTATGTTTGATGCTTTATAAACTTTTTTTTCGCCACGAATTCACGAATTTCTTTTTTAGTTTGGGCATAAATTTTAAAAATAAAAAAACGTGAATTCGTGGCGAAAAAACATTACAATTTATAACAAGAATCCCAATAATAAAAAGAGAACTTTTAAATACCTTAGCAAATTATAATTCTACAAAATAAAACCAACAAAAATGGCTGAGCAATCTTCAATCCAGTGTCCAAATTGTGGCACACCAATCGATGTAAATGATGTTTTGAAGCATCAATTGGAAGATAGTATCCGTAAAGAATTTCAACAAAAAGCTACCGCTCAGTCCAAAGAAATGGAACTTAAAAATGAGCAGTTCGAAAAAGCAAAAGCTGAATTTGAAGCCAAGAAAAAGCAGGAGAATGAACTTTTTGCTGAACGACTGGACCGTGAAAGAAAGGTTGCCGAAAAAGAGATTACTCAAAAACTAAAAACCAAACTCGAAGAAGAAAATAAAGATCGTTTACTTCTAATGGAAAAAGAACTTTCAGAGAAATCGGAAAAACTTCGTGAACTTAATAAAATGGAAGGCGAAATTGCCAAGCTTCAACGCGAAAAACTGGAAATGAAAGAAACAATCGAGGCTGAAGCTCAAAAACAGCTTAACGCAACTTTAGTTTTAGAACGTGATAAAATCCGAAAACAAGAAGAGGAAAAAAACGAACTAAAAATAAAAGAATACCAAAAACAATCTGACGATCAAAAAAAGCTGATCGAGGAAATGAAGCGCAAGCAGGAACAAGGTTCTATGCAGTTGCAAGGTGAAGTGATGGAACTCGCGATTGAAGAATGGCTGGCCAGTAATTTCCCGCTAGACACGATCGACGAAATAAAAAAAGGTGCCAATGGAGCTGATTGCCTTCAGGTGGTAAATACGCGAGAAGTACAAAATTGTGGTTCTATTTATTACGAAAGTAAGCGTACCAAAGCTTTTCAGCCCGCGTGGATTGAAAAATTCAAAAACGATATTAGAACCAAAAGAGCGAATATTGGTGTTTTAGTGACCGAGGTTATGCCTGCCGGAATGGACCGCATGGGAATGCGTGACGGAATCTGGATTTGTACTTATGAAGAATTTAAAGGTTTAAGTGCTGTTTTACGACAATCTTTAATACAGGTTAGCCAGGCTGTTCAGGCACAAGAAAACAAAGGCGATAAGATGTCGATGTTGTATGATTTTTTAACCAGCAATGAATTCCGCTTACAAGTAGAAGGAATTGTTGAAGGTTTCACACAGATGCAAAGTGATCTGGATTCAGAAAAAAGAGCCATGCAGCGTATTTGGAAACAACGTGAAAAGCAGATTGAAAAAGTAGTTCACAATACTTTGGGAATGTACGGTTCGATTCGCGGTATTGCCGGAAATGCCGTTCAAACAGTGAGAGCTTTAGAACTTGATTTTGTCGAAGACGATGAAGAACAAAAAACAAAGGAGCTGGAATAATTACACAAGCTGTATCTTTTTTACCCTTTCAATTTTTATTTAAATACAATTTGCCATTCCAATCAACGAATTCTTCTAAGTAATGTTGCTTTTTTACAACATTAAACTCGAGAGATCCATCACAATCGGAATGGCAAATTTTATAGTTTTTTATAAGACGGAATTTAATCTACCTTTCTAAACACTAATAGTTTTCCATCAGGATTAGACAATATCAATCTTAGATCTCCAATTGAATAGGTAGTCGTACTTTGTAATGCCTTTACAAACTCGCCTTCTTTATTACTCGGCAAGCAAGCCATCATAGTTGAAGCTACATCAGAGAATCTCAACAATCCATTTTCAAAGAAAATAGTTCCCCCAATAGAATTACAGCCTCCAAATCCCATGAATTTATTCTCCGCTGCGTTAATTTCAATTCTTGGCATTTCTTTTTGAAAATCGGCAATAGTCACTTTTTTCCCATTTAATTCCTCTAAAACCCAGATATCATGCAAACGATAATCCGTAATGTATTTGCCGCAGCCGTTTAAAGTCTTACCATTTATCTCTACCTTAACGGTATAAGGTGAAACAGTTCCCGACATTGAATCCGTACATTCAAATTGCTGAACGGTAATGGTAGCTGAAGTTTTTCCATTGTTTACTTTATACATCTTTACATTGGCATCCATTGCTCTGATAGGTTCAACAGATTTAAAACTAATGGATTCCATTCCTTCGATCAACGATGTAAAAACAATTTTATCTTTTCCAAATTTTAATCCCCAAAATGGTTCATTTCCAGTAGCTTCAAAATAAACACTTAGGTCCTCTTCTTCTGAAGTTGTTTTAGAAGTTGTTTCTTTTGTGTTTGTTTTTTTAACTGCAACCGACTTACAACTTAAGATCACAGACATTAGGGCGCATAGTAAAAGTACTTTTTTCATATAATTAAATTTTTATTATGACTCCACACTAGAAAAAACCGAGCCAAGAATCACTACTGCCTGTTTTTTATGATTTTTTTAAGTAGAACCTATTGTTAAATTTAAGAAAAATAACACAATTACAAAAAAAATCTAAAAACTAAAAAATACTACCAACTCTAACTGCTTAGAAAGAATGCAGTAAAACAAATCTATACTTCTGATAATCGAAAAAATTCACGTAATAACTAATTTCAGTATCTTTGAATTCTATTCTTTTACTAAAAAAATGAACACACCTTTTCAAAAAGCCAGCCAATTGATTGATGCTGAGAACGCTCAGGATCCGAATATCGAAATCGATCAAAATATAGAGTATCCGAAAGAATTACTGTATTCTGACAGGATGTATAAACGATTGATGCAATTTGAACCTAAAGCTTCAGAAGAAATTCAGATTGCTTCGAAAGCGCAGCACATTTGTCGATGGAAAGTGGCACGCGAATCGTACCCAATGGATCGTGTAGGTTATTTAAAATGGAGGGAAGAGCTTAAAAAATTCCACGCAAAAACCACTGCAGGAATTTTAACGAAAGTAGGATATGCCCCGGAATTTATAGACCGTGTTTCATTTTTGATTGAAAAAAAGCTGCTTAAAAAAGACGCCGAAACGCAACTGCTTGAAGATGTAATTTGTTTGGTTTTTTTAGAATATTACCTTGATCCGTTTGTGCACAAACACGATGAAGAGAAACTCAAAAATATCATCAAGAAAACCTGGGATAAAATGTCGAACAAAGGACATCAGGAAGCCTTGAAGATTACTTATACTGAAGAAAACTTAAATCTGATAAAAGCCTCTTTAGGTCTTTAGCTTAATTTTAAATTAAGAAAAATTCCTTTCAGTTTCTTCTGCATAATTCTTCATTCATATTACGTATATTTGCGTAGTCAATTTAGACCAATATACGTAGGGTCTTGAAGTAACAATTAAATAAATAATGAGTAAAACGATTCGGGTAGTCCTCGCGGATAATCATGTTTTTGTAAGGGATGGGATAAAATCTTTGTTGGAAAACGAAGTAAACATAGAAGTTGTAGGCGAAGCTACAGATGGAATAGATACCCTCGAAGCTGTTGCTACAAGTGAGCCAGACTTACTTATACTAGACATACGTATGCCGCATTTAACCGGTATTGAAGTGGTAGAAAAACTTAGAAGTGAAAATAATAAGGTTAAGATTATTATACTCACCACTCATGAATCTGAAGAATACGTATTAGGTGCATTGAAAGCAGGTGCCGAAGGGTATTTGCTAAAAGATTCCAGCAAAGAAGAATTTTTAAAAGCATTACATACGGTTTTAAACGGAGGAAAATATTACAGCGGTGATGTTTCAGGAATTTTGATTCATCACTTTGTGCATTGTACTGTTTCATTAGGGCGCAAACAAGCTTTAGCCGAAGAAATCACGATTACCAAGAGAGAAAAAGAAATTCTGTCTCTTTTATTATCCGGAAAAGGAAATAAGGAAATTGGCGAAACTCTTAAAATCAGTAAGCGTACTGCCGAAGTGCATCGTTTTAACTTAATGAAAAAACTAAAAGTAAAAAACCTGATGGAGCTTTCAAACAAAGCAACCGAGTATTCTTTGTTATAAAAATTACGTACAATTACGTAACTAATTTGCTCGGAATTACAATATTCGATCTGCCCTTTTCGATTTCTGAAAAGGGCATTTTTTGTTATGCAAATTCCTTGATAAAACTCATTAATTTGGTATATTTGGGAGGATCTTTTCTGAGACAAGAAAATCAGCTTATGAAAATTATAGCATGGAATTGTAATATGGCATTTCGAAAAAAAGCAACATTCCTTGACGCTTATAATGCCGATATTGCCGTAATCTCCGAATGTGAAAATCCTGAAAATTTAAAATTCCAAACCGATGCAAAACTGCCAAACGACCTGCTTTGGTACGGAACCAACCCACACAAAGGACTTGCCGTTTTCTCCTATAGCAATTATAAGTTTCAATTATTAGACTCTCACAATCCTTTATTCAAAAACATTTTGCCAATAGCGGTTACTGGCGGAGACATCGATTTTACGTTGTTTGCCATCTGGGCCAATAATCCGCAGGATAAAGACGGACAATATGTAACTCAGGTATGGAAAGCGATTAATTATTATGAAGATCTGATAAAGGAACACAAGACCATTTTAATTGGAGATTTCAACAGCAACACTATTTGGGATAAACCTCGAAGAGAAGGAAATCACACAACCGTTGTAAACAAACTGGGCGAAAAAAAAATTTTCAGTACGTATCATAAATATTTCAAACAAGAACAAGGCAAAGAAGAGCACCCTACTTTATATCTTTACCGCCATGAAAACAAACCCTATCATTTGGATTACTGCTTTGCCTCGCAAGATTTTATGGAAGTTTTAGAAAGTGTAGAAGTTGGTACTTATCAAGACTGGACAATGCTTAGCGATCATAAACCTATAATAATTAACTTCAATATATAAATGATGACCAACTCCTGGACCGAACGGTGGAACGACCGTTACAGCACCGAAGAATTTGCCTATGGCACCGCGCCCAACAATTATTTAAAAGAAACATTAGAAAAACTAGACATCGGAACTATTCTTTTTCCCGCTGAAGGTGAAGGCCGAAATGCCGTTTATGCTGCTAAACTGGGCTGGAATGTTTCAGCGTTCGATATTAGTTCAGAAGGCAAAAACAAGGCTCTTAAACTTGCCCAGTCTCAAAATGTTATCATCGACTATCAGATTGGAGAATTAGAAACTTTAAACTATCAGCCGGGACAATTTGATACCATTGCTTTAATTTATGCACACTTTCCGGCAGAAATTAAATCGGCAATACACAAAACACTGGATCAGTATTTGCGCAAAGGCGGCTACATTCTTTTTGAAGCGTTCAGCAAAAAACACTTGGAATATTTAGCTATCAACGATAAAGTTGGCGGACCAAAAGATATTGCTTCTTTGTTTTCAATCGAAGAAATCCAATCTGACTTTCCCGATTATGAAATCATCACACTGGAAGAAAAAGAAATCGAGCTCAATGAAGGTCTTTTCCATAACGGAAAAGGTTCTGTTATCCGATTTATCGGAAAGAAAAAGTAATTCCTTTTACAAACATTTGTAGAGGCGCTCTAATGCGTCTCTACACCGCACCTCCCTACCCTCAAACAATTGCGTCCTGCTCTCTTTCATTACAATGGAGCAATCTCTAAAATAATATTTAATATAAGGAGCTGTTTCCAGCTGTCCGTTGTATCTTTTGTCCCGAACCCCGGCACAAAAGGATGCCACTCCCATCTGGGCTAATGAGCTCAGTGTACAGTTTTCAGTTTACAGCTCACAGTTTACATTTCACATCTCACAATAAACATTTCACAATAAACATTTCACAATTAACAATTACCCCCCCTTTTTCCATGTAGAATTGTTAAGAGATTTCGGCTTTATATTTCGGCTAAAAAAACAAATAATTCACTTTCAAATACTTAACATTAAATTTTATAAGAAAACTTAACATTGAATACCATGTTTTATAATTATCTTTACTTAACTATGAGTTAACAATTTAGTTACATTGCTGACGATAACCTTACCTAAAAGCACATAAAATATGGAAAACAAACCCGAAGAAAGCACCCCGGAAAAAATCGATTCTGTAAAACCTGAAGCTGTTCAACCGGCTACAGAAACTGCAAAACCTGCCAGCACTCCTGTTAAAAAAGCACCCGTTCGTAAAGCGGCGCCTGCTAAACCAACAACGGCAGCGGCAAAACCAACAGCAGCAAAACCGGTAACTCCTAAAGCTCCTGCAGCTTCTGTTACCAAAGCCGCAAGTACTACAGCAAAAGCACCTGCCAAGGCGGTTGTGAAAACGGCTGCAGCGACTCCAACTACACCAAAACCGGCAGCAAAAGCACCGGTAAAAAAAGTAGTAACACCAGCCGCTAAGCCAGTAGAAAAAACTGCTGCACAAACAACTGTTACGAAATTAAAAGAAGAAGATACTAATCAGGCAGTTAAAACCGAGGAAACCGGAAAAGATAAAGCCGCTAAAAAAGCCAAAAAAGTGAAAGACAAAGAAAAAGACAAAGCCAAAAAGAAATTAGCTAAGAAAAAAGAGAAAGCTAAAAATGATAAAAAGAAAGAAAAAGCTAAAAAAGCAAAACTAAAAGCTGCAGCTAAGAAAAAAGAAAAAGCTAAAAAAGCGAAAGACAAAGCTAAAGCTAAAAAAATTGCAAAAAAGAAAGCTAAAGCTCAGAAAAAGGCAAAAGCCAAAAAGAAAAAATAATATTCAGAAAGGTTTGACTTGATAAAAGTTGAACCTTTTTTTGCGTTTAAGGAGGGGCTTCGACTTCGCTCAGCCGGACAAAGCTAATATCACTTTGAATGCCGAAAGAAGGACCTTTTTAAATCACTCGTAATTTATCCCCCAATGGCGATCATACTGCGGTTATCAAAATGTTTTGCAGGATCATTCATTTCATCCATCGTTACCATTCCGGCACGAACCTTCTTTTTACTTTGAACAGCTGCTGAAATGAGATCCGTTATCGGCAGACCGTTTCTAAAAGGGGTTAAAAGATCCGTTTCTGCATTAGAAAAAAGACAGTTTTTTATTTTTCCATCAGCGGTTAAGCGAATTCGGTTACAGCTGTCACAAAACGGATTTGTAATTGAACTTATAATTCCGAAATCTCCCTGAAAGTCTTTTATTTTATAGGTTCTCGCCGTGAAGTTTTCTTCGTCTTTGAGCTTGATAATTTCCTGTTTTGAAAAACCATTTCCTACCCAAGAAAGAATCTCCTTTTGCGAAACCATCTTACTCCTGTCCCACTCGTTCCCCGCAAAAGGCATAAACTCAATAAATCGAACCGAAATAGGTAAAAACCGAGTTAGTTTTACAAAATCAACAATTTCGTTATCATTAAAACCTTTCATCAAAACAACATTTACTTTTACCTGAAAATCATGATTCAATAGCAAATGTAAATTATCAACCACTTTATCAAACTGATTTCTAAGCGTTATCGAATGAAATTTTGATGCAACCAGCGTATCCAGACTTAAGTTGATTTTCTTAATTTTAAACTGCTTTAAAACATCAATATGACGATCGATCAAAATTCCGTTTGTAGTAATCGAAACTGAAATATCAAGAGCGGACAGTTTTGAAATTATTTCCGGAAAATCTTTTCGTAAAAGTGGTTCACCGCCAGTTAATCTTATTTTATCAACACCATTTTGCACGAAAGTCTGAGCGATACCAAAAATCTCGTCCGCAGTCATTAAACTGGCTTTTGGAGAAAGTGCAATGCCATCAGCAGGCATACAATAGGTACAACGCAGATTGCATTTTTCCAGCAGTGAAATGCGTAGATAATTGTGTCTGCGCCCAAAACCATCCGTCAAACTAGTGTTAAAGGCTGTCATGATTTTTACCTTTTAAAACATGAAAAACATGCATCACATGTGGGAAAACCGCATCCATAGACTCTCTTGCTCCATTTGTCGAACCCGGCAAAGCCAAAACTAAACTCTTGCCCACGGTTCCGGCTACGCTCCTGGACAACATCGCATAAGGCATTCTCTGCTGTCCATAGTCCCGAATCGCTTCCTCAATTCCCGGAATTCTGCTTTCTAAAATTGGCAATAAAGCTTCCGGCGTAACATCACGTGGAGACAAACCTGTACCGCCTGTAAAAATCACCAATTGATGTTCTTTGGCAAACCTTTTTGTTCTTTCCTGAATAATCTCAAGTTCATCAGGAATAATTTCATAATGCAGTGTCTCAACGCCATACGAATTTAATTTTTCGACTATAACTTTTCCCGAACGATCTTCTTTGTCCCCCGCAAAAATAGAATCGGAACAAACAAAAACTGCTGCTTTTATTGCATTCGAAAATTTATTTTTAAAAGACGATTTTCCACCTTCTTTCTCAATTAATTTTATGGTCGAAATTTCAATTTCTTTATCAATCGGTTTCAACATATCGTACATGGTAAGGGCTACAATTGATGCTCCATGCATCGCCTCTACCTCAACACCCGTTTTATAAACGGTTTTTACCGTAAAGATGATCTGAATCTCCAGACCTTCGATCTTATATTCAACTGAAGTAAATTCAATAGGAATAGGATGACAATCGGGAATCGATAAATGGGTATTTTTAACCGCAAACAATCCCGCTGTTTTTGCCATTTCGAGTACGTTTCCTTTTGGCACTAAATTATTTTCCACCGCGTCAATTGTTTCTTGTTTACTAACTTTTACAATTGCGGTGGCGGTTGCTTTTCTTAAGGTGCTTATTTTATGCGTAATATCTACCATTGTATTTTATTAGGAATTCTGTTTCCAGGTGAAGGTATCGTTTTCAAACATTTCTTTACCAAAGATGGGCACATCGGTTTTAATCCAGTTTACAATGGCTTCTGTTGCTTCATAAACTTGTTTGCGCCGCGTTGCCGAAACAAAGACAAACAAACAAATTTCGCCTGCTTTTACAATACCCAAACTGTGGTAAATGTGCATACAGGTCAAATCAAATTTAGCAAACGCTCTTTCGCGAATGGCATACAAAGCTTCATTGGCCATATCAGTGTAGGCCGAATAATCGATAGCTACAACAGTATTGTCGTGAATCACATCGGCACGAACTTGTCCTAAAAAAATATTATGCGCACCAATCGTGTGTTTGGATTGGTGCTTTGCGATCGACTCGGCTATAAATTCAGGACTAATTGGCCCTTCTACAAATACATTTTTACTCATTACTTCTATTTTTTTTGCTACAGATTAAAAAGATTTTTCTTTGGCCGCGAATTCACGAATTTTTCTAATTCAAAAAAACTTGCGAATTCATAGCCAATAAACCTGTATGTTTTTTCACTTCTTTACAGACGCTCTGCTTTTTGATTATCCTCCTGCAAATGGCGGCAATAAAGCAACCACATCATTGGTCTGCAAAGTACAATCTACTGTTTTTGAAACTATTTTTTGATTTACTGCTACGCTGAAAACAAGCGAATCAAATTGATATTTCTGATCTAAATCACGCAATAATTCCTGCAGTGACACTTCCGAAAAAGGTACTTTTTCAAGTTCACATTGGGTCCTTTCGGCAACCGCTCCAAAATATTTAATCTCAATCATTTTTATAAATTTAAATTCTGAAAAATAAACTCATCTTCAAAATGTTCCTGAAAATAAGAAATCCAGCTTGACGTATTTTTCACTACCTCGCCAATGACAATAATAGCTGGCGATGTTATATTTTTTTCAGCAACCAATTTAGCAATTGAACTTATAGTTCCAATCACTTTTTGCTCTGTTTTTTTCGTTCCGTTTTGAATAATGGCAATGGGAAGATTGTCGGTTCTGTTCTGCTGATAAATAGCAATGATCTCCTCTAATTTATGCATTCCCATCAAAATAATTACCGTCGCATCCGATTTAGAAGCCAAATGGATATCTTTCGACAGCTTATGATCTGAGGTTGTTCCTGTAATCACCCAAAAGCTTTCGGCTACTTTGCGCTGTGTAACGCTTATTCCAACCGAGGTGGGAACTCCCAAAGCAGATGAAATTCCGGGAACAATTGCCGTTTCGATTCCAAATTGTTCTGCAAATTCAATCTCTTCACTTCCTCTTCCAAAAACAAACGGATCGCCTCCTTTTAAGCGAACCACATGTCCGTATCGCTGTGCCATTGACACAATCAGTTCGTTAATTTGATCCTGCGTGTATGCATGGCAGCCCAATCGTTTTCCAACAAAAACAATTTCAGCATTTGATGCATAATCCAACAATTCTTCATTAACCAAAGCGTCATACAAAACCACATCGGCATGCTCTAAAGCTTTTATAGCTTTCATCGTTATCAATTCAGCATCACCCGGTCCTGCACCTACAATCGTTAGTTTTGGTATTTTTAAGCTTTGCATAATCTTTTAACTTAAATTGGCATTCAAATCATTTAATTCGTCAGCCGAATTAATATTGGTTAAAGGAATGATCTCACTTTCATCCAGATTAATAATCTGATGTGGTATTCCTGCCAGCAAATCCATCATTTTTAGTGCATTTGTATCAATAGCCTTCTTAATAAAAGGGATCATCTTTTTGGAATAAATTCCTATCAGTGGGTGCATTCGGCTTTGCGAAGCAAAAACGGTAATTCCGGCTTCTTCCGTATGTTTTGAGAGTAACTCCTGTAATAATTCTGTTGAAATTAGCGGAATATCACAGCTCAGAATTAGGTTAAATTCGGTTTCAGAATGTAATAAAGCAGTATAAACTCCTCCTAACGGCCCTTTATCTGCAATAACATCGGGTATTTTTTGATAAGAAAGATAATCATATTCTTTTGAGGCAGTAACCAATCTTATTTCTGCTGTAATAGGCAAAATTGCGCTGATGATGTGCTCTATAAATGGCTTTCCCCGAAACAAAACTAATCCTTTCTCTGACTGCATTCGAGAACTTTTTCCTCCACAAAGAATAAATGCTGTTAGTGTTTCCATTGTTTTTTAGTTTTTGTTTCAGGTTTTCTTTGTTTCAAGTTTCAAGTTTCAAGTTTTCTTTGTTTCAGGTTGAAATGAGAGAAAGTTTAACTTTAAAAGATAGAGATACATTCTATCTTTTTATTTTTCAATTATTAAGGAAAAATCAATTTGACGCTTGCCATTAAAATTACGGTTCCTAAAACTACTTTCAGGGTTTTGTTTGAGAAATAACCACTTCCGTAAAATCCTCCCAATATTCCTCCAACAACTGCAATCGGAACTAAATAAAAACTTTCCATAGGGATTGTTTTTCCGCCCATAAAAAAACCTAACATTCCCGCAAAAGAATTCACAAATATGAATAAACTGGAAATGGCCGCTGATTCTTTTACAGATGCCCATCCCAAAAACAATAAAATAGGACTTAAAATTATACCTCCGCCTATTCCTAACATTCCGGATAATAAACCGATTGCAAAACCAATTGTTAATGCAAACATCAGGTTGATTTTAACAGCCTCTTTTTCTTTAAAATTAAAAACCCCAAACAGCCTTAACGCTGCAAAAACCAGGACTACTCCTAAAACTGCTTTATAAATCGTATTATCTAATGTGACAAACCCGCCTATAAATGCTGCCGGAATTGACGCTATTGCAAATGGATAAAACAATTTTGGCTTGAAATAATTCTTTCGATAATAAAAGAAAAACGAAATACTTGATACAAACAAGTTCAACAACAAAGCCGAAGGTTTCATCACCGCCACCGGAAAAGCAAAAATAGTCATCAAAGCCAAATATCCCGATGCTCCTCCATGTCCCACACTAGAATATAAAAATGCAATAACAATTAATGCAAAACTAAATAGTAATAGGTTTTCGGAACTTAGCAGGGTCATTTTGTAATGGTTTAATCGTTTATTTATTTAACCGTTTATTTGTTTCAGGTTTCAGGTTTGCTCTATGTTTTTATTTATACCGCTTTCTATCTCTTTACATCTAAAAATCTTTATTCTATTTTCTTTATTCTATTTTCTTTATTCTATTTTCTTTATTCTATTCTCTTTATTCTATTCTCTTTATTCTATTCTCTTTATTCTATTCTCTTTATTCTATTCTCTTTATTCTATTCTCTTGCTTCTAAAATCTAAAATCCTTTTAATCTATCGGCAATACAGTCACTAAAGTCCCTTTTTCATAGGCTTCAACATCCTCGGGAACGATTAGCAAACCGTTGGCAACGGCAAATGTATTGAGCATTGCGGAGCTTTGTCCCTCTAATACTGTGACATTTGTTTCGTCGTATCTTGCTTTTAAGAATAATGTTTTGCCTGTATCGTTTTTAACATCCGAATTTAGCGTTCGGACGATTTTTGTTCTGTGAATTTCAGAAAGCCCAATTCTGTTTCTGATTGCCGGATAAACATAGATATAAAAATTGGTCAGTGATGAAGCCGGATTTCCGGGTAAAGCAAAAACTAAGGTTCCATTTTTTGACCCAAAAAACATAGGTTTTCCCGGTTTTTGATTGATTTTATAAAAATGTTCATTTACATCATTGTGCAATAAAGCTTCTTTGACAAAATCGTAATCTCCGACCGAAATTCCGCCTGAAACTAAAACAATGTCATACTTTTTTAAAATCTCTTTTAATGACTTTTTTGTAGCTTTCAGATCGTCTTTTACGCGATAGACTTTTGTTTTGTTTATTCCTGCCGTTTCAAGAGCTGCCTGAAGCATAACGGAATTACTTTCGTAAATTTTTCCTTTTTTTAGTTTTTCACCAGGTTTTACTAATTCATTTCCTGTTACTAAAATGGCCACTTTCGGTTTTTTGTACACTTCAATTTCTGTGATTCCTAAGCTGGCTAAAAAACCAATTGCCGCAGGAGTTATTAAAGTCCCAGCTTCAAAAACGACATTATCTTTTGCCATTTGTTCTCCTTTTAAGCGAACATTTGTTCCTTTTGAAGGCATGACTGCAATCAAAATAGAATCTTTATTTGCGATGACATGTTCCTGCATTACTACCGTATCTGCATCATCAGGTACAAAAGCGCCGGTAAAGATTCGGACTGCTTCATTGGCCTTTAATTTCAAATTTAAGTGATCGCCCGCCTGAGAAGTACTTACGATATCGTATTGATGTTTTATACTGTGAATAAAAGCATAACCATCCATCGCCGATTGACGAAACGGCGGCATATCAATTGGCGAAATCACCTTATCGGCCAAAACATAACCCAATGCTTTGCGTATCGCTATTTGCTTCGTGGGCATCTTGATACAGTTCGCTTCAACTCTTTGTAATGCTTCTTCCACTCTAATCATAACTGTTGTTTTTTAAGCAAAAAACACTTTTTGTAAAAACATAACTTTTTACTTCTCTAAAGTCTCTCTTATCACTTTTTTAAGAATATAAATTTAGCTTAATTCTTTGGATTACTCCCCGAAAAAATCAAATAGCTTTTTAAGATCAGAGGTTTTGGTTTCTTTGTTCCGGAAATTTCCTTTCGGACGATCCTACAACCTATAAAATTACACACAACTTAACACACAAACAACTAATTCACAATACTTTAATCAACCTCTCTACTTTATTACCCCACCTCAACCTAAAATGCATTTTCCGACCACGTACTCTTATGATGAAGTCGTACCTATAAAAGTTACGTTTTTAAAAAAATCTTCTTTTGGAGGCTCCAACGACTTTTAGCTGACGTTTTTACCTTATTTTAAAATGAGATAAGATCTTAAAAATTAGAAAATTAAGTATAAAGTACTACATTTTTTAATTGGAGAAACAGAAGCTTATTCTTTTTTTTAACATCTCACACAAAAACACAAAACACTAAATAACAACAAGTTAAGTTGTTTTTATAGCTAAAAAACATTCCAAAATTCTATCTTTTTCAAAAAAAAATAACCAAATTTTTGGTTTTTATTATATTAAAATTAACTTTGTCTATAGAATTAGTAGAGTTTAAAATAATATTTGAAACCAAAAAAACTATATTTTGAAAACAACCGAAAGCATATCGTATTACATTCTTCCTAAAAAATATACTTATAACACTTTTTGTTATATGTGCTTCTGTTGCTAAACCTCAGCAATTTTTTCGTTTGCATTCGATTCCTTTTTGTACCGAATCATTTTAAAGCGAATTTTTAAATACACCACAAAATTTTTATTGAAATTTCCAAGTCGGTTTGATGCATTCATTTGTATCAAAAGGAGTACTGAAACTATACCTATACTTTAAAAAGAAAATAATTAACAACTAAAAAAAACAAAATGAAAAATATGCAAGGCTGTTGCTGTAAATAAAAAAAGCCATTTCTGCGGCAACAGAAATGGCAAGGCTTAAAGAACATTTATCACTAAATCAAGAATTCCATTAGAGAGTTGAAAATTCAACTTTCAAGGCTTCTTGTTAATTACTTAAACCAGTACAAAGAAATGAAAAAAAAATTAAAAATATACTCATTCCTGTTTCTCCTGCTCCTATCGGCAGGAATTAATGCCCAAAATACAACACCTCTGATACAATCAAAACTGGATGGAACAGTTTTAGACGACATTACCAACCAACCTATTATTGGTGCTTCTGTTATTATTAAAGGAACTACTCACGGTGTTCAGACAGATGCCGAAGGAAAATTTTACTTTCAAACCGGACAGAAATTCCCTTATACTTTAATCGTAACTTATATTGGATATAAAAAATCAGAGATTATAGTCGAAAAAAATCCAATTACCATTCATCTAAAAGAAGAACGTCAGGAACTGGACGAATTAGTGGTTGTTGGTTATGGCTCTCAAAAGAGAAAAGACATTACAGGGGCGGTGTCCTCTGTACCTAAAGCCAATTTAAGTCAGGTAACCTCATCGGCAGATAACTTACTGCGCGGTGCTATACCGGGGGTGGTAGTCACACAAAGTTCGGGACGTCCCGGAGCCTCTTCAAGTGTACGAATCAGGGGAGGAAACTCTATTACGGCTGGTAATGAACCGCTTTATGTAGTTGACGGAATTTTAATTTACAACGACAATAACAACAGCACAGCAGGTGTTTCGAATGCGGGAGCGACTATCAATGTCCTTTCAACAATTAACCCGGGTGATATCGAATCTATTGAAGTACTAAAAGATGCCTCTGCAACGGCAATTTACGGCTCCCGTGGGGCAAATGGTGTGGTCATCATCACCACTAAAAAAGGGACAAAGGGTCAGGACAATATTTCGTATCAGGGTTATGTTGGGTTTCAGAATGTATCGAAAAAACTAAATTTACTGAACGCAAGCCAATGGGCAAGCCTGCGTAATGATGTTCAGGCCAGTATTGGCCAGGCTCCTTCTTTTACTGCTGCTCAGATCGAAGCTTTAAAAACTTCGGGAGGATACGACTGGCAATCGGCTGCTTTTAGAACGGCAGCTCCTATTCAGAATCATCAATTGTCGTTTTCAGGAGGTGATGATCGCTCAAGATATGCAATTTCGGTAGGGTATTTTCAACAGGATGGAATTGTAATTGCCTCTGATTTTAAACGTATTTCGTTACGTGTTAATTATGAAAGAAACTATTCTCCCAATTTTAAATTTGGAGTAAATGCCAACTACAGCAATTCGGTTGCAAATGGTATTGGTACCAATGGTGGTTCGTCTGCCGGAAGACAACCTAATCCGCTAGTTGTCGCTTTGTATCAGCCACCGGTAGTTCCGATTAAAAATGCCGACGGAAGCTATAACCTGACCAATAATCCTTATGCAACAGCTGTTAACGGAGTCATTGCTAACCCAATAAATGACCTTGTTAGTACGACCAACGAAACTAAAATCAACCGAATCCTGACCAGTTTATTTGGCGAATATAAAATCACCAAAAAACTAACCGCAAAAGTGGCTGTTAGTGGCGATGTGATCAATACCAAGCAAAATTACTATGCACCGGCAACTACCACTACAGGTGCAGGAACTAAAGGTTTTGGCTCGGTTGGAGACCGCTTAGTAAGCTCTGTACTGAATGAAAACACCTTGAACTACAACACTAATTTTGGTGAAAACCACAAATTTTCAGCCTTGGGCGGATATACTCTTCAATATACACAAGGTGAAGTTGTGAATGCGGGAGCTCAATTTTTTGTCAATGACGCCAATACTTACAATGCTTTACAGGATGGTGTGCCTTTAAAACCTTATACCGATGCTTTCGAAAGTGTTTTAAAATCATGGCTAACCAGAGTTAATTATTCCTATAAAGGAAAATACAATTTTACGCTTTCTGCCCGTGCAGACGGATCTTCAAGATTTGGTTCGAAGTCGCTTTGGGGGTATTTCCCGTCAGCAGGATTTTCGTGGAATATTACCGATGAATCTTTTGCAAGTAATATCAAAGGCGTAACCGAAGCTAAACTAAGAATAACTGCCGGAACAACCGGTAACCAGGAAATTGGAAATTATCTTTCTCTTGCACAAATGGCTTCTGTAAACTATTCCTTCGGAGGAACTCTGCAAACTGGTTTAGCTCCTACCCGACTAGCCAATCCGGACCTGAAGTGGGAAAAAACAAATCAATACAATATTGGATTGGATTTATCCTTGTTAGACCGTAAAATCAATTTTGTTTTTGATGTATACTACAAAAAAACGAACGATTTGTTGATCAATGTACCAATTCCGTTGACCTCAGGATATGCAACTGTACTACAAAACATTGGAGGGGTTGAAAATAAAGGGTTTGAAATTGGTCTGATTACCGAAAACCTAAAAACAGAAAACTTTTCATGGAATTCTAACATTGTTTTCTCTGCCAATAAAAACAAAGTCGTTTCTATTGGAAATGGCGTGGATCAATTTTTTCCTGTAGTCCCAAACGGTTCTTTATTGCAACAACAACCGGTAACCGTAAAAGTAGGACTGCCTTTGGGAACTTTTTGGGGATACAAAACCAATGGTATTTTCCAGACGCAGGAAGAAGTCAATACTCAGCCTAAAATCAACAGTTTAGCCAATACAAAAGTTGGAGACCGAAGATATGTAGATACTAACGGAGATGGTGTAATTACAGCTTTGGACAAAGGAAATCTTGGAAGTTCACAACCAAAATTTGTGGGAAGCTTTAGCAACACAATTTCCTATCGCGACTTTGATCTTAATTTTTCATTCCAGGGATCTTATGGCGGTAAAATATTCAATGCTTTAAATCAGCAATTGGAAATTTCTACACTGGGTACGAATGCCAACGTTACACTGGAAGATCGTTGGACACCTACAAATCCAAGCAATGAAGTTCCGAGAGCAACCAGTTCTCCATTGGGAATTGTTTCCGAACGTTATGTTGAGGATGCTTCTTTCCTGAGATTAAAATTAATCACTTTAGGTTATACTTTACCAAAAAGCCTTTCGAAAAGACTGGGAGCTAAAAGCATCAAATTTTATGTCTCTGCCGAAAACCTAATTACATGGACCAAATACACAGGATATGATCCTGAGGTAAGTTCCTACGAACAAAACAACTTATATCCGGGAATTGATTTTGGTGCTTATCCCAATTCAAAAACATTCATCTCGGGCCTCAACGTAACTTTTTAAGTAAAAAAATATAAAATGAAAAAGATTTTTATAACATTCCTATTGAGTGCCGGACTATTGGTATCGTGCACCGATTTAGAGGTCACACCTACCTCATTTGTAACCGAAGACAACTACTTTAAAACACAAGACGATGCTGTAGCAAGTGTAACAGCTGTCTATGCTTCACTAAGTCTTGATCCGGGAGAGCAGAGTTTGTTTGGGAGAAACTTATATTTCCTGACCGACATGGCATCTGATTATGCTGCAGCGGGAGTTTCGGCAACCAATCCACAAGTTAGAGCTTTAAGCAGCCTGACTCATGATGCAACTTCCGATCGTGTTCAGGTGGCGTGGCGTCAAATCTATGCCGGAATAAACAGAGCCAATGTTGCTATCGATAATATACCAAAAGTAGCCGGTTCAGACGCTGTTAAAAACAGATTGATTCTCGAGGCTAAATACATCCGAGGCTTATTGTATTTTCAGGCAGTACGTCTTTGGGGCGGAGTTCCTATTGTATTGCACGAGCCTACTTCTATTCAATTGGAAAGTTTAAAGTCGAAAAGAGCCACTGTAGCAGAAGTTTATACCCAAATTATTTCAGATTTAAAAGATGCTGAAGCTTTACCATCCACTTATCCTGCAACAGATACCGGACGTGCTACATCGGGAGCGGCAAAAGCCATTCTAACAAAGGTTTATCTTACCAGAAAAGACTATCCGAATGCTATTTTAAAAGCCAGAGAAGTAATCAACGGCGGATACGGATATGCTCTTTTTGAAAATTTTCAGGATATTTTCACGAAAACCAAAAAGAACGGGAAAGAACATATATTCTCTGTTCAGTTTGAACCCAATCAGGCCGGAAACGGATCTAGCGGAAGTACTTTTCAGGCCACTTCTTTTACCGGATTCACTGCTACAGAACCTGCCGATATTATTTCGGATGTTGCTTTGTTTTATGATATTTATGCTGCCGGCGATACCAGAAGGGATGTAAGTTATGCCAAACAATTACCAATTCCCGGTACCGCAAACGTATATACTTTTCCGAAACCGATCTTCAAAAAGTATCTGGATTTAACCAATCTGGCCACTCCGTCTAACGTCTCAATCAATTTTCCGATAATTCGTTATGCCGATATTTTACTGTCTTTAGCGGAAGCGATAAACGAACAGGGACCACCTACACCTGAAGCCTATGAGCTAATCAATCAGGTAAGAAGAAGGGCTTTTGGAAAACCGATTAACACACCTGATGCAACAGTAGACTTAGCAGGATTAACACAAACAACGTTTAGAGCAGCCCTGCAAGAAGAACGTAAAAAAGAATTTGTTCAGGAAGGACAACGCTGGTTTGATTTGGTTCGTTGGGGAACTTTGGTTACCGAAGTCAAAAAAGTACTGGCGAAAAATTCCGTTTCTGAACGAAATAATTTATACCCGATTCCACAAAGTGAAAGGAATATTGATCCTGTTGGATTACCTCAAAACCCCGGATATTAATTAAAACCACCACTAAAAAAACGAATAAATTATGAAAAATTTCAAATACCCTAGTAAAAGTACGAGCCCAAAAAAAGGACTCTTACTTACTGCACTGCTTGTAGCACAATTGAGTTTTGCGCAAAACAATCCGAATGCTGATTTTAAAGGTGTTGTCGGAAAAACGCTGGCCGATTCTAAAGAATATTGGCCAGATCCTGTGAAAGCCCCTGCAGGCGCACCAAATATTGTCTGGATTTTACTGGATGATGTTGGTTTTGGAGCCTCAAGCGCTTTTGGAGGTTTAATTCAAACGCCAACTTTTGATAATCTGGCTAATAATGGTTTACGATACACCAACTTTCACACCACTGCTATTTGTGCCCCTACCCGTGCCGCTCTTTTAACCGGAAGAAATTCAGGAAAAGTACACGTAAGCGGATTTTCACATACCGTTTTATCAGCAGGTTTCCCGGGTTGGGATGGAAGAATTCCATCTGATAAAGGGACAATTGCCGAAATTTTAAGAGACAAAGGATACAATACTTTTGCCGTGGGAAAATACGGTTTGACTCCTGATGAAGAAGCAACCGATGCAGGGCCTTTCGACAGATGGCCTACCGGAAAAGGTTTCGAACACTTTTTCGGTTTCTTAGGATCACAAACCGATCAATATAAACCTGATCTGGTGGAAGACAACGCACATGTTACACCTGACGGAAGACACTTAACCGATCAGATTACGGATAAAGCCATCAGCTACATCACCAAACAGCATAAAGCTGCACCCGACAAACCTTTCTTTTTATACTATGCTCCCGGAGCGGTTCATGCACCACACCAGGTGGCAGAATCCTGGAGCGATGCGTACAAAGGAAAATTTGATGAAGGCTGGGATGCTTATCGCGAAAAAGTACTGGCCAACCAGAAAAAACTGGGTGTAGTTCCTGCTAATGCCATCTTACCGGAACGTAATCCGCTGATTACCGACTGGAAAAAACTAACACCGGATCAAAAGAAAGTCTACGCCAGATTCATGGAAGTTTATGCCGGATATCTGACCTATACCGATCACGAAATTGGACGAATTGTCGAGCATCTAAAACAAACCAATCAGCTGGAAAATACTCTGATTTTTGTTGCAATTGGTGACAATGGCGCCAGTAAAGAAGGTACTACACAAGGTACAATCAATCAGAGTTTGTTTGCTCAGGGCGGATCTGATGAAGAAAATCTTCAGAAAAATCTAAACAATATTGGAGAGATTGGAACTGCCAAAGGACTGAATACCAACTATCCACTAGGATGGGCACAGGCAACAAATGTTCCTTTTAAAAACTGGAAACAAGATGCACAATCAGAAGGGGGAACGCGTAATCCGTTGATTGTTTTTTACCCAAAGGGAATTAAAGAAAAAGGCGGAGTCAGAAACCAGTACAGTCACGTAACCGATTTGCTTCCAACCACTTTGGACATTGCAGGAATTAAAGCTCCGGAATATATCCGAGAAGTAAAACAGGATGCTCTGCAGGGGTCAACCTTCTACGCTTCACTGAATGATGCCAAGACGCCATCTTTAAACAATATTCAATACTACTATATTTTTGGAAACAGAGCTATTTACAAAGATGGCTGGAAAGCAGGAGCGGCACACCTGCCGGATTCTTTTGCTGTAAAAAAATCGTTGGGTAAAAATGAAAAACCTGCCGAAAGCAATTTCGATGCTGATGTATGGGAGTTGTATAACCTCAACGAAGATTTCAACGAGCGCAATGACCTTGCTAAAAAATACCCGGAAAAATTGGCCGAACTAAAAAAATTGTTTGAAGAACAAGCCAAAGAAAACAATGTTTATCCGTTGATTGACTGGCAGGATGTATACAACAGAAGAATACACAACACTACAGCCGACAAAGGCAAAACACTACAGGATCTGATTCAGCAAGCCACCAGACCCGGAAATTCTAAATAATAAATCCAATAGCGATTCGGGTCTTTTGGCAACATATTGAAACCTGAATCGCTTTTAATTTAAATCATTATGAAAAAAGTAGATTTTGAAATTATAGGAAAAAAAATCATCGTGGGAGCGATTATTTTTTTAGTTCCGCTAATTATTCTGGCGGGCGGTTTAACATTAATTAATAACTTTTTAAAATAAGAAATCATGGCAACAACAGCTTATAATTCAAAAAGTAAACTTACCAGAGACTTAAGCATTAGTCTCCTTATTTATTCACTGCCTGTCGTGGCAATTTTTCTTTATTTTAAACTAACGAATGGTTTGGTCACCCAATCTCATCTTACGTTACCGTCATTTTTAGAATTTGCAAAACCGGCTTTCGAAAATATCAGAACCTGGGGTTTAACTGCTTTTATGTTGATCCTCGGAGCTATCGAATTTACTGCAGGTTTGTACGATGACCAATGGACAGGCGAAGAACGTAAAGTCGATATCGTTTGTTTTCTGGCTCCCAAATTGCTTTTGCCGCCGGTAATTGCCTTTTTTAGTCTGACTGCATTACCGTATTTAATCCCTAATCTTGCCAACACGCTTTCGTGGGTTCCGTTTTGGGGAGGTTTTTTCCTTATCGCAATAGCCGATGATTTAACGCAATACTGGTACCATCGTCTGCACCATCAGGTTCCTTTTTTATGGCGTTTTCATCGAACGCACCATTCCGCACCTTACATGGGTATGGCAATGGCATCCAGACAAAACTTTATTTACACGATCTTCTTCTCTCAGATTTACCTAACCGCTACTTTAACCTATTTAGGTTTAGGATTACCGGCTTTGTTTGTATTGGTCATCAAAAGCCTGATTACTCTCGGAGCTCACTCGAGTATTGCCTGGGACAAACCATTTTACAAATACAAAGTTTTACATCCAATTGCATGGGTTTTAGAACGTTTAATTTCGACTCCGGCAACCCATCACGCGCATCATGCTGACACCAGCGGAGACGGTGTTGGACATTTTAAAGGAAACTTTGGAAATATGTTTTTCATCTGGGATATCATTTTCGGAACAGGTTTGATCACTAGAAAATTCCCAAAATCATACGGAATGAAGTCGTACAAGCAAGAAGAATGGTACGCACAATTTCTTTGGCCAATTTTCAAATCCAAAAAAGAAGGAAGCGCTTTAGCCGAAGGAGTACTAGCTGTTCCGGTTCGTCAGAAAGTAGAAAATACAATTCCAAATCCGGCTTATTATGAGCAGGTTCAATCTTAAAGATCATGAAAAAAAATAAATTAATCCAAAACAGTATTGCGATCGTGATACTGTTTTTCTCCGGAATTAGCTTTGCACAGCAAAAAGCATCCAACACCGTTTCTTTAGATGTTTTTTATGCTAAAATTCAAAGTGAGAAAAAGCCCCAGATCATTGACGCCCGTGGTCCCGAAGAATTTGCGCTGAACCACATCAATGGTGCTCAAAATTTTAATTTGGAATCAAAAGATTACGCCAAACGTATCGCCTCATTAGATAAAACAAGGCCAGTCTTCACCTATTCTATTGGAGCAGGAAGAAGTGTCTGGCTTGCAGACGAATTGCTGAAAAACGGTTTTAAAGAAGCCTACAGTTTAGAGGGCGGAATTGCCAATTGGATTGGAAACGGAAAACCTTTTTACTCCAATTCAAAAAGTAAATTAACCTTAGTCGAATACAATAAAATCATAACTGAAAATAATGACGTTCTGGTTGATATTGGTTCTGTATACTGTGGCGCCTGCAAAAAAGTAAAACCTGTTTTAGAAACCATCAGAGCGCAATACGGCTCAAATCTAAAAATCATTGAAATTGATCTGGAAGACAGCCCGCAAGTAATAGCCGATTTGAAAACCGTAAAAGTGTTCCCAACTTTGATATTATACAAAAAAGGAAAAATCGTTTTCAAAAAAGAAGGTCTGGGAGATCTAAAAAATGATGTCGACGTGGCTTTGGCTTCGAAATAGGAAGCTGCTATTATTCGAAAACGGACAGACTTCAAAAAGCACTTAAAAAATAAAATTATGGCTTTATCCAAAACAAAAAAGGTTCTATTTCTTATTGTAATTGTACTTTTTACTTTGGCTTTGTTTTTATTCTGGCCCATCAATACAGATAACACGTTAATACAGCCAGACAAAAAATTACTCGAAGGAAAAAAAGAATTTCTATCTGAAAAAGTTCCTGCAGACCGTTCTTTTAAAAAACCTAACATCATCATTCTTCTTGCAGATGATTTAGGGAAATATGATATTTCCCTATACGGAGGAAAATCAACGCCAACTCCACAGATCGATTCTCTTGCCGCTTCGGGTGTAACTTTTACAGATGGATACGTTTCGGCTTCGATTTGTTCCCCTTCCCGTGCAGGAATTTTAACAGGCCGTTATCAGGAACGATTTGGTCATGAATTTCAACCCGGTGATCGTTATCCAAGAAACAATTTGGAATACTATGCTTTTAAATACCTGATTAACACCAATGGCTGGAAGCTGAATCCTAAAATTAACTATCCAAACGAAGCTTCGATTGCAACGCAGGGTTTACCGAAATCTGAAATTACCTTTGCTGATCTGGCCAAAAAACAAGGTTACAACACCGCTATTATTGGAAAATGGCACCTTGGACACAACAAAGGTTTCTTTCCATTAGACAGAGGTTTTGATTATCATTACGGATTTTATCAGGCGTTCTCCTTATATGTTCCCGAAGATGATAATCCGGATATCATCAATCATCATCACAAAGATTTTACCGATAAAATGATTTGGGGAAATGGTCGTGTCGGAATTGGACAAATTCGTCGAGATACTACCATCCTGAAAGAAAAAGCCTATTTAACCGAAAAATTTGCTGAAGAAGCTGAAGCTTTTATAGATAAGAACAAGAACAATCCCTTTTTATTGTATGTTCCGTTTAATGCTCCTCACACCCCTTTTCAGGTACGTAAAAAATACTATGATCGTTTTCCGAATGTAAAAGACGAAAACAAACGTGTATATTTTGCCATGATCAGTGCTTTGGATGATGCTATTGGAAGAATCAGAGCCAAAGTAAAAAAAGAAGGTTTAGAAGACAACACCCTAATCATTTTTGCCAGTGACAATGGTGGTGCCGATTATACTTTTGCCACTACAAATGCACCGTTAAAAGCAGGTAAGTTCTCCCATTTTGAAGGAGGCGTAAATGTTCCGTTTGCATTGTCCTGGAAAGGAAAAATTAAACCACATACCATTTACAAAACTCCGGTGAGCACGTTGGATATTTTTAGTACAATTGCAGCTGCTATTCACTCTAATTTACCAAAAGACAGGCCTTATGATGGTGTCGATCTTGTGAGTAGCGTAACGGGGAACAAAGAAGCACATAAAACCTTATACTGGCGTTCAGGTGATGCCAAAGCAATCAGAAATGGTGACTGGAAATTAATCATCAGCGGAAAAACTCATAAAGAATGGCTATATAATCTTGCAGGTGATAAATCAGAAACAACGGACCTTGCCAAAAAAAATCCGGCTAAGGTAAAAGAACTGCACATCGCTTTACAAAACTGGGAAAAAGGGCTGGTAAAACCTTTATGGCCCAATTTAACACATTATGAATTTGATTTTGGCAAACAAAAATATTTTGTAGATCTGTAGTCAATAGTAACCCCTACAGGTTTTAAAAACCTGTAGGGTTAATTCAGCTTGCATTAATCAAACAAACACGCGTCACCACAAATGAACCAATTTCGAACCAGACAAGTTTTTAAAAACCTGTCCGGTTAAATTTAGAACAAACAATAAAATGTCAACCCAAAACAAACAATTTACCCTACACGAAGACTGGACTGTCGTAGTCCTTGGATTTATAATCATCGGAATTTCTCTTTTTATTTTTCTGCCTGAGATTCCTGTTTTCAAATGGTCAACCGAAACCGATTTATTAGTAAACGTGTTTAATTCCGGAAACCTAAAAATCATTGGCTTACAATTTTTATACCTGATTGCGATTGGAACACTTGGTGCTTTTTTAATTGGAAAATCGGTCAAAAACTTTCTACTGGGTTTTCCAATAGTATATTCTTTAACAATTTTAGCTTTAATTATCTCCGGAAACACAATCCTAAAAGGACTAAACCTGGAAGCGGTGATTTTTAGTTTAATCATAGGTCTCTGTCTGGGTAATTTTTTCATCCTTCCAAGGTGGTTTCGTTCCTCTCTTTCAACAGAGGTATTTGTCAAAATTGGCTTGGTATTACTAGGAACCACTGTTATTTTCTCAGACATTCTAAAAGCCGGTTCATTAGGGCTTATTCAGGCTTTAGTGGTTGTACTGTCGGTTTGGTACTTTGCCTTCTGGCTGTGCAAAAAATTAAAAGTTGATGATGAATTAACCCTGATGATTTCCAGCGCGGTTTCGATTTGCGGAGTTTCCGCGGCAATTGCGACTTCGGGTGCCATCAAAGGTGATTCAAAAAAACTATCTTACGTGATTTCTATTGTTTTGGTCACTGCAATACCCATGATGATTTTCATGCCTATAATTGCTAAACATTTCAACTTTCCTGAAGAAGTAACCGGAGCCTGGCTTGGCGGCAGTATTGATACTTCGGGAGCCGTTGTCGCTTCAGGCTCCTTGGTAGGCGAAACCGCTTTAAAAATTAGTACAATTGTCAAATTCTCTCAAAATGTACTCTTAGGATTAGCTGCTTTTGCCATATCCGTTTACTGGACTTACACTCAGAACAAATCGGAAGAAGCTGTTACCACAAAACCAACCTTAGCTGTTATATGGGAGCGTTTTCCAAAATTCGTTATCGGTTTTATTGCCGCTTCACTCCTATTTTCATTTCTTTTAACTGCCGAGGTCAGAGACGAAGTAAAAGACAGCTTAAAAAACCTGCAAGGCATTTGGTTTGCCCTGGCTTTTACCAGTATCGGACTGGAAACCAAATTTAAAGATTTACTGGGCAATACCAGCCGAAAACCTCTATATGCCTTTTTAATAGCACAATTATTCAATATCATTGTCACGCTGATCATTGCTTTTTTACTTTTTAAAGAATAACAATCTGAATCATTTTTCGAACACTTTAAAACGTAACTTATTGTACCTAAAACACCTTTCATTAAAAATAAATCGCAGAGTTGTTCTAAAAAACCATAATTTACTCTACTTTTTTAAAGCTCTGTTTATATGTCTTAAACCAATTCAACAAAAGATAAAACCAACCTCAGCAACTCACAACATGAATTAAAATGAAAAAAACACTTCTTACACTAAACGTACTGCTTTCGACCGTGCTTTTAGTTTCCGCACAAAATAAAACTACGGCCGATTCTTCAAAACCAAATATCATTTTGATTATGGTGGATGATATGGGATATTCTGATTTAGGAAATTACGGCTCCGAAATTAAAACACCAAATCTCGACAAACTGGCTAGCGAAGGTTTGCGTCTGCGCGAATTTTACAACAACTCCATCTGCGCACCTACCAGAGCCTCGTTGCTAACAGGGCAATATCAGCATAAGGCCGGAATGGGATTTTTTGATATTAATCTGGGACTTCCCGCCTATCAGGGTTATTTGAACAAAGAGTCTTTAACATTGGGCGAGGTTTTCCGTTCCGGAGGTTACAGCACTATGCTTTCGGGAAAATGGCATGTAGGCTCTCTAGATCAGTCGCAATGGCCCAATCAGAGAGGCTTTGATAAGTTTTACGGAATCTTAAAAGGGGCTTCCAATTATTTTGACGCCAAACCTTTGCCTTTCGGAAAAACACCTTATCCGGTAAAATTGCTTCTAAATAATGAAGAGCTTCACCCAAAAGACGATTCGTATTATTTTACAGACGAGATCGGAAACAATGCCGTGTCTTTTCTGGATGAACAAAACAAAGAAAATAAACCTTTCTTCCTGTACTTAGCCTTCACGGCACCACACTGGCCATTGCAGGCAAAACCAGTAGACATTGCCAAATACAAAGGAAAGTTTGACGAAGGCTGGGATGTTCTTAGAGAAAAAAGAATTGAAAGATTAAAAGCAAACGGTATTTTACCCGCCAATCAAACCGTATCGTCAAGAGATCCTGAAGTTCCCGAATGGAGCAAACTGACTTATGATGAAAAACAATTCTGGAAAGCCAAAATGGAGGTCTACGCCGCAATGGTTGACAACATGGATCAAAATGTGGGTAAAGTTCTAAACAAACTAAAAGCATTAAAAAAAGATAAAAACACCCTCATTATTTTTATTTCAGACAATGGTGCACAGGGTGGCTTTAACACTTACAATCCTTTAGGAAGAGGCTTAGTCCGAAACGACGGTCCAATTGGAACCTCGGGTTCCTTTGATTATCAGGAGCAAAACTGGGCCTATTTGTCTAATACGCCTTTGCAGCAATACAAAAACAATATGCATGAAGGCGGTTTCAGTTCTCCGTTTATTGCCTGGTTTCCTTCGAAAATAAAAAGCGGACGAATAGATAAAGGAACTGGACATATTATTGACCTCGCTCCTACTTTTTATGAATTGGCCGGAATTGAATATCCAAAAGAATACAATAGTGTAAAATCTAATCCGTTAGCAGGAAAAAGTCTGCTGCCGGTATTATTCGATAATGCTTCGGAAGTCGACAGAGGAGCCCCACTGTTTTGGGAAAGAGCCGGAAACAGAGCCGTACGCGATGGAAAATGGAAGCTGGTTTCGACTTACCCGTCATACGAATGGGAACTTTATAATATTGAAACTGACCGTGGCGAAACAACCAATGTAGCGCAACAAAACCCCGCTGTTGTCAACAAACTGTCTGCTTCTTACTTTGATTGGGCTGATCAGACAGGAGTTGTAGAATACAGTAAATTCAAACTAAAACAGGAAGTTATGCCTGGTGGCGCTGCCTTAAAAAAGTAATTGAAGCTTCTTTTTACATTTTATAAAGCATTTAAAAAGACAGAAAAATAAGTAAAAAAACAACTCTTACTTCTTTTTCTGTCTTTTTTTATATTCGAAAACAACCAAAAACAAACAACTGTAAATCAACATTTTAAAACAACAACTATCCTATACTTTACCTGTTTTCTTGCACTCATCTGAATAAATTTTAAAAAACTTTTGGATTTTATTATTTTAAATTTAACTTTGTCTATAGAATTAGTAGAGATTAAAATTTAAAGAACTACATTTTGAGAACAACTGCAAGTACATCGAATTATATCCTTCCAAAAAAATATACCTATAACACTTTTTGTTATATGTGCTTCTGCCATTAATTCTTCCATTATTTTGTTTTGAATCGATTTCATTCCTAAAATCGAAATTCATCCCCAAGTACAAACAGATCCTCTCTTTGGTAACGAGCACGAAACCGAATCACTATATCAAGCAAAAATATCATTCGCTTAAAAGCAGGTTCAGCCTTGACAAACCTTATAATTCAACAATTTAGATATTATTATACTGTAAATTAAACGGTTTTTATTTCGGGGGTTTTTAGTTTTAAACTAAATTTACTAGTACGATAAAATTGTTTTTTTACGAATTAAAGTTCTTAAAATACTACAGCAAAAAATAAATTAACCATTAAACCATTAAGCCATGGCTGAAACAAAACAACAACAAACAGCATTAGGAGATGTTGCAGCAAGACAATTAGCAATTGCAACACGTACCGTTCCTCAAATTGGAACAATTACACCACGTTGGTTAACGCATCTTTTGCATTGGACACCAGTAGAATCGGGTGTATTCCGTTTGAATAAAGTAAAAGACGGAAGCCATATCGAAGTAGATTGTTCAGCAAGAGACGAAAGGGTTTTACCCAATACTTTTGTCGATTATATCGATAATCCAAGAGAATATAATCTGGCTGCAGTTCAAACGATTGTTGAAGTACATACAAGAGTTTCAGATTTGTACAGTAAACCATACAATCAGATTTCTGAACAACTTAGATTGGCGATCGAAACCATTAAAGAGCGTCAGGAAAGCGAATTAATCAACAATAAAGATTATGGTTTGCTCAGCAATGTTGCGCCTTCGCAAATTATTAAAACCAGAACCGGTGCACCGACTCCGGATGATTTAGACGAACTATTAACAAAAGTGTGGAAAGAACCGGGATTCTTTTTACTACATCCCTTGGCAATTGCAGCTTTTGGCCGTGAATGTACACGTCGTGGTGTTCCTCCTCCTACTACCTCTTTGTTTGGATCTCAATTTTTAACGTGGAGAGGAATTCCGCTTATTCCATCCGACAAATTGCCTATCAAAGACGGAAAATCAAAAATCATTTTATTGCGTACAGGCGAAAGCCGTCAGGGTGTTATTGGATTAATTCAGCCAGGATTACAAGGCGAACAATCACCGGGATTATCAGTTCGTTTTATGGGAATAAATGAAAAAGCAATTGCATCCTATCTGGTATCGCTATATTGCTCACTGGCTGTATTGGTAGACGATGCCATTGCCGTTCTTGAAGATGTAGAAATTGGAAAGTACCATGAGTATAAATACTAACAACAACGGTTTACCCAACATTGAGGATTTGCAGCTTTTGGCTAACGAATTGTTCAGTACGTTACCTAACGAATTTCCCAAAGAGATTTCGTTAAGTCCTGATCGTAATGAACATCCCCGTGCCACAAAAGTTGCAGAAACCTTCCTTAATTCGGGGAACTTCAGTGGCCACAACCCGGCAGCCCTGCCCTTGCAGGATGCGCCAGCTTCACCTACTTCTTTACCAGCATTTAGCGGATTTGGAGCAGCGCCAACTGTTGCTAATTATGGCTCAGGAGCTTCGGCTTTATATCCAAATGCCGGAGCCGGATTTGATCCTCAAAGTGAAACTAATCCTTTAGGAATTTCACACGGAAATAATGTAAATGTCAACAATCCTCAAACCGGGTTTTATGACGAAAATTTTGGGAATAGCGGAGCCGCTCAGCTAAATGAAGAAAGTATTTTTTCAAAATTGCTTTTAAATAATGAATACCTGCCTTTTCAAAACCAAGGTTCTTCGTTTGAAACAGAACTAAAAGCAGCATTGGCTTTTGTGGATACACAATTTATAAAACGTACCAATCTTCCGTTAAACGGAAATGAGATATCAAATTCGTACTACTTTTTAGAGCAAAATCCGTTTGCTTTTGATCAGAGAAATTCGAATTTAATCGTTGGTAATACTTTTGAAAAACAAGATTTTGGTCGTATTTCCGGTTCCCATTTTGATGCTAACCGCATCAAAAAAGATTTTCCTATTCTAAGAGAAACCGTAAACGGAAAACCTTTGGTTTGGTTTGATAATGCTGCCACAACACAAAAACCTCAATCGGTTATTGATCGTATTGCCTATTTCTACGAACATGAAAATTCGAATATCCATCGTGCTGCTCACGAATTGGCTGCACGCGCATCGGATGCTTATGAAGCTGCCCGCGAAAAAGTAAAAACGTTCCTGAATGCCGGCTCCGTAAACGAAATTGTATTTGTTCGTGGTGCTACTGAAGGTATTAATCTTGTGGCACAGAGTTGGGGGGATTATAACTTAGTTGCCGGTGACGAAATCATTGTCAGTAATTTAGAACATCATGCGAATATTGTTCCGTGGAAACGTCTGGCAGATAAAAAAGGATTAAAACTTCGTGTAATTCCGGTTGACGATGACGGACAAATTTTACTGGATGAATATGCAAAATTGCTGAATTCAAAAACACGTCTGGTTGCTTTTACTCAGGTATCAAATGCATTGGGAACTGTAACACCGGCCAAAAAGATTGTTGAAATGGCTCATACTGTTGGAGCAAAAGTTCTAATTGATGGTGCACAATCGGTTTCACATATGAAGGTTGATGTTCAGGATTTAAATCCGGACTGGCTGGTTTTCTCCGGACACAAACTTTTTGGACCTACAGGAATTGGCGCTTTATACGGAAAGGAAGATTTACTGAATGAAATGCATCCTTACCAATCTGGTGGAAACATGATTCAGGATGTCACTTTTGAGGAAATAAAATACCACAAAGCCCCTAATCGTTTTGAAGCCGGAACAGGAAATATTGCCGACGCAATTGGTCTTGGGGCTGCAATAGATTATGTAACAAAACTAGGAATAGATGCGATAGGTCAGTACGAACATCAGTTGTTAAACTATGCTACAAAATTGCTAAAAGAAATTCCGGGTGTCCGATTGATAGGTACAGCAGCAAATAAAGCAAGTGTTCTTTCATTTAATTTACAAGGCTACACAAACGATCAAGTGGGACAAGCTTTAAATAAAGAAGGTGTTGCAGTACGAACCGGACATCATTGTGCGCAGCCTATTTTGCGAAGAATGGGAGTCGAAACTACTGTTCGTCCGTCTCTTGCTTTTTACAATACCACCCAGGATGTCGATACTTTTATCAAAACCTTATGGGAACTTAAAAAAGTTAGATTTTAAAAAATAATACAGGGCAATGTCTTCTTAGGCATCTCTAAAAAAATAGTTACTTTTTTTGATATTTTGAGTAATTATAACCAAAAGCGATTGTTTTCGGACAATCGCTTTTTTATGTTAATAAAAAAAAGCTTATTAAAAAATAACCACACAAAACCAATAATATTTGAAATCAAATCCTATTTTTTGTTAAATCACATTATTTAATTTAAATAAAAAAGAAATTGATTACATTATAAATAATAAAACTCACTCTTTTTGTGAGAAAGCCCTAGATTCGGGCTAAAATGTTATAAATAACACAAAAATAACTATTTAAGTGATTTTTATTGTTAAACAAAAGCAAATCGTTAACAAAAAATTAAGATATTTGAAAGAACTAATCCTAACATATTGAAAAATGAAAATCAACTTTAAGCTATTTTTAGGGCTATTGATTGCATTATTTATGCAAACAGTCAATGCACAAGAAGGATCTATTACAGGGACAGTTACTGACTCAAAAAAAATTCCGCTTCCGGGAGTTAACATTCTTGTAAAAGGAACAAAAATCAGTACTCAAACTGATTTTGACGGAAATTTTAAAATAACAGCAAAAAAAGGAGACATCCTAACCGTAAGTTATGTCAGTTTCTCAACTGTACATGTTCCTGCCTCCAATTTAATGACCGTTCAACTGGTCGAAACTCAAAATGAACTCGAAGCCGTTTTGGTCGTTGGTTACGGAACACAGACTAAGAAGAATTTAACGGACAATATTGCCCGCGTTACGGCTAAAGATATCCAGCAAATACCTGTTTCAAACGTTCAAAATGCATTGGTGGGTAAACTTGCCGGTGTACAAATCACTCAGACAAATGGTAAAGTTGAAGGTGGTATTAATGTTAGGGTTCGTGGTGCTGCCAGTATTAGTGCCGGAACACAGCCACTATACGTTTTAGATGGAATCCCCTTGATTACAGACAACGAATCCAGCAACGGAGCGCCAACAAATCCATTATTAACTTTGAGCCCTAACGAAATTGAGTCTATTGACGTCTTAAAAGATGCTTCTTCTGCAGCGATTTATGGTGCACGTGGAGCTAATGGAGTGGTAATCATCACTACCAAAAAAGGGAAAGACGGAAAAGGAACTTTCACCCTTAATTTCTCACAGGGTGTTAGCGAAGCCACTCACAAAAGAAAATGGTTAAACTCAAAACAATACGTAGAACTATTGCGCGAAGCCGGAAAAAATGTTGACGATTTAGCCTCGGTAGAAGAAGAACTAGATCGTCTGGCTCAGGGAACTAACTGGAGAAACGGTGAAGTCGATACGGACTGGCAGGATATCGCCTTTCAAACGGGATATACAACTGATGCTGATTTTTCGGTTTCCGGCGGAGACGACAAAACCAGATACTTCTTTTCAGGAGCTTACAATAATACAACCGGAATTATCGACAGCAACAGTCTGGAGAGAATAACAGGAAGATCAAACATATCTCATAAAGTATCCGATCGATTTACAGTTGGGATGAACCTTGGTTTTTCAAGAGCCATCATCAACAGAGTTCAGGATGATAACTCTTTTACGTCCCCTTTACAATCCGTAGCGCAGTCTCCTGTATCACAAGCAAGACTGGCAGACGGAACGGCAAACCCAAATACAGAATATGCTAACTATTTATTAGCTAAAGACAATACTTTCTGGAAAACGAACATGCGTAGACTTACCGGAAAAGTTTTTGGCGAACTTAAAATAGTAAAAGGTCTGAAATTCAATTCTGATTTCTCTTACGATTATTTAACTCAGACAGAAGACTACTGGCAAGGAAAAAATGCTCCGTTTATGGCAACAGACGGTGAGGTATTTGCTACCTCAGTAAATACTGAAAATTATGTTTTTAGTAACTACTTTACTTACGACAAAACATTTGCAGAAAAACACGTTCTAAATGTTGTTGCGGGTATGGAACTTAACAAATACAACCGCAGGTATCAGGACGTAACCAGTATCTATTTCCCAAATGACGGTTTTCAGACGATCGACGGCGGAGCGGAAGTTAATGCCGGAGCCGGAAACGAAACCGACTATGCCTTTGTATCTCAATTTGGAAGGTTAAATTACGCCTTTGACGGCAAATACCTTTTCAAAGCCAGTATTCGTCGTGACGGTTCTTCCCGTTTTGGAAAAAACGAACGCTTTGGTGTTTTCCCTGCACTTTCTGCCGGTTGGGTAATCTCTCAGGAAAATTTCCTAAAAGAGAATCCGGTTTTAACCTATTTGAAAATAAAAGGAAGCTGGGGTAAATTAGGAAATGCCGAAATTGGAAATTTCGCCTCTCGCCAATTGTACCGCCCAAATCCCTATAATTTAAAATCCGGATTAACATTCTTTCAACCTGGAAATAATAACCTAACCTGGGAAAAATCAACTCAAATCGATTTTGGTGCCGAACTGGGCTTTTTAGATAAAATTACTTTTGAAGCCGACTACTATCAAAAAGATACAGACGGACTACTCTTTGATGCTCCGCTTCCAAAAAGCGCAGGTGCCGGCCCTGATGGAACTATCAGTAAAAATATTGGTAAAATCAGAAGCAGTGGTTTCGAATTTACGTTAAATACTAAAAATATCACAACCGAAAATTTTACCTGGACTACAAGTTTCAACCTAACTACAAATGAATCTAAAGTAAAAACGCTTCCTAATAACAATGCAGATGTAATTAACAGTTACACCATTAATAGAGTTGGCGAAAACATTTCATCTTTCTATCTGGTAGAATACGCAGGAGTTGACCCGGCAAACGGAGATGCTCTTTTTGTAAAAAACACAAAAA
The DNA here is from genome assembly GCF_946903285.1 of Flavobacterium collinsii. Lineage (GTDB taxonomy): Bacteria > Bacteroidota > Bacteroidia > Flavobacteriales > Flavobacteriaceae > Flavobacterium > Flavobacterium collinsii. Next base: position 5,002,683 of record NZ_OX336425.1, read on the forward strand.
ATGCCGATGGAACTATTGACAAAAGTACCACTAATGACTATAGTCAAGCACAAAGAACCATTCTTGGGAATCCATTTCCAACCTTAATGTCAGGGCTTACCAATACGATCCTGTACAAAGGAGTTGATTTTTCATTTACTTTCCAGGGAGAATGGGGAGCCAGCATTTATAACACTGCGGGAATTTATCAGTCTACAGCAGCCGATTATTTTGACAACCAGACTCTCGATCAGTTAGACCGTTGGCAAAAACCGGGAGACATTACCAATGTACCTCAGGCAAGATTTGGAGGGTCAAACGGTACCCAAAATTCAAGCCGTTACCTTGGCAAATCAGATTTCATACGTTTAAGAAACCTGACTTTAGGATATTCATTACCTAAAAAGACAGTAAGCGATATGGGAATGAGCAATTTAAGAGTATACATGACAGCTGTAAATTTATTGACTTTTACCAATTATAAAGGTTCTGATCCTGAGTCACGAAGAGATGACATCTCGAGAGCGAATCCTAATGTTGGAGAGGAATTCTATTCGGCTCCACCAGCCAGAACTATCGCTATGGGAGTAAATATCAATTTTTAAATCGATCAAAATGAAATCAAACACTATACTATTATTTATGCTTTTTGCAGTCTTTTTTACAAGCTGTCAAGATGAATTAAACATAGAACCAAGACAAAGAGAAGATGCTTCTATTACCTTAAATACAGAAGAAGGAGTTACCAATGTACTCACCGGAACCTATGCTCTTGCCGCATACGGAAATGCTTATGGAGGAAGGATCTTAGTTTATGCCGATTTACTGGGAGCAACAGGTGTTACCGCTACTACTGATTTTAGGTTTAGAGGAACTTTTGGAGAATTAAGACAGATGTATATCAAAAAAATGCTTGCTGATAACGTAATCATTACAGGAACTTACTCGAGATGTTACGAAATCATAAACGCAGCCAATACTGTTATTGATAATATCGACAAAGTAAAAGACCCGACCAAACAAACCCGAATGATCGGTGAAGCTAATTTTTTAAGATCACTTGCTTATTTTGATTTAGTGCGCTTTTTTGCAAAACCATACGTTAGCGGTCAGGCCAATAATCAATTAGGAATTGTACTAAGAGACAAAGCCATTTATGATTTCAACGCCGATTTATCAAAAGAAAGAAGTACCGTCGCTGAAGTATACAAAGTAATCATTGACGGATTAAATCTCGCTTACACTAATCTTCCTAAAGACAATAGTTTTTATGCTGATAAATATGCTGCAAAAGCCTTATTAGCAAGAGTATATCTGCAACAGGGTAATTACGCTTTGGCAAGAGACGCTGCCAATGATGTCATCAAAAACAGTGGACACTCTTTGTCTACAAAATATGCAGATGCCTTTAATCATGATACCGATCAGGCCGAGGATGTTTTTGCTATCCAGATTACAAAACAAACCGGAACAAATGATGCCATTACTTTTTATGCTGCAGAAGATAAAGGAGGACGCGGAGGTGATATTTCGATCAGAGATCCTTATCTGGAAAAATTTACCGATCCTAACGATGATCGTGCAAATTTCAATTATGTAAATCCTGCAAATGACAGATTACTGACTTTAAAATTTACTAATCAATTTGCCAATGTAGGGGTTATTCGTCTGGCTGAAATGTACCTCATCAGAGCCGAAGCAAACTTTCAGGCCGGGACAGCGGTGGGCAATACTCCGCTTGACGATATCAACATCATCCGAACAAGAGCCAATGCCGAAAATTTAACCGCAATAACGCTTGGCGATATTTTATTGGAGCGTCAACTGGAACTGGCAATGGAAGGCTTTTCCATTCACGATATCCGAAGAACAAAAGGCTCCATTGATGTAAGTGGCGATGGTGACGGATCTGAATTATTATCTTATGATGCAGATATACTGGTATTTCCTATTCCAATCTCGGAAATGGATGCCAACAAAAAAATCACCCAGAATCCGGGTTACAGCAAGTAATGTATAAATCAAAAAAAACATCCCGTTTAGCGGGATGTTTTTTTACATACTAAAATCAAAAAAAATCTAGTTTTTGAAGTCATTCAGTGATTTCTCGATAATTTCAAGACATTCCTGAATTTGAGTTTCTGTCATCACCAATGGCGGTGCCAGTCTAATTTTATTTCCGTGAGTTGGTTTTGCCAATAATCCATTATCTCTGAATTTCAGGCAAATTTCCCATGCCAGATCTGAATCTTCACCACAATTAATTACAATTGCATTTAACAAACCTTTACCGCGAACCAGTGTAATCAAATCATTACGCTCTGCGATTTCGTTTAATCCTTTTCTTAAAATCACTCCCAGACGTTCTGCATTTTCGGCAAGATTTTCTTCTTTTATCACTTCAAGAGCGGCAATTGCAACTGCAGCAGCAACAGGATTCCCACCAAAAGTAGATCCGTGTTGTCCTGGTTTAATCACATTCATAATTTCATCATTACACAATACTGCTGATACCGGATATACTCCGCCTGAGATTGCTTTACCTAAAATTAAAATATCAGGCTGCACATTTTCATGGTGTACGGCTAATAATTTTCCGGTACGCGCAATTCCGGTCTGAACCTCATCAGCAATAAACAAAACATTATGTTTCTCGCACAAGGCTTTAGCTTTCGCCAAATATCCTTCAGAAGGCACATATACTCCTGCTTCACCCTGAATTGGTTCTACTAAAAATCCTGCAATATTCTTTGATGATTCGAGTGCTTTTTCAAGAGCCTCCAGATTATCGTATTCAATTTTTATAAATCCATCTGTAAAAGGTCCGAAATTTTTACGCGCTCCTTCATCATTCGAAAATGAAATGATTGTAGTTGTTCTTCCATGAAAGTTATTTTCACAAACAATAACCTGAGCCTGGTTTTCAGAAATTCCTTTTACTTCATAAGCCCATTTTCTACATATTTTAAGAGCCGTTTCAACAGCTTCAGCGCCGGTATTCATTGGAAGAACTTTATCAAAACCAAAATATTTAGTTATAAATTCTTCGTAATTACCTAATCTGTCATTGTAAAAAGCACGGGAAGTCAAAGTAAGTTTTTGTGCCTGATCAACCATTGCTTTTACGATCTTAGGATGGCAGTGCCCCTGATTCACAGCTGAATAAGCAGATAAAAAATCAAAGTATTTTTTTCCGTCTACGTCCCAAACATATACCCCTTCTCCTCTTTCTAACACAACAGGAAGCGGGTGATAATTGTGAGCACCGTATTTATTTTCTTTTTCAATCAAAACCTCTGATTTTGACGATAGGCTATTTTCAGTATGAATCATGATCTTTTATTTTATTTTTTTGAAAGCACAAAAGTATTAAAAATTATTCATTATCGGGCTATAAACATTATTTTTTGACTTTATAAATCATTTTAAAAGTCAAATTCAATTATTTTTAGTTTTAAAAAAATCAATTTCACTTATTACAAGTCCGTTTTTTAAACTCTTTTAATTGAAAAAAATAATTACTTTTATAAATGTAAAAGTACTACCGATTATTTGGGGTACTATTTAAGTTTTAACACAATTTAAAAGAATGGATATATTAGACGAATTTGATATTAGTATCATTAAAGAATTAGAAAAAGACGGAAGAATGGCTTTTTCTGCTATTGCTGCTAATTTGAAAATATCAAATACTATGGTGCATCAGCGTATTAACAGAATGATCGAGCAAGGTGTAATTGGTGGCATCAAGCCTATTATCCAGGAAAAAAACATAGGTTACGATTGGGCTTCTTTCACAGGAATCACCCTAAATAAGGATTCCGACTCTGACCGAATTATTGAGGAATTAAAAGGAATTCCTGAAATTACCGAATGTTATTATGTAACAGGATCTTTTACACTTTATATCAAAATTATTGCAAAAAATCACGAACACATGCGCCGCATTCTGTATGAAAAAATCGACGGCATTCCTGGCATCGCCAAAACCGATTCGATTATTGAGTTAGGATGTGCTTTTAAGCGAAATATTTCTTTGTAGAAATTAGGTCATCGTAATTAACCAATTCTTCCTGATATGAAAAACCAATCTCTTTTTAGATTTCCTGCAAATAAATACAGTATGGTCCTGTTTCTTTTACTAGCTAATCTCTTGCAAGCGCAAACTCCAAAAGGAAAGTTATTTATCATTGGAGGCGGTGATCGGTCTGATGCCTTAATGAAGCAGGTTTTGAGTGTTTCCGATTTATCCAAAAAAGATTACATCGTCGTTCTGCCAATGTCGAGCGAAGAACCGGACAGCTCGTTTATTTTCTTCAAAACACAGATGGTAAAACTAACGCCTCACCCAATTGTGATGCTCAACTTCAACAAAGAAACAGCTCAAAATAAAAGATTAACAGATTCATTGCAAAAAGCAAAACTAATTTTTATCAGTGGCGGAGATCAAACACGCTTTATGCATATAGTTCAAAATACTCCGATCAAAACAGCAATTCAAAAAGCGTATGAAAATGGAAGTACAATTTCCGGAACAAGCGCCGGTGCTGCAGTAATGTCAGAGAAAATGATCACCGGAAATCAGAAGCTTCAAAAAGAATATTCCGGAACCTTTGACAACATCCGTTACGACAATCTTGAAACCGCTGAAGGCTTAGGATTACTTAAAACTGCTATTGTCGACCAACACTTTTTAAAAAGAAATCGTTACAATCGATTGCTTTCTGCATTAGTCGAATTCCCTGCCTTAACCGGAATAGGAATTGACGAAAGTACCGCCATCATCGTTCGAAACAATCAAATTGAAATAGCGGGCGAAAGCGAAGTGATCGTAGTTAGAAACCCGAAAGGAATCCTTAAATCTAAAAACAACAATCTCATTTCGATTGAAAATCTACAAATGAGTATTTATACCGCCGGACAAAAATTTAATATCAAATAAGCATGCTTAAAATTCCAAAATTAGCCTCTATAATTTTCTGTATCAGTTTTCAGCTTTCGGCACAAAAAATCAATTCCAAAGAAGTTATCCGTCTTCAAAATCTAGCCCAGCAAGTCACTATCATCAGAGACAACTGGGGTATTCCTCATGTTTATGGAAAAACAGATGCCGATGCGGTTTTCGGATTACTCTATGCCCAATGCGAAGATGATTTTAAACGAATTGAAATGAACTACATTGAAAAGCTGGGCAGGCTTTCAGAAATAAAAGGACAATCCGTTTTATACAATGACTTAGAGATTAAACTTTTAATAGATACCGAAGAAGCAAAAGCCGATTATAAAAAAGCTCCTTTGTGGCTCAAAAAATTGCTAAACAGTTATGCCGATGCCATCAACTTTTATTTGTACAAACATCCTGAAGTAAAACCGGCACTACTAACCCATTTTGAGCCCTGGTTCCCTCTACTCTGGACAGATGGAAGTATCGGAGCCATAAGTACCGCCGATCTTACCATTGGGGAATTAAAAGCTTTTTATTCCGGTAATACCGACAAAGTAGCTTATGTAGAAAGAGAAAAAAACGTTCAGACAGGTTCTAACGGTTTTGCTTTTGCACCATCAAAAACAGCTGACGGTAACGCTATATTATACATAAACCCACATACTACCTTTTACTTCAGACCCGAAGTACAGGTAACAAGCGATGAGGGACTAAACGTTTACGGAGCGGTAACCTGGGGACAGTTTTTCGTCTATCAGGGTTTTAACGACCATTGTGGATGGATGCACACCTCATCCAATGTAGATGTTGCCGACATGTACGCCGAAAAGATTATCGATAAAAAGGGCAAATTATTTTATGAATTCGATAAAAACCTAATCCCCGTTATTGAAAAAGAAATCACGATAAACTATACTGAGAACGGGAAATTAATTGCAAAAAAATTCAAAACTTACTTTACCAATAACGGTCCGATCATGGCAAAACGCGATGGGAAATGGATCTCCTTAAAATCAAATAATCGTTCGATGACCAGTTTAATCCAAAGTTGGGTCAGAACCAAATCGACCAGTTTTGAAGATTACAAAAAAGCAATGGATTTAAAAGCCAATACCTCCAACAATACCGTTTATGCAGACGATAAAGGAAACATTGCTTACTGGCACGGAAATTTTATTCCAATCAGAGACAAAAACCTCAATTGGTCCAAAGTAATTGACGGTTCGGTTTCAGCTACACAATGGAAAGGCCTGCACGAAGTAAACGAAACCGTTCATTTATACAATCCCGTAAATGGCTGGCTGCAAAACTGCAACTCAACTCCTTATTCTGTTGCCGGAGAAAACAGTCCGAAAAAACAAAACTACTTGCCATATATGGCGCCAGATGGAGAAAATTTTAGAGGAATAAATGCTGTTAGAATTTTCAGCAAAGGCAATCAATACACTTTAGACAAAGTAATTGCAGACGGATACGATACCAAATTGTCAATTTTCGAAATCTTAATTCCGTCTTTAATTACCATTTTCGAAAACAACAACAACTCTAAGAATCCTGAATATGCAGAATTGAACGAAGCGATTTCAATATTAAAAAACTGGGATTATTATGCAAAAGAAAATTCGGTAGCAACCGCATTAGCTGTTGAATGGGCTTATAAACTAGATCCAGTAATACTAAAAGCTTATGTCGATGAAGGAGAATTGGATCAGGTAGAAAATACCAAAAAATTTGCTAAAAATGCAACCGCCAATCAAATGCTTCCACAATTGCAGGCCGTTTTAAAAGAACTGAACTCAAAATGGGGAACCTGGAAAGTGACCTGGGGAGATATAAACCGATTTCAGCGTTCCAGTGGTGACATCGATTTAAAATATGACGATGCACAGCCAAGTTTACCTATTGCCTTTGGTCCGGGCTCATGGGGAAGCTTACCTTCCTTTAAAAGCAGCTATCAAAAAGATTCTAAAAAACGATATGGTTACAATGGCAACAGTTTTGTCTGTGCTGTAGAATTTGGCCCAAAAATAAAAGCAAAATCACTATTGGCAGGAGGTAATAGCGGAGATCCTAAATCCAGACACTTTAACGACCAAAGCGAAATGTACCAGAAAGGAAGCTTCAAAGAAGTCTTATTTTACAAGGAAGATGTCATCAAAAATGCAGAGAAAACCTATCATCCCGGTGAATGATTTTCATTGTAAGAAAACAACAGGCGAAAACCTCGGAAGAAATATATCCCGAGGTTTTTTTGTAACATAATATTTCTGATATTTGTTAAAAATTGTACCCTTATGAAAAATTCGGCCCTTCTCCTATTTGCTACCATACTGTTTTCTAACGGTATAAATGCGCAACTAAAAGCTGTAAAATATAACGATGGTTCTCAGGCCTTAAATGGATTATTTGCAAAATCTCTTAAAAAAAGCACTCAAAATCCGGGTATTTTGCTTATTCCGGCCTGGCTTGGAATTGATAAAGCTTCTAAAGATATTGCAGAAAACTTAGCGAAACTAGGCTATAATGTTTTCATTGCCGATATCTATGGTGAAGGAAATTATCCGGCCAATACTGCCGAAGCAGGAAAACAGGCAGGATATTACAAAAAGAATTACGAATTATACCAAAAACGCATCAATGCAGCATTACAGGAATTAGTTAAATCCGGAGCTAATGCCGATAATATTGTAGCCATAGGATACTGTTTTGGCGGAACGGGGGTTCTTGAAGCTGCCCGAGGACATTTGAACCTAAAAGGAGTTGTTTCATTCCACGGAAGTTTAGCCAGAGATGCTGCCCGAAAGATCGAACCAATTACCTCTAAAGTACTGATTTGTCATGGAGCCGACGATCCTTATGAATCAAAAGAAGAAATCACTGCTTTTCAGCAGGAAATGCGCGATTCAAAAGCCGACTGGCAAATGATTTATTATGCGAATGCCGTACACTCTTTCACAAATCCGGAAGCAGGAAATGACAATTCAAAGGGTGCGGCCTATAATGCTATTGCAGCAAAAAGATCTTTTGAGCATTTACAGCTTTTCCTAAATGAAGTATTAAAAAAATAAACAACAGCATAGAGATTTAAGCAGATTAAAATTAATTTGTGCTACGTAAAATTCGTATCGTAAAAAACAACATAAACCCATTTAAATCCGTGACATCCACGGGCAAAAAGCAACAACCAAAATCAAACCAAAGTAATTTATACCCAATGTCACACAGTCCGATTAGAAAAGACAAAACCTGCCTAAACTGCAGACACGTTGTTGAACAAAAATTCTGTCCCAATTGCGGACAGGAAAACACTGATTCCCGAAAAACATTTCATCATTTGTTTATTCACTTTTTTGAAGATCTGACACATTACGAAAATGCTTTTTGGCGTACGATCAAAAATCTTTTGTTTAAACCCTCTGCTTTAACTAAAGAATATCTTTCGGGAAAACGCCTATCCTATCTGGCGCCTGTTCGTTTATACATCTTTATTAGTTTTGTTACTTTTTTAATGATTGCTTTATTTCCTGGTCATTCAGAGGAAACTCCAGCTGATTTTAATCTAGAAGTAAGCAACAAGAAAGAAGCTCCAAAAAACATTTTCACAGGAAATCTTAACGATTTAAAACCCGGAGATGGTTTTGATAAATTTACCCACGAAGTAGATTCCGTTCAAAAATATGCCCCCGAAGATAAAAAATTAGACTCGTTTAGCTACTGGGTAGTTCAAAAAGTAAAATACGTAAAGGAGCACAATACCAAAAAAGAACTAATTAACAAATTCACAGAATCATTTGTACACAACATTCCTAAAGTTCTGTTTATCATAATGCCACTATTTGCTTTCTTTTTATGGCTTTTTCACAACAAAAAAAGATGGTATTATTTTGATCATGGGATATTCACTTTACACTATTTTTCGTTTTTGCTTCTGGTAACGTTCATCTTGTTTGTAATTCGCAGACTTGTTGGATTATTTGGAGAAGATAGTCCTATAGCTGTGATTTCAGATATAACCGACTTCCTTGGAGGTCTCTGGATGTTTTATTATTTTTTTCCGGCGCATCACCGTTTTTATGGCGAGACAAGATGGATTTCCTTTTTTAAAAGCATTGCATTACTGTTTATAAATTTTACTTTCATCCTAATCTTATTAATCTTTTACGTTTTCTATACCTTTATCAATTTACATTAAACAACACATGAAAAAAATTATAATCCTGTTATTAATTGGTACTGCATTTTCTTGTAAAAACACACAGTCAGTTACCTCAAAAGACAATTCAGATCCGTCTAAATACATTGAATTTATTTCAGAAAAAGATCTAAAAACAATGCTTTATGTGGTCGCTTCAGATGAAATGGAAGGCCGTGAAACCGGATCCAAAGGACAAAAGAAAGCAGGTCTTTACATGATCGAACAATACAAAAAAAGTGGAATTTCGTTTCCTAAAGGAGCAACGGATTATTATCAGCACATTCCTGCATCTTTCTTAAATGCCAGACGTAACGAAAATTTACCTGATTCAGAGAACATCTGGGCTTACATTGAAGGTTCTGAAAAACCTGATGAAGTTTTGGTAATTTCAGCACATTACGATCACGTTGGAATAAAAAAGGGCGAAATTTATAATGGTGCCGATGATGACGGTTCGGGAACAGTTGCTGTCATAGAAATGGCAAAAGCATTTGCAAAAGCCAAAAAAGACGGACACGGACCAAAACGTTCTATCCTGTTCCTACACGTAACAGGTGAAGAACATGGCTTGCATGGTTCGCGCTATTATTCAGAAAATCCATTATTTCCAATTGCCAATACCATTACCGATATCAACATTGATATGATTGGCCGTCGTGATGTTGATCATGCAAAAACAAACAACTATGTGTACGTAATTGGGGCCGACAGACTCTCAACCGACTTACACAATATTGTGGTAGCTCAGAACGAAAAATACACCAAAATAGACCTTGATTTTAAATTTAATGACCCTAAAGATCCAAATCATTTTTATGAGCGTTCTGATCATTATAATTTTGCAAAATACGGAATTCCGGCAGTTTTCTTCTTTAATGGAGTTCACGAAGACTATCACGGAAAAGGAGATGAGCCTCAAAAAATCGAATACGACGCTTTGACCAAAAGAACAAAATTAGCTTTCGCGATCGCTTGGGACTTAGCCAATAGAGAGAATAGACCGGTAGTCGATAAACCGATTAAATAAGGCACTGAGGTACTAAGATGCTAAGATTCTGAGATTTTTTTAGGTGCTTAGAAACTAAGTTATCACTTTATTTTATAAATAGGAGGCTGTCTTTTTAGACAGCCTCACTTATTTCTCCTATTACTTAAAGATTATTCTTGCATCATAGAGCAACTTTTAAATAAGCCATCCCAATGATTTCTTATTTAAGCGGGTACTCCTGACTTTAATTTCTGAACAATTTCCAAACATCTATTCTCAAAAATAGATTGCTCAACCGGCACAACAACCGATTGGAATAGTTTCATCAAATCATCAGAATGTGAGGCACGTTTTGTGCTCTGAATATTGTAATGAAAAAACTTAATCCATAAAATGGCTTTTAATTCTGTTTCATTTTCATTCCACATTTTCATTTCAACCAGCAGAAAATTATCGCTATACTGAACCAATTGCGAATCAATCAGTACCGTTTCCATTGTAAAAGCGGGACGCATATAACTAATTTGATTAGTTGCCACTACCCAGCTAATCCCTGTTTCCCTAAGATATTTAAAGATATCCAAATTGTAATGCTCAGCAATCTGATCCTCCCTGGTATTAATAAAATACTCCAGGTACTTTGCGTTGTTTAAATGATTAAAAGGATCACAATCCTGAAATCTGATTTTCTTTTTTGTTTTCAATACTTTTTCCATTCTTTGAATTTATTATACCAAATACCAATCGGTATCTGATGAGTTAAAAAATTTTATTTCCTTATTTTAACAATTATTGTACTGTCTATAAAGTCCATTGCTGTAGTTATGTAACTCTCATCATTATGTGTAAAAGCCAAAAGCGAGCTGCCTTCAATTAAAGACAACATTATTTTCGCGTATTTTAAAGGATCCGTAGTTCGCAGAATCTCCTCTTTATCAATGCCTTCACTGATAATATTCGTCAGCCCGACAATAAACTTTTGAGATAAATTCTGAGCAGTCTGAAACAATAATGGATTGATAAATTTTGTATCAACTCCTACCCGCAGCATAGGGCATCCCCCTCTGTCCTTGACTAAATCATAATAGCTTCTCTGATAATTTGTTATAGCATAGAGTTTCTCCAAACTTCCGCTCTTAGTTGCTACAAGTTTGAATAAAGGTGTTATTGCCAAGTCGACATTTAACCGAAACGACTGCAGTGCTAAATCTTCCTTATTTGTAAAATTGCAATAAATAGCTCCTTTCGTAAGGCCAGTTGCATTGGTTATATCTGTCAGACTGGTACCGATGTATCCCTGTTTGTTAAAAATTGGAGCCACTTTATCCAATATAAATTCAGAAGTATTCATAATTTTTCGTTTTCATTAGATATTTTCAAAACAAATATAACCAAAATACCGATCGGTATGTAAAAGGATTGGATTATTTTTATTGGAGATTCTGAGTTATCTAAAAGTCGAGCGATTAATTAACTGAGAAATTAAAATAATTAAGGTCCTGAGTTTCAAAGTGCATTCCACACTTTAAAACTCAGAACCTTTTATCTTAGAGCTATATATCTTACTATCTCAGAACCTCAGTATCTTAGCACCTTCTTTCTAGTCATTCATAGAAATCAAAAACTCTTCATTGTTTCTGGTTTTCTTGAAACGGTCGTTTACGAAATCCATAGATTCTACAGGATTCATATCAGACAAATATTTACGCATAATCCACATTCTTTGTAATGTTTTCTCATCCAGTAATAAATCATCACGACGAGTACTTGACGAAGTAAGATCAATAGCAGGGAAAATACGTTTGTTGGCAATTTTACGATCCAATTGAAGTTCCATGTTACCGGTACCTTTAAATTCTTCAAAGATCACCTCATCCATTTTAGAACCTGTTTCGGTCAATGCTGTTGCGATGATACTTAACGAACCTCCGTTTTCTACATTTCTTGCAGCTCCAAAGAAACGTTTTGGTTTTTGCAATGCATTGGCATCAACACCTCCACTTAAAACTTTACCTGAAGCAGGTTGAACTGTATTATAAGCTCTTGCCAAACGGGTAATAGAATCCAGTAAAATAACCACATCGTGTCCGCATTCTACCAAACGTTTTGCTTTTTCAAGAACGATATTAGCAATCTTCACGTGTTCTTGTGGTTCTCTGTCAAAAGTAGAAGCAATAACTTCTCCTCTTACACTGCGTTGCATATCGGTAACCTCTTCAGGACGTTCATCAATCAAAAGAACAATAAGATATACTTCAGGATGGTTGGCTGCGATTGCGTTTGCAATGTCTTTTAGTAACATTGTCTTTCCCGTTTTAGGCTGAGCGACAATCATACCACGCTGTCCTTTTCCTATTGGAGAAAATAAGTCGATAATACGGGTTGAAACTGAACTGCCTTTTTCGGCTAATTTGAATTTTTCAGAAGGAAAAACCGGGGTAAGATGTTCAAAAGAAACTCTGTCGCGAACAACTTGCGGATCGTGACCATTAATTTTAAGTACACGAACAAGGGGGAAAAACTTCTCTCCTTCTTTTGGAGGACGAACTACTCCTTTTACAGTATCTCCGGTCTTAAGACCAAATAATCTGATTTGTGATGTTGATAAATAAATATCATCGGGAGAAGCTAAATAATTATAATCTGATGAACGTAAAAAACCATAACCGTCCGGCATCATTTCAAGAACACCTTCACTTTCGATAATTCCATCAAACTCAAAGTCTGAATCTCTGAAATTATTCTTTTTATTTTTATGATTTGGATTTTGATTCCCGTTATTTCCATTCCCATTTTGATTAGAATTTGGATTCTGATTTGGATTCTGATTTGGGTTTTGGTTAGGATTCGGATTTTTATTTTGGTTCGGATTGACCTTTTTAGTTTGAACCGGTGCTTCTGTTTTTTCAGTCGTCGAAACTTCTGCTACAGCTTCACCTTCCGGAATTGCCTCTTTTGTAGCTTCTTTTTCTTTTTGCAAAGCGACCTTTTTCTCGTAAGCCGACTTATTAAATTTTACGATTTTTGGTCCTTTTTTCTCTACTGTTGTATTCTCTGTATTCCCTGTATTTTCAGTATTTTCCTGAACTTCCGGAGCTGCTTCGGCAATTTTAACTTCTGCTGTTTCTTTCGCTACTGCATTTCCTTTTATCTTAGGATTTGTTTTAGGATTTGCTTTAATAGCCGGAGTTTTAGTTACTGCAACCGGTGCTGCGGTTTTTTCAGGAGTTTCCTCTACTTTATCAAATTCCAGAACTGGTGCATTCTTACTGATAGGTGTTTTTTTGGCTGGAACAATTCTTGCTCTTTTCGGTTTATCATCAACTATTTCCGCTTCTGCCACAGGATTAACCGGCGGCGCTACAGTCGCTTCTTGATGTGCCAAAATCTGACTGATTAAAGTCTCTTTTTTAACACCATTAAACTTTATAGTTTTAGCTAACTTAGCTATTTCTTGAAGCTCAGAAAGCTTCATTTCTTTTAATGCAGAAATATCAAACATGAATGTTCTATGAATTTAATTATTTTAACGGAAATACTGTAAAAAGAATAGGTAGATATTTTTTTTTCGATTGACCGCAGTATGAAGTGCTTACGGTATTATGATGCAATAATACGAATAAAATTTAATCATACAATAGTATTTTAAAAAAAGAAAATATATTTTTGTAAAACAATTTTAGACCATGATACAACGAATTCAAACCGTATATTTAATTCTTACCTTTTTAATCACAGGCGTATTACTGTTTTTTATTCCGCTTTGGACCTTAAATAATGGTAAGGCATTTTACTTTATGCAGGATCAATATTACACTATCCTGTTAGGATTAAGTACCATGCTTACTATTATTAGTATCATTTCATACAAAAAAAGACAAAATCAGTTTGTAATGGGCAGACTGAACATAATATTAAATTTAATTTTATTGGGATTATTTGTATATCGTTCTCTAAATTTATCTGGAGATACTACTACCATTGTATCAGAGAAAGGTATTGGGATGTTTCTACCTATTGTTGCTATCGTATTATTAGTTTTAGCTAATAAGGCCATCAAAAAGGATGAAGATCTTGTAAAATCTGTAGATCGTTTGAGGTAAACCTATAAACTTAAATTTTTTGTGCGAAGAGAACCCGAATTTTAAATTCGGGTTTTTTTGTGCCTTACATTTTCTACAATTTCAAACAGAACTGCCAAAACAACCTTAAAAATAAACTTTGTAAGATAATTTTTCTTTATTTTTGCGTTTCAGTCCCTAAACAATTATGAAACACAAAATACGAATACACCTTGCAGATGATCATCAGGTGCTTATTGACGGCCTTACGAATTTGCTACAGACAGTTGAAAATTTTGAAGTGGTGGGCAATTCACAGGATGGCACCACTGTTTATAATGATATCATTCAAAGTAATCCCGATATTTTGGTGCTGGACATCAGCATGCCCAAAAAAGATGGCATAGAAGTAGTTAAAGAACTTCAGCAAAAAGATTTTCAGTGCAAAATTATTATTCTATCCAGCTACGATGATTTAAAAATCATCAAAGAAGTAATGAAATTAGGTGCAAAAGGTTACCTGACAAAAAAATGTGCCGGAGAAAATATAATCGAAGCCATAGAAGCTGTTTATCAGGGACAGGAATATTTTTGCGATTCGGTAAGAGAAAAAATCTTCAATATTTTCTCTCATAACAATCCAAAACTCAATAAAAACATTCAAGTCGAAAACCCTATTTTAAGTGCCCGTGAAATCGAAATTATCACTTTAATTGCCTTAGAACACAGCGGAAAGGAAATCAGTGAGCAGCTTTTTATCAGTATAAACACTGTAGAGACACACCGGAAAAACATCATGAAAAAACTACAGCTAAAAAGCACCATTGGCCTCGTAAAATATGCACTCAAAAACAATCTGATCAATTCCTGACCCCCTTTAACAAGCACATTCAAATAATTCGCGTCAATATGTCTTTTTTCAGATTCTATATTTTTTTTGCTTTATTAACTTCTTTCAATGGCAGCTTTGCAGCTAATCAGCAAAAGTCGATTTCAGAAAAGAAAACTATTACTGTTGTCGAAAATTCCAAAAAAAACAATCCCTCCCAACCGAAAAACATCCGAGACAAACAAATAATCAGCTTATCTATCGTACTGGTAATACTATTGTTCTTTTTATTCTATTTTTTCTATGAAAACAATAAACTGAGGCGAAAAATAAAGCGGAAAGACATAAAGCAAAAGATATTACTAAATGTAATTAATGCCGGTATTGACAGCCAAGAGGTAGAACGTAAAAAAATCGCATCATTTTTGCACGACAATATCAACTCTTTATTATCTTCTGTGGGACTCCACATAAAAACTTTTACAACACAAAACGAAGTAAAATCAGATGAAATTCAGAAAGCAAAGGATATCTTACAGGAAGCACATGACCTTTTACGAGATATGTCGCACGATCTGGTTCCTACACTTCTTGTTCGTTTTGGACTAATTTACGCCTTAGAGGACTTATGTGAAAGAAACTCCAATTCGCATATTAATTTTGAATTTTCAAGTGCCATTCCGACTGAAAAAAGATACATCGAAAAATTTGAAATGAAGGTTTATTTTATTGTTACAGAGCTTTTCAACAACATTGTAAAACACAGTGATGCACAAAAGGCTAAAATTTCCTTATCCGAAAAAAACAATCAATTTGTAATTATAATTCACGATAACGGAAGAGGTTTTGAAACCGAAAAACTAAACAATGTTGAAGGCTTTGGTTTGAACAGAATCAGAGCCCGAATTAAGAAATACAAAGGAAACATCTCCATTACCTCAAAAACGAATGAAGGAACCTCTATCAAAATTCAGGTTCCATTACCTCTTTAATTCAATTTTACTTCTTCCCGATTTCAACAATTTCCAGATCTTTTATTTTGTCACCATCAATTACAAATCGCAACATCGTTCGAACCTGATGAAAACCACTTTTCCCCGCCGCTCCCGGATTCATATGCAATAGATTGTTTTTTTTATCAAACATAACCTTCAATATATGCGAATGGCCGCAGATAAACAATTTCGGAGGATCCAGTGTCATTTCTTCCCTTATATTGGGATTGTATTTGCCCGGATATCCTCCAATATGCGTGATCCAGACAGAAACATCTTCACATAAAAACCTATTGTGTAATGGAAATTCTAATCGCGCCTGAGCATCATCAATATTACCATAGACGCAACGTAACGGTTTTAACTTTTTAATTGTGTCTGTAACATTCAGATCTCCAATATCTCCGGCATGCCAAACCTCATCGGCCTGAGCAACGTATTTTAGAATGGTATCATCAATATGACTGTGAGTATCGGAAAGCAGGAGAATTTTTTTCATTATTTAGGCCCAAAGGTTCAGAGATGCAAAGGTACAAAGGTTTTTTTTAAAGGTGCTAAGATTCTAAGGTGCTAAGGTTCTAAGTTTTTTTACATCTCAAATTTCACAATTAAAAAAAATCCGACTCGTAAAAAACGAATCGGATTTATTAGATGTTATGTGTTCCGGTAAAAAACACAGTCACCTTTCAGGACTATAACTTATTATCCTTTTTTGAGTGGTTTTGTTTCTTTTAGATCCTTGGTATCCATCATTTCCATAAGTTTTAACCCAAGTAAACCGCTAATAGAACCGTCAGAACCGCCATTTCCAGAGATCAGTACATCGGGAATTACTTTGATATTTCCTTTACCAATTTCTTCGGTTACTTTATATCTGGTAAAATTATCGCCACCCATCGCGCTAACTTGTAATTGGTACGATTCTGCAGTCGATTTACCAACTGCCATAATTTTCTCTGCTTCGGCCAAACCGGTTTTTGAAATACGCTCTGCCTCGGCACTTGCATTCAATTTGGTCGCTTCAGCCTGTGCACCTGCTCTTGCTTTCGTTGCTTCGGCCTCAGCATTTGCACGCATTTTAGTTGCTTCAGCTTCAGCGTTCACATTCAGTTTTAAACTGGTGGCGTCACCTTCTGCTTTCTTAACGGTCGCATCAGCAGTACGCTGTGCAATTTCAACACTTTGCGAAGCGCGCACAATCTCTTTTTGCATATCTGCAATTGCCGTTTCTTTTTCCATTCCCTGACGCTGTTCCTGAGCCATTCTTTGGGTTTGATATGTTTTTTGTTCTTCTTCGGCCAACTTCCTGTCCGTTAAGGTTTTCATCAGCGAATCCGGCGGAACAATATCTCCAATCAAAGTATCAACAGCATTAACATTATATTCGTCAAGTACTAATTTTATGTGATTCTTAGCAGATTCCTGACGTTCTTTTCTGGTGCTTAAGAAAGAAATTACGTCACTGTCCTGAGCCGAGTTTCTGAAATAGTTACCAATTGTAGGTTCTAAAACCTGAGAAACCAGATTGTTCATACTTCCAAAGCGTGCAATTACTTTTGGAGCCTCATTTGCCGGTACATGGATAATCTGCGCTACGTCAAGATTAAAAGGGAAACCGTCTTTCGAACGAACCGTAATGGTAGACAGGTTTTTATCTAAATCATGTGATTCACTACGTGCATTTGCCCAGTTTAAAACTAAATTAGTTGTTGGCACGGGTTCCAGTTTGGTCGTGTACTTGTTTAGGGCATATTTCCCCGGTCCAAAAGGCTCCATCCAAACACCTCGTTGTCCTTTTGAAACAATATTTCCGTGTTTAAAAGTATCCCCCGTAACATCCTGACCATCTTCTCCAATATAAGAAATCACCACACCAACATATCCGATTGGCACATCTGTCATTGGATTTTGTTCGATTAAGATTCCCCAAGTATTAATGTAGTACGATCCTGCCAGCATTACCTGAGGCTGCAGACCACGATTCCCTCCTTTGTCCAAAAATTGGTCAAAGTCCTGAAAGTTATTGTGCCCTTCCACAAACTTCCCGGCAATTTGTCCCTGCGGAATAGGCTCTCCGTCAAGAGCAGTCACAATACCAATCATATTCTCATAAATCTTGATCTGATCTGCAATTATAATTTCAAACAAAAAGGTATTAATACGATACGATCCTGTTGTAATAAATGCCGTCTGACGTCCTTTTTGTCCGCCATTGTTTAAAAAAGAAGTAGCGTCCTGAAAATTATCACTGTCCACTCTTCTTGCCAGGATTCTTCCGGTTGGAATCTCCTGCCCGTCTTTACTTAAAACCAATCCAATTTTACCTTCCGGAATAACCGTAAATCCGGTCATATCAATTGAATATTGCCAGATCCACATTCCCCAGTACAAACCCGGAGCAAGTGTTTGCGCCTGATAACCGGCTTCTCCTTTTGTAGCGATAATACGCCCGTCGGGAAGCGATTTATCAGCTCCGAACAAAACAAATTTCTTGGTTACCAAACCAATTTTATTTTCCGGAACCATAACCATTCCGAAAAATACACGCAAAATAAATTTGTAAAAAACAATGGCAAATAAGATTAAAATTATCCACCAATAAGAAGTAATTTCATTCATAGTTTTAATATTTAGTATTACAAACATAGGAGAAATACTTCCTGTTAAAATGAAAAATTTTAAAATTTAACTCTTATTAATTTTTACCTAAAAAAGTTAAAATTTGATTCCTTCTCCATCGTTAGAATTGTCAATTTCTGACACGATTTTTCAGTCTGTCAACTGCGGTTGGCATTTTGGGTTTTAACAGTTTCTTCATAGGTCCAGAGGCGCATAGGTACAAAGGAACAAAGGTTTTTGTTTTAGAAATTATGAAACACTAAAGTTTTGAGCTACCGAGATAATAAGTAACTTATAAAAACTCAAACCTCACAAAGAAAAAACTTAGAACCTTATTGCCTTAGCAACTAAGAACCTTTTAAAAAAGCCTTTGTACCTTTGCCTCTCTGTCCCTTTGAGCCTCTTTTTAAAAAAAACCTTTGTACCTTTGCATCTCAGAACCTTTGAACCTTTATTTTGAGATATTTTATTCAATTTGCTTATAACGGAACACATTATCATGGCTGGCAATTTCAGCCCAACGCATCTTCTGTTCAGGAAACTTTAAACAAAGCACTTTCTATTTTATTGAACACTCCCATAAATGTAATGGGTGCCGGACGAACGGATACCGGAGTTCATGCGCAGGAAATGTATGGTCATTTTGATGTTGAAACCCCGTTGGAAGTTCCAAATTTGATTCACAAGCTCAACTCGTTTTTACCAAAAGACATTGCTATTTTTAATATTCTTCCGGTTCACGATGAGGCCCATTGCCGATTTGATGCAACCAGAAGAACCTACGAATACCACATCAACACTGTTAAAAATCCGTTTTTAGAAGAATTGAGTTGGTACTTTAATCAAAAATTAGATGTAGATTTGATGAATGAAGCCGCGAAAATTTTACTGCTCCACACCGACTTCCAGTGTTTTTCGAAAGTAAATACAGACGTCAATACTTTTGATTGCACGATTTTTGAGGCATACTGGAAACAGGAAAACAGTAAGCTGATTTTTACGATCTCGGCCAATCGTTTTCTTCGCAATATGGTGCGGGCAATTGTTGGAACATTAGTAAATATTGGTTTGCATAAAATTTCTCTGGATGATCTTGAAAACATTATCGCCAGTAAAAGCAGAGAAAAAGCCGGATTTTCGGTACCGGCACACGGATTATATTTAACCGAAATTGATTACGATTATTTATCGCTGTAGGCCATAAGCCGTAGGCTGTAGGCTTTATGCCTAAAGCTTATTGCCTATAGCTTAAAGCTTAATGCCCACAATAAATAAATGAAAGCAAAAGCATTTGATACCGGATTATTCAAACGAATCTTAAAATATACCAAACCTTATAAATGGCGCTACTACGGCGTTATTCTTTTTGCTGTCTCCCTTTCGATTTTTGCAGCCCTTCGTCCCTATTTACTAAAACAAACGGTCGACGGCTATATCAAGACACATGACAAGGAGGGTTTACTTCTTTATATAATCTTAATGGGAGCTGTTCTTTTGATGGAAGTTTTCTCCCAGTTTTATTTTGTTTACTGGGCCAACTGGCTTGGGCAGGACATTGTAAAAGATATCCGTACCAAACTTTTCAAACACATACTAAGCTTCAGAATGAAGTATTTTGACCTTGTACCTGTAGGTCAATTGGTGACAAGATCAGTTTCAGACATTGAGTCAATTGCCCGTATTTTTAGTCAGGGTCTTTTTATGATTATCAGTGATTTGATGAAAATGCTAGTGGTACTTATCTTCATGTTTTATATGAACTGGAAATTAACTTGGATTGTAGTAGTCGCGATGCCAATTCTGGTTTATATTACCCGAATTTTTCAACGCAAAATGCAGGTCGCTTTTGAAGAAGTCCGCACCCAGATTTCCAATATGAACTCTTTCGTACAGGAACGCGTTACAGGAATGAAAATCGTACAGCTTTTTAACCGCGAACAAATCGAAGCCGATAACTTTAAAGAAATCAACAACAAACACAGAGTTGCCTGGATCAAAACTATTTTATACAACTCAATATTTTTCCCGATTGCAGATATTATCTCTTCTATTACTTTAGGATTGGTGGTCGTTTATGGTGGTTTTAAAATCCTAAACGGAGATCATTTTACAACTTTTGGGGACTTATTTTCCTATACCATGTTTATCGGGATGCTATTCAACCCACTACGTCAGATTGCGGATAAATTCAACGAGATGCAATTAGGAATGATTGCGGCCAATCGTGTTTTTGATATTATCGACACTCAGGATCACATTCAGGATACCGGAACGATCGAAGCACCAATCTTTGAGGGAAGTATCGAATTCAAAAACGTCCGTTTTAGTTATATTCCGGAAGAAGAAGTTATAAAAGGAATTGATTTATCAGTCTCTTCAGGGCAAACCGTTGCCATTGTAGGTTCTACAGGAGCAGGAAAGTCGACTATTATCAATCTATTGAATCGTTTCTACGAAATTAACAGCGGTACCATTTGCATTGACGGTCATAATATCGAAAATTATACTTTGGCTTCGTTACGAAAACAAATTGCGGTGGTACTTCAAGATGTATTTTTGTTTGCTGACACGATTTATAACAACATTACTTTACACAATCCTGAAATTACCCGCGAGAAAGTTCTGGATGCTGCCAAAAAAATTGGTGTTCACGATTTTATCATGAGTTTGCCGGACAATTATGATTTTGATGTAAAAGAACGAGGAGTTATGCTTTCGTCAGGACAGCGTCAGTTAATTGCGTTTTTAAGATCGTATGTAAGCAATCCGAGTATTTTGATTTTGGATGAAGCTACCTCATCGATTGATACATATTCTGAAGAATTAATTCAGCGTGCCACCGAAACCATTACCAAAGGAAGAACTTCGATTATTATTGCGCACCGATTGGCAACAATCGTAAATGCAGACAAAATTGTAGTTATGGATAAAGGACTAATTGTTGAACAAGGTACGCATCAGGAGTTATTACTTAAAACTGATGGTTATTATAAAAACTTATATGACTCTCAGTTTGCCGTAGCTAACTAGTTACTTCATAAAAAAATTAACCTCTCACACGGATCTGCCAAAACTATGGTCATAATGCCAATAATTTAGCTCACTATCATCCGTGTAGAGCTTCTCTTCTATAGAATAATCAAAACTTAGCCTATGATATCTTTTGATTGGGTGAACTGGTGATAACTCAATAATGTTATTTTGCGTATTACAAATAAATAAGTATTTTTGAGAAATAAACAAGTATAAAAAAACCCCATGAAAAAAAAATTATTAATTCTCGTTTTATTTTTAGCCTTTTCTGCTAATGCATTCTCAATGCAACTTTTTGTCAAAACTTTGACTGGAAAAACTATAACTATTGAGGTTGAATGTTCAGATACTATCGAAAATATTAAGGCTAAAATACAAGATAAAGAAGGTTTTTCTCCTGATTGCCAAAGGTTAATATTTGCAGGAAAACAACTTGAAGACGGCAGAACAGTATGCGACTATAACATTTTAAAAGAAAGCACGATACATTTGGTTCTTAGGACTCCTCCTTGTAATTAATTCTAATTAATTGTTTATTAGAGAAGATAACAATGTGTTTGAATACATTTTAAAACTGGGTTTTAACACACTCACTACTTCGATTTCAAAACTGATAATAGGAAAATAGGAAACCAAAAGACACTGTCCTAAAAAGCGTGTAAGTTTAAAAACAATGGGGTTTGACTTTTAATTAAAGTCAAACCCTTTTTTTCTATAAACGAAACCGAAATCACTTATTTTGGACGAGGCAACACTTCAATCATCATTGCGCATCGTCTGGTAACCATTGTAAATGCTGACAAAATTGTTGTAATGAACAAAGGACTTATCACAGAACAGGAAACGCATCAGGAACTACTCCTTAAAACCGACGGTTATTACAAAAATCTATACAGCTCTCAATTTGCTGTGGCTAATTAGATTTCGAAATGCTAAAAAAGTTCTTAAAAAAGTTAAATTAGCGTTATAAGAATCATAAATCTACTGGTTCACAGGCCTTAGGATAGCATTCCTTTTTTTTGAATTATTTATCTTTGAGAGACAAAATTCAAATGCAAAAGAAAATGCCACAAAACAGATTTTATCCTAACGAAGAATTCAAAGAAATAGAAATAAACGCCTCATTACAACTTAGATATGCCATTTCAAACAAAGGCCGACTGATTAGTTTTTCAGATGAAATTCAAAACGGACGCATTCTCAAAGGCGGTCTAAGTGATGGTTATCCTACTTTTAGATTTAAGGTTAAAAAAGACGACAAAATTGTCAACAAATATCTTTTTCTCTACAAACTAGTTGCTCATTATTTCATCCCAAAAGAATCAGAAGAACAAACTTACGTGCTTCATTTGGATTATAATCGAAGTAATGACGATGTCAAAAATCTATGCTGGGCGACAAAAGCCGAAATGATGGCACACAGCCGCAAAAGCCCGCATGTGATCCAGGCCAAGAAAAACCTGATCGAACACAATTTAAAAGCCGACGGAAGAAAATTAACAACCACCAAAGTAATGTTAATCAAAAAAATCCTCGCGCGCCCGGAACAAAAAACACGTCTGAAAATGATTGCCAAACAATTTGGCGTAAGCGAAATGCAGATACGACGTATTGCCAGCGGTGAAAACTGGGGACATATAAAGGTCTGATACATACAAAAATTCATTCTATAACTATCATTATCTGGGGCTCCTTAAAAAGAGCTCCTTTTTTTTTGCACCACCGCCAACAAACAAACTACTCATTTTTAAGCACTTAAAACAATTTCATACCAAGACATTAAAAATCAGAATCAAAAAAGGCAGAATAATAGGATTAATACTTTTATTAATTGTAAACTTGCATACCAAATTCAAAGATAATTTTATGAAGAAAAAACTACTTATCTTACTGTGCTTACTTAGTTTATCTGCTTTTGCACAAAACACTTTAATCCCTGACCAAAATTTCGAACAAAAACTAATCTCTCTTGGATTAGATACCGTTCTCGATGGAAAAGTACTAACTTCAAACATTTCATCTGTTACCTCTTTAGATGTGAGTTCCAGTTCCATAAAAAGTCTTAAAGGAATTCATGCTTTTATTAATCTTGAGATTTTGAATTGTTCCTACAACGAATTGACCGGATTAGACCTTTCTCTAAGTCGTAAACTTTCTACTTTGATTTGTCATTCCAATAAAATACAAAGTTTAGATTTTAAACAAAATCCCCTTTTGAGAAATTTGGACTGTCAATCCAATTTAATAAATTATTTGGATATATCTCAAAACGAATATTTAACTCAATTATATTGTTCTAAAAACAAGCTGCCGTCTTTAAATATTACTAAAAATTTTAATCTTCAGGGGCTTTATTGTTCAGATAACTTACTAAATACTTTAAACCTTACCAACAATAACGTTCTTGTTAATCTTGTTTGCAGCAATAATAGACTCAAAAGTCTTGATCTTTCTAAAAACACACTCTTAGTCGATTTATATTGCGAAAACAATCGAATAACTTCTTTAGATGTTACTAGACAAAACAAACTCCGAAACGTTAATTTGAGTTCAAATGAGCTTATAAATCTAAACCTAAAGAATGGCAATAATCAACTCTTAAATACTAATAATTTAAATTTTCTACGCAACCCTCAATTAGCATGCATACAAGTCGACAACACTTTATTTTCTAATACAAACTGGCAAGATGTAAAAGATCTTACAGCAAGTTACTCTGTCGACTGTCCTCTTTATACTTTCATACCTGATAGTAATTTTGAAAACACTCTTATTGCTTTAGGAATTGATTCGGGAACCCCTGACAGAAAAGCACTAACTTCAAACATTTCTTCAGTAACAACATTAGATTTAGGAGTTAATACAACTATTGAAGATTTAACCGGGATACAGGACTTTACAGCACTTCAAACTCTAATTTGTCATGGAAATACAGGTGAGGTAATCAACGGTGGGAACGGAAAATTAAAAATTATTGATATTTCTAAAAACGTAAACCTGACAACTCTTGATTGCTCCTATAACCAGCTTATAAATTTAGATGTCACCAATAATCCTTTACTGGTTTCGTTAAATTGCAACGTCAATAAACTAACAAAAATTGACGTTTCCAAAAATGTAAAACTGAATAATATTGACATAAGCAGTAATCAAATTATACAACTTGATCTTTCAAAAATCCCAACTTTACGCTACCTAAGTGCCGATGACACAAAACTTACCTATCTGGATATTTCATCTAATCCGAATATGGTTGGATTATTTTGTAACACTTCGGATTTAAGAAGTTTAAATTTAAAAAATGGAAATAACCAATTAATTTCAGCACAAGACATAAACTTCAAGGGAAACCCAAATTTAAAATGCATTCAGGTCGACAATGCCGTAAATGCTACTGCAAAGTGGTCTGCTGCCAAAGATGCCGCTACAAATTATTCAACCGAATGTCTAAATGATTCATTTACATTGCTTCCCGACAGCAATTTCGAAAATGCACTTATAACTTTAGGAATCGATGCAGGAGTTCCGGATGGAAAAATTCTGACTTCAAAAGTTTCTTCTGTCACGAAATTAGATTTAGGAACTAATACAACCATTACAGATCTGACCGGAATACAAGATTTCAAAGCACTTGAGTGGCTAGTTTGCCAAGGAAATACTGGTCGCGCAGGTGATGGCGGAAACGGAAAACTAAAAACACTTGATGTATCCAAGAATACAAATCTAACGATTCTTGAATGCTCTTTTAATCAACTTACCAATTTAGATGTAACGCATAACCCATTACTGCGTTCCTTAAGATGTAGTGTAAATAAATTAACAGCAATTGATGTTTCTCAAAACACAAAACTGGATGATCTTGATGTAGGCAGTAATCAAATTACAGCGCTTGATGTCTCAAAAATTCCAACTTTACGTTTCCTGACTGCCGAATCTACTAAACTTACCACATTAGATCTTTCCTCTAATCCGGCACTGGTTGGATTATTTTGTAGAAGTTCGGATTTGACAAGTTTAAATCTAAGAAATGGTAAAAACCAATTAATTGTACCGCAGAGTATAACCTTTACGGGAAATCCAAATTTAACTTGTATACAGGTTGATGATGCAACATTTTCTACTGCAAACTGGTCTGCTGCCAAAGATGCTTCTGCCAATTACTCGAACCAATGCCAGACAGGTCCATACACCCTTATTCCTGACAGTAATTTCGAAAGTGCTCTTATTTCCTTAGGAATTGATTCAGGTGTTCCGGACGGAAAAGTACTGACTTCAAACGTTTCTTCGGTGACAAAATTAGATTTAGGAACCAATGCAACCATTACTGATCTAACCGGAATTCAAGATTTTACAGCGCTTCAACGATTAATTTGTCATGGAAATTTTGGGCACATGGACACAGGCGGAAATGGAAAACTGACTACTATTGACGTTACTAAAAACACAAAACTAATTGCTCTTGATATCTCATACAATAAAATTACAGCTTTAGATGTGTCCAAGAATCCCTTACTGATTTCACTAAAATGCAGCGTAAATAAACTAACAAAAATTGACGTTTCTCAAAATATAAAACTGGATAATCTTGATATCAACAATAATTATATTACAAAGCTTGATATTTCAAAAATTCCAACTTTACGTTACCTAAGCGCTGATTACACAAAACTTACCTCACTGGATATTTCCTCTAATCCGGTAATGGTTGGGCTATTTTGTAACAATTCGACTTTAACAAGTTTAAATCTAAAAAATGGCAAAAACCAATTGATTGCAGCGCAAAGCATAAACTTTAAGGCAAATCCTAATTTAACTTGTATTCAGGTTGATAATGCCGTAAATTCTAACGCAAACTGGTCTGCTGCTAAAGATGCTTCTGCCAATTACTCAAATGAATGTCAGACTGGTCCATACACCCTTACTCCTGACAGCAATTTCGAGAATGCTCTTATTTCTCTTGGAATTGATTCAGGAGTTCCGGACGGAAAAGTACCTACTTCAAACGTTTCTTCGGTGACAAAATTAGATCTAGGAACCAATGCAACCATTACCGATCTAACCGGAATACAAGATTTCACAGCACTACAATGGTTAATTTGTCATGGGAATTTTGGGCACATGGATACAGGCGGAAATGGAAAATTGACCACGATTGATGTTTCTAAAAACACAAAACTGACTGTTCTCGATGTCTCATTCAACAAAATTACAAATCTGGATGTTACCAATAATCCATTGCTAATTTCTTTAAGTTGTAACGTTAATAAATTGACCGCAATTAATGTTTCTAAAAACACAAAACTGGATAATCTTAACATCAGCAATAATCACATTACACAGCTTGATATTTCCAAAATTCCAACTTTACGTTACCTAAGCGCTCATTATACAAAACTTACGGCACTGGATATTTCATCGAATCCGGTAATGGTTGGATTATTTTGTAACAATTCGACTTTAACAAGCTTAAATCTAAAAAACGGCAAAAACCAATTGATTGCAGCGCAAAGCATAGACTTTAAAGAAAACCCCTATTTAACTTGTATTCAGGTTGATAATGCCGCAAATTCTACTGCAAACTGGTCTGCTGCTAAAGATGCTTCTGCCAATTACTCCAATGAATGTCAGACTGTTCTATACACGCTTATTCCTGACAGCAATTTCGAAAAGAAACTGATTCAGCTGGGAATTGATTCAGGAACTCCAGACGGAAGAGTATTAACCTCTAATGTTAAAACCGTAACGTCTTTAGATGTCTCCCTAAGCAATATAACAGATTTGACCGGTCTAGAAGACTTTACCTCTTTGACATCATTAAAATGTCAAGCAAATTATACTTTAAAAGCTCTGGATGTTACAAAAAATATCCATTTAACTACATTGGACTGTAGCAATAATTATCTTATAACAACATTAGATGTATCAAAAAATACGGCTTTAATTGATTTAAATTGTTATTACAATAAACTGAGCACTTTAGATGTAAGCTCAAATAC
Organism: Flavobacterium collinsii; assembly: GCF_946903285.1. Lineage (GTDB taxonomy): Bacteria > Bacteroidota > Bacteroidia > Flavobacteriales > Flavobacteriaceae > Flavobacterium > Flavobacterium collinsii. The sequence goes on from NZ_OX336425.1 coordinate 5,030,323, forward strand.
AAACTTAACCTCTCTACAATGTGGGTCCAATAAGTTAACAAGCTTAGATGTTACAAATAATAAAGCCTTAACTAAACTAACTCTTGGATACAACCAGATTTCAAGTTTAGATGTATCGCAAAATATCCTGTTAGAGTCTTTAGATTGCACCTCAAATCAAATTTCAGACTTAAACATCCGTTCGAATACAAAATTAACTGAACTGTGGGCTGGAAACAACCTGTACTCTTCGTTAGATGTTTCAAATAATACTGCTTTGAAATCGCTAATATGCAATACAAATCAATTAACATCAATAGACGTTTCCAAAAATACTGCATTGACAAGATTGTTAGTCTACCAAAATAAGATAGCAAGTATAGACATTTCAAACAATACTCTATTAAGCTCTTTTGATTGTGGTACGAATTTAATCACCAATCTTAATGTTTCAAAAAATATAGATTTGCAATTTTTATACTGTGACAAGAATAAATTAACCACCTTAGATGTCTCTGCAAATACTAAGCTTTGCACATTCGATTGTGCTAACAACCTGCTCACTAACCTGGATGTTTCTAATAACAAAGATTTAAGGTCGCTTGAATGTGAATCCAACAAACTGGTAAGTCTAAACCTAAAAAATGGTAATAATTATATGCTTGATCCATTTCCAAGCTCTGATCCTAATTTTATTTTATATAGAATAGATTTTAGAAACAACCCTGATTTAACTTGTATTCAGGTTGATGATGCTTATTATTCAGATCAGAAATGGTCAACAAGAAAAGATCCAAAGGTAAAATTTAGCGAAGATTGCAACAATAGTACCTTGATAACAGATTCTAATTTTGAAGATTTTCTAATTGCTGCTGGTATTGATACTGACGGAAAAAATGGAAAAGTTGCCACCTCCAGTATTGCTAATATTAAAGTTTTAGACATTTCAAATTCAAACATCTCAGATTTAAAAGGAATTGAAAACTTCACTGCTTTAGAGAAATTTATCTGTAAAGGAAATTTAATTACTACAGTTGACATGTCAAATAACACTCAGTTAAACTATCTGGACGTCTCAAACAATCCGCTGACTAGTGTTAATGTTTCTAAAAATAAATTATTAAAAGAATTTTATTGTAATGGAATACAAATTATTCTCAAAAAATCGACTTCAACCTCTAGCAGGCTAACAACTTTAGATGTATCGAACAATACTTTGCTAACAAATTTTAACTGTTCGAACAATCAGCTGTCAAGTCTTGATTTATCAAAAAACATTAATCTAATAGAAGTAAACTGTTCTAATAACCTTCTAACCGATTTGAATTTGCAAAGTGGAAACAACGGTATTTTAGTCAGCTTAAATTTAAAAAACAATGCTCAATTAACTTGTATAAAAGTCGACAATCCTTCTTTCTCAACTGCTACCTGGGCAGATGCAAAAGATGAAATCGCAAAATATTCGACAACTTGCCGTACTTTAGAAACAAATGAGCAGATTTTTAACAACATCAGTATTTATCCAAATCCATCTGAGGGCGAGTTATACATTACAAACGTTTCATTGACAAAAGCAACGATCTATGACAGTTTGGGTAAACTTGTAAAAGTAGTATCCTTAAAAGGAGATACTCAGGAAAATTACATTGATTTAAAAGGAATAGCCCAAGGAATTTACTACATCTTTATCGAAAACCCTGAAGCACAAACCGTTAAAAAAATCATTGTTAAATAAGTATTCTCTTATTTCACTAAAAAACACATTTTAAAAAATAAAATGTGTTTTTTTTTGTTACAAATTAATGATCCATCTTTCTCTACTTTGTTATTAAAAAAAAGTAAAATACCAATTAAACTTTATTCTTTTCTATAACTTTTCTCAATATCTGTGTGAAAAGATCAAATTCGGCAAGGGTGGAAAGAAATTTTAAAGTATTTTTTAAAATAATTCCTTAAATTCGCAAGCACAAATAACAAAAGAATGAATCGATAAATGAGTTTCGGAATTAAACTTCATTTTCGATAGTAAATACTAAAAACCAAAAAAATGAAATACGACGTTATTGTTTTAGGAAGTGGTCCCGGTGGATATGTAACAGCTATTAGAGCTTCGCAATTAGGCTTTAAAGTAGCTGTAGTTGAAAAGGAAAACTTAGGTGGTGTGTGTTTGAACTGGGGATGTATCCCAACAAAAGCATTATTAAAATCAGCTCAGGTTTTTGATTATCTAAAACATGCTTCTGACTACGGATTGAAAGTTTCTGAGTTCGACAAAGATTTCCCGGCAGTAGTACAACGTAGCCGTGGTGTTGCTGAAGGAATGAGCAAAGGAGTTCAATTCCTGATGAAAAAAAACAAAATTGACGTTATTGAAGGTTTTGGAAAACTAAAACCAGGAAAAAAACTTGACGTTACAGACAAAGACAATAAAGTTACTGAATATAGCGCTGATCATATCATCATCGCGACTGGAGCTCGCTCTCGTGAGTTACCAAACTTACCTCAGGATGGAGTAAAAGTAATTGGTTACCGCCAGGCAATGACGTTACCAACACAACCAAAATCTATGATTATCGTAGGTTCTGGAGCAATTGGAGTAGAATTTGCTCATTTCTACAACTCAATGGGAACAGAAGTTACTATTGTAGAATTTATGCCAAATGTTGTTCCTGTAGAAGACGAAGATATCTCAAAACAATTTGAGCGTTCTTTGAAAAAAGCCGGAATTAAAATCATGACTAACTCATCTGTTGAGCGTATTGACACAACTGGTGCAGGAGTTAAAGCATTTGTTAAAACTGCAAAAGGTGAAGAAGTTCTTGAAGCTGACATCGTACTTTCGGCAGTTGGAATTAAAACTAACATTGAAAACATCGGTTTAGAAGAAGTTGGAATCGCTGTTGACAGAGATAAAATCTTAGTAAACGCTTACAACGCAACTAATATTCCTGGATATTATGCAATTGGAGACGTTACTCCAGGACAAGCTTTGGCTCACGTAGCTTCGGCTGAAGGAATTAACTGTGTAGAAAAAATTGCTGGTTTACACGTAGATCCAATCGATTACGGAAACGTTCCTGGTTGTACTTACGCGACTCCTGAAATCGCTTCTGTAGGTTTAACTGAAAAACAAGCTAAAGAAAAAGGATACGAATTAAAAATTGGTAAATTCCCATTCTCAGCTTCAGGAAAAGCTAAAGCTGCCGGAACTCCAGACGGATTCGTAAAAGTAATTTTCGATGCTAAATACGGAGAATGGTTAGGATGCCACATGATTGGTGCAGGTGTTACCGATATGATTGCTGAAGCAGTTGTAGCTCGTAAACTTGAAACTACAGGTCATGAAATCCTAAAATCTATCCACCCTCACCCAACAATGAGCGAGGCTGTTATGGAAGCTGTTGCTGATGCTTACGGCGAAGTAATTCACTTGTAAAAACATACCGTTTTACGGTTACATATAATTTTCAATTTAAAAGAATCCGATTTGTGAAAGCAAGTCGGATTTTTTTATGACGTGTCCCTCCGGGTCAGGCTGTCCGCTGTATCTTTTATGGCGAACCCCGCCATAAAAGGATGCCACTTCCATCCTTCACGCTAAATTGTTTTCAGTATAAACAAGTTTTCCTGCAAGGTTTTCAAAAACGTGTAGGTATTTTTGATATTCGGATTGCCTTTTTATCATAGCAAATGGCTTAAAAAACTTGGTTCTAATAAAGATGAAATTGTAATGCAAAAACAGACTTATTATTACTGATGAAAAAGCAAAAAAGTAAAAGCACAATTAAACAACATTGCTTTGTGTCAAAAGTTCAATTCACAACAACAGGTCGATTTTTTTTTTGTTAAATTTTAAACCATTTATCAGAAATATTTTATCTTGGAGTTAAAATACATTTACAGCCTTAATTAAAATAATACCCAATGGAAAACACACCTATATTCTTTGCCGACGGAGAAAATCCAAAAATGATCGAAGCCTATAAAAAAGCACAAGAAACCTTTAAATATTTCTGGAGAGAATTATCGTGGGAATACCGCCGAATTGTTCCGGGACTTGACGTTGCTTGCGTAAAACTGGCCTTTACTCAGGAAATTGATGGTGAAACTGTAGTCGAACACATGTGGATTAACGATATTAATTTTGACGGCGATACCATTTATGGTATTTTAGTAAATCAACCGGACGAATTAACCAATGTCAATAACGGCGACGAAGTACAAATACCCGTAAATCAAATAAGCGATTGGCTATTTGCCAGTCAGGGAAAAACCTACGGAGCCTTTACGATACAGGCCATGCGTTCAGAAATGAGTGAAGAGGAAAGAGAAGATCATGACGAAGCCTGGGGCTTAGAATTTGGAGATTACAACGATATTCTGGTTGTTTCAGATCAAAAAGAAAAACCAGAAAACCTCATAGAACACCCAATGAGCAAAAACATGAAAGAAAGTCTTATTGATTTTGTTAAAAATAATCCCGAAGAACTTAGCGCGACAGATGAACTTGGTTATACTTTTTTACATCGCGAGACCATTGCAGGAAATAAAACCTCTGTTGAAGTTTTACTGGAATCAGGAGCAGACACAAAAGTTAAAACCAACAATGGCAAGACCGCCCTTGACTTTGCAAAACAACTGAACTGGGAACATTTAATTCCTTTGTTGTAGTTTTTAGTATCTAAAGTCCGATTTGTCTCAGCAAATCGGACTTTTTTTTTGAAATTTCTATGAAAATAAATATTAATTTATAGTAACCATTAAGAGACCTTTTTTTAATAATAAAGCACTAATTTTGCGGCACCCAAAACAAATCTGCCATGAAAAAAATAGTGCTCGTAGTAACATTCGTTCTTCTTTTACCTGCAATGGTTATTGCGCAAACCAAAACCGAAACGCCTGATGTTTTTGCAAAATCTACTAATTATGTAAATGATTTCGAAAAAATCCTTACTTCAAGCCAAACCAAAAATCTGAGCGACTTTTTGAAAGCCGGTGAAACTAAAACTAAAACTAAAATTACTATTGTAACCCTCTCTTCAATAGCACCATACACCAATCTTACCGATTATTCTTCAGACCTTGAACAGTATCTGGTTTCTAAACTAAAAATAGACTCCTCTATTTTAATCGTCTTAAGCAAGCAATTGAGACAAATTCAAATTCAGGGCGTTAACAAACTGCGTCCAAAAATGAGCGATCAGGAAATTAAAGACATCGTATCAGCTTATGTATTACCAGAATTGAAAAAAGGTGATTATTATAAAGCCTTACAGGAAGGTTCTATTCAGCTTATTAAAAAACTGGAATAAAAAAAGTGCTCTTTATTGATTACTGCTTTCATCAGAAAAAAATAGTAAATCCGACTTGTGAAAATAGGTTGGATTTTTTTTTTGCACTCGTTTCTATAAAATTATGGATTGTCAATTTATAATATGACAACATTCTCCATAAATCAAAAGACATTTGTATTCTAAAGGATACTCATTAAAAAAACATACAGGTACAAGCAAAATGAAAAATTTAAGACAACTGAAAATTCATAGAAAGCATCAAGCACGGGCTTACAGAAAAACCATAACGATTCCACAAATAATACTTGAAGGTAAATGGCTTGGTCGTCTTGGCTTCATGGCAGGACTGATGGTAAATGTAGAACAAAGGAAAAACAAATTGATAATTACTGTTCACAAGGGATGATTTTGCGAATAAAACTCTCTAATCAGATACATTTCAAAGCAATATTTTCCTCCAAAAAAAGATGGTACAAACTTGGGGGTTTCAAACTTTTACACGCGATTATTTTTCATAACTTTATCACTAAATAAAAAGGTTATGAAAGAAATATGCATTGTTGAATTTCCATCGAATTTGGGTTTAAAAGAACCTCAACCCGGAAAAGAACCAGGCGTAAAAAAACTGCCAGATTGGTTATGGAAACATAATTTACATAAAATCATTCTTCCTAAAAACATCATAAGGCTTGATCCTCCAAAATATTCAAATAGCCGTGATCCTGAAAATCAGCTTCTCAACAGCAATTCACTGGTGGATTATGCCAGAGAACAGGCCTATTTAATAAACAACTTACTTTCTCAAAACAAATTTCCATTTATCCTTGGTGGAGACTGTAGTATTCTTTTGGGAGCAGCTATGGCTTTAAAGCAAAAGGGAAATTACGGACTGTTTTATCTGGATGGACATACCGATTTTATGGATATTTCGTTATCCGAAACCGGCGGTGTTGGCGGAATGGCTGCCTCAATAGTTACCGGAAACGGAACTGAAAAACTAACCAACATTCTAAATCTGCGTCCTTATATCAACGAAGAAAATCTCTGGTGTGTGGGCAACCGCGAATATGATGATTCGTATGAAAATGAAATCCGCAATTCTTCTGCGACTTATATTAGTCTTGCAAACTTACGAAAACAAGGTATTTTAAAGAGTGTACAGTCTTTTCTTTCGGAAGTAAAAAATAAGAATTTGGATGGTTTTTGGTTGCATATTGATCTGGATGTTCTAAACGATACTGTAATGCCCTGCGTAGACAGTCGAACACCGGACGGACTTACTTATGAAGAGTTCAACGAGCTAACTTCCCTTCTTTTTCAAAGCAATCAATTAACCGGACTTGAAATTACCATTTTAGACCCTGATCTCGACGTTAGCGGACAATACACTAAAGAGTTTGTACAGCAATTTACCACTACTTTTAAAACGCATATCAATCTGGAGGTATAAAAACTTTTTGTCCTGATTTTGTCAAACTAAAAACCGTATTTTAGCTACTACCATTGAAGCAAAAAACACAGCCAAAACAATTGCATCATGAATACAGCGATACAGGATTACAATAATTTACAAAGCAATTCCGATCAGGAAATCTGCCACCAACTGGCGGTACTAATCGACGAAAATCTGCCGGAGGCCGAGAATAAAATCTGGCACGCGCATCCGGTCTGGTTTTTAGACGGAAACCCTATTGTAGGTTACAGCAAGCTAAAGAACAACGTTCGACTATTGTTCTGGAGCGGCCAGTCTTTTGAAGAAAAAGAGCTTATCAACGAAGGTTCTTTTAAAGCAGCAGAATTTCGCTATACCTCAGTCGACCAAATTAACCCATCCGACTTAAAACGCTGGCTTAAAAAAGCACGAGAAATTCAGTGGGACTATAAAAACATTGTCAAACGAAAGGGCGTTTTAGAGCAGTTAAAATAAACTAGCGATGAGCCGAAGACAAAAAAGATATTGGAATTTTCCTTTTATATCTGAAACCAAACTAAAACTAGCCGAATGAGATGGAGAGCCAAAAAATAATACAAATACTAATTTACTTTCATGCCCTGTTTGGCGCTATTGCGCTTGTTTCGGGATTCATCTCGTTACTCTCCCAAAAAGGAAAAAAAACGCACAAAAAACTCGGAAAACTCTTTTATTACACCATGCTTTTATCGGCCATAAGTGCTTTGATCATTTCGGTCCTGCCCCAACATCAAAGTCCGTTTTTATTTTCAATCGGAATCTTCAGTTCCTATTTTGTACTAACAGGCTACAGGGCTTTGCGCTTTAAAAAGAGTGATGTCAACCTGAAAAATGATAAAATCATTTCAGGAATTATGATGATTACAGGACTTATAATGATCCTTTACAATCCGATAGTGCATCAGACCATCAATATTGTTTTAACTGCTTTTGGTCTTGTTGGACTGATTTTTTCAAGCAGAGATTTAATACTGTTTAAAAATAAAACCAGGCTTAAAAGTGTGTGGCTAAAATTGCATTTAGGAAAAATGCTTGGCGGTTATATCTCTGCCACAACAGCTTTTGTTGTTGTAAATGAATTTTTCCCCAGTTTTTATGGTTGGTTTATCCCCGGAACAATAGGAGCATTTTTTATTGTTTACTGGATGAGAAGAGTCGATAAAAAACAAACAGCAGTAAGAATAGAATAGAATTATTGAAGAAAGAGCAAAGATGATAGAACAAAGATGATAGAACAAAGATGATAGAACAAAGACGATTTACTCCTTAAACTAAAATGAAAAAACGAATAATATATCAAATTGATTCCTTTACAAAAGAAAAATTCAAAGGAAACCCAGCAGGAGTTGTGATAAATGCAGATGGAATGAGTGATTATGAAATGCAGCACATTGCCAGGGAACTAAATAACTCTGAAACCGCATTTCTTTTCTCCCCTGATGGTCCTGACTGCGATGGAATTATACGCTACTTTACACCAAATACTGAAGTTCCCATCTGTGGGCACGCCACAATTGCGGCCATGTATGCGAAAGCAATCGAAGAGAAATTAGATTCCTGTATTTTAAGATACAAAACCAAAGTTGGTATTCTCCCATTTGAAATCATCCGAAAAAATGACGATTACCAGATTGTAATGACACAAGGAAGTTTTGAACTTAGTGAACCCTTTAATGAAACCATCACGCAAAAAATGTTAACGGCTTTAGGAGTGGAAAAAGGAGAAGTAGATGAAAAATGTCTGATTCAAATTGCTTCAACAGGTCATTCTAAAGTAATGATTGGAATTAAAAGCAGGACTAAACTAAATACTTTAACTCCAAATTATACTGCTCTGGCAAACTTAAGCGAAGAGATTAACTGCAACGGTTATTTTGTCTTTACATTTGATTCTGATGATAAAGATGTTCTGACCTATGGCCGAATGTTTGCTCCGGGAATTGGCATAAATGAAGATCCTGTCACTGGAAACGCAAACGGACCTTTAGGCGGTTATTTAATTCAAAACAAACTTGTTGCTTTTACTGGTAATGAATTTCAGTTTAACGGAAGACAAGGTGAAAAAATAGATCGTCTTGGAGAAATACAGGTTAAAGTTGCAATTGAAGATAAGAGTCCAAAATTAATCCAGATAAAGGGTGATGCTGTTGTTGTTTTTAAAACCGAAATAGAAATTTAGTACTCCTTTCAACTTCTTAATCTGCTCAAAAAATTAAAATGGAAATAACAGCGCTTCGAAAAAACGACTATGAAGCTTTAAGAACTTTATTCTTAAACGAAAGACAGCGTACTTTTTCGTGGTTTGATCCTTCTGAATTTCAATTAAAGGATTTTGATCGGGATACTAAAGGAGAACTGATTTTAGTAGCAAGGCATAATGAAATTCCTGTCGGATTTATTTCGATTTGGATGAAGGATTACTTTATTCACCATTTGTATGTCGACGAACAATATCAGAGTAAAGGCATAGGAACCGAATTATTGAAGGCGGCAATCAAAAAAACAAAACTGCCCATCACTTTAAAATGTTTAGAAAACAACTCCAAAGCCGTGGCTTTCTATCTCAAAAAAGGCTTTTTTGCTACCGAAAGAGGCCAATCAGAACATGGAGGCTATATTTTGTTTGAATTGAATGAAAATATAAATTAATAACTAAAGTGCCAATACCAAATTAAAACCTATCAAAAAAAAATGAATAACACCGAATTACCAATAGACCTTAAAAAAATAATTGAAAATGAAAAAGTCGATTTTTTAGTTAAAGCAAAAAGAAAATACCCTCTCAAAAAAGCATTTGGCACTATCGCTTTGGGCTTAGGCATGGCAGCTTTTGTAAGCCTTTTTGTTTATGCCTTTTTTGGTCCATTATTAAAAGATGAAGAAGTTCATTTTGAAGTAAACGGGAATCCGGTAACCGCAAGCCTTGCAGATTATAGCGAATTGATATTACCGGGCCTTATTATAAGTTTCTTCGTATTAGCAGCGTTATGGGTAAATATTTACGGAATTTATCTGTTGATAAAAAAAGGAGGTTACATTGTAGGCACTGAAACACGAATGATTCAATATCAAAACGGTGAGACTACTATTACTAATTGGGAACAGTTTACCGGTAATGTGAAAATCAACACAAAAAACAACTTTGGCAATTTAGAATATGAATTAAGAACCGGTAAAATACACAGTAGAAAAAATCAACCGGATGAATTTGTTCCGGATATAATTTATCTCGCAGGGATTGAAAACATTTATGATATTGAAAAAAAGTGCAAGATACGAATCAAAGAAAATGATCCTACACCTGCTGTTTTAACAAATTAAAGTAGATTTTTCAATACTTTCAAACGAAATTTTAACAAAACACAAAACAGTAACGCAACCATTTAATAAAATTTACATCTATTAACTAAACCAATGTAAATTTTAAACCAATCAACATGAAAAAATACTTTCTAATACTTGTAATAGTGATCTTTAGCTCTTGTAGCAGCGCTGATTCCGAAGTTACTCCACAAAAAACATTAGAGGGTAAATGGAGTTGGATTGGTTCCAGCGGTGGGATAGCAGGAACATACGAAACGCCAGAATCAACAAACAAAGTAATTTATCTTGAATTTTCAGGATCTACTTTTAAAAAATATATTAACGGAAAATTAGATACTGAGTCCGCATTTACCATAAAAACTGAAAAATCAATTTTTGGCGGAGAAAAACCAATGATCGTGAGTAATGAGCCTTCAAAAAAATTTGTTGCTATGTCATTCGTATTTGAGGGCCATAAACTATATCTATACGAAGAATGTTACGACTGCTACGGATCAGGTTATATCCGCGTACAGTAATAGTACAAACGCTAATCTTCCAAAAAAAATTCCGCTCTTCAAAAAAATTGAAAAGCGGAATTTATAAATTAAAATTCGCTCTACTGAACTAAAAAAAGTGCATTGCTGAATAATAAAATTCCATTTTCCCAGAAGCCTCGGAAAAGCGGATTATCCATCATATAAATTACCGATCCATCACCCCTTTTGTCTACGGCAAAACTTACGGTCTCGTCCAGTTTTTTCCTGATGTCGTTACCCACAAATCCGTAACTTAAATAACCTTTTGGGATATAAGCGACATTTATTGCTTTTTTCAATAAAGAGAATGATCTTTCGTTACTTTTAAGACTGAAATAAGTATTTCCTAACCCGAAGGCCATTGGATAAGTTTTGTCAAGCTTATTTTCGATTATTGCTCCGGGAATCGAACCCGAAATTTCTCTGCGTTCCGAACCTTCAAAATCCAGAAAACGCTTTTTAAGTTCGATCTCTTTTTCTTCCTTTTCCGATTTCTCTTTGTCTTCTTTACTTGCAAATAAACTCAAAGCATAACCGTCACGGTCCTGAAATAGCGAAATTGCGTTGGCCATAGCAATAACTTTTCCGCCATTTTTTACCCACTCATCAATTTGTTTTTTTTGATCTTCAGCCAATTCATAACTACCGTCTGACAAAATTAAAGTATTGTAGTTGTACAATTTAACCCGATTCAAATTAGCCGTTTCTACTATACTTACCGGATATGCTACCGTTTCATCAAGATAAAACCAAGTTGCGCCAAACTCTGTTGAAACTACTCCCTTTCCGGACAACATTAGTATTTTTGGCGCTTTAAGTAGCGTAAAATTCTCCCCGCCGATATCTTTAGAATTAGTCGAAAATCCTGTACTTATAAAACTAAAATCGGTTTTAACTTTAATAATATTGCTCACAGTCTTTTCAAAATCAGTAATTTTTGGATTATCGGCTCTACTGATAATTAATCCTCCCGGTTCGACCGTAACGGTTCCAAAAACTGCTTTTTTCATGGCCGAACGAACTTTAATTCCCGCCTGATGCAGCAAAGAAACAACCTGTGCCGATGTTCTGTTATTCCACGGAACATAAAAGGCGTAAACGGATTCCGGGATATTTTTTTCTGCAGACTCCACTTTACTCTTTGTTTTGATTGGAAGACTATTTTTAACCGCATAACCTTCAATACCATACGCCAAAGGCAAAGCCCAGGCCGTAATATCATACGACAAACTATCATTTAATTTTTGGTTCGGTTCAAACAACACCTGCGTTAAAACCGATCTTGGCTGATCAGCCTTAATAATTAAATCGTTGGGCTCGATTTTAAAGCTTTCATTCTTCTTCGTCTGATAATGAAATCCGGAAGCACTCCCGGAAGCATCTGCGTAACTAAATTCAATATCATTTTTTTGAAGTAATTCCGTCAATTGCTCCAGTTTAGGATTGCTTTTTAACACATAAGTATTGTAAACCCCTTTGGCTTTTTTGCGGGCATTGATGTGAAAATCTCTAAACCCTTTGAGCAATACGTCTTTTTGTGAAGCGGCACTTTCTACCACTGTCAAGACCGCAGTTGCATGATGCGTTAATCGGTCTTTTATAGTAACATTTGCACCATTTTCCATTGTTACTTCGCGCCCCGCGCCTATTCCGCCCTGTTCCAGCGTTAGACCAACTGCTCCATTATACGTTGGATAAGTATCTCCGTAACTCGGGTAAAACAAATCAAATCGCTCCCTGGTATTGTACATCCAGTTTTGCTTGTCAAATTTCTGTGAAATATTTTTACCCAAAACAGTATAAAAATCCTTTTGATATTGCTCAATAAATTCATGTAGAGGTTCTGCTGCAGGAGGAAAAAAGTAAGGTGAATTGTAACTCATTTCATGCACATCGGTGTGTACCTGTGGCATCCATTGGTTGTACAGTTTAATACGCTGTTGCGATTCAGCTTGTGTTTGCCAGGCCCAATCACGGTTCAAATCAAAAAGATAGTGGTTGTATCTTCCACCCGGCCAGACTTCCATATGTTCTCTGTCGTACAAACCCGGATGTGTCTTCTTACCTGAAATCTCTCTTAACCAGTTTCCATATCTTGAATAGCCATCGGGATTAATGCAAGGATCCAGAATAACAATGGTATTTTTGAGCCATTGTTTTGTAGCTTCGTTTGACGGGTTCAATAGTTCGTATGCCACGGTTAAGGCACTTTCGGTTCCGGCAAATTCATTTCCGTGAACATTAAAACTCAGCCAGACAATAATTTTTTCTTCGGCTCCGCTATTTTTTTTATCCGATAATCCAATTGCCGCCAAATTGTTGTTTCGGATTTGTTCCAGATTGGCCAAATTTTCGGGTGTCGAAATATAATAAACATTCAGATCACGCTGTTCGTTGGTTGTTCCGTACTTCTGTTTTTTGATCGATTGGGATTGTTCAGTCAGATAATTAAAATAATCTTCTACCTGATGGTAATAACTAATTTGTTTTCCGTAATTCGGAATAAATTCTGAAGGTGTTTTTAATTGCGCCAAAGCAGCAAAAGAAATGGTTAACAGCAGAACTGTTACAAAGAATACTTTCTTCATAAGTGATTAAAATTTGGATAGTTGGTTAAAAATAACAATTAACTCAATCCCTTTTCTAAAATCATCAGGAATATTATCATTTTAAATCGTTGCTGAAAATTATTCTAAACACTTAGTTACATAATTTTAAAACAAAAAAAAGCGTCAGACTTGTAATAAACCACATAGTATTATATGAGAGAAGTTTGCTTCTTTTACACCTTTTTCTTCCGTACAAAACAATCCATGTCTTATATGTTAAATAACACTTTTACAGATTTCACTTAAGTTTATGTTTTAAAAAAATAATTTCCTGTTTTTCCAGATACGTAAAAGTAGGAAACGATTACCTTCCATCAGACATTAATTTGTATTTTAGACCTTTTGGAACAAACTATTAAAATAAAAAAACTCAATACTATATTATGGAAGAAGCAGTAATTGAAAAATCGATTTTTGAAGAAATACCAACAGAAAAAATCTATACAGACAAGGCAATTCGTGTTGGCACTTTCTTGGGAGGGCCTTTGGTTGCCGGTTATTTTTTAGCAGAGAATTTTAAAGTTTTTGGTGAATCAGCGAAAGCCAAAAAAACCTGGATTATAACCCTACTTACAACTATCTTTATCTTTGCCCTGATATTCTTAATTCCGGAACACATCAGTGCTAAGATTCCAAATATCGTTTTCCCTTTAATTTATATGGGAATCGCAACTTATTTCACCAAACAATATCAGGAAAAACAAATTAGTAAACACCTTGAAAATGGCGGTGAACATTTTGCCTGGCCGAGAACCATTTTAATTTCGATTATTGGCATTTCGGTTCTTCTTGGCGGAATATTCAGTATTGCCTTTTTAACCGAAACAGCAAACGGAGGTCTCACAGAGTCAACGAAAAAATACGGTGTAATGAATCATGAAATTGCCTATCAAAGTAATATCAATGAAAACGAAGTAGATAAGATTGCTGAAGCTCTTCAGAAAACTACCTTTTTTGATAATGCCATAACCAAGTATGTCTATTTAGAAAAAATCAATAACAACTACGAAATATCAATTTCCTGCAACGAATCAGTTAAAGATGACGCGTCAGCCTTTGGGCCTTTTGTAGTATTAAGAAACGATATGCAAAAATATTTCCCACATCATAAGATCATTCTAAAACTTGTGGTAAATGACCTTGATAATGTAGTCAGGAGAATTGAGTAAATCCAACAATCTAATTAACTAATTATCTAATTATCAAACTATCTTGTCCGATTCACCCCTCATTTTTGTCTCTTAACAGCCCTGACACATTGATTTTTAAACCGTAAATTTGTGTTACATCTTTTTAAAACCAAACAAAATGAGTGCAACAAATTTTACCACAACTATACTAGTAGATCAGTCACCGCAAGAAGTTTTTAAGGCTGTGACAAATGTTCGTGGCTGGTGGTCTGAAGAAATCGAAGGAAATACAGCTCAATTAAACGATGAATTTGACTATCATTACGAAGATATTCACCGTTGTAAAGTAAAACTAATAGAAGTAATTCCGAATCAGAGAATAGTCTGGCTGGTGGAGCAAAACTATTTCAAATTTACGGAAGACGAAACCGAATGGACAGGAACCTATCCTACTTTTGAGATCTCAGAAAAGGACGGAAAAACAGAACTTCGTTTTACGCATGTTGGTCTCGTACCGGAATATGAATGTTTTGAAATTTGCAGAGGTGCCTGGACTAATTATATTGAAAACAGCTTATTTAAGCTGATTACAACCGGAAAAGGAGAACCTAACGCAACCGGAAAGCCTCAGACCGAAAATGAGAAAAAACTATCTGAAAAACCATAGCCTAATCTTTCTCACTCCTTTTTTAACGATAACAATAGAAAACCAGCGCATTATTTAATTGCGATACCAGCTATAATTTTCCTAAATTCGTAGTACTAAAACTATGACTATGAATCCTATTTTAAGAAATACATTAGCCGTTATAATTGGTCTTTTTGTTGGAAGTATTGTCAATATGGCGATCATTTTGATGAGTGGTTCTATCATTCCTGCTCCCAATGGCGCAGATGTTACCACTATCGAAGGACTAAAAGCTACGATGCACTTATTTGAGCCAAAACATTTTCTGTTTCCGTTTCTGGCGCATGCCATCGGAACATTTGCGGGAGCCGGAACAACTGCATTAATTGCCATTAGTCATAAAACAAAACTTGCTCTGGTCATTGGCGCTTTCTTTTTACTGGGAGGAATTGTAAATGTATGCTCTTTGCCTTCTCCGGTTTGGTTTAATATCACAGACCTATTATTTGCCTATATACCGGCAGCTTATCTGGCTACGAAATTGGTGGTGAAAGAAAAATCTTAAAATCTGTTTTTTATTAGCCAATAAAGCTAACACAAAAACATTTTAACACATAGAAACCTAGATTTTTAGGTGTAAAAAAAGAAAACAAAGAGAAATATATTTCTTTCGCATAGGAAAACTATGTGTACTAAAATAAAGTGAAACGCCTTTTTATGCGCACAGTATCTATGTTTCTATGTGTTAAAACAATTAAGCACAACAGCTTAACCGACAATTTCACTAATTAGGAAGACTTGTTTTTTCTTCCAAAATCATAAAGTTATGCTTTATAAATGCCCCTCAAAACAATGAAAAAAATAGGCCTTGTAGGCGGAATCAGCTGGGTTTCCACCATAGATTATTACAAATTAATTAACGAAGGCGTTAATAAAAAACTAGGCGGACTCCAATTTGCCGAGTGCTTAATTTATTCGTTGAATTTTGGTGATGTTCAGGAAAAAACCTGGGCTCATTCATACGAACTCCTGTTAAATGCCTGCTCAAGTTTGAAAAAGAGTGGTGTTGATGCTATTGTATTGTGTGCAAACACCGCACATATGTATGCCAGTGAAATTGAAAAAGAAATTGCATTGCCGCTAATTCATATTGGAACGGAAACTGCAAGAGTCATAACAAAAGAAAAACTCACAACAATTGGACTTTTAGGGACTTCATTTTCAATGGAAATGGATTTTTATAAAGACCGTCTAAAAAGTTTTGGATTGAACGTACTCATTCCCGAGAAACAGGAAACTCGAGATTACATACAGTTTGTTCTCAAAGAAGAACTTGGAAGAGGTATTATTAATCCCGACTCCAAACAGAACTATATCAATATAGCAAACGAACTTATTTCACGAGGCGCTGAAGGCGTTATTCTTGGTTGTACCGAAATTCCGTTGCTACTTAATCAGTCTGATTTTTCTGTTCCGGTTTTTGATACCACAAAAATACATTCTGAAGCCATTGTAGATTTTATACTGTCTTAAAATCAAAACATTTTCTACAATCACTTACATTAATAATTTGATAATTGTTTTTATTTCAGGAAGTTATTTTCATAACTTAGTTAGCTTTTAAATCTTAAAACCATGACTAAGAAAGAAATCGCCCGCGACTTTTTAAAACTCGCCGCAAACGGACATTCGCATGAAGCTTTTCGTCTTTATGTCGGCGAAAACTTTAAACACCACAATGCCTATTTTAAAGGAGATGCCGATACTTTGATGCTTGCCATGGAAGAATCAACCCGAAAAAACCCTAATAAAACTTTTACCATTCATCATATACTCGAAGATGAGAATCTGGTTGCTGTGCATTCACATTTAAAACAAACACCTACTGATATCGGTTTTGTAGTGATACACATCCTTCGGTTTGAATCTGACAAAATTGTAGAGCTTTGGGATTTAGGACAATCCATTCCAACTGAACTGGTTAATGAAAATGGAATGTTCTAATCAATAAAACAGAAAACACAACACAAAACCACTTAAAAACGTTAATGACCACTATTCAAAAAAAATCAGCACTACTCTGCTTTCTAATTCTATTCCTAAACTGTAATTTGATTGCACAGAAGCAAGACAATTTATCACTTAAAATTGATAATATTCTTAAAAATGCTTCCCCCGTTTTTAATGGTGTAATTCTGATTTCAAAAAAAGGAAAAACAATATATTCGAAAGCACAGGGTTTCAGTAATTTTGAAAACAAGAAGCCTTTAAAAATTGACAGTCCATTTGAGATTATGTCAAACGGTAAACAAATCACTGCTGTTTTAATTTTACTGGAAGTTGAAAAAGGGAAAATAAACCTAAATGCCACTATCAAAAAATACCTGCCGGATTTAACCCAATCCTGGGCCGACTCCATAACGGTTCAACAACTTTTAAACCACAGTCACGGAATTACGAATTTACAAAAGCCTTTGGCTTTTCATCCCGGAACCGATTTCAAGTATGGAGATCTCAGTTTTAGTCTGCTTGGCAAAATTGTAATAAATACCACTAAAAAAAGCTATTCAGAAAACGCGAATTTGCTTTTCAAAAAACTAAACATGAAAAACACTTTTGTCTATGATACTACCAAAAATCAGAATATAGTATCAGGGTACACCAATAAAAACGGTGTTTTTGAACGGATGAAAAACTCCAAAATCACACCTGAAACCCTAGGTGCTGACGGGATCATCTCAACTGTAAACGATCTGGCAACCTGGAACGAAAACCTTCATAAAGGAAAAATTCTAAAACCCGAAACCTATCAATTAATGATCACTTCAAAGATTACTTCGCAGCATAATTTCTTCGGAAAAGAAAAAGAAGGTTATGGTTACGGAATTCGGATTATCGAAAAGGAGGCTGTGAAATATATTGGTCACACGGGCCTGGGAGATGGTTTTTCTTCTGTAAATTTGTATTTCCCTCAAAGTGATGTGAGTTTGATTATCTTAGAAAATCAAATGAATACAGAGCCTGATTTGTTTTATGCATCTGAATTCAAAATCAAAAATACAGTCTTAAACAGTAATTTATTAAATCCATAAAAATGGCAAAAAATAAAACTACAGCAACCGAAAGCAGTGTCGTTGATTTTATAAATGCGATTGATGACGAAGTTAAAAGAAATGATGCTTTTGAACTCATTAAAATCATGCAGAATATAAGTGGTTTTGAAGCTAAAATGTGGGGACCAAGCATCATTGGATTTGGCAGCTATCACTACAAGTATGACAGCGGACACGAAGGCGATGCTCCTCTTGCCGGTTTCTCACCAAGAAAAGCTGCTATATCGCTTTATGTATATCTTCCGCACGAAAAAAGAGAAGAGCTTCTATCAAAACTAGGAAAACACAAGTCAGCAAAAGCTTGTATTTACATCAAAAAACTAAGCGATGTTGATCTAGAAGTTGTTAAAAAAATGATTACGATATCACTTGAACTGACGCAAAAACTTTATCCACCACAATAAAAATGATCACACCCTTACTTATTATAGTTCTCGTCTTAGGCATTGTACTTTACTTTTTTCTACAGCATCCAAAATTTGGTAAAGCACCTTCAGGAGAAAGATTAGCATTGATTCAGAAATCACCTCAATTTAAAAATGGTAAATTCGAAAATCAGAACTTTACACCGGAACTCGTAGAAGGTTATGGATACTCTAAAGTACTTTATGATTTTCTCATTAAAAAAGTAGACCGAAAGATTCCATCCGACCTCATTCCTTCAGTCAAAACCAATTTATTAGCATTGTCCCCCGAAAAAGATGCGCTGGTTTGGTTTGGACATTCTTCGTATTTTATTCAGCTTGAAGGAAAACGTTTTTTAATCGACCCTGTTTTCAGCGGTAATGTCTCACCTGTTCCCGGCACCGCAAAAGCATTTAAAGGAACCGATATTTACACCGTGGAGGATCTACCCGAAATTGATTATTTACTAATCACACACGATCATTACGACCATCTGGATTATGAAACCATCATGCAATTAAAACTAAAGACCAGAAAAGTAATTTGTTCCCTTGGTGTGGGATCTCACTTTGAATTTTGGGGATTTGCAAATGAAAACATCATCGAGAAAGACTGGTTTGAAAAAATAGAACTCGATCAGAATTTAACGCTTTACACTACTCCTTCAAGACATTTTTCAGGCAGAAGTTTCAAGCGCTGCAACACACTTTGGAGCTCGTTTGTTTTAGAGGCCAGAGACTTTAAAATGTATTTGGGCGGCGACAGTGGTTATGATACGCACTTTAAAGAAATTGGGACTCAATTTGGCCCTTTCGACATTGCGCTTATTGACAACGGTCAGTACAATCCTGCATGGAAATACATTCATAATTTACCCGAAGATGTAATCAAAGCCATGCAAGATCTGAACGCAAAAAGAGTATTTCCGGTGCATTCGTCTAAATTTTCACTGGCCCCTCATTCCTGGGATGAACCTTTGAAAAAAGTGACCGAATTAAATGATTTATCCGGGAATCCGATTCCGTTAATTACTCCAATGATTGGAGAATTAGTCGAACTAAAAAATGAAAAACAACTCTTCCAACAATGGTGGAAAGGTATCAAATAAACCAGTTCTTATAATTAATATAATAAAAAATGACTTCTTCAATTTACATCGTGCGAAATGCTCTTCCTTCAGAATTTGAAGAAATTGGAAAATTACTGATCAGCGTTTATTCGCAACTGGACGGTTTTCCAAAAGAAAATGAGCAGCCTAACTATTATAAAATGTTGGCCAATATTGGTGACTTTACCAATTACCCGCAAACAGAACTTTTAGTTGCGACTGATGAAAACAATGCCCTCCTCGGTGCAGTAGTTTATTTTAACGACATGCAATACTATGGCTCGGGCGGAATTGCTACTCAGGAACAAAACTCGGCCGGATTTCGATTACTGGGTGTTGCTACCACTGCAAGAGGAAAAGGTATCGGTAAACTTTTAACGCAGGAATGCATTCAGAAAGCAGCTTCTGACAAACGAGAGCAAGTTATCATTCACTCGACTTTAGCCATGAAAACAGCCTGGGAAATGTACGAGAAACTAGGCTTCACAAGATCTGAAGATTTAGACTTTATGCAGGGAGAATTGGCCGTATTTGGCTTTCGTTTACCACTTCTTTCCTAAGAAATTATTATGTAACTCAAAAAACAACTCAAAATGAATACTGCTTTTTTAAACCTACAGCCTGAAATTTTAGAAGATGATTTGACCCAATTAATTCCGCTGCAGGAAAGTGATTTTGAAAAACTTTATCAAGTGGCTTCAGATCCTTTGATATGGGAACAGCATCCAAATAAAAACCGCTACGAAAAAGAAGTCTTTCAAAATTTCTTTGAAGGTGCCATAGAAAGTAAAGGCGCTTTTCTTATAGTGGATAAAACTACAGGCGAAATTGCCGGAAGTACCCGATTTTATGAGTACGACCCCGAAAATAAAACTGTTTTTATTGGCTATACTTTTTACGGAAGAAAATTCTGGGGTACCGGATTTAATACGCAGGTGAAAAAAATGATGCTGGATTATGCTTTTAAAGCAGTTGACAAAGTTCAGTTTCATATTGGAGCAGAAAATTACCGTTCGCAAAAAGCCATAGAAAAATTGGGTGCCATAAAAGTAGAAGAACTAGAAGTCGCCTATTATAATGAACCATCCCGTCATAATTTTGTATACGAAATAAAAAAATAATGAAAAGAATAACTGTTTTCTGCGGTTCGAGTTTTGGTACCGATGAAATTTACAAAGAACAGGCAAGCCTACTCGGAAAAACTTTAGCCAAACAAAACTTAGAACTCGTTTACGGAGGAGCAAATGTAGGGCTAATGGGAGCTGTGGCCGATGGCGTTTTAAGCGAAGGCGGAAAGGCAATAGGCGTACTACCTAATTTTTTAAGATCGAAAGAAATTGCACATTTAGGTTTAACCGAATTGATTGTGGTAGAAAGTATGCACGAGAGAAAGACCAAAATGAATGATTTATGTGACGGTGTCATTGCATTACCGGGTGGATTTGGAACCCTAGAGGAGCTTTTTGAAATGCTTACCTGGGGACAATTAGGTTTACACAAAAAACCTATCGCCATCCTGAACATCAATGGCTTTTACGATTCACTCATTGAGTTGACAAAAATTATGGTAGAGAAAGGTTTGCTAAAAGAAGTCAATCAGCAAATGCTTTTAGTAAGCGATAACATCGAGGATTTATTAACACAAATGAAAAATTACGTCCCGCCGACCACCGGAAAATGGATTGATAAAGCGCAATCCTAACGGTTTAATTTTTCTTACCTCAAAAAGAACCTGAAGAATATTTCAAAAAAAACTTTTCAGACAAATCATAGTGCTTTTCGAACAAGTATCAGATAATCAATATTTCTAATTTTACAGTATGAACTAAAACATAAAATCATGGATACTTTTATTACAGATACTAAAACAATTACATTGCTCCTGGCTACATTATCTACAGGTCTTTTGGCCGGTATATTATTTACCTGGGGCAACGCTGTGACGCCGGGAATTGGAAAACTTGATGACATCGGTTATCTCAGGGCTTTTCAGAACATGAATCGTGCTATCCAAAATCCCTTATTTTTTCTGGTCCTTTTTGGTCCATTATTGTTTTCTTTTGCAGCCGCTTATGGTCATAAATCAGATACTATTCTTCTAAAACTGACGGTGACTGCCGCAATTATCTATTTTGCCGGTGTTATTCTTGTTACCATTATAGGAAACGTCCCGCTTAATAAAATTCTTGATAAAACAGATCTGCTTCATATTTCAATCGAGCAGGCGGCCATTTTAAGAAGTAAATTTGAAGCAAAATGGAACAATCTCCACCTAATTCGGATCATTGCTTCCTTAATTTCTTTTTCGCTTTTGATTATTAGCTGTTTACTAAAAAACAATACAGTTCGTTAACGACAAACAAAACCATAAATTTTATAAATTAGAAGTCGGGGAAAAATGAAACTGAAAGTTCTAAATTTCAGTTTTCACAAGACTCATTTCACATCTAACATCTCACAAAAAAATGAAAACAGAAAACAACCACTTTGCAAAAGCCGAAATGCTGATTAGAAAGCCTGTTTCAGAAGTTTTTCAGGCTTTTACCGATCCGGAAATTACCAGTAAATTTTGGTTTACAAAAGGCTCCGGAAAACTAGTGCAGGACACCACAACCGAATGGACATGGGAAATGTATGGCTTTTCATTAACCGTAACCACTCATGTCTTGGAAGAGAATAAAAAAATCGTAATCGAATGGGGAAACGCTAACGAAACAACAATCGTCGAATGGATATTTAGCCCCTTAAACGAAAATGAAACCTTTGTAAGTATTACAAATTCAGGTTTAAAAGGAGATACCGATAAAATAATAGATCAGGTTCGGAATTCTACCGAAGGTTTTACATTAGTTCTGGCCGGAGCAAAAGCCTACCTGGAACATCAAATTCAGCTGAACCTGGTTCTGGATAGATTCCCTAAAGGACTGGAATAAAGGTGGGAATCAAATTCCAAAACCTGAAACTTGAAACTTGAAACAATAAACACGTCCCTATGGAAACAAAGAAACCCGAAAACATCGATGCCTATATTGACGGTTTTTCAAAGGAAGTGCAGGAGGTTCTGAAAAAAATTCGGATGACCATTCAGGAAGCCGCTCCGGATGCGAAAGAAAAAATCAGTTATGCAATGCCGGCTTTTGAGCAAAACGGAATCGTAGTCTATTTTGCTGCTTTCAAAAATCATATCGGACTTTATGCTTTACCAAGTGGACATGCCGCTTTTAAAGAAGATTTATCCAAATACAAATCCGGAAAAGGTTCTGTGCAATTTCCTTTAAACGAGCCCATGCCTTATGACTTAATTGCCAAAATTGTAAAATTCAGAGTGAGAGAAAATCTCGAAAAAGCAAAAAAGAAATAACGCCGTACAAACGTAACAGCTTTTATTTTACTTATTAAACTTCCCGAAATGCCACAAAACGCCCGACGGGTCATGTAAAAAACATTCGCTTCCCCAGTCTAAATGAACTGTTGGTGTTAATTTTACTCCGTATTTTTCGGTTAGATTAAGTGCTAAAAGCTGATTGTAGTAATAATCAACATCTTCAACTTCCAAAAAAATCATAGTGTTTTCATTCCAGCTTTTATCGTAATAATCCTGCAGATAAAAGGCTAAATCGCCTGTTTTGAAAACAGAAAACTTCGGATCTAAAACACCTTCTTCAAAACCTAAGTCCCGATAGAAACTTCTGGAAATTTCAAAATCTTTAGCTCCAATAAAGGGCCGAATGGATGTTGTTTTGTGATTCATTTTCCTAAATTTTATAAATGAAGTTATAATTTTTGACGAAATAAATTTAAGAAAACCATTCTATTTTATTATCCAGACGGATGAGAAAGTCCGTAAATGATTTCCCAATTTCGGTATTGTATTTACTGCTCAAATTCACAAAAGGAGAAAGAATTATTTTTGTCTTACCAAATTGATCTATTTCAATCCCAATAAATTCTCCGCTTCCATTTGAACCAATTCCAATAGTTCTGGTCATTTTTTCAACTATGTTGTAACCTTTATTGGATTCGATAATTTCTTCCAAACTCCACAGGTTTATAAATTCTACACCAATAAATTGATCAATCCCAAAATAGTTTTTAAGATAAAAAACATAATCTTCCGGAAGTTTTAAGTTGGCATAAAATTCAACATCATCGATTTTAACATGACTATTTATACTTCTCTTCGGAAAACTATATTTTGCAATTATTTTTTCTAAGTCTTCCATAAGCCAAATTCTCTTTTATAAATCTACATTGTTATAATAAATCAAGAAGGATTTATTAATATGAATTTGAAATTATTCACCCGTTTAAAACAGATCTCTATTTGTCAAAACCGAGTTGTTTACGCAAATCCAGATTTAGCCCATATTGTTCCTGAATTGAAATTACCTTACGTGAATTTTTATTAATATCACTTCCTGCATTCGTCCAAAGAAACGGGTAAAAATTAAAAACATCGTCTCCCTTTATTTTTGAAACTTCTTCTCTCCATCCTTTCCATCTGCTTCCTTCATAAAACTTATCCAGGTCATTATTAAAACAGAACTCTAAAAACTCTGAGTAAGTAACGTCCAACTGCTCGTATTCGAGACTATCCGGAGAAAAATAATAAATCTTTCCTAAATCGCTTCCCAGTCCACCGTCATTCAACAAATAAAAGCCACCTATTGCATCATCTGCAATTAGCAAAAAACCGGGTTTCTCACCAAACTCTTTAAATGACTTTCCTTTGTTCCAATCCGGTAGTGTACGATTAAATTTAGAACTTCCTGATCCCAAAATCCGAATCCAGCCATCATCGATTAAAAGTCCGCCCGTCATAAAAACAATTGCCCCCATTGGCGAATGTGTCGTTACCTGCGTTTTGTATAAGGCTTCCTTTGCTTTTAAGGCATCGACAGGTAAAATCTCTACCTTATTCTTTGCCTTTTTAATCCCCGCTTCCACCATTGTCCAGCCGGGTTCTTTTTTATCTATAAGTTCTTCTGTAGTTTTCATTTTGTTTTGCGCGCCTGCGAAAAAAGTAATCAAAATCACAGTAATTGTTAACAGTTTTTGTGTCATTTCTTGAATAGCTATATACTTATTTTATCTCTTATCCTTTCTTCAAAATATTCCCCAGACCGCGACCAATTTGTTCTATTGCTTCAAGGCCTTTTGTCAATGGAGTTGCGGTGAAATCTTCATACGCGTCCATAGCAGTTTCTTTGTGATCGTCTTGTGCGTACACTAAAATCAGATTGTTATCCTCGAATGATTTTTCGAATTTCTGTGGCAATTTATCAAAGATCGACTTGTACGAAACAGATCCTTTTCTGGACAAATTGAAAACAATCAAATCGGTTGGTTTAATTTCATCCGAAATCGATTCAAAATCTTCCCAGTTCAAAATGCTTTTAAATCCTAATTTGGCATTTAACTTCAATTTGACTGCAATCTGCAAAATAGCCTGATGCGTTTTATATTCGGAATAAATCACAATCGGAATGCTTAATTCCTGTGATAATCTACATATTTTTTGCAAAAGCAGGTGGAATCCAACCCCTCTTTCTGAAAAAGGCGGGCAAATGAAAACCAATCTTTTTTCTTCAATAAAAGTTTTTTCAAACCTACAGATAAATAGACATTTATCGACATTATTGATAATTGAATCTACATTTTCTCCGAAAATTTTATCCAAAAACCCTGTTTTTCTTGGCCAGCCTACGATCACGATATCCGACATGATTTCTTTAGAGGTTCTTGCAATTCCGCTGGCTGGATTATGATCAATTCTGGCAATGGTATTAATTTTTACTTCCGAAGCAGAGCCCTGAATTACGAATTTGTCTACCGCTTTTCGGTAATTTAGAATATTAATTTCCGCCTGATCATTATTTGGAACAATCGTTAACAAGGTCACGGGATTGGATGATTTTTTATCTTTTATCAAAAGTGCAAAATCCAATAAACTGGCTGTAGCCGAAGTTTTAGCTAACGGAATTAAGATATGCTCGTCTAAAATCTGATCGCCATTGGCATCTTCACTTGAAACTTCTTCTTCGCAGATAGCAATCTTTTTGGCCGCTTTTTCTGTAGCAAAAGAGGCTACAATACAAGTTATCAGAATTAAAATAATAGTGCCGTTTAGAATGTTTTCGTCTAATATCTTTGCCTTAAATCCTACCAGAATAACAGCCAGTGTTGCCGCAGCGTGCGCACTGCTCAATCCAAAAATAAGCTGTCTTTCGGTTTTTGTATATCTAAAAACGATTTGAGTAAAAAAGGCAGCGATCCATTTTCCAAAAATGGCAACAACGCTCAATGTTCCGGCTACAATCAAAGCGGTCGGTCCGCTCAGGATCACACTTATATCTACCAGCATTCCCACTGAAATTAGGAAAAACGGAATGAACAGCGAATTTCCAATAAACTCAATTCTATTCATTAAGGCCGACGAATGTGGAATTAAAGGATTTAATGCCAAACCCGCAACGAATGCACCAATAATAGGTTCTACCCCTGCTACTTCTGCCAAAAATGCCGCAAAAAACACCACTGAAAGTACAAAAATGTAATGAGCGTGTTTTTCGCTTTCTAATTTCTTAAAAAACCATTTTGCAATTCTTGGAATAACCAAAAACATGATAGCCGAGAAAATGGCCAATGAAACTGTTAGTTTGATCCAGAAAGCCTGGTTTAAGTTACCCTGACTGCTTCCCATAATCACCGCCAGAATAATCAAAACAGCAGTATCTGTTAAAATAGTTCCTCCAACCGTAATGGCCACAGCCTGATTTTTTGCGATTCCAAGTTTGCTCACAATTGGATAAGCCACCAGAGTGTGCGTAGCAAACATACTTGCAGTTAAAAAACTTGCATTAAAATCATAATTCAACAGGTAAAAACAAACCGGAAACCCAATGGTTAATGGAAAAATAAAAGTAAAAAAACCAAACAACAAACTCTTATTTCTATTGGCTTTAAACTCATTCATGTCCAATTCCAGACCGGCAATAAACATGATATACAAGAGTCCGATGGTAGAAAACAAATCAACGGCCGAATTCTTTGCCAGAATATTCAATCCGTGAGGTCCGATAATTACTCCGGAAATTATAAGGCCGATAATTCCGGGGATATTTATTTTTTTAAGTAAAATAGGTGACAAGAGAATAATGAAAAGTATCAAAGAAAAAATCAATACTGGATTGCTGAGGGGTAATTCGAATTCTTGTAAAAAATGCTTGAAAAATTCTATCATAATGTAATTTTATCTTCTTTATACTCTATTTAATTTTTCGCAAAAAAAATGCTAAAACTAAAATAAAATCTCAGAAGTTATTATTTGCCGATTCTTCTAAAAGCTCTAAAAACGGCTTCTTTAGTGATTGTTTCATTACAAAAATACCTAAAAAAAACACGAACTTTCTATGAAAATGGGATATTACGTAATTAATTTTGTTTCGTTGCCAAATTATTAATATTTAATATTTATTTTAACAAAACTGCAACATTAACAATAGAAAATTAAACGACTTTGCATTATTCAATTATCTTTGTCTTAATAAAAATTGCACAATGGAAGAATGTATCTCTGTTTTTGATATGCTAAAAATTGGCGTTGGCCCCTCAAGTTCACATACTTTAGGGCCATGGAGAGCCGCTGAACGTTTTTTGGAAGAGCTGAAAGACGAATCAATTTTAGACCAGATTAAACGTGTAAAAGTCGATTTATACGGATCACTTTCCTTAACCGGAAAAGGTCATGCCACCGATTTATCGGTGATGCTGGGATTAAGCGGGCAGGATCCCGAGTATATTCCGGTGGAAAATATTGCCGGAATTATTAAAAACATCGAAGAACAAAACGAAATCATTCTGGCGAATGAATATAAAGTTCCATTCTACTTTCTTCAGGATATTGTTTTTAATAAAGACTTCCTTCCTTTTCATGCCAACGGATTAAAATTTACGGCCTATAAAGCTGACGATTCCGAATATGAATCTACTTTTTATTCAATTGGAGGAGGATTTGTTGTTAAAGAAGAACGTACAAATGCCAAAATCAAGGAGGTTATTAAATGTGCCTTTCCTTTCCCTATTCAAAATGCTGTCGAGCTTTTAAATTATACCGTCACAGAAAACAAATCGATTTCTGAGATCGTTTATGAAAACGAAAAATCAATGCGTCCGGAGACTGAAATTCACTCTGAATTAATGCGCATTTGGAACACGATGTTAGAATGTATGTACATTGGCTGTCATTCTGAAGGAATTCTCCCAGGCGGACTAAATGTTCGCAGACGTGCTTTTGACATGCATCAGAATTTAATCGGCTTATCTAATTATTCTGACCCGCAAAGCTGGCTGGAAGAAATTAGAAAAACCGAAGTAAAATTTCGTCAGATTCTAAAATGGGTAAGCTGTTTTGCACTTGCCGTGAATGAGGTAAATGCTTCTTTAGGCCGTGTGGTTACTGCACCTACAAACGGAAGTGCTGGTGTAATTCCGGCTGTTTTAATGTATTATCTGGTAATTGAAAACCATGATGCAGGCGAAAAAGAAATCAAACAATTCCTAATGGTTGCCGGAGAAATTGGAAGTATTTTCAAAAAAGGATCCACTATATCTGCAGCAATGGGAGGCTGTCAGGCAGAAATTGGCGTTTCGTCATCAATGGCCGCAGCAGCACTTTGCGAATTAATGGGCGGATCTCCTGCTCAGGTTTTAATGGCTGCCGAAATTGCTATGGAACATCACTTAGGGTTAACCTGTGACCCAATTGGCGGTTTGGTTCAGATTCCGTGTATCGAAAGAAATACGATGGGTGCCATAAAAGCCATTAATGCAGCCGAACTGGCTCTTGAAACCGATTCTAAAAACGCAAAAGTGCCTTTAGACAAAGTCATCAATACCATGTGGCAAACGGCAAAAGACATGAATTCCAAATACAAAGAAACCTCTGAAGGCGGATTAGCGATTGCCGTAAACATGGCAGATTGCTAAATCTTAAATAGTTGCCCCGAATTACACAAATTTCCGGAATTTTAATTAAGTCAAACACTAATTAATGCGAATCAGGGAAATTTGCGTAATTCGGGGCAAAAATCTAAAGTGAACTTCATGAAAAAGCACTTCTTACTTATAGCAATACTATTTTGCTCTGTTTTCATTCATTCGCAGGAACGTTATTTTCTAAATTCAGATACACGTTTGTATACTTCAACCAATGAAACTGGTGATTTTTTAGGTTATTTTAAATATGGAGCAGAAGTTCAGTTGCTTTCGGAAAATAAAAATGGATGGTACAAAGTAAGATCCGATAATTTCTCCGAAGGTTATGTTCCTGAAAAATTTGTTGCGACCAGATTGAACGCAAAAGATGTCAAAATAATAGACCCTGAAAACCCTATTATTGAGGGCAACGACAATTACTATGGCGGCAATCATCTTTTTGTTTCAGTAGCCGGTTTAAAAGCAAGAGCTCTTCCTGATAAAAATGCAAAAATCAGAGAACTCTTATTCACCGGAGATCCTGTAGCGGTTAATTATCTTCCTAAAAACCAAGAGGAATGGGTGAACATACAAGGCCAAATCGACAATGAATATGCAAAATATACACTTAGAAAGTTCCTAGGAAAAAGACCCGATTTTAATTCTTTATTAAAAGACTTTGACAAACTGAATGTCAATGCAATTTCGGAGCGAAAAACAATTGGTGAAAGAATTGTAGAATTAGCCTGGAACAGCGACAATGCTACACTGGCACCTGCCTATCAAAGATATTATGAAGTTGTAAAACAACTCAACGACCCTAAACTTCTTGCTGACACCGAACTGAATATCGCGATTACCAAAGGACTTGCCAGACACAAGAAATCGGAAGAAATTACAGCTTTCAGTAAAAAAGCCGAATTTGTTTTGAACGGTTTTAAAACAAAATCACTCTATTTCTCACAAAAAGATTTGGTAAAAGCATTTGGAAAACCGCCCAAAAAAGGAACAGTAAGCGATGAATGTGGGATTTACCTAAGTGAGCTTTTTTATTATTATCCGAATTTTGAAGCTTCTGTAGACGAAAAACAAAATAAGGCCGAAATAACCAAGGTTTTTATCAATGAAAACAACAAACTTGTTTTTAGTCCAACAGCCTCTTTAGACCACACCCTATCCGAAAAAGCATTTATCGAAAAATACGGAACTTATATCGGAGCTTCCATAAAAAGTCCGCATTTGTATTCTATTCAGGTGGAAGACAGCGAATTTAGAATAGAATTCAAAGATGGAAAATTATTTACCATTGAAATAATCTTCTATTGCTGATTTCAATCTATAATTATTCAATACTTTTACACATTCAAAAAAACTCAAAAATGTCAGTAGCAAAAAAAGATTATAAAAGAATCACAACAAAGTCATTAATCGAGATGAAAAGCAACGGAGAAAAAATCTCAATGCTTACCGCTTACGATTACACAATGGCTAAAATTGTTGATACCGCAGGAATTGATGTAATTCTGGTAGGCGATTCAGCATCAAACGTTATGGCGGGTCACGAAACGACATTGCCTATTACTTTAGATCAAATGATTTACCACGCTTCTTCTGTAGTTCGTGCTGTAGACAGAGCCTTAGTAGTAGTAGATTTACCTTTTGGAAGTTACCAATCGGATCCAAAAGAAGCTTTGCGTTCAGCTATCAGAATCATGAAAGAAAGTGGTGGACATGCTGTTAAACTAGAAGGAGGAAAAGAAATTAAAGAATCTATCAAAAAAATATTAAACGCAGGAATTCCGGTAATGGGACATTTGGGTTTAACACCACAATCGATCTATAAATTCGGAACTTACAGCGTTCGTGCAAAAGAAGATCAGGAAGCCGAAAAACTAATCGAAGATGCCAAACTTCTGGAAAAAATTGGTTGTTTTGGTATTGTTTTAGAAAAAATTCCAGCGCATTTAGCGGAGCAGGTTGCTAAAAGCATCTCTATTCCAGTAATTGGAATCGGAGCCGGAGGCGGAGTAGACGGACAAGTTCTGGTAATTCACGACATGTTGGGAATGAACAATGAATTCAGCCCTCGTTTCTTACGTCGTTACTTAAATTTATACGAAGAAATGACTAAAGCAATCGGTCAATATGCTGCCGATGTAAAATCTGCGGATTTTCCTAACGAGAGAGAGCAGTATTAATTTTTTTTAAAGGTACTAAGGCTCTGAGTTGCTAAGGTTCTAAGATTTTTCTTTAAAAGACTCAAAGATGCAAAGCGGCAAAGGTTCAAAGGTTTCTTAGTTCCACTAATAAGCTATTATAATTTTTCTCACAAAGACGCAAAGTCACAAAGAATCAAATTTAAACTTTGTGACTTTGCGTCTTTGCGAGAGATTTAAATGCTACAGGTTTGAATCTAAAATCAAAAATTACCCACAGTCTAAAATGAAAATTCTTTCCAATAAAAACAACCTCCAAATCCTGCACGAAGACAACCATATCATTGTCATCAACAAGCGTGTGGGTGATATTGTACAAGGCGACAAAACGGGCGATAAACCCTTATCAGATATTGTAAAAGAATATATAAAAGCCAAATACAATAAACCCGGAGATGTTTTTCTGGGGGTAATTCATCGTTTGGACAGACCTACAACAGGAATTGTGGTTTTTGCCCGAACCAGTAAGGCATTATCGCGTATGAACGAAATGTTTAGCAACCGTGAGACTCAAAAAACGTATTGGGCAGTTGTTAAAAATAAACCTCAGGAAACGAAAGCCAAATTAGTTCATTATTTGAAAAGAAACGAAAAAAACAATACTTCCAAAGCACATATAAAAGAAGTTCCGGACAGTAAGTTAGCCAGTTTGGATTATACTGTTTTTAAAGAACTCCAGAATTATGTGGCGCTCGAAATCAATTTGCATACTGGTCGTCATCATCAGATTCGTGCTCAGTTAGCTGCGATTGGTTCTCCTATAAAGGGGGATTTAAAATATGGTTTTGATCGAAGTAATCCCGACGGCGGAATTCATCTTCATGCCCGAAAATTAGTTTTTGTACATCCGGTTTCTAAAGAAAATATCACAATCATTGCCCCTACTCCCGACGAGACAATTTGGAATGCTTTATGATTTTATGATTTAATTGTTAAGATTCTAAGTTTTATCGATTAACTTGCATTGGCAAAAAATCAATCGGATTACAAATTATGGACTATAAAAACGACATCGGATACAGAAAAGAAACGTTAAAGAAATTGTTGTACAACATTCAAAAAAGCGAGGATCTAATTGTAAAAGCTTTGTACGATGATTTTAAAAAGCCTGAATTTGAAGCTGTTTTAACCGAGACCAATTATGTGATTTCAGATCTGAAAGATACAATCAGAAACATCCATAAATGGGCAGGACGAAAACGCGTTTTACCTTCCCTGCTTAATTTCCCTTCTACCGATTATATTTTTAAAGAACCTTACGGAAACGTTCTGGTGATTGCTCCCTGGAATTATCCATTTCAACTGGCTTTATGCCCTCTAATTTCAGCCGTAGCAGCCGGAAACAGGGTTGTTTTGAAACCTTCAGAACTCACTCCTCATACTTCAGCCGTAATCGCTAAAATTATTGAAAAAACATTTCACGTGAGTCACGTTGAAGTTTTTGAAGGCGGTGTAGAAGTTTCCAACAAATTACTTGCACAACGCTGGGATTATATTTTCTTTACAGGAAGTGTTGCTGTTGGTAAAATCGTCGCCAAGGCCGCTGCCGAAAATTTAACTCCCGTAACTTTAGAATTAGGAGGAAAAAATCCTTGCATTATAGATGAAACAGCCAATTTAAAACTAGCTGCAAAACGAATCGTCTGGGGAAAATTCATTAATGCCGGTCAGACCTGCATTGCTCCGGACTACATTTTGGTTCAAAAAAACATGAAAGTCAATTTTATTTCTTTTTTAATAGAAGAAATTCTTAAGGCCTACGGTAAAAAAATAGAGAAATCTCCCGATTTTGCCCGAATCATCAATACCAAAAACTGGGTGCGTCTGGACAGCATGATCGAACGTGAAAAGGTTATTTTTGGAGGAGAAACGGATGCGGAAAACAACTACATCTCTCCCACCTTAATAGAAGAACCTGCCTTGGACAGTCCAATCATGAAAGAAGAAATATTTGGCCCTATACTCCCAATCTTAACTTACGAAACAGAGGCCGATATTCATAATGTAGTCAGTCGTTACGAAAAACCTCTTGCGTTTTATGTTTTCAGTGAGAATAAATATTTTACAAAAAAACTAATTACCTCCCATTCTTTCGGAGGAGGTTGTATCAACGACACAGTAGTTCATTTCTCGAATAAAAGGCTACCGTTTGGAGGAGTTGGTCACAGTGGTATTGGTGCGTATCACGGTCAGCTGAGCTTTGATGTTTTTTCGCATCACAAAGCTGTCGTAAAAAAAGCAAACTGGCTTGATTTACCTATGCG
This sequence comes from Flavobacterium collinsii, assembly GCF_946903285.1. Classification (GTDB taxonomy): domain Bacteria; phylum Bacteroidota; class Bacteroidia; order Flavobacteriales; family Flavobacteriaceae; genus Flavobacterium; species Flavobacterium collinsii. Next base: position 5,063,358 of record NZ_OX336425.1, read on the forward strand.
CTATGCTCCTTACAAAGACAAACTAATATCATTGAAACGGTTACTAAACTGGTTGTGATGATTAAAAACAATTTCGTAATGTTTTGCAGATTTTTATAAGGATTTGATTTAAAATATTATATTTACGCCTAAAATTTCGGCGATATAAAATAATTCTACCCAGTTAAAATGAAATCTACATCCGATCAGATCAAAGACATTAAAAATCATGGTTATACCTTAGATTTTTCAACTGTTTTCAATCATGCTTTTGAAAATTATAAAAAAATCGCTGTTTACGCCGGATTAATGCTGCTGGTTTTTTCAGTATTTTTTGGTGCTATTGCTTATTTAATACTGGTTGCAGCATTTGGAATTGACAAATTAACGAATGCCAATTTCCTTAACATACAGCCTCAAAACCTTTCGCAAATTCAATTAGTACTTTATATTGTTGGAACAGCATTTGCATCGGCAATTATGGGACCTTTTACTGCTGGATTTTTAAAAATGGCCGATTGTGCAGAAAAAGATGTAGAGTTCAATGTCTCCACAATATTCTCCTATTACAAAAGCAGTCATTTTTCACAGATTTTTGTAGCCACCTTTCTAATTTCATTGTTTAGTGTTGTTACCTCAACATTTCTGGAAATTCTAAAATTAAATGCAGTAGGTTTTGTCTTTTCTCTACTACTATCTTTTTTCACGTTTTTAACCATTCCCCTTATCGTATTTGGGAATCTAAAAGCAGTTGAGGCTATCAAATCAAGTTTCATTGTAATAACGAAGCAGCCTATGGTATTAATAGGTCTGATTATCACCATTCTTGGAGCCATACTGGTTGGTTTCTGTGCATTTTGTATTGGAGTACTTTTTACCATTCCGTTTAGTTATTCCATGACTTATGCAATATATTGTTCCATTTTTAATATTGATAAACAAGATCCTATTGACTCTATCGGTCAGTCTGATTTTTAAAAATAGAAAATTCCTTCAAAAAAGAGCCTAACCTACTCTGATGAAATTTTCAAAAGTTATTTACTAAACCAAACATACCCCCGAATTCTATGGTAGCAAACTATAGTCTCTTCAATTCGTTGATCTCAGGACTTGCCATACTTGGTAGTGCCCTGAAATCAATTATTACGAAGTGGTATGTACTTAATTCCGATATTATATTTTACAACAATCCTAAACTCATCATGTTAGGATTATCTCTGTTTGCTTTCCTGGCACTTCTGGTGTATCAATTTTTCCGGATCAAAGCCAGAATTGGCTACTTCATCGAAAAAAAACCGGAAGCAGAAACCCTAAACAAAGAGTATCAACTCTACATATTGTTCTTTGGTATTGCGGTAATTGTAATCGAAATTATCAATGAAATTTTTAAAATAAGACCCAAAAGCTTACTTGTCGTAAATCTATGTATTGGTTTCTCCGTGCTTCTGGTTTACGTTATAATCGACAAAATTCAGTTTTTACGGGAGCGGGTTCAGTCCATATTCATTTCTTTTTTCTTTATTTACGTTTTTTATCTTGGGCACAATATCATTTACCACGAAGATGATATTATTCCTCTAATTGTTTTTCTAATTTCCTTCTACTTCTCTTACAGCATCTTAAAACCCATAAAATTATACTGGCTTTATATTGCGTTAGTTTTTACATTTCTTATTGCTACTATTATTTATCAATTGGTTCCAATAAAATCCTCTATTTTGTTAATCAATTATTGTATTCTGATTTTCATTCTTAATCAGGTCAAATATGCTGTTTTACTGAATAACAGTGATAATTTCAGATTCACCAATGAAATTGTACACAAGGGAAATTCACTGACAATTGCTACAAACGATAAAAATGAAGTTTTGTTTTGCAGTGAAACCATCACTTCTATACTAGGATATCTTCCAGACGAAGTTATGGGGTCTAAATTTTGGGAACTGACTAACGAAACCGACTATCCCGATAACCTTAGCAACATAACGCACGAAGAAGATAAACTCTACATCCGCAAATTAAAAAGCAAAAATGGCGAATACAAATACATTCAATGGAAAGACAAAAAATTTTCCCAAGGCTTAATCATTAGTATTGGTCAGGATGTTACAGAGCAAATTGTTGTTCGGGACCAATACAAAAACCTCATTCAAACTGCCACAGATATTATTTTTGAAATTGATTCCGACGGTTACTTTACCTTTATGAATGACTTTGGTTTTTCGATATTAGGCTATGCTGAAAATGAAATCATTTCACAGCATTATTCTAATTTCATTCATGAAAATTACCAACGAAATGCCGTAGATTTTTATGAGAATCTGGAACTGAATGAAAATAATTTTCCTACCATTGAAATTCCAATTTTAAAGAAAAACGGAAGAAAATTATGGATTTCACAAAAAATCATTGTTCGAAAAAATGATCTTGGACAAACAATTGGATTTGCCGGAATAGCTCGTGATATTACTGATATCCGAAATATCGAAAACGAGAAAAAGAAACGTCTCAAGAAAATTGAGTCCTACAACAATTCTACTAACAAATTATCAACTACTGACTTTAGTAAATACAATAATTTAAACACGGTTATAGATTATATCATAAAAGAAGCCGCAACCGTTACCAAAACTAACAGAGTAAGTTTCTGGAAGTACCATAAAGATTTAATTACCTGCAAGAATCTTTTCAGTATCGACAATCAGCATTGTAATGACAAAAATATCCTGGATAAAGAATCCTATCCTATTTATTTTGAAACACTTAAAAACAAGACTATCATAAATGCGCCTGACGTCTTTGATAAGTTCGAAACATCTGAGTTTCAAAAACTTTACTTTACGAAAAACCAGATCAAATCGATGCTGGATGTTCCGATTTTTCTAAACGGACAACTAGCAGGTGTAATTTGTTTTGAAAGCACAGAAGAAAAAAGAGACTGGGATAATGAAGACATCAATTATGCCCGCACCATTTCGGATGTCATCTCCTTGGCCATCTCCTCACAAATGCGTTTAGAAGCCGAAAGAAAATTAGAATTTAAGAGTCAACTATTATCTGCACTTTCGCTATGTACCGAGAAATTTTTGATGAGTAAATCGACTCAGGAAATGTTTCAGGAGACCTATAATTTAATTGGTAAAGCTGCCAAAGTAGATCATATGTACTACTATGAAAAAGATTTCACAACCAATACCGTAAGTCAGAAATACAAATGGTCCAGACAAGGTATCGAGCATCAGATTACAAAGTTACAGCGACTTACAAAAGATCACTTACGTGAAATTTATGATGCAGCACAAAATAAAAAAATAGTCAATACACTTACCCGTAAACTCGACGACACCTTTTTCAGACAATTACTGATGACAAACCAAATCAAATCGATCCTGATTTTACCTTTGTACATCAACGATATTTTTACAGGTTTTATAGGTTTCGACGATTGCACCAAAGAAAGAAAATGGTCTGAAGAAGAAATCTATATCTTTCAGGTTCTTGCAAATAACATCTCATCGGCACTGGAAAGAAACCGAAACGAAACTAGAATTCTTGAAAGTGAAGAAAAGTTCAAGTTAATAGCCAACAACATCCCAGGCACCGTTTACTTGTCAAAATTTGATGCGTTCTCTACCAAAATATTCTTGAATGATGAGATCTTAAACCTTACCGGCTACTCCAAATCTGAATTTATAGAGAATAACTTATCGTTTTTATCTCTTATTCATCCTGATGACAAAGACGAGGTTATCAACAATCAAATCGATAATTTACAGAACGGAATGCCACTGCACAACGTGTATCGCATCAGAAGGAAAACCGGCGAATATATTTGGGTAGAAGAATTTGGAGACGTTATTAAAAAAGGCGATGAAATTGAATTTGTTGGTGGAATTTACTTTGACATTACCAACAAAAAAGAAACTGAAGATGCCATAAAAGCCAAGCAACTGGCGGAAGCCGCCAATAAATCCAAGTCAGATTTTCTGGCTAATATGTCCCATGAAATCAGAACCCCTTTAAACGGAATTATTGGTTTTACACATTTACTGATGAATACGGGTCTCGAAGAAATTCAGGAAAAATACATGACCACGATCAATCAATCAGCACATTCGTTGTTAGATATTATAAATGACATTCTGGATTTTTCTAAAATCGAAGCGGGTAAACTCGAACTTTTTATCGACTTATACGACATTAAAAAAGTACTGGGGCAGGTTTTTGATTTAATCGTATACGAATCCAATCAAAAAAATCTCCGCTTAGAACTAAATGTTGCACCAGATGTACCGAAATACATCTGGACCGATATTGTGCGAATCAAGCAAATCTTAATCAATTTGCTTTCCAATGCTGTTAAATTCACCAATGAAGGCTCAATCAAATTGAATGTTTCTGTTCTGGAAAAAAGCAAAAACAACAACTGCACCATTAGATTTTCGGTGGTTGATACGGGAATTGGAATTCTCGAAAAAAACCAGAAGAAAATTTTCAAAGCTTTTTCACAGGAAGATAGCTCTACAACGCGAAAATTTGGTGGTACCGGTTTAGGATTGACCATTTCAAATCAATTGCTTGCTTTGATGGAAAGCCGTTTACAGCTGGAAAGTAAAATCGATGAAGGAAGTAATTTTTATTTTGATCTAAATTTAAAAACCAGTAATCAGAGCATTAACGACAAATATAAGGCCGAACTTCAAAGCATCAACCTTGAACTAAGTTCAGAAAATCTAGCTTCTAACCATAAAAATATTACCTTTTTGATCGTAGAAGACAATAAGGTCAATATGCTGCTTTTAAAAACAATTATCAAAAATTTGTATAGCGGCGCATACATACACGAATGCGAAAATGGTTATGAAGCGGTGAGTCAGTTTGAAAGTATCAATCCTGACCTGGTTTTTATGGACATCCAAATGCCAATAATGAATGGTTATGAAACCACAAGAGCCATCAGAAATACCATTATCGGAAAAGATATTCCGATCATTGCAGTAACCGCTGGCGCCGAAAAAGACGAACGCAATAAATGCCTGTCAGCAGGGATGGATGATTATATTTCTAAGCCAATAATGAAAGGCAGTGTCGAGGAAGCTTTAGTAAAATGGCTAAAATAGTTTAAAACTAAATCATGCGATTACTGTGTTATTCCTAAAAAAAATATAAATTCGTACAACACAAATCCTAATCAACTAAAATTCAAATTACTATGAAATGGCAAGGCAGAAGACAAAGTGATAACGTTGAAGATAGAAGATCAATTTCTGGCGGAAAAGTTGCAGTTGGCGGTGGAATTATTGGTATTATTATTTTACTACTGAATGTTTTTGGCGGCGAAAATGCCCAAATGATCACCCCAATACTGGAACAAATGCAAGGAGGACAGCAACAAACTGAAGCTGCTGCTCCATTAAGTAAAGAAGATGAAGCATTAGGGCAATTTGTCAGAGTTAATCTTGCCGATAACGAAGATATTTGGGGCAAAATATTTGCAGAAAATGGCATGACCTATAAAAACCCGAAATTAGTACTTTTTAGGGGATCTGAACAAACAGCATGCGGAGGCGCATCGTCTGCGTCGGGGCCCTTTTATTGTCCGGGTGATCAAAAAGTATATATGGATTTGGGCTTCTTTGAGGAGTTAAAAAATAAATTTGGGGCCAAGGGCGGCGATTTTGCTATTGCGTACGTTATCGCACATGAAATTGGGCATCATATCCAAACCTTACTCGGAACCTCAGCAAAGATGCATCAGGCTCAGGAAGGAAAAAGTCAGGCCGAAGCCAACAAACTTTCGGTAGCTCTGGAATTACAAGCTGATTTTTATGCCGGAGTTTGGGCACATTACAATCAGAAAAACTTAGATCCAGGTGATATTGAAGAAGCTTTAAGTGCCGCCAACGCTGTTGGAGACGATGCCATTCAGAGTAAAATGCAAGGACAGGTTGTCCCGGATTCCTTTACACATGGTACCTCTGAACAAAGGATGTATTGGTTCAAAAAAGGTTTTACTTCGGGAGACATCAAACAGGGAAATACCTTTGATGAAATATAATATTCACAAACCATCTTAATAATAACCAAAAAAGCATGACTTAATCGTCATGCTTTTTTTTGTTTCTTTTCCGATAATTAAAATTAATCAGCCCATAAAACAACTACAGTTAATTAATTTTAAAAACTTTTAGTGTTTCCTAAAGCCATTTTTTTCATTCTGTCCAATGATAATTTTAGCAACTGTAAGCATATTGGTAAACTCGACGAGCTGTGCTGTTATTTTTTGCTTTTTGAACAGTAATGCTACTGTTAACATTTTCATCGACTCTATTTTATCTACTATTTCTTCAAAATCGAAATCTTTTCCGACATAAAAAAAAGTCATCATTGTTTGGAGTTCCTTTTTTAATTCCACAAAATAATCAGAATCTGCACTCATTAAAGACTCATTGAATTTCAGCATAAACTTTTTTGACGAGAAAGACACCTCATCAATGATACTGTCGATATGATCTGAAGCCTGATGGGCAAAAACCAAAGCTTCTAATAAGGAGTTTGATGCCAGTCTGTTTTTTCCATGCAACCCCGTTCTCGAACATTCCCCTATTGCGTAGAGGTTCTTTATGTTTGTTTGTGAATATTTATTCACGTTGATACCACCACATTGGTAATGCGCAACAGGAACAATAGGAATTAAATCTGTTTTAGGATGTAATCCAATTGTTTTACAATATTCTGTGATGGAAGGAAAATGACTGTAGAATTCATCGAAGTTCAAATGTCTGCAATCTAAATAAACGCATTCTTTTCCAGAGATCTCCAGCTCTTTACTAATTGAGTGCGAGACAATATCTCTTGTTGCTAATTCTCCTCGGATATCATCTTTGAATATAAAGCGCTTTTGATTTTCATTAATAACATACGCACCAAAACCCCTTACGGCTTCTGAAATTAAAAAGAATGGATTTTTATTTTCTTCATATAAAGCCGTCGGATGAAACTGTATATACTCCATATCCTTGATTAAGGCTCCTGCCCGTGATGCTATTGCAATTCCGTCACCAGTTGCAATTTCGGGATTTGTAGTATTCTTAAAAACCTGACCACATCCTCCTGTACTTAAAACAATGGTTTTAGCACCTATGTACTTTACCTTATTATTGATTTTATCACAATAAAAGGCACCTGTACATCTCGTCTCTCCCTTTTTCATTTTTGTATTTACATCAATAACCAAATGATCTTCCAGAAGTGTAATGTTGGACAATTGTTTTATTGTGTCAATCAGTTTCTTTTCTATTTCTGCCCCTGATAGATCTCTATGATGCAAGATGCGATGTTGCGAATGCCCGCCTTCTAAACCCAAATCCCATATTCCCGATTTATTTTTATCAAAAGAAACACCAATAGAAATAAGTTCCTCTAATCGGTCAGGAGCCTGATGTACAACCATTTTTACAATTTCTTCATCACACAGCCCTCCACCTGCTTGTATTGTGTCCTGAATATGTTTTTCAAAACTGTCCTGTATACAGTCCGTAACCACAGCTATACCTCCTTGGGCCAATTGCGTATTAGAGCTTTGAACTTTATCCTTAGTCATAACAACAATAGATAAATCCGGTCGTTTTTTTCCAATTTTTATAGCAAAAAACAAACCTGCTATTCCGGAACCAATTATAAGTATATCTGTTTTTTTCATTTTGACTGACTTAGATATTTACGACAAATTGAGCATTCTGTTTATTGGTTTTATGGCCTGCAATCTCAGCTCTTCTTCAATTGTAATTTCCGGGCTTTCATTTTTCAGGCATAAATAAAGCTTTTCTAAGGTGTTTATTTTCATAAACGCACATTCACTGCAAGCACAGGTATTATCCTCATAGGAGGGCGCCGGAATAATCGTTTTTTGCAGTGTTTCTTTCGCTATTTGATGCAAAATACCCGCTTCAGTCGCAACGATAAAAGTAGTAGCCGAATCATTCCTGATAAAATTGAGCATCCCGGATGTCGACCCAATATAGTGTGCAGTCTCCAGGATATGACTTTCCGACTCAGGATGAGCGACAATTTTGGCAGTTGGATTTGCATTGTAAATCTCGATAAGCTTATCTATTGAAAAAGCTTCGTGAACAACGCACGAACCTTCCCAAAGCAGCAAATCACGGTTTGTTGCTTTTTTAAGATACATTCCTAAATTTTTATCAGGAGCAAAAATTATCTCCTTCCCTTCCGGAATAGCTTCTATAATTTTTTTTGCATTAGACGAAGTACACACCCAATCACTCAGTGCTTTTATCTCTGCCGAAGAATTAATGTAGGTCACCACAACATGATCGGGATAAAATTCTTTTAACGCCTTAAAACGAAGGGGATCACATCCATCAGCAAGAGAACAGCCTGCATTGATATCAGGCAAAAGCACTTTTTTATCCGGATTTATAATTTTTGCTGTTTCTGCCATAAAATACACTCCTGCAAAAACAATAATAGCAGCATCAGCAGTAGCGGCTTTTTTAGATAATTCAAGACTGTCACCTACAAAATCGGCAATATCCTGTATTTCTTTTTCCTGATAATAATGAGCAAGAATAATAGCATTTTTCTCCTGCCTTAGACGATTTATTTCAGAAACTAAGAATAACTTATCCATAGGATTATTTTTTATCGATATTCTTAAATTTCACATTTAGAACACCCTGATTATATTCTTTTGTATTTTAAAAAACTGTTCTTTAAATTAAAAACTCCTAAATCGAAACTATTCTTTACAATTTTCTTTGCTTTTTATGGGGTTCATTACAAATTATTCAAACTCTAAATTTTGTATTCGACCCAGGAGAAATCCGTGCTCTACTTTACAGTATAGCTATTTTATAATTTATTAAATCCTACTTTTTCCAGACTAAACATCAATTTTGAGTTGTAAAGATATTATTGGACTTTCCGGTATTTCATGATTAAAATCATAGAACGTTATCTCTTTTTAGCTTAATACTAGACTAATTAATTATGCCACAGTAGATTCAGAATTACAATTACCCCGCAGTCGAGACTCTGAACTATAACATAAGAGAATAAAACTTCAGAGATTTGATAAACACTGAGCCCCCTCATTCAAAATTCAAGAATATTTGAACATGATTTCTTGCCCCCCATACAAGCACAACACAATAAAAACATGGATCAATACGAAAACCTGTGGATTTATAAAATTGGACATAAGTATTAGTCGGTCTAAAAAGAATCAGGTTCAAAAGTTCTGGAGTGATAAAAATAGTATTCTCTTTACCATAAAGGACTTTAGGAATGAAAGTGGCAGCCTTTTGCAATCTTTTAAAGTTTTACATTTTCCTAAAATTTCTTAATTGCAAAAATAATAATTTACAGCTTACCCCATAAGAGACAAGTATTTGGAATCTGTTGCTCTGAAAGAGCCTTAGCAGTAACATGGTACGAAGTGCCATGAATAATGGTGAGCACTTCTTCAAGCCCTGTAAGGGCGAAAGCATAACCCAAAAGCACCTATCTCATTTTATGACATTTCCGAAATTTAGCAACTTTTAATCAAGATATTATGCTTTATTTATAACTGCTTATGCCCCTTCAGGGCATTATGATTCATTATCTTAATTTATAGTGCGTTGCACTATTTTTATGCTTTTGGGCTTTCAGCCCTTTTTAAACATTTCAAATATTTATACCCAAAGAGAACACTAATTACAAAATCAGCTATAATAAAATGATCTCTTAAATGAAGAGTTGAAATCGTTAATAAAAAGAATAACTTCTATCAATCCCACAACATTTTGGATTGATCCAAAAACATTGCCTGTGGTTTCAACCACAGGAACACAATAATGGAACACAATACAGAATCACAATGCACAATAACACCATTACCCCACAGTCGAAACTGCGAACAACGATATACAAACAATAACATCTCACAGACCTCCACAATTGAATAAAGTAGAATTTATAAAAATTGCCGTTTTCAATTAAACGCACAAAAAAAGCCTTGAATTTCTTCAAGGCTTTAAATTTCTGGGTGGCTGACCGGGTTCGAACCGGCGACCCGCGGCACCACAAACCGCTACTCTAACCAACTGAGCTACAACCACCATTTTTCTGCTTGTGCATTTCTGCTTAGCGAGTGCAAATATATAACTAATGTTGAGTTCTACAAAGAAAAAAATGAAAAATTTACAGTAAATTTTCTAAACTATTGACAGCCAAACACCTTTCAACAGTAAAACCTTCAGCAAAATCTTTACCAACAAGCCTTCCTAAATCCTTCGCACGATAATCTAAACTTTCAAAGAAGTTTTTACTCGTAATTGGCGTTGCAGGTTCTTTCGAATTCGGATCATAAAACTGCGTTTTGTATGCCGAAACTGCTTCTACCTTTTTCTTTTCAAAACCTGTGATATCCACTACAAAGTCAGGCACAATGTTTTTCCACTGAATATAATGATACACCACCTTTGGTCTCCACGCTTCCTGACGCTCTCCATCTATTGATGTTTCTATCTTTGCCAATCCAGACAAGAAGCAGGCATCTGAAACTAATTTACTTCCCTTGCCATGGTCGATATGACGGTCGTCGATTGCATTACACAGCACGATCTCCGGTTTGTACTTCCGAATCATTTTGATTACCTCCAGCTGATGTTTCTCGTCATTTGTAAAAAAGCCGTCACGCATCCCTAAGTTTTCACGAACCAGAACTCCTAATATTTTTGCTGCTTCTTTTGCCTCTGCATCTCTAGTTTCAGCTGTACCACGAGTTCCCAATTCTCCACGTGTTAAATCGACAATACCTACTTTTTTACCAAGTGATATTTCTTTTAAAATGGTTCCGGCACAACCTAATTCTACATCATCCGGATGTGCTCCGAAGGCTAATATGTCTAGTTTCATAATTTTTAATATCAATGTCAAAAATCAATTACAATTCTGAAAATCAAAACTGATCTTTCATCTATTTACTTTACTCTATTCTCTTTACTCTTTTTTATTTTTTGTTTTGTTCCAGGTTTCAAGTTTCAAGTTTAGTTCCAGTCGCAATATAAAGTCTTAGCAACTGAAAACTGCGACTGAAAACTGTATACTGCTACTGAAAACTCATAACTTCTAACTCATAACTCTCAACACTCTTTTCATCGTCATCGATTTATTCACGCTTTCCTCCCATTCTTTTTCGGGAACACTTTCTTTGGTAATACCGCAGCCCATATATAAAATTGCAGTATTCTCCTGAATTTGCATGCTTCGTAAATTTACGTAGAAATCAGAACTAATCTCATCGTGAGCAAAACTGCTGTTTAATTCTCCCAGAAAACCGGTATAAAAAGTTCTGTCGTAATTTTCGTTTTCTATAATAAATGCTTTTGCTTTTTTCTTTGGCAAACCACAAACTGCAGGGGTTGGATGCAGCGTATCGATTACTTCTTCCAGAGTCGAATTATCTTTTAAAACTCCTGAAATATCAGTTTTAATATGCCAGATAGATCCTGCTTTCACGCTATAAGGTTCTGTAACATCAACCGAAGAAGCTACTTCCCGTAATCTCTTGACAATAAAATCGGTTACATATTGTTGCTCGTCTTTTTCTTTTTGCTGCCATAAAATATCTGTTTCCAGTGCTGCTTTCTGAGTTCCAGCCAAAGCCATGGTTTCAAAAACATTTCCATTGGCTTTCAGCAATCGTTCCGGTGTTGCTCCCATCCAGAAACCAATTTTTGGATGAAAAAAAACATACGACAAAGTCGTCGGATACAATTGAATCAAATGCTGAAAAGTAGCAACAAAATCAAATTCAGCCAAAGTCACTTTTTCACTTCTGGACAGTACTACCTTTTTAAACTCATCATTATTAATTGCCTGAATTCCTTTTGAAACTAAAGACTCGTATTGTGTTTTGGCTTCAATATCAAAACCCGTCCCTTCTATTTCGGTACTATCAAATACAATCTCTTCGTGCTCCGTTGTTAAAATTTCAGACTCATTCTCCGGAATCAGAATCAATTGTTTTTCATCAAAAGAAGCAAAAACAAAACCTTTTTCTTTATAATCTGAGATTTTATATAATGTATCGTTATGCTGTAAAAGCGCAAAAACACTATTGGAATTTGGTTTAGAATACATCACAAAAGGCAAACCCTTTTCGTGTTGTACTTTAATTTTAGAAAAAAAATCATTCATATTTCCTATACTGTTTTCTTTCTGTCCAAAACCATATTGGTCAATTTGCAAAGCGAAATCAAATTTCCGGCTTCATCAGTAATTTTAATCTCCCACAGGTGAATACTTTTCCCTTTGTGAATGATTCGGGCTGTTCCGAAAACCCATCCTTCTCTAATACTTTTCAGATGGTTGGCCGAAATTTCTATTCCACGTACTTCTTGTTCGTTTGGATTGATAAAAAAGAAGGATGCTGCACTCCCAACACTTTCTGCCAGAGCAACCGAAGCACCACCATGTAACAAGCCCATTGGCTGATGAACAGAAGGATTTACAGGCATTTTTGCAGTTAAAAAATCAGTTCCTGCGTCAACATATTCTATTTTCAGCGTTTCCATCAATGTGTTTTTCGAAAACTCATTACAGTGCGCTAAAATCTGTTCTTTCGTATAATTCATTAAAATAGACTTTAAAATCGTAAAATTAAAGAAAAGATGAGATACAAATTCGAAAATCACATTCTAAAATTAAAATTCAACTTCAAACATGTAAGTTTTTTGCTATTTTTACAAAAACATTAATATTGATCTGTTGCAAAGATTTTTTTTATGCCACAGATTACACAGATTTTCACAGATTAAAATATTTCTTCAAAGAGTAAAAAATCTTTTTAATCCTTTTAATCTTGTGGTAAAAAACGAACTCATTCAAATGCGTCAATACTTTATACTTCTTATTTTCGGATTACTTATAACTTTCAGCTCTTGCCGAACTGATTTTGATACCATTGCCAGTTCCGGAGATCTGAAGTTTTCAAAAGACACTGTTTATCTGGATACTGTTTTTAAAAATATCGGCTCCGCTACTTATCAGCTTAAGGTGTACAATAAAAGTAAAAATGACATCTCGATTCCAATCATCCAACTCAAAAATGGTCTGAATTCAAAATACAGAATGACGGTTGACGGTATGAGCGGAAACAATGGTAAAATCTTCAAAGATGTCACACTTTTGTCCAAAGACAGTTTGTATATTTTTGTAGAAACCACCGCAGATATTACAGATGCAAATCCAACCGACTTTTTATATACAGATAAAATTCAGTTTGACAGCGGCGCTAACCTTCAGGAAGTCGCTTTGGTCACACTGATTCAGGATGCTATTTTTCTTTATCCAAAGCAAAATCCCGACGGAACCAAAGAGAAAATCAAAATCGAAGGCAAAGATGTAGATGGTTTTTATCTGGACGAAAGTGATCCTGTAAACGGAAATGAATTGCTTTTTACCAAACAAAAACCTTATGTTATCTACGGATATGCAGGAGTTCCTAAAAATAAAACCGTCACTTTTGAAGCGGGAGCACGTGTATTTTTTCACGCCAATTCAGGACTTTATATTGATGACAAAGCTTCTTTACACATTAACGGAACAACATCTGCAACGCCTAAATTAGAAAATGAAGTTGTTTTTGAAGGCGATCGCTTAGAATCACTTTACGATAATATACCGGGGCAATGGAACTCGGTTATTTTTGCAAACGGAAGCACCAATCACACTGTAAATCATCTTACCCTTAAAAATGCGATCATTGGTCTAAATTTTAAAAATCCTGATGCCGCTTCGACTATTGAAATCAAAAATACGCAGATTTACAATTCTGCCGAATACGGGATATTAGCCCAAAATGCCCGTATTAATGGAGAAAACATCGTGATTAACTATGCCGGTCTTGCGAGTTTGTCCTGCGTATATGGCGGGAGCTATAAGTTCACGCACTGTACTTTCAACAACAGCTGGTCCAACAATTCGCAATTTGCGGTTAACCTCAGCAACAGTCTTGCCAATGCTGTTCCAGCAACAAATCCGCTCACACAGGCAACTTTTAACAATTGCATCATTTACGGATCGGGTAGTAACGAATTTAATCTGAGTAAAAATGCTACGACTGCTTTTGTCTATCAGCTTAACAATTGCCTGGTAAAATTCAGCAGCTCGACAACTAATCCTGATTATCAATTTAAAACAGACACTGCACACTACAACCAAATCATTCTAAACGAAAATCCAAAGTTTTTGAATGTATCCAAGAACCTGTTCAATATTGACAATACTTCTTCCGCTTTCGCGAAAGGAAATCAGATCTATAACATTCCTTTGGATATTATTGGAAAAACCAGAACTTCTCCACCTGATTTAGGGGCGTACCAAAGCGCAGCATTTCCGAAGTAAAGACGGTCCAAAAAACATTTTCTTCGCTCGCAAAGTCGCTAAGACGCAAAGTTCTTTTACTTTATGCATCTCCTTTTTGATTTGCAGCTGTTTTTTTATGTAGTTTTTTTAATGTCTAAGGATTTTATCCAGACTTAACAAAACTAATCTGCTTACATTCGCGCGCAAAAAAAGTAAAAAACTCAGGGCCTTTGTGCCTTCGCGGCAATTTCCTCAACCGTAAGAAAAACTATCTTAATTTAAACATCCCTTAACGCAACGTATTCCATAAAGTAGTAAATTTGAGACAATTAATAAATTCAAACGAAAAACATCCATTTATTAAAAACCAAATTTAACTACCGCTATTTATGAAAAAAATCTACTCTTATGTATTATTATTCTTTATTACAGCGACATTTGCTCAAATCCCTACCGGTTATTACACCACAGCAACAGGCACGGGTTACACTTTAAAGACACAATTGTACAACATCATAAAAGGACATACCAATAATGGATATGCCGGTTTGTACGTCACTTATCAAACTTCGGACGTTGATAATTTTTACGAAAACGACGGAACTGTTTTAGACATGTACTCTGAAAACCCATCCGGAACCGACCCTTACAATTACAACACAGGAACCACACAAAGGTGCGGGAATTATGTGGTAGAAGGTGACTGCTATAACAGAGAACACATCATTCCGCAATCTGTTTTTAACGAACAATCACCTATGGTAGCCGATGCACATTTCATCACTCCAACCGATGGAAAAGTAAATGGTATTCGATCCAACTATCCTCACGGAACTGTAGGTACTGCAACTTATACGTCTCAAAATGGCGGTAAATTGGGTTCAAGTTCAGTATCCGGATATTCAGGAACCGTTTTTGAACCTATAAACGAATTCAAAGGCGATATTGCCCGAATGTATTTCTACTTTGCTACACGTTACGAAAATACAGTTGCAGGTTACTCTTATCCGATGTTTGACGGCTCAGGCGACAAAGTTTTTACTACAGCATTTTTAAATCTTCTTTTAGCATGGAACGCACAAGATCCGGTAAGTGCGAGAGAAATTGCGAGAAACAATGCCATTTATGCCCGTCAGAACAATAGAAATCCTTATATCGATCACCCAGAATATGTCAATCAAATTTGGGGAGGAACACCTTCTTCAGATACTCAGGCTCCGACTGCACCGACAAGTTTGGCTTCCACTTCAAAAACAGCCACTTCCATTACACTTTCGTGGACTGCCTCTACAGATAATTTAGCCGTTACCGCTTATGATATTTATGCGAACAGCGCTCTAAAAACAACTATTTCCGGTACAACCGCTACAATTACAGGCCTGACTGCAGCAACAGCTTATTCTATTTATGTAAAAGCAAAAGATGCTGCGGGAAATACTTCTGCTTCAAGCAATACCATTTCAGTAACAACCGACAGTAACGGAACCGGAAGTACGACAGATCTGCTTTTCTCTGAATACATTGAAGGATCCGGAAACAATAAAGCTCTTGAACTTGCTAACAATACCGGAACAACAATAAATCTATCTGCATACACCATAAAAAAACAAACTAACGGTGCAGGCTCGTGGAGTACAGGTTTGGCTTTAAGCGGAACATTGACCACTGGAAGCAAATTTGTTATTGTACACAACCAGATCTCATCAAGCTGCTATGCAACCGGCTCGGCTAACATATCGACAACAGCAACTGAATTGGCTTATAACGGAAATGACCCTATAGGTCTATTCAAAAATGGTGTTTTGATCGACATCATCGGTACTTTTAATGGCGGAACGGCCAATTTTGCAGCCGATGTCACTTTAAGAAGAAAATCAACCGTAACTGCACCTAGCGCCACTTTTAATCTGAGTTCGCAATGGGATTCGTTTGGAGTGGATACCTGTTCGGACTTAGGAGCCAAATCAGGAAACGATGGCACTCTTAAAGTAACGGAAAAAGTTTTCACCGAATTAAAAAGTCTTACTATATATCCGAACCCATCTCAGGGTAACTTCACCGTTTACTTTAATAATTTAGAAGCACCCTATTCTATCGGGATAATTTCAATATTAGGTCAAAAAGTGTTTGAGAAATTAAACACTACAGATTCATTATCAACGATAAATAATGTACCAAAAGGCGTATACATTGTTCGTATTAGCATAGGTTCTGAAAATTTCAGTAAAAAAATCGTAATCAACTAATTACACACGAGTGCTTACTAAATAAAGCAGCGGCAATATTGCCGCTGCTTTTTTGTTATAACATTTTTTTATACTATGCTCGCAAAGTCGCTAAGACGCAAAATTTTTTATATATCGAACTTAAAAAAATAGACTTTGCATCTTACCGACTTCGCGAGATTAAAACACTAATAACAATTACACCGACTTCTAAAAGGAACTCACCTCATTTATATGATTAAAAAAGCACCTTCATTTTTTTTCAAAAGAGTTTATTTTCAAATTTGCGCTTGCTATTTATTTACACTAAATTTGCACTTCAATACAACAAACTACACATCACAATGATCCATTTCTTTGAAAACCAAAGCAAAACTGTTTTTGCAGTACAAACGCAAAACGAAATTTCGGCTCAAGACATTTCAAAACTAAACTGGCTTTTTGCCGACTCCAATAAGATCGAAAAATCCGCACTGACGGATTTTTTTGTTGGCCCTCGTGCCACTATGATCACTCCATGGAGTACAAATGCTGTAGAAATCACTCAGAACATGGGTATTACAGGCATTATCAGAATTGAAGAATTTCATCCGGCAACCTCTGATTTTTCAGATTTTGACCCAATGCTCTTTCAAAAATTCAGCCAATTAGATCAGGAAATTTTTACGATCAATGTGCAACCGGAACCTATTCTGGAAATTGATGATATTGCCACTTACAATAAAGTAGAAGGTTTAGCTCTAAGTCAGGAAGAAGTAGATTATTTAGACAATCTTGCTGTAAAACTTGGAAGAAAACTAACCGATTCTGAAATTTTCGCTTTCTCACAAGCGAACTCAGAACACTGCCGTCACAAAATTTTCAACGGAACTTTTGTAATTGACGGAGAGGAAAAAGAAACTTCTTTATTCAAATTAATTAAAAAAACATCACAGGAAAACCCTAACGATATTGTTTCTGCTTACAAAGACAACGTTGCTTTTGTAAAAGGACCAAAAGTGCAGCAGTTTGCACCTAAAACAGCTGACAAACCTGATTTTTACGAAATCAAAGAATTCGATTCTGTTATTTCATTAAAAGCCGAAACACACAATTTCCCAACCACTGTAGAGCCATTTAACGGAGCAGCAACAGGATCGGGAGGAGAAATTCGTGACCGTCTTGCCGGTGGACAAGGTTCATTGCCATTGGCAGGAACTGCGGTATACATGACTTCATATTCTCGTTTGAATGACGACAGAAAATGGGAAAATGCGGTTGAGGAAAGAAAATGGTTGTACCAAACACCAATGGATATTTTAATCAAAGCTTCAAACGGAGCTTCTGATTTTGGAAATAAATTTGGTCAGCCGTTAATTACAGGTTCGGTTTTGACATTCGAACATTCAGAAAACGACCGTAAAATTGGTTACGATAAAGTAATCATGCAGGCGGGTGGAATTGGTTACGGAAAACTGGATCAATCAATCAAAAAGAAACCACAGGAAGGTGATAAAATCGTAATTCTTGGTGGAGAAAACTATAGAATCGGAATGGGTGGAGCTGCTGTTTCTTCTGCAGACACCGGAGCTTTTGGTTCAGGTATCGAATTAAATGCCATCCAACGTTCAAATCCCGAAATGCAAAAACGTGCTGCCAACGCCATTCGTGGTTTGGTAGAAAGCGATCACAATCCAATTGTTTCAATTCACGATCACGGAGCTGGAGGACACTTAAACTGTCTTTCAGAATTGGTAGAAGAAACGGGAGGTTTAATCGATTTAGATAAATTGCCGGTTGGAGACCCAACACTTTCTGCAAAAGAAATTATCGGTAACGAATCTCAGGAAAGAATGGGATTGGTTATTGCCCAAAAAGATATTGATATATTACAAAGAATTGCCGACAGAGAGCGCTCTCCAATGTATCAGGTGGGAGATGTAACGGGAGATCACCGTTTTACATTCGAATCTAAATCAAATGGTTCTAAACCGATGGATTATGCTTTGGAAGATTTCTTCGGAAGTTCTCCAAAAACGGTAATGACCGATAAAACGATCGACAGAAAATATGCTGATGTTGCTTACAACGCAGGAGATTTCGAAAGTTATTTACAAGACGTTTTACGTTTAGAAGCGGTTGCATCAAAAGACTGGTTAACGAATAAAGTAGACCGTTGTGTGGGTGGAAAAGTAGCAAAACAGCAAAACGCAGGACCATTGCAATTGCCTTTGAATAATGTTGGTGTTATGGCTCTGGATTATTTAGGTAAAGAAGGAATTGCAACTTCTATTGGGCACGCTCCTATCGCTGCTTTGATTGATCCGGTTGCGGGAAGTAGAAATGCGATTGCAGAATCGTTATCAAACATTGTTTGGGCCCCAATTAAAGATGGTTTAGGCGGCATTTCATTATCGGCCAACTGGATGTGGGCTTGTAAAAACGAAGGTGAAGACGCTCGTTTGTACGCTGCTGTCGAAGGTTGTTCAGAATTCGCAATCGAATTGGGAATCAATATTCCGACAGGAAAAGATTCACTTTCGATGAAACAAAAATATCCAAACGACGAAGTAATCGCACCGGGAACGGTAATTATTTCGGCTGGAGGAAACTGTACTGATATTAGAAAAGTAGTAGAGCCTGTTTTACAGAAAAACGGAGATTCTATTTATTATATCAACTTGTCTCAGGATGATTTCAAATTAGGAGGTTCTTCTTTTGCACAAATCAGAAACACGATTGGAAAAGAAACTTCTACAATTAAAGACGCTTCTTTCTTCAAAAATGCTTTTAATACAATTCAGGAATTAATTGGTGACAACCAGATTTTAGCAGGTCACGATATTGGTAGTGGTGGTTTAATCACTACTTTATTAGAATTGTGTTTTGCTGACGTAAATCTTGGAGCTAAAATTGACTTCTCGGCTTTCGCGGAAAAAGACTTATTGAAAATCCTTTTTGCTGAAAACATCGGAATTGTTTTCCAGGCGAAATCGGATGCAGCTGTTGAATCTAAATTAAAATCAAACAATATCGAATTCTTCAAATTAGGAAAAGCGACAACTACTGAGACTTTAGACCTTGGACTTTGGACTTTAGACATAAAAGCTTACAGAGACATCTGGTTTGAAACTTCTTATTTATTAGATCAAAAACAATCTAAAAACGGAAGAGCTCAGGCACGTTTCGAAAACTATAAAAATCAGGTTTTACAATATACTTTCCCTGCCCATTTCACAGGAAAGAAACCGGAAATAGACAATTCTAAACCAAGACCTAAGGCAGCTATTATCCGTGAAAAAGGAAGTAATTCTGAGCGTGAAATGGCAAATGCTATGTACTTGGCTGGATTTGATGTAAAAGACGTTCACATGACGGATTTAATTTCGGGTCGTGAAACATTGGAAGACATTCAGTTTATTGGTGCAGTTGGAGGATTCTCTAACTCAGATGTTTTAGGTTCTGCCAAAGGTTGGGCCGGAGCTTTCTTATACAACGAAAAAGCAAAAACAGCTTTGGATAAATTCTTTAAAAGAGAAGATACTTTATCTGTTGGAATCTGTAACGGATGTCAGTTGTTTATGGAATTGGAAGTTATTAATCCAGAGCATGAAGTGCACGGAAAAATGCTTCACAATGAAAGTAACAAACACGAAAGTATTTTTACTTCTGTAAAAGTACAGGAGAACAATTCGGTAATGTTATCGACATTGGCCGGAAGTACTTTAGGAGTTTGGGTTTCTCACGGAGAAGGAAAATTCAAATTGCCTTTAGCTGAAGAAAACTACAACATCGTTTCAAAATATGCTTACGAAGGTTATCCTGCAAACCCTAACGGATCTGATTACAACACGGCAATGCTGTGCGACAAAACCGGAAGACATTTAGTTATGATGCCACACATCGAGCGTTCAACCTTCCAATGGAACTGGGCACACTATCCAAAAGACAGAAACGATGAAGTTTCGCCTTGGCATGAAGCTTTTGTTAACGCCAGAAAATGGATTGAGAAAATCTAAAAAAATATATTTTTATTATGAAAAACGCCCGATCAATTCGGGCGTTTTTTTTGCCACGAATTCCGCGAATTATTTTTTTTAATTATTTACTAATTACAAATAATTGAGTCTTCTTTTACCCACTTTTAAAATCATTCCAATCCTTTAATCTGTGGCTATTTTTTAAATTAGTAATTCGCGAAATTCGTGGCAAAAACTTTAAAACGACTCTAAGACTAATTTAATAGTATCTTAAGGCACTTTACTAAACTGTTTTTACTGCGATAAATATCTTTGTGTCATGAAAAAATGGACGCCAAATTTATCGCTTTTACTACTCTTATTTCTTATAAGCCAAATTACATTTGCTCAAAATTCTTCTGTAAAAGGAACTGTTTCTGACGGAAAACTGGCCGTCGAATTTGTCGATGTGGTTTTAAAAAATACCGCCGACTCTACAAAAGTAGCCGGATATGCCGTTACAGACGCTTTGGGAAACTTCTCTTTAGACCATCTTGCTTCCGGTGAATATCAGCTGCAATTCAAGTTAATTGGATTCAAAACGGTTACTCAAAAAGTAAAATTTACAGGTGCTCCACTTTCTGTTGGAACCATAACTTTGCAAACCGATGCTAATCTATTAAACGCCGTTGTTGTAAATTCTCAAAAAAAACAAATCCAAAAGACTGACGAGGGTTTTATTTTTAATGCAGTTTCCAATTTGACGCAAGCAGGTGGAACAGCTACAGATATGCTAAAAAACATTCCAACCGTTGCTGTTGATGCAGACGGAGGAATTACGCTAAGAGGAAAATCTCCTATGATTTTAATTAACGGAAAAAACTCTGCCATTACCAATATGGATCAAATTGCAGCAAGCAGTATTGAAAGCATTGAGATCATAAGTAATCCTACAGCCAAATACGATGCAAATGCAGAGAGCGGTATCATCAACATTAAGCTCAAAAAAAACAACCAAAGTGGTATGAATGGAGCAGTGGTTTTGGGAAGCGGATTTGGAGCCAAAGGAAGATTAAACAGCTCTGTGCTCTTGAACCATAAAACAGACAAATGGAATTTTGGACTGGGATATGACAATCGTTTTGCCGGAAGAACTAAAAAAATAAAAGGCGAAAGAACCAATTTCCTAATCGATGACGAGCATTACATCAATCAAAACCGAAGTGACCAGCGTACAGAAGGTTTACAGAATTTGAAATTCAACATTGATTTTTCTCCTAACGAAAACAACAGTTTCTCCTTTGAGGCTTTGGGAAATATGGAAAGTCAGGACAATGACGAAACCTTATACACCCAGGTAAACAACAGTGCCAATCAGTTTTTCTCTAACAACAGAAGGCACTCTCTGGAACTTGAACGTTCTAAGGTAGCTGAACTCGCTTTTAGCTACGACCGAAAATTTGCCGATGACCGAAAAAGCCTGAATGCCAGCATTACTTCCTCTTTTAATAAACACAGAGAAAATACAGACATCGACACGTACCAATACGATCAGTATTACAAACAGATAGGTGATGCTTTTTTACAAAGAACACACAATTACGAGCATGAGAATATCTCGAACGCTATCGTTAATTATGCACTTCCGGTTTCCGAAAAATCAATTTTAGAGACAGGCTACAAAGGAACCTTCCGTTTTTTTAATTCCGATTTTCAAAGCGCTGATCAAACTAATGGAGAATACATTGTAAATCCTCTGGCCAGTAACGGTTTTAAATTCAACGAGCAGATCAATGCGGTTTACGGAATGTTAAACTCCTACATCGGTGCTAAAGATACTCCTAAATGGAAATACAATTTAGGACTGCGTGCTGAGCAGGTTTCAAACAACGGAAAGACACAAAACAATAATGACAACTTTTCGAATCATTATATAAAACTTTTCCCTTCTGCTTCTTTGCAGCTTAATTTAGCTCCAGATGAATTTCTAAAAATGGGGTACAGCAAACGTATCAATCGTCCGGATCTGGATAATTTAAATCCGTTTATTGATATTACCGACGCTTTGAATCCGCATGGAGGAAATCCGTATTTAAAACCGGAAATCATTCATATTATCGAAACCGGCTATACCAAAGAATGGTCTAAATATTCGTTTTCAACCAATGCTTTTTACCGAAACGCAACCAACACCATTAGACAATATGCCGAACTTCAGGATAACGGCGTGATTTTGCAACAGCCAAGAAATATTGGAAGCACCGTTACTTATGGTCTTGAAACTATTTTCAGTTTAAAACCAATTGGCTTTTATGATGCTAACATCAGCATTACTGCTTTCCAACAAAATATAAACGCTTCTAATCTGGCTCAGGATGTAGTAAACAATGCCTTTAGCTGGTACGGAAAAATGATCAATAATTTTGTTCCATGGAAAGGTGGAAAACTTCAAATCATCGGAAATTATAACTCTGCTCTCGCTACCGCACAAGGAAAAAGGATTCCAATTTATAATATCGATATGGGCTTCCAGCAAAAGCTTGGCAAAGGTAACGCCCGATTAGGCTTAGTGGTAACCGATATGTTTAACACGCTCGAAAGCGGCTTTAAAAACAACACAGCCTTATTCAGCAACAATCGTACATCAAAATCAGATACCCGCGCGCTGATGGTGACTTTTGCCTACACTTTTAAATCTGACTTTAAGGAAAAATTACTGGAAAATCAGTTTTCGACAGAGTAACATTACATTAAAGTAAAAAAAAACATTCTTGTAATTTGGATTCATTTTTCTAGTAAAAATTGAACTATATTCGCCAAAAAATTCGTGCCCCGGATTTTTTGGCAGCTCCAAAAACCCTTAAACCTACATAGAATGAAAACCCTAAAAGTATTTCTTTTTACTTTATTATTTATTGCCCTAAAATCACACTCCCAAATTCACGTAGACCGAATCACGTACAAAGTTCGCGATCATTTTATCACTACTACAATTGGTTATCCGGTTCCGGGTATATTTTTGCCAGCCGGACAAAAAAAAGAACCAAGCACTGTATTAAATCCGGATGGAACAGGAGTTATTCAGTATGACGATTTAACGAAAAAAAAGATCAACTGGGGAATTGAATGTACCGAAGAGGGCATTCCGGTTTTTAAAGAAGGTTTCAATAGTGCTTCTTATACTTTCTGGTACCGCACCAATGATAGTGAGGAGTGGAATTACACTCAATTTTCCATCCATTTTGCCAGGAAAAAAATGTTCCTGATGGGAGAAAGAGTAAAAGAATACACCGATTATAACGTGCAGTAATTACTACACAAAAAATCAATTTTTCTTGATTTTTCTAAATTTTACTACAAAAAAGAAAACGTTTTCGTAAATTTTCTAAAGTAGTTATAATTTTTCCCATAAATTTCCATAAATATAAAAATTATCCCTAATTTTTATTTAATTTGCGATAAAATTCAACATTTTAAACATGGTTTCAATCACACGCCTTTTTGATTTTCCCTATTATCAACAAGAAACTTATAACCTTCAGGTTGCCTTAGCAACTAAAAAAAACGGAGTCTGGGAAAAAACATCTAGCCAGGAATATATCGCAAAAGCAAATGCTGTTTCAAGAGCATTATTGCGCATGGGTGTTCAAAAAGATGATAAAATTGCATTAATCACTTCTAACAATCGTACGGAGTGGAATATTATGGATATTGGTATCCTGCAAACCGGTGCACAAAACGTACCTATTTACCCAACCATTGCCGAAGAAGATTACGAATATATATTAAACCATAGTGGAAGCATTTTCTGCTTTGTATCGGATACAGAAGTACTTGAAAAAGTAAACGCGATCAAAGCAAACGTTCCAACTCTAAAAGAAGTATATTCTTTTAACGAAATTGAAGGCTGCAAACACTGGTCTGAATTATTAGAGCTTGGAAAAGACGATAGTAATCAGAGTGAAGTTGAAGCCAGAAAAGACAGCATTCAAGCAGAAGATTTAGCAACTATTATTTACACTTCCGGAACAACAGGAAGACCTAAAGGAGTTATGCTTTCTCACAAAAACATTGTTTCTAATGTTTTAGACAGTGCACCAAGAATTCCGTTTGATCCGGGAAAAAGTTCTGCATTGAGCTTCCTTCCTATTTGTCATATCTTCGAAAGAATGATCCTGTACATCTATCAGTATTATGGTATCTCGGTTTATTTTGGTGAATCGATTGACAAGATTAGCGATAACCTGAAAGAGGTTCGTCCAAATGTAATTACAGCAGTACCAAGACTTCTGGAAAAAGTTTACGATAAAATTTATGCAAAAGGAACTGAATTAACAGGCATCAAGAAAAAGCTATTTTTCTGGGCTATTGATTTAGGACTAAGATACCAACCATATGGTGCCAATGGCGCCTGGTACGAATTTCAGTTAAAAATTGCCCGCAAACTTATTTTCAGCAAGTGGAAAGAAGGTTTGGGAGGAAATTTAGACTTAATGGTTTCAGGAAGTGCTGCATTACAACCACGTTTAGCGAGAGTTTTTGCCGCTGCCGAAATTCCGGTAATGGAAGGTTATGGTTTATCTGAAACATCACCGGTAATTGCCGTAAACGATCAAAGAAACAGAGGCTTTAAAATTGGAACTGTTGGAAAACCAATTCGCAACGTCGAAGTTAAAATTGCCGAAGACGGTGAGATCCTTTGCAAAGGACCAAACGTAATGTTGGGTTACTATAAAGATCCTGAAAAAACGGCTGAAGCTTTACAAGACGGTTATTTTCATACAGGAGATATTGGAGAAATTGACAGCGAAGGTTTCCTTAAAATTACAGACCGTAAAAAGGAAATGTTTAAAACTTCGGGAGGAAAATACATTGCTCCTCAGTTGATTGAAAATGCCATGAAGCAATCTCGTTTTATCGAGCAGATTATGGTAATTGGTGAAGGCGAAAAAATGCCTGCTGCCTTCATTCAGCCTAACTTTGAATTTGTAAAAGAATGGGCTAAAATTCACAAAATAACTTTAGGAAGTACCGACAAAGAAATCAGTACCAATGCGCAAGTTATCAAACGTATTGACGAAGAAGTAGAAGGAATCAACGAAAAATTCGGACACTGGGAAAAAATCAAACGTTTTGAATTAACTCCTGATGTTTGGTCGATCGATGGCGGACAACTTACTCCTACCCTAAAATTAAAACGTAAAATCATCAAAGAAATTTACAAAGATCTTTACACTAAAATATACGGCCAGAATTAATAAATCAAAATAATAACAACCACCGAAAAACGGCTATCTCACAAGAGATAGCCGTTTTTTATTTTAGATCAAAATCCATCTTCATATCCATTACTACTGCCCTCCTTTATTCTCCATTTTATATGGTAAGCTCTCAAACAAAAACGGTATCAATATACCCTTCTAAGCTTTACCACTTATACGGATAACAACCAGTTATTCGGTCATTCGACCACTTATTTCATCGTTCTGCCAGTTATTTAAACCGACTGTTGTTATCTATAACAGTGGGTTAAATTCGCGTAAATTTTGCACTACCCTCTTATTAAAACTAGCATGAAAAAACAACTGAAATACATAGATGGAAATTCGGATAAGTTCTGGAAGATTGAAGTAACAGGATCTCAATTTACAGTAACCTACGGCAAAAACGGAACTTCGGGAACCACTCAAACCAAGACATTTTCTACAGATGAAGAATGCCTGAAGACTGCCGAAAAACTGCTGGCAGAAAAAATAAAAAAAGGATATTCTGAAACAGGTGAGGTTGCTGTTGATACAAAAGTAAAAACGGCCAAAAGCATTAATACTGATGAACTTTTAAAGGAATACGATAAAATCATACAATCTAACAATAGCGATTTACTGTTGCCTTTTTTAAAAGAAAAATCAAAAGGAAATGTTGAAGTTTTAAAAAAGCATATCAAAAAATACAGGCGTCAATGGCAAACGGGAACTATAACTATATGGTGGAAACAAAAAGACATTATCACCCTTAGTGCCATAGCATTATTTGATAAAACGGATATCAATTCCTGGGATGAAGTTATCGAATTATTAAACGAGATAGAGCAGAAACCTCAGGTACTTGATGTTTTATTGTGGGCCAAACCCACTTGGTTAGAAAGCTTCATTCTGGACAAATCCAAAAGGGAAAGCTGGAGGATTATTAACTACCCTAATCTCCGTAAGTTGGAAGAGCATAATTTAATACAATTTAACCCAGAATTATATGCCTTAAGTTTAAGTGAAATTTCGGGATATTGTAATAGAGACAAGGGTATACAAAAAACAGTTATCATTACTCAACTACTGAATGATAAAACGGCATATAAAAGAGACATTCCTGAGTTATTTAACTATGAAACAGATTTCTATCATGAATATTTTCATAATAAGTCCCAAAATGAAAATTTTAGGTGGATAACTATTTATAAGTCATTACTAGAGGAGAAAAAAATGGATCGCACTTTCTTTATTGAAAATGCAATTCAGATTCAAACCAAAGAATGGAATAAAGAGTTAAAGTCTTTCTTTAGAAAAATGATTGATGAGTTTAATGTTACTGCCGATGAACTGATCCTTCAGCAGGAAAAAATATTTCCACTTTTACACTACTCTTATCCTCCCATAACCAGTTACGGAATGGAGCTGGTAAAACAAATCTACGATCATACTAAATTTAAAACCAAATCGTTTCTGGAATGGCTCGAGCCAATGATGATGCGAAGCGATTGTAAAGCAGCCATCAAAAATGTGCTGCCTATTCTTGAAAAGCTAAGTAAGACAAATCCCAAATTAAGCGCCGCTATAACATCCATTATTGCAAATGTGTATGTAATTGCAGACTTGAACTTACAGGAACGCGCAACAAAAATTATTACAAAAATTGGAAATGTAAAAGATAAGGCCCTTAAAGAAAAGCTGTCTTCTTACGTCACTTTAATGCAGGGAAATATAAAATTTGATTTGACTCCCTTCTTAGATCAGGATGCCTTAATCGTTGATGATACTTCATTTGAAGAATATACCTATAACCCAAAAAAAGAATTATTGCTTACTGAAGAAGTCACATTGCCAAAGGATTGGAATGCCATTTTATTTCAGTTTGGAAATTTCATTTCTTCAGACGAAACACTGGATACTGAAATTGTTTTAAATACTTATATCACGCAGAAAGATTTGTTTCCAGTAGATTATAACGTACAACTACAGCCATATGCAAAACAATTGCAAAAAAAGTATTTTGAAAGCGCTCACAAAAATTATGTTAATGGATTTCTGCAACATAAAATAGTAAATATCGAAGATAAATTTGATGGTAGATATAAGTACAATTTAAGGTCAAGAACTTTAGCATTAATAAGGCCTTTAGTGGAGAAAGTACAACAAAAAATAGATTCAAATTCCGTTTTGCCTCTACTTTCCTTCCCAAGTCATAAACCGTATTGGGTCGCTCCAAAGGTCTTATTAGAGAGAATTATTGCCTATCAGAAAACAAATGAAGAAATTGATTTTGTCGATTTAGCGGTGGCAATTGCACGTATGCCAAGAGAAAATGTTGAAGAAGCGATTCCGCTATTAGATCAAATTAAAGGAGAACTTCAGTCTTTGTTGTCATTTTGTCTGGGTATAAACGAAAAAATCGAATTAAATACCATCTCTTTATCTTCAAAAGAATTGCCTGAAGAAGGAAAAGAGAATCAGGAAACCGTAATCTTAGCGCTTTGGGCCGTTGCAGCAAGAACTTTTTACCCTAATGCTGCTTTCCCTGAATTTGAAAATACGTATCTAAAAGATATTCCATTTGTTGTCAGCCCTTTTAACCCAGAAGTAAAAATTAATGAACAATGGAATAAGGCTAAGAATTTTATCTCTAAAAAAACAGATCAAACATACGATTGGCTTCGATTGCGTTTTAGCGAACCAAGTTATTTTCAACTTCCGAGTAACTACTTATTGTATACTCTTGATATTTACAACGGTAAGCACGGTACTTCTTTACTATATAAGGTAGAAAGTGTCTATTACTGGCACAGTCTTACGCCACAAAATTCCGATGCATTGGGACTTAATCTATTACGATCCTGTAGTACTACAAGTGGGTCGCAAGAAGAACTGAGAGGATTCTTGAATTTGATAAGTAGACCCGAGTTCCAGTTTTCAGATACCACTTTGCTTTTGTATGCCTGTTGTTTCTTTCAGAAAAAGAAAGAATTAAGGTTATTGGCCTCGGAACAATTAATTAATCTGGTTGAAAAACAAAATATAGATATATACAGATTTGCTCAAAAACAGGCTTTTTTGGTATCCAAAAGCTATGGTTCCTTCATACATATGGCAAGTAGTATAATTACTCTAAAAGATATATCATCATTCCACAACAGTGCATTATTTCAGTTTTACAATGCCTTTTTTGCTCATTTGGAGTTACAGGAACTGCCACGAAATTTCAAAAAACTAGTCGAAAATTATGTCGATGTTCTAATAAAAACCAACCAGAAACCATCGGCTCAGGCCATTACTTTTTTTGAGCAATGGAAAGACAATGCTTCGCTTAAATCTTTGATTAAGCAGATTTTAAAATAACAAAACATGACAGATTTAGAATATAATTATAAAGGAATTTCCACCTACAGTAAAACACAGGGAATCAATAATCTGGTTCTGGCACATCAAACCGAAATTGAAGAAATCAATAACATACCCTGCTTTTTCTGGGGAAGTTTGACTGATCCTTATATTACTGCAAAATGCTGGACTACAATTGCCAAAGTAGTTCGTACCAGTTTTGGTCCCGTTCCGCCAAGTTTGCGTGATCCTATTGTTTCGGCAGGATCAGAACGATTGCGTTTTGAAGGCTTTTCGTCCTGTAATGGCGTATATGTACGACTGGACATGAAACCCGAAGCCATTGATGGTGAATTTATTGCCAGCGGAACAACCAATGTCGATTTTAATGATCCAATGCTTAATGCGTTGAATGCCATTCAAAAAAACGAAAAAGTAACGCTTGCTGTAGGTCAGCAAGACGTTCAGGTAATCACGAGCAAGACAAAAGTGATCGAAAAAAAAGTAACCTTACCCCTACGCTGGATCAAAGGCCTAACAAGCGTTCAGCTCTATCTGGCAGATATGGATCTAAAATTTGAACTCAATAAAATTCAGACCATACAATTGTTTCAAAGTTTACCAAAAGGAAATATAAAAGGTGATTTTTTTATTAGCAAAAGAGCCGGAAAATTTGTGCTATCGACTTCGGCAACAGCTGACAGCGTGCGTATAGGAGGAGTGCATCGATTACGATTGTTAGAAGGAATCCTTTCTATCGTCGATAAAATCTTTGTTTACGAATCATCAGATCAACAAACCTGCTCGATCGTCTGTGAGTTTGGAAAAATGCAGCTGCTAATGGCATTTTCACCCGATTCTTACCGTGGTTTTTCAGGCGAAGGAAACGTTCTGGAAACCATGACCGAAAACTTACCAATCGAATGGGTTTATGGTTTAAACAGTTTACTAAAGTCAAATGAAACTTTTGACCCAACAATGCTTTCAATAGAAAACAACATTGATTTTGGAACCATGGATAATCTGACCTCTAATTTATCTTCAATGGGTTTATTAGGCTATGATTTAAGCGAAAAATCACATTTCTACCGTCGTCTTCCGTTTAAAACCGAGCGAATTTTATCATTAAACCCCAGACTTAAAAATGCAAAAAAACTAATCGACAATGAAGATATCCAAATCGTAGAACGAAGAGCAAATTATATCGAAGCTAAAGTAAAAGGTACAGGCGTTTTACACAAAGTAATTATCGATGCTAATTCGCAAAGATGCACCTGTGACTGGTTTACAGCTTATCAAGGCAAAAGAGGAATTTGCAAGCATATTCTGGGCGTTAAGATGATGATCTCCTAACAGTAATACTCTTTTCATAAAACAAAAATCGCCCCGCCATAGCGGGGCAATTTTATAATCCTGAATTATTGTATATATAAGCCTTGTACAAAGCGGACTTACGTTTAAGCGTTGTGGTTGAATTACGATCCTATGATTTATCTCTAAATAAACCACTACTCCCCTTTCTTTTCAATCTATACTGTTAACTGCAAAAAAACCACATAAAACTGTCCTTCTAAGCTTTACCACTTATACGAATAACAACCAGTTATTCGGTCATTCGACCAGTTATTTCATCGTTCTGCCAGTTATTTAAACCTCCTGTTATTATCTATAGTAGTGGATTAAATTCGCGTAAATTTTACATGCAAAAATGTAAAAATACATATAACGTAATTACTTTTTTCAAGCATTAAAAAATTACACATCATTTAAAATATGACAAAGCACTTTTTAAAATAATCATAACTTCTAAAAATAAAGCGGAATGAACACTCCAATATTACCCTTGACAATTAATGTAAAAAAGAAAACCGTCTATGGTCTTATAATCTTTTTTTGTCTTTTGTTACTTCTCAGCATCAGTTTCTTTTGGGAAGGATCCAGGCATCTTTTCACGGAAAACTACTACTGTCCCGAACTTCTAATCATTGGATTAGTAGGTACTATTCTTCTTTTAATCCAATTATATCGTCTTATTAAAATCTTACAATTAACTAATGGTTTTGCAAAATTATCTGATTCAGGCATTGAATTTTTTGAGAATAAATATTCAGGAATAGGTTTGGTTCCGTGGAGTGCCTTAAAAGGGTATAGTGAAGAAAAAAAAACATTGTGCATTTATGCCAAAGAATCAGAGATTTTCATCAATAAAATTACTGATATAAGAACTCGCAAAAAAGCCATTAAAAAGAGTATTGGTAATCGTCTCTTATTTTCCCTAAATCTAACCTTAATAGAATATGATGAAATAACATTAAAAAAAATATTGCACAAAAAAATTGAAGAAAATAATATCGAAAAAAATTCCATATCGATTCATGATTAACTTATAAAATACATTGTTTAAATCTAATACATAAAAAAAGATGATTTATTATTACCAAATTAAACATACACCACTGACAGCTAAACTTATACCTAACGAAGAATGCCCGGTATGTGGTAAAAAAAATAGTCTCGAAGTGGTACTTTACATGAGATACCTGAGATCATTAGTTCCTTTTTTTGGAATGGGAAGGGCAACTGAAGTTTATTGTACCTCATGTGATCATGTCATAAAAGATCCGAGTGCTCCATTTTATGCAAAAAAGAACTACTCGCCTGCAATTATTGAAGCCATTAAGAATATCAGAACTAACCACAAACGAACATGGTGGCAGTTGATATACCCATGGACCGTTTGCTGGGCAATCCTCGGAATTGCAACCTATGGGTTAATAAATCAGGAAATCAAAAAGAAAAACACTCTAAACAATGAAGAATTTTTAGAGCATCCTATGGTTGGTGATATTTACAAAGTAGCTATTTATCCTCAATTTACAGGTATAAAAACAGTCGGAAAACAGCAAGTATTGACCTTGTTTAAATTAAAACAGATAAATGGAGATACCCTTTCGATGGTTTGCAACAAAGAACATGCTATAAATTATGGTTATGAGGAAAGTGATTGGGAAAACTTATCCAGAAACGATGATGCATTTGAAACTAGAATCTATAAGATTAGTTTTAAAAAACTTATGGACACGATCTCAGAAAGACCGATTTGGCAATACTACAACAAAACTACTCTGGATTCTATTCGTAAAAATTCCCGTGGAAATGCTGCAGTCAGTCAGTATATCGGTCAATTACACCGTTCGGGTGGCGAAGTAAATATAATTGAAAGACCTTAACCAATAATTAAAAATAAAGTTATGTACGAAAAAAACAACGTTGCTGTCGCAATATTAAATGGTAATCTGGAAGAAGCTCATGAGCTTATGAAAAACGGAGAACAACTATCAGGTCAATATGTAAAAAATAATACTTCCAGAATATTTGAGATCCTAATCGACAAAAATGCGATCGATCTAATAGACCTTTTAATTGTAAACGATTTTATAAAGACTGATATTTATGAATATGATAGTTTTGAAAATTCAATCTTTTCAAGTATTGCTTACCTATCCAACTCTGGTAATGTTGCTATAAAATTTATAAATGAACTTCTAAAAAGATTCAAAAATATTAACGACGAAGTAAATGACCAAACACTTTTAGGATATTGTCTTTTGGAGGGTACTGATCCAGCTATTATCGAAGAACTGATTGAAGGGGGCTGCAGGGTTGATTACAAAAATAATGCAAACGAAAACTTTATTTATCAGGTAATCAATGAGTACAGACTGAGTTCTGAAACAGGAATGAATTATTTAGAAATTCTCACGAGAGAAGGTGTAGATATAAATCAAAAAAACATAGCTGGAGTAACTCCACTTATGCTTGCTGCAAAAAAACGGAAAGAAAGCTATTTAGAAATTCTGTTACAGAACGGAGCAAGTGCAAATGAACAGGACAACAACGGCAATAATACTTTTTACTACGCTGTAAACGAACAATCTGATTATGAAGCACTAACAAAATTACTTGAGTATGATTCAATTGACTTTGACATTCAGGACAAAAACGGCAACAATCTATTTTGTGAATTTTTACGCATGATGGAAAATGACGATAATCAAATAAAAATATTAGAAAAATTAATTGAGGCTGGCGCAAATTTTGAACAATCTGGTTCATATTACGGAAACACAAAATCGGGATACGACTGGCTAGCTGAAAAAAAATCATCAATATTAGAATTCGCCTTAAAATTAAATAGTTTAGACCTGGATTTTCAAGATAACTTAGGAAATACTTTACTACATAAAGTCTGTTCTTATGACTTAAACTATGATAGAGAAGCTGCAAGAGAATTATACAAAAAAACGAAAGTGTTATTAGAAGCAGGCGCAAATCCCGATATCACAAATAATAACAATGAAACGCCTCTTACACTAGCACAACAGGACAATTTGAAAATTAAAACTGTAGAATTACTAATGTCAAATAAGTAATCTTAGTAACAAAATGTAAAGTCTACTCTAATAAAAATTAAATTAAAAAAAAATATAAGAATATGTCAATGTCATTTGTAATTGCTTGCGAAAATGGTAATAGAAAGATAGCAGAATTATTACTGCAAAATAATGAAATAGATGTAAAATATACTGATGAAAAAGGCCGTACAGCTTTACATTATGCCGCATATAACGGTTATCAGGACATAGTAAAAATTTTAATAGAAAAAGGTGCTGATATAAATTATGAAGATCATGACGGAGAAACCCCAATTTATTTTGCCTGTTTGCAAAAACAAAAGTCTGTCGTGATTTTTTTGCTGGACAATGGCGCTAAAGTCGATATCAACGATAAACTGGGAAATAGTTTTCTACATCTTACTGCTCAAACAGGTCAATTAGAATTAATTCAAAAACTGATTCTTAAAGGGGTAACAATTGATACTGAAAACAATGCAGGTGATACTGCTCTTTTAATTGCTTCCGGTTTAAGAAACAAGGAAATTGTACAAACATTAATTAATGAAGGAGCAAATATAAATGCTACAAATAAAAATGGGAGCACCCCTTTGATCTACGCAGTTAGAACAAAAAACATTCCCATAATTACAATATTATTAGAAAGCGGAACTGATATTAATTACGTTAATCAATCTGGCGAAAGTGCCTTATTAATTGCCTGCTACGAAACCAACCGAGCAATTGCTAAATTATTAGTTGAAAAAGGGGCTGATTTATTCACCGTTTCTAAAAATGGCCTTTCCCCTATTTGGTATGCCTGTTCTAATAATCAAAAAGAAATAGTTAGTTTGTTTTTAGAGAACGGCCTAGATGTTAATTTTAGTAAACCAATTGCCGGAAACGAGGATTCAATGAATAGTTATTTAGATTGGGTCATCTCAGCAAATAATCTGGCTTTTGACGACGATTTAGCACTAAACAATTACGAATACGGAGGAGAAAGTTTATTGCATATCGCTGTAAAAAACGGTAATCTAAGCATGGTAAAGTTGTTAATCGATAACGGAGCTTCTATAAATATTCAGGACGAATCAGGAAATACCCCTTTGCATTATGCTGCCGCAAATGGTAAAAAAGACGTTGTTAAATACCTATTAGACAACAATGCTGACGTAGGCTCTGTAAACGTAAAAGAACAAAAAGCAATAGACTATTCTAATATAAAAGGCTTTAATGAAATTACTGAAATGCTTTTAAAACTAAGCCCTTCAGGAACAATTCTAACTTCAGAAAAGCCAACTGCTTTGGAAACAAATCCAATTCATACAAACGATCTGGCTTCGAAAAAACAAGCTTTGATGGATTTAAAGGAATTATTAGATGCTGAAATTTTATCACAAGAAGAATTTAACTTTGAAAAAGAAAAAATTCTGAATAGAAGTAACTAAAAACTGTCGGGATCTTTAATGAAAACAAAAATTGCCCCACCATAGCGGGGCAATTTTATAATCCTGAATTATTGTATATATAAGCCTTGTACAAAGCGGACTTACGTTTAAGCGTTGTGGTTGAATTACGATCTCTTTTGAGATATTTTACTCCTTTTCGCATTTAAAACAGCCAATCCATATTCGGTTATTGTACTTTCCTGTTCTTCAAGAACGGTGTTCTTCCAATGCTTTGTCACTAAATCGATACTACTTATTTTATCCATAAATTTCATTTTTATCTCTTTTAATTTAATCTTCTCTTATAACGGGATTTCATTTCACGAAAACTTTCTTCAATTGACCAATGCCGTTTTCGCCCATCGGAATCCTGATTCATTTTCTTTGATAAGTCTTTAAAATTGAAAAAAAGATTTCCTGATTTAGAATGTTTCATTGGCTCTTCATTTTGTTTTTCTGCAAAACGCTCTGCCTTTATGATTTCTTTCTTCAATTCAACAAGCACCTCAGCTTTATTAGAACATTCAATCTGTATTGCCTCTTCAGTTCTACAGTATTCGTTAAACTTTTTAAAAGGACGTGGCTGAAAATCGACCATAATCGCCGCCAAATTTATCGCATCAATATTCGATGGATTTGTTTCTCCTTTAAAGAAGGTTTCGATAGGTCTGAACTTATCTTTTTGCTCCTTAAACTTATTCTTTTTGGTGTGATCGAAATCTAAAGAGAATAAATTTCTAAAAACATTTAAATCATCCTTTGTTGGGTTGTTCTCGAAAATAAGCCAACAAAAATCACGTAGCTTTCCACGAGAAGGATTGTACAAATAATCAAAGTTTTCTCCGTTTTTTTCTATCTCATATTTTATTCGAATTGCTTTTTTATACTTTTCTAATGTATTCGTTTTCATAATATTACTTTTTTTTTTAGGAATTTTCGAGAATCTCAAAAATCTACTGACCAGCTATCACCTGAATGATATACAGCGTTCCTGGACTCTCGTTCCGTTCCTTCGTCTAGTGAGCTCTGATTCCATTTCTTTTACTAAAGCAAACAGACGCTCCTTAGACCTAATTATAGTTGTATGACCAAAATGATGGTCAAACGTATTTTTTTTACTCATTTGCTAGAATTATTCAAATTATACAATTTTGTTTCTTCGACTAATTCTAAACGTTTTATTCCAAAATCAGATTTCCTAACTTTACACATTCTACCATCTGAAACATGATGAAAAACAATGCCTTCAATATCATATTCCGATAAGAAGTTCTTCAAATCCTCGAACTCGAAATTTGGATTTGGAAAATCAAAAACTTCACTTCCGTGTTTAATCAGTGTATGCTTTTCTAATTTTTCAGGATTCCCCTGTACCTTAGGTCCACATAGTTCGAATGTTCCATCTGTTTTGATCTTTAAATTATCAAAACCTTCAAAGAAAAATCGATCTTCAGATTTCGAACGATCACATTTTAGCCAATGCGGATGATGTCCTGTAATGGTATCTGCTTCCTGGCATGCAATCGCACCGAAGGGAATTACACGTCCTTTTTTGGCGTCAAATCTTTTAAATAATTCTCCGTTAATAATCGCAGCGGCCGAGCCATCAAACTTTCTTGTAGCAATAGCCTCTCCGGTTATAACCCATTTGTTTTCATCACCAATTTTATTAATCACTTTTGCCAAATCCGTAGGGTCTTTTGCAAATAATGTGCCTATCTTTTTCATTTTTTTTGTTTTTTAAATTAGACTTGTTTTTTTCTTTTCTCGCAAAGTCGCTAAACCGTAAAGTTTTATTTTTGCTCCTTTGTCCCTCTGTACCTTTGCTCCTTTGCTCCTTAAAAACAGACACAAAAAAAGCACCCGATTAAAGGTGCTTCATGAGATCTAACAAGATATGACTATCCTATTGCCTGTATTCATGCACCTGTATGATCAAACATTCCGAGTAAAAAACGGCGTTTGCTAATTTTGTGATATATGTATTTTTATTAAAGTCCATTTTGTGTATTGTATTATAAAATCATTGTTATTAATCGAAACTCGTTCTCCGTGTTTTCTTCGGCAAAGATAATGTCAAAAAAATCATACTTCCAAATCCTTAAATCGCACAACTCTCTGAATTACAAATAATTAAACTCTTAATTTGAGCCATAAAAATCCCTGTCCGCTTATCGAAGCAGCTCTTTTTTCAAATCAAATGACTGTTACTCATCAGATTATTTTTCAAGACTATATTTTGGTATTTTTATAATTCATTAAAAATTTAATGTGTTATTTCTTTAATTATTTTTTCGTTCATACTTATTTGTAATTATTTTCCGTTATTTTTCACCTTGCTGAGTTGTCGCTAAAAACAAAAAAAGCGCCCT
The DNA here is from genome assembly GCF_946903285.1 of Flavobacterium collinsii. Lineage (GTDB taxonomy): Bacteria > Bacteroidota > Bacteroidia > Flavobacteriales > Flavobacteriaceae > Flavobacterium > Flavobacterium collinsii. The sequence continues at coordinate 5,100,681 of NZ_OX336425.1, forward strand.
GATGAGGACGCTTTTATATATTTATGTTGACTTTGTAACTACCATTTACACTTCAATTCATTAAAATACATATCACATCCTGAGCCTTTAGCAGGGGCAAATCCCGCCAAACGATCACTATATAGTCCTACTGACCAATTGATATTTATATTTTTCATTTCCATTTCAGGAGCAAAAGTAAGTATTTTTATTAACATAATTTAACATTTGTACCTTGCTAGTACTAAAAATTTTATCGCACGCTAACAATTTTAGTCTGAATCTTCATTTAAAAACCCAACAAAACGGAATCGTTTTATGCGTAGGTTTTATCAATCTGACTTAAAATGGTCGGATCCTGTATTTCATTGTCTTTTGCAAACATTAAAACTTTAGACATTACCTCTGCTGATTTTGGATCATCGTCTGCAAATGGAAGGAACAAACGACCTCTATGCTGCGAGTGAATTGGCAACACCGACAAATATTTGCCCGGAAGCTGATGCACTACCGCACTTCCTAAATGTATGCTATATTCTGCCATTTCCCCTTTTACTATGGCGTGACTTCCTGTGATTTCTACATTTTTCACTTTAAACAAACGCAACGTTTCTCTCAATAAAACAGCTCTCATTTCGATAGAAGAATGACTGGCTTCAGGATCGACACCTCCTACGTGTGCTACACTAACCACCAAATCGATATCACGCATTACTTCAGAGAAAATCCTTGGATTTATGTCTTCAAATGCAATGTTTTTATAGTCCTTTAACGAATGAAATTCAATGGTTTCTAAAGTTGCGCCCTCAACATCTGCCGGCGAAAACCAATCGGCCATAGCATACATTTTTACCTGATAGCCTTCTTTATGAAAAACTTTCTGCAGACCTTCTTCATAATCTACTTTCCATCCTCTGGTTTTCAATAAAGCCAAGGTTTGCTTAGGCTGTACCTGATGTCCGGCATAACGTCTCGAAATTGCTTTTTCTTTTAATTCATCCGGAGTTGGAACATACAATTCTCTGAATACTTGTTTAAATGGCTGTTGCAATTTGTTGTCAAAACAGTAGCTTTGATAATCAATCCAGACGTTATTTTTGTGCAAATCATCACAATGCGCAATTCTAAAAGTCTGCTTGTCATTTAATGTCATAACTTCTCCTAAAGCTGTAACCAGATTCCCATCAATATAAAAACCTATTTTAGCATCATTTGACACAAAAACTAATTTTTCAAGATGTTTGGAAATGATTGGATGCTCAAAAAGATTCTGCATTTCGGCAAACAAAAATTCATCGCCACGAATCATACTTTCTTCCAGTCCTTTTCTTGAGCGTGTCCATTGCTCACGCATGGTTTTTCTGTAATTGGTTAATTCCAGAATCGCTTTGTCTTTTTTATACTTTGGCGGAATTGCTTTTATCTCTTTATCTCCTTTAAAGGTAACCAGATCTGCTTTTCCTTCATTGTTGATCACTAAACTTACCGTTACATCATCTAATTTAACCTCTGTTTCTTTTGATAAGATGTTCTGCACTTGTTTTGTCTCCATTGCCCAGGTCAGACGAACAGGGTCCGGATAGCCCGCATTTCGGGCCAAATTTTCAAGTGCAACTCTTATAGCCAAACCTTCGCTGGCTTGTTTCATCGAACCAAATTCTTTGCTTTCTTTTTTAAATTGCTGCAAATATTCATAACGTGCCAGAATATCTTTTTCAGGACCTGTTTTGCTCAAAGGCACTAATCCGTAGACTCTTAAATAATCCTGATCTCGTTTGTCTTTTACTTTGGCCGTAACCTCCCTAATTTTCAAATCTCCTGTAATGGTATCAGCATACAATCGTGCACGTCTGTGTCCGTTTCCGTCTGAAACATATTTGGCTGATTCGTATAAAAGTTCCCATTTGGCTTTACCCAATTGTTTGTAAGCCGATACGAACCAATCTTTATCTACCGCACCATCTTTAAAATCCTGCAAATCAATTGAAGAGAATTTCGCCATTTCGCTTTCCAGTTCCGCATTTACGGCATTGTAGCTTGCCGTTTTCGTATGTGCATGAAACCACCAGATTCCTTCATCAAGACCTTTCCAGTCCAGATAATTGCTGATTAATTTTTGCCATTGCGGTGCATATATAGCTGTCTGAATCAATCGTTCTTCTGATATTTTGGCTTTTTTAATAGCTTCATTAAAAACCTCCTGTGTATCTGATTCTATCGGATAACATCTTTTCAATAAATAACTAAACAATTTTTGTTTGGTTAAATCGGTGTAACTCCACGAATAAATATATCCTTTGTACAAACTTGCTTTACCGAGCGCAGTAAGCATTTCGACCAAACGGTTGATTCCAAAAATTTTCTGAAAACTTTGAACCAAATGAGTTACAGCAGTGTTTGAATCTCCCCTTTTAACTTCGATATCCAAAAATGTTTCGCGAATTTTATCAACCATCGGAACTAGAAACGGGAATTTTTTAATGAGTTCTTCGCTTCCAAAATGTCTATAATGTCTGGTTTCACCCGTTAAAACCGAAATTCTTTCACTTTCTAAAATACCTTCGTACAATTCACCTTCGGTAATTATTTTTTGTTCGAAAGCCACAGCATACAGATAAATTGGCGGTTTATTTAAACCTATATTTTGTTCTAATCCGTTTAACTGTCTCCATCTATACAGATTCCAAATCTTATCATTTTGCTCCTGTGTTAAATCATTTAAATTGATTTTATTCAAGTAAATATCAAAAAAGTTCTGGTTTTGCCAGCCATTCCCACGATCTGAACTGTAATAATACTCGTCTTTTGCAGGCTTGTACTCAAATTCCAATACCGATTTTGGAAGATCAGCATACAAAGTACTACAGGCATCAATTAAGAAATCTGTTTTTTCTTTAAAGGAGTATTTTAACTGTAAAGCATTCAGAATATTTAAGATTGCATTGTCCCAATCATAGCCTCTTTTGTTTTGGTGCGGCAATAATTCTTTATAATAAAAAATATGTTTTTCGAGAAAATCACGCCATGTTTTTCTGTCGGAGCTGCTTATTAAAGTCAGTAAAAATAAGTCTCTTTCGGCCAGACCTGAGTTTTCAAACCAGCCGGACCAAACCTCATACAAAGGGTAATTTGTTGCTGCTAATTCTGAATTCTTTTCGTCTTTTAGATTTTTTATTGGTCTGAAACTATTTCCCAATAAAATTGTCAATTTGCTGTTGTCGTAGTTTTCGACTTCGTATTCGTAATTTTTGTTGTCTTCATACAATTGGTATAACTTCGAAATTTCGGTCTTAATGTGCGACATCGATTTAGAAAAACCGTATTGTTCTGCCTTAACCGCTTTGGCATACAGGGAATCTGTCTCTACTTTTGGTAGGCCATAAGGAGAAAGGACATTTGGCGTGTAAAAACCGTATCCGTTTTCGGCACTTAGAATACTTTTCTTTTTTGACGGTTCAAGCTGTTCGATAAATTTGGTTTCCTTCTCTGTGATTTTTGGTCTTGCCGAGTAAGATGCAACCCAATCGTTAACTTTATCTGTCAGTTTGCTATTCTTCTGAAGTTGCAACATAATGTCCAAAGCCGACATACGCTGCTCCATATCACCTTTTTCTAAAATTTTATCTACAAAAGAAGTCACTTTTTGATCTTCCTGTTTCAACAATATTGCCGTTAGGTTCTTCTTTAAATTAGAATTTTTACGTTTATACAATTCCTGAAAAATTGCCAGTTCGTCTTCTGTTAACGTCAAATTACTTAAAGTAGAGATAGCCGAAGCGACCAAAGATTCTCCTCTGTCTTTTAAGATTCTCAATGCAAAACTTCTTTGGAAATCTGTTGGTGCCTTTTTTTCTTTTCCGCTATTGCTTTTAAAACTGTAAAATGAATAGCAGTAATAATCCCCCAGAATCTGACGGGTTAATTTCTCTCTTAAATTGATAGAAAAACCTTCAAACTGATTTAAAATAAGTTCTAATCTTTCGTTATTGTCTCCTACCAAATTAATCGCTGCAGAATACAAAGTATCTTTTTCGAATTTTACATTTAACCATGAAAATACTTTGCCTTCAAATGTTTTTTCTTTTACGGTTATCGTCTGCGCAAGATTGTACACCTTATTAAAGAAATCAGGATAATCTGTATTCGCTGTATAATACTGCGACTTAACATTAGCCTCCAATAATGCGTTCATTCCTGGCACTGCAAATGCCAATACCTGTAAATTTTCGTCGTCTAAAGCTTTAAAATAAAGAGGCATTTCGATGTAAGGATCGCCCGTTTCTCCTGCAAATTTTAGCGCCAGAGATTTCTTTTCAATCGAACCTTTCTCTAGTAATTCCTTTAGATACGGAACTGTTTTTTCGACATCAAAAACTCCCTGAACCCAAAGTGCCATATAAACCTCGTTGTTATTCTTGCTTTGAATACCCGCCGGAATCGTTTCGGGATTAGAGAAATACCCCGAAGCGAGATTGATGATGTTTCGAACTGTGGTTTCTTTTTCAGAATCCCAACCCAAGCCGGTCCAGGTATCTATTCCGCGAACAACAGATGAAAAACGGGTGAGTTTATTATCGATGATTACTTTAATCATGTATTGCAAAGCACCAATACTGGTTTCATCAAGAGCTTCTAAAACGGTCTGACGTAATCCTTCCTGACGCTGTGCCGCCAATAATAGTTTTTCGACCAATTCCCAGCTTTCTTTTTTCTCACTGTTTAAAAGCGCTTTGATAATATTACGGGAAACTTTTCCTCTTGAATCTTTGTTGAAAATGATATCTTCAAAAAGCTGAAACAGGTTTTCTCTATCCAAATCAATAGCAGCAGACCAAATCGTGTACTGATTTTTAGAATTTGAGACTTCGGTATCAAAACGAATTTGTTCTTCGATACTCAAATCATAATAAACGGTATCACCATCCTGATAACTGTAGATTTGTGAAGGATGAAGCAGAGATCGCAGAAAATTTACCCGATTAATTAATAACTGTTTTTTATTATTGGGTGCTCTGAAAGAACGTCGGGTATAACCGTCCTGATACATTTTCATCGGCAGTCGGTTCCAGGCTTCTTTAACATAAACAGTGATTTCCTTTCCAAAAAAGTAAACCAGAAGTTCGTGGTAAGTATTATCTTCCCACATATCGTCTTTTACCCATTTCTCAAACGCTGTAGCTTCTTTCGAACCTAAAGAAATATAGGTCCCGTAATAATTGTCTTTGAGTTTTAAAAGTGCCAGACCAAACTCGGCTGCTTCTTTTTTAAGTTTTGTTTTTGATAATAATTTAGAAACCAGATTGCTGTTTGCTATTTCTTCCAGTTCTTTTTTGAATCGCTTAATTGGATTCTCAATTATCTTACCCTTGATAAGATCTTCTATTTTCATACTGTATTATTTTGGTTATAGGTTATAAGTTGCACGCTAAGCAACAACATAAATTAAATTTTGCGTTTGACATTGATTTTTAAATTGTCATTGCCATTGATTTTTGACATTGATTTTTGACATTGATTTTTGACATTGACATTGCCATTGAAATCTTACCAGTAGCTTCCCGCCAGGAACGTAAGCCTGATAAAAGTGACGGATTTGTTTTTGGATAAATCGATTTCTTCAGTTAAAGTTTCCAGCTGATCGTCGCCATAGAAAATGGCATATAAACCGTCTTCAAAAGCTACGATGGCATTTTCCTGCGCTTTGACTAAATCAACTTTGTTGTGGTTGTAAAGTGCGCCAAAACCAGCTTTTCCCGTATCGGTTAAAATGGGAAGGTAATTTTCTTTTGGAAGATGGATTTTGTCTTCGTCCTCAAACTCAAAGGAAGAAGAATGAAACAACTCTACCTGATGTTTTACGATTAGTTCTAAGAAAGTACGAACAGTAACGATTGAAGTGGTAGTATCTAAACTGATATTTTTTTCCTGAAGTATAGGATGTTTTTTTCCTAATTGCCTGACTGATATAATTATATTCATTTTTTACTGGCTTTTATTTGAAAGTGTAAAATAATAAATAATAAAACAGGTCGGTTTAAAAACAATGTATTTTATTGTTAAAAAAAGTATTTTAACATACTTGTGCATTTAATTTTAAAAAAAATACCCTGCGAATTAAAACTCGCAGGGTTTGGGTAATTATCACTGTATTTTTCTTAAGTTTTTTTTACTGAAAAATTACAAAAAGGCTTTAATTCGCGTTAGCCACACCTATTTTCTCCAGCGTTACTTTGGCATCACCGCCTCCTGTCTTTTTGATAATAATATCGAAATTCGCATCTGAATTTACTAAATCATCTGAAATGTAATAGGCAAATTTAAGTTTTACACCGTCTTCTCCTATTTCGTGGTTTGCTCCTGTTCCGTGATCATGCGCTACTCCAAAGAAAGTCATTGTACCCACATACTGATCGGCTTTTCCGGGATAACGAAGATAAACCGTATAGTAATCTTTTGGTTCTTTATACACCACTATATCCAGGTTAAGGATGATTTTAGAATTGGCACTTTTAAAAACTTTATTGGTGCTTTTTGCAAATGTGCTCGTTACTTTATGAGTAAAAGCCCCCTCAAGCGGCTTCCCTACTTTTTCTTCCCAGATCACTTTTTCTTTGGAATCCTGAAACGAAATTAGTTTTTTTCCTTTCACTTCTTTGCCAGCCAGAATTGGCGTTTTAGATCCGTAAAGCAAGTTATCGTATTTATAATCCAGGTCAAAAACGATTTTGTATACTTCCTCCATCGTGTAAGTAAGACGGTCTCCATTTGGAGCGATAAACTGATATTGCCAAGGATTGGCTTTTAACTCCTCTAGCGTAGGACGTTGTCCGTAAACAGATGCGTCCCAAGATTCCCAAATGCGGTCTACCATACTGTGATGTAACCAAAAAACAGGGTCAAATCCGGCCGAAGGAACATTTGCCATTAAACCAGAATATTGTTTTTGGTATATTTCATTATAATACGTTTCACTAGGTTGAGCATAACCGCCTCCTATCAGATTGTGCATATAACCGTGAGGTGCTCCTTCAAGATTTTTACTGAATCCGGCTGATCCTGCAAAAGAAGGATTTGTTTTTAACTCGTTAAGTGCCAATTGAATTTGCTTCACCTGATCAGGAAGAATTGCTTTTCCATTGTTCAGAATGCTATATCTGGCCGCCGTGTACAAAGATCCTGATTGGTCTCTTAATTTTGCCGCCATAACATTTTGGCTCTCTTCCGGGCTGCCATAATTCCAATACGGAAGCGCAAAATCATCCTTTCCTGAAAATTCGCGTACCATTTTTTCTAAAAACCAAATGTACATTCTGTGCCACAAAAGAAAATTTAAATTCGCATTTTGTGTTCCGTTATGCGTACAATCAGCCCACGCCCACAATTTATCCTTATCGGTCTGATAAGCCGGACAAAGTACATTTTTTCCATTAATCTCATTCGGAATGCTGTGTATGGCTCCCTGATAATACCAGGAGTAGCCTTTTTCACAGCCTATTTCACGCATCTTTTTAAAGGCTACATTCATAGCCTCGAGATTGGCTTGTCCCTGAGGCGTATTAACGTTCCAGCGAATAAATTTCACATTAGATTTACTCTGACCATAGGACAATCCTGTGATCAGAATAACGAATAATAAGGTAGTAATTTTTTTCATTTTGTTTGTTTTTGGGTGAGTAATAAATTATTGGTTGACTTTAAAGGACCTCGACTTCGAAAGTTAAAATCTGAGCATAATTAGGATTTGCTTTGTCATAGATTTTAAATTTCACCGTTCCGTTGCCTATTTTATTGGCGGGAATTACATGAATGGCAATAAATCCCTGCTGATCCGGATTGAGTTTGTTAAAAGCCGATCCTTTTGGAATTCCAATCTGGCAGGCTCCATGCTGACACATCGAACAATCCCACTCCTTGGGAAACGTATTGGATACTGTTTCCCAAACCAGATAGATCGGTTTATTAGAAATATTTTCGACTTTAATTTTTGAGATATCCAGTCGTTTATTTTTAAGGACACTTTCTTTGTTAACAGCCGTACCTACAACAGAAAATGTAGGTTTACTTTGCGCGAATGAAGCTGAAAAAGAAAAAAGCAACATGCAATAAAAGAAGAATTGTTTCATGATTGTTTGTTTTAATTTTAATAAAAAACCGGAATAGCCGCTTCGTACACTTTCTTTTTTAAAACCGGATCGGTAAAATGGTAGACGATGTGCTCCTTCTCGCCCACGTTTTCTAAAAAAGCCAGCACTTCTATACTTTCCCCCGAATGAAGCTGAATTTTACATTCGTCAGGCAATGTTGTAACTGAAGCCTCGTTTCCGTAACGCAACTGAAGTTTTACCTGAGACGGAAACACGATTTCATGAAGGTACACCCCCGAATTTACCAGGCGAAGAAGTACCGTTTCGTTTTTATGATCCAGCGCTTGCAAGCCTTTATTTTCTGTTGCAATTTTGCCATTAATGAGGAAGTATTCAGGTTTGTATTTTGGAAGAACTATGGGTTTATTACTGGAGTCGTACTCCGTCCCCATAATAGCATCAGTATGCCACTTGGTGTCCAATTCGTTACTGCACCATAGTATTTCATGCAAAGGCTGAAGTGCCACAGAATCATGGTCCTTCGCCCGTATGATGATCACACCAAACATTCCCGCCTGAAGATTGAAAGGATAATTTTCGGGACTGTAATACAGATACGTTCCTGCTTTTTGAGCCTGAAAAGAATAGTAGCCGTGTTCCATATGATGAATCGCTTCTTCTTTCTTCAGTACTACATTTTCTTTATCCCGCTGTACAAAATCAATTTCTTTGCAGAATAAAGAGACCGGATTGCCTTGCGAAATGTTCCAAAAATCAATACTCACATTTTCGCCTTCCACAGCTTCGATAGACAAGCCGGGCAAAGTGACCTGTCCCGAAAGCGAATTCGTAAAGCCAAAAGTCCGAATGGGAACGTCATTTTTGAGAAATAGTTTTCCTGTCGTTCTCCCGATAACTAAATATTCGTTTTGGGAGAACAAAAATATAGTGCTTAGTAAAAAGCAAAAGGTCAATATGGATTTGGGGCATCCTTTCATTTTTCAACTTAAATAATTCATTGCCAACACATTCAGCAACGTACTTCAAATTTAAAACTAATGTCGGTTTTGAGACCCCGTATAAACACCTGATTTTGTAGTAAAAATCTGCCTTGAGTTTTATTTTTTAAGAATACAATTCTTCGTGGATTGTAATGAAGTTTAAAAGTTTCTTTTTAGATTCTTTTCCTCTTTTCTTTTGTAACACTGATTTCACTAAGCCATTTTGCTTGCGCTCTGGCCTGTTCTAAAGTAACAGGCTTCTGCTTCGCTAATATTTTCATACCCAATTCTGCTCTTTCCTTAAATGACATTTTGTAATTCATACTTTTAAATAATCTACTTTACGATTTATGCGACAAATACTGCTTTTATAAAAGTAAGAAAAAGAATATATTTACAACAAATAAAAAGACACCCGAAAGTACATTACCAATTAGCCTTGTATTTTACGGATCACTGTTTTTATCAAAAAAATTAAATATCTTTGAATTATGAGCACAGAAACCAGACCCAGAAATATTGGCCGAAATATCAGCCGTATCAGAGAACTTCGCGGAATGAAACAAGGAGCACTTGCAGATGCCATTGGCACAAGCCAGCAGACTATTTCCAACATTGAAACCAGCGAAACTGTTGATTTCGAAAAATTGGTACAAATTGCAAAAGCACTTGGCGTAACAGTAGAAGCTATTGAAAATTTTACAGAAGAATCTGTTTTTAATTTCTTTAATAATTTTTACGATAATAGTGCTAATCATGGTCAAGTAAACGGCCCTTTTAATAATTGCACATTCAATGCTCTTGATAAAGTGGTAGAACTTTACGAACGTTTGGTTCAGGCTGAAAAAGATAAGGTGGAATATTTAGAGAAGTTGATGAAATTGAAGTAATATTCTTGATAACGAGGATGTTTTATATATATTATTGAAGTTTTCAGAAGTTGATAAATTTAGCAGAAAGTTTTTATTGTAAGAACTGATAGCACTAATGACTTTCTATAATTAATTCCAATCTATTTTTTATGCTTTAAAAAATTATAATAACTAAAAGCACCTCCTTTAAATGATATTTCATCTAAAGTTTTTGGTTGATTTGTATCCTTTTTGACAAGCCTCTTTTTTATTTCTCTTAATTCAAATGGTATACGCTTTAATTGAATTCTTCTTCTTCTATCTAAATACTTTAATTGTGTACTTGTTATTTTGTTTGTTGATAATTTTTTAAAACCATTTGTCCAGCATAAAGCTTGGCTTTGTGGGTTTTTATGATTTAATATATTAACTCTTCCAACCGACATCGAAATTAATTTTTGTTGTAGAGTTGAGACCAGTTGATTAATAGATTTTCTTGAATTCTTTTCTTCAATAACATCACTCTCTCTTAGCTTTCCTAAAGCTTTCAATACTTTTTGTGAAGTTTCAGTTTGTTTTTTCGTTTCTTTCCTAAGAGTAGCTTTTCTTACTCTAATTTTTCCATAAAAATTAACTTGATATCCTACAAAGGAGACCCATGGAATATTATTTTCATCTAAATGTTTATTTCCCCAATAAAAAGGTTCTTTGGATTTATTATCCCAAAACTCTAAACTATTTTTTCTTTCTTTATAATTTAAAGTTTTTTTAGGATTATGATAGAGAAGAAAATTTTCATGCAATGCAGTCATAAAAACATCTAAATTTTGACGACAAGTATTATTATTTTTATGCATTAAAACCATATCATCGCAATATCTTAAATAAAAAACATCTGATTGACTTTCTAACACCTTTTCATCGACATTATGTAAAATCAAATTTGAAATAAAACACGATATTGCATTTCCTTGAGGTACTCCTAGAATATATTTTGACGTGTAACTGTCTCCAAATTTATCATTTAACTCTTTTTCAACCCAATCAAAATTTCCATTTGGAAGCCCTCTAGAGTTAAACCATTGAGGGTCACTGTTCAGTGATAAAATATTTTCTTGAAATGAAAACGAATCTAGAAATAGCTTGAAAATAATTTTAGCTTTATTATCTAAAACAATATTTTTTTCTGATTCAATGCGTAAGGATAAATTATCAAAAATTTTTAATAAGTATTCATGTTGCACGGTATCAAAAAATTTCTGAATATCACATTCTGCTACCCATAAATCTTTCTCTTTTTTGCGATTATCTAATATTGCTTGTATACAGTCATGATGAGTTGGTATATCATTATTGTTATTTTTAGCCCTAAATGCATAAGAACAATCTAAAAACAAATGTTCAAAAAATTGTGTCAGATATTTTGCAGTTAAAGAGCAAATTATCTTATCTGTTATATCATATAAAGCAATAGGGCGGCAAATAAGAACTTTTTTTTTAATTTTTTTCTTTATTCCTCTTATTTGTGGCTTACTCATCACATAATCTGAATTTTCAACATTTATTATAATAAGTTGAATTTTTTCCACATAATCTAAAAGATTCAAATACCACTCAGGAGCGTCTATTTTTCCTTCTTTGATATTTTCTTTAGTTTTTATATATGATTTATAAAGCCTTAATTCATTAATTTTAATACTGCTATTACATGACTTTCTTTCTGATTCATTAAGTTGAATCCACTGCCTTCTTTTAGGAAAAAAATCTTGTAATATTTGAAATTCTTCATTATTTTCTGAGCTTAAGATTTTATTTGTACTTACGTGCAAACTTATATCTCTCATCATATGTTTTTCATGTCTTTTATTGGCAGCCTTCGCCCTGTACTTACATAAGATACGTATTATGTTCTCGGTTGAAAAAAAAGAAATATAATTCATTTTTTAAAATTAAAAGCGTAGACTGTAGTAATATAATAGGTGATACATAAATTTGAGTCAAAGTAAAAAAAATGTCAGGACCCATTGGACTCGTTGGATTTTTCGGTTTTATCCTAGTTAGTGGAATACTAACCCCCTGCAAAATATAATGCATTTCTGCACTGTCTAGCTACGCTTTCAACAAATATATGTATTTTTGAAATTATATATGAAAAAACTTTCAACAATAAAGGTCACAAAGTTTAATAGTTTAAAAGCTACTAAAGAATATTCAAACATAACAATGTTTGAAGAACTAAATCATATAAAAAATGGTACTTACAAAAGTAAAGTTACAGATTGTAGAGAAGCATTAAAACAAGGTGATAAGGAACTCTACACTAAACTAAAAAGCACTTTACCCGCTGTAACTTTTTGTGGAGAATTCAACGGCAGGAAGACAAGTGAAATTGTTGAATATAATAATTTAATGATTTTGGATATAGATGATCTTACACAAGAGGAATTTTTCAATATAAAAAAAGTCCTTTCAAATGATAAATATATACTTTCATTATGGGACTCACCATCTGGTAAAGGTCTTAAATGTCTAATAAGAATTAATAGTTCTATTGATAAACACAAGTTAATCTTTAATTCTTTAGAATTGTATTTTTTAGAAAATTATCAAATTATTCTTGATAAAAGTGGGAAAGATATTTCTAGATTATGTTTTTCATCTTGGGATGAAAATATATATTACAATCCTAGCTCAGAAATATATTCTAATATTATAGATTCTAAAATTGAAAAAAACAAAAAAACCACAGTACTAAAACCTGTTACTTTGACAAAAAGTGCTTATGCAACTGAGGGACTTAATAAAAAAAGTGATCGATTTATAATGAAAAAAATAATAGAATATTTAATAAAAAAGAATCTATCAATTACAAGCAATTATAATTCTTGGGTAAACGTAGCATTAGGTATATCTTACTCCTTTAGTTATGATGTTGGCGAAAAATATTTTCTGAGTTTATGTAGACTAGATTTACAAAAGCACAATGAAGAAAAGTCAATTATATTATTACAAAATTGTTATAATAATAGAAAAATAAATTCAAACGAAATAATAACATTTGCAACTATAATTTTCCTAGCCAAAGAAAATGGATTTGTATTAAAACCAATTAAAAAATGATTGATAACATTACAATTGAAAGATTTAAAAATGTTAAAAAAATTGAATTAAAATTAGAAAACATTAATATACTTGTTGGATCTAATAATGCAGGGAAGAGCTCAATTCTCCAAAGTATTCAATTTGCAGTTGCAATCGCTCAAACAACTTCCTTAGAAGAATTTGGGAAGACTAAATGGAAAAGCAATAAGCTATCAACCTCACTAACAACTAATCAGATTATTTACTCTCCTGTACGTGATGTTTATGCATTAGGTTATGGCGGTTCATTAAGTCAAGACAAAGGAAAAGGTATTAGTGTCAAATTTCAAGAATCTGGAAGCACTGATAGTGCAACTTTCGTACTAAGAAAAGGAAGAAATAAAAACTTATTGACTGAAATAGAAGGAAAATCCTTAGGAGAACCAATTCGAGATTTAGAAAATCCATATTCCATTTACGTTCCTGGACTATCAGGAATACCTCCTTTTGAAGAACTTAAAAGCGAAGGCTTAGTCAGAAGAATGGCTGCTAAAGGAGATGCTAATAACGTTTTTAGAAATGTGCTATGGTTATTATACCAAGATTCTGTAAAATGGAATGCATTTCTAATAGATTTTAAAGATATTTTCCCGAAATTAGATATTTTAATATCTTTTAATAAATTAAAAGATGAATATTTAAATGTTTTTATTAAATCTGATAAAAATATCATATTCCCAATTGATTCATTTGGGACAGGTGTTTTACAAATAATTCAAGTACTTTCTTATATACATCTTTACAATCCCAAAATATTAATTCTTGATGAACCAGATAGTCATTTACACCCTAGTAATCAACGTGTCCTCGCAGAAAAATTAAATGAAATTACACTTCGCCTCAACTTTCAAATTATAATAAGTACTCATTCCCGTCATCTATTAGATTCTTTTCGTGAATATGCAAAGATAAATTGGATATCAAATGGTGAAATTAAAAATGAAGCTTACGATTTTGTTAGTGTATTACTTGAAATAGGAGCACTAGACAAAGGTGACGTTTTAAATGGAAATGTAAAATGTGTAGTTTTTACAGAAGACAGCAAAACGGAAATTTTAGAAAATCTTTTAGATGTAAATGGTTTCAATTTAGAAGAAACTCAAATTTGGTCTTATGAAGGTTGCTCAAAAATTGAAACTGCAATAATTTTAGCTGCTTTTATTAAAGAAAAAGCCCCAAATACAAATATTGTTATACATCGAGATAGTGATTATTTAGATGAAAAATCTTGTGAGGAAATTGAAGCAAAAGCAAATAAAGCCGGCATCGAAATTTTTTTCACAATTGGTACTGATATTGAATCTCATTATTTAGACCCTGAACATATCCATAAGATTTACAACAATTTAACGTTAGAGCAAATTACTTCTGCAATAATTGAATCTACTAATTCTGCTAAAACAAAATCAATAGAAACATTTATTAATACAAGAAATGCTTTAGCATTAACAATTCAATATTCAGGTGGAAACCGTATAAATCCAGGAAAAATTTCAGCCGAATGTATCAGTCAGTATGACGCAAATACTTCTAGATATAGACATGGAAAAAGAGTTCTAAAAGATTTAAAAAACAGACTTCAACAATTAGGAGGACAGCGAGATATTATTTCACCGACTGACCACTTAAAATTTGAAAAACTAGAAAAAATAAAGAATACTATCTGGAGTTAATTCTAAATCCCGAAAAAGCTTTTAGAATTTCGAGTCGTTTCCTCTGCCACTTTAGCTAAAGTAATTCCTTTAAACTGTGCAATGGTACCGGCAACGAAAGGCAAAAAAGCAGGTTCGCAACGGCGTTCGTGGTATTTCTTCAAAAGACTGTTCGGCACATTTTTAGGAAGCATAAACGGCGCATCGGTTTCAATCATTATTCTATCCAGCGGTACGTATTGAATCACTTCTTTTAAATGATCAAAACGTTTACTGTCGGAAATCGCACCGGTAAAACCTAAGTAAAATCCGTTATCGAGATAGACTTTGACTTCTTGCAAACTTCCTGTAAAACAATGCACGACTGCTTTGGGCAATTGTGGTAAATAGTCTTTTGTAATGTCCATAAACTTTGTAAAAGCAGCTCTTTCGTGCAAAAACAAAGGTTTCTGAACTTCGATGGCCAATTCGAGTTGGGCTTTATAACAGGTTTCCTGTACATTTCTAGGCGAAAAGTCACGATCAAAATCGAGTCCGCACTCACCAACCGAAACGACTTGTTTCTGCTTTAATAAATTCCGCAGTTTTGAAATGCTTTTTTCGTCAAAACTCTTCGCATCATGCGGGTGTATTCCTGCAGTGGAATATAATACTCCCGGATATTGTTTTGCCATTTCTAATGAAGCTTCGCTGTTTCGTAAACTTGTACCCGTGAGTATCATTTGCGACACATCGGCGTCTAAAGCGTTTTGTACGACATCGTCTGTGTCGTTTTGGAATTGTTTATTCGTTAAGTTAATTCCGATATCTATGTAATTCATTTTTTTTAAAGTTGCTAAGGTTCTGAGGCACTAAGGTGCTAAGGTTTTTTTTCTCATTGGAACCAATTATTTTTTTTAAAGTTACTAAGATTCTAAGAGGCTAAGGTTCTAAGGTTTTTGCTCTTTGAGTCTTTTTGTTTTGTTTTTTGCCACTAAGGCGGTAATTTTTTAGTCTTTTTTCTGTTTTTAATCTCGCAAAGACGCGGAGGCGCAAAGTTTTTTACACAAAGTTTGTCATTTCGAGCGAAGGGAGAAATCTTCGTTGCAAGATCGACAAAGATTGAACTATCGCTGCGGAGCTACTTGCGAAGATTTCTCCCTTCGCTCGAAATGACACAAAATGAGAAATTATTACTCCAAAACCTTTGTCCCTCTGAACCTCTGAACCTTCCTCCTAAAAATCCCCATAATACACTTGAAAGCAAGGTAATTTCATGCTACTGCTAACCTGCTTAGAGTTAATCTCGCAAAGACGCGGAGGCGCAAAGATTTTTACATAAAGTTTGTCATTTCGAGCAGAGGGAGAAATCACATCCAGTATTCCGTACAGCGCTTGTGATTTCTCCTTAGGTCGAAATGACATAAAATGAGAAATTATTACTCCAAAACCTTTGTCCCTCTGAACCTCTGAACCTTCCTCCTAAAAATCCCCATAATACACTTGAAAGCAAGGTAATTTCAACTCATTTCTCCAGGTATCCACAACCTGATTTCTATCGTCTAAAACAAATTCTACAAAATAGTTATCTTTAATAGACTCATTGTAGATTTCGGTTTTTATGATCGAATCTTTTCGGCTGTCTTTTGTTTTACGCATGATCAGGACATCGTATTCGATTTCGTTTTTTTCAAGAAAACGCAAGGTCGGCGCTTCGTATCGGTCTTCTCTTCCTGAAACCAACAAGATCTGAAACCCCAACTTTTTGTAATTCCTTAAAACGTTCGCCACCGGAGTATTGATTTCGTCCTCATCGCATTTACTCGCATCAAACGGATTTCGCCCGTTCATTAGGGCCAGTGTTCCGTCAAGATCGCAAATTATGGCTTTAGGCAAAGCAGGGTTTTGAACGCGGTATTCGAGATTTTTATTCATTTTCTTTATCGGTCTAAAATCAAACTTCTCTTTTGTTTTTTGCAATTGATGGTACATCTTTTCAATTACTTTTTTCGGTACTTTTCGATCTCTTTTTTCGTTTCTCACAAAAAGTTCCTGCAGAGGTAAATCGAACATTTTAAACTCAATATTAGCCATTTCAGCAAAATCATCTATTGGCTGTTTAATGTACTCTGATTTTACGTTGCAGGTATCCAGAATAACATTCCATCCATTTGAAAGCAACGTTTTAATTTGTCCGTTAACAATTTTCGAAATCATACTTTCAACTGCCGGATCCATCACTTCCTGAAATTGCGAAAACCTGATTTCATCACGACTTATTCTCATCGTTTTGGGTTCAGTTCTCACTTTCCACTCTGCAAAAGTGCTTTTTCCCGATGCCGGACAACCTATAAGGATTGTTAGTGTTGGTGTTTTTTTCATTTTGTTACTCTTGTTATAATCGTGGATCTAATGTTTTTTCTATTTCTTCGTTATTGATTCGTTTCAAAAGCAACAAACACATGAGGTAATTTTCTTCTTCTAAATCTTTATACGGAATCTGAAGCATTTTTTGATTGATTTCCCATCCATTTACAGACTGCTCCAACTTTTGTCTTATGCTTCTTTTGCCTAAATAATGATCAAAATCCTGATGAAAATTCACCCCGTAAATCATTGTCAGATAATTGTTGTTTCTGACTTTAAAACACGGAGGTAAATTTTTAATATAATTCTTAACCGGTTTAATCATGATGCCTTCTTCGTTATCATTGGTCAGTTTTTCGAAAAATGAATACATCTCTTTTAACTGTTCTTCTTTATTAGAAGTCGTAATTTCCAAATGTAGAAAAGCATCATCATTGATCAATTTATAGGTCAAATTGCTATTTGGTAGTATTTCTTCACCTGACTTTTTTACTACTTTTAAAATCGTGAAAGGTTTAAAATGCAATTCGGCTTCATCACCAAAAGTATCAATCTGATCTTTAAAAACCTGTAACGATTCTTCCTGCTTTACTGCATCTGGAATTTTTACACTTGCCAACGCTTCGTATTGACGTATAATGTGCGTTTTGTATTTACCTCCAAATTCTTTTCTGCTAAGCTGTTTTTTATCAGAAATATAGGTTGTAAAGAACTCTGATTCCTTTACACTTTCTATTTTCTTTATTAATCCCGAAGATTTGAAATACTCATTATGTGTTTTTAAAGCATCATAGTATCCTATAAATTCTTTCTCGATTAATCCCGCTCCCAAAACTTTCCATGGCAATAATTCTGAGGCAATTAAAAGCGTTTCAAAATCAGGAAAAGCGATAACCATTTTGGCGTGTAAATCTTTTAAACTACTTATCGCTTTTTCTATATCAATATGATCTATTTTAAAACCATTTCGGGAAACAAAATAAGTTTCTTCAAGATTTCTTCTTAGATAAATGGTACAGTAAGAACCCATATATTTTTTCTGAACCACAAATTCAGTTACCCCTTTTTCTACATAATAATTTACAGCTTCTTCAATGCTTTCTATTTCGTTTCTTGTCTTGCTTTTTGGCGCTGGCGAAATGGTTGGCGAAAAATCATTTATCTTATTTTTACAAAACCACTCTATTCTATTTCTTACTTTATAATCTAACATTTTTTACTTTTTTTGAATGATTACGGCACTTGTTGGATAAATTCCTTTTACACAATCTCCTACTCCATAAAATGACTTAGGGTTTGGAAAAATTTCGTTGATTAATTCTATAAATTCTGCATTCGAAAGTTCAAAATCATGATCGTCGTGTCTGAATTCTTCTGTCATTTCATAATTTACATTAAAATCTTTGTCCGGCGTTGTCACAAATAATTGAGTAAATTGGGTATTATCGCGAATCCAGACGAGTATTTCTTTTGCTTCTTTTAGTGAATTATGCTCAATAACTTCGCTTAAAATAACCTGCCCTTCAAAACCTCTAATTTCCTCAAGGTTTTCGATCCATCGTAAATTATCACTCTTTTCTATTCCAGTAATTTTATCTGCGACATGCTTAAAATCAACCTCATCATAAGCGCAATATTCCTGCGAAAATCCCTTTTTGAGTAACATCTTATAGTATTGCAATTCACCACAGCCAAAATCTAAAACCGGTTCATCAAAATCGATTTTACTGCAAATAAATTCTTTTCTCGATTGATGTGTATCTGTAAATACAAATTGTACTTCGTTATCAAAATAAGCTTCTAACTGAGGTTTAAATTTTTCGAATTGTACCGGAGAACGCATGATTCTCTTGATAAAAAGATAAAATACGAAATATGGAATTCCGGAAATATTAGTTAACATCGTAATATGCTTTTGAATAAAGTAATCGTCTATATAAGTATAAACCGCATATTTATTGGTAAAATGCGAAAACAAAGCTACAAGCGAAAATTTTTGTAATGCCTCTCTAACCGTTTTCCCTTCAATCTTTAATTCGTAATTATTACCAATTTTATGTTTCAGTAAAATTCCGCCAATGTATTTTGATAAAAGGTAATTTTCATTTTTATACCATCCCGAATCGATGAAAAAAGTGGCAACATCAATGGTACATTTCTCCGTATCAACTTCATTGTAATTCTTCCCTAACCAAGAAATTACAGTTTCACTTAAACCTAAATTTTCTTTATACAAATGATTAAATAATTCAGTTGCTATATTTAAAGCCAATAACGGACTGCAATAACTTTGAAAATCGATTTGATTTCCTTCTTCAGGTAAATAACTGTTCTTGCCATCTAAAAAAACACAGTGGTATTCGTTGTTAGAAACCACATTTCCAATTACGATTCCGTCCTTTAATTCCTTCAAGTATAAACCTTGATCTGTATTTGGATTTTTATAAAGAACATCTAAAAAGTGTTTATTCTCTGATTTAAGTTTTATAATCATTGCGCTTATTTTTTGTTTGACAAATATATCTTTGTCACTACGCAATTATTTTGCGTAGCTAAATTATTTTTTTATTTCTCTTCTCTATTAAACGGTTTTTCAAATATTGGGCGGATCATTTTCCAGATAATCACCGAATAGTCTTTGTTGTTTAGCATTGCAAATAACACACCCTGGTACTGACAAGTCTGAAAATACAAAGCCGTTTCTTTTCGGGATTCCAATACTTTAAAATCTGCTTTGCATTGGTTTTCGATGATCTGATATTGGTTCTCTAAATCGCTTTTGGTTTGTTTTACCCAATCAAAAAATTCATCGGGAACACGCTCCAAAATTTCTTCCATAGACTGATTTGTTTTCAGATATTCCCAAATATTCAGATTAGAAACCTGAGTGATGATTCGGTGCAAACGAAGGTATTCTTCAAATTTTATTTTCACCCTAAAATCATTTGCGTATTTAATGATGAAACCTTCTTTGTTATCAACTTCCATTTCTCTTAAAATCAGAATGTCTTTGATTCCGTCGAATTTTTCAACCACAGGAAAACCAATATCTTCCAGCGGAAATTCTTCACCTGACTGTGTATCAATAACCGCCAGCAAAACCAATTCTTCTGCCGCACCATAATCTAAAACGATTCGGTTTTCGGGATAAATAATTTCAAACAAATAGGTTTTCGCTTTATCCAGAAGCGACCAGGAGTTTCTGTATTTTCCATGCAACATTTCATTTGCCTTATCCGACTGATCGCTCGAAAAAGAACCTCTGCTCGCCATAAAAGGAATATCATCTATCCAATACAAAATTCCCAACGAACCATCCATTTTATCATAGACTTCAAAAGTACAATCCGGAAGCACCTGATTTTCCATTTCGCCTAAATTGAAAAACTTAAGAAAAGGTCTTGCTACCACATTATCGTTTTCATCTAAGATCAAACCTCTGCAGGCTAATGTCACCTCATTCCAAACTTTCTCGAATTGCGCATTTTGAGTGTAATTGTAAATATATAAATCATGTTTAGGGTGTTTGTTTACCTTTACATAATTTTTAGAAAGCATCTCTTTTAAAAGCGTTGTATTCATTAGTTCTTATCTTTCAACAAAGATTCAGAAACTAGTGCGCAGTCATTTTGCGTAGTTTTATTTTTAAGGGACAAAGTTGCAAAGGTTCATAGAGACAAAGGTTTCTTTTGAATTGCCTCCTGCTTTAGCTGGAGGAAAAATAAAGTTTATTTAGTTAGGCTTTAGCCAAAGCTCATTTTTTTGGCTAAAGCCTTTTTTAATTCCATTATAAATACCTCCAGCTAAAGCAGGAGGCAATTCAATATATTATTTAAATCTTTGCCAGCATCTTTGTCAAAGTTTGAAACTTTGACAAAGATTTTTGACAGTATTACTTAGATTTTAATCATTTAAAAATTCATATCGCAAGTATTCTTTCAAATTATTTCCAAACATAATAATATCGGCACCCCAGACAGAAATAACCGGCGATAGATATTTATCTTCAAAGACCACGAGAACACGATGATAATACATTGGTATGTATCCTACTATTTTTGAAACATCAAAACCAGCCTCGGTTAAAACAGTTTCTGCTTCAATTTTATTATCATTAAGCTCCTCAATAATCCATCTCGATTTTTCGTAATCTTCAGGATATTGATAAAAGAAATTATCCTCAGAATATTCTATATCTGATTCATCCTCCGGATTAATTGAAATGGTTGGTCTATCTAAATTAGAAAAAAGCAAAAGCATTTCTCTATATTCCAAGGGAAAATCAAATCCAAATAATATTTGCAATTGATCAATTTCTTTTCTGCTGATACCGTTTACAAGTTTACTATCAGGTTGAATTTGAAATCCATAGATGTCATTGTAAAGTTGTATTTTTTGAAGCCTCTTTTCTATTTTATATTTAAGGTCTTTGATTGTCATCATCTTTCTATTTTTTAAATAAAAGCCACGAACCCATTTATGAATCCGTGGCTTAAATTTAGTCAATTAATAATTGTGTCACAGCAGCCGGATTTATCGCCCATTGTGCATCATAAACCTCATCGGCAAATTTATCTTCGGTAATTGTCAATCCCTGCGCTTCCGCTTTAAGCTTTAACAAACTACCAATATTCAATTTACTGCTCAATTTTGCCAACAATGCCTGAACTCCTTTAAAATCCAAACCTTGTACGACCTGGCCTCCAAAAGTCATCTCTAACCAAACAATCTCTCTTTTGGCTACATCAAGAACTCCAAAAACCAAACCTTTGGCAATATTCTGCGTCACACGAACCTGATGATCTACACACGACGGATCGTAAGCTACACCGGTTTTCTCCGAAATTTTCATCGGGTGTTTGCTGTTCATCCAACCTACAACTAAATTTGGCGTAATACTTCCGTTACAGTACGCATTGCAAGTAAAAGTTACAAATTTGGCTTTGGCTTTTGCCAATTCGTCTATATTAATGTTGATGTACTCCGCAGTTCCAATTTTATTCGGAATACTTCTGATATCACCACTATGCTGACAACCCGTAGTCGTCAATCGGCTGAACGAACAAATATCCGATTTCTCCTCGTATGCAATATGACAACTCAAATCCATATCTAAATGCTGCGCTGGTAAACCTGCACCCCACTGCATAAACAATCGCACTTCGTTACCTTCAACCGGGAAACGCGTTCCCATTAAAGCCACCGGTAAATCCTGAACAGTATCGCTACGATCTCCAATCGAAACTGGCATATTAAACAATTGTGGATCTATATAAATAGTCTTGTTTGGATTTACGATTGCAGCAAATCGTTTCTTCATTGCTAAAAAGCACAATTCTTCGATTTGATTTTTCATCGCCTCTAATTGCTCTTCATCATACAAATTCAACAACGCATTTGGTGCAATTCGTTTGTTAGTTCCTCCCAAAGGTTTCACACTTCTTTGCATGTTTTTATCAAAATAATTCTGAGCATACATATTTAAGGTAAACACCAAACGAGCCGGAACTTTATCAATAATCTCCGTAAAATGCGCCACAGTTTCATCAGCACCAAACCAAAGCATATTCGAAAATAAAGAACGAGCAAACAATCCCGGACGTTGTTTCAGCAATGCGAATGTTTTATCTGCATCCATTTTCAATCTTGACGTGTTTACCTTATTTTGCCAAACGTCATACACCTGGTTGTAGAATACATCCATTAAAAAAGCTAATTTTTCGAAGCCTTTTCTTTTACTGTATTCAGCCAAACGCAACGCTCTGATCACACGAACCCACATTCCTCTTTTTGGATGCATGATTTCGCACATTGCTTCTACTTCTATATCCATAGTATTTAGCCAATTTGCCACCATTAAACATTCTTTTCGGGAATATTTAAGCTTCAGATCTTTCTGAGAAGCAATTCTGGCCTGCGCACTTGCGTCTAAACCGATATGTAGATGTTGTGCGTTTTTAGCCGTTCTTTTAATAATCGTTTTTGGTTCGATAATTTGTAGTAATCCTGTATTCTTAAACCATAAATATCTTAAGACATCCGTTGGTGTTTTTAAAAATTGTGACGCTTCCTCTTCTTTGTCATTTTCGATCAAAAGATCAATAACAAGCATTAGCGTTTCCTTCATGGCGACATCGGTTTTTGGCAAAGGCAAATATTTCATCGTTGCTTTTAAACTATCTACCTGCGTAGCATCTAAAGCCGTTTTCGATTGCAATAATGATAAATAGAAATCATTTAAGTCTTTTTCTGTCCATAATTCAAGAACTTTCAATTTGCTTCCTTGTCCGTATTTTTCGATTTTACCAAATTCAAACGGAGTTCCACAGAATGGACAACCGTTGTATCTTTCTAACGGGAAAGTATGATCGGGAATAATATGTCCGCATTGCAAAGTTGTTCCGTTTTTTGTCTTGAAAACATTTGCAAAAAAAGTAGCCACATGATCAAAAACAGATTCACCTGTTGGGATATCCCATTCTTTCACCAAAGGAGTCCAGTTTTTATCCGTTCCTAAAACTTCTTTCAGAACCTCTAAAAAATCAACTTTATAATTTGGGCTTACATTATTTAAAGCGTGTAATAAAGACTCTGAAAATGTAAAACCAAGTTTTGAAACATTGGCCGTCAAAACCGATGTTGTTGCTGATAATTTTTTGACATCATTCGTTATCATTTCTGATGGAATGAAAATTGCATTTTGACGCAGACTGATTTTTAATAATGTTGTTGTTTTCATTTTTTTTAATTTTAAAATTTAGATAATTGCGTTTCTGATTCTACCTAAAAGATTTGAAGTAAGAAACGCTTGACCTGAAATTGGAGTGTAATGGACTAACTAATCTTTCTAAATGGAGGCGTTTCCGCCAGGAAGTAAGTTAATCTTGACCCTCTTTTTTATTCCTGATAATTTTGAAACTTGCCGGACTCGAACCGGAAATACCAATGTTCTGAAGTAAGTTTGAATTGACCCTGAATAGTGAAGCAGATGGGATTCGAACCCACGACCCGGACATTAAAAGTGTACGAAGTAAGTTTTGATTGACCTTTTGGTGATAATTTCAAAACTACCTGCTCTAACCGCTGAGCTACTGCCTCATAATAAATTGTGTTAACCGGTAATGGTGTAAGTGTGTACGTGGAAAGTTTTTCGAAGTAACTTAAACTTGACCGTATTAACTCAATTTTTATTTCAATGAACGTCTGTTCTTATTTCCTGAGCAAAGATTTCAAAACCACTACGCAATTATTTTGCGCAGTAGAAAAAAGAATTTTATATTTGAGTAAATATTAATTTTAAAAAAGTGTGTAAGTCCCAGAGGGACGTTATAACTATAGTTTTTTCAGATTACAAAAGTATAAGTCCCAGAGGGACGACATATTTGTAGATTTTTTCAGATGCATTTGAAGAGCCCCAGCGAGGTGACATATTCTATCAATGAAAAAAAATAAAGGTATCGCTCCGCTGGAGCTTTTGATTCTGTGTTAAAATTTGGCAATAAATATTCAGCTCTTACAGAGCTTCTCATTAGATTTAAATAAAAAATACCATATGAATTTAGAGAAAATCTATTCTGAATTACTCTTGAACATTGGCTTTCCATTAAATGAAATTCAGCAAAACTGGATGAATTTAGAAAAGGCATATTCTAAAAAATCAAGGCATTATCACAATCTCACGCATTTAAAAGAAATGATTGAGAGCTTTGAGGTCTATCGGAATAAACTTGAAAATCCGAATGAAGTATTGTTCTCCATTTTTTATCATGATATTGTTTACTCTTCTTCCAGAAAAGACAATGAACTGAAAAGTGCCGAGTTCGCTTTGTCAATTCTTCCCGAAAATATCAACCTTAATAAACAATTCATTTTTGATGCAATCTGTGCCACACAGCTCCATGCGCATAATACAATTGAAGACATTAACCGGTTAATCGATTTTGATTTGAAGATTCTGGCTAAAGATTGGGAAGATTATAAAATCTATTTTGAACAAATTAGAAAAGAATACCGTATTTATCCTGACTTCCTCTACAATCCCGGACGTGCCAAAGCATTGAAACATTTTCTGGAAAACGAGTTTATTTTTCAAACGGATGAGTTCAGAGATTTGTATGAGGAAAAAGCCAGATTTAATATTGAAAAAGAGATAAAGTTATTAAGCTAAAAATTGAATCTCGCAAAGACGCGAAGTCGCAAAGTTTTATTTAAAGTAATTAATTAAACGCACAGTTTGTCATTTTAATCCTTTAATCTCTGGCTTAAAAAAACAAAAAACTTTGCGCCTTCGCGACTTTGCGAGCAAAAAAACAAACTATGTCACAAAACAAAAACGCCTTAATTCGGTACAAAACCATTGACAAATGCCTCCAAAACAGATACCGGCAATGGACTTTAGACGATC
This sequence comes from Flavobacterium collinsii, assembly GCF_946903285.1. Lineage (GTDB taxonomy): Bacteria > Bacteroidota > Bacteroidia > Flavobacteriales > Flavobacteriaceae > Flavobacterium > Flavobacterium collinsii. The sequence goes on from NZ_OX336425.1 coordinate 5,126,139, forward strand.
TAATCGAATGCTGCTCCGATGCTTTGTTTGAATATGAAGGCCGTGCAAACCCCATCAGCAAGCGAACCATACAAATGGATATTCAGCTCATGCGAAGTGAGAAACTGGGGTACAATGCCCCAATTGTAGTATATGATAAAAAGTACTATAAATATGAAGACGACGAATTCACCATAACCGACATTCCGTTAACAGAAACAGATATGAACGTCCTCACCGAGACCGTCTCGATGTTAAAGCAGTTTAAAGATTTCTCACTCTTTAATGATGTGTCGGATATTCTACAGCGTTTGGAGGATAAAATCTACGCCGAAAAATCACATACCAAGCCTGTTATCTATCTCGACAAAAATGAAAAACTAAAAGGACTTCATTATCTGGATGAGATTTATCAGGCCATTATCAAAAAAGTAGCTCTGGTCATTACCTATAAATCGTTTAAATCCCGGGAGGAAAACAAATTTCATTTTCATCCCTTTATTTTAAAAGAGTTCAACAACCGATGGTTTTTGGTAGGAAAGAAAAAAGGTTCACAACCAATTACCAATTTGGCGCTGGACAGAATTATTGCTATTGATTATGATTTTAATCTGCCTTATTTAGACGAAGACTTTGATGCGGAACTTTTTTACAAAAACGTAATTGGTGTTACAGTAAACACCGGATCTCATCCTCGAAAGATTGAACTCTGGATTGATGAAATCAACGCGCCTTATGTTTTAACCAAACCCCTGCATCAAACGCAGCGACTGATTAAAGAAAATGAAGACAAAAGCATTATCGTTCATTTGTTCATCACCCCAAATTACGAAATGGAGCGTATACTGCTGGGCTTTGGTAACGGCATTGAAGTCCTCAAACCCGAAAACCTTCGAAACAGGATGAAAACAATACTCGGAAAGGCAATTTCGCGATATGAACAAGCAAATTCTATTGAATTAAAGCCATAATTTTTTACAAAATGTAGAATTTTATCCCAATTTAAAACCATAAAACAATTTTTACAGCATAAATTTTGTTAAAACATCAAAAAAGAATAGTATATTTCAATTAAAATTAAACCATAAACCCCTATAAATCAAGGGAATTTTTTAACTAACCAAAAAAATATGAAAAAATTATATGCGTGCATAGTATTTTTTGATTATATTTGAAATCGATATAGTTACATATGAAAGAGAAAACAATAGATTATATTTTGCGTGCTACATGGCAAGCTGTATCAAGAATGTACAACGAAGAGGCTGCTAAATACGATGCCACAATGGCCACCGGGTTTGCCCTTTTGAGTATAGATAAAGAAGAAGGAACCCCATCGACAGCTTTGGGACCAAGAATGGGCATGGAAGCCACAAGCCTAACCCGAACATTAAAATCAATGGAAGACAAAGGTTTGATTGTTCGCAAAAAAAACCCAACAGACGGTCGTGGTGTTTTGATCTACCTGACCGAATTTGGAAAAGAAAAAAGAGATTTATCTAAGAATACAGTTTTGAAATTTAATGAAACGGTAAGAAAACATGTTTCTGACGAGAAACTAAAACATTTTATCGAAGTTTCTGAAATCATAAACGAATTAATTCAGGATAAAAACATATTTAATCAAACAGACAAAATAGGAAATGAATAACCTTAGTCAATAGGGAAATTTCAAATTCAAAAAACAAAAACAAATATTAACGACTTATGAAACGCACAATTAAAAAAGTTGCTGTAATTGGATCCGGAATTATGGGTTCAGGAATAGCTTGCCATTTTGCCAATATTGGTGTTGAAGTTTTACTTCTTGACATCGTACCACGCGAGTTGACAGAAGCTGAAGCCAAAAAAGGATTAACGCTTGAAAGTAAAGCTGTTCGCAACCGAGTAGTAAACGAGCACTTGGCGAATTCATTAAAATCAAAACCATCTCCGATTTACAGTCAGAAATTCGCAAACAGAATTACGACTGGAAATACGACCGATGATATGGCAAAAATTGCCAATGTTGATTGGATTATTGAAGTTGTTGTGGAGCGTTTGGATATTAAAAAACTAGTATTCGAACAAATCGAAAAATTCCGTAAACCGGGAACTTTGGTTACATCAAATACATCTGGTATTCCAATTCATTTTATGAGTGAAGGAAGAAGCGAAGATTTCCAACAACACTTCTGCGGAACACACTTTTTTAACCCTGCGCGTTACTTAAAATTATTTGAAATTATTCCTGGTCCAAAAACTTCAACTGAAGTATTGGATTTCTTAAACGAATACGGATCTAAATTCTTAGGAAAAACATCTGTTGTTGCTAAAGATACTCCAGCGTTTATTGGAAACAGAATTGGTATTTACGGGATCCAGAGTTTATTCCACTTGGTAAAAGAAATGGGATTAACAATTGAAGAAGTTGATAAATTGACTGGTCCTGTAATTGGTCGTCCAAAATCGGCTACTTTCCGTACGGTTGACGTTGTTGGTTTAGATACTTTGGTACACGTTGCCAACGGTATTTATGAAAACTGCCCAACAGACGAACAACACGAATTGTTCAAACTTCCTGATTTCATCAACAAAATGATGGAAAATAACTGGTTGGGTAGTAAAACAGGACAAGGTTTTTACAAAAAAGTAGATAAAGATATTCTTTCTTTAGACTTAGATACATTAGAATACCGTGCTGCTAAAAAAGCAAACTTCGCTACACTTGAACTTACAAAAACAATCGATAAACCAATCAACCGTTTTAAAGTTTTAGTAAAAGGAAAAGACAAAGCAGGAGAATTCTACCGTAAGAGTTTCGCCGGAATGTTTGCTTACGTTTCAAACAGAATTCCTGAAATATCAGACGAATTATACAAAATTGATGATGCCATGAAAGCTGGTTTTGGATGGGAAAATGGTCCATTCGAAATTTGGGATGCTATTGGTGTTGCCAATGGAATTGAAATCATGAAAGCTGAAGGTTTAGCTCCAGCTGCGTGGGTTACTGAAATGTTAGCTTCAGGAAGCGAAAGTTTCTACTCTGTAAAAGAAGGAGCCACTTATTTCTATAACATTCCAACAAAATCACAAGCTAAAGTTCCTGGACAAGATTCATTCATTATCCTAAACAACATTCGCGAAAGCAAAAAAGTTTGGAGCAATAGTGGTGCAATCATTGAAGATTTAGGAGATGGAATTTTGAACTTAGAATTCCAATCTAAAATGAATACAATTGGTGGAGACGTACTTCAGGCCATCAATAAAGCAATCGACTTATCTGAAAAAGAATACCAAGGTTTAGTTATTGGTAATCAAGCAGCGAATTTCTCTGTTGGAGCTAATATCGGAATGATCTTCATGATGGCGGTTGAGCAGGAATATGACGAATTAAACATGGCGATCAAATTGTTCCAGGACACTATGATGCGCGTTCGTTACTCTTCAATTCCAGTTATAGTAGCGCCTCACGGAATGACTTTTGGTGGTGGATGCGAAATGAGCTTACATGCTGATAAAGTAGTTGCTGCTGCTGAAACATACATGGGATTAGTTGAATTTGGTGTAGGTGTACTTCCAGGTGGTGGTGGATCTAAAGAAATGGCTTTGAGAGCTTCAGACCTATTCCGCAAAAACGACGTGGAATTAAACGTTCTTCAAGAATATTTCTTAACCATCGCAATGGCTAAAGTTTCGACTTCTGGTTATGAGGCTTTTGATACCGGACTTTTACAACATGGAAAAGACGTTATCGTAGTTAACAAAGATCGTCAGATTGCAGAAGCTAAAAAACACGCTTTGTTAATGGCAGAAGCTGGTTATACACAACCAATCAGAAGAACTGATGTTAAAGTATTAGGGAAACAAGCTTTGGGTATGTTCTTAGTTGGAACAGATCAGATGGAAGCAGGAAAATACATTTCTGAGCACGATAAAAAAATCGCTAACAAACTGGCTTATGTAATGGCTGGTGGTGATTTATCTGAAGCGACTTTAGTATCTGAACAATATTTATTAGATATCGAACGTGAAGCTTTCTTGAGCTTATGTACAGAAAGAAAAACTCTGGAAAGAATTCAATACATGTTGACTAAAGGAAAACCGCTTCGTAACTAGAAAAGTAGAAGAAAGATGCAAGAAGCAAGATTTCAAAACAAAGTTTTGTCTTTTCTCTTGGCTCTTGCTTCTATAAATCTTAAAAAAACAAAACAAATGAAAACAGCATATATCGTAAAAGCTTACCGTACTGCGGTAGGAAAAGCACCAAAAGGGGTTTTTAGATTTAAAAGACCTGACGAATTAGCAGCAGAAACCATTCAGTTTATGATGGACGAGTTGCCTAATTTTGACAAAAAACGTATTGATGACGTTATGGTTGGAAATGCCATGCCGGAAGCAGAACAAGGACTTAACGTTGGACGTTTAATCTCTTTGATGGGATTAAAAGTAGAAGATGTTCCTGGTGTAACGGTTAACCGTTATTGTGCATCCGGATTAGAAACTATCGGAATGGCAACTGCAAAAATCCAATCAGGAATGGCAGATTGTATCATTGCCGGTGGAGCCGAAAGTATGAGTTTTATTCCGATGGGAGGTTACAAACCAACTCCGGATTATAAAGTGGCTGCTGCAGGTCATGAAGATTACTACTGGGGAATGGGACTAACTGCGGAGGCTGTTGCCAACCAATACAAAATCTCCAGAGAAGATCAGGATGAGTTTGCTTACAACTCACACATGAAAGCCTTGAAAGCGCAAGCAGAAGGAAAATTTGACAAACAAATCGTTCCAATTACTGTTGAACAGACTTTTATCAATGAGAATGGTAAAAAAGAAACTAAATCATACGTTGTAAAACAAGACGAAGGTCCAAGAGCCGGAACTTCTGTTGCTGCTTTGGCTGGCTTAAGACCTGTTTTTGCTGCCGACGGAAGTGTAACTGCAGGAAACTCTTCTCAAATGAGTGACGGTGCTGCTTTTGTTTTAATCATGAGCGAAGAAATGGTAAAAGAATTAAACCTTGAACCAATCGCACGTTTGGTAAACTTCGCTTCTTCTGGTGTTGAACCAAGAATTATGGGTATCGGTCCTGTAAAAGCAATTCCAAAAGCGTTGAAACAAGCAGGTTTAACACTAAATGATATTGAGTTAATTGAACTAAATGAAGCTTTTGCTTCACAAGCTTTAGCAGTAACTCGCGAATTAAACATAAACCCGGATATCATAAACGTAAACGGTGGAGCTATCTCTTTAGGACACCCTCTAGGTTGTACAGGAGCTAAACTTTCTGTTCAGTTATTCGACGAAATGAAACGCAGAGGTAACAAATACGGAATCGTAAGTATGTGTGTGGGAACTGGACAAGGTTCTGCAGGGATTTACGAAGTGTTGTAGATTGTTTTTAAGAGGAAAGAAGAAAGAAGAAAGATTTTATTCTGGAATGGAAACATTCTAAAATAACAAAACTTTAAAAAGTAGTAAAAAACTCACTTTTATATTCATTTCTTTCTTATCTTACCTCAAAAAAACATGAGACATAATTTTAAGAATTTGAAAATTTGGATTTTAGCTATGGGAATTACTAATGATATCTATAAACTAACTGCCACCTTTCCAAAATCAGAAACCTATAGTTTGACAAATCAAATGAATCGATGTTCTGTTTCAATGCCTTCTAATATTGCTGAAGGCTCTAACAGAGGGAATAAACACTTTCAGCATTATTTGAATATTAGTTTAGGTTCATCATTTGAATTACAAACGCAATTACTGATAGCTTTTCAAAATGATTATCTATCTAAAACAAAAACAGAAGAAATAGAAAACAAAATAATTGAATTTCAAAAGATGACAACAGGCTTCATAAATAAGTTAGATTAAAATCTCGCTTCTTAAATCTTGCATCTTTTATCTAAAAAAAAACAAAATGGCAGATACAATCGAAAAAAACGTAACCCGTGGTGGTCAGTTTTTAGTTAAAGAAACAAAATGCGAAGATATCTTCACACCGGAAGATTTTTCGGAAGAGCAATTAATGATGCGTGACTCTGTAAAAGAGTTCGTTGACAAAGAATTATGGGCGCATAAAGATCGTTTTGAGAAAAAAGATTATGCCTACACAGAATCTTCTATGCGTAAAGCTGGAGAACTAGGACTTTTAGGAGTTGCTGTTCCTGAAGAATACGGTGGATTAGGAATGGGATTCGTATCTACAATGTTAGTTTGCGATTACATTTCGGGAGCTACTGGATCTTTCTCAACTGCTTTTGGTGCACATACCGGGATTGGAACTATGCCAATTACACTTTACGGTACTGAAGAGCAAAAGAAAAAATACGTTCCTAAATTAGCTTCAGGAGAATGGTTTGGAGCTTATTGTTTGACTGAGCCAGGCGCAGGATCTGATGCTAACTCCGGAAAAACGAAAGCAGTTTTATCTGAAGATGGAAAATATTACTCAATTACAGGACAAAAAATGTGGATCTCGAATGCAGGTTTCTGCAGCGTTTTCATCGTTTTTGCACGTATTGGTGATGATAAAAATATTACAGGTTTCATCGTAGAAAATGATCCATCAAATGGAATTTCTATGAATGAAGAAGAGCATAAGTTAGGAATCCGTGCTTCTTCTACTCGTCAGGTTTTCTTCAACGATACAAAAGTTCCTGTTGAAAACATGTTGTCTGAAAGAGGAAACGGTTTCAAAATTGCTATGAATGCTTTGAACGTTGGTCGTATCAAACTGGCTGCAGCTTGTTTAGATGCTCAGCGTAGAGTTACTACAAATGCGGTAAAATATGCTAACGAAAGAATTCAGTTCAACACTGCGATTTCATCTTTTGGAGCTATCCGCTCTAAACTGGCTGAAATGGCTACTAATGCTTACGCCGGAGAAAGTGCTTCTTACCGTGCTGCAAAAGATATCGAAGACAGAATCGCTGCCCGTGAAGCAGAAGGAACTACGCATCAGGAAGCTGAATTAAAAGGTGTTGAAGAATACGCTATCGAATGTTCGATCTTGAAAGTAGCAGTTTCTGAAGACGTACAATCTTGTGCTGACGAAGGAATTCAAATTTTTGGAGGTATGGGATTCTCTGAAGACACTCCAATGGAAAGTGCCTGGAGAGATGCTCGTATCGCTCGTATCTACGAAGGAACAAACGAAATCAATAGAATGCTTTCTGTAGGGATGTTAATCAAAAAGGCCATGAAAGGTCACGTTGATTTATTAGGACCTGCTATGAAAGTTCAGGAAGAATTAATGGGAATTCCATCTTTCGACACTCCTGATTTCTCTGAATTATTTGCTGAAGAAAAAGGAATCATTGCTAACTTGAAAAAAGTTTTCTTAATGGTAGCCGGAAGCGCTGTTCAAAAATATGGTCCGGATTTAGATTCACACCAACAGTTATTAATGGCTGCTTCTGATATCTTAATCGAAATCTACATGGCAGAAAGTACAATTCTTAGAACTGAAAAATTAGCCAAAAATCAAGGTGAGGCTAAAGTACAAGAGCAAATTGCTATGGCAAAATTATACTTGTACAAAGCAGTAGATATCGTTAACTCAAGAGGAAAAGAAGGAATTATTTCTTTTGCCGAAGGTGACGAACAACGTATGATGTTAATGGGACTAAAACGTTTCACAAAATACACAAACAATCCAAATGTTGTAGCCTTAAGAGAGGTTATTACATCTAAATTAGTTGCAGAAAACGAATACTGCTTCTAATATGAAAATAGTTTTTAGCTTTTAATTTGTTTAAACCCGCACTAATCCGAAACAGTGCGGGTTTATTTTTTATTTTTTTTAAGACGATTTGCTAAAATCACATCCGCAATATTTTTGCAGCCATTTGCAAAATATTCGTTAAAATTAACGCTCAGACCACTAGAGAATAGTTAAATATCGATTGTATTACTTTATATTTAGCAATCTAAAAACTCTAAAAAACATAAAATGAAACAAATTAACCTAATTGCTCTGATTTTATGGTGCAATTTTACCACGAGTGTATTTGCACAAAAAAACAAAAAAATGGATATTATAGCCTATTACACAGGTGACGACAAGCTAATTAACGAATACGAAGTAAGCAAACTAAATCAAATTATCTTTAGTTTCCTCCATTTAAAAGAGGGAAAGCTAAGCGTTGATTCTGCAAAAGATTCTACTACTATCAAATATTTGGTTTCGTTAAAAGCTTCAAATCCGCAATTAAAAGTTATTCTTTCGCTTGGTGGCTGGGGAGGCTGTGAGCCTTGTTCTGCAGCTTTTTCAACAGCTGAGGGAAGACTTACTTTTGCCAAATCGGTAAAAGAAGTCAGTAATTATTTTAAAGTAGACGGTTTAGATTTAGATTGGGAATATCCGGCAATTGAGGGACTGCCAGGACATTTGTTTCAACCGGCTGATAAACCTAATTTTACAGAACTAATCAAAATTCTACGCTCAACTTTAGGTAAAAAATATGAATTAAGCTTTGCTGCCGGAGGTTTTCAAAAAGCCTTAGACGAATCGATTGACTGGAAAAAAGTAATGCCTTTAGTAAACCGTGTAAATATTATGAGTTATGATCTGGTAAACGGATACTCAAAAGTTACAGGACACCATACTCCTTTATATAGCACTAACCCAAAAGAAGAATCTACAAACAAAGCCGTTGAATATTTATTGAAACTGGGAATTCCAGCAGAAAAATTAGTGATTGGAGGAGCCTTTTATACCAGAACCTGGAAAAATGTTGAAAACATCAATAACGGTCTATATCAAGCCGGTGAACATGTTCAAGGTGTATCTTTCAAAGACTATGCTCCTTTTTACACAGAAGCTAATGGCTGGAAATATTTTTGGGACGATAAAGCCAAAGCTCCTTTCTGGTACAATGAAAAAGAAAAAACATTTGCTACAGGAGATAATCTAACGTCTATAAAAGCAAAAGCAGAATACGTTAAAGCTAAAAACCTGGGCGGAATTATGTTTTGGGAACTTCCTCTGGATGCTACGCGAAACGGAATGGTCAATACTATTTATGAGGTTAAAACCGCTAAATAAAAATGCTAGAACATTAAAAAACGGCAGCTATTCAAAAAATAGCTGCCGTTTTCTTTATCGCAAAAGTTCAAAATTTGTTTTCAAATAATCATTTACAATATATCAAAAGTTTAGAAACACAATACTTAAAGACTAAAATATTTACTTCTTATTCTCTTCTACTTTTGGAGCTCGAATCACCCCATCATAAGAAATAAATGCCCTATTGTTACTGGTGATTGTAAGTGTTGTATTTCCGTTATAAAAAATGGAAAACATCAAAACATATACATCATTCTTTCCCTTAACTGTAGCCTTTACAATATAACTTTTCTTTTTTTGCTCAACTTTAATATCTTCCGGAGTCCCTTCAAATTTAATTCCACCATCTCCTCCATAATCAACATTAAATGCACGGCCAAAAAAAGGTAAATCGCAGGTAGTTTTTTCTGTATTAAACTTTAAAAAATAAGTATTGTAATCCAGAATAATAAACCTTCCTCCCTGTGGGGTCAGTTTTTGCGCTTCAAAATCAAATTTTCTAGAAGTAACCAGTGCTTCAATTTCCTTTTGTTGCTGTAGTTCTCTTTCTGCCTTTAATTCTTTTTTTGTCTTTTCCTGTCCAGAAACAGAAATAGTTAAAAAACAGCATAACACCAATAAAATGGATAATTTAGTTTTCATAAAATAAAATTAAACAGGTTAAAAGATACCTCTATTTTCTGGTAAATCGCATCATGGCAATATCACCAGAAATAAAGTGCAATGTTTTTCCTTCATCTGTAATATCGTAAGAGGTTATTTTAGGTAAAGTACTCATAAAAACCTGTTCCCCCTGCTGCGCATCCTTACACATCATTTTGGTTGTAGCCATAGGCTGTGTCAGATCAATTTTATTTCCAGTCACGGCAAATGCTCCATTAAAAGAATTGCAGCCATTATTTCCAGACACGCGATTTTCTTTTAGATCAAAGCTAATAGTTGGTTTTTTATTTGGATACAAACCGTCAAAAGCAATTCTTGGACCGCTTATATAGTTGAGCTCCCAGGTTCCTTCAAGTGTAGAAACCGCATCCCCTTTTGGGGTTTTAGATGTATTGCAGGAAATTAAAACAACTCCCAAAAAAACTAAAGTTAAAATATTCTTGATCATAATATTTAAGATTAAATTAGAAAATAATTAAGGTATTGATTTTCATTTTTTAATTCGGAGGTATACGAAATTACGTAATATTTTTGGGTTCTTTACTTAAAGTCCCATTAAATTACCATCAATAGTTTTAGATTTTTTTAACTGTCAGCTCTAATCCATGTCGGAATTTTATGTTAAATTTACTTAATCTTTAATATAAAAGCCTCCTATTATGAAAAAAATAATCGTTTCCTTCGCTATAATTACAGCTTTAATCGTTGGTTGTAAGACCAGTACAAAATCAAGTGACGCTAAAAACCTTACAGTAACTCTAGAGCCAAAAAGCAATAGCACAGTGACCGGAACCGCTACTTTCACCGAAAAAAATGGCAAAGTAACTTTTGTTGCAAAAATGACTGGTCTACAACCGGGAGTTCACGCGATACACATTCATGAAAAGGCAGATTGTAGTGCTGCTGATGGAAGTTCAGCAGGAGGCCACTGGAACCCAACTTTTAAAAAACACGGGAAATGGGGTGTTGCTGAATACCACAAAGGAGATATCGGAAACTTTACGGCTGATGCTAAAGGTAACGGAACTATAACACTAACTACTGACGAATGGTGTATTGGCTGCGGAGATACCTCCAAAGATATTCTTGGAAAAGGATTAATCGTTCATCAGGGAACTGATGATTTTACGACACAACCTACTGGAAATGCAGGTGGAAGAGCGGCCTGTGCCGGAATCATTAAATAAAAAAGAATAACCACCATATTTTCACAAAATTTGGTGGTTATTTCATTTAAAATTTACCCTAAAACAAGAAAAAGATATAGCTTTGCAGCTATAAATTAAAAGTTAATGATTAACCCATCGGCACCAGGCTGGATAGACAAGTTTTTTAGCGAACAGAAGTTTTCAGAAGCTATACCTTTTGAGACTGCAGATTCGTTCTACAATAAAGTCAGAGAAACCGGTTTTATTTACGGTCATATCATTGCTATTGATTCTCAAATTCCGATTCCGATAAAAGGATGGTTTAAAACCGAAATTTCCAAAGTAGCTTTATTAAATACTTTGTATGGTGTTTTTTGTTTGGAAAAAAGAAGTTCAGAACCTAATAATTTTATTTCTGAGGTTTTAAAATTTTACAAAGAAATGAGTCCGGAAGGATTTAATTTATTCAAAATTTTACTTCCGAAAGACACACCTTCTCTTTCCTTAGAAAATATCATAGACCAAAGGGTTCAGACCAATGACAGCATTATCAGTAAAAACTTTTCGCATTTAGTGACCAATGCGCTTCTCTTTATTGATGTCCTTGCTTTCAGGCAATATTTGGAACATGGTTCAATACCTGAAAAATACTTAAAACGAATCGAAGAAACAGTACTGGGTATTGTGGCTCTGGCTTTAAAAACCAAAACCATAAAATCGCAACATGACGATTTGTTAATTAAACTTTTTGAAGCTTCTATCAGATATTCTAAATTTTCAAAAGTAACGGTTGATACTTTAGAAACTTTACAACTGGACTATTACAACAACCAACTCGAATATTATTATCTAATCGATATGGCCGGAATGGCTTTATGGAGTGATGGTGTTGTAGAAAATGAAGAAGCTTACTTTTTATACTCTTTAGGTTCTATGATGGGCGTTTCGGATGATTTTGTTACCAAAAGTATTGAAACCACGAACACCTTTATCACCACACACAAAAAGAAGATTCCTTATTTCAACTATTCCAATCCTGTAAAACATTTTTACGATCAGATGACCCATAGTGTCGTAAAACTAATTGTAAGAAACAAAAACAGATTGGTTAAGGAAATCATCCAAAGCAAAGAATTAATGGTCCTACTGGCTTATTCGACTACCAGAGATCTGGATGCTAAGGAAAAGAAGAAAGTAAAAAAACAGCTTCTGGATATCTGCAAAACGATTCCGTCACTGACTATCTTTTTACTACCTGGAGGAAGTTTATTATTACCAATTCTGATAAAATTTATTCCAACTTTATTACCGTCTGCTTTTAATGAAAATCTGGACGAAAACGAATAAAAAAAATCGCCCCTTGAGGCGATTTTCTTTTTTATATTACAAGTCTAACTGATAAACCTGATCCAATTCTTCATTCGAACTGATGTTTACATTTAAATCGGTTACAAAACCAGAGTTCAAACCATAAACCCATCCATGAAGCATTAAATCCTGTCCGTTTTTCCAAGCACCTTGTACAATAGACGTTTTAGCCAAATTGTAAACCTGCTCTTTAGCATTGATCTCAACGAAAGCATTAAAACGCTCTGTTTCATCTGCGATTGAATTAAGGTACTTATCATGTAAACGATATTCATCTTTAATGTGACGGATCCAGTTGTCGATGATTCCTACAGACTGATTTCCCATTGCAGCTTTTACACCACCGCAACCATAATGTCCACAAACAATAACGTGTTTTACTTTTAAAACATTTACAGCATAATCCAGAACACTCAACATATTCATATCAGAGTGCACCACCATGTTGGCAATATTACGATGTACAAAAACCTCTCCCGGTTTAGCTCCAATAATTTCGTTTGCAGGAACACGGCTATCTGAACATCCAATCCATAATAATGGTGGTGTTTGTCCTTTAGCCAAATCAGCAAAATAGTTTGGGTCTAACGCTAATGACCTTTCAACCCATTGTTTATTGTTTTCAAGTAACTGCTTATAAAACTCTCTCATTTTTTTTTGTTTTTTGAATGGTATTACCAGATGTTTAAATATATTAAAAACAACTTCACTGTAAAGTTATCTAATTTTAATACTTCTCACAATCAAGAAATACCTTAATTAATATAATTTATTTATAAATCTCCTTTTACCTTTTCTTTTTGAACTAAAGCTCTTTTAGCAACATCATAATAATGCTCAATAGACACGTGATTATTGATATCCGGCGAATTCTCAAGCTCATAAGCTTTCTTGAATCCTTTCAGCTTTACTTTAATATTTTCATCAATGGCTCTTGTTTCTTTAAATTCGCGAATCAAATCTAAAACATCGTGCGCAATATACTCTGTATCTGCGGCATTGATAATCACTTTAGAATTTTCAGGGATTTCATTTAAAGTCAGTTTAATTGCTGCCTTATTTAAGAATGAAACTTCCTGTGCTAAATCAATATGAATAACATCTCCATCTTCGTATTCTTCTTTTTTGAAACTGTACGCTCTTTTCAGGTTTCCTCTCAGTACGAAAATAATACTGATAACAATTCCCAAAGCAACTCCTTTAAGTAAATCTGTTGCTACAACAAATACCAAAGTTGCAATAAACGGTATAAACTGGTACTTTCCTTTTTCCCAGAAATGTTTGAAAGTGGCAGGTTTTGCTAATTTGTAACCTACTAAAATTAAAACAGTAGCCAAAGTTGCCAATGGTATTTTATTTAATAATGTAGGGATTGACAATACACTAATTAACAAAAGCACACCGTGAATAATAGCCGACATTTTAGACTTTGCTCCTGCATTATTATTGGCAGATGATCTTACTACAACTGATGTCATTGGTAAACCACCTAAAAGAGAACTAACTATGTTACCAATTCCTTGCGCTCTAAGCTCAACATTGGTATTAGTATAACGTTTTTGAACATCCATTCTGTCGGCAGCCTCAATACACAATAATGTCTCAATAGAAGCCACAATAGCAATTGTAATAGCAACCACCCAAACTTGCGGATTGGTAACCGCAGCAAAATTTGGTGTAATCAGAATAGATTTAAATTCATCAAAAGATTTTGGAACTGGCAAAGAAACCAAATGTTCTTTTGCAATTGCCAATGTGCTTCCTGTTGAAACAAAAAACTCATTTAAAAGTACTCCCGCAACAACAGCAACAAGTGCTCCCGGAATTAATTTAAGTCTCTTTAAAAAAGGAACTTTCTCCCAGGAAATTAAGATCACAAAGGAAACAAGTGAGACTACAACTGCTCCTACATGTATGTGATTCAGAACGTCAAACAAAAATGAAAAGGAATTGCTTCCGTCATTTTGAATAAAAGCCTGATCACCTTCAAAATCAGCATCATATCCAAAAGCGTGAGGCAACTGTTTCAAGATGATAATAATTCCGATACCCGCCAACATTCCTTCAATAACGTTTGTTGGAAAATAATTTGAAATACTTCCGGCCTTTAAAAACCCTAATGCTAATTGAATTAATCCAGCAATAAAAACAGACATTAAAAACACATCGAAAGCACCTAAATCAGTAATGGCAGTTAAAATAATTGCTGTTAACCCAGCCGCTGGTCCGGAAACACTAATATGTGACTGGCTTAGGTACCCTACAATGATACCACCAATAACACCTGCAATAATTCCTGAAAACAAAGGTGCTCCAGAAGCCATTGCAATACCCAGACACAATGGAAGAGCCACCAAGAAAACCACTAAACCCGAAGCGAAATCAGATTTAAGGTTGGCAAAAAGATTGATTTTTTTTGTCATAATACAATACTAAAAAAATTATTCATTAACGATTGACCGCATTTATTCAAATGCAGTTTGATTCAAAATAATCGGAAGTATTATGCCAAGTTCGGAGGTGGAGCAAAAATGCTCGGGGAAATATTGTCTAGTTTTACAATATTTTCAGACACTATAGTCTTTTTTTCAATATAAACTGGCATAACAACTTCATGTTGAAGTATTGCCGGATAAACAGCAGCCTTAAGTTCTTTATGTGAATGTTCCTCTTCAGAAAAACTAAAAAATAGCGACGCATCATTGCTTTTCTTCATCACCGTCACTATAGTTGGGGTAGATAAGAATGCAATAAATATGAATAATAATATACGAGCGACTAATTTCATTGGAACAAAAATAGCGTTAAACAAATAAAATCAAAGCGAGAGGCCTAAAAATTTATACAAATTTAACAAACATAAAAAAGCAGAATGATCAAACCCGACCATTCTGCTATAGTAATCATTTTAGGAACAACACATTACAACTCTTCTTCAAGCCATGCATTCATCATCCAGATTGTTTTTTCCTGCTCGGCAATGAAGTCACTCATCATAGAATTTGTCCCTTCATCGTTAATTTCATCCGACTGCTTTAGAATTTCTCTTTCAATTTTTAACAAATCAGACAACGAATTTACAATTAAGTGAACCGCTTTTTCGTCGTTTGAAATATTCTTTCCAACAGTTAATTTATTATTTTTAATATAATCTTCAAAAGTATGTAAAGGAGTTCCTCCAATAGTTAAAACCCGTTCTGCAATCATGTCAATTTTTAACTGGGCATCCGTGTACAATTCTTCAAACTTTACATGCAGATCAAAGAAACGCTTACCACGAATATTCCAATGTATTCCTCTTAAATTTTGGTAATATACCTGAAAATTTGACAACAGAATATTTAATTCTTTTACTAACAATTCTGATTCTTTTACTGGTAATCCTAAAATATTTGTCTTCATAGTTTTCATTTTATAATATGATTACTACAAATTTAAGATAAGTTCTTTTAAAATTATATAAAAAAAAATTATATTTTCTTATTTTTGCATCAAAAATTACTATCAAAATGACTATAACTCAATTGCAATATGTGTTAGCCGTTGCCGAACATAAAAATTTCACGCTTGCTGCCGAAAAATGTTTCGTTACCCAGCCAACGCTAAGTATGCAGATTCAGAAAATCGAAGAAGAATTAAATATTCTGATTTTTGACAGAAGCAAAAAGCCTATTCAGCTTACCGATATTGGTCAAAAAATTGTAAACCAAGCCAAGAATATTGTAAACGAAGCGGATCGTATTAAAGACATTGTAGAACAACAAAAAGGCTTCATTGGAGGAGAATTCCGTTTAGGAATTATCCCGACCATTATGCCCACACTTTTACCAATGTTTTTAAACAACTTCATCAAGAAATATCCAAAAGTTAAACTTCTAATTGAAGAGCTTAATACAGACGAGATCATTCTGAAATTAAAAAATGGCCATCTTGATGCTGCTATTGCTGCTACTCCGCTTGAAGATGAAAAAATAAAAGAAATTGTATTGTATTTTGAGCCTTTTGTCGCTTATATCCCGGAACATCACGCCAGTTTTCAAAAAGAAGAAATTGAAGTTGCCGATTTAAACATCAACGAAATCCTGTTACTTCAGGACGGACATTGTTTTAGAGACGGGATTTTAAATTTGTGTAAAAATGCCAGTGACCTCGATCAGAATAATTTTCAGATTCAAAGTGGTAGCTTTGAAACCCTAATTAAACTAGCCGACGAAGGTTTGGGTACAACACTACTTCCGTACTTGCACACCTTAGACTTAAAAGATTCCGACAAACAGAAGCTACGCAACTTTAAGGAACCAAAACCGGCTCGTGAGGTAAGTTTGATTTACCCGAAGAGCGAATTAAAAATGCAAATCATTGACGCCCTCAGATCTACAATTGCCGGAGTGGTTAAAGGAGCAATTGTTTTTCAGAACGTTCAGATCATAAGTCCGCTACAAAAGAAATAACAATAAAAAAGGAGCCAATTGGCTCCTTTTTTTATACTTTAATCAGTAGTAGACTTTGTTTTAACTCTGGTTTTTCAATAATGAAATTTAATAACCATTCTTGCAATTGTTCCATTTCGTACGGTAACAGTGTCTTGATAGCTTTCTCTAATTCTTTACAGAAAAGTATCGGGTCGAAACTTACTCTCTCAAGTATTGATTTCGTGTAATCAAACATCATTTTTGACATAATAAAATAAGATTTTTTGGGGGTTATCTATATTTTCAAACTCGCAACAAATTTAAACAAATATCATTCACGAGTACCGATTTTAACTTATTATTTTAAAAACTTTAGCAACGAATACGATTTCTTAATGCATATAAATCAATATAGAACCATTCTAAACAACTCATTTATACCTTTTTAAAAGCCCGAAACATCTCACGTTTTCCAGGCGGCCCTGCCAATTTTTCAACAGTAAATCCAACCTCAATCATACTTCTTTTAACAACTCCACGAGCTGCATAGGTTACCAGCACTCCGTTTGGCCTTAAACTTTTGTACATTTTTCTAAAGATTTCGGTGCTCCACAGCTCCGGCTGTACCCGATATCCGAAGGCGTCAAAGTAAATCAAATCAAAAATTTCAAAATCATCGATTTCATCAAAAAATTGTTTCCTTTTGGTTAAGCTGAAATCGTTAGTGATGGCAACTTTCTGATTCCATTCGTATTCATGCATTTTCTCAAAAACCTCCTTATAAACCGCAGCCTCCAATTCGTCGACATAATTCATAGCCAACACCTCTTTCGCATCAACAGGATAAGCTTCTACTCCAACATAATCAATTGGCTGTTGCTTTTGACTGGATTCTAAAAAAGTAATAAAAGCATTCAAACCCGTTCCAAAACCTATTTCAAGAATACTTACCGGGTCACTATCAAACAACGAAAGACCATTTTTTATAAATACATGTTTCGCCTCCTGAATTGCTCCGTGTTTCGAATGGTAACACTCATCCCACTCTTGCAAATGAATTGTGGTTGAACCATCTAGCGTTTTAATTATTTCTCTTTTCACCTTTTTCAGAATTTACAATCCGTTTCTACTGGTATTTCGACCTTTTTAAGTGCCAAATTTAGTCAAAACAAATGCGTAAAGCCTTAAAAAACGGTTCATTTTTCATAAATTCTTTATAAAAATGTCTTAATTTTTTCACTTTATTATAAGATAAATAAATCTCAGTTAAAGCCCGTAAATAATGCAGTTTTACTAAGTAAATTATATATTTTTACTTAATTTTGCATTCAGTAAAACCTATATCACAGCAGATCATTGCTTTAGATTCTCTGCACTATTAATGATAATTACCTAAAAAAACTTTACATAATTAATTATGAGTACAACTCAAACACACAAAATTGAAATCAGAAAAGCAACTTCGTCGAAAATAAGCGGAGTAGACTTTCAAAACCTAAGCTTTGGTTCTGTTTTTACAGACCATTTATTCGAATGTGATTTTAAAAATGGAGAATGGCAAAACCCTGTCGTTAAGCCTTATGCTCCAATTTTAATGGACCCTTCTTCAAAAGTCTTTCACTACGGACAAGCTATTTTTGAAGGAATGAAAGCTTATAAAGATGACAATAACGATGTTTGGTTGTTCAGACCTGATGAAAATTTCAAACGTTTTAACAATTCTGCGGTTCGTATGGCAATGCCAGAAATTCCGGAAAGCATTTTCATGGACGGCTTGAATGAATTATTAAAAATTGACCACGAATGGATTCAAAAAGGAAACGGAAGCAGTATGTACATCCGTCCATTTATGATTGCAACTGGTGCCGGTGTGGTAGCAAATCCTTCTGACGAATATAAATTCATGATTTTACTTTCTCCTGCACAGTCTTATTATGCCGGTGAAGTAAAAGTAATTATCGCCGAACATTACAGTAGAGCTGCAAATGGAGGAATTGGAGCTGCAAAAGCTGCCGGAAACTACGCTGCACAGTTTTACCCAACTAACCTGGCAAACAAAGACGGCTTCCAACAGGTAATCTGGACTGATGATGCAACGCACACAAAACTGGAAGAAGCAGGAACAATGAACGTTTTCTTTAGAATCAACGACACTTTACTGACTGCTCCAACAAGCGAAAGAATTTTAGATGGTATCACCAGAAAAAGTTTGATTGCTATGGCAGAAAAAGAAGGTCTTAAAGTTGATGTTCGTCCGGTTCTGGTATCAGAATTGGTAGAAGCTGCAAAAAGCGGAGCATTAAAAGAAATATTCGGAGCAGGAACAGCAGCTGTAATTAGTGTAATTAAAGGTTTCTCTTATCAGGATGTATATTACGAAATGGCTCAACTTGAGAATTCTTATGCTTCTTTATTGAAAGAAAAATTAACAAGTCTTCAAAATAAACTTTCAGAAGATACTTTTGGCTGGACTGTAAAAGTACAGTAACGAAAGACACCTCTATAAAACAAACCCGACAAGTTTTAAAACCTGTCGGGTTTTTTATGCTAAAGCAATTTTGAAAAATCAGGCTTAAAATAGTTTGGCCCTTTCATTACTTTTCCATCTTCTCTGTAAATTGGCTTCCCGTCTTCTCCTAATTTACTCATATTACTACGCTGAATTTCATCAAAAACAGCTTCGATTTTATCCTGCAGACCGTGCTCGATAATGGTTCCGCACAAAATATACATCATATCTCCAAGAGCATCAGCAATTTCAACTAAATCATTATTCTGAACCGCTTCCAGGTATTCTTCATTTTCTTCCTTCATTAAATTATAACGAAGCAGTTTTTTGTCTCTCCCAAATCAGCAATTGGAGCCAGACTATGTCCTATTCTGAAGGCAGTATGAAATTCCGTAACTGCATCAAGTTGTTTTTTCATGATATTATTCGATTAAATGAGATGGCAAATTAGCAACAATTCGTATACAATTCTCTAAATTTGCCAAAAATAATTTTCAACTATGTTTAGTCAAGGACAATTAATATTCGGCCTCTGTTTTTTTATCGCATTCGTAATCGTAATGATATTCGCTTATCGAAAAGATCTTGCTTTACACAAGGTTTTTTACAAAGGGAATTATAAAGTATTACTCGTCTTCTTACTTTTTATTGCCATTTTATTTGTAATTAAATTTTTCTTCAAACGATAAGACCGAAAAGAAAGTTTTCGATTTCAAATAAAACCATTTTCAGTACATTTTATTTGATTTTCTCTTCCGATAATGGTATAAAATGTACTTTTACCAAAGTGTTATTAGTGCGACTAGTAATAAATTTATAACTTTACGACTCCAAATAAACCACTACAATGAAGATTCTTAAATATTTATTCCTACTACTATTATTAAGCCTTGTTGCCCTTACCGTTTTTGTTGCCACACAAAAAGGAATCTTTTCTGTGGAAAGAAGCAAAGTGATCAATTCACCAAAAGCTACGGTATACAATTACCTTAATGATTTTAGAAATTATGAAGATTTTGAATCCTGGTCTGTCGAAGATCCTTCGATCAAAATGACATTTCCTAATAAAACTGTCGGAAATGGCGCCTCTTTTTATTGGGCCGGTTCTGAAGGAAACGGAAACGCCATTACATTAAAAACAAAGGACGGAGAAAGCATTCAGCAAAAAATGAAATATGACGGAACGGAAGCTGATGTAAACTGGACCTTTAAAGATACTTTGGCCGGAAAAACAAAAGTGACTTGGAAAGCCTCGGGAACAATGAGTTTTTTATTTAAAATCTATACCGCTCTAAATGGAGGTTCTGATAAAGTGATTGGAACTATTTATGAAAAAAGTCTGGCAAACATCGATAAAAACTTAGATTACGAAACAAAAACATACTCTATAAAAGTTAACGGCCTGGTAAAGAAAATCGAAACTCCATACATCAGACAAACGTTTACGAGTGAAATTGGAAAAATAAGCAAGAATGCCAGAATCGTTATTCCAAAACTTATAGAGTTTAGCAAAAACAATGGTTTATCGACCAATGGCAAACCTTTTATTATTTACCACACCTACGATACCACAACCGGACTGGCCAAAATTTCGATCTGCCTACCTACTATTCGAGAAATCTTAACCACATCAGGAAGTGACATTTCCGGTGGAAAACTAAATGGCTTTGAAGCGGTAAAAACTACTTTAAAAGGCGATTATACACATCTTAATGAAGCCATTAAAAAAACAACTGCTTTTATCAATAACGAAAAAATCACTCCTGATTTAAGCTGGTCGCATCTTGAAATTCTAACCATGAGCAAACTGGATGTAAAAAGCCCGTCGAAATTGATGACCGAAATTTACTACCCAACAAAACCTAAAGTAATTCCGGTAGCCAAAGTGCCTGTTTACAGACCAGCCACTACCGATCCGGCAGCTGTAAAACCTGCAGAAACCCCTAAAACACCTGAAGAAGAATCGGAATTCTAAAATAATTAAAGGTGTATTAAACCTTTTGTTTAAAATTCATTCTAATACCATAAATAACGAAATTTGGCAGACGAGAAGGAATTTATTCAACAATTATTAAATCCTGCAACGCAAAATACTGCGTTTCAAAAACTCGTGTCTGATTATCAAAAACCGCTGTATTCTCATATTCGAAACATTGTTTTAAACCATGACGATACAGATGATGTTTTGCAAAATACTTTTGTAAAAGTCTTTCAGTACTTAAAAAACTTTAAAGGGGAAAGCAAACTTTTCTCGTGGATGTATCGAATAGCAACCAATGAAGCTTTGACATTTTTAAGTCAAAAAGCAAAACTAAACGGATTAACTTCTGAAGCCCTGCAGAATAAAACTATCGACAATTTAAAAGCAGATGTTTATTTTGACGGAGATGAAATTCAGATCAAACTTCAAAAAGCAATTGTGACCTTACCGGAAAAACAGCAATTGGTTTTTAAAATGAAATATTTTGAAGAATTAAAATACGAAGAAATTGCCGAAATCCTAGGAACTTCAGTCGGTGCTTTAAAAGCATCCTATCATCACGCTGTAAAAAAAATAGAAATATATGTTACCTCAAATTAAACCTTTTGTAACAACAACTGTCTAATAGCTATTATGAAAACATTTAAATTAGAAAACGAACCGAAAATAAAAACTGGGTTTAAGACTCCGGAAAATTATTTTGATGATTTTTCGACAAAGGTTTTACAACAAATAAACGAAAAGAAAGAAATAAAAGTAATCCCAATTTACAAACGTAAAAAAGTACTTTCAATCGCGGTTGCTGCGGTTGTTTTTATAGGGTTACTGATTCCTATAGTAAACAATTACAACAAAACATCCAAAGACCTTGACGAAGACACTTTGGAAACGTACTTGTCCTATCAGTCCAATTTAAATCAATACGATTTGATTCGTGAACTGGATGATAAAGACATTGATAAACTCAATAAAAATGTTGCCCTTGAACAGGAAACACTTGAAGACATCCTGGCTACCAATCCAAATATCGAAAATTTAATTTCAGAATAAAACAAAAATTTCAAAAGATGAAAATTAAAAATATACTACCAATAATTCTATTCTTTATTACTTTCTCTTTTTATGCTCAGAGTGACAAAACGGATGAAAAGCGGGAGAAAATTAAAGCTTATAAAGTTTCTTTCTTAACGACAGAACTTGAGCTAACCTCAACAGAAGCCGAAAAATTCTGGCCCATCTACAATACATACGATGATAAGCAATACGAATTGCGCCACGAAAAAATGAAAATGTATCTGCGTAAATTAGACGATGACAACATTAGCTCGATGTCTGAAAAAGAAGCTGCATCACTCCTATCACAAATCGAAAGCGCAGACAAAGAATTATACATCCTTCGCGACAAATATAATAGCAATTTAAAAAAGATACTTTCTGCCAGGAAAATATTAAAATTAAAAAAATCAGAAGACGACTTTAATCGTAAACTTTTAAAACAATATCGAGACAAAGCCGGCAAAAACTAATAAACAAAACAACAGCAGCGAGAACCCCATATAATAATACTTACTTTATTATTTGGGGTTCTTGTTATTTTATTTAAATCGGATTCGGATTACTTTATTATGCCCCGCAGCAATTGCAGTATTTCTGTTCACAAAACGAATGGTAAAAAGTTTTGTATCTGTTGATAATTGGGTCCAGTTCTCTCCTCCATTTTGAGAATATTGTATCCCTTCAGAACCTACGCATATAATTTCTTTACCATTTCCTCCCGGAACGTACTGCACACAGGAAGCATATCCAAAGCCCATGCCCTGACCAATTAACTGCCAGGTTTTACCACCATCAGTAGTAAAAGCTTTATTATCCTTTTTTTGATTTGGAAGTTCGTAATCTCCACCGGCAATAAATCCGTGTTTCGCATCATAAAAATCGGCTGTAAAAATACCGGTCATGGTTTTCCCCTGCACGATTGGAGTTTCAATTGCTTTCCAGGTTCTCCCTTTGTCTGGTGAATAAAAAACACGTGCTTTTTTACCTCCCGAAACCAGCCAGGTATCACTACCTTTTATGACAATATTAGAATTACTGGCCGCAAAGGCTGCTTCGCCCTCTGCATTTGTAGGCAATTTATCTGATAATACTTTAGTCCACGTTTCTCCTCCGTCACGCGTTATAATAATTGAAAAAGTATCCTCTGTAGGATCTCCAATCGCAATTCCTTCTTTATCATTCCAAAACTGCATACTATCATAAAACACTTTCGGATTAACTTCTTTATATACCAATTTAACTTTTTGTGTTTTTTTCGAAACCTGATAAAGCAATGCAGGATTCCCTACACTTAACAAAAAGATATTGTTTGCATTTTGAGCTATACTTCTGAATTCCAATTTCAAAGTATCACGATAAATATGATCTTCAAACTTTTCTTTTTTATCTAAATCATAAAATCCAAAACGAGAATTATCCGCCCCATACCAAATTTTATTTTTATCGATTGAGATGGCTCTAATACTAATTTTATCCTGAAATAAAGTATCTATCTGAATTGATGTAAAACCCGTGTTAAAAATCCCCTTCCCACTATTATTCAAGGTTTTAAAAGACATCAATAAAATTAAAGCACCTAAAAATAATATTACTTTTCTCATATAAACTAGTTTTTTAGCGCTAAAATACAATTATTTATAACACCTGAAATAAGTTTCGCTTTTTTTTCTGGCACAGTAATTGGATACCTCCAAATATTAATCTTAATATGATTTGAAAATGAAAACTAAACTACTTTTTATAGCCCTCCTTATAATAGGTTTGAGTTCTGTTCAAGTACAAAGTCAAACTACTGTATATGCAAAAAATTCAGATATAAGCGATAATTTAGACTTAAGAGCTGTTGCTTCTATGTTTGGGGAATCAGCGAATTTACAGGATTTCGAAAGACGTTTGAATGACCCCAGATACCAAATCTCAAATCTTGATTTAAACGACGATAATCAGGTCGATTATTTACGTGTAATCGAATCTGTAGAAAACAGAACTCACGTTGTCATTATTCAGGCGGTTTTAGATCGCGATGTTTATCAGGATATTGCAACAATTGATGTAGAAAGAGACAATTACAACAAAGTAAGTGTGCAAATTGTTGGTAACAGTTACTTATATGGTGCCAATTATATTTACGAACCGGTTTATAATGTGGTTCCCGTAATTTACACTTCGTTTTGGGTAACCAATTACAGACCTTATTATTCTAGTTGGGGTTGGAATTACTATCCAAGATATTATTCCGCCTGGAGACCCTATCCGATTTACAGATACAGAAACAATATCAATCTGTGTATCAATGTAAACAATAGCTACAACTATGTAAATACGAGAAGAAGTTACAGAGCTCCTGTTTTGTATGAAACGAGACGTACCTACGGTTACGAAACAAGACGTCCTGACTACAGCTTTGCTCAGAGAAATTCTAACGCCAGCAACCGATACGATCTGGATCAAAGACGTGTTACAACCAGAGAATATGGAAGAAATCAAAATACGTACAATACAAACCGATCTAATTCAGACCGAGTATCTACTACAAATGACCGTACGACCAACAGAAATTATTCGGAAAACAGAAGTTCTTCCGACAGAAATTACACTACGAATCGTACCATTTCTTCAAACAGAGACTACTCAGGTGTAAACACAAATCCTGCAAGAGTTGAAAGTTCAGGAAGAAGCGAAAACAGAAGAGATTACAGTCAAAACAATTCAAATGCTTCCAGAGGAAATTCACAATCTTATGGTAATACCGAAAGGGTTTCGACTCCTCAAAGAACAGAATCGTCCAGAAATTATTCTGAAAATAGAGGAAATTCAGCGAGACAGCAAAGCTCTCAAAGCACGCAACGTTACGAAGCTCCAAGAGCAAGTCAGGAGTCCAGAAGCAGTGAACCACAAAGAGAAAGCGGTTCGGGCGGCAGAAGCAGTGACGGCAGAAGAATTTAATATAAAAATTGCATTTCCCTGTAAAAATCAAAAGCACAATTTGACGATTGTGCTTTTTTTTATCTTTTTAGTTATAATTGAGGTTAGTTTGTTTTAAAACAGTAAATTTGCAACCGTCTTTTATAAAAATATACATGAGCGCATCGCATAAAAACTTACATAGTAAGTTGTCTATAGGAGGTTTATTGATAACATTAGGAATTATTTATGGAGATATTGGTACTTCTCCATTATATGTAATGAAAGCCATACTTGGTGATTATGCCATTAATTCTGATATTGTTCTTGGTGGAATTTCATGCGTTTTTTGGACTTTGACTTTACAAACTACGATAAAGTATGTACTTATTACTTTAAGTGCCGACAATCATGGGGAAGGTGGGATTTTTGCCTTATATGCACTGGTCAAAAAAACTAAAATTCAGTGGCTCATTGTGCCCGCCATCATCGGAGGAAGTGCCTTACTCGCCGATGGAATTATAACGCCACCCATTTCGATTTCGTCTGCTGTAGAAGGAATCAGAGCGTTCTATCCAACCATGCAAACAGAGACCATTGTTTACATCGTTATCGGAATCTTATTCATTCTTTTTACCATACAACAATTTGGAACCAAGCTCGTTGGAAAGTTTTTCGCTCCAATGATGTTAATCTGGTTTGCCATGTTGGGAACGCTGGGAACGATTCAAATCCTAAAGCATCCTGAAGTTATCAAAGCGGTAAATCCGTATTATGCTTATCATTTATTGTCTATACATCCTGATGGTTTCTTTGTACTTGGTTTTGTGTTTTTATGTACAACAGGTGCCGAAGCATTGTACTCTGATATGGGGCACTGCGGAAGAAAAAATATCCGAATCAGCTGGGTATTTGTAAAAACTGCGCTGGTATTAAACTATTTTGGACAGGCTGCTTATTTAATACATCATGAAGGCAGCACACTGCAACAACTAGGTGGAGAAAACGGAAATCCGTTCTATTTAATTATGCCACACTGGTTTCTTCCTTTCGGAATTGTAGTAGCAACTTTGGCTGCGGTAATTGCTTCCCAGGCACTTATCAGTGGGTCATTTACTTTGATCAACGAAGCAATGCGTTTAAATTTCTGGCCAAAAGTTAAAATTAAATATCCTACAGAAGTAAAAGGTCAATTGTATATACCATCAATTAATTGGTTGTTGTTTTTTGGTTGTGTTGGAATCGTTTTACACTTTCAGAAATCAGGAAATATGGAGCATGCCTACGGTCTTGCGATTATATTATGCATGATTATGACTACTATTTTACTGAATTATTATTTGATAATGAAACGTGTAAAATTGTACCTAATGGTGCCGTTAATCACTATTTATTTACTGATTGAATTCAGCTTCCTGATTGCTAACATTACTAAATTTGCCGAAGGTGGTTATGTAACTTTAATCATTGCAATCCTTCTGATCTCGATCATGACGATCTGGTATCTGGCTAAGAAAATCAATAAGAGCTATACTAAAATCATCAAAATTGACGATTATAAGAAGGTGTTAATGGAATTGAGTGAAGACTTATCGATACCAAAATACGCAACGCACCTGGTTTATATGACCAACGCCAATCGTGTTGATGAATTAGAAGAAAAAGTCATTTACTCGATTTTACAAAAACGCCCGAAAAGAGCTGACATATACTGGTTTGTACACGTCAACATTTTAACAGAACCGTACAAAACACAATACAAGGTTACCGAAATTGCTAAAGACGATATTTACAGAATCGATTTTAATTTAGGATTCAGAGAGCCTACCAAAATCAATTTAATGTTTAGAGAAGTAATTCGTGATATGGTAAAACGTGGCGAAGTAGACATCACCAGCCGTTACGAATCTTTAAACAAAAACAATATCATTGGTGACTTTAAATTTGTACTGTCGGAGAAGTTTTTATCCAATGACAACGATTTAAGATGGCATGAAAACATCATTATGAACTCTTATTTCTTCATTAAAAAACTGAGTTTATCTGAAGAAAGAGCTTTTGGTTTAGACAGTAGTTCCGTAAAAATAGAGAAATTCCCAATGGTGCTTCACGCTCCGGAGAATATTGGACTGACAAGAATTACAAAATAAATCATTTAAAAACATACTCAAAAACACTCTTTTAAACCTTATTAGAGTGTTTTTTTTCTTTTAAAAAAGAAGTTAAATAACAATCAAAATTAAAAATTTAACTTTCAATCAATTAATAGTACCTTTGCAACTCAAATAATTAAAATGAGATTACACAGAAATTTAGTTTATACTACCATCGATTCTTTAAACGCAATTTTCAATGAAGGAGAATATGCGGATAAAGTGGTAGCCAGAGCCTTAAAAAAAGACAAACGTTGGGGAAGTTCTGACAGGAAGTTTGTTGCTGAAACGATATACGAAATTGTTCGTTGGAAAAGATTATACGCAGAAATTGCAGAAGTTAAAGAACCGTTCGACAGAGATAATTTATGGAGAATGTTTGCGGTTTGGGCTGTTTTAAGAGGATACCCTATTCCGGATTGGAGACAATTGGAAGGAACTCCTGAGAGAAAAATAAAAGGTCGTTTTGACGAACTTTCTAAAACCAGAGCTTTTAGAGAATCTATTCCGGACTGGATGGATGAATTAGGAGTAAAAGAATTAGGAGAGGCCGTTTGGTCAAAAGAAATTGCGGCTCAAAATCAACCTGCAAAAGTTATCTTAAGAACCAATACACTGAAAGGTACTAAAGAAAACTTAAGAAACACCTTGATGGATTTAAATATTGAAACTGAATATTTAAAAGATCAACCAGAAGCTTTAGTTTTAAAAGAAAGAGCCAACGTATTTTTGACGGACGCTTTTAAACAAGGTTTATTTGAAGTTCAGGATGCCAACTCACAATTAGTAGCGGGTTTTCTGGATGTAAAACCAGGAATGCGTGTGGTAGATACGTGTGCCGGAGCCGGAGGAAAAACATTACACATTGCTTCGTTGATGGAAAACAAAGGGCAATTGATTGCAATGGATTTGTACGAAAGCAAACTGAAACAATTAAAATTGAGAGCCAAAAGAAATGGCGCCTTTAATATTGAATACCGTATTATTGACACTACAAAAGTGATCAAAAAGTTGCACGAAAAAGCCGATCGTGTTTTAATTGATGCACCATGTAGCGGTTTAGGAGTTTTAAAAAGAAACCCTGATGCAAAATGGAAATTACAACCGGAGTTTATCGATAACATTCGTAAAGTTCAGGCTGAAGTTTTGGAAAGCTATTCGAAAATTGTAAAACCGGGTGGAAAATTAGTTTATGCCACTTGTTCCGTTTTACCATCAGAAAATCAGGAACAGGTAGAGAAATTCTTAAAGACCGAAATCGGAAAACAATTTACATTTATTAAAGATCGTAAAATACTAGCCTCAGAATCTGGATTTGACGGATTCTATATGGCGCTTTTAGAGAGAAAGGCATAACACTAAAGTTTTACCATAAAAAAGCCTAAATTTAAAATTCCAAATTCCAAACGATAAAGTTGGAATTTGGAATTTCTTTTTTCTATTGTTTACCAAGGATCAATTTGGACACATATCTGGTGAAATCAAACAATATGGTGGGATGTTGCCACAGGTTGGCGGTTGTGTTAACTGCTTGGAACATCGCAATTGGTAGCCATTTAAATAATAAATAAAATCACCGCCTTTAATTTGCTTTAATTCGCTCTTACTCAATTGCTCAACATTTGTTAGATTTAAGATAAATTTCATAATTATTAGGTTTTAAAGTTAATACCTTATAAATATAGCTGATTTTTCTTACTTTCGGCAAAGTGTTTTTTCTACACCAAACTAGGCTTACGCAACAGTTTCCCGTTCTCGTTTTCTTTAAATTTCGGAACAAAAACAATCTCCTTTGGTTTTTCATATTTTCCCAATACATCAAAAAAATCGGGAGCAAACTCTTGCTTCTCTCCTTCTATCACCAAAATTAACTTCTCTCCCAAAACGGTATCCGGAACTCCGGTTACAAAAAACCGACTGTTTATTTTCCCTATCAACTTACTTTCTATCTGCTCCGGAATCAACTTCACTCCTCCGCTATTCACTACATTATCGATTCGTCCCAAAAACACAAACTGGTTTTCATTCACCAATTCCACCAAATCATTTGTCACGATAGGCTCGTTAGAAACCGAAGGCAGATGAATAACCAGACAATCGCGATCGTCTTTGCTTATTTTTACATTCGGAAGAATCGAGAACGCCTTTTCTCCCACTCTTTTAGCAGCGATATGCGTAATAGTTTCCGTCATACCGTAAGTTTCGTAAATCTGTGTTTTTAATGGCAGTAATTGCTCTTCCAGCGCACTGTCGATTTTAGCACCACCAATGATTAGCTTCTTTACATTCTTTAATCCTGCTATAGAATTCTGGACTTGTAAAGGCACCATGGCAACAAAATCATATTGTGTTTTATTTAAAGCCAAAGGCGCTGTACTTGGTGATACCACATCAATATCCAAACCTAAAATTAAACTTCGAACCAGCATCATTTTTCCGGCAATAAACTGTGTAGGCAAACAAAGCAATGCCTTGTCACCAGGCTTCAGACCGAAAAAATCACCTGTTGCCAGAGCCGACTGAATCATAGCCTGTTTTTCTAAGCGTACTAATTTCGGAAGCCCGGTTGTACCCGAAGTTGTCATTTCAATAAAGTCTTTCTTATCGAACCAGTCCAGCAAAAATTCACCAATGGCCCTCTCGTACACATCTCCTTCTTTGATGTAACTATACCCTATGCGGCATAAATCCTTTCCATTTAAATGATAACCATTCAACTTAAAATAATTATGGACATTTTTATGTGTTAGTTTTGACATGACTGTATGTTTTAATTTGAAGATTCTACAACAACTATATTACCCGTTAATTTTTCTTTCCAATTGTTCCATTTGTATTTTTTGCTAAAAATAAAAAGCAAAATAGGATAAACCACCACTACCGGCAGTATTACATCCCAGCCCGCCGAAGGCTCTGAGGTATCTTTAAAAAGCGAATGCGTTTGAAAAACAGACCAATCGGAGGTCACTAATAAAGCTCCCACTAAATTATTTGCCGCATGAAAACCTAACGCCAATTCCATCCCCTCATCCATTAAGGTAATTACACCCAGAAACAAACCGGTCCCTATATAATACACCATCACTATATACCCCATTTTTTCGACTTCGGGATTAAGAATGTGCATCGAACCAAATATCAGCGAAGTCATTAGGAGCGGAAACCACCTGTTTTGAGCCAAATTAGCGAACCCCTGCATCAGGTATCCTCTAAAAACATATTCTTCGGTAGAGGTTTGTATAGGTATTAATAGCGTAGCTAAAACCACTAAAATTAAAAAAGGGACGAGTTTAAAATTCCAAACAAACTTCTCGGGAGCATTCAGATAAAGTGCCAGAAAGCTTAAAACAGAGAACAAAGCCCATAGTAAAAAAGAAAAGCTTATCCGTCTCCAATCTACCTTCGATCTAGAAGTAGTAACTGATAAAAAAGTCTGACGGTGCAAATATTTTACCACATAATACACTCCTGCAAATGCAAAAACAAAAGAAATCATCACCAAAAACAACGTGAGATTAAGTTCAAACATACTCATTACTGCTCCATTATCAACAGGAAAAGATTCTCCGGAAATGTAACTTTTATAAAATACCGCAACAGAAAAAGGAATTTGACCAATAAATGACGCTAAAATTATTAAAACCGATCCTAAAAGATACAACCAGAACTTATTGTGAGGTTTAATTCCTTGTTCTAAAAACATACTTATAATAATTTAAAAATGAGAATTCGATTTAATAACTAAATCTTATTTTTGGCACTGCTAAAATACCTATTTTTAGTTTAATTATCTTACAGCAATTTAAATATATCAAAATGATACAAATTTATCATAACCCACGTTGTGGAAAATCAAGAACCTGTCTGGCTTTTATCGAAAAAACAAAACAGGAATTCCAAATCATTCCCTATCTCACCGAAACTCCGGACTTTAATGAGTTAAAAGAACTTCTTAAAAAACTAAACCTTCAGCCCCTGCAATTGGTAAGAATTAAAGAAAAAGTATGGATTGATAACTACAAAGGAAAAAACCTGACCAACGACCAAATTATAGCCGCTATGGTGGAACATCCTATTTTAATCGAGCGCCCAATTGTTGTAAAAGACGGCAAAGCTATCATTGGAAGAGATCCGGATTTGGTAGCTTCTTTTTTAGATCAATTATAAAGAACCATATTAACATATTTTTGTGATTTTTCTCTTTAAACCAAAAGCTACATTTGCCGTCTAAAGAGTAATTGAAACCAAAAATCACAATGAAGAAAATCAAATTTGCTGTATTACTTGTATCCTTTCTTACAAGTTTCTACAACTATGCACAACAGGCACCACCTGCTAAAAACAAGGTAAAAGTTACCGGGAAAGTTTTCGAAAAAATAAGCAAACAACCTCTTGAATATGCTACCATTTCGATCACAGCTCCAAATGACACCAAAGTTATAGCTGGTGGAATCACCAATCCAAAAGGAGAGTTTGACGTGGCTGTTGCACCGGGGACTTACGATATAAAAGTTGAATTTATTTCGTTCAAACCCACTTTAATCAAAGGAAAAACAATTTCCGGAGACACTACTTTAGGCATTGTTAATCTATCGGAAGATGCTGCGCAGTTAAACGAAGTTGTCGTTCGTGCTGAAAAATCAAGCGTTGAAATAAAACTGGACAAAAAAGTTTACAACGTTGGACAGGACATGATGGTAAAAGGCGGAACTGTAAGTGACGTTTTAGACAATGTTCCTTCAGTTTCTGTAGACACTGAAGGAAATGTAAGCTTACGAGGCAGTGATAATATCCGAATTTTAATTGACGGAAGACCTTCAAATGCCATCAATGTAGCCGAAGCTTTACGTCAGCTTCCAGCCGATGCTATTGACAAAGTAGAAGTAATCACCAACCCATCGGCACGTTATGATGCAGAGGGAGGATCGGGAATTATCAATATTATTCTTAAAAAAGGAAAAAACCAAGGCTTTAACGGAACTTTTATCGCCTCAACCGGACTTCCTGAAACTTATGGTTTAAGTGCCAACTTAAATTATAAAACCGAAAAATTCAACTATTTCACTACAGCGGGTTACAACTACAGAACCAATGAAGGTAGAGGATTAACCAATACCTCCTATTATAATGCTGACGGATCTCCAAAAGGTTATTTAGACGAAGATCGAGACACTAAAAGAATTAGAAACGGCTTTAATGCAAGGGCTGGAATGGAATGGACAGTGGCATCTAACACCTTCTGGACCAACGCCATTAATTATCAAAAAAACTCAGGCGAGGACAAAGATTATATTAACTACAATAACTTTGATGCCGCTCGTGCTTTTACAGGAACCACTTCTCGTTTAAACAATGCCGATACCGGAAGCGAAAACGTAGAATTTACTTCGAACTTAATCAAAAATTTCAACGACAAAGGACACAAACTTACTGCCGATTTATCGATTTCAAGAAATACAGATGACAGTGACGGTATTATTACAGCATTACCTACCTCTAATACTACTCTAAACGATCAGGTACAAAAACAAGTACAACTTCAGGCTGATTATGTTCTTCCATTAGGAAAAGGAAGCCAGTTTGAGGCTGGATACAAAGGAAATTTTGGAGACTTAAACAACGAATACAACGTTACAAACCTCATCAATGGAAACTATGTTATAGATCCAAAAAAATCAAACACTTTAGAGTACAAAGAAAACATCAATGCCCTTTACGCGCAATATGGTCTGAAAGTTAATAAATTCTCTTATTTATTTGGCTTACGATGGGAAGACACTAATATTCAGGTAAACCTATTAGACAACAGTGTTTTTAACACCAAAAAATACAACAACTTGTTTCCAAGTGCTTTTGTTAGCTATGAAATTTCAGATCAGAGTAATTTTACAGCCAGCTATAGTAAACGTGTATCAAGACCCAGAGGACGTTTCATGAATCCGGCCCTTAATTACGCTAGTAACATTAATATTTTTCAGGGAAATCCGGATCTGGATCCATCATTAACCGATAAATTTGATGTAGGATATATCAAAAGATGGGAAAAAGTAACGTTTAGCACTTCTGCTTATTTCGAAAACACAAAAGATGTTTTCAGCTTTGTCAGAACTCCAAATGGAGACCAAGTAGACGGAATTCCTGTTATTCTAAGCCGTCCTATTAACTTAGGAAAAGAGCAAAAATATGGTTTCGAATTCACCTTCAATTACAGTCCGTATAAATGGTGGAAACTAAACAGTAACTTCAACCTTTACAATGTAAAAACAACCGGAGAAAACACTTATGTAGATACCGAAGGCAAAACCATTGTGCAAAACCTTAATAATCAAGCCAACACCTGGTTCGCAAGAATCAGCTCAAAAGTTACGTTACCCTATAAAATTGACTGGCAGTTAAGCGGTACCTTCAATGGCGAGCAAAAAACAGCACAAGGTAAAATCTTAGACCAATTTGGTATGAATACAGCTTTCAGTAAAGATGTATTGAAAGACAAAGCAACAATTGCCTTTAATATCAGTGACATTTTTAACTCCAGAGTCATGAGATCGTATACCTACCTTCAAAATGACGCTACTCTTGAAAGTCAAAAATCTTACAGCGAAATGCAGTTCCGTAGACGTCAATTCAATCTATCGTTTACCTACCGTTTCAACAAACCGAAAAGCGACAGAGAAAAACCGGGAGCACCTAAAAATGATGGTGACGGCGGTGGAGAATTCCCTGGATAACATCTAGATTAAAATCCAAACTGAAAAAATCCAAATTCCAATTTTGTAAAACTTAATTGGAATTTGGATTTTTTTTGAATTTGGATTTTGGATTTGGAATTTGAAATTTCATTTTATAGCATAAAAAAAAGGACTCGTAAAAACGGGTCCTTTTTTATGAAATCAACTTAAAATTAAATCGATTGTTCTTGTTTCTTCTTTGCTCTTTTCTCTTTGAACATTTCCCAGCTAGCACCCGTAACCCAATAAGATACGAAACCTACTAAGAAAAACATCAACCAAAACCCTATAGTTAGTATGGTCAAGAAAAGTAAAAAACCTAAGTACTGTGAAAATTCAAACATGTTTTCCGGAATTTTTGAATGTAAGGACAAATGTAAGCCTTATATTTTTCCTTAGCAATAAAATCCAAATCAATTTTCGGGAAATAACATTTATGCTTATATTTATACTCATTTTAAATAAGCTTTTTTTCTTATGGATAACTGCCATTTTACTGAACAATCTCAAGCACAAGAACATGAGAGTTTTCAGAAGCTAATTCCTGCTGTCCGCTCTATCTTTTGTGCCGAACCCCGGCACAAAAGGATGCCACTGCCATCAGGGCTAGTTCATTCATTTTCATAAGAAATTTCAGTTTTTAGCAAACATTTTACATACTACAAACAACATTTCACATTTTACAAATAACTTTTTACATACCACATAATGAAATACAGAATAGAAAAAGACACGATGGGCGAAGTGCAGGTCCCTGCCGATAAGTATTGGGGAGCACAAACAGAACGTTCAAGAAATAACTTTAAAATTGGAGCATCCGGGTCAATGCCGCAGGAAATCATTGAAGGCTTTGCTTATCTAAAAAAAGCAGCCGCTTATGCTAATGCCGACTTAGGCGTTTTACCTTTCGAAAAAAGAGATGCTATAGCAGCAGTTTGCGATGAGATTTTAGCAGGGCAGTTAAATGACGAATTCCCTCTTGTGATCTGGCAAACCGGTTCAGGAACGCAAAGCAACATGAATGTCAACGAGGTAATAGCCAATCGCGCACAAGTCTTAAAAGGATTCAATATTGGAGAAGGTGAACCATTTATTAAAGCCAATGACGATGTAAACAAATCACAATCTTCTAACGATACCTTCCCTACAGCCATGCACATTGCAGCTTACAAAATGGTGATCGAAACCACCATTCCGGGAGTCGAAAAACTTCATGCAACTTTAACAGCAAAAGCAACCGAATTTAAGGACGTGGTAAAAATTGGCCGTACCCACCTTATGGATGCCACTCCATTAACACTTGGACAGGAAATTTCAGGATACGCCGCTCAATTGTCTTTTGGATTAAAAGCGCTTAAAAATACACTCGCCCATTTATCCGAAATCGCTTTGGGGGGAACTGCAGTAGGCACCGGATTAAATACTCCAAAAGGGTACGATGTAAAAGTAGCCGAGTATATTGCAAAATTTACCAATCATCCTTTTGTGACGGCCGAAAACAAATTTGAAGCCCTGGCGGCACACGACGCTATTGTAGAAACCCATGGAGCCTTAAAACAACTAGCCGTTTCCCTAAACAAAATCGCAAATGATGTGAGAATGCTAGCTTCAGGACCTCGTTCAGGAATTGGCGAAATTCACATTCCGGAAAACGAACCGGGATCGTCTATCATGCCAGGAAAAGTAAACCCAACCCAATGCGAAGCATTAACAATGGTTTGTGCACAGGTAATCGGAAACGACATGGCAATTGCAGTTGGCGGAATGCAAGGACATTATGAACTGAATGTCTTCAAACCGGTTATGGCCGCAAACTTCCTGCAATCGGCACGATTATTAGGAGATGCCTGCATCTCGTTTGACGAACATTGCGCACAAGGAATCGAACCAAACTATAAACGCATTAAGGAACTAGTCGACAACTCGTTGATGCTGGTTACCGCCTTAAATACCAAGATTGGCTATTATAAAGCTGCCGAAATTGCACAGACAGCCCACAAAAACGGAACTACTCTTAAAGACGAAGCCGTTCGTTTAGGCTACGTAAGCCCTGAAGATTTTGATGCCTGGGTGAAACCGGAGGAGATGGTTTAATTAATTATAAATGGTTAATTATTAATTATAAATTACCTTAACCTTAC
This sequence comes from Flavobacterium collinsii, assembly GCF_946903285.1. Taxonomy (GTDB): domain Bacteria; phylum Bacteroidota; class Bacteroidia; order Flavobacteriales; family Flavobacteriaceae; genus Flavobacterium; species Flavobacterium collinsii. The sequence goes on from NZ_OX336425.1 coordinate 5,162,239, forward strand.
ATCATAAAAAAGAGCTTTCTAAAATTAGAAAGCTCTTTTTTCTTGTATATAAAATTGGAATTCAAAAATTGAAAAAATTAACAATTTATAATTCACAATTAATAATTACTTTCCGTCTACATAATCCTGCAGGTAACTAAACCTTTCTGTTAGTTTCCCGTTCTCCGTTATTTTAGCGCGTTTTAAAATTCCATCTTTATCTCCGTTGAAGAAGGCCGGAATCACATGCTCCATAAATTGCTCTCCAAAACCTTCACTGGCATCTTTTGGAATTTCACATGGCAAATTATCAACAGCCATTACCACTACCGCCGCCGGATGAAAAACATCTACTTCTTTATCTTCCAAAGGAAAATAGCCATATAAAGGCTCCGCAATGGTCGAGGATCGCACGGTACAAGCAATTGGACCATTAACATCACAGGAAATATCGGCAACCACTTTTAGCTTGCAATCACTTGCATTCAACATTTCACGCGTTAAAATCATTGGAGCACCAGAAGCATAAAAATGACCGGCAAAATAGATATCCGTCACTTTAGTAAATTTCTCAAAATCAGAAACATATTCCTCTGGATTTGCTACGAAATCTTTAAAATCAACAACCTGACCATCAATACGTTTATTATATTCTAAAACATCCAACTGTACATAAACGGCTTGCGCATACTTTTTAGTCAAATAATTGTCAACCGTAATTTCTTTTATTTTTATAGCGTCCAAAATTTCTTTAGCACCACTGCCTACTTTTCCGGTTCCGGTAATGACAAATTTTAGAGCCGGCATAGTAATACGTTTTAACTGTTTGATCAAAGCCTCTTTTCCATCCAGAGTTTCTGCTTTTGGCAATTTAAACAATTCAAACTTTATTCCAAAAGCACGAATTCCGTTGTAAACTCCCACCATTCCAGCATACTTTCCAAAACCAATTAAGCGTCGATTGTTAGCATCCACAATAGTTTCATGGTCGTATAAATCAATATTTTTCTCTAAAATAGCCTGTAGCAATTTTCGATTATAAGGCTGTTTTTTAATCGTATGCGAAAAAAAGAAATAAGCTTTATTAGGAATCAAATTCTCAACCGGAACCTCTTTTACACCAAATAACACATCACAGTCCGAAACATCTTCGGTAACAGTGATTCCCATACTTTTGTATTGTATATCCGAAAAAATCCTGATATCGGAACTCTCTACCTCAACTACCGCTTCATGATAAAGCTGTTTAAGCCTTGTAAGTTCATTAGGAGCAAAAACAACTCTGCGATCCGGCGGGTTTTTTCTTTCTTTTATGATTCCAAATTTCATTTAAATGCGTTTAAAATAATTATTAATATAACTTTTTACATCTTATTTGTTTCAAATATAACAAATTTAGTTAAAGTTTTCATTCAGAATTACAATTTAGAATATTTAAAAACCGTTAAAAGCTGACAAACAATCAATTAATTAAACAAAATCTTAATTTTTTGTTAAACAAGCCTTTTGAAGTATCCCCAAACGGTAAAACATAAATATTGAATTCTATATATTTGTTTTTAAAGAATGATGAAAATGAGCTTCCTTAAAAAAACAAATATACCACAAATACTTTTTCTAATATTAGTTTTAAGTTCTTGTGGAAAAGATAAAAAAACAACCGCAGATACTGCTTCAACGATAGAAGATACTTTACCCAAAATGAAACCATTAGGCCCGGAAAAAAGAATTTCACAAGCCTATATAAATTCAGTAACCGGAAGAATAAATCACTTTTACAACAAAAACTGGCCCAACAATAGTATGAACGGGAGTTTTTTAGTAGCCAGAAACGGTCAGATTATTTTTGAAAGATATAACGGATTTGCGAATAAAAACGAAGGCACTAAAATAACTGCAGAAACTCCTGTTCAAATTGCTTCTGTGAGTAAAGTTTTAACTGCTACTGCTGTTTTAAAACTTGTAAATGCAGGTAAGATCGATTTAGATCAAAAAGTAAATACAATTCTAAAAACCTTTCCGTACGAAGAATGTACAATAAGAATGTTGCTTAACCATCGTAGTGGAATGCGCAATTATGCCTATTTCACAGACCGGGACAAATCAGTATGGGACAGGCACAATCAGCTTACCAATAAAGATATCCTGGATATTCTGGCTACCAAAAATATTGGTTTAGAATCTCGAACCGGAACACGTTTTAGCTATTGCAATACCAACTATGCAATGCTAGCTTTAATTATTGAAAAAATTACGGGCTTAACGTATAAAGAAGCCATGCACCAAATGATTTTTAAACCTCTGGGAATGAAACACACCTATGTTTTTGACGATGATAAGGACAGAAAAAAAATTGTTCCTTCTTATAAAGGTAATGGTGTAGAAATTGGTTTTGATTATCTGGATAATGTTTATGGAGATAAAAATATCTTTTCAACGGTGCGAGATCTTTTAAAGTTTGACCGCGCCAGAAATTCACCTGACTTTCTAAAACCCGAATTACTTAAACAAGTTTATACCGGCTACAGTAATGAGCGTAAGGGAACCAAAAATTATGGTTTAGGAATCCGAATGATCAATTGGGAAACAGGGCAAAACTATTATTTCCACAACGGTTGGTGGCACGGTAATACCTCATCATACATTCCGTTAATGAAAGAGCATGTTACGATTATCGCTTTATCGAATAAAATGACGAGAAACACTTATGCCGTTCGTAAACTGGCGCCAATTTTTGGTGATTATCCATTTAATTTCAAGGATGAAGAATAATGTTATTTTTCTGAAAGATTTATTACAAAACTAACTTCAAATAGTATAAATTTGCAAACTCATTTTTGGGGTCGACTGGTTTTGACAGCAAGTCGAATTGAAAAGTAAGCACGTCGAGCATTGAGACCTTGCTCGTAAATATAAGATCTTACAATTTTACACGGCGAAAATAACTACGCTTTAGCTGCATAATCCGAATTATAGTACGATTGCGCCACGTTCCTACCAGGTAGGAAAGCTGGATTCTCCTTGAAAGCCTTGGTTTGTGGCGGTCAGCACAGGGGAACCGTAAAAATAAACCTAGATTTCCATGAGCTTCGGGTGGAGATTGAAATTAAGAAGATAAGTGTTGAGTGGTTGTTCCTGACCTGGCTTAACATCGAAAATCCAATCAGGGAATAAACGTGTAGAAAGCTCTTTAGTTGCTTGTTTGGACCCGGGTTCGATTCCCGGCGACTCCACTTAAGGAGACAGCTAGTTAATAGTTGTCTCCTTTTTTATAGCCATAAGTCCCCATTTATCTGGCTTTATAGCCACATATTTTAGGTTCGATTTTTTTACAAGGAATTCTAAGTCTGTTTAAGATAAACAGTCTCAAAGCAGTTCTATTAGAGATATAATCGGGGCTGAATAATGATTCGAAGTCCCGTTAAGGATATAGTATTTTCTTCTCTCTGGGTTTATCGTAATTTTTTGACACTAAATATAACAATTCCAATATAATTTTGGCTTCATCTTCGTTTATCTGAATGCCGCTCTTAGAAAGAATGGCAATTGCTTTTTCTACTGAAACATTCTTCTCAATAAAGTTCATCTTTTTTCAGTTTTTAGGTTATCTTTTTTTGATAGTATTTTTAAAAATGGTTGATTCAAAACTAAAGATAGATCTCCAGTTTTATAATCAACATTAGTAGGTGGAATAAGATTTACAAGATGTCTTTTATCTGGGACCTCAAATTCAGAAAATCTTTGAAAGATTTCGACTAACGCTTTCTCTTCTATCCGACTTTTTTTATCAATAGCTTTTAATTTAATTAAAATATCACGTACTTCCTTTTTAAGATTTTTGGTGTTGACGTGATTCTCTTTTTTTAATTCGTTGTAGTCATCAAGTTTTAATATTCCGACAATAAATAATTTTCTGCCTTGAGAAAGTGTTAAGCCCTCGTCTTTTATTTTTCTCTCTAATACTTTCTGAGCATATAAATAACTTGCTTTCTGTGTCTTTATATTCTGGTCTTCCATAATATTTTTAAATAATTCAATCGTATTATTTGAGAGCATCAACTCTTGAAGCTTCTTTTGATAGCAATCATTAAGAAAAATTGCATTTATCCTTGTTTTGCAGCGATTGCGACAATGGTAGTATGGATATTTTTTTAATCTCCCTGCTGAAAAACTTCCGAGAAGTTTTCGATCACAAACAGGACAGATTAAAACCCCTCCAAGAAAAAACATCGATTGTAAATCATATTTTTTAGCAATGGTTTTTCTTTTGGTATTAATAACAGACTGAACCTGATTAAACAAAAACTCAGATATCAATGGTTCGTGTAATCCTTTCACTAGCTGCTCTTCACCAGAGTCAAGTTTTACTGGTATTAGCCCGCAATAAACTGAATTATGCAAAATACTGAAAAAGTGTTATCTAGAACATAATAATCCTTTATCTTTAGCTATTTTCATGATTTCAGATATTTTATGATCGTTTTTGGCAACCTGATAAAAAATCCATTTTATAATTTCGGCTTCAGGCTGTTTAGGAGCGATTCCTTTCTTGCCGTCCATTGATGTCAAATTGATAAATCCTAAAGGTGCCTTACTAGGATATCTTCCCATCAGCTTTGCTCGACGAATACCGTTCGAAGTATTTTGCGCTCTCCTCGCATTTTCTGCTTCCGGAACTGCTAAATATACAGCCAGCATAACTGTGCTTTCCGGCACAGAGAAATCAATTGGCTGGTCAATAGCTTTTGCTGTCGTTTTATATTTCCTAAGCTTCCCAATCATTTCGTAAGCGTATTCAATATTACGGCTGAATCTATCCCATTTGATAAATAGAATATTTTTATCTTCCCCTGATGATTTCTTTTTTATTTCTGAAAATAATCGGTTCCATTCTGGTCTATTGAAATTCTTTGCAGAATAATCTTCGCGATAAATTCCTTTTACTTCGATATCGTAATATTTACAGTACTTCAATAACCTATCCTCCTGTTCCGGCAGGGAATAACCTTTTCTTTTTTGTTCGTCCGTACTTACACGAACGTATAAATAGGCTGACTTCATATAATTAATATTTTATTTCATAGCCACTAAACATTTTTAAATACATCAAATGATTGATTACAAGAAATCATTCCATGCATTATTAAGTAAAACGCCGTAAACAACAAAAACATATTTAATCAACTAAAAATCAATATATGAGCCAAAAATTGAAATGTACACAAATATAAAATGAAATGTACATTTTGGTTTATCGTAATTTACTGAATATTACCTTGTTGTTATTATAGTGTTGGTTGTTGTTGTTTTGAGGCAATGCATAAAACACCCCATTGAAGATGATTTGTTAAAAAAATCACTCTACAGAGCGTATATCAGGGAATTGCTATCTGTTATTTTTGTAAAATGCACATTTCATTTTTAAAGTCCAATGCTGAAAACAACTTGCTAGAGCTTGTTTTGCAGGCTTTTAGGGTAAAACCATAATTTTCTGAAATGTAAATTTCATTTTTCCAGTGATATTTTAATCTAATTAATTATTAAACAACCAATTTTAAAGCAAGAAAACAGAACCGATATTTAACCTTTTATGTATCAAATTAAGATAATTCCTTTTTAATTCTTTTTCCAGACCGTTAGTGGATGCGCAAAGAATCTGATTTACGAACTTCCTTTTCGATGATAAGGGTAATGCTGAATTATTTAAAAATTTTATAAACTCAATGCAGGTCGAAATGATTTTCTGATCACAGGATAATATATATTGAAGATTTCCAAGCGCCGTTAAAAAATAATTTTCCCTTCCACCAACATAATCGATAAATTCTCTTTTCAAATTTTCAAAACTAATATCGATGCCTAAATATTTTGACTTAAGTAAAAATCTATAAAAATCTTCCTTGCACTTTTCTGGATAATTCGTTATCAAATACTTTTCTGGATTTAGAAAATTATTCTGCATTTCAGATTTATAGACAAATAATTCACTGCTAATCATTCTATGATCTGCTCTGGTGGACAGGTACAAAGAATCAATAAGTATTTTTAAAAGAACATTGTTGTAGTCCAATTCCTTTAGCTTATTTGCCTTTAAAATAATGTCTAATTTTTCCTCTACAAGATCAATAACGCAATTCGATTCAATCCAATCTAATACAGATTGAAAAAATTCTATTCTTTTCGCCTGATTGTTTATTGGATAAACATAATTTTCGACTCCTTCTAAAGTTATGTGCATGCTCATATTGGAATCAGGAGAATGTCTTTCCTGATTAATATACGATTCGATTTGGTGTCTTATATTAGAGGCTATTACAAATTTATGTTTAAACTTAAAATCAAGTTCCTTCTCCAAATCATAAAACAATAACAGAGAGCTGAAATCTAGAACAAAACTTAACATTTGATTTTCAAGATCGATCTCATCTGTCAAATTATTTGGGACTGTAATAAACTTTGAGTTTTTTGATTTGGTTAAAAAAATGTAAGCATCCAGATAATTATTGTTAAAGACAGTGCTTGCTAAGGCAGAAAAACCAATATCGTAGTTTAAATAGTCAATAAGAAGCTGATCTTTAGTTTTCTTGTTTTCACTTCCAGCCTTACCAAACTGTTCCATAAGATATTTAGGAAAATCATTTAAATCAGCTGGCATTTCAATGGAATAGAAACCTAAATCATTTACCGGATTTTTTGCCTCCTCCTCAATTTCGCGGAATAAATTCAGATGGTCATTGAAAATCTCCACAATCTCAACGGTGTTTATTTTACCGGTTAATTGCTGCTTCCTTGTAAAAGTTTCTCCTACACTTTTACCTGCTAAATCTTTTTGGATGCCTGTCAATTTAATTAACTGTACTTTCTCTTTTTTTCCGTCTACATTATAAACTACCCAATTTCCAATTTTTGCAGTTTGATAATTTTTAAACAAAAAATCAATCAAGAGTGATGTCCCGAAATAATTCATTCTCGCCTTGGCATTATTTTTGTCAAGAGCAAGATTATAGAGAATTTTAGAACCTTTCTCTATATTTTTCTTATTGCGCAGCAAAACACCCGCAATATTTAATCCCGTATCCTCATCTTCAAATACTTCAGGAAGCTGCTTTGATATTTCTTTTATTTCATGATCATTTCCTGTCAATTCCAGAGTGGCAAGATAAAAGTAGAGATATTTATAATTAGTGGGGAAATTTAAAAAGAGAAGCCTGTCCACTTCAATAAGTTTTGGATAATCATTAATTAATGAACAGAGAAAATGCTCCATACAGAGAAGTTCTTCATCAATGAATTCGCAGTTTATTCTCCAAAACTCAAGCAAAACAAGTAACTTAATTCCACTTCCTTTAGGTGAATCCTCATCAGATTGCAGTTGCTTTCGAAGTATCATCAAATAAAGCCTAAGGCTTTCGCTAAGCACAGATTCATCCACATAGGAATTCATCAATTCCAAAGCCTCATTTGATTTTCCTAAAAAATCAAAATTCTCGGCAATTAAGTTCCTGCAGTTTATACTAAGATGGCCACAATCTTTAATTGAATTCAATGACTGATAAATTTCCTGTTTGTCATATGCTGGAAAGAACCTTAATACGACAGTGGATTTTGTAAGCTGCTTTAATTCAGCTGAAACGAAATTTTTATTGAGGATTGCATCAAATTCTGTTTGAAAATCAATTTGATCATTTCCGTTATCTGTTAGCCTTAAAATGCTCATGAAGGTAAAAAGATCATATTCATTCACAGTTTGAATAGATTCCAGGTACTCCCTGCCAAGTTTTTTAATATCATCAAACTTTTCAAGCCTATAAAGTGAAGTAGCCTTTAGAAGATAAAATTCAAAATGAAGTTCGCCTTTTAAATTTTCATATTCATCCAAGCAGTCCAATAAATCTTGAAATTTTGCTTTAGAACTTAAAAATTGACAAAAAAACTGTGTGTAAAACCAGTGCGCCTTATCAATATGCTCATATGCAGAGGCAAATAACCTGCTTGATTCTTCATCCCTGGCTGTCAAAAACTTTATAAAATACAGATAGAATTTTGGGTGATTGCAGCTGTAGGCAATTTCAGTGAATTCCAGTGTTCCAACAAATTGCTCTAACAATCGGATCAGCAGCTCTAAATCCGAATCCTTTTTCATTACAATTCTTCCTGATGAAAAGTTTTTAAAAACAGGTGAACTTAATACTTTACTGATCAGCAGATCAAGACCAATAACCCAGGCCTGCTTATTTTCTGCTGTCACTTTAGCGTACTGCTCAGATTTAAACTGAAGTTCTAGTCCATAGTTCTCAAGTTCTGTAAAACTTTTAATCTTCCGCTTGATGAGTATCCAGTAAATTATGCTGTGCTGAAAATTATAACTTGTCGTAACAACTTTCGGAACATTCTTTAGAAAACAGCTTAAATCATCGGACATTATCGCCTTTACAAACCATGCCCTAATATTATATTGGTCATTATCTAAAATATTATCCGCTAGTTCTTCGGCTTTTTTAAACTCATCAATATTAAGATATTCGATACATGCTCTATTATTTAGCTCTGTATCTTGCTTGTTTAAGCTGTATGCTTTTATAAAGTCCTTTGCTGCTTCTTCTTTAGAATAAGCAGACAATTCTCTTTTGCAGAGCGCTTTTAAAAAAAGTATTTTACTTTCAATCTTTTTATCCTGAGGCACCGAACTTTCCTTTAATCTGATTTCCAGATCACAGAGAAGCTCTAAGGCAGTTTTATGCCTGAAACTATCTATTAATGCATTAATAGATCTTAATTGTCCCTTATAATCAGACAGCAGAACCTCTAATCCGTTTATGACGTTTAAAATCGTATTCTGGCTGCCATTTATAACATGACCGCCGCCAGAATCAATAGACCCGTTTATATCGTGCATTTAAATAAGAACTAATTAAGAAATATTATTATTATCACCATTTACAAAATGCCCTCCCCCAGTTGAAACATTACCTGTTACTACGTTCTTACTATTAGAAATAGATCCTTTTTCTGCCCCAGCCTTCTTAATAATTTCTTCTAAATATTTTTCAAATAGAGGATTATCTTCAAGAGAGTTATTAATAATTGCCGAGGCGTTGCCTAAAAGATCTGTATCTGCTGGATTATTGCGAAGTTCTTTTAAAATTTTCTTGGGTTCATTGTCTTTGTAAAACAAGTTTTTAAGCCAGCTGTAAGCATCACTAGATATGTTCTCTGCCCCAGTCTCAACAATCTTTTCTATTCCTTTTTGTGCTAAACTCTTTAGAAGTATTGTGATAGCTGCTGTAGTTATTATCGGCATATTTATGTTTATTAAAAAATGTTACATTTAGTTATATAATGTCAAAAAAAATATCCAATAGGCTGTTCTTTATTTAACCAAATAAATCAAAAACAGTCTTCCGCATTATTGTTTGATTTATCAGAAAAAAAACAGTCTGTATTAAAAAACGAAAAGCATTACGTCCTTCTTTAAATTTGAACCTTTACAAATATAAAAATATTCCTGCTTTATTAATTACTTCTTCCGCGGTTTGGCAATATCAGGCATTCCAACACCTGTTTTAATATAATACGAATCGATTTCCTGAGAAAATTTGGAATAGATTACATGCTTCTCTTCTGTTTCTTGAATTGGAAAATTTCCTTCCAGATAATATCCCAATATATCAATCTCGTCTATGAACTCAACATTTCTCATTTCGTAAATCTTTAATCTATTAATCAGATACTCATTAAAATCATTCTCATTCTCAATCAGATCGGAAAAAATCATCAGGTCATATAAAGAGACTATCCAAGACCATTTGTAATCTTCGTTCAATATTCCGGCTTCAATTAGATACCGTAAATTAATTGACACTGCCGCAAAATGCTCTAATGTAACAGTGATTTTAAAAATTTCCTTTTGCGCTGCATTTTCTATTTCAAGAACCTTCCTAGATCCTGCCTCAATATATTCAAATGAAACTTTTTCCTTTTCCATGATATATTTCTTAGCACGGTTGCATTGATAAGATCCATAGTCAATGGTATCTTCTATCCTGTCTTTTAATCCTTTCAAAGCTCCTCTTTTATGTTTGTCATTGAGTTCGCCAGCCTTAACTTCTATAATATAAATCGAATGGTCTGAAATACCTATCAAATCCAATTCCGTCTTTTTAGGCACGTCATTTTCTATCACTTCATAGTCTAGTGAACTGTAAAAAACAGTATTGGGGAGCATCCTTTCAAACAATAATTTTGTTTTTCTTTCTAAATAATTATCTCTGGAATGATAACTCGAATTTCCCTTATAGTTATTTTCGTAGTATACTTCACTGGCACTTTTAATTAAATTTTCCGTTATTCTAAAAATATTTCTAAATGCCAGCTGAATAGAAAAATGGTAAAACTTATCATGTTCTTTAATCAAAGGTTTATTCTTGATGATTGTATCATTCATTATAAAGGCTTTATATTGCGGTGGAAACAAAAAACTTGCATTACTTCCAAAAGAACACGATAATTCATTAAAAATCTTTCGCTCTTTTTCATTCTCTGGAATTACCCAGAATACCTTAGCATAACCTTCAATATATTCCAGAGGATAATGTATTAGCCCCATTCCTCCTTCAACTGGGGTTACATCAGGATATTCATCAGCAAATATTTCAAATGGACTTTTTCTTTTTTCCGTTATTAGTTCAATAATTCCCTTCTCACCGCCTTTTTGATCACTCCATCTCAAAAATCTGTCATGACTTTTCATTGATCCAAAAAGTGTTCCTATTTTTGATAAGACAAGATCATCCAATTTTATTATGGCCTCTAAAAGATCGTCGGAATTAAAACCATAAAATTGTGCTAAAAATTCATCCTGAGGCGCGAAAAGTTCTTTGTAAACTTCCATTATATGCTGATGATAACCATTTCCGCGCATGTTCATTGTATCCTGAACGACACTGTTTCTGATCCATTCATCACTTCCATTACCATCAACAGGGATGTTTTTAGAAACTTCCAAAAAATTAAAATTTTGTTTTAACTTAATTAGTTGTTCATAAATCTCATTGATTTGCTTTTGAGTTGGAATTATGTCCGAACTGGTATTTGCACTAGATAAGCAAATACTCATAAGATACTCCAGCAGAACCTCAGCATGTTCATCCTCAAGCATCTTCTCATCTGCAATATCTTCTTTATCAGGCCCATTGTACATTGCTACAAATTGATTGTGCAGATTTGGAGAAGCTTTAATTAATCTTGCTCCCAAAGCCCCAAGGATGTACCTTTTATCTAATTTGTTAATCAAAGCAATTACAATTTCAATTTCACCCCTTATCCAAGCGGTATATCTTTCAGGATCCTTTCTTGCCTCTTCCGCTGCCATTTTAAATAAAAGCAAAACATCTTCTAACTCATTTATTTCATCCATAAAAACACATACTTTAAGTCACTATATATAAATAAATTCAGCTTCCCTTTTTAAGTTCAAAATCTAATGTTTTACACTTCGCAAGTTTGCATAAATAAAAATTGAAAATACAATTTTTCAAATTATCTTGCGGAAGATTTTAGTAAAAATCTTCTTCTTTTTTGTAACATAAAAAATCATTCTTAGCAAATGCTTAATAAAAAATCCAGTTTACTATGAGCCAAAAATTGAAATGTACACAAATATAAAATGAAATGTACATTTTAGTTTTTAGCAATTTACTTAGCATCTTGTTATTTTTTTAAATCAATGCATGAGGCGACCCATAAGGCAACCCATTAATGATGATTTGTTTAGAAAACCCCTCTAAAGGACGTATATCAGGGAATTTCTTTCTGTTATTTTTGTAAAATATACATTTCATTTTTAAAGGCCAATGCTTAAAAAAACTTGCGAGAGCTTGGTTTTTCTGGCTTTTAGAGTAAAAACCTAATTTTCGGAAATGTACATTTCATTTTTTCGCTTATATTACCTTATAAATTTATTGAACTAATCAGACTTATGTATTAATAAATTTGTTATGAAACACATTGTAAAGGCTACTATATAAAAAAATAGAGTTTAAAATCGAGTATAATCACGCTAAAATAATATTCTGCTTAATTCTATTTTTGATTAAACTAAAAAAATAGAACTATGCCAATAAATTATAATGATTTCGACGAAAGTGCTGTTTACACTTTTTACCACATCCATGATACAACAGTTAAACATTTAGAAAAAAAAGCAAGATTAAGTCCGGAGGAGGAAAAGCAACTTGAAGTTGCAGTTGCAAATATGTATACTATTGAAGAATATTCAAAATTATTAAGAGCAAAAGGATTAAGGTGGTCCTTACCTAGTTTATTTCAGGCAAGAGGCATGAATCCTACATTAATTTTAGAGTTATATCCAGGTTCAGAAGGTTATAAGAAATTCGGAAAAGAAATAGTTGCAAATGTTGAATATAGTGACGAAGATTTAAAATTTATAATTGAAAGTATAAGAGACGAAACTTTAAGAGTAAAATCTATATTGAAATTCAAATTAGTTCCTGGATTTACTGATCAAGAAATATCTACGGGAGATATATATGGGGTTAGATAAAATAGATAAAAAGACAGCTTAGTTAGCTGTCTTTTTTATTACGTAACTCTAATTATAAACCATCTCAAATTATAGTAGCATTTAACTCTTCAATTTCAAGGCCTCAATTTCATTAGAAATATCAAAACTTACATCTTTTATAATATATCACATACTGTCAAATTCGACTCTTAGATACTTTTTCTATTTAATTTTCCCTAATTACAAATTATTCGAAAACAAGTAGTTTTTCCTTTACTTAAAAAATTAGCAAAATATTCAATCAGATCAATAACGCTTTATGGAAAAACGTAATAACATTAATACAAGCTTTTTTAGATTTGAAAAAAACTACTAAAAACTAAACAACTTAACTATGCAACTAACTGAAGATGAAATTTTAAATCAAATTGTTTTGAATGAGAATGCTTATTTTTATTCAAACCCTGATGAAGTAAATCTATCTAATTATCTTATAAGGAAACTTTTTAGAAAGATTTCGAGCGGAAGAGCAGGAAACTATCTCTTAAAAGTTATAAACAAAGAGATTATAATAGATGAACAAACCTTTAATTATTCTGTTTGCATCTTTCGCTATACTGCCATACCTTCTATTCTGGAAGAACATTTAGAAAATTGGGAAGAAATAAAACTAGCATACATTTTCATTATCGATTTTAATGATTATATAATGATAGTTAGAAGAAATGTTGGTAAGCTACGGGAGTTTCTTGAGAAATTTGAGCCAATAGATTACAAGATCCTTTCAACTTTGTATATTGATGAAGATACTCAAATTGAAAAACTAAATATGCAAAACATGAATGTTTCTAATCGTGCAATCCGTCAAAAATCTCTTGAGTCTCTTGATCTACAGCAGAATCTTTCACCTTTAGGCACAAGTAATTATGTAGTTAATAATTTGAGAGTAAAAAATGATGACGAAAAAACGTCTCTTTCATTGAATACTTCAAGAATAAATAAGTTTGGTAAAAAATCTAACATTAGAGAAATTTCTAAATGGGGACTTTTACAGATTGAGCGATTACGAGCTCATACAGAAAGAGAAACCTTTTTATCCATGTTTTCAGAATCTATTGATTTTAAAGATCATAAACATAATTTGATGCCTATTGCCATTTTATTTGTATTCTCAAAATTATATGAGGATTTGGAACAAAATGTAATTCACGAAACCAAAATTGTTCTAAGAGACGGAAGACAACGACAAATAAATTTAATCAAATACATATCAAAAGTCGAAACTTTGCTTCAGATTACTAACCATAATACTATTGGCCTAACGACTTATGACATTCAAAATCCCTATGCCAACGACTTAGAAATAAGAATGAACGAAAAGTCCATTTCAGTAAGATCTCAAAAACTAAAGAATATTATTTTATTTAAAGATAATGGTCAGATGCAGCCCCTTATAGATTATATAAATGTATCAAATCAATTCATAGTAAACTTTGACAATTGTGAACTTATTTATACAAATCGAAAACTATTCAAAGACAATAGACTTTTAGGCAATATTGATAATTTTCTAAAAATATTTCTTCCTAATCCTCAACTTCAAAGCGCCACTAGTGAAAAAGGCACATTGACACCAGCTGCTAGAAATTTTAGTCCCGGATCAATTTTTAACATAACTGAGAGTATCTTTTTACAAGAATCGGAATTTCTAATTTGTGATGATCTAGGAAAAGAGTGGGCCGATCACATTTGCATTGTTGGCAATAAAATAAGATTTATCCATTCAAAATATAAAGAGACGAATTATTCAGCCTCTGCATTCCAAGATATTGTCGGACAAGCACTGAAAAACCTAGGGAATCTAATGCCTCAAGATTTTCAATTAACCTCTAAGCAAGGTTTTTGGAGTAGAAATTATAAAGATGATAAAATTCAAACACAAATTAGAAGATTACGTAAAGGTAATTCAGTAAATGATTTTACAGATAAATTTAAGAGAACTATTTTAGAGCCTAACCATCAGAGAGAGGTATTCTTAGTATTAAATTTCATCTCGAAAAGTGGACTAGAAAATAAGCTTCAACAATTACGAGATGCTGAAGCATTTCCAGAAAGAAATGAAGTCATACAGATCTTGTGGTTTATTTCTTCATTCATTAATGGGTGCAAAGAAGCAGGAGTCGATGGCCTTTACATTTATTGCAAGCCTTAAAATCATCAACTTTGAAGGTGTTCAACTGTCGAGCACCTTGAACCATTCTTTTTGGACGTTTTTAATTCTAAAAAAAAGCTATTTTCTAACAAAAAAATCAAATAGAAAAAAAGGTTGAAAATTTAAATTAAGTATCAAAAACTAAAAACTCTCTAAATATAAGGGCTTCAAGGATTCTTTTCAAGCTTATCAATAAACATTAAAATAGGAATTAGGTGTTCGATTGTAATCCCGTCAAGTCCACGAAAAAGCCTGTAAACTCAATGTTTACAGGCTTTTTTATACTTAATATTAAACCGCTAAAAGACAAATCAGGCGTTCGACAATAGAAAAACCCTTAACTGTCACCTTTTCAAAAAGCACTTTCATACTTAATTTGAATCGAGATATCCTTCAAACACTGCATTGTCTCTCAAGCACTAATGAAGCACGCACAGTTATTTTTCACATCAAGAACACTCAGAAATAGTCCATTATAATTTCAGGCAAAACAATTCAAAAAGTGAACAAAAGAGTCTCACGTTCTAAAAATCCAAGTACAACAAAAATCTACTACTTAACATTTTCTGCAACTTTTCACATTAATCTTCATCCATTAAAAAAAGCAAATACCGGCCTGCTTTACAAATTATTTAACCGATTTCTTTACAAATAAATTTTCTATCTCATCAATAATCTTTAATCCTTCAGCAATCTCTTTTGTTGTATGAGATTTTTTTACATTTGTTTGAAGTGACAAAAACTCAATTTTACTTTTATAAAATTCTATTTGTTCTAATAAAAAATCATTTTTTTCTTTCAGAAGATTATTCTCCGCCATTATCATTTTACTCACTAATTCCTGATCCTGGGCCGTACTTTTACGATCTTCACTTTTATACGCGTTAATTTCAACCTCATCAGAAAGCAGATACTCGAAACCTATCCCGAATAAGTCATGCAACTTAACTATAAAATCAAGTTTAGGTATAGTATGCTTCCTGTAATTACGAATGTTTGTCTCGCTTGTATTCACCGCTTTTGCAAAAGAACTGTTATTTCCCTTAAATTCCTTAATTGCTATTTCATCAATCTTCTCATTTATCGTGCTCATCTATACAAGTCTTACGAAATAATATCTAAAAGAATTAGATATTCGTTTCGGGTTATTAACAAATTTAAAAAAATAATAGGATATAGTCTTCAAAAAGAAATCAAATTACTTTCAGGCTATACCTTTCCGTAAACTTCTACATCATGGTATTAACACGGATACTAGCTTTTATAAGCGCCAACGCCGATATTTTAGAAATATGAATATCCTTTGACTGATGATGCGAATTTTGACTTACCAATTTTACATACTCCAAACCCTGCTCGGATTTCTGAACATACTTTACTGTAATATACTCTTCCCAATCATTCAACCTTACACTCAAAAGATACATTTCTCCAAAGAAAATATTTTCAAATTCAGTTTCTTTATACAAAATAATATCTCCAGATTTCAACAATGGATACATACTATCCCCAGTTACCGAAATAGCACCGTCGCATTTAGGTAAATTCGGAATTTTTATAGTATCCAAAACTCTACGTGACTCTGCACTGTTAAACAATTCTCTAAGTCCGGCAACAGCTTCAAGATCATACAATGGTATTTCCTGATTTACACAAATAGAATCTACCGTTTTTCTATCAGTATTCATAATTAATACACTTGTATCATCTTCCTTTATCATAGGCCCATTTCCCGTCAAAAGCCACTCTGAATTAATTTCAGGATATTGATGTAAAATTTTACACGCCTTATCCGTTCCCATATTACTACTATTATCTAAAAATTTGTTTGAAAAACCCAAGTCAATACAAAACCTATACCTACTAATCCCTTTGTAATCAAGATACTCCCTTACTCTTTCAGTTGACCCCATAAAAGCATGTATTTTTTTACGTTAAAAATTTGTTTTAATGTATTATTTTACATTATATTTGCAAAGGAAAGAAAAATAAAATTCAAAAACAACAGAAACACCAATAAAATCATATAACTCATGGATTATAGATACAAAACAAATATAAAATACCTACATATTAAACAGAAACAAAACTATCAAAAACCATAATATCAATCTACAAACATAAGATCTCTTATTCAACTCCTAACAAATACCAAAAGATAAAAACAAATCCAAGAAAAAATCCAATAGCCAGAAAATCAACTTATCGAGAAACCAAACAGCCCTAAAAAAGTGCAATCTAACCTGATATCAAACAAAAAAATCTCAATAAAAAAAATCATGAATAAAAATCAAATCGAAACTCGCATAGCTCAATTGTACCTCGCACTTCAATATTGCTCCGAACGAACAAAAACTTTTACACCCGGTGAAAGAATCTGTATCAATCAAGAGCGTTTTCAATGGATGCATATCCTGGATGACGAAACCATTACTCCACGACCTGTTCCTCAAAATATTGAAAACAAACTAAAAGAAGTTTCCAAACTTGCTGCCAAATATAATTTCAAACCTTATTATGGCGATCCATTTAAAGATGAAATTGTATTACACAACTAAATTATATTAATCTTAAAACAAAACTATTATGATCACACCATTAACAAACACAGTCAACCACACTATGGATTTATCTCAATTTTCTGCGCAAGAACTAAAAGAAGCATTAAACCGAATTGAAAACAAAAAAAACGAAGAAAGGGATGCTTATAAAAAACTAGTAGCTGAAACTATCCCAAGAGCACTTTCAAGACTACACGAAACCTCTGAAATGATGAGAATCGCCAAAACCGAAACCTTCCAGCTATTTGAAACTATTCTGGATTTAAAAAATCAAGTTTACGGTTTTAAAGAAAAGCAAATGTCACACACTTTCTCTAATGACAAAGAAGAAATTACAATTGGATATCGCATTAATGAAGGATGGGATGACACCGCAACCATTGGAATTGAAAAGGTACAAAATTACATATCATCACTTTCAACCAGCAGAGAAACAGCAGCATTAGTCAAAATTGTTTTTAATCTACTAAAGAAAGATGCCAAAGGAAACCTAAAAGGATCAAGGGTTTTGGAACTTCAAAAACTAACAAAAGAATTCAACAATGAAGAATTTACCGATGGCGTTGAAATAATCGCCTCATCTTTTAAACCTGTTCGTTCAAGCTGGTTTATTGAAGCAAACAAAATTGATTATAATGGAATAAGAACCAATATACCATTATCGATGTCATCCGTTGATTTTTTACAGGGATATGCTTTTGATTTCTTTAACCAGACAAATGAACAAAATTATGCAGCCTAATAATGATATCTATGCATCTGCCCTATTAACATTCTTACTTATTGCAACCAATTTGAAACCAATTCTAATATTTCGAGAATGGTTGAGCTTCAAAATAAACACAACCTATAAACAGTATCAAAACGAACGCAAAAAGAAAGTTAATATATAATCACAAATACCACAGAACAAATAATTGCAATTCATATTCTATAAACTTTTCTAAAAAAATCATCTAAACTCATTTAATTCATCTTTAATCATTTTACTATGCCAATATCTAATCAAAGAAGCCTGGGAATTCAGAAAAACAAATTACTCCGATATAAACTTATAAAAGAGCTATATCAAAAACACAAAACAGAAGACATCCCTACAACGGTAGTCTGGCGCAAATACGTATATCCAATCTATCCCATTTCCAGAACTACATTATACGAAATCCTCTGTACTCCTATAACAATCGAACTTAAAAAAATCGAAGAGCTATACCAAAAAACAGCTTCGTAACCTATAATATCAATCAACAGCCAAACCTATCTAGCTTAAGTTTCCTGAACAAGATTGTAAAAACTTCGAACATTAATGTTCAATCACCTGTCATGCATTTTTATTAAGCATTATATCCTTCCATCTTTACCTTCTCAAATTTAAATTAAAAACTTAAACTCAAATTTCCTGTATCATTCAGACTTGCTAAATCAATAAAACAATTTTCAAAAGAACATTCAAAAATTTCAAACATCTTAACGAAATTCTCAAAAAAAAAGCCTGTAAATAGACAATTACAGGCTTTTTATTCCAAACGATTTATATTTCATATTCAACTTGCTTTTTTTTGAATAATCAAATGTTAAATAAATAATAAAGACAACTTAAAATGCAAAAAAAGAAAATCAAAAACTAGTACACCCAAAGCAGCCTCCAGCAATATAGACATTTCAATTAAAACTCACTTTTAGCTGTGATTTACAAAGAAAAAACAACCATTCTTTCACTCTAAATGCAAAAAAAGCAAAAACCAAGCTCTAATTGTAAATGTTAATTTTCAAACCAATTCCGAGAGATGAGAGACCTAAAGAAAATTGGTTACGGGAAACCTCAAATATTGAACGCTGAATATTACGAATTTTATTACTTAATCTATAAACATATAACCATGCTTACTAAAAAACAAGAGTACATAAAATTATTGCGGAAATTATTCCTAGAAGGAAAAATCAGTATCGAATTATTGGAAGTTTTATTGATCTGCGAAAAGGAATCTTTAAACTGATTTTATTACAGAAACATTTCAAAAAACTAAAATAGTTTTAGCCCATCCATAAATTTCTTTTGCGATTTGGGCTTTTTCACATTAATTCAGGATGGCAAAACTTCACTAATCAACCAATCCTATATACCTGAACCAAAAAACAATCTCAGACTAAACGAGATATTTTCCTTCTTGATTTACAAAAACTGCTACAGGTCCAGCAAAAAAACGAAACATAATTCGAAAATAATACTATTCCCTACAAAAAACACCTTCTGAGATTAGTCGATTTTTATAACCAACAGACAATTATACACCAAAAAAAAACAAAGCATACAAAAACAACCTTTTAAAAGACAAAAAAAGCACCACAAAAGCGAATCGAAAAAAGATTCGATTTTTTTTATTTTATTCGAAATAAATTTCGATATTTGTAAGAAATCAGAAATGAACTTCCAAAAAAAACTATACATTTTTATATCTCATTACTCTAACTACAAAAAAACTATTTAGTAATCTTAAATACAAATCCAAATGACAATTTCAAAAATTATTGAAAAAATACAGGTACTAGAATCCTGGCTCATTAAAAACCCAGACAGTGCCGAAAGACAGCTTATCGAATATGACCTGAAAAAATTACAAACTATTTTACAATTACGACAAAATGAATCAAAAGCAAATTAAAGAGCGTATCGCACAACTTTATATCACACTTCAGTTCTGTTCCGAAAAAATCAGAACATTTACAGCCGGAGAACGTATCTGTATCAATCAAGAACGTTTTCAGTGGTTCCATATTCTGAACAATCCTGAAGCTGAACCAAGACCCGTCTCATTGCAAATTGAAAGTAAAATAGGAGAAGTGACCAAACTTATCAGTAAATACCATTTTACGCCTTATTATGAAAACCCATTTATTGAAGAGGACGAACCCGCATCTATTTTAGAAAATACTATGTCCTGATTTAAGCTCAAAACATATCCAATTAATTACCAAAATAACCCAAAAATCTATAAATCAATGCATCCAAACAATGATATTTATGCCTCTTTACTTTTAGGGGCCCTATTAATCGCAACAAATTTAAAACCTATAATTACTTTTCGTGAATGGATGAATTTTAAGATCAATTCAACTTTCAAACAATATCAAAATGAGCGTAAAAATAAACCTCATCACAAATTCTGAAAATTACAAGGTTAACATAGTATTGAAATAGATTTCATCTAAAATTGTTTTTAAGAATCTTTTATCTTCTATAGAAAGAAGTCATTCTACATTTTAATTGTTTTCAAATGTAAATCTATTCATTGTATACACTGTGCTACCCTTAACAAAAAAACTCCTGTTTTTCTTAAAAGATAAAGAAAAACAGGAGCCAAAAAAGCGGGCGCTTACTGCCCTAATCAAATAACTCAAAACCATTCTTTTTCCCGGAATGCTCCAGTGTTTTATCACTCTGGAACAGAATTATTGTGCGGACTCTGCAGACTTAAATTATTAAGTTCTTTTGGCAGAATGACTTCAGAACGAAGTTCCGGACAAGCTCGGCATTAGAAGAAGAGTGGCCATTGATATATAAGGATCAAATGGTTTTGGTTATCTGTGATAAGATTTATAATTACTTATTAATGCCTCTAAAGGCAATTTTACTTTTATATAAAACAATTCTTTTAATCATTTTCACCTTTCTCATTATGGCAATCTCAAACAATAGAAGTCTCGGAATCCAAAAAAATAAACTTTTACGCTATAAGCTTATCAAAGAATTGTATCAAAAACACAAAACCGAAGATATTCCAACTACTGTGGTTTGGCGCAAATATGTCTATCCGGTCTATCCTATTTCCCGCACTACTTTGTACGAGATTCTTTGTACTCCGATTACCTCTGAACTCAAAAAAATTGAAGAACTGATGTTGAATCAGACTAAAACATCGTAAGTAGTTAAACTTGTTTTAACAACTACATTTGATCTGAATTGCTTTGCAAAGATGTGTCTTTTTTTGCTTAAAAAAAGGCACATGTTCGTTGACTGAACAACTCTGTAAAGAACCAGAATACAAGTGTTTAAGCACCTATCATTTGTTTTTTTCACTCCTTTTTTAAGACAATCTTTGTACCCACAAAAGGAAACAACCACAGCGGTTACAACAGAAAATCAAGGCCCATTTTCTTCAAAATCAACACTCCAAAAAGCTGTTTCTCCCAAAAACAAAATTCAATCCTAACATATATTTTTAACATTAAATGGAACAGTTTTTATACCCCACTCTAACCGCATTCTTCGCCGCATTTATCACATGGTTTTTCTCAATGAGAAAATCATTAGCCCAAGACAGAGCCGCCGAACTCGACAACACTGTTAGCGCTGTAAAATATTACCGTGACTTACTCGATGATCTTACGGCCCGGTTAACTACAGCAACCGAAACCATAAAAAAAATGGAAATACAGCACAAAGAACTCATGCTAATCAATCAGCAGTTGGTTGATGAACTACAAAAATTTAAACAACTAAACGGAAAACAACAATGACATTAGCCCAAAAAACCTTAGAAATTGCAATTGCTCAGGTTGGTGTTGAAGAAATGCCACGAAATAGTAATTCCGGTCCTGAAGTCGAGATTTATTTAAGAAGTGTCGGACTCACTAAAGGATATCCCTGGTGCATGGCTTTTGTTTACTGGTGCGCTCAAAAAGCAGCATTACAATTAGGAGTAAACAATCCTTTAAAGAAAACTGGCGGTGTACTAGACCAATACAATTCAAGCAAACCTTTGGTAAAAAAGGAGCCACAGCCCGGTGACGTTTTTATCCTGGACTTTAAAAACGGAACAGGTCACACCGGAATTGTAGATAAAGTCGCCGGAACTCTTATCTACACCATTGAAGGAAATACGAATGACATGGGAGGTCGTGAAGGCTATAAAGTAGCCCGAAGAAAAAGAGAAATTAAAAGCATTAAAAGTTTTTTAAGACTCTAAAAACGAACAATAATCAAATTATAACTTATGATGAATAATTTCAAACGTCTTGTTTTTTTGTTTTTTTTAGTCTTAGTTCTGGTTTCGTGCAAAAGCCCGAAACCGGTTCTAAGTGAAGAAAAAGCAAAAACTATTACAATCAAAGAAACAGTACATGATACTGTTTTTAAAATTCAGAAAGACAGCAGCTCTTATAGAGCATTGCTGGAATGTCAAAACGGAAAAGTAGTTGTTAAGAATGTTACTCAGGCCGAACCAGGGCGTAACTTAAAAAGCCCAAAGGTTCGTCTTGAGAACAACAAACTAAACGTAGACTGCGAACTCAAAGAGCAGGAACTCTACGCTCGC
Source organism: Flavobacterium collinsii (assembly GCF_946903285.1). Lineage (GTDB taxonomy): Bacteria > Bacteroidota > Bacteroidia > Flavobacteriales > Flavobacteriaceae > Flavobacterium > Flavobacterium collinsii. The sequence continues at coordinate 5,184,829 of NZ_OX336425.1, forward strand.
TGGAAATCACAACAGGTAAAAGAAACCGAAGTAAAAACCATCAACACCACCAAGTTTGTAAACTACTTGACTTTTTGGCAAAAGGTACAGGTCTGGTTGGGAAGGATTTTGCTTTTGGTGTTGGTTTATTACGGTTTAAGATTTATTAATAGATTTTATCATTTATTTTAACAAGTGTATCTCTATATAAATTGGTCGGATTTTTGATTATTGTTTATATTAGCTTTGATTAGCCTTTGTATTTAATACGTAGTTTATTAACCCAAATTCATCCATACCAACTTAATAATATCACACTTACTATGAGAAATCTATTACCCTTTATCTTTTCGCTATTCTTTCTATGCATCTCTGCTCAACAGAAAAATAATCCCGACATAAAAATTTATCTCGAAGATGCTGAAACAGGAAAAAACATTGATGATGCAAGAGTAACTCTTGAAGGTTTTGAAATTCCTCCAATTACCGGTCAATATGACAAAAAAGGCAATTATTATTATTTTGATAAAATACCTTCTGGATATAATACTGTCATGTCTTATCACAAAAAATATAATGAAAAGGGTTATCAAAACTTAGAGGGATTACCTGGAGAGTTGAAGCTGAGGCTTTATGATCCAAAATATGTTTCTTACAGCTTTGAGAAACCTAAATTAAAAAAAATTGAAAAGAATTATTCTAAGGAAAACAGCTATATAGAAACTCTTCAAAATAGAATTGGAAAACGTAAAGAAATAGAAAATAGAAATTTTAAATATCTCTACAACGAAGACCCATTTCACATAGCAATTATTACAAAATATAGCTATAAGGACTTTTTTTCTAATGAAAGTATTAAAAATTTATTAGACAAATTATCTCTCGAATACACTGAATACAAATCTGGTACTGAGAAAAGCTATACGCTAAACATGTATCAATTTATTGAAGGAAGGTTTTTTAAAAATCAATACTCAGAAATTGAAATTCAGAAATACGGAAGCCAACTACCTTATGGTTTTAACTGCTATAATGTCTTTTTCTTTCATAAAAAAGATACGACCAAATTCGATAGATTTAACAGTAAAGAAATTCATGAATTAAGAAAACTCAATTTAACAATAGCCTCTATATCAAACAGAACCATTGAATATTACGCTAATTCAAAGTTCAAAAACGAATCGTTCGAAGAATTGTATAATCATAATATCAATACAAATATTCATCAGTACAGCATTGGTAATTATGATTTTGGTAAGCTATTAATCCCAGAAAAAATATTCTTCAAAAATTCTAAAGAAGAATCCGAAATGTATTTCGGTGACAAAAACTACAAAAAGGTAGAACCCCTTAACAGCGATTCTTCAATTGAGTCTTTATTTTTTATAATTCCAAAAAAACAAAACTCAGGAATTGGCTTAGGTACAATAGATTTTGATATAAATAAAACAAACTTTAAAGATCAATTCTACTTCTTTAACACTGTACCAAATAATTTAAAAATTATAAAATAACAAATATAAAATAACAAATATAAAATACAACTATGAGAGATTGGCATCATAAAATAATTAAATTAGATGAAGCTCTTACATCTTTATCTGGAAATACTAACAGAGTCGTTATAGGCGTTTTTGAATCTAAAATTGAATTCGAAGATTTATCAGCACCTCTTAATGGCTTAGATTACCGCGCTAAAAACAAAGGGCTCTTTAAGATTGTAAATTCTTTACAGAAATCCTCAACCATAGGACAGATTAATGGTACTATTTCTCCAAATATCTCAGTTAAAAATAATAGTGTTCATACCACGAGCGTTGCTGGAGTTATTCTAGGAAATAAAACTGATAATCTAGGCAATATCTTGCCGATTAAAGGAATAATAGAAGATGCTGAATTAATTAATTTGCCACAAAGTCCTTATACAAATTTATTGTTTGGGACCATAGATAATTATAATTATTACATGAATGAAGGAGGAATTGCTATAAATCCTGATTTTTCATTTAACCCAGTAAATTATAAATATGATAATAATTCTTATATCCCGCCAAAAAAGAAAGCAAGAATTGTAAATGCAAGTTTAAATTTTTCTTTAGATGATAAGGCATCCATCGCCTCATTTGAAGTTTTATTTAAAACATGGAAAGCTTTCGCAAATGACGGCAGAGGAGTTCTTTTTGTAGCAGCAGCAGGAAATTCTAATAATAATACATCTCAAGCACAGAGCTTTTCTCAATTTAATGAGCCTTTAATTGTTTCAGCTTCAACAATTGATAATGACAAAATATTTGGAAATGTAAAAGAAGTGAAAGCTCCTTACAGTTCTTATGGAGATAGAGTTGATATGTGCGCACCATCAAATGGAATGAACCATGGTATATATAGCACAACCAATCTTAAATGCGGAGAAATCGGGTATGACAACGAAGTAATAACAAGAAAAATTACAATTCAATCAAATAATGGAGATTTAACACTAGATAATGTCGATCAAATATTTCCTGGAAATTGTGTCGAAATTGGAGTAGCCGGTGATTTTAATCATGAAGTTTTGATTATAAAAGATGTTGATCGAACAGCTAAAAAAATCATATTCACTAAAGATCGATATTACACTGCTATACCTTTTGCAATAAATCCTCCAGAAGTCAGAATACCAATCTTAAAAACCACCGCAACCATAACAGCTTCAAACGCAGTTATAATTAACGATGATAGAGGTTTTGCATATAAAGGACAAGAGATATTCATTTTTAATGGAACTGATAATCATTATGCAACTATAGATATTGTCACAAATTCTAAAGAATTTACATTCTCGCCCGCATTGCTTTCAAGCTTTGCTATTTCAAATGTAGAAGTAATGCCAGGACAAACATCCTGCATGTCAGCATCTTATAAAATAACTGGCGAAAAAACCGAACTTACATTTCTTCCTACTCAAAATGATCTATTAAAATCCTTTTTTGTTGGCGAAATGGTTGCTGTATATGGAAAAAGTGATAGCACACGTCGTTTTCTTGAGGTAGTAAATATAGATGCAATTAATACTAACGGCACTAGAACAATAACATTAGATAAATACAAATTAGATCCTGGTTTTACAGATGTAGAATTAAAAAGTGTTGGCTACGGCAGTTATACTTCAAGCTTTGGCGGTACATCATCAGCAACGCCTGTAGTTTCAGGAGTTGCCGGCCTAATCGTTAGAGCAAATCCTGATTTAAATAGTGTAGAAATTAAACATATTTTAAAAGAGAGTGCAGACAAAATTACAGGACAATCTCATTATAGTCAAGTTACTAATAATAAGAGATATAATTATGGCTATAGCACAAACGATGATTTTGGTGCAGGCAGGGTAAATGCGAAAAATGCCGTTCAACTGGCTAAAGATTGGAAAACTTCTACAACTCTTCAAAGACCAAAACTAGTAATTGCCGATAGGAATGTCAATGGGGTATTAGATGGTGTTCCAGTGACGGATGCTGTTGATAGTCCAGATATTTGGCTGAATTCTCAAACTCCTCCCTTAGCAAATCAGAATTTTAATGAATTAGATACCTCAAAATCTCAAAAAATATATGTCCGAGTTAGAAATAAAGGGAATAGAGAAAGTTTTAAAGGATGTGATTTAAGAGTTTTGGTTTCCTTCACAAACGAGGCAAACCCAGCATTTCCATTTCCTGATAAATGGTATCAACAAGCTGATGTGAAACTTATAGCGGTTAAAGAAATTGACCCAATTCCAGCAAATTCGGAAAAAATAGTTGAAATAAATTTAAAAAAAATTGCTGATATCTGGAATGAATGGAATCCTGAAATTAACGGCAAAAGAAAAAATGCATATCTAATGGCCCATATAGCTCCGTTCGATGGAGATCCTGGAGAATTAAGCCAAACAGATATTAGATCTAATAAACAACTCACTTGTAAACCAATAATAGTTAAATACAACGGAATCAAAAATAAAATAGCATACCTCACGGGCAGTAAATTAAACATTACGGTCGATTCTGGAATAGTGGATAGAAGTTATGATCTAATAATGGAAAATGTTCTTACTAACGACCTGACAACTTTTAGACTAAAAGCTAGCAAAAAAAAGAAAGATAATTCCGTTGAGGAAATATATTACAAAAAAATAGCGGGAGTTTGGGGTATTGAAGGCGGTATAGCTGTTGATTGGATAACCTTTCAAACACCTGAAGAAACACCAGAAAGTAATCCCAATTATACAAAAATCAAGTTCCCACACACTATAAAAGTGAATAATAAAGAAACAGAAGTCAAATTAGAAATAGTAAATATTTAATACCATGCCAATAGAACCATTTGATTTTACATATACCTTAACTTCTCAATCAGAAGAAAATGAAGTTCTGAATACTTTAGGAAAAGGCCGAACAAAAGAATTTGAACCCAAATCGTATTTTTTCACAGAATCTACTATTGCAGCACAATCTTCAGCTGAAGGTGCGTACGGGCCAGATTTTGTAGAAACTAACACTAAATTTAACATTACAACCCAATTTGAACTGGCCAATAAAAAAGCTTATGCTGTTACAAGCGGGCAAATATTAATTGTACCTCAATCCGGTGAAGGAAACGAATCTAAAGTAAACGTTTTTATCAAACCTTTAAAACATGTTGATGTAGGTGTTCCTATTAAATATTATGTCTACAGAGGTTTAAAGAAAGAATTATTTATTAATTCTCGCAATAACATTTTACCAAAAGACAGCACCAACACACCTTTTATGACTAAGGTGTGGACAGATCTTGTTAATTTCAACGAACTAAAAGAACCACTACCTGAAATCCCAGCAAGTCTATTTGGTTTTTCTACAACAGAAACTAATACAAATAGCTTAGACGCTAAATTTTTCAACACTTATACTGTAACAAGTACAGATGAAAATAAAGCATACAATCTTCCCATTATTGAAGCTGGGCAATATTTTGGCGAGTTCAAAGACAACAAAGGTGGATTCGAAATTGTTTTAAATGATGGATTCTATTATCAGGAAAAATCGGATACTGGTTTTCAGTTTGACCTCAACTTTGCCAAAGTTGAAAAAGCAGTTTTAGACGTTGCTAATATTGCAAACAATCCAAATATTTCTGAAAAAATTTATCGTGAAAATGTTCAAAAATTTCTGGATCCCGCAGCTTTTTATGGAGCTCATATTACCGAAAAAGAAAAAGGGGAAATAAAAGTTGTAGATAATGTCGCCAAATACAATACCAAAACTGATATCTATAATAATATTATAAACAAATTTTCTAATAAGCATAAATGTTATATTTATCTGCAATGTAATAGAGGAAGATCATTCAATTTTGATGAAGCTTTGGGTATAGATCCTTTAAAAATTGGTATTTCTGAGAGTTTAGTAACCAGCCAATACAAAACTAATGACTGGCCAATTATTATTAATGAATTTGAGCAAACTCATACAAGCGATGAAAATAGCAAAAGAAAAGGTCTTAATGACTTATCTATTCAGCTAAAATTTAAAACTCAACAAAAAAATTTAACTCTATATAATACTTTTGGAAATTGTTCAAATGAAAAAGTTAAAGGTAATTTCTTAACTAATTTAGATCTTGTTGACGAAAATAATATTGCAACTCAAAACTACACTAACAGTGTCAATTATAAGCTGGTAAATAACTATAACCTCTCTGAGAATAATTTAGTAAACAAAAATATAGCAACTTTCATTTACATTAACTATAACGAAAAAGAAGTTGACTATTTTAATGACTTATTTGGGCCTATAAATATTGAACCAATCGTTAAATTACATGGTGAGCCATCCAATTCTATAGTTCAAAAAACAAGCAATAAAAACTTGAGAATTAACTCTAAGGACGAAATTGTATCTGTTTATAATCAAGAATTGATAATTAATGGTAAAATTACGATTCCTTCACCTCCTGTATCGATAATAGAGGATAGCAGAACAAGACTATACGTTTTAAAAAAAGTGGATAGTATAACGAATAGTGAAAAAAATTCTAGTGAGTTAATGGCATTCAGTGATGGATTTGGTTATGTCAACACAAAAGATCAATTTGGTTCTTATGTTTATGGAGATAAAGGCTATACTATTTGGAAAGGTAAAAGCGGTAGCGGAACTAAGGCAATTAAGACTTTACAATTAATTAATTTTGAACGAGATTCTAATGCAACTAATTTTATGCAATTAGGATTGACAGAGCTAGATTACAATAGGTTAATATACAATAATGAAGAAAAAATAGAACAATCAACTCATCTTCCAAAAAATGCGACAAATATTTTCTTTCATTTAGATGACACTGGAATAATTCAAAATTCTGAATACAAAAAATATAAATTAGGGGTAAAATATCTAACTAATAATGAAATAGCATTTACTTTCCCAACAGATGATGTTTACATTTATACCATTGATGGATATTATTTTTTCACAAAAATGTATTCTGAAAAATTTGGGTTCGCTGAAGAATTTGGAAAATCGACATTCAACTTTAGAACAAAACAAGATTATCGTGGAGAATTTGGTTTTGACTGGTTAAGAATTGGAGATGTTAACGGTGAATTACCTTACGAAGATTCAATTATAAGCGGATTTGAAGAAAAACAATGGAATGGAACAGGATGGAATACTCAATTTGACTCACGTCCCGAAGCATTTGAAGCTTTAAAAAAAGAATATATTAATATCAAAACCCCAGTAGGCCAAGAAATTTATTATGTGCCCTTTTTGAATATTTATCCTCCAGATGCTATTGTTGCTACACCAGCTCCTGTGTCAACAGTAACACTTAAAGTTGTAGCTGATATTAAAGAGGATTCACTAAACATTAGATACGACTATGATACTACCCTATTTTTAGTATCTTCAAGCCTTTTAACAGGAAGTATAGAGAAAGGAATCTATCAGAATATTGAAATTACCATAGCTTGTTTAAAAGAATTTGATCAAGATCAAATAATTAAAGTAATTGGTACCAGTCAGCTCCCTAATGAAGCTACAAAAGAAAACATTATAGGAATTTTAAAAGTTTGCAAAAATAGTAGAAAAACAAACAATGAAAATTTAGAAGTTGTTATTGTAAAAGTTATAACAGATATAGATAAAAATGGATCTGAAGATACTGATCCAGCATATGTATCTCCCGAATTTATGGGAATTGATGAAAAAAATCAACTTATTTCTACCTTATATCAGTCATTAATATATAAAGAAAATATAAATATAAGCACAGCATCACCATTAAATATGATGGGATTTCCAAAATTTAGAAAAGATGAAGCCGATACTTATTATAAAAAAGTAATAGCTGGAGGAAAAAGTGCAGAGATTGAATATTTACTTGATGATGGACGTATACAAGATGATTTAATCGCTGAGCTTCATGCTAAACAACCTGAATATGATAATTATTTAAAAGTATTTGTCTTTGCGGTCAATGGAATCAATGCAGACGGCTTTGAAATAGGTGGAAGGGCGAAAAAAATCGGTTCTAGATCTTGCGCAATGTATAGAGCGCGTCCACCAAAAGCAACTCTTGCGCATGAGGTTTTACATGCAATAGGATTATATCATACACATTCTGATGGTCCAATTGTTAACTCAAATCAAAAATATGTATATCCAAGATACAACAGTAATGCTAGTAACGGCCCTATAGTTATTTCCGGTACTACTGACAATATTATGAGCTATACTTCAAATGCCCAAATAACTACCTGGAAATGGCAATGGAAAATACTTAAATCAATACTAAATGGACTAGATTAACCATTAAAGTCAAAAGCATATACAGTCAATAAAACGAAGCACAAATACTTCAAAATAAAATTAATAATTAATAATTTTACATAACGGTTAATATTAATAATAAATACACTTATGAAAAAGTTCACAATTTTAGTAAGCATTTGTCTTTTTTCATTGCATTGTATAGGACAAAACAATAATGGAAATTTTAGCTATAAAAAATTAAGCTCCAAAATAATAGAGTCGTTTAAAAAAAATGGTAAATATGAAAAAGTTATTAATGATTCTCTATATATTTTAACAGAAACAGAAACGAACTATATACTTACATCGAAACCTGTTAACAAAAATTTTAGAAGGATTTTATATTATCGTAAAAACACACTTACTATAAGCAATGAATATCTATGTTTTATTGACATGTATATTTCTACTAAAAAATACGATGAAAATTTCAATCTTAGTGAAAAAAGAGATTATAATGAAGGTTTTGAAAACTTTAGTGTTAATGACTTAATAGAAATTGTAAAACAAGAATTAAATATTGACTTAAATAAAGATATAAAAGGGTTATCAATTAGTAGATATATTGTTAGTAAAACACCTAAATATCTCATTTATATATATGACAAAACTTCACATATACAGAGGGTTGTAACAATAAATGGTGATACAAGAAAGGTTATATCTGATTCATCAGAAGATATAAGAGCTGGTGATTAATATAAACTACCTTTTAATGAGAACGAGAAAATACTCGACAAAAAATAGCATTCATTAAAAATCTAAAATGGCATTATTGCTGTAAAACTTTCTGAAAGGTCATCTTTAAATGATGATAAATTACAATCTTTCCTCAACAGAATTGTTCGATGTTTTAACACATCTTTTTCGTTGCTTTACACACCTGTAAAGCAAACGAACATCTATTTTTTTTCCGCTCAAAAATCACGCAAATTTGCTGAAACAAATCAATATTTCAGCAGATCAGTTAGTTTCTTCTGCAACTAAAAGTTTAGCTTTTTAAGGTTTTAAAAACCTTGTTTTTCACAATTACATAAAACAGATCAGTTAAAAAAGCTGACAAAATTCATTTCAAAATCAATACTGTTCATCAGTTTTTGATCAAGCATTTTTTTGCCTAATGCTTTCCAAATTACAAACAAGAATTAAATAAATAATTTAATTAAACAAAAAAAAAATGCCAACACCGACCACTCAAAAGTATTACCCTTCCTTGTCGACTGTAGTAAGTTTGGATGACTTTCCAGATGCTTTAGGCTTCATTAAAGATGGGATTCAACAAATATTTAACAAAATATACATTAAAGATTTCCAAGCTAGCATTAGCCCTAGAGGAGAATCAGGTTTCTACGGTTTGTCTATTGTTTCCAAAAAACGATTACAGTTTCAAATACCAGGAACAGAAATGTTCTTAATTCTTAACCCTGACAATACCGATTCTTCAATCTCATCTTTTCCTGTTACTGTAGAATATCAGTGGCTAATTTTATCTTACCTAAGAAGTTTCAATCTTCAAAATTTCTCTTATTCCCCAAGAGAGTTCTTCGAACTTGGATTACAAATTCTGAGCACTTCTGAAGAAGAAGTTGTAACATTAATCATTAACAATTTTGTTTCTCCAAAAAGTGACAATCTCACAAAAGTTGAACAGTTTGTCAATGATATCAATTCTAAATTTGGATTAACGATTCCTGTTCCTACTTCAGATAACAAACCTAGAGAATTGGTTTTAGCTATTAAAAATCAATTCACTGATGAGGCTTCAATCGCAGCATTTTTGTTGTATCTTTTAGATGAATCAAGTGTTTCAAATTCTATTTCGAATGTAAAAAACTTTTTCAAGAATTTGATCCCTGACGATATTGACAGCTACATCAAAAATATCATTACTCCAAAAGCGAAAGTAACATTAGAACTGAGTGCTGCTATTGAGTTTCCAAATTCCTATTTGAAACCTGTAACTATTCAAGGTAATCCTTATGTTGACCCTTCAAATCCTAATCCTAAATCACAATTTAGGTTTGCCCAGGCTTTATTTCAAGCTGATACTCAGGAAGGAATTGGATATCAATTTGAATTAGGAGGATCTTTAAGTCCTTCTAAATATGCAATGATTGGTAATACCGGAATGATTCTGGAATTAGACACTTTAAAACTCGATTTAAGCAAAAAAACAAATATACCTGAAGCTACTGCAGATGGCAGACCAAATGACTTTGTGGGAGTTTACGCTCGTGCTGTATCCGTAACGTTACCTTCAAAATGGTTTCATAATTATACAAAAGAAGGACAAGGAAATACAGCCACAACATTAAGAATTGGCGCATCTGATCTATTGATTGGAACTGGCGGAATTTCTGGGGATATTTACCTGGAAACTGTTCCTGTACCTACCGGAGTTTTTAATTATTTTGGCGATAAATTCGATTTAGATTATCCACTTTCAATGTTCAAAAGGAACGAAGAAACGGATGTAGTAGAAATCAAACAAATTGCAAATTATAGTGAGTTACTTGTTTACCTACAAGAATTTAGTGCTGCCAGTAGTTTACCATATCCTTTTAGTTATCCTTTAAAACTAACCACTAAGCCTCATTTAGTTTCTTCAGAAATTAGTCCATCTACTGTTTATACTTTTAAGAATGCTAAAGAGTATCAGATGTTTTTGTCTAAGCTTACGGATAATACACTTTGGAAAAGAATTGGAAATCCTAATCGCGGCTTTGAAATCGGCTTCAACAAATTTGATATTTCTTTTAAGCAAAACAGAGTTGTTTCTTCTAACATAAAGGGCGCGTTAGAAATTAATAAATTAAAATATCCTAAAGATCATCCATTAGAAGATAAACCTTTTCGTGTTGACATTGAAGGACACTTATACGACGACGGAGATTTTAACTTAACCGCCTCTTTTGATAAAGCGAGCGAACCTAAAGCCAATTTATTTGGCTTGGTAAACTTTGATTTTCATAGTTTCGAACTAGGAAAACAAGATGACGATTATTACGTAGGAACTTCCTGTTATGTTTCATTCCCACAGGGTACATTAATGAACAAACTGGCAAAAGGCCAGGGCTTTGATGTAGAGAAACTTCGTATTTACAGTGATGGAAATATTGAAGTCGAAGGCGGTTCGATTCCGATTCCGATTAGTTTGTCTGTAAATCTTGGACCGGTTCAGATGGCGGTGAGCAATATCAACTTTGGTTCAACTCAAATTAACGAGCGCAAATATAATTTCTGGGGATTTGATGGTGCTATCAGTGTCAATCCATTAGGATTAGATGCTCGTGGTGAAGGTATTAAATATTATTATTCTACAGATAATATAGATGGCGACGCTGACAAAAAGCCCGTTTCTTTCATCAGGATTCAGACTATCGAAGTCGATTTGATGATTCCGGGAACGGCTTCGGAGGAATCTGCTATGGCTATCATTCACGGTATGATTTCGCTTCCGCAGCCAGGAGAATCACAAGAATTCATGGGAGAGGTTTCTTTAAAATTACCAAAGCCTAAAATTTCAGGAAGTGTCGGAATGCGTTTTGCTCCAAAATACCCTGCTTTCTTAGTTGATGCAAGTATTGAATTACCAACAGGAATCCCTCTTGGATTTATTTCGATTACCGGTTTTAGAGGTTTACTAGGATTTAGATACGTAGCAACCAAAAAAGCTGCCGGATTAAAAACGGATAATTCCTGGTACGAGTTCTATAAACATCCAAAAGCGGGTATCAACATTAGAAAATTCAGCGGTCCACCGGATTCTTTACAATATGATTCACCATTTTCAATCGGAGCTGGAGCAACATTTGAAACAACAGGCGGAAGTATCCTGACACTTCGTGCAATGCTATTGCTGTCTCTGCCTACCTTATTTTATATCGAAGCAGGATTAAATGTTCTTGGTGACCGACTTGGTCCTATTGAAAAAGATCAGTCTACTCCTCCATTCTTTGCCATGGTTGCCTTTGGAGATAACTCTCTGGAAATGGCAGCAGGAGCCGATTTTCAAATGCCTAAGCAGGGTGGAGAAATCATTCAGTTACACGCTTTATTAGAGGCCGGGTTTTTCTTTAAAAACCAAAAACCATGGTACATTAACTTAGGATCTAAAAAAGATCCGATCACGGCCAGAATACTAACCTTGTTTACAGCAAAAGCATTTTTAATGTTGTCTGCCCAGGGGATTGAAGCGGGTGCCAGATTAGACTTTAAACTCGAGAAAAGCTTTGGTCCTGCAAAAGTTAAATTATGGGCCTACTTAGAAATGGGCGGGAAAATTTCATTCAAACGTCCTCAAATGGGTGGTTATATTGCTGCCGGTGGAGGAATTCAGATTAAAATCTGGATCATCAATGTTGAAATTGTTTTAGATACTATATTCTCTGTAGAGTCATTCAAACCATTCCTGATTTATGCGAAACTGGAATTAAGTGTACGTGTCAAAATTGCTTTTGTAAGAGTTCGTAAGACATTCTTAATTGAGCTTCAGTGGGATATTAACCGAATTGTTGACCGTACGCCCTATAGTCCACTTCCGATGGGAACTCATGGAGACGTTAATGATAACAGAACTGCCGATTCTGTAAAAGGAGTTCACATGCTTACCAATGAAGCTTTCTTATTGAATTATTTTGATAGTATGCCTGATCCGGGTTCAATTTCTAAAATAATTCCATTAGATACCTACATTGATATCAAACTGGCTAAAGGAGTGTTGCCAAATGATAGTCTTTCTAAAATAATTGGAGGATATACAGCTGACGCAAAAAACTATACCGATTTAATGCCTCCTGAAGCGACATCGAAATCAGGTAGAAAACTTCGTCAGGTAAAACATCAATATTCGATTGAATCGATTGAATTGAGCTCTGCAAATGGAAATTCCTGGGTGCCTTATCATCCTTTTAAAGCTGTTGTTGATTCAGATTCCAGAGGACTTGTAGAGAATTTACCCTGGGCACAATGGCAAAAAGTAGTTGATCAATATGATAGTATCCGTGTTTTGGCAACTAATCCATTTTCATATCTAAGTGCAGGAGAACCAGGCTGGCATGTTCCGGAACAATTCGGAATCACTCCTTCTAAATTGTTCTGTGTATCCGATAAAATTGAGGCCGAGACTGTCAATTTCTTAAACAAAAGAATTGGAAAACGCTATTATGTACCAACTCAATACGAAGCAGACAAGATTAATGGATTGTACTTTAAACTTGTTGGTGAAGTTCCTGAAATTGTAGATGGCGAACTTATTAATGGGGATTTTATGAGTATTTCTGCAGAAAGCAACCCTTTTCGTTTTAGAAGATCTCTTTCATTCAAAAATTATAACAAACTTGAAATTGTTTTCCCTGAATCTGCAATTGAGCCAAGCCTAAAACTTACAACTCATGCCAAACAGGTAAAAATAAGTGCCTATACTTCTGTTTTTAAAGATGGGGACAAGTTACCTGATTATAAAATAATTCAGATAAGTAAAACTGTCGGCGGAGCAGTTTCAAATGAATTGACCTATACTAAAGCTGAATTGCAAGGGGCTATAACTTTATATGATAGCCAAAGCGACGTTTCATTAAAAAATAAAATCGATAAGATTATAATTAGTCCTGTTGCTGCGAGAGCTGATGCCATTTTAGATGTGAGAAATAAAATTGCAGCCTTATTTAGTCAGTCATACGCTTCAAAGGATGGTGAGTTTATTATGACTGAACCTAGTAATTTGGAAGAATACAATAAATTGTTATTGCAATTGGCTCAATTAAAAGCTGATGCCGGTAATGATAATCCGACTGGAGCTCCTACCCCATTAACGTTTACACGTTTCTATGGATACAGAGGAAATGCAATTTATGCCTTTGACAAAATTTTAAAATACGAGGACACTTATTTAATTTCATTTCATCCAACTCCAAGCACTACTGTAATTGCGCAAATTGATGCTAAAGGACATCTGTTAAGAGAACGCAGGTTGAATGGCTTAGTGACATCAATGCAGGTTGTAAATAATAATCTATTAATTACTCAGGCTTTAGATGCTAATCAGTGCAAAGGAATTGGTGAGGCAATTATTGATGATACTTTTATCGTAGGTTGTGTGGCTCCTGCCAAAGCAACTGCAATTATTGAGCTTGATTCTGAATTAAACAAAACCTTCGGAACACAGTATATCAATACTTATTCTACAGGTTTCAACAAATTACTGCCACTACAGAATAACGAATTGCTTTGGATTAATGCATTAGAAAATAGAACTCAAATTAACTGGATTAATGGTACTGACCGTTCTTTTGTTCATCGCATAAAGATTGACGAAGTAGCTTATACAGTTCTTCAGCATGATAATACTGATTTTAGCCTGATTACAAAAAACAAAAAAATCATCCGTATTCGTATTGACCTAAGTGCAAAAGCAATTGAAATTAAGGATACCAAATTAGTTTCTGAACCGTCAATTTCTGAGATTACAGATGCAGTACTTGCAAATGGTAAAGTTCTGCTTACTGTTAAACTGGCAAACGGACAATTCGGATTGGCTCAAATTGATGGAACTACTATTACTGTTGTTAAAAACGATGTGATTTTTGATTCTGCAATTCATTTGACTAATAATACTCTGGCTGACAATTCGATTATTGCATACAATCAAAAATATCTGTTTGTGTTTAATACTTCATTCGAACTTACAAGACTTATTGAAAGAGGAAGTGCAGACGATAAAGCGACTATTGTTAACATTCAAAACGAACCATCAGCGAATGAAATTCTAATGCTTTCTTCTAAACCAAATGAAAAAGGAATTTATTTTTCACTATTTAATGATCAATTCGCTAATTGCTCTTTACATCCAATAACGACTGTTTCGGTTGTGTCGTCTACATCTACTTTAACAGGTTCAACTGCAAATCTGGCCGAATTAGACAGCGTAGTTCAATCGGAGTACCTAAAAACAGTCAAGTCTTCAAGATTATTAAGGATTAACGCTGTTGTATGTTCAGCAGGAGGAAATCCAGATGAGGACAATGAAGCAGATTACACTACTTATATTCAACAAATCGGATGGCTAACGAAAGAAAGCGCTGAGCATAATCTAACTATTCCTGGTAGTGAAGCTGTTGCTGAAAACAATAAAGCAATGGGGGCTGCGATTCAAAATACGGTTCAGCCTATCTGGAGACCAAATTCAACTTACTGCTTAAAATTTACTTTAACAGATAAAGTAGACAATAATCCTCCAGTTAAGTTCGATTATTATTACGGATTTAAAACATTAGGTCCTGTTGGTCACTTCCCTGTTCCTGATGAAAAACTTGCTGTTGGTCAAAAACCTTCGGTTAAAAATGAATTGACCGAGTTGTCTAAATCGCCACTGACTTCGTTAAGACAGTATTTAGATTACAACCGTTCTTATCCAAATGCTGATGGAAGTTTGTTATTATCTAAACCTTCATTCTACGGAAATGAGCAGTGTAAAGTCTCAATGTTCTTCAAAAATCCTTATGTATACCACATGCTTACCGATTGGGAAGATTATGGAGCAGGCAGACCAAAAATTAAAGGTGTGATGAATCTGATTATTAAAGATCCTTTAAATGACGTTCTTATTCCGTATCCATTACCAACAACAGTAACTAGTTATCCAAAAGCAGAAGAAAGCAATACAAAATGGGTTGACGATAATGATCCTAGAATTCCTTTAAATATTGAAATGCTACAAAACATGATTAAAGGAAGTAGGCCTGAATTGAGATGTTCAATTCAGATTGGAGACATCATTAAGCCAAAATCCTATGGATACGAGGTAAAACTAACCGATTTAAAACCTTCAAAACTATATACCATTTTAGTGAAAAACTATTTTGATGAAAATCAAGATAATACTCCAACTGACAAAGAAAATGTATTGGTACATCAATTTGGATTCCAAACCTCCCGATACAGAGACTTTGCTGAACAGGTGAATAGTTATAAACTAAGTGAAGAGCCAGTGCGTAAGGCATTATTTGATATTCCGCTAAGTTTAAGTGAAGACCAGATCACTTCTTTAAACAATGTAATTCTTGGCGTGAACGATCCGTTAAGCAATGCTTTTGCTTTGAAATATCAGCATTTATTTGATCGCGCTATAGAGGGAATTTTAAAAATGTCTCCTTTAGATCCTGCTCAGTCTACGGAGGTTAACCGAATTATCAATACTAAAACTAATGAAGTTGTAGCGCTTTTAGTTCGTAACCCTGAACCGTTTAATATTCCTAAAATTCCGTTAGACGAAATTAAGAATACTGTTGCAGTGGTCGACAATGCTGGTATGGCTAATACAAACTACAAAGTATTGTATTCTAAAGATTATGCTCAGATGTTAATCATGAATGACAATAAAAAAATTACTGAAAACAGCTTAAAACTGAAATTTGAATACAGAATGTGGAATAACAACGGAAGCACTGGACAACATGCCACCGCATTAACAGTTCGTGTTGGTGAACCGGTAATCTTAACTGTAGAAAATATAAACCTTTAAAAAACAATAAAAAATGAGTTCTATAAATCTTCAAGAAAGCCAATTCTCAGGTTGCGAAAAACACATCGCTATCGTTGTCGATGAGTCGGGTTCGATAAATGGTACTGAAATGCAGCAGATACGTGATGGGCTGGCTTCATTTATCAATTCTCAGACTCAGAGCAAAATTACGCTTTCATTAATCAGAATGTCAGAAAGTGACCATAATTCAAGATTAGAGCATATTCTTCAAGAAACAATTTCGGATTCTTCCAGTATTTTTTTGCGTTGGACTTACCGCTTGGGTACAAGATCTTCCGATCCGCAATCTGATTATTGGGCGTCTGGCTTAGAGGTTGTAAATAACTTAACTGTAATTCCGGACATTATTGTGATTGTGGCCGACGGTTTACAGGTAAATGATCATAATTTACTAAAAAACTTATATCAGGATCTAAATGACAAATCACATATTTTTGTTTACGGTGTAACCAGCACCGTAAACAATACTTCGGAACTGATAACTCCAATCACTTCTTTTTTAGGGAAACCGCCTGTCGTAAAAAGCAATGGTCTGTCTATGCTAAATACAGATTATATCAGAGTTCCTGACTTTAGTACTTTAGGAGCGGAATTAAATCAGTTAAGTATTGATTTATCAAACGCTCAGATTGGGTGTTTGCCAAATGTGAGTATTACTCAAAATAAATTAGTTTATCCTGTCTTAAGGAAAGGTCTTGCGGTTAATCAAAATGCTGGTTTTTTAACCCTCAGAAATAAAAGCCGTGTTCCTCTTACCCTACCCGCAGGGACAAGAATTCATAATGAGAGCAGCTTAAAGGGACTTGTTTTTACACTTGAAAATACAGTTATCATTCCTGCTCTTGCAAATGTAGAAGCTGCAATTCGTATAGAGGGAACACCTGCTGCTTTAGGCAACTATAGTGCTAAGATTTTTCTACCGAATGTCAGCAACCTTAAAGGATTTCAAATCAGTTTTAATGTAACTAAAGAAATTCATGTTGTTGACCTTAATTCAGCTAAAACTGCTTTACAATCTACCAGTTTACAAATCGCAGCGGCAGGGTCAAAAGGTATTGACAGTACAGGAGGAATTCATTTGAGATGGCTCTTAGCTGGAGAATTAGGGACAAATCATCTTCCAAAAGGAGATTTATATACCGGAGCTAATTCTCCTTCTAATTTTAACAAACCTGACGATTTTGTAAAAGTATATAGAGCTGCTTATACCAAAGTTGCCCATAAATTAGACTTAAGGGACAAACCACAATCGGTAGATCGTCAAAAGGCGTTATGGATTTATAAAACGGCAAATCTGCAAAGATCTATCTATGTTCACTTTAAAAACAAAGCAAAATATTTGCAAACAAGAGCGAGTATTAATCCAATGGAAGATCCATCCGGTTTTATTCGGGCTTACGGTAATGAAATTATCGAAATTGAAAATAAAAGTGAATTATATTTTGCTGCAGAACTTAAATTTAGCGCTGCAGCTAACTCAGGCAGTGTTAAATTAGAAACATTGTCTGTTGCCGAAAACACCATTGTGGCATCAAAAAGGGTTACGAATCGTAAGACCTACTCGTCAGCTCAGATAAATACAATACGTGTGGTTGCTGAGAATGGAAGAAGCATTCGATTTAAAGCAAACGACTGCCTGTTAAACGAAATCAATTTTGAATTTTATGGCGATTTTATTCAACATGCAAATACCAACGGAGTTTGGGATCTAAAAGGAAAATATGCTTTGACTCTTGACGATAATAAAGCATTTGAACAATTAGAGCCAAAATTAAATGCTGTTCACGGAAAATGGTTAAAATTCAATGATGATGAATATGTAAACGTAAACAATTATAAGGATAAATGGAAGCGTGTAACCAGTCAGGATGATAAAAACATTAAGCAAGTTGTTAAAAGTTATATTGACTTAAGCTTTGATGGCACAAATCCGACTGCACAGGAAACGATTAAGTTCAAAGATAATATTCCAGTCAATGATCCTCAACCAGGAGAAGAAGCAAAATTTGCTGAAAATTCAACACAGATATCAAATCTGGATTTATTAAACATTGCTGCAAATGACTACCATATTGCCCGAATGTTAGGTTTAGGGTGCATTGATATTGATGAAACTGTTCTTTCAGGAGAATACATCTATTTAACAGAGTACATAACGTTTAAGAACTTAGAAGGAGGTTTAAATACAACAGAAGTGCGACACCTTTCTATGAGTATTCCTACTTCTGTAAACACAGAACGTTTATCACTTCCTGTACAATTAAGTAGTTTTTTACCGGGTCTTAACGCAGGTTCTGATGAAGATGAACAAACTTCAAAAATCACCGATCCTGATGGATATAGTTTTGATGGTAAGAAAAGATATGTTAGCTTATTTATGAGTGACATCAAAGATTACAGTGTAAATACTGCTTTCTTTAACTCTACAGAAGAATACGACGGAAGCTCTTTTACATTCCCTATTTACGTCGGGGTAGATTATAAAATTAAAGGTGATGCCAACTGGCAAAAACCGGAATTATCATCGGACACAGCATATTCTAATATCAAAAAAGATAGGATTACTCCAGGTTCTTTTGAGCCGACTCCGATTATTATTCCGGATTCAGGGAAATCATTTTTAAATGTTCGTCAAGAAAAAACGGGCTTACAGACCTATGTTTATCAAGGATATGGAATTAACATCTTCTCAAGAGCAACATCCGGAAGCCAATTAGAAATCACTTCTCATATCAAACCAAAAAATACCTTAATGCCCCCAACCGGTATTAATTCCTTATTGATTACAGAAGAAAATCCATTGATGTTTACCTCTATGAGCGAACAGCTTAAATTGAAAACACTTTTAGACGATAAACTCATAAAAGACAAAACTTATATTAGACTCCTTTTCGAATATTACGCTACCCAGGAATTATTAAACTATACTATTCCTGATGGAGTAAGTAAGGAGGATGCCTTACTTGTGGATAAAATTTTTCCGGATAATGAAGAACTGTTTGCCGATTATTTTAAACTTTATTTCAGGGATAGTCTTCCTCAAATTGAGCATGCCAAAATTGATGATATTTCAAACAGCCTTACAAATGAACTTACTTCAATTATTAGAATTAAGGAATACAAAATCCTTAGTAGCGGTGAAGAAATTAAGATTAACTTAACTGATGCTAATAAAGACAGATTTATTGGAGGTATCTTAACGATTGGGGAGCAAAATTATATCATTCAGAATATTAATGTTTTTACTACTGGTGAAAAATTTAGTTATGCCAATGTCGAAGTACTAAAAAAGGAAGTGACTGACCGTCTTATTTCAGATGGCGATGCTACAATCAATTCTGAACAAATTAAGGATATTAAAAAACCGATAAACGAATTATGTTCTTTAGTTGAGAATATGCTGACACCAGAAAACTGGAACCAGCCAAGTCCAATTGGTTTTAAGGTTCAGTTACCTGAAGCTTTAAAAGCTGTTCATAGAGAAATTGTACAGCAGAAAGACAGTCAGGGCAATGATTCGTTACAAATAGAAAAAACACGAGGAATATGGAATAAAAATGTCATTATCGAAAAAGTTCTGGAAGATGCTTTTCAGGTAGATCAAAAAGGAGAATATGTATTAGATTCAAAAGGAAATCCGATCCCTTTACCTACAACAGAACAAAAACATTTTGGGTTATACAAACTTACTTTTAGAGGACTAAAATTAGGGCAGCATCCTCAGTTCAATCAAAACAATGGAAATTCTGTTGAATGGATGAATGGTACTGTTCGTTTATTTACTAAAAGTTGTTTTACTGAATCCAATCCTATTCCCATAAAATCACGAAAAGATTTTAAAGTCGTTCGTGCGGATAATATTGGAACAAATCAAGATTTAATATTAACTATTAATGACCCTCATTTTAAAATTAAAAAAGACGACACTCAGGAAATGGATCCGGCTTATGATCACATTATCATTGAAAAAAATGAAGAGCAGAAACCAAAAGAACAGGAAGTAAATTATTATCCAAATTACAAAGTATATCTTTTTGCAGATCCTACAAACGGAATCACGTCAGCAAAAATTCAGCCAAGAGCAGGAGAAAACACACATTATTCAATTTTTGGAATTAGCAGTCATTCCAATTTATATGACTTTGATTCTAAAATTAGTGTACCAAATCCAATGTATGCGGTTAGGATTGAAAAACCTGTTAAACCTGAAGATGTTAAAGGACCACTTTATGCTACAAGACCTGATTTTTTTAACAGATCGACCTACACCTTTACAAGCAGATACACACGCAAACCATACGGAATGCTGCATTACAGGGCAAACGATGATGCTTTATTAAATGCTTTATATGAGACCACAACAATTAAAAAAATTCGCGAGAATCTAAGCAAACTTGGCGGAAACAATGAAACTTATTTTACGAACAGATGGGAGAATTTCTTAAATTTTAACGGGCTTCAAAAAGCAGCGAATTATGCAATTTATCCTCCTGAAAATGTTTCTGCAAAAAATTACCGCTTCCCGGTTCCTGACAGTGTCCTGTTAAAAAATGAAATTAATGAATTCATCAAATGGCATAATACCACACAAAAACAAAATGTTTCGGAGATAGGGGCTTTAACTGCACTCAATCAAATTATTATACCTAAGAGTGCAGGGATAGAAAAAGATCTGCTAGCAATTCACTTTATTGAGCAGGCCATTCATGCCGTTTTTGTACCGCTCACTGAAGTACCAGTGATTTATGAATACATTAAAGACAATAGTTATGTTCCTGTCAATAAAAAACAAACCATTAAAGACAAAAATGGAAATATTCTAAAATACCCTAATCCGGATCTGGACATTGCTCCAATGATGAAAATCACAAAACCTGAAGAATTCAGAACACAATTTACTGATTTTAATCTGGATGGTAATTCACAAAACATTTATTTCTATGGCGTTCGTGAAATGGATATTAAAATGAATTTCAGCGAGTTTAGTACTTTCCTGGGACCGGTGAAACTAGTGCCTTCAAATCCGCCACAGACACCGGAAATCAAACGAATTATGCCAGTTTTAGAAAATCCGATTTTGGGAATCAAACCTGCTGTTCAAATAGAATTAAACTCTTATAAACCGGAGTACAACATCAGAAAAATAAATATCTACCGTGCAAAAAACATGCTTGATGCACAATCGATCAGAACGATGACTGCTGTGAAAGAAATTTTGATTGATGAGAATACTTTATCTGCTGATTTTAATGGTGTCTGGACAGTTTATGATGAATTTGAAGACTTAGAAAGTGTTCCTTATGGTGATGGTCTTTTTTACAGAGTTACCGTTTCCAGAGAAATTGAATATGCTGACCCAAGTTCGACTGAACTTAATCCAATCATCAATATCGATTATACACCATCGCAGCCATCAAAAATTACTGCCACCGTAATTGCTGATAGTGTTGCTCCAAAATCTCCAGTTTTAAAAGCTTCCGGCATTCCAACAGGAGCAAATGAATCTGTATTAAAACCAATTGTTTTCAGTTGGGAAAAAACAGTCCATAATGGTAAATATCATTTGTATAAAATGAATAATCAAGGAAACTGGGATAAACTTCAGGAGAAAATCTCTAATGAAAAAATCGTGACATTGCCTTTACTGGAAACCAAACTGGGAACAGATCAATTGACTATTAAAAATAATGATGGCGAAAAAATTTACCATCATTTCAAAGTACTTGCAGAAAACTCTTCAGGTATGTACAGCAATGAAGAAAAAATTCTAACACTTTAATTTTTCAATGAATCCCAATGAAAATTTTTCATTGGGATTAAAAATCAAGCTAATCAAAAATAATATTTACAGAAAGAAAATAAATTTCAAATAACATGGCAACAGACAGAACTAACATTGGCTACAAATTCGAGAACGGCGATATTCCGTCACAGGGAGACTTCCAAGAGGTTTTTAACAGTTTCGTTCATAAAGACGAAGACAAGGCCAATTTTCAAATGGTCGAAACAGGAACCGATGATCAACATTATGTAACACCTGCC
The DNA here is from genome assembly GCF_946903285.1 of Flavobacterium collinsii. GTDB lineage: Bacteria > Bacteroidota > Bacteroidia > Flavobacteriales > Flavobacteriaceae > Flavobacterium > Flavobacterium collinsii. The sequence continues at coordinate 5,207,194 of NZ_OX336425.1, forward strand.
CTTTTACGTACAGGTTTACAAAATATTGGAATCATCACGGGGAATAGTTTCATGCCTTTAAAAGAGTATTTCAATAACTTTATTGGCACTAGTTTAGAACTAAAAAAACCGCCTGTCAATTTTAGTGTCAAAGTATTTAAAAACGGACAGTTATTACTGGAAGGAAAAGATTATACTATAAATTACGACACTGCAGCGATCACTTTTGCAGCAAACATTGACAATAGAAATATTGAAGTAGATTATTGGTATAAAAATTTAAGTCCAAATCCGGGTGGAGGTTCCGGCCAGCAAATTGACTTCACCAGCTTTTTACATACCACAGGGAATGAAACCAAAAATGGCATCTTAACTTTTAACAACACTACTCCAACTTCAACGAGTGGAATCGTATTAACCAACAGCGGAGCCGATACCGGTGCAAAAGTACTGGATGTAACTGTAAGCGGAGCTGGAAGCGGTGTGTCTATTCAAAATACAGCAGCAGGGACTGGTATTAAATTATCCAATACCGGGACTGGAACCGGTGTACATATAAACTCCTCAACCTCAGCAACCGGTGATCCTTTAAAAGTAACTAAAGATAATGTTATTAAAGCCAAAATCGATTCAGAGGGAATTGTAACCGCTAAAAGATTTGTTAGTGAAGAAGGGACAAATACTAAATTTGTTAAAGGAGATGGTTCTCTTGATCCTACAACTTATGCAGATGATACTAAAGTACTTCATAGACTTGGTAATGAATCTAAAGACGGAGAATTAAAATTAACGCATGATACATCAGCGGATACTGTTTTAACCATTACTAAAAACAATAGTGCTAACTGCTTAAAATTGGTTCAGAACTCCAGCTCTAATGCAACTACTTCAACTATTGATACCAGCACTGATAATGTTAATAGAAAAGCAATCAGTATTCGAAAAAAAGACGTAGAAAAAGCGTTCATTACGCACGACGGGAATGTATCCGGAACCTCTTTTACTACATTAAACGAAAAAGCTGATATCACAGATGGCTTTTTAACTCTGGCCGGTTCTGCTCCTTCTGATCCTGCTCCAACGGCAACGACAGGGCATGCAAAATTATATGCCAAAACAGCCGGTACTACTGATTTGTACGTAATGGGCAGTGATGGTGTGGAGAAGAAGATTGGTGGTGAAGTTGATTTGTCAGGCAAAGAAAATACTATTACTCCTGGTAATAATACTCAATACTTTAGAGGTGATAAAACCTGGCAGACTCTTGATAAAACGGCTGTTGGTCTTTCTAACGTTGACAATACTAGCGATTTGAATAAACCTGTCTCTACCGCTACTCAAACGGCTTTAAATGCTAAACAAGCAACATTAGTTTCAGGTACAAATATTAAAACCGTTAATGGAACATCTATTTTAGGATCTGGTGATATTACTATTTCTGGAGGAGGTACAACAATTACTGGAACAGCAAATAAATTAGCCAAATTTAACAGTACAGGAAATAATGTGAATGATAGTCAAATCATTGATAATGGCACTAATGCTGGTATTGGAACTTTTGCTCCAACAGCTAAGTGGGAAATTGATAGTGGATTAAATGCTAATAGTGGATTAAAATTAACAAGAATACCTAATACCTCTTCTCCAATTGACGAAACATTGCTTACCGTAAGTAATGGCATCAATTTATACTCATCTGCTTTTGATGCAACAGGTAATCTATATGTAGGCTACAGTAACGGAGAAATTCATAAAATAACGCCGCAAAAAACAGAAACTCTTTTTGGGACTAACCATTCATCTGCATCAACTGGTGTAATTTTTTTAACGGTTGATTCTAGCAATAATGTATATGCGGCAAATTATACCAATTCTGTTATAACAAAAACCAATTCAGCAGGAGCAACGACAGTCGTTGGTGTAGGTCCTCAAAATATAAGAGAGATTGTTGTAGACGCTAATGGTAATATTTTTATTGTAAACCAAACGCTAAACATATATAAACTTACTTCAGATGGTGTACTTTCTATATTTGCGACTACGGAATTTTCAGCATCTTCTATTTTGTTAGCGGGAGGTACTTTTTATATTCATAGTTATATAAACAAATTAATTTATAAGGTAAACTCTTCTGGAAATGCAACAATTCTTGCGACAAATGTAGGCTCACTGACTAATATAGCCCTGAATGGAAATTTTATTTATGGCGGAGATTACAACTCTCCAAAAATTTCAAGAATTTCGTTAAATGGCAATGTTGAAACATTTAATACAGTTGGAACACATAATTCAGTAAGCGCAGGTTCAGATGGTAATGCATATTTTATGCAATTTAACTCCACCTCTTTAACAAAGTTAGCTCCTAATGGAAACTTATCTACTGTTTATATGTATTCAGATAAAGCTAATGGTATAGTAAAAATTAATTCTTTAGGAAATATTCATGTTATAACCAATACTGGAGTATTTCGCAAATTAGCTGCAGGTGACAGTATTAAAGTTTTAAAAACAGATTCTACTGGATTAGTAGGTAAAACGACTTACTTAGAAGATGTTCAATATTTAAAAGCTTCTGATGTTGATGTAAATAATATTATGCTCAGAACAAATATTAAAACTATAAACGGAATATCACTCCTGGGAGCTGGCGATATTTCTACTGCCTCGGCTTCGGGAGAACCTTCACAAATTACCATTACAACAAGTGCAAGTGTTACAACTGATACGCAGGATGCCAATGGCAAAAAACAACTTGGTAAAAACGTCATCATTAATAATGGAACAAGCGCAATAAACATTACAGTAAATGGCGGTACGGACTTTAATGCATCGTACTTAAAACATGGTACAGGTGCAATAACATTTGTACAAGCAGCAGGTAGAACATTAGTTCAGGTTAATGCAACTGCAGCACTAAACGGAGCTCCTGGAAGTACTGCCACAATTTCTAGTATCGGAACCACAGATTATTTAAGAATTTCAAACGTATAATTATGAATCCATTATTATTTTATGAATATGGGTTAAGCAAACCCGTTGGTCTTCCATTTATTTCTACTTGGAAAACTGATAATGTTTCAACTAATTCTTCTTTAGGTAATCAAGTAAAACTACCTTTAATATCAACAGGTAAATATGATATGACCGTTGATTGGGGAGATGGATCTAGCAGTTACATAAACACCTACAATTCACCAGAAATTACTCATACTTATGCTATAGCTGGAACATATACAATTAAAATTAAGGGAAAATGTCAAGGTTGGCTATTTGCTAATTCTGGTGATAAACTAAAGTTTATAGAAATACTGCAATGGGGAGCTTTACAAATAACTTACGAACAAGGAGCTTTTTGGGGATGTGCTAATTTAAATCTTCCCAATGTTAGTGATTTACCGGATCTTTCAAAATCAAGTTTTTTACACTTTACATTCAATGCATGCACATCTTTAACAAAGATAAACCGTATTAATGAGTGGGATCTTAGTAAAATAACTTCCTTGCAAGGCACTTTTAGCTATAGCTCTTTTAATCAAGACATTAGCAACTGGAATACTTCAAAAGTTACAACTCTAATGGGGCTATTTAGTGGAGCGAATGAATTTAACTCTCCTCTAAATACTTGGGATATTGGCAATGTCACAAATATGTATAGCATTTTTGCAGGTGCCGCAAAATTCAACCAACCTTTAGATATGTGGAATACTTCAAAAGTAACTACAATGTATGGAGCCTTTCAAGGAACAGGAATGTTTAACCAACCATTAAATTCATGGAATGTCAGTAATGTTAATGATATGAGTAGCATGTTTGCTGGTAGCAAAAAATTCAATCAACCATTAAATAATTGGAATACTTCTAACGTTAGAAATATGGATAGTATGTTTTCTTCTGCTTTGGTTTTTGATGGAGATATTAGTACTTGGAATACTACAAATGTTGTAAATATGTCTGCCATGTTTTTGGCTACCTCTGGCAATACAGTTGTATTCAATCAAAATATTAGCGCTTGGAACACTTCTAATGTAACTGACATGTCATTAATGTTTGCATCTGCAACGTTATTCAATCAGGATATCGGAAATTGGGATACAAGTAAAGTAACGACAATGCAATCTATGTTCAGTAATGCTCTCGCATTTAATCAAAATATTGGAAATTGGAATACAAGTAAAGTTAGTATAATAGGATCAATGTTCAACAATGCTCTTGCATTTAATCAGAATATTGGAAATTGGAACGTATCAAATATTGCAGGTGCTACTAGCTTCATGGCTGGAAAAACTGCTTTAAATTTCTCATCTGCGAACTTAGATGCAATTTATAATGGGTGGAGCTCAAGACCTGTAAAATCGTCATTAAGTATTAATTTGGGTTCTGCAAAATATACTTCAGCCAGTTCAGCCGCCCGGGCAATTCTTACCGGAGCCCCAAACAATTGGATAATCTACGATGGAGGAATAACAGCATAATGATTATTTCTAAAAAAAAATCAAAAACATAAAAACACTAAAAAATGGAAAACGTAACAATCGATAAACAAGAAGCAAAAACAATCAACTCAGAACAATTAAAAAAATTACAGGACTTTAATGTCTTTATGGATAAGGCCAGATTATCGTTGGGGGAATTGTCTATTCAATACGAATTTCAAAAAGCGGATATCTTAAGTCAGATTGCCGTTCAGCAGCAAAACTTCAACGAACTGGAAAAAGCAATTAAAGCCGAATACGGAGATATTCGCGTGAACATTGAAACCGGTGAAATTGTAAAACAAGAACAAGAATAATTCTTGAAAATAACTTTAGAACAGTTAACAGGAACCACAAATTTATCAGCCTGCCTGGCGTGGTTCCTCTTAACTTCTATAGGTGCTTTTACGGCGGTCCTAATTCGGGCAAAGTTGAAGTACAACTATAGCGATAGAACTCCCTATCGCTGGTCTTGGTCATTATTGTTTCTGGACAATCTCCTTAATTTAATTATTGGCTTTTTCATCTCCTTGACTTTTTTTAGGTTTTCAAACCTATTCTTAAAAACAGAATCCATTATCTGGCTTGCCGCTTTGTTTGGTTTTGTCAGTAATGAATTGGCCATTCTATTGGTGAAGTTCAGTTTTGCAAATAGAAAATAATTTAAATAAGTACTTCAAAAAGGTATAAGCAACAAATTATCTACAAAAAACAATTTGGCTTTTACCTTCTCAAATTAGCTCTTTGACTGAATAAATCTTCGGCATGAGCTAAGGCAAATCATAATCAATTATAAATAAACTATGGAATATTACAATACAGCCAGGTCTTTGACTGCGGCAAAAAATGATTGCGCTGCCGGAGTCATGGGAACTTCCGTCGAACTTACTGCAAATGCCAATCGGTTTGTATCAACTATAAGTGTCCAAGATGCCAATGCAAAAGCAGATGCATGGCTTGCGGCAAATGTTCAGGCTTATGCCAATAATGCGGGTTCCTGCCAAAAAACAGTCTGGAGAGGAATAAACCCTTCGTGTGTTATTGAACCTACGGTAACACTGTCACCTTTTAACTACATGATTATTAGATATAAATGGGCATTAGGGGCAGGACAGGATTTCGATACTTATACAGGAATCATCAACTCGGGAACTCCTCTGGATAACAAATGGATGGGCTGGAACCACGGATTTAATAATGAGATTCCCGTTAATGCTAATGCTGCCAATTCTTATATTATGTGGGCTGGCGATAATCAAGACGCAAATGGTGTCGAAAGCTGTCTGGTAAATTTTAGTAAAATCATAACAGATTACCCTACTCTGAATAGCGTTCAGGTACGAATGGCAGGATCATGGTACACTACTGTAGGCACCGGAAATATAGACGTTGAAATAGTAACCTACTTGGGTGGAAAAATGGATAAATTAGGGTATGACATTATTAACATTGGCGGAACTCTGGTTGAACAAAAAAACTTCTCTAAAAAAGTGCCTGTGCAAGGTAAGAATCTGCATGGAAATATTGAAGCAGTTACTAACCTCGGGTACATTACCTACATCAAAGATTCGTCTACAGGACAAATTGTAATTAACTATTAAAAAAAAAATATGGGAAATACAGGATATAAATCTTTTGCAGACCTCGAATTGTACTACGAAGACGGAACTCCCACAGGACAGCCAACAAAACCAAATGTAGTTACAGATCCGGATTACATTGCTCCCGTTTTGGATACAACTACCTGCGTACCCAGTACAAGGTATTATAGTGAAGAAAGGAAATTAAGCGCGAAAAGAAACAACTGTGAGAGAGGATATAGTGGAAGTACGGTTGTATATACTTCTTATCCAAATCAATTTTTCTCTACCATAAGTCTGGCAGATGCTAATACTCAGGCGGACGACTGGTTAGCGGCTAATGTGCAAGCGTATGCCAATAACGCCGGAAAATGCGAAATTACCTATGTACCTCCGACTGGCGGTGGCGGTAGTGGCGGATGTCTTGTTGAAGGCACTCTTGTCACATTACCTGATGGTTCAAGAAAACCAATTGAAGAACTTACACTGGACCAACTATTACTTTCTGCCGAAATTGAAACTCTTAACGATACCAATAATGCTGAAGAGTTGTACAAATGGTCTTGCACCTATTTATCTGAAAACCGAATTACTTCTCCAATAACAAAACTTACACACAAAGTTGCTTATAAAACTATTATCGTTAATGACGGTTTATTTGAGGCTACCCCTACTCACCTGCAATTAGTTCAGCGCGATGGCTATTGGAAATTTATTGCATTGGGGGATATTGTTGTTGGAGATCATTTATACACAATAGACAGAGAAATTATACCGGTCACTGCTGTAACAATTAACTTGGAAAAACGAAATATCTACCCGATGACGTTGAATCCATTTCACACCTTTTTTGCAAATGGAATTTTAACCCATAACTACAAACAAGCAATGTAAACTGATTTTTAAAACAGAAAATCAACTTGACAAACAAAAATAGTTTCTCTTTTTAAAAACTTTACATCACTTTAATCCAAATTCCACAAAATTTTTTTTTTATTGACGATCAAAAAATCTTTAGAAGAAAAAAATAATAGGGAATTTGGATTTACGTGTTGTATGATTTTCAAGAAAAAACTTCAAATAGTTTATAATCTAAAAACAACAACGACAAATGGACACTAATCATAACAGAATAAAAATGGCAGATTTAGAAAAAAATCTGCCCAATAAATTTTTAACTACAAACAGCAAAGGGGAACTAGAATTTAGTGACATCAGCACTATTCAGGTAGAAGGTTACAATGCGCTTGATTATGTTGCTCCGGGAAAAGTTCTGGATGCAAGACAAGGAAAAATTTTAAAGAATTTAATAGATGATGTAAACCTTTTGGTTGCTTCTGATAATATCGGTCTTAATACAATTCAGAAAATAGCCGACGCCATCGAAACAGGGCGTATTCAGCTAAATAAAGTACTACTATTAGTTGCTTCTGATAATGTCAATCTTAATACGCTTCAGAAAATAGCGGATGCGATTGAAGCAGGACAAGCTTATTTAAATACACTATTAGTAAATGATTTAAGTACTGGTGGTACCGCAAAAGCATTAACTGCTGAAATGGGGAAGGTTATACAAAATAATAAAGTAGATAAAATTGCTGGTAAAAGTTTACTTTCTGACACCGAAATTGCGCGACTTGCAGCAGTGTCTAACTATACGCATCCTGCTAATCATCCGCCAGAAATTATTTCACAGAATAGTAATAATAGATTTGTAACGGATACTGAAAAAGCAAATTGGAACTCAAAAGCAGATTTGCTTTCACCTTCATTTACTGGCGTACCAACAGCTCCAACCGCCGCCTCAGGATCAAGAACAACACAATTAGCAACAAATGCTTTTGTAGCGAACGCTGTTTTAGCGCTTTCTAATGATACCATTTCTATATATGGCAATCAGAAAAAAACTGGAGTACTTTCCTTTGATAATGGTGCTAGTCAAGGTTTATCTCAAGGTATACGAACAAATTCCGGAGCGAATACACTTAGCGTGGGAGCCATCTTCGACGCTGCAGGTGGTACAGCAGTTTCATCTACTATTGCTTATGGAGCAACCGGATATAAAATAGACACAGAAGGAACTAATGGTATATTGATAAATTTAAAAGCACCATATATAAATCAAACGGGGATTAAGGTAAATGCTACTCCTGAATCTACTGCTATTCTTTATAGAGGTCAAAACAATGGAGTCGATACTTATACTGTCAATAAAACCGGAGACATCATTGCCAATACATTTACCGGGGGAGCAACCTTAACTGGAGTTCCCACAGCCCCAACTGCAGCACCGGGAACAAATACTACCCAAATTGCAACTACTGCTTTTGTTCAAAGTTTTACCAGACCCTATAAAGTATATACCGCTTTGTTAAGTCAGTCTGGTACCAATCCTCCCGTTGCAACTGTATTAGAAAACACTTTAGGTGGTCTACCTGTTTGGAGCAGAGCTGGTTTAGGCAGTTACTCCTGCACGCTAACGGGAACTTTCGCATCAAACAAAACAGTCGTTTTTGTCACTCGAACAGGAAATGTTAATACTTTATCAGCTTCACAAAATACAGCAGATAGCGTTTCATTAAGCTGTTATAATCCAGGAGGAAGTTCAGCTGAAATGAACTTAAATTTAGTATCATTTGAAATCAGGGTTTACAATTAAAAACACAACTAAAATACAGTATATCACTTTTTTTTTAAACTCAACATTACAAACAACGTTCAAAATAATTTATAATCGTACCCCAATCTTGATGAACAAAAATAACTCCTCCTTTTAAAAACTTTCAAGTATTCAATCCAAATTCTACAGAATAATTATTTTTTAAAATTAATGATTCAAAAATCTTTAGTCAATAGAAATAATGTAGAATTTGGATTTACTTGTATATAATTTCCAAGAAAAATTTCAAATAATTTATAGTTATCCAAAAACAAAAAAATGAATACTAATCATAACAGAATAAAAGTAGCAGATTTAGAAAAAAATCTGCCCAATAAAATTTTAACGACAAACAACAATGGTGAATTAGAATTTAGCGATGTAAACAATATAAAAACAGACAATTACAACTCCCTTGATTATATTGTTCCAGGTAAAGCTCTGGATGCAAGACAAGGAAAAATTCTTAAAGATTTAATCAATGAGGTAAATGGACTTCTTATTTCTGACCATATCGATTTAAATACACTTCAAAAATTAGGTGATGCAATTGAAGTGGTCCGCAATTCTTTAAGCACAATATTAGTAAACGATTTAACTTCCGGAGGTACTGCAAAAGCGCTAACTGCCGAAATGGGTAAAAGCTTGCAAAACAATAAAGTTGATAAAATTGCAGGCAAAGGTTTACTTTCTGATAGCGAAATTGCCCGTTTGGGAACACTTTCAAATTATGTGCATCCTGAAAGTCATCCTGCCAATATCATTATTCAGGATCCTGCTAACAGATTTGTGTCAGATACAGAAAAAATTTCATGGAATTCTAAACAGTCTACTTTGGGTTATACTCCTGAAAATACATCTAACAAAAACACTGTTAACGGCTATGCCGGTTTAGGTCCAGACGGAAAATTAATTTCGTCGCAGCTTCCTGCTATTACTATAAATGATACTTTTGTTGTAGCATCACAAGCAGCTATGTTAGCTTTAACTGCAGAAACTGGTGATATTGCGGTAAGAACCGATTTGAATAAATCTTTCATCCTGAAAGGCTCAAATTCAACTGTTTTAAATAACTGGCAGGAATTATTAACTCCTACCAGTGAAGTAACAAAGGTTTTCGGAAGAAATGGTGCTATTACTTCACAAGCTGGCGATTACAATGCAGATCAAATTACTGAAACTACATCAAGAAAGTTTCAAACTTCAAGTCAACAGACTTTTAATGATGCTACAAGTTCAATCCAGACACAATTAAACTCCAAAGCTTCTACAACAGGTTCGGGAGCTTCTGGTACATGGGGAATTAATATAACAGGGAGTTCCGGTTCTTTAAATAATGGATCTACTAATATTACTTTACAGGACGGATGGGCCAGAAATCAAACACAATATGGTTACATCGATTTTGGCCCTGCAAATAGTAGTCATGGGCACATTTACACTGACAGACCAAATTTTTATTTTAACAAAGAGCTATTGGTTCTAGGAAATACTGTTTGGCATTCAGGGAATGACAGTTCATTATTAAAGGGTTCCCCAAACAGCAGTACTCCGATTAATTCAAATTTTGCAATTGGAACTAATTCTAATCGAAATTTCATACAATCCCATAATGGAAATCCTCTTGATATTAATCCATTAGGAAATCCCGTCACGATAAATGGTAACACAGCATTGCATGTTGGAAATTTCAATCCAAATAATGTAGTCCAGGGCAAGAATGCAAGAGGCCGTTCCATATCAAAAAACAATGAAAATGCAAATACTTCAGACGAAGCAAATCCATCCGGTTTCTTTTACGGAAATACCGTTACCGGAATGCCGAATAACGATTGGTGGAATTGGATTAACATCGCAGGCTGCGACTGGTCAGGTACTGATGGTTATGGCTTTCAAATTGCTAACTCTTTTTGGAATGGTAGTTTATTGAGCAGAAATATGACCTCTGGCTCCTGGTCAGGTTGGAGGACTATTATGGATACAGAAAACTTTACTAATTATGCAGCTAAACTAAATGGCTCTAATGCCTCAGGAAATTGGCCAATAAGTGTGACCGGTAATTCGACTGGTTTTCCTTTTCAACCAGGAAACCAAATAAATACTTTGACAGGTAATATTTCGACAATTATCAGGGAAGAACAGCCATCATCCGGATATTACTATACCTCAACATTGCATATGGGTTCAGGTGATGGTAGACAACAGCTGACTATTGCCAGAGATGGTAGCGGCATGAAATTTCGAGGTAGTACTACTCATAATAGTGCTACAGACTGGACATCATGGAAAACTGTGTTAACAGATATTAATTATTCTGCATATTCGGCTTTCTCTGGCGCAATTACAGGTTCTTCTTTAACCGTTACTGGAGATGTTACTGCTTTTTCGGATGCCAGAGTTAAAAAAAACATCAGACCTATTGAAAATGTAATTGAGCGAATTCAGGCTTCAAGAGGGATCATGTATGATAGAATAGATAATGATCAAAAAGACAATATTGGATTTATTGCTCAGGAACTTGAAGAAACTTTTCCTGAATTGGTAATTACACGTGAAGATGGTACAAAAGCTGTTAAATATCAAAATGCAGTTGCTGTACTATTCGAAGCGGTCAAAAAACAACAGATACAAATTGAGGGTCAAGATAAAAAAATGAAACTTATTCTTAAACATTTAAACTTAAAACAATAATGGAACTACCTCTAAACGGACCTATAACAATGAACCAAATTAACAGTGCATTTGACAAGCCTTCTGGTTCTACAATTTCCTTAAATAGTGCATCAACAGGTGGTCTTGGTACTATAAATTCCAATTCACCTTATAGACCTAATGGATCAGTACCACACGCAATGTCAGAATTCCGAGGCTATAATACTGCAGCAACTGCTCGTTCTATAGTCATTACCGGGTTTAGTGGAGGGTACCTATATTTCACGGTCAGTGGGACTGGATATAATCCCTCAGAACTAACCATTAGCACAAGAACCGGCTCACAAAGTGGTCCCTGGACAGATAGTAAAGGTTCTTCAACTTCTCCCAGATTTGTCGGAATTCCATCAACCGATAGCTGGTATCAAATATTCGATCTGTCCATTCGAGATCTTTTTTCAAATACTTTTTTTGTAAGTGGTCTAGATACAACAGCACCTAGCGTCCCAACTGGATTAACTTGTGGATCCGGAGCGGGTAACCCTCAAACTTCAATAGCTATAGAATGGAATACTTCAACAGATAATGTTGCAGTAGCAGGGTATCAACTGCAAAGAAGAGTAAATTCTACCGGAACCTGGTCAACTAGATATACCGGAACCAATTACTATTATCAGGATACTGGTACTCGTAATACATATTATAATTATCAAGTCCGTGCATTTGACGCTGCAGGAAATTATTCAAATTTCTCTGCAATTGCGGGTTGGCAAACTGAAGGAGGTATCTCGTGTTTTGTTGAAGGGACTTTAATTACATTATCAGATGGTACTCAAAAAGCAATTGAAGCATTAACTGTAAATGAGTTATTACTTTCCGCTCAAATTGATACTTTAAAAGATACGAATGATACTGATAAATTATATAAATGGTCTTCCGATGATCTGACAGAGAATCGAATTACATCACCCATAACTCATATAGAACCAAAAATTGCACAGAAAATTGTCGTTATTAATGATGGATTATTAGAGGCAACGCCATATCACTCACAATTGATTCAACGTGATAGTATTTGGAAGTTCATCCCGATAGGTAATGTCATAGTAGGGGATAATTTGTACGGAATTAACAAAGAGATTATACCAGTAACCTCTGTACATATCCATTTAGAAAAAAGAATTATCTACCCTCTGTCAATGAGTCCTTCTCATACTTATTTCGCGAACGGTGTGTTAACTCATAATATAAAACCTGCAGATCCAAAATGAATTATATAATTAACCGTGATGATCTAAACAATATAAAAATAACAGTTAGTAAAAAGATCTTAACTGGAACGCTAATTGGTATTTGGCTCACTGACAAACCCATGAGTAAAAACTCCAGGTATTTATTACAAGAACAGATGGTTAAAGCATGGTGGGAAACAGATGATTTAGGAAGATACTGTAATCATTCTTTCATCCCCAATACCACTGTAATTTTTCAGCGTAATAAATTAATCCTAAAAGCGAACAGACAACTTAATTATGGGGAGGAGATATTGGTTGATTACAGAAAAAGCACAATTCACATAGGATATATCCCAAAAATATCTTTTTAAACGTTAAAAAAGCAAAACAAATGAATACCAATCACAACAGAATAAAAGTAGCAGATTTAGAAAAAAATGTTCCTGAAAAAATCCTGACTACTAATAATGATGGAGAGTTAGAATTTACTGACATCAGTACTCTTAAAATAAATAGTTACAATGCCCTTGATTACAATGTGGAAGGAAAAGCACTAGATGCCAGACAAGGTAAAATTTTAAAAGATTTGATTGATAGTATTAATAGGTTATTAGTCTCTGATCATGTTAATTTAAAAAACATACAGGAATTAGCTGATGCTATTGAGATAATCCAAAATTCACTGAATAACATTTTAGTAAATGACCTTACTTCCGGAGGATCGACAAAGGCTTTAACAGCCGAAATGGGGAAAAATTTGCAAAATAATAAAGTTGATAAAATTAATGGAAAAAGCTTGCTCTCTGATACAGAAATTGCACGTCTTGGAACACTCTCTAACTATGAGCACCCTGAAAATCACCCTGCTACCATCATTTTACAAGACCCAAATAATCGACTTGTAAGTGATACAGAAAAAGCCATCTGGAATGCTAAACAATCTTCTTTAGGCTTTACTCCTGAAAACGTGTCTAATAAAAATAGTGCTAATGGATATGCAGGACTTGGTGTTGATGGAAAGTTAATTGCGTCTCAACTTCCTTCTATTACAGTAAACGACACATTTGTAATTGCTTCGCAAGCAGCAATGTTATCGTTAAAAGCAGAAACAGGAGACATTGCTGTTAGAACGGATTTAAGTAAATCTTTTATTCTTAAAGGTTTAAATTCGGCTACCTTAGCTGATTGGCAGGAATTGCTAACTCCTACTAGTGCCGTGACAACAGTATTTGGTCGTAACGGAGCCATAACTTCTCAAACAGGTGATTACTCCGCTGATCAAATTGCAGAAACAACGAGCAGAAAATTTCAATCAGCAAATCAACAGCTGTTTAATGATGCTACAAGTTCAATTCAAACACAATTAAATTCTAAAGCTTCTGCTACAGGTTCTGGTGCATCTGGAACTTGGCCTATTAATGTAACTGGAAATGCAAATACCACAGGAGGTCTGGCCGTTCACTCTTCAACAAATAACGAGCCGAATAAAATTGTCAGAACCGATAGTAATGGTTACATCCAGGCAGGGTGGATTAATACAATTTCTGGCGATAATGGAACAAATACAATTAACCGAATTTATGCTTCAAACGATCAATATTTAAGATATTACACTCCAGCAAATTTTATAAAATCCTTAGGATTAGCCACAACCGAAACAAATAGATGGTATGATGGCTGGGTTACAGCTCCTGGTTATGATGCTAATACAATAGCTGAAAATAAGTCCGGATTTTCATATTCAAATAATTGTCCTTTGAGCGGGCAGTTAATTCATTTTGGTTCTGGCGGATATAGTTTACAATTAAATGCTAATTATGGATCTGGAATAGCAGATGTTAGATTTAGAACACATAATGGAGATATCAATACTTGGGGAGATTGGGGAAGATTTTTAACCAATGGTAATTATGCTTCATATTCAGCATTTTCCGGAATTGTCAGCTCAGGAAATGGTTTTCAAACTGCTAATTATGCTACTAATACAAGAAATAGAATTTGGTCATTCGGAGATGCTGACCAATATGGCTTAAGCTACTTTCAGGGGACTTCCGGTCAATACGGTACCGACTCTATTGGAATACATTTTGGCAATGCTACAAATGCTGCATCAAAATTTATTTTTGCTAGTAATGGCGATTTAAAGACAACAGGATTAACAAGCAGTACGGCTTTTGGAGTTACACAAACAGATGGCTCTGGTCAAGGCCTCTCTCTATATGCTGGTGCTGTAAATGGTAAACCAGCGTATGGCTTAATGTTTGCGACAACTTCCAATTACGGTGGGTACGGGGCTGTTAATGGAGATTGGGCAACCTATCTTACAATGGATGGAGCTACAAATCGAGGATGGATATTCCGCTCCATTAATACAAATGTTGCAAGTATTAGTGCAACTGGTGCATTTACAGGATCAAACTTTATTGGACCATTATCTGGAAACGCCAGCACATCAACTTTATCTAGCCAACTAAACTGGACCAATTACGGAGGTGGTCATACCATTTTCGATGCATCGTCATCATTATCACCTGCAGGTACATCTGTAAATAATGCAAATTCTCAAATTGCCTGGACCGCTACTTATCCTTCACTTATGGGATGGAATGGATCAAATACGTATGGGGTAAGAGTAGATTCTTCTAGAATTTCTGATAGATCAACACGAGCAAATGGTAATTTCTACATTGATGATAATTATGGTAACGGAATCGTTGGGGTGTATTCCTCGACAAGATATCAAGGAATTTATGCTATGGGAGATGCCTATAAGTTAGCGGCAGATGGCTCAGCTACAAATGATTGTTATGGACTAGCCTGGACACATCCTAATGTTGGCGGCCAATCAAAGGCGGGATTAAGTCATCAGCTATTGGTAATGGAGGCTGGAACTACAAAAACGGCAATTGGTACCGGAATTTGGACTTCAGGATCTGTTACGGGATCCCGATTTGCTGCTGGATTTGATGCCGGTGTCGCAAACTCATTTTCTTGTGATGGCTGGTTTAGATCTGGAGGCTCTTCAGGCTGGTACAATTCTTCTTATGGAGGAGGAATTTGGATGCAAAACACTACAAATGTAGAAATTTATGGAAATAAACAACTTTTAGTTAATAACAATATAACAGCTACCGGAGACGTAATAGCATATTATTCTGATGAGAGACTAAAAACAAGAAAAGGCAATATCATCAATGCTATTGATAAAATTAAGACATTAAACGGTTTTTATTACAAAAACAATAGTTTAGCAAAAAGTTTTGGTTATAAATGTACCGATTTGCAAATCGGACTCTCTGCCCAAGAAGTAAAAGAAATTTTACCTGAAGTCGTCACTATGGCGCCTTTTGACAGAGAAATCACAGAAAATGGAACTGAAATTTCTAAATCTGGCGAAAACTATTTAACTGTTAATTATGCTAAAATTGTGCCTTTACTGGTTGAAGCAATAAAAGAACAGCAATCTCAGATAGATTTTTTATTAACAAAAATAGGCAAATAAGTCGTTCGGCAATAATCTCGTCAAGTTTACAAAAAAGAGGCTATCCGAAAAGTATGAACTTCCTTTTATTATGTTATTGTTTTAAATTTTTACTTTAGTTCGACGCGGATAAAACAGATTTACTTCGTAAAAACGCGAATAAAAACAGATTTTCTAATGTATAGAATCCGTTTTGATCAGCGTCTTCGCTATAGCGAATTCGTAAAATCAGCGTTGAATTAAGACGTGTAATTTTTGCCAACCAAATAAACTTCTTTTAGATTATAATTCAATCTAAATTATTTATAAAAACAAGGCTGTCCTTACTTTTTGGACAGCCTCGTTTTTTATACCGGTTTGTTTTATTATAATCGGTTATGATTAAAAATCAAACAAACTGTAACGACCTAAAGATGTTTTATAACATAGTCGATAATATCTTTGATTATTTCGTCTACTGCATTTGCTTCAGGGTTAAATGTAGTTCCGTCAAAATATCTGGCATCAGTACCATTTCCAGTAGGAGAACGATGATGCACATCAATAGAATCTCTCCAAAAATTAGCATGATTTTTCCATTCTTCCCTATTTACCAAAGCTGGTTCTGTGAACCACAGATTCCATGACAACGTATTTCCCGGCTGAAGCATATTCCCTGAACCAAGATTAAAAGCTTTCATTATTAATTGATTGAAGCCATCCACTACTTTATCTTTGGTCAACTTAATATCTCCAATTTCAACTGCAAGGTAGGCCGTGGCAAATGCTTTATCATTATGTAACGCAAACGGAGGATTTTCGAATTCAGGATTTAATCCGTGTATTACTTTAAAAATTGGCTGATCAGGATTATTCTGCTCATGTGTAGTAACTCTTATTGCATTCTCTTTATTCAACGGGAATTTTGGAAAGCTATATTCCAATAGAGGCCAAATTTCTTTTATCTTATCCCCTTGCTGCTCGTTTGGTGTCAACCAAATTTTACCTTCAACAGTCATGTCTATTGCGACCTCTTTTGTCACTTCATTAACCCAACCTCTTTGACCGGTAACTGTAACCTCTACATTTATACAAATTTCATCTTTAAGCCACACTCCTTGTTGAGGGCAGATAACAGAATATACTCTTCCTTCATCCGTATAACCGGCTCTCGAAATATAAGGTGCAAATTGCTGATAACACCTTTTCGGATTGACACTGCCTTTTTGCGTTTCCCAACTAAACTCCGGCCACTTTACACCAAGCTGACGTTGTAAAAAATTAATATTATCCATATTACCTAACATCGGTAAAGAGGAAAGATCCCTGGTTGGATACAACATAGGGGAACCCGCTGGTGGAAATCCACCAACCCATCCGAGTGGAATGGGTGTATTTTCATTGTTTTGCATAATTGTTGACTATTTAGGTTTAAGTAATAAATCTAACCCAAAATAAAATCTCGCATCCACGTATAATTACCTGTTTTTAAAAAAAAATGTAATATTTAAGCTATAAAAAAAGTTATGAGTTAAGTACTTTGAAAAGCAAACTCTTTCTAAAACAACTTTAACAAAACTCCGAGCTTCTCTTACTAAACTGACGAATTCTAAGAAAGAAAAACAAGACCCAAAAAAAATAAGCCGTATTATTTTTCATATATCTATATTATTATTTTTACACAGATTACTGAATCAGTATTATTTAGGTAAATGCATTTTTTGAATAAATAAGATTACAAGAAACTGGCTTCTATCAATTTCCTTACTATCCTCTTCCTTTTGTCTGGCACAGACTTCAATACGATCCAATAAAAAAAAGCTACAACTGAAACCACCACTATCAAAAATGCAGCAGAAACGGCAGCAACCAAAATGACAGAAAAGCCTTTAAGTCATTCTATTTCAATAGGAATCCTTTATCACGGAAAAGAGTTTATTTGTCATTATGGGGAACTAGAAAAAGGAAAAAATAATGCTCCCAACAATGAAACAATCTATGAAATTACTTCATTAAGTAAAACTTTTACAAGAACACTGGCAGCAAAAACGGTCATTGATAAAAAACTAAATGTTGATGATAAAGTTCAGAAATATTTGATGAAATACTAAAAGACTAAAAACTGCTTACTATAAAAAAGCTCAAAATTATTGATACTAAAAAAGCCCTTCAAAGTGGAGTTTTCTCCATCGAAAGGCTTTTTGTTTATAGAAACTAATTCAACTATAATTCGGTAATTTCGAGGACGACGCTTGTTTCAACTTTAGAAGAGGAAACTCGTAATCCCACATTCATTAAATAATCTCCTGTAAAAGATTCTCCGGATTCTTCCAAAGATTTCTTTCCTTCGGGCATTAGATTGATTTCTTCTACTCTGTAGGTTTTATTTGGATCCAAACCCTCCAAACGAACAGAATTGTATTGCGGATCGTAAAGTGGATGAAGTGTATACGAAAACAATACGGCCTTGCTTTTTGACTCGTTTACATACATTAATACGGCACGGCTTTCGTCATAAGGAGAAATGATTCTATACAAATCACCATGCCAGATTACCGGGCTCAGTCGTTTATAATTGGCCACTGCATCCTGACAGTATTTCAATTCTTTTTCTTTAAGTTCTTTCACATTAATATCAAAGCCCAGCTTGCCCATCATGGCCACATCTGTTTTGAATTTAATCGATTGATTTCCCCATGATGTTACGTGATTACAAATCGAGAAAGCCGGAAAAAACTGTGAATAGCCCCATTGTATAAATACTCTATTGAAAGGATCGGTATTATCACTTGCCCAAAACTCTGTAAAATAATTAAGCAATCCGTAATCGGTTCTGCCGCCACCTCCGGCGCAAAGCATCATTGGTAAATTTGGATATTTCGTTTTAATTCGGTCCAAAACTTTATACAAGCCCTGGGTATATTCAATAAACAAATGCGACTGCTGGTTTTTTAAATAGGTGGAATAGGCATTGGTCATCATTCGGTTACAATCCCATTTAAAAAAAGCTACTCCCGAATTGGTCTGCATAATATCATCTACCGTCTTGAATACAAAGTCCTGTACTTGCGGATTGCATAAATCTAAAACCAACTGGGTACGGTAATAACTTTCAGGTCTGTTGGGCAATTTTAGTACCCAATCCGGATGTTTTTCATACAATTCACTCTTCGGATTAACCATTTCGGGCTCTATCCAGATTCCGAATTTCACTCCTGTTTTTTCTGCTTCCTGCATCAGGAAACCTATACCGTTTGGCAATTTTGTTTTGGTAGCCTGCCAATCCCCAAGACCTGATTTATCGCCACTTCTCGGATATTTATTCCCAAACCAGCCATCATCCAACAGGAACATATCAACTCCTAAAGTTTTGGAATCAGCAAACATGTCCGTTAATTTCTTTTCGTCAAAATTGAAAAAAGTAGTTTCCCAATTGTTCAATAAGGTCAGACGTGATTTTTCACCATCTTTTACGCCATATTTTTTAGCCCATGAATGCAGGTTTCTACTCGCCTGCCCTTTTCCTTTATTCGAGAAAGTATATATAAAAGAAGGCGTTGTAAATATTTTTCCTGGTTGAAGACTGTATTCAGAAGCAAATGGATTAATCCCCGAACTAATTCGAAGCGAATTTTTATTATCCAATTCAAAAGCAAACTTAAAATTTCCTGACCAGGCAATTGTACCGGCTACAAGTTCACCCGAATTTTCATTGGCTTTAGCATTAAGAGACAAAAAGAAAACCGGTGTTTGGTACATATTCGTACGAACTCCTAATTTGGAATCAATCACTTTTGTACCACTCGTTAATTCACTTTCCTGCATACGAACCTCTTTAGCCCAGTCTCCATGAAATTGAGTCAACCAATATTGATCGGCATCAAAATGCAACATCGATGACGCATAATTATACAACATAACCGCCTTTTTTTCGTGATGCACAATTTCCGTCCACTGTTCAATTGTATTTTCATTGTAAAATGCTTTATAATGCAGTGTGACTTCCACAGGATAAACAGGATCTTTAAGTTTTATAATCGTTTCGGTAGTATTGGCATCTATTTTTTGCGAACTATGACTTACATAATTTAATTCTAAAGAAGGATTTCCATCATTATGAGTTATTCTAATTGCCGGCTCAAACAAGTTTTCTGTTCCAAAAGTTGGATAGGCCTGATGCCTTAAATTAACCAAGGGGTTCCCGTCGTTTATAACAAATGACTTTGTATTCTCTTTTGAAACTGCGGCATATCCTAAGTTATCTTTGAGTTTCGTTCCTAAATAAGACTGATAAAGCAAGCCATTCTTTCCTACTTTTAAGATCAAAGCCGTATTTTGAGTTTCGATCTGAATTTGTCCATCTTGCGCATTAGCTTTACTAAACAAGATCGTAAGAGCTAATAGAAATAGTAGTTTTTTCATAAAATTTGTTTGGTAATAGTAAGTGGTTCTTTCTTATATATGGTTTGCAAAATTCTTTAGTAGTAACACCTTTTCACTGCTTTACATCCTGAAATCCCAATTGCATCATAGTGTTCTTTTATTTACGCTAATCATTGATTAAAAATGAGTTCCAAAAGTATAATAATCACACGTTTCCCCATACCAGTACCTACCAGTTTATTTCGGTGCATTGTAAAAAGTAGTTTATTCAAATCGTATTAAATTTTTAATTCTAATACTATATTATCCACTTTTGCCCCTCAAAAAGGTTAATCTTACCAGTAAAGCAAAAAATCTAATGCAATATCATTTTATAGTTTTTGAAAAGAAAATAAACTTTTTTTACCTTCAAAATTACTCTTTCACAAATCCGGAAAAGGGCTTTATAACAAGAGCATTTTAATATTACATAAGATATTACCAGCTTTTTAATTTATCCTGAAAACCACCTCTTTTTTTCTTGTTGCAGGACAATCCAGTCACCACATGAGCAATAAAAATAGGAAAATTCCTCGATTACAAATGATTTTACGTTTTGTGCTTTATATTCATATATTATCCACTTTACTTTTCATATTAATTTATTTTTAAACTATTTTTTAAACATATCGTAAAAAAACTGGTAGGTACTGGTATGTAAGAGTGTCGAACATTTATACTTTTGGTTTTCACATTGATCTCTTTTTCAAACACAAACAATCAAGTACTCCACGCATCTTGTTTGTTTTAAAAAGAAAAAAAAGCGATTCAATAGGACAAATTAGAGAGTTCATTACTAACCAAAACCACTAAGAAAACCATGAAATTATTAACCAAAGACAAGCCAAAACACAATTGGCTTACTACTGAGATCTGGAAGGTTACCAAACTAACATCGGGATTTCTATTCGCTATGACCATACAGGTTTCTACCGCAGCGGAATCTAAAGACATCAAACTTTCTTCGAAGTTTATCAACGCTCCACTTATCGAGTGCAATGCAACCAGCAGGAAATTAGCTATTGACAGACTAAGTACAACAAACAGTTCCGCCCTTTTATTCACAGAACAAAAAACAATCAAAGGGAAAGTAACCGGTACAAAAGGAGAACCACTTCCGGGGGTTAACATTCTGATAAAAGGAACAAAAATTGCCGTGACTACAGACTTCGACGGTAACTTTTCAATAGACGTTCCGGATTCCGGTAGCATACTGGTTATTTCATTTACCGGTTTTGTAACCAAAGAAGTTACCGCCGGGAATGCCTCAAATATCCAGCTTGAAGAGCAAAATCAAACCTTAAATGAAGTGGTTGTTGTGGGATATGGAACTCAGAAAAAAGGTTCTACAACCGGAGCAATTGCCTCTATTAAAGGCTCGGCCCTGACACAAAATGCTTCAGCAAACGTTTCAAACGGTCTTGCCGGACGTGTGTCGGGAGTAATTGCCAACAATCGTTCGGGAAGACCCGGTGATGACAGTTCCAGCCTTTTGATTCGAGGATTTAATTCCTTTGGAGGAGGTACCAGCCCACTGGTAGTTGTAGATGGTATTCCGGATCGCGACCTGAACAGAATCAATCCCGATGATATTGAATCAGTTACTATTTTGAAAGATGCATCGGCTGCAATCTATGGAGTTCGTTCTGCCAATGGAGTAATCCTTGTTACCACCAAAAGAGGTAAAGTTGGAAAACCAACGATTAAAATTGATGGTTCTTATGGTATTCAGCAATTAACAAGAATGGACCAAAGGGTTAATTCCTGGCAATACATGACGTATTACAACGAACTGAATGCCAACAAAGGAACAACACTTCCTTATACGCAATCTGATATCGACAAATACAAAGCGGGCAACGATCCTAATTACACAAGTACAAACTGGTTAAAAGAAGTGTACCGAAAAGATGCTCCACAGGCTAACGTTTCTCTTTCTGTAAATGGCGGTAATGAACAGGTAAAGTATTTCTTTTCCGGTCAGTATTTAAATCAGGAAAGTAACCTTAGAAACAGTGACGAAAGATACAGACAGTTTAACTTAAGATCGAATATTGATGTTAATATCTCTTCCAATTTAAAAGTTAACCTGGATATTGCAACCCGCAAAGAGGATCGAAATTACCCGGCAGTCAGTATTGGAAGCATCATGCACGAAACGGTAAGTATGTATCCTTTTATTCCGGCTTACTGGAAAAATGGTTTGCCATCTTCAGGAATTGCAAACGGAAGAAACCCAATCTTAATGTCTTCTTCGGCGGCTGGTTATGACAAAGTGGTAAACTTAATTGTAAATCCAAAAATAGGGTTCGACCTAAAACTGCCTAAGATTACAGAAGGGCTTTCTTTGAACGGTTATGCAGCATTTGATTACAATGTTCGCAGTCAGAAAAAGTTCACCAAACCATGGGATGCTTATTCTTATGATAAGACAAATGATAGTTACAATAACGTAAAAAACAGTACGAGTATAACGAGTGTATTGCAAAACGAGCAAATTACGAATCAAAATACTTACTTCTTAAAATTAGCTTACGATCGTAAATTCAACAAACATGGTTTTAATGCTTTTGTGGGATACGAACAAACTACTACTGACAAAACTGAAACAATCGCTTATAGAAGAGATCTGTTAAGTGATCAGCTAGATCAAATTTTTACCGGAGGTACAAAAGGACAAAATGCTACCGGAAGTGCTTATCAGGACGGAAGACAAAGTTACCTGGGCCGTATTGCTTATAATTATGATAATAAATATTTTGCCGAAGTTTCCTCCCGTTACAACGGATCTTTCAACTTTCCGTCAGCAACTCGTTGGGGATTATTCCCTGCCATTTCAGCAGGTTGGAAAATATCTGAAGAGTCCTTTTTCAAAAACAATATCAAAGCAATCGATCAGCTTAAATTGCGAGCATCCTGGGGAAAAATGGGTAATGACGATTTAGGCGAATGGATTAACGGTGTATTTTATCCAAACCAGTATCTTTTCTTAACAAGATATCAGTTAACTACAAATCAGCAGAATTACAGTTACTTTGGTTCAGATTATACCTTAAACAATAGTATCTATCTTTCGGCTACACCAAACCCTAATATTACGTGGGAAGTACAACACTCTACAAACATTGGACTTGACTTTGGATTCTTAAACAACAAATTAACCGCCACTTTTGACTATTTCAGCAACAAAAGATCTGATATTTTAACGGCCAGAAATGCGTCTGTGCCTCTATACACCGGATTGGCACTTCCGAAAGAGAATATTGGAGAAACGGTTAACAGAGGTGTTGACTGGTCTTTAAATTATGCAGACACAAGTAATCCATTCAAATACAGTGTTGGTTTTAATCTTACTTATGCACAAAGTGAAGTGCTGTTTCGTGACGAGGCTTCGAACATTCCTGAATGGCAAAAATCAACCGGAAAAGCAATCGATTCCTGGTTAGTATACCAAACAAACGGAATTTATCGCACTCAGGCAGATGTGGACAATTCTGCTCATTTTGAAGGTGCAAAACCGGGGGATATTTGGGTAAAAGATACAGATGGTGATGGTAATATAACTTCAAATGATAAAGTTAGAATTCCACAATCGGCTACGCCAAAAATTGCCTATGGTATTCCGATGAGAGCTGAGTACAAAGGCTTTTCTATCGACTTACTTTGGACAGGGCAATCAAAGGCCAAACAAATGATTCTTCCGCAAGGACAAGGAGCGATCGTAGCACCGCCAACATGGTTGTACAATGACAGGTATACAGCAGACAATCCAAATTCTAAATATCCTGTAGCCTTTAACGATTCTGATAACAGAAATAATATTCCGGCCGATTTTTGGTTGAGAGATGCCTCTTTCTTTAGATTAAAATCATTAGAAGTATCCTATGTTTTACCGGAAAAATCTCTTTCCAGATTTGGAGTACTGAACATGAGAATTTACGCTGGAGGAACTAATTTGTTTTCTATCGATCATATGAAACAATACAACTTAGATCCTGAAACCAACAATACAACAGGAGTAAATTATCCGCAAACCCGAATCTACAGATTGGGTGTAACTATTGAACTATAATGTTGCCACAAAAAAAATCTGACATGAAAAATTATAAAAATAATAACCAAATCAATATAAAAAAGAAGGTGCTTATTCTTGCCTCTTTTATTATCGCAATCACCTCTTTTACATCCTGTAGCGAAGATCCGCTGGACAAAGTTCCTTTGGATTCGTATACAGATGCAACAGTTTGGAATGATCTGAAACTTGCTGAAGCTTTTGCAAACAATCTGTACAATGTTTTACCGAGCACGCAACACAATTGGAACAACAAAACAAACCGCAGCTGGATTTTGTCTACTGCCTGTGACGAAGCTTTTAATAATTTTAACGATTATGACATCTGGACTGTAAATTCAGGAGCGCTGACACCCGATAATGCAAGTGATTTTGATATCTGGAAACCTACCTATGCTACAATTCAAAACTGTAACATCTTTTTGTCCCGAATTGATAACGTTCCGGGAGACGAAGCCGCACGCAAGAGATTAAAAGGTGAAGTGCTTTTTTTAAGAGCTTATGCTTATTTTAAACTAACAAGTGATTACGGCGGAGTTCCGCTGATTACAACTCCTTTTGATTTAAACAGTAATTTTAAAGTAGATCGCAGTACGTATGAGCAATGTGTTGATTTTGTCGTTACCGAGTTAGACAAATCTGCTGAATTATTGCCATTAGCGACTTCCAGTCTTGGAAGAATTACAAAAGGTGCCGCACTTGCAATTAAATCAAGAGTATTACTTTATGCTGCGAGTCCTCAATGGAATACTACTAACGATATTTCTAAATGGAAAAAAGCATCAGACGCAGCAAAAGCTGTTATTGACTTAAACATCTATCAACTTTATGATAAAAAGTATGAAGATCTTTTTACTACAAACAATTCAGAGATTATCTGCTCCCGTTTGTCCAGTAAAGACCCACAATGGAGCGCTTTTAATGGTGTAGAAATGTTTAATTCTCCAAGTGGTTTTCACGGTTGGGCCAATTTTGCGCCAAGTCAGAGTCATATCGACGCTTACGGAACTGCCGACGGAAAAGATATTACTGATCCCACATCTGGTTATAATCCACAAAAACCTTATGTAAACAGAGATCCCCGTTTTTACAAAAACATTGTGTACGACGGACGTGCTTATGGAAAACCTGAATTTTTTAAAGATCGTTATGATGCAGGAAGTTCCAATAAAGCAGAGTTTTATGAAGGCGGATTAGATTCTCCTCAAGGTTGGGATACCTGGAATGCCAGCAAAACACGTTACACCTTTCGCAAATACTGTGACACAACATACAATTACAATAGCGAAACACAAACCAACAAAGCCTGGATTATTTCCCGCTTAGGCGAAATTTACCTGAACTATGCCGAGGCACAATTCAAACTGGGCAATGAAGGTACGGCAATTCAATATTTAAATGCGATTAGACAACGTGCCGGAATAACAAATCCGCTGACAGGTCTAACCGGTATAGCTTTAGAGAACAAAATCCGCAATGAAAGACAGGTTGAATTATGTCTGGAAGGATTTCGCTATTATGATGTTCGCCGTTGGAAAATTGCCGAGCAAACGGAAAATAAACCTTTAATGGGAGTCGTAATTACCAAAAATGGAGATGGGTCAAAAACCTATACCTATACTAAAGTGCAGGATCGTTTTTTCAAACCTCAGCATTACTTATTACCAATTCCGAGGGATGAAACGAACCGAACCAATCTAACTCAGAATCCAGGTTATAATTAGAATTTAGGATCACAACACTCCCTAAAGTATAATTTATAAGAATTTAATTATCAGTCTCATGGTTTATAGTCGATCGAAAAAACTGGTAATTCTGCAAACCCACTCTGAAAATTGTGTGGGTTTGCTTTTAAAATTTTACTTCTAATGGTAAAAATCAATTCCAATAAAAAATAGCTACATGAAGAGTCGATTTATAATTATAGTTGCAAATTGCTGTCTCTTTTTTACTGCATTTGGCCAAAACACTACAACTTTCAAATCATCAGATCCTGCTATAGAGCTTGCTTTTAACCGTGCAAAAACGATGGCTCTAAGCTACAAAGGGAACTCAAATGATCCGGTTGGACCCTGGTATGAAGCAGCACTTCCGTCCCGATCCGCTTTTTGTATGCGGGATGTAGCGCACCAAAGTATTGGTGCGGAGATACTCGGATTACATAAAGAAAACAAAAACATGCTTTCGCTCTTTGCCAAAAACATTTCAGAAAGTAAAGACTGGTGTTCGTACTGGGAAATCAATAAATATGGGAAACCGGCACCGGAGGATTACAGAAACGACAAAGAATTCTGGTATAATTTAAACAGCAATTTTGATGTAATGTTTGCCTGTTGGAAATTGTATTTATGGACAGGAGACGAAAGCTATATCAAAAATCCTGAATTTGAAAACTTCTTCGAAAAATCAGCCACCCTCTATATTGAACGCTGGGTACTCGATGCGGACTCGTTATTAACAAGACCAGAATTCCCAAACGCTACTTTACCGTTTAACATAAAAGACGATTTCCATAAATGCCGTGGACTTGCCTCCTACTCTGAAGGAATTCCGGGTTTAAAAATGGGTGTAGATTTAGTTGCGGCAATTTACCGTGGCCTGCTCACCTACTCTGCTATTTTAAAACAAAAAGGAGAGGATGAGAAAGCAAAATTATTTGAAAAAAAAGCCGCAAAATACAAACAACAAATCGAACAGACCTGGTGGGACAATACCAACTCAACCTATAATGTTATTTATACCAGTAACGGAAATTTTAGTAAAGACGGCGGTGAACTCTTTCTCTTATGGTTTGATGCTTTAACGGACGCTGCCCGAACTAAAAAAACAATCGAACACCTTATTTCCCAAAAAACCAATGTCGAAAATTTATCTTATCTCCCTTATCTACTATACAAATATGGTTTTGGAGATAAAGCTTATGAATATATTTTACACTTAACGAATCCCACTACAGAAAGAAGAGAATATCCTGAAGTTTCGTATGGTGTAATCGAAGGCATTGTTCATGGTTATATGGGAATAGAACCTGATGCAACCACAAAAACAATAACGACTTTATACCATGGTAAAAACAACACCACAGCTGAATTAGATAACTTACCCATTTTAAATACACTACTATCTGTAAAACAGGAAAGCAAGAAAACGACGCTACATAACAAGGGAAATAACACAATTCAATCCCGAATTATGTTCTCCGGAAATTATGAAACCATACTTCTGAACAATAAAAAAATTACCGCCAGCCACAAAAAAGATGATAACGGAAATTCCTATACATTTGTTGATGTCCCGCTACATTCCGGACAAATAGCAACTGCATCTTTAAAATAATAATAAAACAACTAAAAAATTTATCTAATAAACAACACAAACAAATACTACTAATACGATAAATAATAAGCTGCTGGCGGTAATTATTTTTTAAAACACATAGAAACATAGATTTTAACCCCTGAAAAAGACGTTTCACTTAATTAAAAATACAGATAGATTAACTATGTGAAAGAAATGTATTTATTTAGACACTCTTCTAATTAAAAATAAATACTATGTTTCTGTGTGTTTAAATTAAATTTTACATCATATAAAAACAATACAAGAACAAACCGTAATTTTAAAAATAAACTTAATGAAGAGATCCTTTCAAAAAAGACAAAAACACATTCTATTTGCCATTGTCGCTTTTTGTTCCATAGTGGGAAAAACATTTTCGCAGGATGATCGTCGTTGGCAAATCAACCAGGATGGTACTATTTCCTGGCAAAT
Source organism: Flavobacterium collinsii (assembly GCF_946903285.1). GTDB lineage: Bacteria > Bacteroidota > Bacteroidia > Flavobacteriales > Flavobacteriaceae > Flavobacterium > Flavobacterium collinsii. The sequence continues at coordinate 5,235,496 of NZ_OX336425.1, forward strand.
AAATAATAATATTCCGCATGATGATCATATCGAAATGAGTGGTAAGAAAGTTTCCTGCGTGCTAAGATACGGTGTTGCTGCTGACGGTTCGTTCCATGCTACCCGCAGTTTGGTCTGGCCAATGCTCAGAACAATTCCTAATAATACACATGCCAGTTTAACGCGCCAGTTTGCGCAAGATGGTTTCAATCTGGTAACCGTGAATTATAAACCTATTACGGCAGAAAAAGTGGTTTCGCTAAGCCTTGACGGAACATTGCTTGTTAAGAGTAAAGCCGGTAATACACTGGAATTAACCAGACAATTTTTCCCTTCAACCACTTTGGCAGGTTATTGCGAAATTTATACCCTAAAAAACATCTCTGAGAAAAACTGTGTTGTAGAAATTCCAAAATCGAATGCAATTTATACCACAGATCCAACAAAGGGAACAGAAGGCAGTTATAAGTTGCATGTCGATCTTTTTAATTCAGGAAACTATACTCTTAAAACAAATGAAACCATTAGTTTTTCTGTTTTCTACTCCGGTGTTAAAGCAAATGAACAAGTTCCTGTTGCTAATATTGACGAAGAAAAAAACAAACGCATTCAATTTACGAATGAAATATGGAGTAAACTGATCTTAGAAACACCCGATCAGGTTTTGAATACAGAATTTGCTTTTGCTAAAATCAGAGCTTCCGAGAGTATTTTTGAGACCAAAGGCGGTCCTATGCACGGCCCGGGAGGGGAATCTTATTATGCGGCCATTTGGGCAAATGATCAGGCAGAATATATCGGTCCCTTCTTTCCTTTTTTAGGATATGATTATGGGAACCAGGCCTCACTAAATGCTTATCTGCAATTTGCAAAATTCATCAACAAAGAATACAAACCCATTCCGAGTTCGATTGTTGCCGAAGGAACTGATATCTGGGCCGGAGCCGGTGATCGTGGCGACGGAGCTATGATTGCCTACGGAGCTGCACGCTATGCTCTTTCGAGAGGAAATACAGATGAAGCCAAACAATTATGGCCTTTGATTGAATGGTGTCTTGAATATTGTCATAGAAAACTAAATGCTGATGGCGTAGTCACTTCAGATTCTGATGAGCTCGAGGGGCGTCTACCTGCCGGAAAAGCCAATCTCAACACCTCATCTTTGTATTATGATGCTTTAAATTCTGCCGTTTATCTGGGTAAGGCTTTAGGAAAAAACGAAGCGCAACTGAAAACCTACAAAGCAGAGGCTGAAAAATTAAAAACAGCTATTGAGAAATATTTTGGAGCTAAAGTGGAAGGTTTTGAAACCTACAAATACTACAAAGAGAATGATGTTTTAAGAGCCTGGATCTGTACACCGCTCGCAATGGGAATGTACGATAGAAAAAGCGGAACTATAAACGCCCTATTCTCTCCTCGATTATGGACCAAAGATGGTCTTGCCAGCGTAGCCGGTGATAAAATTTTCTGGGATCGTTCGACATTATATGCCTTACGAGGAGTTCTGGCTGCCGGAGAAACCGATAAAGCACTGGATTTTTTGCATTACTATTCCAACCGTCGTTTGCTGGGAGATCATGTTCCGTATCCTGTTGAAGCCTATCCGGAAGGCGATCAGCGTCATCTTTCAGCAGAAAGCGGTTTATATTGCCGAATTTTTACCGAAGGGTTATTTGGTATCCGACCTACTGATTTACACCGTTTCGACCTCACCCCACGTCTTCCGAAATCCTGGTCTGTTATGAAAATGCGCCATATTAACGCATTCGAAAAAGATTTCGATATTACGGTGGAGAGAGCAGATAAAAAACTTAAAATAACAATCTCCGAAGGCAAAAAAATTATTACCAAAAAAATTATTGAAGACGGAAGCACAATCAATATCAGTCTTCAGTAAAATAAAACAAGTCTTTTTTTTACTAAAATTTTGGTGTACCAATCAGGTCTTAACCACTGATTTTTAATTCTAAAAAATGCATTGCGATTTAATAACAGCCCCCCAACTGAATTGCGAAATATTTTTTAGAGTTGGTACATCAAAGTTTTTTTTTCCGACACCTTGCGACTACTGCTTTATATCTTCTACTATTCTATAATTCCTTTCATAGCCACCGGATACTTTTTACGATACCAGACTTTAATCAGTCTTGTAACAAACGGAGCCAAAGGCGGAATAAAATAAGAGAATTTGATATTGATAAAAGAAAGCAACAGCGCACAAACAAAAACGATAGGGATGGTAAGCGATCTGGCTATATTATAACTCAACTGTTCTTTGTGCAAATTCTGACTTAAATGATTTTCCGGATTGGCAATAATCTTCCACAATCGGAAACTAAAATATCCTGAGAGACAGATGTTAAAAGTGTAAACTATTAACGGTAACCTCAGATTACTACTGAAATAATATTCACTGAGAAAAGAAGTACTAAAAGGCATTATTACAATGGGAAGTAGAAAAAGAAGATTATTCCAAAGAAGCTTCTGGCTAGCCCGGGTAACGTATCTGAACATACGGTGATGGGAAAACCAATACAGACCAATGACAAAAAAACTGATCAGAAAACCAATAAGTTTTGTCACAACCGGTAATAATCCATGTAACAGTTCGCTATCGGTTAGTGTTTCTGAATGCAATTCGGGGATTCTGATTTCAATGATTAACAAGGTGATCGCTATAGCAAAAACGGCATCACTGAACAATGCAATCCTTTCTAATTGAAACTTTTCATCACTATGTCCTTCGGACAGATTTGTTTTACTCATAATAGAATGAAATAAATTATTGGTTAAGATTTTTTACTTTCGGCGATTCTCTTTTTTTATTCACAATTTCTTTAAGTGCAGGTTCAACTGCCAATGCATGTCCATGCCCAAATGTTATCAATACCCTGTTGTATTGATTGAGTGCCATGTCTATTTTTGACAGAAGCACACTGTCTCTTGTCATTTTCGAAATTCTCCCAACAGCACAGTATTTACAATTGTCATTGATATAGTCAAATTCCTCTAAATCGAAACTGTTTAAATCAAACTCTTTTCCGGTATTTCTTTTATAGAGATCTTTAAAATAGCTAAGTTTTTTTTCTGCTGTCGAAAGAGGAAAACCGTTTTTTACAAAATGTTTTTCTACAATGCGATCAAAAACACTTTCAAACTTTTCCTGTCCGTAAGCCTCATAATGATACGGAATAACAATACGCTCCATCACATAATAAAGATACAGATCTTCTTTGGGGTGTTTCTTTAAAGTTAAAGCAAACTCTGTCCCGGGTGCTATGTCTCCATTCATCATTTTGATACCTGCTTTATCAGCATAATATTTTAACACGGCAGTTTCACCATCTTTCTGTATGGCCTCCCCAATTGTGCTGTAATGAATACTGTCGGCTATTTGTCCGCCTTCATTAAAGGCAATTTGTGGTTTAAAATCAGGAAAATAATCCCTTATACGATTAAACTGAGGATGTGTACTGTCGGCATCGTGAATGCAACCGATAAAAACAATACGTTTCCCTCTGTCGCTTTTCACATCAATGACATAAGGTGTTTTAACCGTATCCATCATTTTTCCAACCTCAACATAACTTCTGGTAGTCCAATTTTGAACTTGTTCGGGCTTTCTGACAACTGATTTACAAGACAGCATCAATACGATCAATACTATCCAATATCCTTTATACATTCTTCACGCTTTTTTCATCAAAAATATTCAAAAGAAATTCCTTAAAATAGTAAAAATGTAACCTCTTACTCTCTAACTATCAAAGCTTCTGAGTTTATAGATACATCCAGTTGATATTACCTCCTTCGATGGGGCTTACCTTCTTAAAAAAAACTTTAGGAGTATAACCTGTAATAGATTTAAAATCTTTAATAAGGTGCGACTGGTCAAAGAAATCCAGTTGATAGGTAATATCCGAAAGTTTGCTTTTAGGACTAATATGCAGCTGTTGCTGCATAGCCTGTCTGAACCGGATAATTTTTCTTAGTTCTGTGGGAGTTTTTCCAACATGCCACTCAAAATGTTTGCATAGTGTTTTTCGGCTAATGTTATACTTACGGGCAAGCCCTTCAATAGTATATTGCTGGTCTGCATTAGTCATATCGTCGATCACGCTATGAAGAAATGGGTGCTCAAACCCGCTGTACTTTGACAAAAGATAGGTTTCTAATTTTTCTATTTTCTCCTTTTCTTCTTTAATCGCCAAAATAGTATGCATTGTGGCTGTAAAATCCTCAAAGGGATCAAAGTAGGCAAAGGATTTTCCGGTATAGTCACATAAATTGCCAGCTAAAAAAGCATTTAATCCAAGAGGCTTAAAACTAATGGTTATTTCATGAATAAAGCCGGGGATAATTATTTCAATGGGTTTGGTATAATTGCAAATTAATGTAGCCAGAATGGGATTCTTTTCATTGCGCTTAACAGTAAGCCTGTCCTTTTCAATACTAAACTCAGGATATTGATTGATCGAAATAACAGAATTGATGTGTGGAAAAGTGTAATAACTAATCGACTCACTCACAACCGGTTTTTGAAGTATATAAAAATAGTCAATGTATTTTTTCAGAAGACTGTGTTGAGGTACAAATAGTTTTAAATCCATTCATTCCTAAATTTATACGTTTTACAAATGTCCTTTTTGATTCTATTCAATTTCCCGATCAGACAAATTTAAAAAAAGTATCTGGTGAACTTAGAAAAAAGACAACCAAATTTGTATTCGTTTTAAACCATTTAATCTGATGAGTAAATAAAACTCTTCCATTTTTTCTAAAATATTTACAAAAAAATTAACAAACTAACCCGACAAATAAAAATATCTTTGTCGTCGACTATGACAAAAAAGTTCTACATACTGCTATTCGTTACGCTTGGTTTCCTGATGGGACCAACGTTTACTTATGCGCATGGAACAAAAAAAGAAATGTCATGTTGCAAAAAAGAATCTGCTGCAAAAGATTGTTGCAGCAAAAAAGATACGAAAGACAAAAAACATGGCTGCGATAAGAGCTGTATGGGAAATTCCTGTACACCAACCAGTAGCTGTGGATTCTCGCCAATGGCAATCTTTCATGTAGAAAACCATTCTCTTTTTGGTTTTTCTGAAAAAAAACAAACTTATTTTTATTCAGAAATCTTTATTTCTTCAGATTTCCGTTCTATCTGGCTTCCACCTAAAATAAGCTAGATTCCTTTCGTGACAGCCCAAGGTCTGTCTTATCCAAAAGGCTTTTTTAAGGCCTAAATTCAAAACTATTTTTTAATCTTAATCTGTATCAGAAATAGCTGTATTTGCTATCGTTTCTGCTATGCTTTAGGATTAATTCATCCAAAAAAAATTACATACAATGAACTCAATAACAAAATTATTGATGGCAATGTCTCTATTGCTATCAGTTACTTTCGCCAGCGCTCAAATTAAAAATAAAACCACTGAAAAAGTAAAAGTAAACGGTAACTGCAGCATGTGCAAAAAAGTGATCGAAACTGCCGCAAACGTTAATAAAGAAGCTAAAGTAAACTGGAACGAAGACACCAAAATTGCTACTATTACTTACGATGCTCAAAAAACGAATCTTGATGCCATTCTAAAACGCATCGCTGATGCGGGATACGATAATGAAAAATTTAAGGCTCCAAATGCGGTTTATGACGAACTACATGGATGTTGCCAATACGATAGAGAGGCAAGTGATAAAAAACAAAACAATTCATCATCACATCATTAAAAACCGATTTGTTCGTAATGCAGGTTCTTAAAACCTCATTACGAACAACTATTAAAAAAAATATCATGTTCAAAATAAAAAATATAATCACCTTATTCACGCTTATTGCAACTGTTTCTATAACAAATGCACAAATAAAAGTAGGAGATCATTTTCCGGATGTTCAGCTTCAAAACAACAAGAATGCTGTAGTTAAACTAAATTCTTTTAAAGGCAAAACAGTCTTAGTAGACTTCTGGGCTTCGTGGTGCGCTCCTTGTCGACTGGCTAATAAAAATTTGGTTAAAATGTACAATCAGTACAAAGGTCAAAATTTTGAAATCGTAGGAATATCGATAGACAACGACAAAACAAAATGGTTAAAGGCCATTGAAAAAGATAAAATGAAGCACCAGCAATTAATTGACCCAAAAGGTTTTGATGCCAAAACGGCTGTCACTTTTGGAGTTGATGCTCTGCCTTCTACTTTTCTTTTTGATGCGTCAGGAAAACTGATTGCCATCAATCCAACAGAAGCTCAAATAATTGCTCAAATCAAAAAAAACAACAAATAAAATGAAAACCTTACATATAAAATTCATAGCCCTTACACTTATTTTCTTATTAACAGGTGTAAAATCGTATTCTCAAATTACAAAAGCCGAAATAATGGCTACAGGATTAACCTGTTCTATGTGTTCGAATGCCATAAACAAACAATTAAAATCTTTTACAGAAGTAGATAGTATTAGTACTGATTTAAACACCAATACATTTACCGTTTATTTCAAAAAAGACAGTTCATTAGAGCCTAAAGTTTTGAAAAAAGCAGTTGAAAAAGCAGGTTTCTTTGTGGGTTCAATGGTTTTAACAGCAAAGTTTCATGTAGATAAAATTGAGGACAATACAACGCTGAAAGTCGATGATGCCACTTATACTTTTATCGATATAAAAAAACCTGTAGCACATGCAGAAGCCAAATACAGAGTTTTAGACAAAGGTTTTGTGACTCAAAAAGAGTATAAAAAACTCCTTAAATTGTACTCAAAATATCCTGAGTACGCTACAGAAAATGAGAATGATTATTATTTAAAAGCCCTATAAAAATGAAATATCTGTCAATAATCTTCTTATTCCTTGTTTCGTACCAAATAGATGCACAAGAATTATTTGTAGTAACCGAACCCGCCAGTAATGCTCCAGCGGGTTCTATAGGAGTTCGTGTTGGACAATCCTTAATGGAAAAGAAACTTGAAAGCGGTTCCATGTACAATTTAACCCCGGAGGTTACCTGGGGTATAAATAAAAACTTAATGGTTCGTACCTCAGCTTTTTTAAGCAATCAGGATAACGGACTGGGATTAAAAGGTGGTGGTTTCTATGCAAAATACAGATTCTTTTCTGTAGACGATTTACAAAGTCATTTTAGGATGGCTGCCTTTGGGCGATACAGTTACAATAACTCCTATTTTAATCAGGAAGCGATAGACTTAGCCAACGGAAATTCGGGATACGAAGCCGGTTTGGTAGCCACTCAGTTAATTCATAAAGTAGCCCTAAGTTCTTCCGTAAGTTATGTACGTGCCCTTAACAATGCCGATTACAGTTTTCCGGATGCACTGGGTAAAAATGCCATAAACTATACGTTCTCTGTAGGTAAATTGATGCATCCTAAAAAATACACCAGTTACAAACAGACCAATATTAATGCAATGCTGGAATTTACCGGACAAACCATTACTGAAAATGGCAGATCATACCTGGATGTAGTTCCATCGATTCAGTTTATAATCAACAGTCAGGCAAGAATTGACTTAGCTTACAAAAAAGAATTGTACAGCTCTATGCAGCGTATGGCAACCGATGGTGTTTTCCTGAAGCTTGAATATACTTTTTTCAATGTAACGAAGTAAACAAATCCTATCATCACCGGAACAAATCGTTCTGATTAAACCTATAAAATGAAGAAAATACTTTATCTATTATTTCTGTTTTTGGCTTTAGCCAAAGTACAGGCACAGATTATAAATCCTGTGAAATGGAAAGCTTCGATCGAGAAAAAATCCAATTCCGAATATCAGTTTTCTTTTAAAGGAGCTATTGAAAAAGATTGGCATGTATACTCACAATTCACTCCTGAAGATGGCCCTCTTCCGGCCGAATTCCTTTTTCATGATATAAAAAACAATTATGAACTCGTTGGAAAAGCAACTGAGAGCGAAACTAAACGAGAGTTCAATGAGATCTTTGGTGTAGATGAAATTTTCTTTTCGGACAAAGTTGTTTTTACCCAATTAATCAAACAGACCAATCCGAAAAAAGAAGTCATACAGGTAGAGCTTTCTTATCAGGTATGTAAAGAGAATTGTATTAGCGAAACCAAGTACTTTGAATTCAATCTCAAAACGCTTGAAGCAAAAGAAATTCAGGCAGCTGACATTACAAACGAAAAAACTGAGAAAACAACAGTAAATCCCACCATAGAAAAACAAACAGAATCTGAAAAATCCGATTCCAGTTTATACACGATTTTCTTTATTGCGTTCTTATCCGGTTTTGCTGCACTGCTTACCCCTTGTGTGTTTCCTATGATTCCCATGACAGTGAGTTTCTTTACCAAACAAAGTAAAACGAAAGCTAAGGGAATTAAAAATGCTATTATTTACGGAATTTCAATCATCCTTATTTATGTATTTCTAGGAACTGTAATTACGTTAATTTTTGGTGCCGATGCCCTAAACGCTTTGTCGACCAACGTATGGTTTAATATTATCTTTTTTGTCTTACTTGTCGTATTCGCTTCTTCTTTTTTAGGCGCTTTCGAAATCATGTTGCCCAATTCGTGGGCCAATAAAGTAGATCAGCAGGCAGATAAAGGCGGGATCATTGGAATCGTATTTATGGCATTGGCTCTGGCAATTGTTTCTTTTTCCTGCACGGGACCAATTATAGGAACTCTATTGGTTGAAGCAGCTTCTAAAGGTGGAATTGCACCAATTGTGGGAATGTTAGGTTTCTCATCGGCTTTGGCATTACCTTTTATGCTTTTTGCCATGTTCCCGGGCTGGTTAAATACATTGCCAAAATCTGGTGGCTGGCTCAATACCGTAAAAGTGTTTCTAGGCTTTCTGGAATTGGCTTTGGCATTTAAATTTTTATCTAATGCCGATTTAGTGCTACAGCTGCACTGGTTTGAAAGAGAAATCTTCCTGGCCATTTGGATCGCTATATTTGGTACGCTGGCTTTCTATTTATTTGGAAAAATAACCTTGCCACATGATTCTCCTACATCATCCATTTCGGTAGGCCGTTTAGGTGTTGGATTAATCGTATTGACATTTACCATTTATCTGATTCCAGGATTGTGGGGTGCTCCTTTGAAATTAATTAGTGGTTTCCCTCCTCCAATGACTTATAGCGAATCTCCGTATGGCGTGGGTGGGGCGGGAAAAAATACCTCATCAGCTGAAAAAGTATTACCAGACGGAGCTCATAAAGGTCCTCATAACATCACAGCTTTCACGGATTATGAAAAAGGACTGGCCTACGCCAAAAGTGTAAACAAACCTATCCTTTTAGATTTTACAGGATTTGCCTGTGTGAATTGCCGAAAAATGGAAGATTATGTATGGTCTGATCCTCGTATTTTGTCCATCTTAAACAATGAAGTCGTCCTAATTTCTTTATATGTTGACGACAAAAGAGAATTACCTCTTGAAGAACAATATGTATCTAAAGAAACCGGCAAAAAGATTACAACCATTGGAAACAAATGGAGTGATTTTCAAATTACTCGCTACAAAGCAAATGCACAGCCTTACTATATTTTATTAGATACGAATGAGCAAAAGCTGAGCAAACCTGCAGGATATACTCCTGACATTACTGAATATGAACAATGGCTGAAATCCGGTATTGCTAAATTTCAAAAATAAAAGTACCATTTTTTTACATCTGTGCATTTTTTAAACGTTGTGCACAATCGTAGTCTGGTTAAGGCCACAACAAAGGGAGATATTTAGGTATCTCCTTTTTTTATTATTACAGATCATCAAACTCTGAAACAGAAATTTTATTACAATTTCCCTCGCGAAGCTATAGTGCACGAACACATTTTAAAATCATAATTATTAAGTTTTTATGCTTCAATATTAATATTATTTTCGATAATTTAGCTTTGATGCAGATTCATAAATTAACAGTTTTGATAAACTCTAAGGATTCCTGTTACTCCCTTTTATCTCTGTCAAAAGAACAAATTTTTAACTTCTAAAAAATAAGTATGGAACAAAGGCATATCAGAAATAGACTTTATATTAGCCCGGAAGAACAGGAATTAATAAAAAACACTCCGATATTATTAGGCGGAGCAGGTATAGGAAGCGCTATTGCTGAATGTTTATTGCGATTAGGTTTTGAAACCCTGACCATTATCGATGGTGATGTTGTCGAATTGTCCAATTTAAACCGACAAAATTATACCGAAAACAATATTGCACAACCCAAAGTAGAGGCACTTAAAGAAAGATTGCTGTCCATCAACAGTCAGGCAAAGATCACAATACACAATTGTTTTTTAACCCCCGAGAATGTTGGAGATTATATAACCGATCATAAAATTGCGATCAACGCCCTGGATTTTACTTCTGATGTTCCGCTTATATTCGACTCGATTTGTCAGCAAAAAAACATTCCGGTTTTACATCCTTATAACCTCGGATGGGGCGCATTGGTGTTAGTCATTTCAGAGGATGAAGGTTTAGAAGTTTTAAAAAAGCCAAATGAAAAATTTAGTGAAGTCAATGTGGTTGACTATGTTTTAGAATACATGAGATACTGGGAAAACCCACAAAAGTGGCTCGAAGAAATACTGGACAAATACAAAAAGGAAAACAAAAATCTGTCTCCGCCGCAACTCCCTATTGCATCCTGGCTGGTAGCTGGAATGTGTACCCAAATTGCATTTGACATTGCCACCAATACCCCCGTAAAAACATTCCCGGAGTTTTATTTGACGAGTCTCAAGTAGAAAATTTTAAAATTTTTCTACTTGAATTTTCTCTCTATTATCATATCAAAAACCCCTCCTACAAAACCGTAAGAGGGGCTATATCTATATATTTTACATTTTACATCTCACACCCTACTTCTTAATAAATTTCTGAACATAGTTTGCTTTATCAGTCACTATATTGATGATGTACATTCCATTGGCAAAATCGCTAACATTAATCTGGTTATTACTGATCTGAGCGTTAATTGATTTACCCGAAATATCATGAACAGTTACTTTTAACACTTCGTCTTCCGTTCTAATGTTCAATACATCTGAAACCGGGTTTGGATAAACTGCCAGTTCTAATTTCGTGAATTCACCGGTTCCTAAAGTGCTTGTTGTATTTACGATAATTGATTTTTCAACCAGCTTCCCATTTGAATTAAAACGTATGACAACTATCGCATTCCCTAAAGCTTTTGGTGTCAAAACCAATTCATCATTCACATTTATGATTGCCGAAACGATTTCCGTATCGCTAACTGACTTTATTGATTTTACAATTGCTGACGACAAATTATCGGCATCCGAAACAATGCTTTTTAAATCGATTACGGCTGGTTCTTTTATGGACACCTCCGAAGGCAAAGTAGTACTCACTACCGGTGCTGCTTTATCCGGAAAAACAGTAATTGCTGGAAACCAATAATAATCATCTAAAACTTTTGTCTGGGTTAAGCTCCCTGTAGTATCAAAAGTATGAATCCAGTTTTTCTGATAATGTGCCCCAAATCCGTTTTCTGTAGTAGTGAGGATCAACTCATCTGAAATCGGATCGATACGTAAGGCCGCTCCATAAGGAATCTGTTTAAAAGCATCCGTCTGTCCTGGAATTGTTGCAAAATTCTCATTAAAGCTTTTTGAAGCAATGTCAAATTTTACAATTTTTGTACCTGATGTAGAAGAGCTTATAGCGTTTATCCAATACAAAGCATTCTCCTGAGTACTATAAGTAAAACTCCCTGCGTTCCAGGCTCCCCAAGAACCTAAGTATTTGGTTGTTGGAATTGCATATTCCGTTACCGTAAAACTTGTAGCATTAATATTAATTAATTTCTGATCCTGAATTCCCCATACACTTCCGTCTTTAGCCTGAGCTATAGAGTGAAATTTCCCTGTAATCGTCTTAACCAAAGTATTATTGTTTGGATCAATTACCAGAACTCCTCCATTTTGCGAAACGACAAATACGTACTGAGAGGTACGAATCATATTGCCTATTTGTCCAACACTACTTGTTCCGGCTATTACAGCTCCTACTTTTAAGTTGGCAATATCAAAAAGAAAGATCCCTTTTGAAGTACCAATATATCCTGTGTTTTCATTAACCCCTACAAAGGAACGCCCGTCTCCTCCACCGATATTAGCAAATCCGGCAATTTTCTTCATGTTTTGTGCATTAGCAACCACTAATCTACCACCGGGACTGAAATTTTGATCTCCTCCACTTGCTGCCTGTTTTGAAACAAAATAAATTTTATCTCCGTAAATTGTTCCATAACAAGTGGTAACACCAAAAGTTTCATTATTATTTGCAGTACTATAAATTCGATAATTAATACTTCCATCTTTATTGATAAAATTCGCGGAACCATTAGTATGACCAAACCAGTCTTCATTTACTACAAAATAACCGTTGGTAAAATCGGTTGCCTCTACATAAGGTGTAACCGGGGTAAAAGTTCCCGCTATAGGCTGTACAATCTTAGATGGTGCATAATTCCAGACATCCCAGGAGCCATTTTCTAAAACACGACTGGATGCCCCTGTGCTTACAGCACCAAAATCAGGGTCGGCAGCATTTTTCGTCCAATACGACCATTCTCCATTTGTATATCCGGCCTGCCAGTGGTCATTAGCATCTATGGCCGTATAGTTGTCAAAATCATAAGTAGCTGTATTCACAAAACCATTTGTTGGATAAAGAGGATAAGTATAATCTGTGCCTTTATAAAGTCCTATCGTTTTAATTCCATTCAGATCAAAACCCAATCCTCCTGTCAAAGATCCAGTTTGTGTTCCTTTATACAACAAAGCGAAAAAACGACGATCTGTTTTTAATATGGCTTTTAGCATGTCTTCACCTGTCGCATTACCATCCCATCTGAATCCCCAGATTAGGGCATCGGAATTTTTTCCATCATTCCACTGCACTACAAATGCTGCTTTATTAGAACCGCTACCTACCCAATACTGTATATCTCCAAAAGTTGTCGCACTTTTACCAGTCCTGTTTTTTGCTGCTGCATTTTGTTTACCATCCTCAACTACTCTGCTCTCCATTATCATCTGCCCCTGAATAGAACATGCAAAAAGGAACATCAATAACAACAAGTAATTTTTCTTCATCTTATATTTAATTTAAAAATTCTATTATTTAAGGTACAGGTCAAAAGCTCCGGCCACATCTGTAGAAACTTCTCCCAGCCAGCCAGCTTCCTGATTGATTGCGGTATGTATTTTAACAAAGTCAATTCCGGGAAGTTTTACATATTTTCCGTTTTTGTCTACGGCCCATGAAATATCAATATTAGAGCCTTCATCACCATTTGGTGCATTATCAGCATAACCAAAATCAAAACCTTTGCCTACCCAATAACTTCCTGTACCACTTTGATCGTAATAATTGTCTTTAATTTTGGTTCCTTTGAGCGTATAGGAAGCCTCTGTAATCCATAGTGGGTAATAGCTTTGTTCATGAAATCCATTTTTAGTTTTGTATCCTGAACTTCCCTGATTGTCTTCCCATTTAATGTACTGTACATCCGTTTGCCAAAAGTCCTGACCTGCTACGGGCTGTTTGTTAGGATCCGGTTTCAAATAGGTGATACTGTAATTCTTCACAGTCGTATTTTTAAAATACTCACTTCCGGCTATTTCGTACCATTCGTCTTCATCGGGTTTTCCATTTTTATTTTTATCGTAAGCCACCTGAATAATTCCGGGTTCGCAAGATCCTGAACGCCCTTCAGCAGCATCGTTAGCCCAAAAAGCATTTCCCAGAACTTTGAAATCGCGGCCATTCATATTTGGAATCGTATGGTCGAAACCAAATACAACATAACCTCCAAACCCTCCTAAAGAAATCATTGATGCGTTTGAACCTACAAGTGATTTCTTAGCGGCATTAATCAGATTACTTTCGGTATTTCCGGTTGCATACAGCGGAAGTTCGTTAGTAAACTGACCTACTCCGGGACGAAAATCAAACACATTAGAAATGTACTTGCTATAATTCCCGATCTCTTTTGTTACATTGATAGAAGATTGATATGTTTTTACAACTCCATTGGTCTCCACCTTTAAGGTTAAGGGATAGTTCTTTAAATACGGACTAATAAAATCCAGCTGAAGGCTTTCTGAAATTACCGAATCTTTAATGCTCCAGGTTAATTTTGAATTAACGGGCATTTTCAAATCAATATTCAGCACTTTAAAACGGTCAATGGTATAAGACTCTTTTAATGTTTCTCCCTGATTTTGATTTCCAGAATCATCTTCCCGATCAGTTCCGCAGGAAATAAATCCCAGTAGGAGGGTTAATACTAGCGTACTCTTTAAAAGTGCAAAAGGGACTCTTTTCATATTTTTTTATTTTTATTCTTTAATGACACATGATTGCTGAGGTACAACAAAATAAATTTCCAGTGAGCGTAACATCTAATTCTTCACTCTTCACTCTTCACTTTTTAGTTATAAAAGCAATATGAGCAGGAATATTTCCGGCTGTAGTCTTCCATTTTAATTTTCCTTCAGGAGTAAAACAGTAGATATAACCTGTTACCACATAATTTTGGGCATCGGTGACATATACTTCTTTTGTTTCGGGATTTACCTGCAAGCCATAAGGAATCATGATCTGTTTGTCGGTACCATCCGTAATGATTTTATTATTTATGACTTTTTTGGTCTTTGTATCTAATATTCCATAGGAAACTTTATTGCTATTGGTGAGATAACTCCATGAAACACTGTAGTAATAAAGCAAATCATCGACGAGACATGTTGCCGAAACGGGAATATCAAGCTGCATTTTCTTCTCGTCTGTTTTTGTATCGATCACAAAAAGATTAGAAGGAGTGTTGTAATAATCGCCTCTGGAACTTACGTAGATATCTCCCCTGCTGTCTACCTGCATGCTGTGGAGATTGATCCCCACATCTATTTTTTTTATTTCGGTAAAAGTTTCAAGATCGATTACCGATACAGTTCTGTCATAATTAGGCACACGGTAACCTCCTGAATTGGCTACATACAATTTTCCGTTTTGTACCACCATTTGTTCCGGCTGATAACCAACGGTCACTTTGCGTTTTATTTCTAATGAAGTCGTATCTATTTCTGCTACAAATCCAATTTCGGCATTTGGATCAATGGCAACGGGACCTGAATACGAACTTACATAGGCTTTGTTTTTGTAGAAAGCGACATATCGGCAATTCGGAATGTCTATTTTTTTGATTCGTTTTGCCGTCCATTTGTCGATTACCTCCACCTTATTGGAACAGTTGATAACCGCATACACTTTATTCCCGTAAATTTTTATATCGTTACCCACATCCCCCAGTTCTTTTACCACTGTGGGATTGCGTTCGGAGTAAATATCGGTGGTATAATTCCCGGTTCTGTAATTGAACACGTCAATACTGGCGCGGTTCATTCCCATATTACCTTCGTTTAAAAGATAAAATCCTTCTATGTTGCCATCGCTTCTGGGTGCGGCAACGCTTTTATCCGAAGACGGAAAAACAGTTTCTTCTTCTCTACAGGAAACCAAAAGAAGTGCAACAAATAAACTAAGCAGGAATCGGGTACTTCTCTTTTTCATAGTGCAATACTGATTATAAATTTTAAAGTACGGCCCGGCATCGGATAGTTATAAATCACTTCGTACTGCTGATTTAGGGCATTGTTCAATTCGATTGTTCCTTTTACTTTATACTGATGAAAGGAGAACATTTTCTGAACCGCCAAATCATGTGTGTACCAAGGCTGCACTTCATTAATTTTGATATTGTTTACATTTCCGTTGTAGCGTTTTCCTACATATATAAAGCTGTAGTTAAAATTCCATGACTTATAATCTGCATTTAATATTCCGGATCCGCTGTGCCACGGTGTGTAAGGAATCTGATCTCCGTAAGAGGATAATTCCAAACCGGCAAACTTGGTGTAATCTCGACTCTCCGAATACGTATAGGTTAAATGAGTAGTCAGATTTACTTTGCCGAAATGCATTTTCATATCCACAGCCGACTCTATTCCTTTTCCTTTCACCTGCCCGATATTGGTCATCATCCAACGGAATAAATTTCCGGTTGGAGCGGCAATTATTTTATCTTTTGTATTGGTATAATATCCATCAATCTGAAGAGAAAACTGATCCAGGAAACCTTTCTCCACCGGTATGTTGTAGGTAAATCCAACATCGTACTGATTCATGTATTCGGGCCTTAACGTACTGGAGCCAACCATCGTATAATACAAATCATTAAACGTAGGCATTCGGAACATACGTTTCGCAAAAGCCCTTACATTAAAATCATACGCTTTAAAAGGAGTGTAACCCAAAAATATAGCAGGAGTAAATTCTGTTTTATCAGGAGCTTTGGCATTGTAACGCACTTCTTCCTGCACGTGTGTTCCCACAACGCTTCCCAAAACTTTAAAGCCATCCAGTCTGTAGGAACTTGCCAGCGCAAACAAAGCGGTGTAGCGCTCCGGATAAGAGAACAGGGTCTTTATCCCTTTTCTGGTTGCATTAAGCCGGTTGTATTGAAAATCAGTCGACAACGAAACGTCCCAGGTGGGTAGAATCTTGTACAGATTGACTGCTGAGAGATAATATTCCTGCTGGTAATAACTATCGTCAGATTGAGCGCCTTCGGTAACCACTTCACCCAGTACACTGGTGGTGTCTCTGGCTACATAATGGGTATAATCATAGGCATATTTTGCCTTAGCCTGGAATTTATATCTTTCGCTAAGGTCTTTTATAAAAGTACCCTGTGCAAAAAAATTCTTGTCGTACTGTCTAAAACCATCCGAAAATTTATTTTCTACAATAGCTCCCGGTGCTCCTCTTTCGGAACCATAATAATACACTTTGGCATCCCAGGTACCGTTCTTCATTTTCCCGTACAGACCAGACTCGAAACGAAATGCTTCTATATCACTATTGTGTCTCGTTGCTGAGGTATCATAAGCCACAGTACCGTCGAGATTGTTTCTTTTGTATCTGAATTTGTATTCTCCGTTAGATTTTATGTATTCAGAACTGGCGCTCCAACTTACTTTATCACTTAATTTCTGCTCCAATCTAAAAGAAAGATCATTGTAATTGATAGACATCGTTTTATAACGCAGTAAGAAATTGGTCTTTTTGTTATTCTCAAAAACAGGCCGTTTGGTGCGCAAGTAAATAGTAGAAGCTGCTGCAAAGTCTTTAGCTGACTGAAATATTTCACTCTTCTGACCATTATACATGGTGAGCGATTCCATATCATCGAGGGAGTATTTTCCTAAATCCGTAACTCCGTTCTGTGCATTTCCTAACTGAATTCCGTCATAAAAAACACCCACGTGATGCGTTCCCATGTTACGTACATCCACCGTTTTAAGTCCGCCCAGACCACCATAGTCCTTGATTTGTACTCCGGCAAAATAACGAAGTGCATCGGCCACATTGTGGCTGGCTAAGTTTTCAAGCAGTACTCCTGAGAGGCTTTGTACGGGAATCACTTCCTGATAAGGTTTTGCTTTTAACAGTACTTCTTTCAAAACCCTCAAACTGTCCTTAGTAGTCTGCGAGCGAAGTACGACGGGAGCTAACAATACGAAAAGAAATAAAAGTAATTTTCTGGTCTTACACATCACTGATTTAATTAAATAAACTTCGGAATGTGATCGTCAAAAAAGCAATAAGGCAGGATCCCATTAAAAAATAACAGGTCCGTTTATTGTTGTTCAACTTTATTCCACGAAAGTCTTAAACTATGTGATTCCGGCAGGTCTCCTGACTTGTTCCATCTTTAAACAGCCTTCTCATCCGCTACGGCGGACAATGGCATGAGTAACGTTAAAGACTTTTACAGAACTTACAGTAGCGGGTCTGTTCAGGATTTACACCTGATTCCCTTTTAACTGTTTTCTCTAAAGAAAAAACAGACCTGAATCTGGGCGTAAAGATAGAATTATCTTTATAAAAACAAGAGTTAATTAATCCATATTACACTTTTGACAATGAATACGGTCAAATCTCATTCATTTATTAAAAGAATGCTATTTTAAACATTCTTCACTTTTTTAAACCGAACCGTAACAAAAAAGCATTTTTGCGACAAATGATAAGTCCAGTTCGATTGCTTTTTTTATAAACATTGCAGAACTGAAACAAAATCATTCGAAACAGGATTTGATTTTATTAATAATGAAGTGAAACAGAAATATTAAAAGTAAATTAACAAATCTCAAGATTTTTGCATCTTTATATTTGTTAAATTGCGCCCCTGTAAATGAAGATGCCCCTCGTACTACATATTCTTCGAAAAACTCTTGTAAAATGGACTGGAGAAAGGTTTTGGGCCGAAAGTCAAAATTAAAAGAACACTAAAAGAGAAACAAAAAATTCAATGAATACAACAAAGGCTTCCATTATTGCTATTGGAGGATATGTACCGGAAACGGTTTTAAGCAATACTGATTTAGAAAAAAGAATAGATACAACAGATGAGTGGATTACCTCTCGAACAGGTATAAAAGAAAGAAGAATATTGGATGACCCTACACTGGCAACCTCAGATATGGCTTCTTTCGCCATTAAAGATTTAATAAAAAATTATGATATAAATCCTCTGGATATTGATTGTCTTATACTCGCAACATCAACACCCGACCATATTCTTACTCCCGCTGCCAGTTTGGTATGCGAAAAAGCAGGACTGAAAAGTGCCTGGGGATTTGACCTTAACGCTGCCTGCAGTGGCTTTTTATATGCACTTTCGGTAGGCGCAAGCTTTATTGAAAGCGGCAGATACAAAAATGTTGTTGTAGTTGGTGCCGATAAAATGAGTTCGATCGTTAATTATGAAGACCGAAACAGCTGTATTTTATTTGGCGACGGCGCTGGTGCTGTACTTTTACAACCTACTACAGACGGTCGTGGTATTCATCAAAATATTTTCAGAACAGACGGAACAGGTGCTGAATTCCTTTCTGTACGTGCCGGAGGTTCTCTTTTGTCAACAACAGAAGAAACCATTCAAAACAAACAGCACTTTGTACATCAGGAAGGAAGAACCGTTTTTAAACACGCTGTGAGAAACATGAGCGGTACTTCGAAAGAACTAATGGAAAAAGCTTCATTGACTCCGGATATGGTAGACTGGGTAATCCCTCATCAGGCTAACTTAAGAATCATTCAGGCGGTAAGTGAAGAAATCGGAATTGGCATTGAAAAGTTTAAAGTAAACATTCAAAGATACGGTAACACTACAGCGGCAACCATCCCGTTATGTCTTTGGGATTTCAAAAACGATTTCAAAAAGGGAGATAATCTTGTTATTACAGCTTTTGGAGCAGGATTCTCCTGGGGCAGTATGTACATCAAATGGTAAATAATATATAAAAAAATTACGCTATATCCTTATGATGAGGTACCACCTGTCATAAGTTCAAAATCAATTTCAAACAAAAAACAATCAGAACCTAGTGGTTCTGATTGTTTTTTTATGTTTTTAACTCCGATTAAATATAAAATCCAAACCATTATTCTTTCGCAGACAACTATATCTGTTCTGATCAGCCTATTGACAGTAAGAAATACGCTTTAAAGTTTTTTTACAATCCGGCGATCTGTCCTGCTATCATTTTCCCCTTAAAAAACACCCCTTCTCTTTTTGGTAGGCGGGCTACTGCTTCGGCTGAACAGCTTGCTTTTACCAAAATAAAGTGGGCATCATCCCCCGCTGCAGGCCATACGCGTACACCTGTATCGTTAAGCGGCAACACCTCGTTTGTGGTGGCGATATGCAAAGCACGACTCAAATTGTACTCGTCTGTCCAGCCATATAATTGTGCGCATAATTTTGCTTTTTCCAGCATGTCACAGGTTCCAAAAGGCATCCAGTGGTCTACAATACTGTCAGTACCCGTCATCAGTTTTACACCGTACTTCTTTAAAGTCGGAATAGGCATTATAGTTTTTCCGATCGGCACTGTCGAAATAACGCCTATACCAAGTGCTCCCATTTTTTCGGCAATTCCTTCTAAATCTTTCGGATCCATTCTGGCCAATGCAAAACCATGACTGATATAGGTTTTTCCTTGTAATTGTTTGTTCTCTTCGGTTCTTTTAATGATGTATTCTATAGCCGATTTCCCTGAAGGAGGCGATTCGTGCAAATGAATATCAATCCCTTTATTATTGTCTATTGCGATCTGGAACATGCTGTCAAGTGATTTCTCCATATTTCCGTCAACCGTTGTAGGATCAAGACCGCCAATAAAATCTACCCCCATTTTTGCGGCTTCTCTTAATAGAGGCTCTGATTGCGAATATAAAATTCCGTGTTGTGGAAAAGCCACAATCTCCCATCCAAAACTGTCTTTATTATTATCTAAAGCCTTCAACAAATGCTCCAGACTTTTTAATCCACTCACGGGGTCAATATTACATTGGCAACGGGCAAAATAGCTCCCTTGACTTTTCATCAACTGAATGGCCTGCTCTGCTTTATATTGAGAATCAACAAGCAGTTCCGGAATTATTTTTTGCTCCAGCGTAATCATGTCTTTTACCGTAAATCCTTTTCTGGGAGCAGCATTCCATTTTCCACCGTAAAAGGTTTTATCTATATGTATGTGCATGTCACGCAATCCCGGAAGCATCAATAGACCTTTGGCATCTACTTTTTTTAATTTACCATCAGGTTTGTCGGTTGTAATTTTTTTAATTTTTCCATCTGAAATATGTACATTGTACAAATTGGTTTTGGTGGCAATTACTTCTTTTTTTTCATTGTACTCAAACCCATCTTCCAGTCTTACATTGGTTAAAATATATTCCTTCGCACCAGCGGTAATATACTCCGGTTCCTCAATTGAATGCGCCATTGCAGTACCGCCTATTCCGGAAAACAAGGCAGCTCCAGTTGCTGCAGCTCCCATTCTTAAAAACTGTTTTCGATTTATCGTATTGTCGCTCATTAGTTAATAGTGTGAATATTCCCGGGAAACTAATCCTCAAAAAATAATGGTGAACTGCAAAATTCACCTAATTTTTTAAAACTAAAACAGGAAGATTAATGATAAGAATGGTACAGATTATAATTTTCTTTAAAATCGGTTGGAGTTTTACCTGTATATTTTTTGAATACTTTGGCGAAGTAGCCATTATCATTAAACCCCAACTGGTAAGCAGTTTCTTTAACTGATAAGTCAGTACTGATTAGTAATCGCTTGGCTTCGAGAATGGTTCTTTCTTTAATAACATCACCAGCCGATTTGTTCAGGAATTTTTGGGAGAGAATATTCAGATAATTAGAGGTCACATTCAACTCTCCGGCGTAAAAATTCACGGAGAATTCTGTTGTAAAGTGATCTTCAATCAGTGTCTTGAACTTTTTTATAATTTTTTCTGATTTGGCCGCAACATCATGATCGGGAAATTGCAAAACGTATTCTTTTTGCAATACTTTAAACAGCAGATGCAATCTCAACAGCACTATTTCTTTGGTCAATAAATCATCTTTAAGCAAATCTGATTCGATTTCTTCCAGCTGACTTTTGATTATCTGAAATCCATTCTTATCCAAGGAAAGACAGAAGGGTGAACTCTGTCCGAAAAAAGGTAGCTGCGACAAATTAGAAAAAACGGTCATAATCGCAGGCGAAATCATCAGCTGGAAACCATTCGTATTGACATCAAGCGACCAATTATGAACCTGTCCGGCCCCAACAAAATGAATCTGATAATCGGCTACCTTCGTTTGTTTAAAATCTACACTATGAAATCCGGAGCCGTTCTCTACTATAAAAACAAGGTAGAAATCGTGTTTATGAGGCTGCTCGAATTCGTTACGCCCTTTTACACTATGCCGAAATAGGGTGATACCAAACGTTTGCTCGCCAAGTATATTTAAAACAGACAAAGTTGGAATCGCATTTTTACTCAAAGGAATCGATAGTGTTAGTTAGATCTTTTCAAAATTATGTAATTAATCCATTAGGTAACCTGTTGTGCTAAATTATTTGTTACTCCTTCTTTTTTTGTGATAATTGTTCTAACACATAGAAACATAGATCATGTAACTTAAAATAAGACGTTTCACTTTTAATAAAAGACATAGCTCTATGTGAAAGAAATGTATTTCTTTTTGACATTCTTTTTAAGCTTTAAAAAACTATGTTTCTATGTGTTGAATCATTTTTTCACGCAGATTGCTCCACCTGTTCGCTATTCCCCGGGTTAGCAGATTTTTGCTAATCATTTTAATCCTCTAATCTGTGGCTATTACTTCAGCACCTATAAACTTATTTTTTATGGCTTTCACAAAATTCAAAATGACATTTTTACTCAGTCTCCTAAACTGAGCTGCTCGAAACCTTCATTAATTCTATAAAAACAGGCCGTTTACACAAATTTGAAAGTTTTATGATAAAAACTGAAAGACGATTTTGAATCTCAAATCTAACTTCGCTTCATCAAAGCATTAGAACAAACAGATTATAAATCTAAAAGAGTAAACAATGAAAAAAAAACTTAGCCTATTAGTAGCAATCTCTGCTATTACCATAAACTCGTTTGCAAATCTCAAACAAGAAGATCCTTCTTTGGTTTGGTTTAAAAAAACAACCGAAACCATTCGCTTCCAATTAAACAAAGCGACACAGACTTACAAACCGGGAAAAAATCCGCGTTCTGTAAATCCCGACGGAACTGTGAGATTAGCCGGTTTAACAGACTGGACTACCGGTTTTTTTCCCGGAAGTTTGTGGTACGGCTACGAACTCACCGGAGATAAAGTTTTGGCTGAAGAGGCTCAAAAGTTTACGCTTGCTTTAGATTCCATCCGAAATATAAAAAACACACATGATGTAGGTTTTATGCTGTACTGTTCTTATGGAAATGCTTACAGAATTACCGGAGACAAGACTTACCTTCCGGCACTGGCTGACGGCGCGGCAAATCTTTATGCCCGTTTTAGTCCCACAGTAGGAGCCATTCGTTCCTGGGATTTCGAGTGGTTGCATTACCCTGTGATTATCGATAATATGATGAACCTTGAATATTTGTATTGGAGTGCCAGCACCTTTAACAAACCGGAATACGCCACCGCAGCCAATACTCACGCGCTTACCACCATAAAAAACCATTTTAGAAAAGATTTCAGCTCTTACCATTTGGTTGATTATGATCCGAAAACAGGTAAGGTATTGCGTAAAGGAACACATCAGGGCGTTACTGATGATTCGGCTTGGGCACGAGGTCAGGCTTGGGGATTGTACGGATATACGATGTGTTATGCTAATACCAAAAACCCGAAATTTTTACAACAAGCCGAAAATATTGCCGCTTTCCTTATGAATCATCCGCGTATGCCAAAGGACAAAATACCGGTTTGGGATTTTGACGTACACAACGCACTGGACACTGCTGAGCTTGCTCCCAGAGACGCTTCGGCAGCAGCCGTAATCGCTTCAGCATTGCTTGATTTGAGTACTCAGGTTAAGGATGGAAAAAAATACGCCAACTATGCCGAAGAAATCTTAAAATCCTTATCTTCTGATGCTTACCTCGCAAAACCGGGTGAAAACAATTATTTTTTACTGAAACACAGCGTAGGTGCCTTTTTATACAATTCAGAAATTGACACACCTCTTGATTATGCCGATTACTATTATCTAGAAGCTTTGAAAAGATACGCATCTCTTAAAAAAATAGAAATCTAAAAGTAAACAGTTTATGCAATATGCTGTCTGCGAAAAGAAATAAAACAGGAAGTTCTTTACTTTAGAAATTACAAAAAAATACGCGCCCGAACAATTAACAGTTTGCCGAAAAATACTCGTGGCAGTATTTTCTTAGCGTAATTCCTAACCAAATAACTTCACTACAAGCCCGCAAAACCTCCGATTCTAACCGTCGGAAGTTTTGCGGGTTAGTTGCTAAGAATACAATAAATTACTAACCACTAATCTATTAATAACCAATCTTATGCACAAAAAAGTACTTTTATCCATCGGGCTAATCGCCTTATTTTTTAACTTCTCGTACGCCCAGCTGAATGTTGTAAACGAGATCGCCGTCAAATATCGAAACTGGCTCACAGGGGAGAATCTCGATTACTCTAAAACAGAGGTCAACGAAAGATACAGCCGTTTTCTAAGCAATGGCATAGCCGCCAAAAACCTCTCGGCATATAACTTTGCTAATCCTGGCCCGGCATGGAATTTTACGATTAGTGCCGATCAGACAGCCTATCAGGTTTTGGTGGAACAAAAGCTAATCCGCTTAGTCTTTTTGTATCAGTTAAAAGGGTCGGCCAGCAGTCCTAATCCTGATTACCACAGCACTGCATTACGAGATTCAATTTTGGCACTTTTCAATTATATGAAAGCAAAAGGCATCAGCAGCACTACTGATTTTGCTTATCTCTCTATTCCCGCCACCGAAGAAGTCATTACCAGCGGTCACGGGATATGTTTGCGCTCCTCAGGATATGCAACTTCCGTTTTTTTGATGAAAGACGAATTGGTCGCTGCCGGAGAATTTACACATCATTTGGGGGCACTTAAAACCTTAACCGCTTTTATTTCCCCGGACTATCCGAATTTCAATTTTACTAATCCCGGTTTCAATTCTGACGTTATCCGTTCTTCCATTCAGCAACGATTTTGTTATGTACTCGCTCAGGACGATGCTTCAGGCACAAAAGTGACCGACATGGATTTCCTGAAACGATTTATCGATAACGCACTCAAAATAAGCAACGGCTGGAACGATTGTATTAAACCTGATTTTATTACTTATCATCACCGAGGTGCTTACTCGAACTCTTACGGAGTAGAAGCGCTGCAGCAATCTTCGATTATGAATATGATGCTGAAAAATACTTCTTATGAATTAAATAGCGAAGCACAAAGCAATCTCAAAAATGCCATTTTAACCTACAGTAAATTCAGTAAAGGTTTTGAAATTCCTTTAGGTCTAGCCGGAAGATTTCCTACCAACACTGACGCACTAAACGATTTGAGACCTGCCCTGGCTTTTTTATATGTAGCCGATCCTGTGGCAAATCTGGAAGCGGGAAGAGAATTTGTCAGACTCTGGGGACTCTCTGCAACTGCCAACACAGCATTACTGAGACAAAACGCCTTATCGATAACACTGGTTCACACGCCTGGCAGTTTAATGGATTTACTACAAACTTTAAATGCGGGAATTAGTCCGCTTCCTGAAATAACTCAAGGGCAATTTAATTTTCCTTTTGCCGGTTTGAGCGTTCACAAATACAACGGTTATCAGGCAAGCATCAAAGGAACAAGTAAGCACATCTGGCATTTCGAAGACTCGGCCACAGAGAACGTTTTTGGAAGATATACCTCCGCAGGCGCTATGGATTTACTGACCACCGGAGTTCCAGTGACCCGAATCTCAAACGGTTATTCCGAAAATGGCTGGGATTGGTCACATCTTCCGGGAACAACGGTTGCTTATCTTCCATTAAACATCCTTGAAACGGGTAATATGAGAGAGATGAACGGAAAATCATTTCTGGCAGTAGGCTCTTTAGATCATAATGGTGTTTTTGGTATGGATTACAAAGATTATAATTCGGCTACCGGAATGACGGCTTTGAAGTCTAACTTTTTCTTTAAAAATATGATTCTCTGTCTGGGTTCTAATATTAGGGATACCAACGGAACCTACCCTATTCATACTACTCTGTTTCAAACAGCACTTGCCAATACAGCAACAGCAACTTATGTAAACGGTACGGCCACTACAGGCAATACTTATACACTTACCCAAACAGGAGCTTTTTGGGCGACAGATGCCGTGGGCAATGGGTATGTTGTTCCGGGCAATTCAAGTAATACCGATGCGATCACCATTAACCGATTGGAGCAAAACTCCCGCAACAACAGCAATACCGCTAATACTTCCGGTAATTTTACCACAGCCTTTATCAATCATGGTGCTGCGCCGGTTTCGGCTAAATTTCAATACGCGGTTGTACTACAGGGCGGACAAACCGCTACACAACAACTCGCTGCTAATTTTGCTTCCTACTTTAAAATTTACCATCAAAACAGTCAGGCACATATTGTGCAATACCTCCCGGACGGCATATTTGGTTATGTTATTTTTACTCCGAATATTGTATTTACTTATGATGCAGTAGTAAGTGTAAACAAACCGGCTACTGTGATGACTCAAAAAACAGACAATGGGAACAAATTAAAAGTTAGCCTTACCAATCCAAACTTAGGGCTTTTGGCTTCCAATGAAACCTACACCTGGAGCCAGATTAGCAGCCAGAACTCCATTTTAAACAGAGTAGCACAAACAGATCCTGTAAAATTAACTCTTGCCGGCCAGTGGGAATTGGCCACACCAGCTTCAAATATAACCACCACTATCAATGGTGCTAATACAGAAGTTACTTTTGCTACCATTAACGGACTTACAATTCAAACCGAACTCGTGAAATCATCCACATTGGGCATCCATGATCCGGCGGGGCAAGCTTCTAGAGATTTAACCGTAATTGTTGCTCCCAACCCTTCCCAATCCGATTTTAAAATCAATGTTATAACTGAGCCCGGACAGACTATTTTTGTAAATGTGTTCGACACTTTAGGAAAACGTGTCAACACCCTAAAATCAAACTATGGACAAACTATTGTCGTAGGCAGTGACTGGAGTCCCGGAATATACTTTGCCGAAATACGTCAGGGTAAACAAAAGAAAACTGTTAAATTAATAAAACGATAAGCGCTCAACTAAATTTAAAAAAACAATAACTACATACTAATGAAAAACCTAAAAAAAACGATAACTATATTGCTGCTATTTACCACCGCTTATTTTACCCATGCACAGGAAAAACAGTTGACTAAAGAAAGTTTTGATGTTGTCAACCTTCACTATCCCGGTTTGGAGAATGTAAATCAGCTTTTTAATTCCGGTAAATATGATGAAGCTGCCAGAGCATTGCTCAATTATTACCGCGAGCGAAGAAACATTAAAAACCCTGATTTTAATGTGGGCGATGAAACCCGATTTAGAGGAAAAGATATCGGAAAAGCCAATCAGTTAAAAGCCGATAATGCTTTATTGCATCAATTCCAACCTCACAAAGGCTATGGCTATTTTGATTACGGAACAGATATTAACTGGGATTACTGGCCGGTAAAAGACAATGAAGTGCGCTGGCAGCTGCATCGTGTAACCTGGTGGCAGCCCATGGGAATGGCATACAGAAGCAGTGGAGATGAGAAATATGCCAAAGAATGGGTCTTTCAATTTCGCGATTGGGAGAAAAAAAACCCTTTAGGGCGTTCGAAAGAAAATGATCGATTTGCCTGGCGTCCGTTAGAAGTCTCAGAGCGCATACAGAGCCTTCCGGGAACCTTCAATTTATTTGTAGTTTCTCCAAATTTTACACCGGCCTTCTTAATGGAATTCCTAAACAGCTTCTCCAAACAAACTGCCTATATTCCTAAAAATTACAGTAAAGAAGGCAACCACTTGTTATTTGAAGCACAGCGTATACTAAGTGCAGGAGCTTTTTTTCCTGAACTCAAACTTGCAGAAGAATGGCGCAAAAGTGGTATCGAAATATTAAATCGCGAAATAAAATTACAGGTACTTCCTGACGGTGTACAATGGGAACTTTCACCCATTTATCATGTTGCCTGTATCGAGATCTTTTTAAAAGCTTACAACTCGGCTAAAATGGCGGGTGTCGCAAAAGAATTTCCTGAAACCTACAGCAAAACTATCGAGAAAATGATTGTCGCAACGGCCAATATCTCCTTTCCGGATTACAGTACGCCTATGTTTGGTGATTCGTGGACTTTTGATAAAAATGGCAGAATAAAACAATTTCTAAGCTGGTCAAAGATTTTTCCGGAAAACGCATTCTTCAAGTATTTGGGAACAGCTGGTGCCGAAGGACAGTTACCTAATTATAAATCTCATGCCTTATCAGATGGAGGTTTTTATACTTTTAGAAACGGATGGAATGATAAATCAACGGTCATGATTGTTAAGGCGGGCCCTCCGGCCGAATTCCACGCACAACCGGACAACGGTACATTTGAACTATGGGTAAACGGGCGCAATTTTACTCCAGATACAGGCTGCTACATTTATAGTGGTGATGCTGAGGTAACCAAAATGAGAAACTGGTATCGTCAAACCAAAGTACACAGCACATTGACTCTTGACAATCAGAATATGGTTATTACCAAAGCCAAAGAAAACAAATGGAGTACTGCTAAAAATTTAGACCAATTGACGTATACCAATCCAAGTTATACTGACTTAAACCACCAGCGTACGGTTCTTTTTATAGATGAGAAATACTTTTTAATTCTTGACAAAGCAATTGGAAAAGCTACCGGAAACTTAGGTGTTCATTTTCAATTAAAAGAAGACAGCAAACCCGTTTTCAATAAAACAAACAATAGCGTTACGACCACTTACGAGGATGGTAACAATCTTTTGATACAATCTCTGAATACCGATAAAGTAACATTAAATGAAGAAGATGGCAAAGTTTCTTATCAGTATGCTAAAGAAATCACACGCCCCGCTTTTGTTTTCGAAAAGCCGAAAACCAATGCTGCAACACAAAGTTTTATTACGGTAGTTTATCCGTATGATGGAAATAAAGCGCCGGAGATTAGTATAAAGATGAATAAAGCTAATGATTTCGAAAAAGGAATCCTTGATGTGAGTTTACAAATTAATGGCAAAAAAAGTGAAGTAAAAGCAAATCTGAATGACTAAGGAAATGTAATTTTTCTTGAGAATAGTATACTTTGTAAAGGCGTCTAAATTTAGACGCCTTTTTTTGTGATCACCGGATAATTCCTTTCGAATACCTTTATTTATGGAATCTTCCTTATTATTTCATCCAATATAATGTACCACCCCGATGGGGTTCTAATGTGGTGGATACCGTTTTTTCTACAAATATGAAGTCCCTATAGGGCTTTATGTTTATTTTTTATGCAACGGATTAAAATCCGTTGCATAATATTATTCGTTCCTTCGGAACTACCGAAAAAGAGCCTTTGGCTCGGTCAATTTTGTAGGGATGGATTTTAATCCATCCCTACAAAAATTTCGTCCCCGACATTTGAATTCCGCAGGAATGACCCATATAAAAAAACAATCCGCGCGTTTCTTTTCGGTATTATTGTAAATATATTGTTCCATCTATCGTAAAAAAATAAAAACCCACAACACTTTTATCAGTTTTATCTGAAAAAGAAAAAACAAATTACTTTCCTTTCCTCCTATATTCTGTAAAAATTACATCGTTTTCGTTGACCACCTATGACATTTAATTTAACTTTTTCCCAACACAAATTATTTCAGAACAGCTCAATAAAAACAGCACCCTCCTACCGAAAACAGAATCTCAAAAATGCCACAAAACCTTGATTATATAAGGTTTTTAAAGATTTTTAAAAGCCCAATTAATCAAAATCAATAGCAATTTGGACATTTTCAAAACTGTCCTCTATAGTCGATTTATATATTTGTTTTTATTAAATCAAAAAAAACATGACCAATTCCAAAAAAATGAACCAGCAGCTACAAAATCTATTTTTAATTGTCAGGCGGAAAATTCCTCTGCGAATTTCACCAGTTAATAAATTGTTATAATTTTCGCTCATTAAAACAAAAAAGCGATTGGTTAAACAATAGTCTCAAACGGCAGTCGATCTCAAACTTATTACAACAGTAATTCGGAATTTGGGTCAAGCAATAATTAAGAAGATAAATGATTCAGAAGAGTAACTTCTAATTATGCAGCAAGACCAGATATCAACTTATATAACATCAATTTAGGAAGTAAGGTTACCCTTATTCCAGTTTAAAAAAAATTATGAAAAGGACACTATTTTTATTTTTGCTGCTTACCACCTGCAAAGTGATGTATGGGCAGGATATTATTACCGTAAAAGGTGTGGTAACCGATGCTCAGAATATGCCTCTGCCAGGAGCAACTGTTTCTGAAAAAGGAACCAAAAATGCCACTGTTACTGCTATGGACGGTGATTATCAAATTAAGGTAAAATCAAATGCTGTTTTAGTATTTTCGTTCATAGGAACTAAATCTAAAGAAGAAGCTGTTAAAAGCAGAACACTTATCAATACTAAATTACTCGATGACGCCAATAATCTGGATGAGGTAGTCGTAGTAGGTTACGGAACCAAAACACGAAAAAATCTTACTGGCGCAATATCCTCAGTAAAAGGAACCGAAATAGCAAAAATTCCGGTACAAGATGTTGCACAAGCAATGCAAGGTCGTATTGCCGGATTGCAGATCACGATGCCAGACGGAACTCCCGGGGCACAACCTACCTTACGAATTAGAGGAGGTACTTCGATCACGCAGAGCAATGAACCCCTATATGTAGTGGATGGAGTTGCACAAACTGGCGGTCTTGCCTTTTTAGACCCAATGGATATCGAATCTATCGATGTATTAAAGGATGCCTCCTCTACTTCAATTTATGGTGCACAAGGTGCCAATGGAGTAATTTTAGTAACTACGAAAAAATCTCCGGGCGGGAAACTAAAATTAAGCTATGATACCTATGCAGGAATAAAAACTATTGCAAAAACATTACCGGTATTGAATCCGTACCAATACACACAACTTGTTTATGAAAGCGCCACAGACGATACCAGAATGCAAAAATATCTAAGCACTTTTGGTACCTATGAGGAAATGGAAGGGCTTTACAAAAACAGACCAGGTATTAACTGGCAGGATGAAGTTTTTGGAAATACTGTTGTCAATCAATATCATAAAATAGGGATTAGCGGTGGTGAAAATGATACCAAATACAATGCTTTTTACTCCGTGAACAACGATCAGGGTATAATGTTAGGCAGTGAATCGGTAAAAAACATTGCAAAATTGCAGGTAACACAAGCCATAAGCAAAAGATTTACAGTTAATGCTATTGTCAATTATTCCAATCAAAAAATTACAGGATTGTCTACAGGTGATGGCGGAAATGCCCGATTAAGTATGCTGCAAACGCTATTACAGTATCGCCCTACGATTGGAAAAAATGGTACGGATGATGACCTTAAATATTTGCTGGTAGATCCGTTAGACAATCAAGCTTCGCCAGCCTTACAAAGTCCGCTTATTACGATTGAGAGCCAAAAAAGAGAAGCAGTAAACCGTTCTCTAAACATGAACTTGCAACTGTCCTATTACCTTACCCCTAAACTCGTTTACAGTGGATTAATCAGTTATACAGACAACAGCAATAAGAGCAAGTATTTTAATGGTGCCGATGGAATTCAGGCCATTAGATCCGGCGGGGCAAATGGAGGTATTACACATAATCTTTCAACTCGTTTAAATTACAACAACGTATTAACTTACAATAATACATTCAGTAAAAAACATAAACTTAGTGTTACTGCCGGCCAGGAGTATATTTATAATTATTCAGAAGGAATTACAGCGGCAGCATCAGCATTTCCTGATGTAAATTTAGGATGGGACAAATTACAGCTGGGAACAATTGCAGCAATCCCAACTTCATTTGCTGAAGACGATAAACTATTATCCTTTTTCGGGAAAACCGATTACTCCTTCAAAAGCAGATACTTACTATCTGCCAGTATTCGTGCAGATGGTTCTTCTAAATTCGGAACTGAAAATCAATGGGGAGTTTTCCCTTCGGTTTCTGCCGCCTGGAGAGTTATTGAAGAAGATTTCATGAAAAACATTCCTGCATTTTCTGATTTAAAATTCCGTTTAAGTTATGGAGAAGCCGGAAATAACAGAATTGCAAATTATGCCGCTTTAGGTATTTTCAATTCAGGATCATATCCTTTAAATAATCAGGTAAATATCACCGCTTTTCAAAGTAATCTTCCAAATCCGTATTTGAAATGGGAATCTACTAAATCGACCAATATAGGTTTGGATTTAGGATTCTTTAAGCAACGTATTTCTCTTACTACAGAGTTGTATGAAAATCGCTCTAAAGATTTACTTTACAACACCCGGGTTCCTGCAAGTTCCGGATTTAAAAAACAATTCCAGAACATTGGCGCAACTTCAAACCGTGGTATAGAGTTTACCCTGAATACTATTAATGTTAAAAGCAACAATTTTAGCTGGAATACAACTTTTAATATTGCCTTTAACAAAACAAAAGTGCTCAGTTTAAGTGAAGGTGAAACCTCACTGATTACAAATAGTTATACCGATAAAAATGACTATATCCTAAAAGTGGGGCAGCCTGTTGGAGTAATGTATGGGTATATAAACGATGGTTTGTATCAGGTAAATGATTTTGATTACAACGCAACGGCCGGCACTTATGCTTTAAAAGCCGGTGTTGTAAGTGATAATCTTGCCGTACAGCCTGGTTTCATTAAATTTAAAGACATCAGCGGTCCAAATGGCACACCAGACGGTGTTATCAATGATCTTGACAGAACTGCCATAGGAGATGCGAATCCAAAATATACAGGAGGTTTAAACAATACTTTCAGCTACAAAGGGATTGACTTAAGTGTCTTTTTAGATTTTACAGTGGGCAACGATATTTATAATGCCAATGTACTTAACAATTCCAGACTTAATTTAGACAATCTAAATACACTTGCTATCTACGCCGACAGATGGACGACTATTAATGCTGCCGGACAACGTGTAACTGATCCTAATGAATTGGCTGCTTTAAATGTTGGTAAAACAAACCCTGCTTTTAACGGTAATACTACAGGCCGTTTGTACAGCAGTATTATTGAGGACGGTTCCTTTTTAAGAATCAACAATGTAAGTTTAGGTTATACACTGCCTAAAGCATGGTTGAAAAAATCGCACATCTCAAACCTGAGAATTTATTTTACCGCTTATAATTTATATGTATTTACCAAATATTCAGGATATGACCCGGAAGTGAGTGTACTCAATAATGCTATAACCAGAGGAGTAGACTTTAGTGCTTATCCAAGAAGCAAATCCTTTATTACCGGTTTAAATATATCATTATAATTTAAAGATTAGAAAAAATGAAAAACAAAATATTTTCCTCTGGAGCAATTATAGCAGCGAGTGTATCTTTTCTTTTACTGCCGCTTAATTCGTGTGAAAAAGAATTAGAGGTAACGCCTTATTCTTATTTTACAACAGCTAATTTCTTTAAAACTTCAAACGAAGCCAATATGGCGGTACTGGGAGTTTATGAAGCGATGTCGTCTTTTGACAGCTATGGCTGGAATATCCCTATACTTTTTGATACTGACACAGACATTCAGCAAATCAACGGTTTAAGTGCCGATGATTGGCGTATGATACCGCATTATCAAGGTATTTCGCAGACAAACGTTTTTTATGCAGTTTGGAGTAAATTGTATGAAGGTATCGACAGAGCCAATGTTGCCATTGAAAGAATCCCTAAAATGACTTTGTACACTGAAGGAACACAAAACCAGAAAGATGAATTAAACAAATTTATTGGCGAAGCTAAATTTTTGCGCGGCTTTTACTATTCAGAGTTAGTTCGTTTATGGGGCGATGTTCCCTTTAAAACAAAAAGCTCACAAGCTGGTGATGATTTAAAAGGTGCTCTGGTAGACCGAAAAGAAATCTACACTCAGATTATCAAGGACATGCAGGAAGCTGCCCTTTTATTGCCGGAGCAAATCCCTACAGACGAACGTGTCAACAAATGGGCTGCCAAAGCCATGCTGGCCAGAGTTGCCATGTTTGCCGGCGGATACTCCTTAGGTGCTGACGGAACTATGAGTCGACCTGCCAACTATAAAGACTATTATAAACTGGCACAACAACAAATCAATGAAGTATTAGCACAAAATCAGTATAAGTTAAATCCGTCTTATGCAAAGGTATTTAAAAACCAGTGTCAGCATATTTTAGAACCTACTGAAAACATTTTTCAAGTTGCCTTTTACAATCCTGCGGGATATAGAGAAAACTCCTCTAACATTGGTAATTTTAATGGTGTAACAACTGCAAATGGATTTTACTCTCCAACCAATTCAAGATGTGTTGTTCCAAAACCCTTTTATAATGGATTTAATGCCGCTGACCAAAGAAGAGATTTCTCGATTGCCATGTATACCCTTAATGCACTTGGAAATAAAGTCCCACTTTTAACAACAAGACAAGACGAAAGCTGGACAGTTGGAAAATGGAGCCGTGAATTTCAAACCAATTCAGTTCAGGAAAAAGCATACAGCCACATTAACCATGTTATTATGCGCTACTCTGATTTGCTACTAATGTGCGCCGAAGTGGAAAACGAGCTAAATGATGGGCCAAATGCTATTGCCTACGATGCTATTAATCAGGTCCGAAGAAGAGGTTTTGGTGCCGATATTCAAGGAAGCCGTATTGCTATTGACTTAAAAACAAAAGGTAGCGGATATAGCTCTGCTCCAAATGTACTAATCCAAATTACAGGCGGTGGCGGTTCTGATGCTTCTGCGGCTGTTGTAACACTGGCAAGCGGAGCAATCGGTACGATTGCAATGCTGCGTACCGGAGACGGCTATACTTCTGTGCCGAATGTAACCATTACAACTGTCGACGGAAAAGGTTCCGGTGCAACGGCTACAGCCCGAATTTTACCAAAACCAACAACTGATGAGATAAACTTACCAAAAGGTCTTGATAAAAATAGTTTTCTCAAAGCTGTACAGCAGGAAAGAGCCTGGGAACTTTCTTTTGAAGGAATGAGAAGAGCCGATCTGATTAGATGGGGAATTTTAGGAGATAAAATAACAGAGACCGCTAATGCGGTGAAACTTATTCGCTCCAATTATTTCTATCCTTCCGTAGGAAACTTTGTAACAGGAAAACATGAACTCTATCCTTATCCACAAAATGAAACCGATGTAAATAAAAATATTACACGACAAAACCCTAAATATTAAACCGTTAAATATTTACAATTCATTACACGAGAAGGAATTCATATTCCCTTCGTAAAAAAACTTTTTAAAACATTAATGCAGGACCTCGTTCTGCATTAATTGTTTCGTCTGAATTGAAAACCTCATTTTTGATTTCATGTTACTTAAAACGTTGCGTGCAAATTTATCCTTAGATGTTAAAACAAACGCTTTAAGAGGATAATTAAAATTACAATTATGATAAACTTATATAATGCCGAACTGCCATCATCTTATGCAGTTGGAATCGATGTTGGCGGTACTTCACTTAAATGCGGTCTTGTCGATGAAAAAGGAAAAATTTTGCACTCCTTTTTAGTTCCCATACAAAATGCCGGAACACAGGAAGAAATTATACAGCTAATTGCAGACGCAATCAGGCAATGCACCTTGCAAGTAAAAAAACCAATTACTGGTGTAGGCATTGGTTTTCCGGGTCTTGTCGAAAATGGTGTAATCATTGGCGGTGCAGATAATTTACCCGGTTTCCAAAAACTACCATTGGCCAATATTTTAAAAGAACTAACCGGTCATCCTATCGTTATAGATAACGACGCCAACTTAATGGGACTTGGGGAACTAACCTATGGTGCCGCAAAAGATTGTACCGATGCTGTTTTCCTAACCGTAGGTACAGGTATAGGCGGAGCGATTATGATCAATAAAAAACTTTACGGCGGCTTCAACAATCGCGGAGGTGAACTTGGACATATCATAATACAGCAAAATGGTCTGGCCTGCAATTGCGGCGGACGTGGCTGTCTGGAAGCTTATGCATCTGTTAGTGCTTTAATTGAAGATTATACATCTAAAAATAAACTTTCTTTCAAAGAAATTGATGGCCGATATATTATCGAAAAATATCATATTGGAGAAGAACATGCCGTTTGTGCCATGGAACGTCACTTTGATTATTTAGCTGCAGGCATCGTTAGTTTTATAAACATCTGCAGTCCGCAAAAAGTAATTATAGGCGGAGGAATCAGTGAAGCGGGCACCTTTTATATCGATGAATTAAGACAACGAGTAAAATCCTTATCAATTCCGGCTGCCTCGGTTCACACACAGATTGTTTCGGCCGAATTAGGAAATAACGCAGGTATGTTGGGCTGCAGTGCAAATGTTTTTCAGAAACTTAAAATACAGCATTATGAAACGAAATAATTTTCTGGTGGTAATGATTCTCATAATTTGGTTCGTAATCTCTTTTGTAACCAACATTTTAGGTCCATTAATGCCTATAATTATCCAAACGTACAAACTGAGCCTGACAATGGCTGCTTTTTTACCATTCTCGTTCTTTTTGGCTTACGGAATTATGTCGATTCCGGCCGGAATACTAATAGAAAAAATGGGAGAAAAAAAGGCAATGCTGCTTGCTTTTTCTTTAAATCTGGCAGGTTCACTGGCCTTTGCTATACATCCTCTTTATAGCACTGCATTAAGCTCTTTATTTGTAATTGGATTAGGCATGGCTATGTTGCAGGTTATTATTAACCCGCTAATGCGCACGGCAGGTGGCGAAGAGAACTTTGCTTTTTACTCCGTTATGGCACAGCTAACATTTGGATTAGCTTCTTTTATCAGTCCGTTTGTCTTTACCTCTCTCTTGCATCAAAACAGTGCTTTTCTGACTTTTATTTCTGACAATCTTGTTCAAAATGATCTCAACTGGACGATCTTATACTGGTTGTTTACTTTGATTTTTATCATAATTCTTTTGGTAATCGCACCGCTGAAAATACCAATTGTAAAACGCAATGATGATGAAAAAACCGGAACTTTTCAAGTATATATAGATTTACTAAAGAAACGAGAAATCTGGCTTTTCTTTTTAGGAATTATCGCTTATGTAGGTACCGAGCAATCATTGGCTAACTGGATGTCTGAATTTTTAAGAAGCTATCATGGGGTTGATCCTGCTACCGGAGGTGCAAGTGCTGTTGCTTGGTTTTGGGGAGCCATGACTTTTGGTTGTTTGCTTGGACTTGCTGTTTTAAAACTATGGGATTCTAAAATAGTTTTAAAAACAGCCAGTATTTTCTCCATGATAGTCTTAATTGCCGCATTGTATGGCAATACAAAACTGGCCGTTGCCGCATTTATCACTTTAGGTTTTACCATTTCAGTTATGTTTTCAATTGTATTTTCGCTGGCACTAAATTCTACCCATAAGCATCATGGTTCATTTTCCGGAATTCTGTGTTCCGGTATTTTTGGCGGTGCACTGGTGCCTCTTATTATTGGTACTCTTGGTGATTGTATCGGACTGCGTTATGCCATGTCTTTTCTTTTTGTCACGCTGGGTTATATTTTATTTCTAGCGTACCGTGCAAAACCTATCATTACTAATAAAACGACCCAACTGAAAAATATTTTCAAAAGCGGAATATAAAACTAAAGTGCAAAGTCATTGTAAAATGCCTTGTATCCCTTGATTTTAATTAAAATTAATATCATTTTGTACAAAATCAAAACGATCATAAACCAAGGATACCTAAATTCGTTTTATCCTTCCGTGGATTTTAAATCATACAAAAAACAGCTATTAAATAAACCAGAGCATTATGATATTTAAAAAAACAATAGTACTGTTATCTATGGCAGCCTGGGTCACTGCTTCATCTGTGAGCAGGGCTCAAACCAGCGATCGTCCTAATATTTTAATTATAATGACCGATCAGCAAACTGCCGATGCGATGAGTATTGCAGGAAACAAAGATCTCCATACCCCAGCAATGGACAAACTCGCTCAAAACGGAGTCCGTTTCACCAAAGCCTATTGCGCTCAGCCTTTATGTTCCCCTTCGCGCACGGCCATCATGAGCGGGAAAATGCCTTTTGAAACCGGCTTTGTGGGCAACGCTCCTGAAAAAGACGGTCAATGGCCGGACGATTTACTAATGATGGGAAAAATTTTCCAAAACGGAGGATACAAAACCGGTTATGTAGGCAAATGGCACCTTCCGGTTCCCACTGCCAAAAAAAGCCAGCATGGTTTTGAATATATCGAAAACACCAATTTTCAGGATTACAACGATGCGGCGACACCTTCCTTTTGTGCCCGCTTCATTAAAGAAAACAAAAACACTCCTTTTCTTTTAGTTGCTTCTTTTTTAAATCCGCATGACATTTGCGAATGGGCCAGAGACGAAGATTTAAAAATGGATGTATTAGAAAAAGCACCTCCGCCAGCTCAGTGTCCGCCTTTACCCGCCAACTGGAAAATCCCAGACTATGAACCTAAAATTGTCCGCGAGCAGCAAAAAGTCAGTTTTAGAACCTATCCTACTGTAAACTGGAGTGCAGATCAATGGCGTCAGTACCGTTGGGCCTA
Source organism: Flavobacterium collinsii (assembly GCF_946903285.1). Lineage (GTDB taxonomy): Bacteria > Bacteroidota > Bacteroidia > Flavobacteriales > Flavobacteriaceae > Flavobacterium > Flavobacterium collinsii. The sequence continues at coordinate 5,273,791 of NZ_OX336425.1, forward strand.
CAATCGTTTAGTTGAAAAAGTAGACGGTTACATTGAAATGGTACTCGCCTCTTTGAAAAAATACAACATCGAAAAAAACACGATTATCATTTTTACGGCAGATCATGGCGACGGATATGCCGGCCACAGTTGGAATCAGAAACAAATACTTTACGAAGAATCTGCTAAAATACCTTTTATCATTTCGAAAATAGGCGAATGGAAACCCCGTACCGATGATCTTCTGGTTTGTAACGGTATCGACATTATCCCAACCATTTGCGGCTTCACCGGAGTACCAAAACCAGCCTATTTAAAAGGAATTGACATCAGTAAAAAAATAGTCAATCCAACCCAAATCCTACGGGATACTCTGGTTATCGAAACCGATTTTGCCGATAACGAAGAGCTCTTAAATATTAGCGGACGCGCTGTAATTTCTAAAGATTTTAAGTATATCGTTTACAATAAAGGCGATTTAAAAGAACAACTATTCAATCTAACCAATGATCCAGGAGAAATTACAAACCTAGCCGTTAATTCAGCTTATAAAAAACAGCTGAATGAAATGCGTCGTTATTTAAAACAATGGTGTAAAGAAAACGGAGATACTTTTCAATCTGGGTTGTAAACCAAAAACAAGATTATGTTGCATAAAAAAACATTTATGTTATTACTTTTTGTAATCACATTTCAAATATATGGTCAACAGCCAGCGACCATTAAATTAACAGCCGAAACACTGCATGGCCGATTTAGAGAATGGCCTTATCCTGCGAATGGAGTAACTATCAATACAAATGCACCTGCTTTGCTTTGGCCGGGAACAAATGGCGAGAAAAAAATTATGCTGCAAGGAGATATTGGAGACGATTTTACGATCGATCCAAAAATTCACCATGTGGTTTATAAAGTAATGCTGGCTTCTGATCCTGATTTTAAACAAAACTTAATCAGTAGCGAAGAGCAGGAATGGGCAATGTATCCACTTCATCAGCCTTTAAAATCTGGTAAATGGTATTGGAAATATGCTTATCGCGAAAAAAGCGCACAAAACTGGGTTTGGTCACCTGCATACAACTTTGTTGTTAGTCCAGCAGCTGTAAACAATCCCGTTTCACCATCAGCTGCTACGGTTTTACAGCGTGTAAACGGACAGCATCCGAGGCTTTGGAATATGAATAAAATAGGTAACGATTTTTACTTAAAAAACCTATCTAATCCTGAAGCTAAAAAATTTATAGCCTTTGCTGAAAAATTAATGCTGGAGCCGCTTCCCGAAGAAAAACCAAGACGTTACATCGATACAACTGGCAAATCTGAACTTCAGAAAAAAATCAATATTGAGGCCATGTATCACGGCTTTGGAGATATGGTGGGTAATCCTGTACGTAACCTTTGTATTGCGTATCAGTTAACCAAAGACAAAAGATTCATTTTGGATGCTAAACGCAGAGCCTTCAATATTGCCAACATGAATCCCGACGGTTTAGCAACCCGTGATGATTTTACAGGAGGAGCAATACTAGAAGCTGTTGCATGGTTTTATGATGCTGGTTTTGAATTTCTAAGCTCTGACGAAAAAACATTTTTAAAATCTGTTATCAAACTACGCGGCGAGCGAATTTATCGTCATCTTCCAAATCGCTTCGAAATCAACATAAACGACAATCACATTTGGCAGATTACATTACGAAATCTGGCAATAGGCGCCGTAGCAACCGTTGACGAAGTGCCCGAAGCCAATAAATGGCTGACTTATATTTATGAAGTCTGGTCTGCCCGATACCCTATTTTAAGTAATAATGACGGCGGATGGCATGAAGGCAGTGGCTATTTTAAAGTAAACTTTAGATCGTTTATTTATTTATCTCAATTATTAGGCGATTTGAGCGGTGTAGATTATTTTCAACTTCCCTGGATGCAAAACCTTCCCTATTTTCTGCTATACACACATCCATCTGCTGCATCATGTATGGCTATGGGCGACATGTGGGAAAAAGAACCTAATATTTCTAAAATAGACGCTTCGTTTGCTGATGCTCTTACGTATAGAATAAACAACCCTTTTCTTAATACTTATGTCGCGGCAATTAAAAAAGATTATCCTAACTACTTTACAGGAACAGATGATTTATTGCTTTATCGATTAATAAACTATAAATCAGAACGAAATCTCCCTGAATCGTCATTTAATGAACTTCCGAAATCACGTTGGTTTAAAGACGTAGGCATCGCTGCTATGCATGAAAATTTATCTGATACTTCTAAAAATTTAAGCAGTTATTTCTTTAGCTGTCCAATAGGTTCTTCTGGTCACGGTCATGCTTCACAGAATGCATTTACTATTAACTATAAAGGCAAAACAATTTTTGGAAGCACCGGCTATTACAGTAATTTTAGTGATCGTCACAACCTACTAGACTATCGCACTTCAAGAGCCTATTCAACTATTTTGGCAGATAGTCTGGGACAAAAAATTGGCGAAGACGGCTATGGCTGGACTCCTCGTTTTATCACAGGAAAACACATTCAATATGTGTTGGGTGACGCTACAAAAGCTTACGGTCCTATCACTAATGAATTTTGGCTGGATCGTTTTCAAAAAATTAATGTCGTACCAAATGAAGCAAATGGATACGGACAACGAAATATTACACTTTATCGCAGACATTATTTGCAATTAGAAGAAGGTTATGTTGTGATTTACGACGAACTGGAAGCTGAAAACCCGGTAAAATGGACTACCCAATTCCAGGTGCCTTATTACACAATCGAATCAAAAGAAACAGCCAACAGTAGACAGCAGAGTTTTACAGTAAAAACAGATGTAGGTTTAGTCAATACAAGTGTTTTTGCCCATAATGAACTTAAAATGCAGGTGCATGATAAATTTGCCGAAGCTGCCGTAAACTGGAACAAAGTCACTGGATCAGATGGAAAAATTTTCGAATATAAAAATCAGTGGCATGCCGGAATAACTTCTGTATCCAGTAAAAAAATGCGCTTTCTGACCATCATACAAATCGATGGTAAGTCTAGAGATGTTATAAAATCTGCTGTATTCGAGAATGGAAACATTCAGCTGAATTTTGGCAATTGGCAACTGTCTGCACAATTAAATAGTGATGAAGCCCCGATGCTGGACATTAAAAATGAAAAATTAAATTCGGCTTTTAATTATGGTACTTCTTCCATTAAATTAGGAAAGAAAACGTATGAGCATCAAACCAGCGGAAGCTCAATGCTAGTTGAGATAACCAATACTAAACCAACACGACAAGAAGTAATCGACGAGTTACCGGATGTTGCAAAATATGATTTAAAAAATAAGTAATGATTACTATGATAAAAAAAATAAGTTTTTCAATCTTACTGATTCTAAGTAGCAAATTATTTGCGCAACAACCTGCCGAAATTAAGCTCACTGCCGAAAAATTACATTCAAGAGTACGTGAATGGCCTTATCCTGTAAACGGAATTACGGTACCCACCAATGCTCCGGCCCTGCTCTGGCCAGGAACCAATGGAAAAAAAATGGTAACACCAATGGAAAGTGGAAGTGATATTCCCGAAGATCCAAATATTGGTAACGTCCGCTACAAAGTGATGCTGGCAAGCGATAAAAACTTCACTAAAAACCAGTTCACCAGTGCCGAACAACGTTGGGCGGTTTATCCGTTGCATCAGACTCTAAAAGCCGGAAAATGGTATTGGAAATACGGTTATGCCTTAAAAGGGAGCAATGAATGGAGCTGGTCTCCTGCTTACGATTTTGTGATCGATCCCAAATATGCTGCACAAAAAGTATCTCCTCCCATTAACGAAGTCCTTAAAAGAAACGAAGGAGCTCACCCTCTTTTATGGGATATGAACCGCATTGGCGAGACTTTTTACCGCAACAATCTGGACAATCCCGAAGCTAAAAAATTTATTGCTTTCGCAGAAAAATTAATGCTGGCCCCTCTTCCAACAGAAAAACCGCAAAGAGTAATTGATACTACGGGCAAAAATCCGTTGGAAAAGAAAATTATTGTAGAAAGAATGTATCACGGATTTGGGGATGCTGTTGGAAATCCGGTTCGTAATTTATGTATCGCCTATCAGCTCACCAAAGACAAACGTTTCATTTTAGATGCCAAACGCAGAGCCTTAAACCTTGCCAACATGAACCCTGACGGCTTAGCAACAGGTGACGATTTCACAAGTGGTGCCGTACTGGAAGCCCTGGGCTGGTTTTACGATACCGGTTATGATTTTTTAACGCCGCAGGAAAAAGAAATCTTTAAAAACATTATTACGCTCAGAGCCAAAAGAGTTTACGATCATTTACCAAATCGTTTTGAGCTGCATGTGAGCGACAATCACGTTTGGCAAATCACATTACGCAACCTTGCCATAGCGACAGTAGCGGTAATAAACGATGTACCCGAAGCCAAAGAATGGCTCACCTATATGTACGAAGTCTGGTCGGCACGTTTTCCTGTATTGGGTACTACCGATGGTGGCTGGCATGAAGGAAACGGTTATTTCAGAGTGAACTTTAAATCGATTATTTACCTGTCTCAAATGTTTGGTGACTTTAGTGGTGTTGATTATTTTAAATTACCGTGGATGCAAAATCTTCCCTACTACATGCTATACACACATCCAAACGGTGCGGCAAGCACTGCTATTGGCGACATGTGGGAAAACATTCCGTACATTGTAAAAGGTGAAGCCTGGTTTGCCGATGCTTTGACTTATCGAATGAATAATCCATATCTAAACTGGTATGTTGACGAAATAAAAAGAGATTATCCGGCCTACTATCACGGCACCGATGATTTTTTATTCTTCAGGTTACTGAATTACAAACCAAATAGAGACTTACCTGCAACCTCTCCCGAAAAACTGCCTAAAACACGCAAATTTGCCGATGTGGGCGTTGTAGCCATGCACGAAGATCCGGCAAAAGCCAATAAAACTCTCAGCAGTTATTTGTTCAGCAGCCCGTTTGGTTCTTCGGGACACGGTCACGCTTCGCAAAATGCTTTTACGATTAATTATAAAGGAAAAGTGCTCTTTGGCGGAACAGGATATTACAGTAATTTCAGCGACAAACACAATCTTTTACATTACAGATCCTCCAAAGCTTATAACACGATTTTAGCCGACAGTCTGAATCAAAAAATTGGAGAAGAAGGTTACGGATGGATTCCGAGAGCTATCTCAGGACAACACATCCAGTACGCTCTAGGAGATGCCAGCAATGCTTATGGCGACATTAAAAGTGATTTCTGGCTCAACAGGTTTAAACAAATTAATGTAGTACCCGGAAAAGCAAATGGTTACGGAGAATCCGGTGTAACCCTATACCGCAGACATATGCTACAGCTAGAAGGCGGCTATATTGTTTTGTATGACGAATTGGAAGCCAAAAATCCTGTAAAATGGACCACTCAGTTTCATTGTCCGTACTATACCATTGAAGGACAAAATTCAGCGAATGCCAAACAGCAAAATTTCACGGTGCAAACCGATTTAGGAAATGTAAACGCCAGTATTTTTGCAAACAGTCCACTAAAAATGACGGTACACAATAAATTTTACGAAGCGGCTGTCAACTGGAATAAAGTAACCAATGACGAAGGTGAAATCAAAGACTTTAAAAACCAATGGCATGCGGGAATCACTTCTGAAGCCAAACAAAAATTCAGATACCTGACCATTATACAAGTAAAAGACGGCAAAACTGAAGTCATTAAAACAGGATCAGACAACAACGGTTTATCCCATTTTCAGGTTGGGGACTGGGACATTCTGGTACAATTAGACGGCGAAAAAACAGCTGCCTTACAAGTTATCGGAAAAACTGTGAAATCATTATTTAGCTACGGAAGTTTACCCATTAAATTTGAAGGTAAAACATTTTCACCTAAAATTGAAGGAAGTTCTCTATTGCTGGAAATGAAAGGTACTAAAGTGGACAAACAGGAAGCTGTTGATGAATTACCGGATGTAGCCAAATACGACAAGAATTAAAAACAGAAAGGATGTTTGCTTTTTCTTTAAATTTAGGGTTAAATTACCAATAAACAATTAAACACAAAGGGCCATGCGAAAAAATGCTATTTTCTAAAAACACTCTGATTTCGAGTTTAAAAATCTATGTTTCTATGTGTTTATTTTTTTTCATGCAGATTCAACAGATTTAGCAGATTATTTTGATTCCTTTAGCCAATGACTTTTATTTCAAACCAAAGATTTAAATGAAAGAAAATAAACACAAACAATTAAAATTGAAACTTTCATGAAGAAAACGATTGCCATAGCTGTGCTTTTCTATTTTATACTTTTTGCCGCTAAAAGTCAGGCTCAGGTACAGGATCGATACTTCCGTACGATTTCGGTTGATAAAGGCCTCTCACAAAGTTCTGTTTTTGCCATAGCACAGGATACGCTGGGTTTTATCTGGATTGGTACTCAGGACGGATTAAATCGTTATGACAGTAAAGGTTTTAAAGTTTATCGTCCTTTAAAAAATGCTAAAAATAGTTTACAGTCCTATTTCATCCGAAGTTTGTTTACCGATCATAAAGGGCAATTATGGATAGGCGGCAATCAGGGTTTAAGTGTTTATAATTATGATACAGACAACTTTACAAATTACCCATTCCCAAAAAGTTTAGGTGAATGGTATATTTCATCTATTACAGAAGACAGCGAACATCGCATTTGGGCTTCCTCAATTACAGGAGAAATTTTTGTTCTTTCGCCAAAAGATGGAAAAATTACAACTATTAAATTCAAAGCCTCTTCCCACGAAATAAAAGAGATTGCTTATATCGGTTTTTGGCAGGAGCAGCTCATTTTAGGTACAGATGTGGGCCTTTTTCAATTAAATCCCAAAACACATGAGCTAAAAAAACTGAATTTAGGATTTAACAAACCTTACGTCAATAGTGTTTTTATAGATGGTAAGAACTTATGGGTTGCAACAGAAGGTTACGGAGTGATTTTGTATAAGGGTCAAAACCGGCAGACTTCTACTCTTCTGCACAGCTCATCATCAAACAGTATAGCGGATAATAACATTCGTTGCGTGGGCAAAGATACAGAAGGCAATATTTGGTTTGGTACTTTTAGAGGTCTTTCCATTTACAATCCAGCTGCAAACTCTTTTAAAAATTATTACCATCAAATTTCACAACCGTACACAATAGCACAAAATTCGGTGCGCTGTTTTTTGAAGGACAAGCAAAACGGAATCTGGCTCGGAACCTACTATGGCGGTATCAATTACTATCATAAAAATGATATAAAATTTAATATTTTAAGCCAAAACTCTGCAAAACCATCCTTAAACGATGAGGTTATTGGAGTAATCAAACAAGATTCTAAAGGAAATTTCTGGATAGGCACTAATGACAAAGGAATAAACTTATGGAACAAAAATGCCAACACCATTAGCTATTTTTCGAATAGCGAAAACAACCCAAACAGTTTAAGTTCGAACAATATCAAAGCCATTGCTTTTGATGATAGTGGCAATGTACTTATTGGCACCCATAACGGAGGAATGAATTATCTTAATCCAAAATCGGGAACAGCACAGCGATTTCTACATGATGAAAAAAATCCTAACAGTATTGCAGGAAATTTAGTCTACGCACTGCTTAAAGATTCTAAAGGCCGAATTTGGGTCGGCACAAGAACCGGTTTAGATCAGTTTCATCCCGAAACAAAAACTTTTACTCACATTCATCTGGACAAAGCGGGAAAGCGTTTAACATCAGACGCCATTACTTTTCTGTTTGAAGACAGTAAAAACCGAATCTGGATTGGAACTACTAACGGCGTGACACTCTTTTATCCGGACACCAATTTATTTGGCGCTATTGGCCACGGAAAATTAAGCGATGACATTGTCAACTGTATCACCGAAGATCCCAAACGCAGGATCTGGGTTGGTACCCGCGAAGGATTGCGTTTGTATGATGAAACTCAGGAATCTTTCAAAACCATTAAAGCCCGAAAAGATTTCGTTAAAGAAACCATTTACGGTATTATTCCGGACGATGAAGGAAGTTTATGGATTTCAACCAACAACGGATTAATCAAATTTAATCCGGACAATGGTTTCGTACAGACTTTTGACGAAAGTGACGGCTTACAAAACAAGCAGTTCAACGATTATGCCTTTTGCAAAGCCAAAGACGGTATGCTGCTTTTTGGCGGAATTAAGGGGCTCACCTATTTCTATCCGGCCATGGTAAAACAGCAGGCACTTCCGTTAAAATTAAGTTTTACCGCTTTAGAAGTATTAAATAAAACCGTTGCTGCCGGTGATGATACCGACATACTCGAAGAACATATTGACCAGAGCAACGAATTAGAAATTGGCCCTGAATACAAACAATTCAGTATCTTTTTTAATACGTTTAATTACATTTCTTCTAATCGAACTTATTATTACTATAAGTTGGAAGGAATCGATAAAGACTGGCAGCGAACTGACGAATTAAAAGTAAGCTATAGCAACCTGCCCGCAGGAAAATACAATTTCCAAATCAAAGCCATTGGACCCAACGGAGAAATGAGTGCGGTTCGAAACTTAAAAATCGCCATTCTTCCGCCCTGGTACAAAACCATCTGGTTTTCACTGTTGTTACTAACCATCATTGGTACTGCGGCTTATATTGGTTTTAAAATTATAAAAGAAAGAATAAAAGCCGTGCAGCAATTAAAACTGGAACGAATCGATAAAGAACGCGTAAACTACATCAATCAGGTAAAAATGGATTTCTTTACCAATGTTTCTCATGAATTAAGAACACCCTTAACCTTGATTTTAGCGCCTCTGGAAGAACTTTTAAAAATGCCGTTTGCCGATAAGATTTCCAAAAAGAAACATGAATTAATGTTTATCAATGCCAAAAGACTCTATAATTTGGTCGATCAGCTTTTTGAGTTTAGAAAAACCGAAATGGGTACCCGACAATTAAAAGTAGGCAAAGGCAATATAGTGAGCTTCACACAAGAGATTTTTGAATCGTTTAAACCGCTTTCCGAGAAAAACAGCATTCATTATACGTATCATTCCGAAGAACCGCAATTGTCGTTTTATTTTGATAAAGATGCAATGGAGAAAATCCTGTTCAATCTTTTATCCAATGCCTTTAAATATACTAAGACAGGACAAAGTATTGCGGTAACGTTATCGAAGAAAAATGATACGGTACAAATAAAAGTCACTGACACGGGGGTCGGAATTAGTGCGGAAGATTTATCGAAGGTTTTCGACCGTTTCTATCAGGTAAACAACCGCGAAATGAATTTGGGTTCCGGTGTTGGTTTGGCCTTTACCAAACGCCTGGTCGAATTGCATCATGGTGAAATTACAGCCGAAAGTAAAATGCAGGAAGGAAGCAGTTTTACCGTAACCATTCCGATTTCAGATGCCACCTACAAAAACGATCAGCACGTTGAAGAGTCCGCTTATGACTTGTCTATACTGTCGGATAATGACCTTGAAAATGAAGATGCTTTACTGCCTGAAGAAAATGAGATAATCGAAAGTAATCAGCCCATTAAACTTCTAATTGTAGACGACAACAAGGAAATTTTAGATTATTTACACGACTATTTTAGTAAAATATACGACGTTACCGTGGCCTACAACGGGCAAATGGCGCTGGAACTTCTGGAACTTCAGCCTTTTGACCTGATCATCAGTGATGTCATGATGCCCGAGCTGGATGGTCTTCATTTTTGCAAACGCGTCAAACAAAACATCAATACATCGCACATTCCATTGATGCTTTTAACAGCAAGAACCGAAACCAGCCAACAACTAAAAGGGCTCGAGATGGGTGCTGACGATTATATTACAAAACCCTTTTCGACACCTTTACTGGCAGCGAAAATCACCAATCTGTTGCGCTCCCGCAAAAGACTAAAAGAATATTACTCTGTTGGAAAAGAAATGGTTCCTGAAAATATTGCTTTTAATACGCTCGACGAGGAATTCTTAAAACAGGCCATTCGTATTGTCGAAGACCATTTAGCGAACTCTGAGTTTTCGGTGGATCAGTTTAGTAAAGAAATCGGAATGAGCCGATCGAATCTATATTTAAAACTAAAAGCCATTACCGGAGAATCTGCTATGGATTTTATCAAACGAATCCGATTCAAAAAAGCTGTTGAGCTGATGCAGAGCAAACGCTACACCATTGCACAAATTACATACATGTGTGGCTTCAACTCCCCTTCTTATTTTTCTACCGCCTTTAAACAGCACTATGGCTGTATGCCGAGCGAGTATTTAGCCAAAATCGATCCTACACCAGAATAATTACAACAACACAAACGACTTTACCATGCCAAACGAAAAAAACAATCCCGCTAAAACCTGATCGCATTGCGTTAGATATCAACTAAAATAAGGCCTTAAAAAAGCCTCAGCTCATTCCCGAATTTCAGTTTTGAAAATCATAATCCTGTCCAGATGAAACATTCATTCTGGAACAGGAAGGCCCAAACTATGCCTTAATGGAACTGTTTTCTCAAGAAAAGCCAACCCAGAACAATGTTTAAAAATTAAAATACCCTTTATGAAAATAATGAAACGCCTCCTTGTACTGACTTTCGTTTTGCCTGTTACTATAATCGCACAAACAAAAGCAACGGCAATCCTTCACAATAGTTCAGCCTTAGATCGCAAAGAAACAGTTATAGCCATCCCCTGGAAATCGGTACTTTCCTCCTATCCGCAAATAGACACTGCCAATTTTGTCGTATTGAATACTCTCTCCAAAAAACAAATTCCGTATCAGTTAGAACATCACGGCAAAACTGCTATTCAAAATTTATTGGTACAAGTTGATCTAAAAGCAAAATCATCTCTGAATCTTTCCATTCAAAAAGGAAAACCGGAACCTTTTGCTGTCAAAACCTATGCACGTTATGTTCCGGAACGTCTGGATGATTTTGCCTGGGAAAACGATAAAATTGCTTTCCGTGCCTACGGAAAGGCCCTTGAAAAAACTGAAGGCGATGCGTACGGTTATGATGTATGGGTGAAACGAACCGATAAATTAGTCCTAAACGATCGTTACAAACGCAACGACTATCACATTGACCATGGTGACGGATTAGACTATTATCACGTTGGGCACACTTTAGGAGCAGGAAATATGGCACCTTATGTAAAAGATACCATCCGATATTCGGGCAATTACCACCAATGGAAAATATTGGATAAAGGGCCTTTACGCACTACATTTCAGCTAACCTTTGATGCTTGGAATGCAGGCGGCATAAAAGTTAAAGCCACAAAAATCATTTCTATAGATGCCGGTTCACAACTCAACCGAATTGAGAATATTTATACGTTTGATGATAAAAATCCACTACCTGTCGTTGTCGGGATTATAAGACGGGAAAAAGCAGGTGTTCTTTCTTTAAACGAACAGCAAGGCGTAATGGGATATTGGGAACCTTCTTTTGACAAAGAAGGTACCACCGGAGTTGGTTCCATCTTAACAACTCCGGCAAATGCAATGTGGGTAAACAAAGAACAATTACTCACCCAAACCACTGTAAGAAATAATGAACCTCTTGTCTACTACACAGGAGCTGCCTGGGACAAGGCCGGGAAAATCACTTCGGCCAAACAATGGTTCAATTACCTCGACCATTTTAATGAAGAGCTAAAAAATCCTTTAACGATCAGTGTAAAATAGCAGTAAAACAACTTTGTGTTTATTTTTTTAACACATAAAAATATAGTTTACATGACGTATCAAAAACGTTTCACTCGAAATAAAACACAAAGAACTATGAAAAAGAAATGAGTTTCTCTCTAGTATTCTTTTAGTTCCAAAAAAACTATGTTTCTATGTGTTTAAATGAACATACAAGACGAAAACAAATTAAAATTACTAATAACCAAAAACAAACAAAAAATGTCAATTAACTTATTTGATTTAACGGGAAAAACAGCACTCATTACAGGAGGAGTTCATGGTTTAGGAATGGCAATGGCCAAAGGACTTGGACATGCAGGAGCAAAAATTGTTGTAAACGACCATTCCTCACAAGAAGCTGTTGATAATGCAATTGCTGAATACAAATCAGAAGGAATTGAGGCCTTTGGCTACCTGTTTGATGTAACAGACGAAGCGGCCGTAATTGCAGCCATCAGTAAAATTGAGGCCGAAGTGGGTCCGATCGATATTTTAATCAATAATGCCGGAATTATCAAAAGAACTCCAATCATAGAAATGGAAGTTGCAGACTTTGAAGCAGTAATAAAAGTAGATCTCACCGGACCTTTTATTGTATCTAAAAATGTAGCAAAAGGAATGATTGCCCGTGGAGGAGGAAAAATCATCAACATGTGTTCGATGATGAGCGAACTGGGAAGAGACTCTGTAAGTGCCTACGCTTCTGCCAAAGGCGGACTAAAAATGTTAACCAAAAATATGGCTACCGAATGGGCAAAATTCAACATTCAGACTAACGGAATTGGCCCAGGCTATTTTGCCACAAGCCAGACAGCACCTATCAGAGTAAACGGACATCCGTTTAATGAATTTATTATGGGAAGAACTCCTGCAGGTCGTTGGGGAGATCCTGACGATTTACAAGGAGCTGCGATCTTTTTAAGTTCAAAAGCAAGTGATTTTGTAAACGGTCATATTGTCTATGTTGACGGTGGAATACTAGCGACAATAGGAAAACCTTCTAACGAAGAATAGTTATCTAAACCTTTTGAATACCATATTCTAAAAGGGCAAAAATAAATTAAAATGATAAAAAGCACCATAGATAAAGCAACGGGCTTCGAGAAACGATTTGAAAATATCAATACGGTTGTTTTCGAAAATTCAACCGAAGCTTCTAAAGCAGTAGCACAGCAAATCGCAGCGCTAATTCAATCGAAACAAAAAAGCAACGAATCCTGTGTATTAGGTTTAGCCACAGGTTCTTCTCCAAAAGGATTGTACGCTGAACTGGTTCGTTTGCACAAAGAAGAAGGTTTAAGTTTTAAAAACGTAATTACTTTCAATCTGGACGAATACTATCCAATGGAACCGGATTCCATCAACAGTTACGTTCGATTTATGAAAGAGTTGCTGTTGGATCAGGTGGATATTTTACCTGAAAACTACCATATACCTGACGGAACATTATCCAAAGAAGAAATCGCGGATTACTGCTACAATTACGAATCCAAAATCGAAGCTTTGGGAGGCATCGATCTGCAAATTCTCGGAATTGGCGGAAACGGTCATATTGGATTTAATGAATCCGGATCGTTACAAAACTCCAAAACACGTCTGGTAGCACTGGATCACATTACGAGAGTGGCGGCCAGCGGAGATTTTTCGGGTCTAAGCAACACGCCAAGAACGGCCATTACACTTGGAGTCAAAAAAATTATGGAAGCCAAACAGGTCATTTTAATGGCCTGGGGCGAAGGGAAATCCAACATCATTAAAAAATCGGTTGAAGAAGAAGTGACCAATCAAATTCCGGCCTCCTTTTTACAGGAACACAACAATGCCGTTTTTGTTCTGGACAAGGAAGCTTCCTCAAAACTAACCCGCATCAACAGACCCTGGCTGGTTGAAAAAATCGTCTGGACCGATAAATTAATCCGAAAAGCAGTTTTAGGATTGGCACTGGATTTAAAGAAACCAATTTTGATGCTTACCGATGCCGACTATATCGAGAACGGAATGAGCGACTTACTGGCCGATTCAGGTCCGGCATACGACATTAACATTAAGATATTCAACAAACTTCAAAATACAATTACAGGCTGGCCGGGAGGTAAACCAAATGCTGACGATACTCATCGCCCGGAAAGAGCAGAACCAGCCAGAAAAAAAGTTTTGATTTTTAGTCCGCATCCCGATGATGACATTATCAGTATGGGTGGAACTTTTATGCGCCTTCAGCAGCAAGGACACGAAGTACATGTTGCCTATCAAACCTCAGGTAACATTGCCGTTGCTGATGATGAAGCCCTTAGATTTGCACGATTTGTTTGCGATTACAATGACAAGTTCGGAATAAAAAATACCGAAGCCGAAGACATCTACAAAAAGGCCTTAAACTTTTTAAAAAATAAAAAGGCAAGTGAAATAGATATTCCTGAAGTTCGATATTTAAAAGGCCTAATCCGAAAAGGAGAAGCACGCGCCACCAGCCATTTTGTAGGCTTGCCGGACGAACAGATTCATTTTATGGAACTTCCCTTTTACGAAACCGGAACGATTGAAAAAAAACCTTTAGGCAAGGAAGATATTCAACTGACTATAGATTTAATTGAAAAAATCAAACCACACCAAATCTATGCCGCAGGAGATTTAGCCGATCCGCACGGAACGCATAAAGTATGTCTGGACGCGATCTTTGAAGCTGTAAAAGCACTGAAACCAAAACCTTTTATGAAGGATTGCTGGGTCTGGCTGTATCGTGGGGCATGGCAGGAATGGGGAATCGATGAGGTCGAAATGGCGGTACCCATGAGCCCTGATCAGGTGCTCGAAAAACGTCACGGAATCTTCAAACATCAGTCTCAAAAAGACGGTGTTGTTTTTCAGGGAACCGATGCCCGAGAATTTTGGCAAAGAGCCGAAGACCGAAACAGCGAAACAGCTCAATTGTACAATCAATTAGGTTTGTCGCGTTATGCCGCAATGGAAGCTTTTGTGCGCTGGAAATTTTAGCTTACTAATTCAATAATACCTTTGTTTTGTTCATAAGTTGGTCGATTGCAAGATCACCGGCTTAAAAAGGAGCCTCCTCAAATTATTTTTTGGGGAGGTTTTTTTGTTTTGAAATTCACGCAATACTTATACAATCAAAGCAAAAAAGAATGTATAGATTGGGATTTTTAACATGCGCCATTCCTACGGAATTCAAATACTCCAACAAATTTATTATTGGATGGATTAAAATCCATCCCTACAATATTGGTCGAGCCAATGGCTCTTTCCAATAGTTACGAAGGAACACCCATATTCTAGCAACGAATTTTAATCCGTTGAAAATAAAAACAAACACAACATCAAAATTCCATAAAGTTCCAGAGGAACGACTCATACTGTAGCAACGGATTTTAATCCGTTGAAAATAAAAACGCCACAACATTTGAATTCCGTAGGAATGGCACATATTAAAAATAATTGGTAACTTTCCAGCCCATTTTGAGTCAAACCATTAAAAACCAATGACAACAGATATTATAGAATTAAATGATTTTATTGTTTTAATCGAACAATCCAACACCTCCAAACCTTTCGTACAACAATGCGAAATCGACGGAGATGCAGTTGGTTTTGCCTTTTATGGTTCCGGCAATGTCGAACTGGAAATCAAACATAACAATCAGACTAAATATCTGACCAATACTACCGGCTTGGCCATTTGTTTTTTTGGCAATCAAAAGGTCGAGTTCTCTCATAAAATAGAACCTGACAAACCACTACAGTCCATTAGCATCTTCACCAAACCAAAACATTTAAATTCTTTGCCTCAGGCTGAGAAAGAAATTTTCGAAAACTATCTTCCGGAATTATTAGATCCGCAAGAACATTTTGTTCAAGGACCTTCTTTTTATATGACTTTGGAAATGCAATTGGCTGTTCAGAAAATTTTCAACACAACATATACCGGCAATACAAGATTGTTGTTTTTAAAAAGTCAGGTCAATGAGCTTCTGGCCCATTTCTATGCGCTTCTGGCAACAGGGACCAAAGTTGACCTATCGGAAATTGATAAAAACAAGCTTTTTAAGGCAAAAGAAATTGTAACCAATAGCTATTCGAAACCGCCATCGATCACACAATTGTCACAAATGGTAGGTTTAAACAGCAATAAATTAAAAAAGAATTTTAAAGAGCTTTTTGGAATCCCTGTCTTCAAATTTGTTCAGGAAGAAAGACTGCACAAAGCTTACGAATTACTTCGTGACAACGAAAAAACAGTTCAGGAATCGGCCTGGGAAGTGGGTTACGACAGTCTGAGTTCTTTCTCGAATGCCTTTCATAAAAAATTTGGTATGCGTCCAAATGAAGTTCGCCAACAATTCTTTTCAAACAAATCATAATTCTTTTAGGACAAATGATTCCGTTTTAATCTAAACAACTTTGTATCAGTAATCATTTTAAAAAAACTGATATGAAAAATACGAAAATTTTAGTCCTGGGATCTAATGGAAAAACGGGACGCAGAGTAGTCGAAAGATTAGACCAAATAGAAAATGTCGAAGTCCGTCTGGGTTCCCGAAATGAGGAATTTCCGTTCGACTGGGAAAAACCGGAAACCTGGGAGACTGTTCTTCAGGATATCGATACGGTTTATATTACTTTTCAACCTGACTTAGCCATTCCTTCGGCAGTAAATACTATTCAGAATTTTACGCGTCTTGCTACAAAATCAGGTATTCAAAAAATGGTTTTACTTTCCGGAAGAGGTGAAAAAGAAGCGCAGCTCTGCGAGGACATCGTGAAGTCTACAGCTAAAAACTGGACCATTGTTCGTGCCAGCTGGTTCAATCAAAACTTTAGTGAAAGTTTTTTTCTGGATCCCATATTAGCCGGAATTGTTGCCTTACCAAGAGCCGAAGCATTGGAACCTTTCACCGATGCCGACGATATTGCCGACGTTGTTACCGCTGCTCTTTTAGAAGACAAACACAACGGAAAAACGTACGAACTGACTGGTCCCAGATTACTAACTTTCAAGCAAGCCGTAAACGAAATCGCCGATGCCAGCGGCCGAAATATTACTTTTCAGGGATTATCTTTAGAAGAATATATTCAGCTATTACAGGAATATCAGGTTCCGGAAGATCATATTTGGCTGATCAACTATCTTTTTGAACAGGTTTTGGATGGTCGAAATTCCAGTATTACATCGGATATAGAAAATATTTTAGGCAGAAAAGCAAAGGATTTTTCTGTTTACGCAAAAGAAACAGCCAAGACTGCAATCTGGAACTCCTAAAACCAAGATTATGAAATATAGCAGAGGAATACTTTCGGGTTTTATAGTTTGGTTGTGCGTTAGCATTTCTTTTTATCTTTTAGATAATATTCTCCTTCTGAAAGATTATTTTCTAATACAAGCCGCAATCGTTATGGTACTTATCGTTTTTTATGCCATCGTTGGCGCAAAATTCTATTATCAGAAAAAATACAACATCGACGGTTTTGCACTTGGAGTATTAATGTCGGGAACAGCATTGTTTTTGGACGTTTTGATAACCGTTCCTTTTGTTGAAATTCCCGAAGGACGAAGTTATGAGAGCTTTTTCACCAGTCCAATTTTATGGGCGTTGGCTACTATAAATGTTTTTTCGGTATATATCTATTGGAAGAGAAAAATTAAACCTTAATCATCGACTCTCAGTTTAGTAGTACAACAAAGAACAGATCCTATTGTTTTAAATACTTCCTTTTATTCGACGCGGATAAAACGGGTTTACTTCGTAAAAACGCGAATGAAAACGGATTCTTTCCTCATTTAAAAGATTTTTAATTTTAAAATCCGTTTTTATCAGTGTTTTCGCGATAGCGAATCCGTTAAATCGGCGTTGAATTAAGATTCAGAATTTTTATTGATCAAGCTGAAACTACTTTTCGATTATAATTCAATCTAAAATGCTTATACAAAAAAAGCTTGTCTTCAACAGACAAGCTTTCTCATGATTAAAAGGTAAAATATTAAATTTCTACTTTTTCTGCAGTAGTGGTAAGATCAGCTGTATCTTTTGACTGCACCAGCTTATTTACTCTCCATATCAAAAATATTGTAAAAAGTGTAATCACCGCAATTACATATCCTAAAATATCATAGTTTTCCAGGGGAGCTGTTTTTGTTTTCTGATGCACAATAAATCCGGCACAAACCGCTGAGATTCCTCCTGCAATTTGCTGCATTGAAGAAGTTATAGACATATAAGCTCCACGATCTTTCATTTCCGGAATAGCCGTATTTAAAGTTGTTGCAGGAATCATACGGCTCATAATTCCCATAAACATAATCATAGTAAGTACTACAATTTGCCACAATGGTATAGGAGTAAGATTCGTATAAATGATGATCATAATAATCGAAAGTACTGATCCTGCTGTAAACAACCAGAACTTATTTACTTTATCACTTAATTTTCCAACAATAGGCATTATAAACAGTACAGAAAGTCCGGTTAAGAAAAATACCATTGGTAAATCCAACTGACTAATACCTAGATTGTTTACTAAAAAAGCACTTCCAAATGGCTGTAGCATAAAACCGCCAACCGAAAGTAATGCAATAGCCGTGAAACCAAGTTGATAACTCTTATTGCTTAAGGTATGCCAAAGATGTAAAAACGGACTTTTATCTGATTGTAATTCTAAATGTTTCGTTATTGCGGGCATTTGTGTGATAATCGCCAGCAAAATAATTAGGCCTAAAACTGCAATCATCAGGAAAGAAGAATGCCAGCCCCAATGATTTGCACAATACAGTCCAAGTGGCACTCCTAAAATCTGACTTGCGGCATAAGCCATTTGAATAACCCCCATAACGCGTCCTCTTTGATGAATTATAAATAAATCGGTTACAATTGCCAAAGAAACAGAGCCTATGACGCCACCAAAAAGTCCGGTAACGATTCTTGCTAAAAGAAGCATCGTGTAGCTTGTAGAAAGAGCACAGAAAATGGTACCGATAATAAATCCTGTATAAAAGAAAATCAGCAGTTTTTTACGATCAAATTTATCAGCAAAACCTGCTGCCAGCAATCCCGAAATTCCGGCACTAAAAGCATATGCCGAAACAGTAAAACCGAAATTTGATGTTGTCATATCAAGCGTTTTCATTAAAATATCACCAAGTGGTGAAATAACTATAAAATCAAGTATAACGGTAAACTGCAAAAGTGCCAGTATCGCAATAATGATTTTTTGGTTTGTAGAGAAAGCCGTGCTTTCTATCGTGTTTTTTTTCATTCTTTATTAATGTATAAGTTTAGTCTAACTCCTGACATTCATGGCCAAATTCTGTGACCATACTGATAATTGTTTCGGGATGTAGTGTATTCGAAACCACTCTGAGTACACAATCAACATCTTCGCAGTCAATGCTCCATTGTTGAATGTCTGAATGATTATTGAGTTTTTGACGAACAGGACAATTTGGGTCCTGATCCCCAATGTTTGTTTTAAAAATATGTATTGTATTTAAATTTGTTTCCATAATTTTTCATGGTTTTAGTCCTTTTACAGTGACCTGAAAGGCTTCTTTCATAATTTCCTTGGTAAGTTTAAAGGGTTTTCCTCCCATGCTTTTACCTTCAGTATGTAAATTTAATAAGGTATACAAAGGCCCGTAGGCAACACACCAAAAAGCCTCAAATGTCATCGGAATCAGCTCGTTATTGCGTAAGCCATTATCAATAAACATTTTCATAATCCTTCTAAAATCTGCAAACTCCTGAATAGAATCCAGAATGATTTCTGAATGAGGTGAATGTTTGACAATTTCAAAAAATGCAACTTCCTTGGGATATTTCATGGTAAAGTTGGCGCGGTTTTCCCACTGTTTCCATAAACCTTCCTCAAATGACATTTCAGGCGAAAAGTTTTTCACGGTGCTGGTAAAAAACTTTAGCGCAATAATGGCACCTATTTTTTGAATCAAATCATCTTTGTCTTTGTAATAAATGTAGAGTGTACCAACAGAAATAGAACAGGCCTTCGCTAGCTTGTTCATACTAAAACCCTGAAATCCTTCCTGGACAATCTGGTCAATTGCCATTTCGATTACCAATTTTTCCTTGTCAACATCTCTTACTCTCATACTGAATATTTTGTTGCAAATATAAAACAATAAATGAATGAACATTCTTTTATTTATGTTTTTTGATAAAAAAAAGAAACGGATTCATAAACCTATTCGAATATCCTCTTTAAAAATCAATCCTATTGGGATTCGACCAGTTATCGGTCCCCGAACTAGAGCGTTTTAAAACATCTTAGCTAGTAGTCAATTTTATCCGGAGAAGGAAATAAGAACTTCTTGATAGCCATCACAAACTCTCTATTTTTCTACACAAAACCTAAAGGCTTTTACACTAATTTAAAAGTCTTTAGGTAAATTCATTCTTATCTTCGTTTCTGACAAAAACTCGGGAAAAGCATCTATTTAAAACTGTAAAACGAACATTTCGTTTGAGCGGATTATTTTTTTATTGAGTATATTAGCCCATTTTTTAGATTGTGTTATCCTGAGATAGCTCCAAAATATGAATCAGACAACCAGTTATTACATAAACGATACCAGTTGTTACAAAGTACAAATGAGATAAAACATGTTTTTTTAATTTTGCCCGAAAATTGCCCAAAACGGTACTTTAAAAAAACTATTAAATAACAATAAATTTTTATATATAAACCCCATTTTTACCTACTAATCCTATGAGAAAAACCATTTCTTATTTTTTACCTTTTGCCATTTTCGCGGGTGTACTTTTCGGATGCAGCGATGATGATTCAAAAGGTGACAATTACAAAGCCAATTATTTGCCGGCCATTGATGCAAGTACTTTACCAAAAGAAAACCGACCAATGACGATGTTTGAAGACAATTAAAGTTCTTCAAAAATGTATGACAACAAAGACCGCTGGTTCCGTGTTAATCAGCCCATGCAAATTATTCAAAAAGGGAAAGATTCTATACAAATTTCTCTTTACTCTCCTGTTGGACTTACAGATGTAAAAGTTTATGCAAAGTTAGCCAACTACGACAAGCGATTTTTACTTTTCGAATTCACAAAAGTTCCCGCTTTTCACCGTTCTGCGCATCAAATTCCTTTAGTAGACGGAACCCATGACTATCAATTAGAAAATGGAAAAGCCGTTACCATTGATAAAATTGATGGTTTCTCTTCCGGAGCAATCGAATTTTCGGTAGAATCAACGGATCCCTTATTTGCTAAATTCAAAAAAATCAAATCAAATCGATTAGTACAATTCAGCACACAGTATCACCTTAATAATCCTGCTGATGATCCTGAAAAGTTTTTACCGATGAATCCAGTTTTAGCCAAAGAAGCGGTAACCATGATTATTAACTACTCCTACGCTCTGAGTCATCCTATCTACTATGATACTTTCATGAATTTTGACCTCTACAAAAAAGAACAAGCAGCAACAGCGGGGACTGCCATAAACGGTGCCCTAAACTGGCATGGAAATGCTGATGATGTCGATGGTGTTTACGATTATCTAACCAAAGCCCAAATCGAACAAGCCTATAACACCTATATTGATAGCCGAACCTTAAACATGGCCATGGTTGGCGGAGGTGCTGCCTGGGGCGGAGGTGCTTTAGCTTCACAATATGAAGGTGGTTATATCGTTGGCCACTGGAAAGGAGACATGTCTCTTTGGTCACACGAATATTCGCACCATAGTGGTTACAGTCATAGTAGTAATTTAGCCAATAGTGGCGAGGGAGGCGGTCAACAGGAAATGTTTGCTCAATTCTATAGATATTTAATACACCTGAATGATCTTCCTTTTACAGATCCTGATGTATTAAAAGGATATACGAAAAAAGAATATCTAAGAGGAACTTATTCTAAACCTGTATTTAAAGTTGACCAAAAAAACCCATTTTTAGTAAAATATAAAGAAGACGGAAAATGGAAATAACCTACAAAACTATCATGAACAAAATACCTTTTTTATTAGTATTACTTTGCCTTTTTGCCGGTTGCAGCGACGATTCTTCAAACGGTAAAGAAGCAACAAAATATGATTATTACTATCCAACTGAAGAAGCTTCCATTACGGCAGCTCAGATTGGAGCCGGAACTGGAACTTTTGATCCTAAAGGAATAACCGTTGCCAACAATAAACTATATGTTTGTAATGGTGATGTCCTTGAAGTTTTTGATGCCACATCAATGGCTTACATCAAAACCATCACCGCTTACACAAAAGGAGCAACTACAATTCCGTTTACGAAACTTTCATCTGTTTGTGTAGATAGCGGACGTCTATATATAGGAAGTGTTGATTCAAGACTTTTTGTAATGGATGAAGTTACAAACGCCGGAATAAGCACGGTAGGAAACGGTCAGTGGTGGCAAACTTTTGTTCACGTGTTTGGAGTTGTGGTAAAAGACGGATTAGTATTCGTAAAAGAAAAAGAAACCTCGATTAAAGTTTTCGAAACCTCTCAGATTACCGCAAGCAGCGATTGGAATTTAAAACCTATTGCTAAATTAAACACCTTAAACGGTTTTGATCAAATCTATTCTATGGATGTAGATGCCGGAAATTTAGTAGTAGCAGGAAGAGACACTAAAAGTTATTTGTATTACAATATTGCAGGCATCAAATCTAATTCGGCAAGTTCGCTGACAGAGCCTCTAAAACCCGTAATAGCTGCTTTTACTCCTAAACCTATCGCCATTAACTTTACAAAAGACTGGGCAATAACTTCTGAAAATGTTGGAAGTACAAATTACTTACGTCTTTATCCAAAACCAGAATTTATAGACCGTATTTATACTCCAAGAGTAAATGCTTCTGATGTTATGGGGCAAAATCCTTTTGGAAGTATTGTAAGTGTTGCACAACTTAATGATCGTTTATTTTTGTCTGACAATACCAACAAAAAGATCAGAGTGCTGAAACTTAATAAAGCTACAATTGCAGAACAGCAATAATTGTTATTGCTTTTAAAATATTTGAAACCTCTAAACTTAAAACTTTAGAGGTTTTTTTTTGAAACGCGATATATTGTTTAGATTGCTTCCTCCTATTCTCCCATCATACTCATCAATAGATTTTCACCATCATTATATACGTTATTAATTCTGGTGATCTTTGCATAAACCTTTGCGTTCTTAGCGGTTATAAAACAGCACAAGAATCATTCAGATCTGTTTCACGAAAACGTTGGTACATATAGATTCTCTTAAAAGAATATCATAAGGACACAAACTGATCTTTAGCAAATAAAAAAATCTGCGTTGATCTGTGTTTTCGCATAGCGAATCCTTATGATCCATGTGCCTACTTTCTCGAATTCAAATTCCAAATTCTTCTAAAAACAAAAAACTCCCACTCAAATGAGCAGGAGTTCTAAAAAAACAAATCAATTTCTATTTCTTTAATTACAATATTCCTTTTTTAAGCCAATCCACGGGTCAGCCAGCCTTTTTTATTGGCAGTAACAATTGCATACGGTGTAATCCAAAACAAACTAAAAGTATAGAAAACACTATAGGAATACGCCCAAAGCGAATCGGCAAAATTATATCTTTTCGTGTAGAACAATACAGGGAAACTTGATACCACTAAAATTGCCAAAAGTGTAGAACTTAAAAACAATAACGGATGCATCGCAATGAAATACAACATAAAAAACAGAAACGGATACGCCATAATCATTTTCATAGATTGACTCACAAATAAAAGACGTGCTCCAAATTTAGATTCTTTTCTGAAATCTGTAAAAACATATTTCGCCATAGCGATATTCTCACGCACATTACTTCTGCTCCATCTGATAAACATCTTGTACAATCCGGTATATTCTTCCGGTACGTTTGTCAATACATAAGCATTTCGCTGAAACAACACATGCTGCCCTTGTCTCAAAATCATATTGGTCATGGCACGGTCTTCACCAATGTCTGATGGCTGTCCCATAAAAGTCTGATTGATCCATTCGTCCAGACAAGCAAAAACCGAAGTTTTTCTGTAAGCCGCTGCTGCTCCCGGAGTACAAAGCACTGAACCCAATCTGCTTTCCGCTGAACGCATGAATTCAAAACTCATTACAAAACTCACATTCAGCATTTTTGGTAAGATTGCTTTTTTGCTGTTCAATACATGAACATTTCCGGCAACTGCACCACATTTTTCATCTACAACAAACGGACTCACTAAGTTTCTTAAAGTATCTTTTTTTACAATTGAATCACTGTCTACCGTAACAAAGATTTCTCCCGTTCCCAATTCGAATCCACGGTGTAAAGCATGACGCTTTCCTTTGTTTTCACGTTGTTGAAAAATCGTCAAACGATCTCCTAATTTTATTTTAGCTTGTTGCATCCAATACCAGGTATCGTCTTTACTTCCGTCGTCAACAGCTAATATTTGCATTTTTTGCTCCGGAAAGTCACTCTCTGCCAAACTCATCAAAGTATCCCAAACCAGTTTCCCTTCGTTATACGCAGGAACAATCACAGTGCAAGTTGGTAACATTTCATCCGAAACAGATTCGATTGGTTTATAAGTAAAATACAAGTATAAATTATACAAAAAAACTCCGGCTTGAAATACAAACAATGCCCCTGCCAGTATCAGGAAAGGAAATCCCCAGCTTGAATTTATTCGCTCCAGCTGAAACTGATCGAAATCGGCTTGCAAATGATAAGCGGAATAAGCTCCAATAAACAATAAGATAAAAGTGCTTACCAACACAAACAATCCTGTCTTGCTTTTGGTACGCTCGCTTACTTTCTTTGAAGCTACATTTGAATTACTAATACGAAAAATGGAACTGTTTAAGCCTTGTTCGGTATTAAGATTTGAATTTGAAGTATAAAACTGTTCTGATGTTAGGGTTTCACTTTTCATATGACACTACTTTTTATTGCTTTCTAATGGCTTTTATTTAATTACTTCCCTCCGGTGCTACATTTTCATTTATTTGGAGAGAATTTTATATAATGCCATTTTGCAAGCGTTGTGCCATAATTAATTTTCGCTGGTTTCTAGCGAATTAGAAGCTTTACGCGTTTTTCAAGTGTGTAATTATTACACGTTTTTGTACACAGTATACAGTTTTTGTTGGTATTTTGAGAGGTTTTAAGCTGAGATTTTGTAGCCTTTGAGCGCGGCGAAGTTTAGAAATAACGTCTTCTGATGTTTATTATTGTCATCCCCAACAAAGTCAAAAGATTTTTGGAATTTGAAATTTCAGGTTTGGAATTTCTTTTTTTTGGAGCTATTTCCCGCTGTCCGTTTCAATCTTTTGTATCCGCCGCGGCGGGCACAAAAGGATTTTCACTTCCATCGGGGCTAGGGACAAAATTACATAAGAATATTCTTAATTATGTTAAAAATAAAATTTATTCATAAAACAGACATCTACTCCTATACTTTACAATTTTTATCTATTAATCTTAAGCTTTTATTCAATACTTTAGCAATCAGATTATTTTTTGCAGTAGCGCATCAACAGTCCGGAAGTAAAGAATATGGGAACGAATTTTATGAAAGAATAGTATAAATATGAACACGGGAGAAATACTTATATATCAAAATCAGGAAGGCAATATTAAAATCGATGTACGACTTGAAGAAGAAACAGTTTGGTTAACTCAGGCACAAATTGCGTTGCTTTTTGGCAAAGGAAGATCTACTATTACGGAGCACATTACTAATGTTTTTAAAGAAGGCGAACTAGACGAAAAAGTGGTATGTCGGGATTTCCGACTAACCTCTTTACATGGAGCCATTGAGGGAAAAACACAAGAAAACAATGTTAAACATTACAATCTTGATGTCATAATTTCTGTAGGCTATAGAGTAAAATCACTTCAGGGAACTCAATTTCGTATTTGGGCAACGCAGCGATTAAAAGAATACATTGTAAAAGGTTTTACATTAAATGATGATCGTTTTAAGTCCGGTAATACTATGAATTACTTTAACGAATTGCAACAGCGCATTCGTGAGATTCGAATATCTGAAAAATTCTTCTACCAAAAAATAAAAGACATTTACACCACAAGTATTGATTATGATGTCAAAGACGAAAAAACAGTTTCATTTTTCAAAATTGTACAAAACAAACTTCTTTGGGCAATCTCTCAAAATACTGCTGCTGAATTAGTCTACCGAAGAGTAGACGCTTCTTTACCATTATTAGGAATGCAGTCTTTTGATAAAAAAAATGCTCAAACAGTTCAGAAAACAGATGTTAGCATCGCCAAAAATTACCTTACTGAAGACGAAATAAAACTTCTAGGCTTATTAATAGAGCAATATTTAGCTTTTGCTGAGACCATGGCGCAACAACAAACTCCCATGTATATGAAAGATTGGGCAGAACGTCTCGACAGTATTTTACAACTCAACGGAAGAGAGTTATTGTCGCACGCTGGTAAAATTAGTCATCAAATGGCTCTGGATAAATCTACCCAAGAATTTGAAAAATTTAAAGAAAGTAGAAAATCAATAGAGATCGAACAAAGCTTAAAAGAAATTGAAGCAGATATTAAAAAATTGAAGAAGTAACTGCATCAAAATAACTTAGAGAAAACATTAAGAAGCTCTTAGCAACCATCCACTAATATCTTTTCCTTGCTAAAGGAGCAAGAAAAAGGATACCGCTTCTATCAGGGCTATGGGAAATGTTTTCATTAGATAATCCAGTGAAACCCGACGCCAACAAAACATTATAACATATTATTTTTCCTACTATTTAGTCAGCGGTTTTTTTACTACATTTGCAGTCCTAAACGTAAAATTATGAACTCGATTAAACTTTTGCCCGTGTGGTATGGTGGCGGTATTGGAAACAACTGCAACGCTTTTTACGGCGTAGGACACCTTAGCTATGCGGGTTTTATATTCCCTAAACGTAAAAATTATGAGTACCAACACCCTTTCAAAAGAAGCCGAAATCAGGCTGATGAATTTCTTCAACAACACAATAGATCCGCAAGAAATGGCTAAATCTATAAGGCAAGTCAATTACGTTCTTGCTCTAGGAGCTTTGAGGCAACAAGGAACCCTGCAAAATGAAATTACCAATTTAGAAAATAGCTTTTATTGGCTGAATGAATTAGCTGAGGTTTTGAATCCTTATTTGGATGTAGAATAAAAATTTCGCTTAAAATTAAAAAAACCTCGATTTTAGAAAAATCGAGGTTTTCTGGTTTATGGAGAAAATGTTTTGTGTTAATGAGCAAGATGGTTGGACTTGTCGCTGATATTGAGCTTGTAAGAAAGTTTTTTTTATTAATTTAAAACTCACGTATAAATACGTATTGTTTTTTTAGCAAAGGAAGATTATGGTACAAAATCAATCGTTCTAATTAAAAGCCCATCTAAACCAAATTTTGTTTACCCCAAAGATTGTAATATTCGGATTGCTGGTCTAATAATTCGAAATGATTTCCTGATTCGACTATCGTTCCGTTTTTCATAACCAATATGGTATCTGCATTCGCAATTGTACTTAAGCGGTGGGCAATAACAATTATTGTCTTTCCCTGAGTTTTAAAATTATCGATCACCTCTTTCACCATTTTTTCAGAGGCCGTATCTAATGATGCTGTGGCTTCATCCATCAGTAAGATATCCGGATTTTTATATAATGCCCTGGCAATGGCAATTCTTTGTTTTTGCCCACCTGACAACATAGCTCCATTTTCTCCAATTTGTGTTTCGAATCCGTTGGGTAATTTCTCAACAAAATGAGTTATTCCCAGTTGTTTGGACAAATCCAAAATTCTTTGAATATTCGGAAACGGATCACCTAAAGCAATATTCTCAATAATATTTCCGGAAAACAAATTAAGCTGTTGCGGAATAACTCCTATCACTTTTCGTAAACTCTGGTAATGAACAAACTGTGAATCATATTCTCCAATATAAATCTTACCATCTTTGATAGGATACAAATTTTGCAGCAATGAGATTAAAGTTGTTTTTCCACTGCCGCTTTCTCCTACTATTGCTGTTGTTTGATTCTTTTTGAATACTGCATTAAAGTTTTTAAATACTTCCATACGGGATCCATATCTGAAAGAGACATTTTCAAACCTGATATCTCCTAAATGCTCTTTCTTCAATTCTATTTTATTTTCTGTTTCCTCTCTTTCCAGATCCATTATTTCAAAGAGTCGGTCTGCTGCAATTAAGGCGTTCTGAGCTGTCTTATTCATGTTGATTAAAGAAGCAACCGGAGAGGTAAAATAACCAATCAAGGCATAAAAAGAGAATAGTTCTCCGGGAGTAATAGCTCTGTCGATTACATAACCCGATCCGATCCACATTAAAACTATAGTAAAAACCGAAGCTAAAAATTGTGTAGAAGTTCCTGCAAAGATTCCGTTTAAACCGGATTTGTAGGTTGCAAACAGTAGTTTTACAAACTTGTTTTCTGTTTTTAGATTGGAAAAATCTTCTATCCCAAATTCTTTTACTGTTCTTATATGGGTGATACTCTCTACTAATTGTGTTTGCAGTTCGGCAGCATTCTCCATGATAATTCGTTCCACTTTTTTGTTGAATTTATTTAAAACAAAATAGATCACAGCATAAAACGGAATTACCAGAACAATTACCAAGGCCAGTTTCCAGTAATACGTAAACATTAATACAAATGAAAAAACAACAATAAAGAGGTTGACAATCATTTCAATGGCTACTTCGTTTATAAACGAACGAATTTTTACCGCATCACTTATTCTCGAAGTAATTTCTCCTATTTGCATGGTATCAAAAAAACGCTGTGGCAAATGCAGTAAATGTTTATAATACCCCAGAATTAATTTTGCGTCGATTAACTGTCCCGTTTTCATCACAAAAACACTCTTTTTGGAGCCAATATAGGCCTGCAGCAAAATTATTGCTATCATAGAAAGGCTCAATAAATTAAGCAGTTTTCTATTGCCATCTACCAAAACGTAGTCCGTTATTTTTTGGATGTAAATAGACATTGCTAATCCTAAAACAGTGAACAAAATGGCTCCAATCAAAGCCTGAAGTAAGATCGTTTTATGGGGTTGGATTAAATTCCAAAACCTTTTTAAAGGTGCCGTTTTTTCGTTTACTGCTTTAAAATCCTCATTGGGAGCAAAGAGAATCAATACTCCCGACCATGTTTTCTGAAATTCTTCGAAGGTATAGTGCTCCATTTTGCCTAAACCCGGATCCATGACCGTGATTTTAGATTTTTCTACCTTATAAATTACCACGTAATGCTGTAACTGCTCTTTGATAACAATATGGGCAATTGCCGGAAGCGGAATTTTATCTAAGGCATCTAAACCGCCTTTGACTCCTTTGGCACTAAAACCCATTTTTTCGGCACCTTCAATAATCCCCAAAACATTGGTACCACGTTTATCGGTATTAGCAAACTGGCGTATTCTCGCTATAGGCAGATTAACTTTGAAATGACTTCCGATAGAAGCCAGACAAGCAGCACCACAATCTTTAACATCATGTTGTTTTATTTTTATTGAACTCATTTTACTTATTATTTGTCATTTGTTTTGGGTTTAACCAATTGTCTATTTTGTCAAATAACAAATCAAACAAACTTCTTCGGGTAATTATGTATCTTGCGGTCAAGGTCATTCCTTTGGAAATGTCAGCCTTATAACCTGATTTTAGCTGTAAAGTTTTTGAGTTTAAGGCACATCGCACCTTAAAAAAAGCCTGATCATTTTGCAGCGTAATATTACGATCAACATCAATCACTTTTCCTTCCAACATACCCCATTGATTGTAGTTGAAGGCATCTAACTGAAACTTGACTCCCTGATTTTTTTTAACAAGACCAATATCATTGGGAGAAACATTGCATTCGACAATAAGATGATCTGCCGATGAAATGGCCGCGATAGATTGGGAAGCATTTATAAAGGAGCCTTTTTGAATGCCTGAGTAGTTTTCGATTGTTCCGGAAACTGGAGCCAAAACAACATAATTATTTGATTCTGCATTTATCTTAGCGACAGCGCCATTGAGGTTCTTTAAGCGATCTTCTAAATCTCTCTTTTGGTTTTCCCAAGCTAATTTTTGCTGACTTATGAAACTTTGCAAGGCTTGTTTGGACAGACGTAATTCATACTCAAGTTTTTCAAAATCGGCCTTGGCAATAATTTCTTTATCATACAAAATTTTATTGCGGTCATAATTGATTTGTGCCTGCGAGATTTTACTTTGCAGTTCATTTTTCCCAGACTGAAATTTCAATAGATCCTCTCGTGCAGTAGTGGTCAATAAATGATTGGTGTTTTTCTGCAAAAGGTTTGAAACGTCTTTGAGCAGTACCGAAACAGATTTTGATAAAGTATCCTGAGTTCTTTTATCACTCTCCAGATTTTCTTTGGCAATTTTTAAAAGAGTATCTCCTTTTTGTACAACTGCGTTATTCTTTAAATTGATCCAGTTAACCCTGCCGCTCACCATTGTTGCAACAGGTACATTGTCTGTCTTACTGCGAACGATACCTCGGCTCTGACTGCTGATATCCACTTTAATAACAGGTAAGAGCGCTAAAAAAACAAGGATAAACAAAAGGATAACAAAATAAATCGAAAAACTCCTGGTTTTATTTTTAGCAATAAGATTTTCCAGCGTGTTTATTGGGTCTGAACTGAAGTTCATGAGATATCAATGTATTACATACAGATTATTCTGTAAAAATTAGTCTAAAAAAGTGAGCTGTAAATTTTCAAAAAGGCAATAGAAATCCTCTTCCTCTATTTTCTTAGAAAAAAGAAGTTCTTTGAGGACTCTCAAAAAAATGTTTAAATGAAATTTAGCTTACAGGAAAACCTCCGTACTAAAACTTCAATCTAAAACGGAAAACTGTTTTGGATTGTGAATATAATTTCAATTATACCTCAAGCATCTCCTTCCCAACAATACTATAGTACTGTAAAAAGAAATACTCAAAGAAACTGAATTGAAATTCATCCTTTTATTTAAAAAAATAACCACTAACATATCCAATGAAATAGATCGCTACTCCAATCGAAATGACAATCTTAATACGTTTTAATAATTTCAGATCGTGATTCATAATTTCTAAAGTATAATTAATGTAATAAATAATATAATGCCTCTCCACATACTGTCCCCGCAAAGTAAAACGCCACTGGAAAGAGTATTAGTGCATAAATTAAGTACGTTATTTCGTTGTCTTTTTTATTCAAAAAAGTCTTATTTGTTACATTATTAGGTTTCATATTTCTCCTTTTTCATATTCAAAATAAATGTTTAAAAAATTCTTCAATACTATTCCATTTTGAGAAAATAAATAAAAGCGAAATGAAAATTAGAATATTTATAGCATTTCTTTTAAGTTTCTTTCTATCAATATTTTCAAATTTACTTTTCATTGAATACTTTACTTTAAATGTTAATTTGCAATTAATTATATTGTTATGATTTCTCCCAAAAATTACCACAGAAAGAAATACGAATAATTCCTTTATACTTTTCGTTCTTTCGCTCTAATTCTAAAATAAGCATAGATAAAAAGAAAAGAAAATATTAATTTATAAATTCTATAAACCCAAATATGAACTACAAAAAAAAATAATTCTTGTACGCCATCTTTAAATAATGATGTAATGAATCCAATACCAAATAATATTCCCAGAATTAAAAAACCATATGTAGATAATTTCATAAGATGCAATATTTTTATATTAATAATAGTGATAAAAATTCAATCACTACAATTACTTTTAAAAAAATGTACTAAGTTATTTAATGTGTGGTTGTCTTAAAGACAACCACACATTAACTTAAAGCATAGATGCAATACAAAGTACACATGCTGTTACTAGGAGAGCCTTCCCTGCATAATGACCAATCTGATAGGCGATACCATCATGCCCCCCTTCAATTTCAATTAATTCATTTAAATTAAGTTCTGTTATTCCAATAATATTTTCCATATTTAAAAAATTATAAGTTTGTAATAAATTTAAAACGCATCTAATAGTCCCCTAAAGAAATCAATCATTTGATGAGATAAATATGGTGCGGGATTATGACTACTGTAGGGCGGACATCCTCCTTCAACTTCTTCTACTTCCTGAGCATTAAGCTCAACTAAATTCATTTTTTTTAAATCCATAATTTTAAAATTTTAAGTATTAATTAATAAATCCAATCAAATCATTTCTCGAGAATTAATTTGTAAGAACAAACTTATGATACTTCCATCTAATAATATTGGACGGAAGTAAAAAACTAATTAATAATTTAAATTTTTAAGAGTTTTATCTTTCTAACGAACTAAAAAAAATGTGGCTTTTCAGAATAGTGCCACAAAACACTTACCCTTTTAAATATAATTAAGAGAAAAATATACTACGAATGATATCAAAAAAGTTAAGTACAGTTAACCTAATAATTACAATTTTTCCGGCAACAAATCCTAAGGAAAGTAAATATTCAAGATAAATACAATACCATTATAAATTGTGTGTGTAATTAATGTGATTATGAAAGAGTTCTTTACACTTCTGCCTGTTACATACAAACCTGCTAACATCATACCGCCAGCAAAGGCAAATAAAAAATAAAAAACATTATAGAGATGCATTGAGGCAAAAACCAAAGCAGATACCAAACAACAATATCGGAGCGCCATTTTTATGCGTTTACAAATTTCAATAACTGAGTACTGGCATAAAAAAGTCTCAAGAAGCGGGGCTACAATAACAAATAAAACTAGTTTTTCATTAATGGTGTAATTTTCATTAAACCCTTTGCCTAAATCACTACCCAAGAACTCTGCTAAAACACTAAAAGTATAGCTGTTTAAAAGGCTTATCAGAACTACAATTACTACAAGCTGCCATTGTTGAAGATCTTGAATGTTTTTTTTTATTTTTGATATCATATGTTATTGAGTTTAATTATTGAGGCTATTAAAAAAAAGCCTCAATAATTCTTTTTAAAGAATTTCTATAAGGCCATAGAATATAATAATCAATTTTTAAAATCAATATTACTTCTCATTTTACTTATTATCCTTAATTTATCTGGCTAATGTTCTGTCAAAAAACTCTCTTCTATTAAATAATTTAGAATAGAAATACTTAGGGCAAAAATTGCAACCAAAATATAAAACGAGTTGCTTTTGAAGAATTTCGTGTGTTATCTATCTTTAATTTTAAATTTGCACACTTAGCCTTTTAAGATTGTTTTCAAGATTTAGCAAAGAATATAGGAAACTTTGTTTTTGTTTTTAATTTAATGTGTAGCATAGTATAAAGCATCCCCCATAGCTTCTCCCATAAAGTAGAACATTACAATAAGTATTATGCTCACATAGAGAATGGTCAAAAATTTTTTATATTTTGTGCCTAAAAAAACAGTTTCAATAATAGATATTTTCTTTCTCATTTTGGTCATTTTAAACACACGGGAGAATCCCGTGTGTCTGGTTAATTTATTTGATACGAGATCTGTTTTGAGATAATATCGTTGTATGTTTAATTTCGTTCAATTTTAAACAACAAACGAGTATTAACTTTTAATGTGTGGCATACCATAGTAAATCACCGGCAGCTTGACCTGCCGCATAAGCTGCTCCAACTAGAGCACAACAAGCCAGAACTGTTCCGAAGATGCCTCCTTCGATATTTTCTTTCTCTTCAAAAGTTAATTCTTTTACTTCTTTAATTTCTATTAGCATAGCTTCTTTAATTAATGGTTATGACTTTGATATTGGTTATACATTCCTACAGCGAATGCAATTACAAGCGGATTCTGAAGAAGTAAGAAAAATCCCCCTTCTGTTTCTTGTATTTCCTGAGCATTAAGCTCAACTAAATTCAATTTTTCTAAATTCATAATTTTATGTTTTTTGAGTGTTTAAAATAAATGTGGTTTATTTTTTCCACATTCTTGTTTTCGATTCATTAACTTTTGAATCATCCTATTGTAATGGCCAATTACATTTAAGAAAACAATCTAATTCTTGCAGTGACGTCTTACTGTAAAAAATGTCTCACTTTCTTATGCCAAAACTAGACTAAGAACATATTGCTCGCAAATGTTAGATATCGAAATTCGGGAATACCGATATGAAATTCAGGAATTTTGAGTAATAATGAGTTTAAACAGCTGGAAATCAATGACTGTTGATACAAGCAAAAAAACGAAATTTGTGACCAAAACTCTCTGTATATAATCTATTTTTGTAAGAAACCAATGCTCATGATTTTGTTTAAATTCTTTAAATTCTTGTTCTTCTTACTACTTCCTTTGTTTACTTATGCTCAAACATCAAAAAGTGATCTTCGTGAATTGTCTTATGAAAAATTAAGTGATCTTTATTTTGATAATGTGAACAACCCCAAAAAACAAGTTGTATACACCAATGCTTATATGGCTAGAGCCATTAAAGAAAATAGCAATATTGAAAAAGCCCGTGCTAATTATCAAATGGCCTTATTATATTATAAGTCAGATAAAAACAAAGCAATCAGTTATTTAGATAGTGTTATTAAATATTCAAAGGATTCAAAGGATAAATTCTTTCCTACTGCAGCATATTGTGAAAAGGCAGATTTTCTAAAAAAACAATTTAAATTTAAAGAAGCTATGGATAATTATAAACTAGCCGAAAAAATAGCTCTTCAAACTAATATTGATTACTATTATGTGGTACGCGAGTACATAGGTATTACAAAATCTGAAGATTTGGGAGAATACAATGAAGCTTTAGAAATATATAAGGAATGTTACAATTATTATAAAGCTAGAGACTATAGGTCAGAGAAATACGCCAATGATTTTCAGGATGTAATTTTTGGAATTGCAGATTGTTATAAATCATTACAAAATATAGATTCAACTACATTTTATAATAAGTTAGGATTTAAAGAATCAACAATAACAAATAATGTGTCATTAAAATATGTTTTTATATTAAATGAGGGAGCAAATCAGGTGTTAAAGAAAAATTATAATGCTGCAATAGATAGTATAAGTAAAGCTTTGCCACAAATGATAAAACATGATGATTTAGGAAATACTTTAGCGGCTTACTTTTACTTAGGAAAAGCTTATGACGGTATTGGTAAAATGGAAACAGCCGTTAAAAATTATCTAAAAGTAGATTCCATTTATTCTAGTACTAAAGAAATAAGCGCAGAATTTATAGATGGCTATCCTTATCTGATAAGTTACTATAAAAATATCGGAGATAAGGAAAATCAACTTAAATACATTACAAAATATATGTCTATAGATAGTCTTTTACAGAAAAATTATAGAAATTTAAATAAATTGATTTTAAATGAATATGATGTTCCTCGTATGATGTCTGAAAAAGAGAATCTTATTAAATCATTAAAAAAAAATAACCTAAGGTCCTTCTGGGGAATTGGAGCCTTAATATTAGTTATATTGAGTGTTTCAATATTTGGATTTTATCAATTTCAACTTAAGAAAAAATACCATTATAGATTTGAACAGATAATGAATAAATCCACAAGTAAAGAGATCGTAGAGAGTGTTTCTGATAAAATTGATGATTCTAAAAGGATTATTCTAAAAAATGATGACATTGGTATTGCAAACGAAGTAATTAATGAAATACTAGAAAAATTGGATGGTTTTGAAAAAGAAAAAAAGTATCTAAAATCTGATATCACCATACAGTCTTTGTCATCCCATTTTCAGACCAACACTAAATATTTATCTAAAATAGTAAACAATTATAGAGGCAAAACATTTATTCAATACATTAATGACTTACGAATTGATTATGCTATTGAAAATTTAAGAAATGATTCAAAATTAAGAAAATACACTATTCAAGCACTTGCATTAGAATTTGGTTTTAATAGTGCTGAGTCTTTTTCATCAGCTTTTTACAAGAAATCAGGAATAAAACCAACATATTTTATTAAACAAGTAAATGATACAATATCTTGATAATTAGGATTTTGATTTAATTCTTGTTATCGAAATTCATGAATTTCGATAACAAGAATTAAATCTTATAATTATTTAATAGATTCAGCATTTTATATTTGTAATGTAATTTTAAACAAAAAAAAAGATGAAAGTAAGTAAAGCAAAAAAAGAAATTAAAAAATTTGACCTAAACAAAATGGAAGTTGCAAAATTAAAAAATATGCATTTGATTGTTGGAGGTGGAGCAGATGATCCTCTTGATACTAATGACAAAAAAGCAGGTTCATCTAATAGATGTGGACAAAAGAAAATTTAGTGCAAAATAGTATGAAATCAATCTTTTTATTCTTTTTAACTGTAATCTTTTTTATAAGTTGCCAAATTAAAAAAGACTTAAATACCAATAGTACTAAAAAGGCTTCTTTTATAACTGAAACTACTTCTTCAGAACTTAAAGACTGGTATCAAAAAGATTATAGTGTAGATGGGGTTCCTGGAATTTCATTGGATAAATGGCACAATCAAAATAAAAAGAAGCAAAAAAATACTATCATTGTTGCTGTAATTGATACACAAATTGATATTAATCATGAAGATTTGAAAGGACAGCTTTGGACAAACGTTAAAGAAATACCAGACAATAATATTGATGATGATCACAATGGCTATATAGATGATGTGAACGGATGGAGTTTTACCGGAACTAAAAACGGAGGCTATGTAGTTTGGAACAACTATGAATATGTTAGGATAATTAGAGAATGGGGACCTATGTTTCATGACAAAGTCGAAAATGAAATTTCGAGTAAAGATTTACCCAACTATAAGGAATATCTAAGAGCCCGAAAAAAATTTGAGTCTAAACAGGAATATTATAAAAATTGGCATAGATCCCTAATTCATAATATTGAAGTATATCCTTTGGTAAAAGATACTTTAAAGTTTTTTTTTCCAAAAGAAGATTATACCTATGAGCAATTAGACAGTCTTTATAAAAAGTATAAAACAAATGATAAAACTTATATGCAAAGACGTGATTCTAATGATAAAGATTTAGGAGCTCTAATTGATTATATGATAGGTAACTTAGAAGTGGATGAAAAAACATTAGAGGATATAGTTGATAAGAGAACACAGTTGGATTCTGTACTATTAAAAAATTTAAATGTTGACTACAATGAACGTTTATTAATTGGAGATAATCCGAGCGTTCTTAAAAAAGGTTATGGTAATAATAACATAAGTAACAATAAAGCCGGGCATAGACCTATTCAAGATCATTGTACTAAAATGGCAGGGATAATAGGGGCGAATCGAACAAATAATATTGGTGTAAGGGGGATTTTACAAAATGTAAAAGTTATGCCTTTAAATATTTCGCCTTCTGGAGATGAGAATGATAAGGATATCGTAATGGCGATATACTACGCAGTTGATAATGGTGCTAAAGTAATTAATATGTCATTAGGGAAAGAATTTTCCATGCATAAAGACTGGGTGTTTGATGCTTTAAAATACGCAGAAGCTCACAATGTTTTAATAGTTCACAGTGCCGGAAACCTTGCTTTTGATGTTGATAAAAACCCAGAATATCCAAGTGATGTTGCATTTGATGGTACACCTGAAATTTGTAGCAATTTTATTAACGTTGGTTCTACGACCTATAAATTAAATGAATATTTTGTGTCTGATGTTTCAAATTATGGTAAGGAGAATGTAGATTTATTTGCTCCAGGAGAAGAGATTTATACAACTGCTTCTGGAAATAGTTATAAATCTGCTTCAGGAACTTCTATGGCCGCTCCAATGGTTTCGGGAACAGCTGCATTAATATGGACTTATTATCCTAAACTTACTGCTACTGAGGTCAAACAAATTATACTAGATTCGGGAACTGCTTATGATATTGAAGTTATTGTTCCAGGTACTGAAGACAAAAAAGTTCTCTTTTCAGAGCTATCTAAATCGGGGAAGGTTTTAAATGTTTACAACGCTATGAATCTTGCTGAAAAAGTCAGTAGAAGAAAAAAATGATATTAAACAGCAAGATTACCCCCTTTACAGACTATGTGTTGAGGGCTCCTTTATTGCCATTATCTTTATATTTTGATATACTCGAAAACTACTCGAGTGAAAAAGCAAAGCAACTGTATCAAAAAGCTATAATCCGAGAAGCAATTAATTTAGCTTCTCCGGATTTAGTAAAACAATTGGATAAATGGGTGAAAACCGATTCAAAACTGCCCGTTGAAAAGGCTAAAAAATTAGAACTTACATTCTTAAAATATTTAGCCCGAATGTCCTCCAGATGTACACCATTTGGGCTCTTTTCAGGCTGCTCTGTGGGGAGAACAGCCGCCGAAACGAAAATTATTCTGGAAGATACAGACAGATTTGAACGTTTTACTCAATTTGATATGCAATTCTGGGTAATGCTGCTTCAGGAAATTTCCAAAAAAAAGGACGTAATTCCACATTTGAAATATTACCCTAACAATAGTATTTACAAAATTGGAGATTTTTATCGTTACATCGAATACAAAAGTATAGAGACAAAGCGGGAACACGGTATTTCGGCCTTACGAGTATCTACGGTACTAACAGAACTGCTTGACACCATACAACAAGGGATGACTGTTGAAGAAATGATCACGTTTTTGTCGGATGATGAGGATGAAAAAGCAGAGGCAACGGAATTTGTTTTAAAATTAATCGATTTTCAGTTTTTGGTAAGTGAATTAGATGCTGTTGTTACAGGAAGTGACAACGGGGAAAGGATTTTAGATGTTTTGAAAAAAATTCCGACTCTAAAGAACGAATATCAAATGTTAGAAAAAATTCTGGAAGAGCTTCTTTCCTTAGATAAAAAACTTGCTCCTCTTGAAAAGATCTATCCGAAAATTAAAAACAATATAAAACGTCTTGAAATTGACTTTGATGAAAAGTATCTTTTTCAAACCGATCTAAATTCAAGTACCTTGGTAAATACTTTAAACAAAAATGTTTCCCAAAAAGTACTAAGAGCCGTTGAGTTTTTGAATGGTATTCAAATGAAAGAGAAGTTTCAGAATCAGGAAAGTTTTAAAAAAGCATTTACTCAAAGATATGAAAGCAGAGTAATGCCATTGACAACCGTTCTGGATACCGAAATTGGAATTGGTTATCTGCAGAATCAAGAAATGAATGACAGTCATGAGGTTTTAGAATTTCTTTCTCTTAAGTCTAAAGAAACAGAGAGCAAAAACGAACTCTGGACATCTTATGATTATATTCTTCAGAAAAAGATACAAGAGTGCATGATAAATGGGGAGACAGAAATTTTATTAACGGAAAAAGATTTTCCAAACTTCAATAATGATTTTAGCAACGCTCCAGCCACATTTTCTGTAATGTTCGAAGTTTTAGAGCACGAAAAAGTTGTAATTGAATCATCAGGAAATACAAGCGCTGCCAAACTATTAGGACGATTTTGCACTGGTAATCCTTTTATCCATAATCTCACTAAAGAGATTATACAAAAAGAAGAAGCTTACTATTCAGATCAAATTATGGCCGAAATAGTTCATATCCCGGAATCCAGAACCGGAAATATTTTACGCAGGCCGGTTTTACGAAAACATGAAATCAGCTATTTAGCAAAGTCCGGAGTACCCGAAAATGACACCATTCATTTAAATGATCTTTGGGTTTCTATAGAAAATGATACCATAATACTCTTTTCAAAAAAACACAACAAAAAGGTCATTCCCTGTCTCTCAAACGCGCATAACTTTTCTAAAAATTCGCTGCCACTTTATCATTTTTTATGTGATTTACAGTCGCAGCATACAAAACCGATTTATTCTTTTGACTGGGGAGTCTTAAGAAATCATTACATCTATTTTCCAAGAATAGTGTATCGTGATATTATTTTATCAAAAGCCAAGTGGATTGTAGCAAAAGAAGAAATTATGCATTTTTCTAAAATAAACGATATACAACTTACCAATGAATTTTTAAAATGGCGATCGCAAAGAAATATTCCGCGTTATGTCAATTGGGTGAATTATGACCATGCACTTTTATTTGATTTTGAAACCCAAATAGGAGTTGAACTATTTTTAAATTCAGTCAAAAATAAAGAGAAAATCACTTTGGAAGAATTTCTGTTTACGAAAAAATCTGTCGTACAAAATCAAAATACAGATGGTTATTGCAATCAATTTATACTATCATTTTACAAAGAATAAAAATGCAGAGAAATTCTTGTTTAGGCAGTCAGTGGCTGTATTATAAAATTTATACCGGTGTAAAAACAGCCGATTATATTTTAATTGAAAAATTAGCCCCTGTTATAACCTACTTAGAAAAAAAGAAAAAAATCCAAAAGTGGTTTTTTATTAGATATCGGGATCCTGAGGAACATCTGCGAATTCGTTTTTTAATAGACGACGCTGAAAATATGACAGCACTTATCAATTCATTTTATCCTATTTTTAAAGAACTTCTGGATGAAAATATAATTTGGAGAATCCAAACCGATACCTATCAAAGAGAAATTGAACGGTATGGTAAAAAGACCATCTATGATTCTGAATTTCTATTCTGGAAAGACAGTAAAATGATTTTAAATTATCTGAGTCTGAAAACTTCCTTCATAGCGAAAGAAACGCCTATTTTTTTTAGTCTTTTGATGGTTGACTCTTTCCTTAATTCGTTCAGGCTGTCAAATTTGGAAAAATTAATTTTAATGGATAAACTTCAAATTGCTTTTAAAGAAGAATTTGAAATAGGTAAAATTCAGAAAAAGGAAATGGATATCAATTACCGATCACTGTATCCGCAAATCAAACTTTTTCTGGAAGCTGAAAATCAGGATAACTTTCCTGAAATCTTTTCTATTGTCAATAGAAAATCAAATCTTATCCAGAAAAAGGTTTTTGAAATAATCGATAAAATTCAAATTCCCATAGATGATTTCTTATCGAGCCATATCCATATGATGATTAACAGGCAATATACTTCTAAACAAAGAGTATATGAACTTGTTATCTACGACCATTTGTATCGCTATTATAAAACTTTATGTTACAAAAAGTAAAATCACTCCTCATACATCTCCATCCACAATCTTGTCTCTTCCAAATCCAGTTCCTTTTCAATTTTTCTAAAAATCTCTTCGTGGACAGAGCCAGTTTTGTGCATGAATTCCAGTTTGGCGCGTTCTACGTTTAGAAGGTCGATCTGGAGTTTGGTAAAATCGTTGAAGATCTCCCCTCCCAATACATTTCCTTTTCCGAAGAAATTAGCCGGAAGTTCAGTTTTCTGAAGACGATTGAATTTAACTTCGTATTTGCTTTTGATGTTGTGCAGTAAATCATCGTTGAGTAACGAAAAATTATCTTCGATGTGGGTGATGGTTTGCGAAACGATAGTATTTCGAATTTCATATTCTTCGGCAAGAATCGAATAGGGCTGCACTTTTAATTTTTTGATCAGCCATGGCAAAGTAAGTCCCTGAACGACCAAAGTCGAAAGTATCACACAAAATACCAGATAGATGATGAGGTTTCGCAAAGGGAATTCGGTTGTTTTGTTCATCATTAACGGTAAGGCCAGCGCGGCAGCCATAGACACCACACCACGCATTCCCGACCAGCCGAAAATAATCATGTTGCGATAATCAAATTCTTCTTTGAGACGGATTCTTTTACTAAGCATTCTCGGAAGCAAGGTTGCCGGAACCACCCATAAAAACCGAACCAAAATCACCACTACACTTATCGAAGCACCCCAAACAAACAGGGACCAACCGGAGTAATCCCCAATTCCGGCAATAATTTGTCGCAGCTGCAGTCCGATTAAAATAAAAATCAAACCGTTTAAAATATTAGTCAAAACACTCCAAATCGTTCCGGCCATAATTCGGCTTTCGTGCGTAAAAATAGTTCCGGATCGGGCTGACAAATAAAGTCCGGTGGCCACAACGGCCAAAACTCCCGAACATTCAAAATGCTCTGCGATTAAATAAGAGGCAAAAGGCGTTAGCAAAGTCAAAGTGGCTTCGATCACCTCATCGCAAACAAATCTCCTGTGGATATAACACATGATATACCCCACAACCAAACCAATTGCAATTCCCGCTACAGACATTACAACAAAGTTTAACCCCGCCTGCCAGAGTACAAAATTACCCGCTGTAATTGCGGTTAATGCATATTTGTAAGCTACCAGACCACTGGCGTCATTCACCAGACTTTCACCTTCAAGAATGGCAATCAATCTGGGATGCAAACCCAATCCTTTGGTAATCGAAGTCGCAGAAACTGCATCCGGAGGCGAAACTATCGCTCCTAAAAGAAAAGCCAAAGGCCAGGAAATATCGTCAATGAGCAAGTGTGCTGCAATTGCTACCGCCACTGTGGTAAACAACACCAAACCTACCGCTGCCAAAGTAATAGGCCGAATCGTTTGTTTAAAATCGGACCAGCTTGTGTACCAGGCGGCGTGGTATAAAAGCGGTGGTAAAAAGATAATAAAAACTACCTCAGGACTTAAAGCAATTACCGGAAGTCCTGGAACAATACTAATCACCACACCACAAAGTACCAGTACAATGGGAATTGGAAAATTGTATTTTTTACTAACGAGGCTCAAAAAAGCGACTCCAAATAGTAACATGATGATTACTGTAATATTTTCCATTTTCGAATTGTTTTGGTATTTCGGTTATAATACTACGAATATAATATTTTTAGATCTTTGGAAATTGTTCAGCGTACATTTTATGAAACACATAGAAACATAGATTTAATTATTGTTCGTGAAGACTATTCAAAAAAATCATGATTTTCACACATAGTTTATACTCTATAACGAAACTAAAAATTCCTAATATCGTCTGCCTATGAGAATTTATGTTAAGTGAAACGACTTTTTAAGCATTCTTAATCTATGTTTCTATGTGTTTCATAAATAAACAAAATAAAACTTTATGTAAAACTGTTAGATCTCCTTTAACCAAATTTTCTTGCATCCGACATTATAAATACTGTAAAAAAAATTACATTTGAACCTTAATTCATATCCCAAATTATGATCCTGAAAAGAAATTTTATCGGTGTACTCGCCTTACTGGCTGTCTTATTTTATGCACCGATTGCCTATTCTCAAACGACTCCTCCAAAAACAGAAACCAAACCAAAACTATTTGAAGAAACCACTACAGATAGTGACTATCTAATGGCCATCGAAAAAGCCGGAGAAGTTTTGGAATCTGCGCATAACGACACCGAATTTGATGGAAACAGTCATCGTTTATTTGGTGAAATCAAAGGAACGCAAAGTAAACTTGATCTAATTCTGGCCAGTCTAAAAGGAGCAAATCCGAATGTGCGCAACCAGCAAATGTATCGCATTGTACTCAAAGAAATTGAGCTGGAACTGGACGAACAAAATACAGCAATCAATTCCCGTAATCTGGCACTTGAAAAAATCAAAAACAGGGTAATTGATTTGCGCAAGGATAAAACCCTGATGGGACTTTTGAAAGATACCGTTCGCCGTAAGCAATTTAAACAGGAATTTGCAAATCTGAAAAAAAGATACCTGAGTACAGACAGTCTGATGACCAAAAACCAAAGTATCTTAAACCATAATAAAAAATTAACTGTTGAAAGAAAAATTGCGGTCTCTAATGCCTTAATTACGG
Source organism: Flavobacterium collinsii (assembly GCF_946903285.1). GTDB lineage: Bacteria > Bacteroidota > Bacteroidia > Flavobacteriales > Flavobacteriaceae > Flavobacterium > Flavobacterium collinsii. The sequence continues at coordinate 5,317,162 of NZ_OX336425.1, forward strand.
TAGAAAGCAAACTGGAAAAATCCGGAATCAGTATGCTCAAAAAAGAATATCCTGTTTTATGGAGTACCAGTGATTCTACAGCAAAAAAAATAGTAGGCAAAAACATTAAAGCCAAAATAATAATTGAAGAAAACGTTGCGGAATATTACTTGAGTTACAGAGCGGGTGGCTTAATCACATTGCTTTTGTTGATGGGAATATTGGGTTGGTACATTTCCCGCAATTTAAAATACCTCAACAGTAATGCACATGCCGAAAACCTGTCTCAGCTTAACTTCAAATACATCAATAGAGGCGTTGTTATTCCGGTCGCTGTCATTGGTCTTAACATTGCTGTAGTTAGCAATTTATATGCTCCGGCCCTGTTTATTGAATCGATTCAGCTGGTTCTTCTCGGACTACTTACAGTACTTTTTAAAAACAAATGGTCGGCCGTTGCCATGCGCAACTGGTTACTTCTTTTGGTATTGTTTTTTATGCTGTGTTTCTTAGACTTGTTTATCCCTGTTGGATTTATGCAGCGTTGCGCCTTTATTGTAATCAACCTCTTCGGAATCCGCTACGGTTTTGTACAGATTAAAACGTTAAAAGATCAGTTGTACATCAAAGGCTTTTTTAAATGGGCCACCATCATTTTTATTGGTTTGAATGCTTTATCCATTTTCGATAATGTCCTCGGAAGGGTTTCGCTTGCCAATATGCTAAGTCTTACCGCTTTTATATCGCTAACACAGATCGTGGCATTGAGTGTACTTTTAAAAATCGTACTCGAAATTATTCTTTTACAAATTTACACCACCCGCATTAAACGCAGTATCGAGAAAATCTTTGACCATGAAAGCTTATCTGATACACTAAAAAGACCATTCATTATCGTGATCAGTTATATGTGGATTGTGGTCATTGCAGCCAATTTAAACATTTGGGAATCACTGCGCACCGGTTTGGGTTCGCTACTAAGTCACCCAAATACCATTGGAAGCATCACTTTTACGTTGGGTAATATTGTCTTATTTTTTATCATCATCTGGGTTGCGCATTTATTACAAAATTATGTCGCTTATTTCTTTGGTGAAATTGACGATGAAAACGAAGAAACCATCAATAAAAGACAACATTCTAAATTACTGATTACAAGACTTGTTGTTTTAATCAGTGGCTATCTTTTGGCCGTAGCAGCTTCGGGAATGCCTCTGGACAAACTAAGCATTCTACTGGGAGCCTTGGGTGTTGGTGTGGGGCTTGGACTTCAGAATGTCGTTAATAATTTCGTTTCGGGTATCATCCTGATTTTTGACAAACCAATTCAGATTGGTGACGTGATCGAAATTAGTTCCGAATCTGGCCGGGTAAAATCAATGGGATTGCGTACCACCAAAATCAACTCTTCAAACGGTGCCGAAATCATTATTCCGAATGGTAATTTGTTATCCCAAAATATTACAAACTGGACGTATACCGACAATTTTAAACTCGTTGAAATAACTGCCGAAGTTACTGGTGATGTTATGCCGGAAGCAATCAATGCGATTATTCTGGAATCGCTTGAAAGTATGGCATTGGTCAATACCACCAAAGTTCCGCAAATTTATTACAGCGCCATTTCTGATGGAAAATTCAAATTGCAAATAAAATTCTGGTGCAGCATTTACCGTACCGAAGAAACGATTAGCAGTGCCAGACAGGTTCTTTTCAGTAATTTCAAAGCAAAAGGTTTGACGTTATCCACCTAAATATTCGTAATCCGACATTCCAAATTTAAAGGAATAAAAAACGGAAATGACTTTCTTAAAAGTTATTTCCGTTTTTTTTATTTAATCTTCTAATGAACTCATTTATCTATTTACATATTTATTCAAGATGTAATGTGTTACAGGTCTCAACGGACTTTTATTTTCCGGATGCCTGCCATGCGCATCAAAAAGGTCAATTCCATTTGCTGCTTTAGCATACCATACAATTGCTACTCCGTTTTTATCAAAATAAGTCGTTGTATCACATACTTTAATCTTTTTAAGATTGATTAGCGTTGGATCTAATATTTCAATATCAGCATACTTAACAGGATCTTCTATTTTCAAATCACAATCTACCATTTCATAATGGTCGCCTGACCACTGCATGCATTCCTTATCTTGAAAAGCATAATAAGTACTTACACTTATTAAACACAAAAGACCAATAATTCCCATAATAGTAAAATGCATTTTTGTTGGAAATTTAGTCCCATTGTTCTTTTTAACATTTAGATCTACGAGTGAATTGATTTGTGGTTTTATAACTTCAATACCACTTACTTCTTCTCTTCCAATTATTTTTTCTCTTTCTTTTCTCTTTAGAAAATTTTCCAAGATTCCAGGGTTCTCACTTTGTTCCTTTTGGGGATTCAATACTTCTATTTTTTCTTCATCTTCAATTGGATCTTCAACCTCAATTGGATCTTCATCATCAATCGGACCTTCCTCTTCAAATAACTCCTGAATTCTAAATTTAGTAAAAGGCCTTGCCTTAAAATCAACCAGGATTGCAGCCATATTTATTGCTTCCAAATTTGCGGGATCTGTTTTTCCTTTAAAAAAATTTTCAATTGGTCTGAATTTATCGATTTGCTCCTCAAACCTATTCTTTTTATTCACGTCAAAAGCTAGTCCCAATAAAGAGCTAAAAACATTTAAATCATCCTGATTTCTGTTTTGCTGCTGAAATAACTCCCAACACAAATTACGCAGTTTTGCTCTGGTAGGACCACTCAAATAAACAAAATGGTCGCCGTTTTTTTCTATCTCATATTTCTTTTTAACAGCTTTTTTATAATCTTCAAAAGTATTGTTTGGCATAGGTTTTTAGGATTTTTAAGGATTTGTCAATTGGATTTTCAAGGACTTTTACGGAATTATCAGGACTTCAAAAAATACATCGGAATTCCCGGAATTCCGTATCAATACAGGCTTACAAGGGTCGTTACTTTGCCTTCAGAATCAGTTAACGTTTTGATCTGCAGGTCAAAAACAAAAGTACAAAACTAGTTCAATTAAAAAGTGCGGAAAACCGTAAAACGGAATTTATCCGGGAAGTATAAATGAAAATTTTACTGTCTACGCACTTCACTTCCCAACAAAATTGGCATGGCCATAAAAAGATTCAGAAGAGTTCTGAACAGGGCATGCTACATCTAATTTTTAAATCTAAATATCATGAAAAATTTATATTTGATGGGAGCAATTGTGCTTCTTAGTACCACTTTATTTTCTTGCACTGCTGACGATTACGATACGGCAAAAACGAATGAGAAACCTACAATACCTGCATATGCTGATGGTCCCGGAGATTTACCCATAACAGTTCCACCACCGCCACCACCGCCACCAATAAAATAATGGAGAAGTAAGATATTTCATTAATAATTAATTAGTATTTTCGGGGAAAGTAACTTTTATGGTACGATCCCCGTTTTTTTATTTTTTATTTTTCCTGCTGCTTCTTTCCTGTCAAGAGCAAAACATCCCTACTTCTAATGCTTCATCCATCAGAAAAGATGCTATTGACTATGTCGATAAAGGAAGGATTAGTTTTCAAAACAAAAACTTTAATACCGCATTCTATCAATTTAACAAATCGAAAATAGCCTCCGAAGCAATAAAAGACAGTGCCAATGTGGTGTACAATCTTATCCAGATGGCTACTATTCAACAAATAAACGGTGATTATTATGGTAGTAAAGAAACACTGACTGAGGCTTTACCCTTCATTAAAAAGAAAGACGTTTACAGTGCTGCGATTAACAACTTTTTTGGAATTGCAGACAAAGAGCTTTCACTTTATAATGATGCTATTTTTTATTATCAGGCGGCCTTAAAAGATTGTACTGATGATAGCTGTAAACAGTCTCCTTTAAATAATATTGCAGTCGTTTATATTCAACAGAAAAAATACGATAAAGCAATCCAAATCTTAGAACCTTTACTCCAAAATGAAACACTGGATAAAGATCTTGTCAAAAAAGCCAGTATTCTGGATAATCTTGGTTTTGCCTATTTCAAGAACGGAGCAACTCAAAAAGGACTTTCGTTAATAAATGAAGGTTTTGAACTGAGAAAACAGTCCAACGATCTGTACAGAAGTATTGAAAGTAATTTGCATCTAGCTGAAATCTATGCCAAAACAAAACCTGAAAAATCAAACCAATATGCTCAGGCAGCCTATCAGCTTGCTACACATTTCAATAGTGTTGACGAACGTTTAAGGGCTTTGTCCTTTTTAATTTCTAATGATTCAGGAATTAAAAATGTGCAGTATGCTCAAAAGTTCATTTTCATAAACGACAGTATTATTAAAATCCGAAACAACTTTAAAAATAAATTTGCCAAAATAAAGTACGACTCCAAAAAAGAAAAAGACGAAAATCAAAAACTTCGTTTAGAAAGAGCCGAGAACTTATTGTCAATTCAGGAAGCCAAATACCAAAGGTTGTTTTTTATCCTTGGAATTGCTGTTTTAATCCTTTCCTTACTGTATTTGAGAAAATTTTATCAAAACAGAAACCGAATCGGAAAATTAACAGCGGCATACGATACCGAAACCCGAATTGCCAAAGACATCCACGATGAATTGGCAAATGATGTTTTTAACACCATCACCTTTACCCAAACACAGCCTTTGGAAAGTACCAATGTAAAAGACAGTTTAATTCAAAAACTGGATCATATTTACAATAGGGTTCGCAGAATCTCAAGAGAGAATAATGAAATCGATACTAAAGTAAATTATGCCGTCAACTTAAAAGAAATGCTTTCGACTTATAACAGCCCTACTACAAACGTCATTATTAATAATATCGAAAAAGTAACCTGGGACCTCATCGACGACGTTAAAAAGGTTGCTGTATATCGCGTTCTACAGGAATTAATGGTGAATATGAAAAAACACAGTCAAGCATCGATAGTGGTTCTAAAATTTGAAAATGCGACTAACAAAATACTTATCGACTACACCGATAACGGAAAAGGCTGTCAAAAAGATAAAATTATTAAAAATGGTCTTCAAAATATGGAAAACCGTATTCGGGCCATAAAAGGAACTATTATTTTTGACACTGAACCTAATAAAGGTTTTAAAGTAAAAATAACACTGCCTAAATAAGAACTCTATGTTTAAAAAAGTAATAGTTGCCGAAGACCTTGATACTATGAATTTAGGAATCGAACAAGTCTTAAAGGATTTGAATATTATCAATTTTCAACAATCAAAATATTGTGATGAAGCCTTTCTAAAAATACGCAAAGCAATTCAGGATAATGAACCTTATGATTTGTTAATTAGTGACCTTTCCTTCAAAACAGATCACCGCGAAGTAAAAATTGTTAATGGTGATGAACTGGTTCAAAAAGTGCGTGAATTACAACCCAACATTAAAATCATTGCTTATTCGGTTGAAGATAAAAACTACCGGATTAAATCTCTTTTTGATAATGCAAAAGTGGATGCTTTTGTATCAAAAGGTCTCAATAGTATTGAAGAACTAAAAAAAGCGATTCACCTTATCTCGACTTCAGATCAAAAGTTTATTTCCCCCGAAGTCGCCTCTGCACTTCAGGAAAAAAGCAATTTCGAAATCGATGATTTAGACATACTCATCTTAAAACATCTGTCACTGGGATCACCGCAGGACGATATCATAGAAACCTTCAAAGAGATGGGCGTAAAACCCAACAGTAAAAGTGCAATCGAAAAAAGAATCTCTAAACTAAAAGACTTTTTTAAGGCAAACAATACGATTCATTTGGTTACGATTACCAAAGACATGGGAATTATCTAGAAGTTTCTTGTATTTCATTATAAATTTTAAAAGCTCCTTCGGGGGCTTTTTTTATGGTCCAATTATAAATTTTCCAGATTATGGATTTCCGTAAAATACTGGTTCTTAATGAAACTACATTTGATAAAAATAAAAGAATGATTCGTCCAGATCAGCTATTATTAGAATTACCCGAACGCAAATAATAATTTTAAAAAACCAATTATGATAAACGATTTAAAAAAATTCTTAAACGAAGAACAAGACCCAAAAGCAGTTGAAAAACTATTAACCAAAGTCAATGGATTACTCACATCAGGTGAACAAGTAGAATACATAGCAGTACAAAAAAAACCAGCCTTAAATTTATCACCCGACTGTATTGCCCTAACGAACAAAAGAATAATCTTCTGTAGGCCGAAAAATTTAGGTTTGTCAATGGATTTTCAGGATTATGCCTGGAAAGATATTTTAGATTGTCACATGAAGGAAGGAATTATGGGTGCAACTTTTACGATGAAGACGACCACAGGAAAAATGAACATGCTTGATTATTTACCAAAGTCACAGGCTAGAAAATTGTATCAATTTGCTCAGGAAAAAGAAGAAGAAATGATTGTTTACAGACGCGAACACGATCTTGAAAACAAGAGAGCGATTGCCGGAGGAGGAATAACTGTAAATACCGGGACATTAGCTCCTCAAAGTACAGAGCAAAAAGAAGATCCTATTGAAACGCTTAACAAACTCAAAAAATTACTAGAAGGGGAAATCATTTCGCAAATAGAATTTGACTCAAAAAAAACAGAAATATTATCTAAAATGTAAATTATGAAAAGTAAACTAACTGCAACAATTTTAACTTTCTTTCTTGGAGGATTTGGAATTCACAAATTCTATTTAGGAAAATCAACACAAGGAATAATGTATATCTTATTTTGCTGGACATTAATCCCCTCGATACTGGCTTTCTTTGAATTTTTCGGATTGTTATTTATGTCGGATCATTCCTTTAATGTGAAGTACAATAATGGATTCTAGCTTTTAAACACATTAAAAAAATATGCTTAATAATTATAGAATCTTCTATAAAATCTCATTCCTGTTTCTAACACTAGGAATGAGCTCCTGCCATAAAAAATTACCTCCTCAAAAAATAAACACTTTTTATCAGGAGGTAATTACTCCGGCAGATCGCCAGACTATTAATCCCGAAGAAGCCAAAACCTACCACGTAGACACTGAATATCAATATAAATACCGAACAGGCACTTCAGGGAATTATGAATACAACTACAACGTAAAAGGGGTTGATGTTAAGGGAGATTCTGTTTTTGGAAACATCAATGTAAAAGGAAAATATGGCGCAGGAATCTTAAAGTTTGATTCTATTCCTGATCTCGAAATTAAAACAGAATGGATAGAACATGGAAAACTAAATGCGAAAGATTTAAAAGGTAATACTTATCAACTAGTCGTTCAGTAACCAATTTCCCAAAAACCTATTCCTATGAAATACACTTTAATCCTCCTTCTTCTACTTCTAACCTCTTTTCATTCATTTGAAGCCAAAGTATTTATCTGCGGTCCAACAGGGGCTAAAAAATACCATTACAATGAAAATTGCCGTGGTCTTTCTTCCTGCCGCAATGAAGTTACTAAGGTATCCGTTAAGCACGCACAAGGTCTTGGACTTAGCCTTTGCGGTTGGGAAGATTAATCTTTTTAGTGCAAACCAAAATCATTTAATCATTTGATAACAACCACTTTACATTCAATTCACATTAGTTTTATTAATTTGAATAAAACTAAATATTATGAAATTCTTTAATCTAAATTTTCTGGTTTCATTCAAAGAATGGCTTTTTTTAAGAGCAATGCAATCTTCTTTCCTTCATTAATAAATTACAATTTAAAAAAGGAAAGTACAATTGAATGAATAAAGTTGAGACCTCATTTTTGCACAAAAACCAGTTTGGAGATGATTTCTTGTGGGGTGTTTCAACCGCCGCTTTCCAAATTGAAGGCGCTCCTGATTCCGATGGCAAAGGACGTTCTATTTGGGATGTTTTTACTTCTCAAAAAGGAAAAATAAAAAGCGGACACCATGCCTTAACCGCTTGCGATTTTTACAATTCTTATCAAAGCGATATCGAATTAATCCGTGATCTGAACATTCCGAATTTTCGATTTTCGATTAGCTGGCCTCGAATTATGCCTACTGGAGTTCTTCCAGTAAATGAGGCAGGAATAGTTTATTACAACAAAATTATTGATTCACTGCTCTCTGCCGGAATAGAACCCTGGATTACACTTTATCACTGGGATTTACCTCATGAATTAGAAATAAAAGGAGGCTGGACCAACCGCGAATCTGTTAATTGGTTTTCAGCGTACGTTGAAGTTTGTGTGCAAAACTTTGGTGATCGTGTTAAAAACTGGATGGTTATCAATGAACCTTCGGTTTTTACAGGAGCAGGATATTTCCTGGGCATTCATGCTCCGGGAAAAAAAGGCATTACCAATTACCTGAAAGCCATGCATCATGTAACTTTAGCTACAACTGCAGGTGCCAAAATAATACGAAATCACATACCGGACGCACATATTGGAACCACATTTTCCTGTACACACATCGAGCCGGCAACACAATCTTCAAAAGACGTCGAAGCGGCAAAAAGAGTAGACACGCTATTAAACAGAACTTTTATTGAACCTATTTTAGGATTAGGCTACCCTCAGGCCGATTTGCCGGTATTAAAAAAGCTAAATGCTTATATTGTAGAAGATGATCTCAACAATTTGTCTTTTGACTTTGATTTTATAGGTCTGCAATGTTATACTCGTGAAGTTGTAAAATCGTCTTTACTCATTCCTTACATTGGTGCCGAACTGATCAGTGCCGAAAAAAGAAATGTCATTTCAACCGACATGGGATGGGAAGTTTACCCTCCTGCTCTTTATGAGGTCCTGAAAAAATTTAACGCCTACAAAGGCATCAAAAAGATCATTATTACCGAAAATGGTGCTGCCTTTCCGGACACACTAAAAAATGGAAAGGTATACGACATCAAACGCACGCATTACATTCAGGATCATTTAGAACAAATACTCAAAGCCAAAAAAGACGGTCTTAACGTTGACGGCTATTTTGTCTGGACGCTTACTGATAATTTTGAATGGGCTGAAGGTTACAACGCCCGCTTTGGACTAATACATGTCGATTTCGACACACAGCAAAGAACCATCAAGCATTCGGGATTATGGTTTAAAGATTTTTTGTCTTAGAATTACTTTTTGAAAAAGTAATTCTAGACATTCCAGTTACCCGAAAAAATAGATTTTATTGGCATACAAATTAGGATTACAGGGCAACAAAACTCCAAAAAAAAACACCTATTTAACAGCAAAAAAACACCTATTTTCCTTGTATTCATTAGGTTTACTGGTTATTTTTCCTTATCTTTATAGTATAAATAACAGTAAATATATGCCGAAAAACACACTATCTAAACGCCCAAATTATTCCTCAAAAAATTATTCTTTTACTCTCTTCACGCATTTTATTTTTCAAAATGCTTCTCAATTTCATTTAGCGACTATTCCGTTTGATCTTTTTTCCGCACAAAGTATAATCGTGCAGAAGACACAAAAGCGACCGCCCCAACTGTAGCCGTAATTATTTTTCTTGGATAGATTTTCTTCACTATTTTTTTAGAGAGTACGTACTTAAAATTATAGAAACGATTTCCTTTTTGAGGGTAACTTTCCACAAGATTACCTTCCTCTACGATCTCTATCTGAGCAGCTGCATTCATTTCGACAACACTTACCATGTGTTTGACCTCATTGATTCTGCACTTTTCATTAAACTTTTTAAAAGGGCGTGGCTGGAAATCAACGATAACAGCTGCAAGATTTATTGCATCAATATTCGATGGATCAGTTTCGCCTTTAAAGAAAGTTTCGATCGGTCTGAACTTGTCTTTTTGTTCATTATACTTATTCTTTCTCGTATGGTCAAAATCCAAACACAATAAATTTCTAAAAACATTTAAATCATCCTGAGTCGGGTTATTTTCGTAAATAATCCAGCACAAGTCGCGGAGTTTTCCACGAGAGGGGTTGTACAAATAATCAAAGTATTCTCCTTCTTTCTCAATCTCATATTTACTCTTAATCGCTTTTTTAAATTCTTCTAAAGTCTGGCTATGCATGTTATTTTTTTAGGATTTTTCGGGATTTCTTGGGAATCTCAGGAAAACGTGGGAATTCTGGGAATCCCCTATCAACAAAGGCTTAAAAGCGTCTTTACTTTGCCATAGAAATTAGTTCAAGTTTTATCTGCAGATTAAAACAAAAATATAAAACTAGTTCAAATTAACAGTGTAAAAAAACAGTAAGACCGAGTTTATTCGGGAAGTGTAAATAACGTCTTACAGTTCTACACATTGTACTTCCCAAAAAAACCAAATTGGTATTGCCCTAACCAACCTCCGGATCAACTCCGGTCAGCAATACCCATGTCTAATTTCTAAATCTAAATAAAATGAAAAAGCTAATAATTTTTATCGCTTTCACGATACTATTCACTATGTTCTCCTGTACACCAGATGAATACGAAACTCAAACCAAACAGGAAACAAAGAAAACTATTGATCCGGCAAAACCAGCTTTTGCTGATGGACCTGGTGATGGTGGTAACACACCTCCACCTCCGCCAGATAAATAATAAAAATATATTTTAGTATCTAAATTAATTACTAATTTCGGGGAAAGTAAATTTATATGTTACGGTCCCCGTTTTTTTATTTTATTCTCCTTCTTTTTCTATTTTCTTGCAAAAAAAAAGAGGCCTTAAAAACAAACACAGAAGCTATTCGAAAAGAAGCGCTTAGTTTACGAAACAAAGCAATTGAAATTCATGATAAACAAAACTTTAATACTGCTTTTGACCAATTTTATAAATCAAAACAACTTTATGAAACTATAAAAGACAGTGCCAATATCGGTTACATACTTATTGTAATGGGATCTATCCAGCAAGTTAATGGGGATTACTACGGTAGTAAGGAAACAGTTACTGAAGCTTTATCCTATGTAAAAAAAAATAGTGTTTATACTGCTGAAATAAATAATAGATTAGGGATTGCTGACAAAGAACTCTCTCTTTATAATGACGCCATTTTTTATTACAAAGAAGCTGTAAAAGATTATTCAGATCCTGCAGATAAGTTAACTCCCTTAAGTAATATTGCCCCTGTATATATCCAACAAAAAAAATATGACAAAGCTATTGCAATTTTAGAATCAATCTTAAACACTAAAATACTAGACAACAAAACATTATCAAACAAAAAAGCGAGAAATCAAGATAATTTGGGTTATGCTTATTTCAAAAAAGGAATAGATGAAAAAGGTTTCTATTTAATGACTAAAGCGCTCAACACCAGAAATGAAATTAAAGATGCTTATGGCAGTATTGAAAGTTACCTACACCTTGCCGATTACTATGCTAAAAAAGACATCCTGGAATCAAACAAAAATGCTCTTACAGCTTATAACATTGCCACAAAACTAAACAGTGTAGACGAAAGATTAGAGGCACTACAAATTTTAATTTCGAATGATCACGGTCCTCAAACCAGCAAATACGTACAAAAATATTTCACTTTAAACGACAGCATTATTAAGGTTAGAAACAACTTTAAAAATAAGTTTGCCAAAATTAAATACGATGCTAAAAAAGAAAAGGATGAAAATGCAAAACTTCGTTTAGAAAAAGCCGAAAATCAATTATCCCTTCAAAAAGCCAAATATCTGCGAATTGTATTTGCCATAGTTTTTGTTTTCTTAGTCATTCTAATTGTAATTGTGGTACGTTACTATAAAAATAAAAACAGAGCAATCGAATTTAAAACTTCCTATATCACCGAAGCCCGAATCGCTAAAAAAATTCACGATGAACTGGCAAATGACGTATTTCACGTGATTGCTTTTGCCGAGTCCCAGTCCCTATCTAAAGAAAGTACCAAAGAGAATCTACTCCAAAAATTGGATGATATTTATGGCCGTGTAAGAGGAATTTCGAGAGAAAATAATAAGATTGATACGGGTGTCAATTTTACCCACAGCATCAAAGAAATGCTTTCGACTTACAATACCAACGACAGAAATATCATTGTAACCAACCTAGAAACTATCAACTGGGAAGACATTAACGATACCAAAAAAATTACCATCAGCAGGATTTTACAGGAATTAATGGTAAACATGAAGAAACACAGCCAGGCTAGTATTGTTGGAATAAAGTTTGAAAATAATGAGAAATCAATCTCAATACGCTATACTGATAACGGCAAGGGTTTTGAAAAAGCCACTACGGCAAAAAATGGTCTCCAAAACATGGAACACCGCATTCAGGCTGTTAAAGGAACCATTGATTTTGAGACAGAACCGGATAAAGGATTTAAAGCAAACCTATCCATACCGAAGTAAACATAAATTAAAGTTTAACATTGTAATTGCAATCACTTGATTTCTGGTGAAGCCAAAATAAAAAACCTTTCAAGATTACTCTCAAAAGGTTTCTCCTTCAAAAAACAGGTTATTAAAAAATTCCTGTATGTTGTGTGCTATATCCAGTCAACTTAATATAGTTTACTATTACAGTATAAGGAAAGATTCAAAATTAACTTCACTAAATTAAACAGGTATAAATACCTATTAGATTACAAAAGGGAAATGTTAGTTTTAAACATTCATAATTTACTATATCAATATGGTTTTCCGTAAAGTAAATATTAATTTAATCATGATATTTGTTTTTTTATAAACGATGATCTTAAAAAACTTATGCCTTGGTTAATTTTTATTAACTTTCTAAATCGCATAATTTGTCAAACTAACAACCCAAAAAAATGACCACCAATATTCCGAAACAATCTATCAATCAATTAAAAAAAACACTAGAGAACTTTAAAATTAACGATGCGATTGAGTTGTGCACAAATGAAGCTCAAACCCGTAAATTTTTAATAGAGCCCTTTTTTCATCTTCTAAATTATATGCCGAATGATTTGATACCAGAATACAATGCTGATTTTGGTGAACGTATCAGTCAAAAAATTGATTATGCTATTTTATTAAATAAAAAAGAAACTATTTTAATAGAAGCAAAAAAATACAATAGTAGATTAAGCGATAAAGAAGCAGGTCAATTAAACGGTTATTTCAATAATACGAAAAACTCTAGAATTGCTATTTTAACTAATGGAATTGAATATAGATTTTATTCAGATATTTTACAACCAAATGTAATTGATAACAAACCATTCTTTGTGTTCAACTTATCTAATTATTCAGATAGAGATCTGGAAACTTTAATCAAATTTGACAAAAGATATATCGTGGTCAATGAGATTATAAATACAGCCCAAGAATCTGTTTTTGCGGAGGATTTTGAAACAAGTCTGTTAAAGGAATTTATTGCTCCTTCAAAGGATTTATTAAAAATAATTCACCGCAATATGAGTTTTAAGACCAAATTTAATGATGAAACTCAGGGAAAAATGATCAAAATGATCAATTCTGCTTTATTGAAATCTCTATATGATAAAAAAGTTATTGACGAATCAAATTCAAATACTGGTGGAATTATTACGACTGAATCTGAAATTCAGGCTTATCACACCATCAGAACATTGCTAATCCAAAATAGAAAAATACCTAGCCAAAGAATTTTCTTCAAAGATTTTAAAAGCTCTTTCAACATTAGTATTGACGAGCATCCTAAAAAAATCATTTGTAAATTAGTTTTCACTGACTCAAAAATGAAACTTATTATTGAGAATAATGAATACTTATTATCAAGTATAGATGATGTTTTGAAGTATAAAAATGAACTAACAAATAGAACACTTATTTTACTTGAATAATCCATCCAAATATTTTCTATAAGACCAAGCCTGTTTACTAGTCATTGCAAATACAAAGTCAGCTGAATTTGCAGGGTATTATCTTTATAGACTTTGCGGATTTATTTTACCATTCAGTTTGAGAAAATAAATCCGTAAAATCTGCAACCCGAACGATGACGAATCAGCAAAACAAATCTGCGTGCAAATAAACTTAGTTCAAATCAGTTACGATGTCTTTTTCTAGAACTTCAACGGCTTCTTTCCAGTTGTTTACTCTTAAGTGATGTGTTTGATTAACATTATGGAATGCTGTAAACATGATAGGTTTTCCCATGCAATGGTCTAAATTTTTTCGGTGATCGTCAATCATATAATCTGTATTGATAATTCTTTTGCTTCCGCATAAAATAATGTTTTCCCAGGTGATAAAAGGAAAATGTTCTGCAAGCCAGGCCACTTTTTCGGCCAGTGATACCGGAAATTCGGTTGCGGCAGAAACAATAAAAATTTCAAAGTTTTCCTGTAATCGACGTAAACTTTCGACTGCATCAGGCATTACAGGCAGACTTCTAAAAAAATTATCGGCATTTAAAACTTCACGCAAAAGTGTTCTGTCTATAAAAGCATCTTCTTCACTTAACCCCCGAATAGTCTCTTTGGTAAGTGAAGCTCCACTCTCTTTATTGTACTGTTTTATTAATTGTATTTCGATGTCGGCAAGTACGCCATCCATATCAATGGCAATTGTTTTCTTTTTCATTTTGATTTATTTTGCAACAAATTTACGCAAATATTGCAAAGTTTTGCAATTTTAACTTATTTTTGCAATATAAATTTGCATCACATGAAAAAAGAAGAGCGTCAAAAAGTAATTCTAGAGTATTTATCAAAAGAGCACCGACTAACTTTAATGGAACTTAGTGCCTATTTAAATGTATCAGAAGACACAATAAGACGAGATGTAAAAGAACTTTCAGATCAGGGATTGTTAAAGGCTGTTCGTGGAGGCGCGGTTGCTCCCTCTCCGATTCCGCTGCATTTTAGAAACAGGGAAAAACACGATCTTGAAAACAAAAAGATAATTGCCGAAAAAGCAATCTCTTATTTAAAAGACGGTCAGGTAGTTTTTATCGATGGAGGAACAACTTCTTTGGCTTTAGTAGCCAGCTTTCCTTACGATTTAAAAATCACCGTTATCACAAATAGCTTTCCTGTAGCAGCATTAATCGAAGATTTACCCAATATCGAATTGATTTTTGCAGGTGGTCGAATGTGCAAAACTTCCTTTACTACCGCAAGTATTGAAACGATCGATTTTTTTAGAAACTTCAGAGCCGACATTTGTATTCTTGGACTCTGCAGCATTCATCACGAACGTGGGGTAACTGGAATTTTATACGATGATTCTCAGATAAAAAGAAACATGATTCAACATTCTGATTTTGTTATTGCTTTGGGTTCTATCGAAAAGGTAGGAACAGCCGAATCGTATTCTGTTTGCCCAATTAAGGATATTAATGTACTGGTAACGAATATTGATCCGGAAGATGAAAGTTTAAAGTTTTACAAAGATGCAGGATTGACTATTGTTTAAAATGGTCATATCACGCCAATTCACAACACTTCGATTGCAATACTCCGACTTGTCTTTGCAATTTGTCTGTTTTGCTATTTTAAATTTGTTTTACATTTTTTTCATAACTTTACACCTATCAACACGTTAACAAAAACAAACGCCATTTTAAATATTTGAGAAATTAAATTCAGTAAAATGCAATTTCAACATTTTTCACCATCCGAAATTCTAAAACCTTATATCAAACATTACTATATTTTTGAATCAGATTCAGATATAGAATTTGAGGATACGGTATTTCCGAGTGGCGAAATGGAAATAATTTTTAATCTTGGTGATGGTATTTGGGAATCATTGGTTGATAAAAACTTTTACAAAACTCCAAAAATTGAATTATGGGGTCAGATCACTAAACCCCTTGCTATAAAATCAAAAGGAAAACATACCATGCTGGGTATTCGATTTTATACCCATACCGCAGCCTACTTTTTTAAAGATGAAATTGGAGTATTTAACAATCAGATTTTCGACCTGGAAGATATAATTGGTAATCCAATAAAAAAACTACACAATCAGCTTTTAGAAACTTCCGATATTCAAAAAAGAATTGAGCTTATCGAAACATTTTTAATTCAGAAAATAATAACAAATCCTAAGCGATCTGACAAGATTGAAAAAGTAGCTCATATCTTATCCAGTTTGCTAAGCGAACCGACTGAAACTAACATCAGCAGCATTTCGGAAAAATATAGTATAACACCACGCTATCTTCATAAATTAGTGTTTCAGCATACCGGACTTGCCCCGAAATCGTTCAACAAAATTAAACGTTTTCAACACAGTCTTAAGCTCATTAACAATACCGAATACCCTTTTACCTCTATTGCTTATGATTCCGGTTATTTTGATCAGTCGCATTTTATAAGAGATTTCAAATTCTTTACCGGAACTACACCAACCTCCTATTTAGAAAATCAATTCCCTATCAACCATTTAATTCTTTAAAGGTATTACTGAGCATTAACAACACTATCCCTTAGTAGCTTAGCAACTAAGAACCTTAGCACCCTAATAAAAAAAACAGTTCCGTTTTGTACAATTCAGAAGTTTTTTCCCTTACTATCTTTGATAAAAATAATAGTAAATCTAAAAACTTTAATATGGATACTTTTAACAACTCATCGGAATTGAGCCGAAAATCAATTTCTTTTTTATCCCTTCTTTTTAAATATTTTTCTAAGCGGAATAACGTTTATTTGACATCAAAACTCTTTGCCATTGCCTTATTGCTTTTCAGCTGTAATTCTGCACCAAATACTGAAACAGCAGATTTAAGCGAGGCAAAAAATGCAATTCAAAAAAGCAATGCCATCTATTTTGATTCCTTTAAAAACAATGATCCTTCAATATTTATAGACCGATATGCGGAAGATGCTTCTATTTTACTCCCAAATGCACCTCAGATTTATGGAAAAGAAGGTACTGCCAGTTTTTTTCGAAAAGCCTATGATGAATATGGCTTAAGAGGTGGAAAATTTATCACCACAGCAGTATATGGTGATGGCGTAAAATATGTTACTGAAGAAGGTTTATGGCAGTCGTATAATTCCAAAGGCGAATTAATGGACGATGGTAAATTCCTGGTTCTTTGGAAGAAAACAGACAAAGGCTGGAAAATGTTTCGGGATTCATTTAGCAGTAATCGAAAATCAAAATAAGTAAAAAAACATTTGCTAAAAGCAGTTTCGTAGAATTGCGAAATATCTGATAATCGTCTATTTTACTTTCACAAGAATTTTTATCTTAGCCGAAGGTATACAGGCTCAAAGTTCACAACCTCATAAAGTTGTGAACTTTAACTGTAAAACAAAAAAAGTGATTTAAAACTGTACCAATAAGCAAATGTATTTAGATAATCAGATTTTATTTTTCTTCAGCGCATTAGGAGCATTTAATTGTACTATCTTGAGTTTGTACTTTTTCTTCTTTACAAAAGAAAAAAACATTTCCAACTTTTTTTTAGGCGGATTATTAGCTGTGCTAAGCATTAGAATCTGGAAGTCAATCTTTTTTTACTTTAACCCCGGGCTTTCAAAAACATACTTGCAAATCGGTTTATCTGCCTGTTTTCTAATAGGACCCTTTTTGTTTTTCTATATTAAGGCTAAACAAAACTCGTTAAATATAGCTTTAGCGAAGTATTCAATTCTTTTTTCATTATTCCTTATTGTCTTTGTGGGAGTATTAGCTCCCTATCAGAATCATTTAGAATTATGGAAAAAATACATTTATTTAATCATCAACTTACAATGGATCGTCTTTATCATACTTTCTGCATTTTCTGTAAAACAAGTATTCGCGAAGATCCTCACTAAGTCCGACAAAATTAATTATGATGAGGTTTGGATACTCTCAGTATTGGGTGGTGTCTTCCTAATTTGGCTCGCTTATTTTACAGCTGCATATACCTCTTATATTTCAGGAGCTCTTTCTCTTTCTTTTGCTTTATATTTATCGGGTATGGTTGTATTTTACAAACGAAATGAAACTTTTAAAGTACATCCTAAAAAAGAAAAATACGTTAACAAAATAGAGAGCGAAGAAGTCAATTCTATTCTTGAAAAAATACAGATTGCTTTTAACTCAAAGAACATTCACAAAAATCCTAATCTAACCTTAAATCTACTAGCGCAGGAAATCAAAATACGACCTCAACTCTTATCACAATTCTTAAATGACAATTTGAACAAAAGTTACACGCAATTCATAAACGAATACCGAATCGAAGAAGCCAAAAAAATACTCAAGCAGGACAGTAATCTAAAAATGGAAGTTGTAGCCGAGTATTGCGGTTTCAATTCGAGCAGTACTTTTTATGGCGCATTTAAAAAAGCGACAGGCACCACACCTTTAAACTACGCAAAAACCTGATTTTTTCTCCTAATTTATAAATCTGGAGTCCTAAATTATATATTCATTCCCATTCCCAATTGACGAACGATAGCTTTGCGAAAAATTAAATCTCAAAAGCTTATGAAAAAAGTTATCTATTTTATTACACTATTATTTTCGTCAGGTTATTTATTGGCACAGACAGAAGAGGAATCCGTTAAAAAATGCATTGAAAATTATATTGATGGTACTTCTTACAACAGGCCTGAT
Organism: Flavobacterium collinsii; assembly: GCF_946903285.1. Taxonomy (GTDB): domain Bacteria; phylum Bacteroidota; class Bacteroidia; order Flavobacteriales; family Flavobacteriaceae; genus Flavobacterium; species Flavobacterium collinsii. Next base: position 5,335,613 of record NZ_OX336425.1, read on the forward strand.
AACATTGAGAAGGCATTTTATTCTGAGGCCAATCTCTTTTTAAGTCATAAAGACAAAGACTTGTGGATTGTACCTTCCGGCGAATATGCCAAATGGTTTAAAAAAGGCAATCAGGGGCAATTTAATGGTCGAATGGGCAGAATAATTTCACTTGATTTGCATAACGACATCGCTTTAGCTAAAGCCGAAATATTAATTCCTGACAAAAAAATGGAATTTATTGACTTGTTTTTACTCAAAAAGATTCAGGGCGAATGGAAAATAATCAGTAAATCTGCGAGTAGCATAAATACGAACAAATCAGGACAGCACATTCTGTTTATCGTTTCTAATGCCCATTATTATGGAAAATCGAACCTGGCAACAGGTAATAGTTTTTCTGAAATTATAAATGCTTACCATACTTTTAAAACAGGGGGATATACTGTTGATTTTGTAAGCCCGGAAGGAGGAAGTGTCCCATTAGCCTACATCAACACATCCGACACATTACAAAAGCAATATTTATTTGATCCGGATTTTATGTATGCCCTAAAAAACACTAAAAAACCGGCAGAAATTGATTCAAAAATCTATAAAGCTGTTCATTACATCGGTGGTGGAGCTGCCATGTATGAGGTACCTGAAAATAAAGAAATTCAAGCCATAGCTTTAAGAGTATATGAGGAGAACAAAGGGATTATCTCTTCTGTTTGTCATGGAACTGCAGGAATTGTCAACTTAAAAACAAATGACGGCAATTATTTAGTCGCAGGAAAAAAAATTAGCGGTTACCCGGATTCATTCGAAAAACAAGATGGCGAATATTTTAAATACTTCCCGTTCTTAATTCAAAAAACAATTGAAGGAAGAGGAGGGGTCTTTAAATTCTCGGCACGTAACGTCTCTCATGTCGAAACGGACGGAAGAATTGTCACGGGACAAAATTTTCAATCGTCAAGTGGAGTGGCTTCAAAGATTATAGAATTAATAAACAATGCAAAAAAAGAGTAATACTCTATCACAATCATCAAGACCTCTTCGATCAACTAAAAAAGCCTTTCAGGAATTTACTCCCGAAAGGCTTTTATCTACAAAATAACTATTACTCCTATTTCCAACCGCCGCCTAAGTCTCTGTACACATGGACTGCAGCATTTAATTGTTCTTTTTTGGTATCTACCAATTCTAATTTTGCTTCTAATGCATCACGTTGTGTCATTAAAACTTCAAAATAATCAACTCTGGCCGATTTAAACAAATCGTTAGAAACGTCTATTGAGGTGTTTAGAGCATCAACCTGTTGCGATTTAAGATCATATCCTTTTTGTAAATTTTCGATCTTCGAAAGCTGGTTGGACACTTCTAAGTAAGCATTCAAAATCGTACGATCGTAATTGTACAGTGCCTGAAGCTGTCTTGCATTTGCGCTTGCAAATTCTGCCTTAATCGCATTTCTGTTAATCAATGGCGCAGCAAGATCTCCTGCTAATGAATACAAAATAGATTCCGGGAACGTAAACAGGTAAGAAGGTTTAAATGCCTGTACTCCTATCGCAGCCGAAATATTTAAGGAAGGATAAAACTCAGCACGAGCCACTTTTACATCTAATTTTGAAGCTACTAATTCTAATTCTGCCTGCTTAACATCAGGACGATTCGCTAATAACTGAGACGGAATTCCTGAACTAACCGCTGCCGGTAACAAACTAAGGAAGTTGTTTGTATTGGTTCTTTTAATTTCCTGAGGATATCTTCCCAATAAAAAATTGATTTTATTTTCTGCTTCTTTTATCTGCTGAAGAATTCCAAATTCCAGACTTTTTGAGGTTAAAACTTCCGCTTCAAACTTCTTCACGCCTAGTTCAGTAGCTCTGGCAGCCTGCTTCTGAATTTTTACAATTTCTAAAGCATTAGACTGCAATTTGATGGTTTGTTTTACAATATCCAACTGCGTATCTAAAGCCAGTAATTCGTAATAAGAATCGGCCACTTCAGCAATAAGGTTGGTAATCACAAAATTTTTACCTTCAACCGTGGCTAAATATCGGTTTAAAGCTGCTTTCTTAGAATTTCGCAGTTTTTTCCAGATGTCTACTTCCCAGTTCGCATAAGCCGAAATGGTAAAATCTCCTAACGGATCAGGAGTTTTTATACCCGGTTTGATATCTGTGTTGGCATCGCCTGCACCCTGACTTGTATATCGGCCAACTTTCTCTACTCCCGCTCCGGCACGAACACCAACAGTTGGTAATAAAAGTCCTTTTTTTACACGGATGTCATTTCTGGCAATTTCAATTTCCTGCAAAGTGATGTTTAATTCCTGATTGTTCTTCAGAGCAGCATCAATCAGGTCTACCAGATTTTGATCTTTAAAGTAATCTTTCCAGACTAGTGTTGCTGTATTATTGTTTGCATCCTGAGTTTGTGCTGTTGCTCCAAACGCTTCAGGAACTGGCGTGCTTGTTGCTACAGTCTCAGGAGCAGGGGCTTTACACCCTGCAACCGTAAGACATATACCCAATGCAATACCGTATTGATATGATTTGAATTTATACATGATTGTTATCAATTTCTTCTGTTAATGGATTCTCTTCTTCATGTTTCACCAATTTGTATCTCTCTGCTATTTTTCCAAAGATGTAATACAAGCCCGGAATTACAAACACCCCGCAAATAGTTCCGATAAGCATACCTCCCGCAGCTGCAGTACCAATAGTACGGTTACCAATTTTTCCCGGACCGGTAGCAAAAGCAAGTGGTAATAAACCTGCAATAAAAGCAAATGAAGTCATCAAAATAGGACGGAACCTCGCTTTAGCTCCTTCCATCGCTGCTTCAAGAACTGATTTACCTGCAGCATGACGCTGAATCGCAAACTCTACAATCAGTACGGCATTTTTACCCAATAAACCAATAAGCATTACCATCGCCACCTGTGCATAAATGTTATTTTCCAATCCTGTTAATTTCAGTAAAAGGAAAGCTCCAAAAATACCTGCCGGCAAAGAAAGAATTACAGATAGTGGTAAAATAAAACTCTCGTATTGCGCTGCCAGTACCAGATACACAAATCCTAAACAGATCAGGAATACCCAAATTGCCTGATTCCCCTGCGCTACCTCATCGGCAGAAATACCTGCCCAGTCAATGTCATATCCTCTGGGTAATTTTTTAGCAGCTACTTCCTGAATTACTTTAATCGCAGTACCAGAACTATAACCCGGTGCTGCAGAACCACTAATTTGCGTAGAAGTGTACATATTGTGTCGGGTAATTTCAGAAAGCCCGTATACCTTTTCCAATCTCATAAAAGCAGAAAAAGGCACCATTTCATCACGATTATTTTTTACATATAACTTTAAAATATCATCTGGCTGAGCACGATACTCCGGAGAAGCCTGAACAATTACTTTGTAGTTGATTCCGAATTTAATAAAACTAATTTCGTAGTTACTTCCCACAAGAGTTGACAATGTATTCATTGCGTTTTCGATCGAAACTCCTTTTTGCTGTGCCAAATCATTGTCGACTTTCATCATGTATTGAGGGAAACTCGAACTATAAAAACTAAATACATTGGATAATTCCGGATGTCTGTTCAATTCAGCAACAAAATCATTATTTACCTGCTCCGTTTTTTTGTAATCCCCAGAACCGGTTTTATCTAATAAACGAAGCTCAAATCCCCCGGCAGCACCATATCCCGGTACAGCAGGCGGCTGGAAGAATTCGATATTTGCTCCCGCAATGTCTTTACATTTTTCCTCCATCTCATGCATAATCTCAAGAACAGATTCTTTTCTGTCGTTCCAGTCTTTAAGATTCACCAAACAAGTTCCTGAGTTTGCTCCTGTACCTTCAGACAGAATTTCATAACCTGCCAACGAAGAAACCGATTTCACTCCATCGATATCTTCTGCAATCTTTTGAACTCTTTCTGCAATATTATTAGTTCTTTCTAAAGATGAACCCGGAGGTGTTTGAATAACCGCATAAAACATTCCCTGATCCTCATTCGGAATAAATCCGGAAGGAACTGTGCTGCTTATTAACCATGTTCCGGCACAAAATCCTACTAAAGCAATTATAGTAACAGCTCTTCTGTTTACGATTTTAGCTAATACATTTTGATATTTACCCTGAGCTAGGTTAAACTTATTATTAAAACCATCTATAAATACATTAACTGGTGTTTTCTTTTTAGGCTGACCGTGATTATTTTTCAGCATCATCGCACAAAGTGCCGGTGTCAATGTCAAAGCCACAATACCCGAAAGTATAATAGCAGTTGCCATCGTAACCGAGAACTGTCTGTAAAATACTCCAACAGGACCAGACATGAATGCAACAGGAATAAATACCGCAGCCATCAGGAACGTAATCGCAATAATCGCCCCCGCAATTTCATGCATCGCTTTTTTAGTTGCTTTAAATGCTGACAAATGTTCTTCTTCCATCTTGGCGTGAACAGCTTCGATTACTACAATCGCATCATCGACGACGACCCCAATTGCCAATACTAAAGCAAACAACGTAATTAAGTTCAACGATATATCAAAGAATGTCATAAACACAAAGGTTCCAATTAACGATACCGGTACTGCAATTGCCGGAATAACCGTCGAACGCCAGTCGCCTAAGAAAAGAAATACGACTAAACCAACCAGAATAAAAGCTTCTACCAATGTGTGAATTACTTTTTCGATAGAGGCATCCAAGAACTTAGAAACGTCATATGAAATCTCATAATCCATTCCTTTTGGAAATTTTTGCTTGATTTTTTCCAATTTAGCCTTTACTTCTTCAATAACCTGATTGGCATTACTTCCAAAAGACTGTTTTAGTACGATAGCCGCAGATGGCTTACCATTTAAGTTGGAGTAAATATCATACATTGAACTACCAAATTCAATATTGGCAACATCTTTCAAACGTAAAAGTTCTCCGTTAGCATTGGATTTTACTACAATATTTCCATATTGCTCTTTCGTGGTAAAACGTCCGGAATATTTCAATACATATTCAAATGCCTGAGAACGTTTACCGGAGCTTTCCCCCGTTTTACCCGGAGAAGCCTCCAAACTCTGACTTGACAATGCTTCCATTATCTCATCGGCAGAAATTTTATACGCCAACATACGATCCGGTTTCAGCCAGATACGCATAGCATATTCACGAGTTCCCAAGATATCTCCGGAACCAATACCATTTACCCTTTTCAATTCTGAAAGTACGTTGATATCAGCGTAGTTGTACAAGAACTTCATGTCGGTATTTTTGTCTGTACTGTAAAGGTTCACGTACATCAACATACTTGGCACTTCTCGGGTAATTTTTATACCCTCTCTAATTACCAATGGAGGTAATTTATTGGTAACCGAAGCTACACGATTCTGAACGTTAACCGCCGCTTGATTGGGATCTGTTCCTAAGTTAAAAACTACTTTTATAGTGGCCTCACCATCATTTCCGGCATCAGAAGACATGTATTTCATTCCCGGAACTCCATTTAAAGCTCTTTCTAAAGGAATAATAACTGCCTTGATCATCAATTCACCGTTAGAACCCGGATAATCTGCAGTAACATTCACCATTGGTGGTGAGATTGTAGGGAATTGGGTAATAGGTAAATTCAATACCGACAATACTCCTAAAAAGACGATTATAAGCGATATTACTATCGACAGTACAGGTCTTTGAATAAATTTGTTAAACATTTTATATTGTTTTAATGATTAAACCTATTCTGCTTTTAAGCGTAAATTGTTCATTACCGCTTTAGGAGATTGGAATTCATATTTGATTTTGTCATTCTCTTTTACTTTCTGAACTCCTTCAAGTAAAATTTTGTCATTTTCGGTAAGTCCGGTTTTGATCACGTACAAATCAGGGATTTCGCCAGTTATAGTGATTTCTCTTGAAGTTACTTTATTGTTTTTATCGATCACAAAAACGTATTTTTTATCCTGGATTTCATAAGTCGCTTTTTGTGGAATCACGATTGCATTTTTAAGCGGTACAAGCATTTGAACCTGTCCGGTTTCGCCATTTCTAAGCAATTTGCCTGAATTAGGAAAACGCGCTCTGAATGCGATGTTTCCGGTTTCATTGTTAAATTCACTTTCAATAACTTCTACATTTCCTTTTTCCTTAAAAGTTTCGCCATTAGCCAAAACCAGACTTACTTTATTATCAGCACGGTCTTTTACATTGGTTTCATATTGCAGGTATTCAGGTTCTGAAACATTGAAGTAAGCAAACATCTGACTGTTGTCTGAAAGACTCGTCATCAATTCGCCTTCATCAATAAGACTTCCTAATTTTAACGGAATACGATCGATAGTTCCGTCAAACGGAGCTCTGATTTCGGTAAATGATAAATGAAGTTTTGCCAGTGCTACTTCGGCTTTTGCAGATTGCAATTTTGCCTGCGCTACACTTAGTTCGTTTTTAGAAACGATATTTTTGTCTGCCAGTAATTTGGAATTTTGCAGTTCGATTTCTACTGATTTTTGTTCAGCTTGTGCTTTCAATAATTCTGCCTGATACATGTTTGGCATAATTTTGAACAACAGTTGTCCTTTTTTTACAAATTGTCCTTCATCGACATAGATGTTTTGTAAAAAACCTTTTTCCTGAGCACGAATTTCAATATTTCGTACGGATTTAATTTGTGAAACATACTGTTTCGTAAACGAAGTGTCTATTTTTACCGGATTGGTAGCGGTAAATTTTTCTACTTCTTCTTTTTCTTCTTTTTTAGCTGTACAACTAGTAAGGCACACTAAGGCAATTAAGCCAGTGAACAAGATAATTCTTTTCATGATTTTATTGGAAATTAAGCGATTGAGTGCTTGGAATACAGAGATTCCTTTGGATGAAAAAATGCATCAGCCAGCCTTAGTCAGAACTTAACTTTCATATAAGATGAGGTAGAAAAAAATACATCAACAGAATATTCAGATCACAACTTTGGTAACCGATGTATACTGTTGAATCAAATTCTTAAAACTCGTTGAGTAATGTAGATAGGATTTGAGTTGCCACAAAATGGCAGGAAGATTTTAAAACGATTGTAATCATTTACACCAGTCTGACTTGCAAAGGAAAGGTACCAACTGTCAAGTAAACTATAGTTTGTTGCAAAAAACTTATTCGTAAGTCCATCTTTAAGATCATCACTTCCAAGATATTCTTCTTCAGTATCAATATCAGCATCTTCAATAATTGAACTGCCCTGTTCCTGATTGGTGAATTTTACCCTGTGCTTTTTCTCAAGATTATGAGGATGAGCATTTTTAGGAGTACCCGCATTAAGATATTGCCCTCCGCCTAACAGAAGCAAATTCATGAATACTAAAAATACTACTAACTTTCTCATTTGGGTGCGAAAGTAAGGAAAGTATCGAAAGAAAAAAAGATTTTTTTATAAGCTTTAACATTTAAAAAAGACGAAAACGTTTTCATGATTTTATTACACACTAATTCTGATAAAAAAATATCCTTTTTTGCTGAAAAATCATAAAAAATTAAGTCCTTATCATAATCGAGTTAATAAGACTCTCCAAATCAATAAAAAAACATCAAAATCGCAAAGATCTGACACTGTATGTTTTATTCCGTAAAATTCACTTTATTTTCTATAGCAAAACTTCCATTATGGTAAATTCCTGTTCTGCTTTTCTAAAAATATGATGAGTATCCTGCATTCCGAATTTCTCGTAAAATTTTTTTTTATTGGTTCGTGCATTGCACCAGACTTTTTTCAAATTTTTCTCTTTTGCGAATTGTAAAATGTATTTTACAAGTTCAGATCCGATGCCTTTTCCCTGATATTCTCCCAGAGTTGCCAATTTTCTGAACTGTAATTCGTTATTATTCACAAAACAGGAAACTACTGCAACTAATTTTTCTGCTATAAAAACCCCAAAATGCAGCCCTAAAGCATCTTCATCTAATTGCACGAACTCAAATGGCTGATCCGGCCACATCACTTCATGTCTGATCTGCCAGGTCTGAGAAGCTTTAATTGCTTTGATTTTCATTATTTTACTTCTTTTGGATTGCATCAAAATTACACGATTTTACAATTGCATTTTATCCTTTCCCTAACAATTATAAACTATTCAATATGATGACCATACAACAAATAAATCGAATTATAAAAAATTGATTTTAGCAGTAGTATATGGCAAATGCAAACGGTTTTCATAAATAAAAAAGGGAATCAAAATTGATTCCCTTTTTACTATTCTACTTTAATAAAAAACCGCTCCGTATTGTCGCTGGTTATTTTTTCGACAATTCCATCAGTCACTTTGCCCACATTGATGACATGCAGCTCATCTCCATTTTCATTTATCGTGCAATTCCAAACAGTTCCGTCAGATAAAAGGATGTCCGAAAACAATGCATCTGAGTTCTCTTTGTTGTAATACACTAATTTCTCAGACTTAATGAGTTTTTTTTCCTGCGTTTTCTTATTTTTCTCATAAGAAGAAATTTCACCGTCCTTGATTTCGATTAAGTCGTCAAAATCTTTTTGTGAGGTTGCATTACTTTGATTAGCAGCCCAAACCGGCTTATCTCCAACCATCTTCCAGGTTCCTACGGCCAACTTTAGAAGATTTTCTCTCAAAAATGTTCGTAAAGTATCTACTTTTTTAATCGATTCCTGACCTATTGTATTGTCAGGTTTAATTTTGGAAGCAACGTAAAATAAATCAATCGCTTTCTTATAATCGGCTTTTTCGTAGTAGTCTAAAGCTAATTCATATCTGCTTTTCTGAAATGCGATTTTAGCGTTGTTTTGAGCAAAATTTTTACAAGTGATTAATAAAACAATAAAAAATAGTTTCTTTTTCATTAATAATTCAGGGTTTTCATTTTTTTGCAAACGTAGTTTTTTAATATTAAACTTCCGCTTCATTTTTAACTTTTTTTTAATTCAAATGTAATAAAAAACTTACCAATAATAAATCTAGAAAAAGTTAAATTTTTAATCCCCCTTTGTTTATTGCTATTATCCAGTGATTTACCTCAATTTAGACCGAAAATAAATTTAAGATCTCCATTGCCTTCTCTGTGTCTTTTTGGGCTATAAAAATATGATCGTGATAAAAAGCGGCCACAACATTACAGCTTATTTCATGTTCTGAAAGTGCTTTTGAAAATGCTGCTGTTAAGCCAACTGCTTCTAATGATGAATGCACCGTGAGTGTTATCCATGACATTACAACTGAATAATCTAGCTTTAATGCGTCTGCAATTTCTTTTTTCAAAATCAGAGTAATTGCTTCTTTTTCTTTGAAAAACATCTCAATATCATTCAGTTCTACACCATCTAATTTTTCGACTTTACAAAAAACATAATCTCCTAAATTATGCTCTGGTCTCATGCTTTTAAGTAATTGTTGTAAATCTTTTTCTCCTGACATTTTAAGTTTTTATTATATCTATTATTTTAATTTCTCCAGTTTTATCTTAGCTTCCGAGAAGTTTTTATCCAGTATCAAAGCCTTTTCATAACTGGCGATTGCATTTTTCTTATCACCATTTGCTTCATAAAAATCTCCAAGCGAATCATGAACATTTGGACTTTGAGGATAATTCGCAACATTTAACCTGAACAAATAACCTGCCAGCTCCATATCTTTTTTACCCAAAGACTGATAACCATAAGCATTTACTGTGTTTTCTGGAACGCTTACCTTGTAACCTAAGTGTTTTGATACATTTTCAAAATGTTTTTCAATTTTAGTAAAAACAGCTTTATTAAAGTTAATTTGTTCCGGAATGGAAAGCTTTAACTGATTGAATTTAAACAAAAAACGAAGACCATCATAGGTGGCGATCAATGGTACAGATCCATGATTATCATCGTTATAATATTGATACTGATAATTCAAACCGCTTTTTTTGTTCTTGTTCAGAAAATCATTAAAATCTAAAATGGAGCGGATATGTCTTGTAAAAATCGTTGTATCTTTTCTTACTTTCACAACATTCATGCTATCATCCATTGTATTGGCAGCGGCCATAAACAAGGAAACATTCGGCAGTTTTTTGTTTTCTATTTTTTTTTCAGTTGCAACTAAAAATTTCTGATGATCCCACCACAAACTCGGATCAATAGCAAGATACGAATTGAATAAATGAGTATGATTTGTCAGAATATTCAAAGCGGTCAAACCTCCAAAAGAATGTCCTATCAGTGTTTTATAAGGTGTAGTTGGATATTTACCATCGATATACGGAATCAATTCTTTTTCAAGAAATTCAACAAATTTTTCTCCTCCACCAGATTGATCACTTAAACTTTTTGACACAAATGGAGGATCAACATCCGTATGTGTAGGCGTTAAATCACGATTTCTATTAGTGTTCGTAATCCCAACTATAATCATTTCCGGACAATTTGTATTTCCGTTCACTTCGCTCATTTCTTCAATTATCCCTACAACGGAGCTAAAATGTCCTTCAGCATCGAGTAAATAAACGACCGGATACTTTTGTTTTGCCAGACCTGTATTTCGTGCACTTTTAGGAAGATGAATCCATATTTTTCTATTTTCGTTCAGGACTTTAGAAGAAATACTATCGACTGTTCCTATTTCAATTCTATCTTTATTTTGCGCAAATGCAAAACTCGTTAACAATACAAATAAACCGAAGAAGAGTATCTTTTTTCTAAAAACAATTTGTAAACTATTCATTTCTTATTGATTTTTTTCAATTTGTTACTAAAAATTCAAAACTTATTGTGCTGCTTTTATAAAACACAGAAGTCGTTTTTTTAGTTAAAAAAACGACTTCTGTTGTACTCTTTTATTTTGCTGACCAGGTATTGTCGGAAGGAGTAGCATCCATAAAAATACCACCATCTAGAACTACTTTTTTAATTTGCTTGTTACTCTTCACTGTAACAGCGGCCAGTTTTTGATTCGCCTGCCAAACAGCCGGTGTGCTATGAACTGTTTCTGTCGTATTATCTGCGTAGGTCACAATGGCATCAAATGGAATTGCAAAACCACCAACATTGGCTACAGAAATAATATTCTTAGCCACCTTTTTAACGGAAAGATCTAAGTAATTATTTGTGAAAAACCAATTGTCAAAAAACCAATTCAGATTTTTACCCGAAGCTGTATTAATCGAATTAAAATAATCCCATGGAACCGGGTGTTTACCATTCCAATTGTCCATATAGCCATGCAATGCTTTTTTAAACAAATCATCCCCCAACAAGTCTTTTAAAGCCAGGTATGACAAAGAAGCTTTTCCGTATGAATTATTGCCATAACCAGAATCTGATAACTGCGATGACATGGTAATGATAGGCTGATCTTCTTCTGTAGACGGATCATTTATATATTGTTCTACTCGAAATTCTTTATAAAACTTATCGGCGGCTTCTTTTCCGTGCTCTGCGATTCCTATTAAATATTCAAAAGTTGTCGCCCAGCCTTCGTCCATAAAAGCATAACGTGTTTCGTTGATTCCCATATAAAAAGGAAAATAGGTATGAGCTACTTCATGATCCTGAACCAATTGTGCAAAAACAGGATCTCCCATTTGCGAATCATTACACATCATTGGATATTCCATATCTGCAAAACCCTGAAAAGCCGTCATTTTAGAATACGGATAGGGAACTCCCGGCCAATTGTGTGAAAAGAAATCTAAAGCATATTGGTTGTACTTAATAGAATTTTCAAAATCGGTTCCTTTTACATCATAAGCTGCTTGGATACTCGCGCGTCGCTTTGTTTTTTTATCCACAATTACACTTCCGGCATCCCATAAATAATGATCACTTAAACCAAAACAAACATCTGTAATGTTTTTAGCTTCAAATTTCCAAACGTTCCAATCGCTTTGTTTTGTTACCAGACCGTTTTTCATTTCCTGCTCATTGGCAATGTGTAAAATTTCATCTGTTACGTATGATTTTTTTAGACGTGCAGCAAATTCAGGCTGTAAAACCTCATCCGGATTCAATAAATCTCCCGTTCCGTAAACCACATAATTTTTAGGTGCCTTTACAGAATACGTATAATCATTAAAATCATTATAAAACTCCTGACCTGAAGTATGAGGCAGGTTGTCCCATTTGTTGTAATCATCAAAAACAGAAACACGAGGATAACTATAGGCCACAAAAAAAGTAGTGTTATCGATTTGCCCCTCTCTCCCACTCACTTCTGACAATGGATAATTCCAATCGATATCAATCGTAATTTTACTATGAGGCGGCATAGGTTTATTCATTTTTACGCTCCCAACTGTACCCCAGCTTTTAGCATCTTCTTTGTAGACTTCACCTTCGATTTTCAAATTTGTAATTGTCAATCCTTCCGTAAAAAAACCTTCACTATTTAATACCGCTCGTGGCGAGGTTTTTTTATGAATATTATTCACAAATCTGATTCGTAAATTCCTTAGCGTATCATTACTGTTGTTTTCATACACGATCGTTTCGGTTCCGCTAACTACTTTTGTATTGGCATCTACAGTCAAAGCCATGTCATATTTACCATGATTTTGCCAATAATTTTTCCCGGGTTTTCCATCCATAGAACGAACACCATTAGTATAAGATTCCTTAATATTCCTTGGCATGTAAAGTTCCTGTGCAAAACTATTTTGTGCTACAAACAAGAAGGCTATAAATAGCAATTGAAGTGATTTTTTTTCCATAAGTTGTTTTAAGATTTTGGTGGTTTGATTGATTATAGTAGTTAGATGACATTTTTAACTTTAAGTTACATTATTCAAAAAATTTATTTCTAAAAATAAACAATAAAGTCAGAACCTCAACCACACAGAAAATCAAAGGCTTAAAAAGAAAAATAAAAACCGTCCAATTCAAAAGAAAAAGACGGCCTCTACAATTAATATATAACTCTGGTAACTACAAAATATAATCGGTATTAATAAAATTCGACTCCCTGCTGTTTAGCAATTCCTGCAAAATTTCATTGTTATAAGCGATGTCTTTTGAAGCAACAAACGTACGAATGGAGAAAGAACGCAAGGCATCCGGGATACTTAAAGTTCCTACAGCAGAATCTTTACGCCCCGTAAACGGGAAGGCATCAGGGCCACGCTGACAAGAACTGTTGAGGTTTACTCTGCATACTAAATTTACTAAGGCATCAATAAGCGGTGCCAGAGTTTTAATATCTTTTCCAAACAGACTCACCTGCTGTCCGTAATTGGATTCGGCCATATCTTCAAGCGGTTCATTGATATCTTTGAAAGAAATAATGGGAACCACCGGTCCAAACTGCTCTTCGTGATACACTCGCATTTCTTTGTTTACGGGATATAAGACAGCGGGAAAAATATAATTATCAGTGTGTTTCCCTCCTTTTTCATTCAGTATTTTTGCTCCTTTATGTGTTGCATCATCAATTAGTCCCTGAATGTATTTTGGCTTATCTGTTTCCGGAAGCGGTGTTAGAGAAACTCCTTTTTCCCAAGGATTTCCAAATACTAAACTGTCTACCTTTTCAGCAAAACGTTTATTGAATTCTTCCGCAATAGATTCATGTACGTACAATACTTTTAGTGCCGTACAACGTTGTCCGTTAAACGATAAAGTTCCTGCAATGCATTCCTGAATCGCTAAATCTAAATCGGCGTCGGGTAGAATAATAGCCGGGTTTTTCGCTTCCAGACCTAAAATCAAACGCAGTCTGTTTTTATTTGGATGCTGATCCTGTAATGCTATGGCTGATTTACTGTTTCCGATTAACGCTAAAACGTCAATTTTTCCAGACTTCATAATAGGCGAAGCTACTTCTCGGCCACGGCCATAAACAATATTGATTACTCCTTTCGGAAAACTGCTTCTGAACGCTTCCAACAAAGGCGAAATACATAAAACACCATGTTTTGCAGGTTTAAAAATCACAGTGTTTCCCATAATTAAAGCGGGAATCAACAATGAAAAAGTCTCATTCAAAGGATAATTATAAGGTCCAAGGCACAAAACTACACCCAGAGGTCCACGACGAATCATCGCATTAACACCCTGCACTTTTTCAAAGTGCGAGCTACGTCCGTTTAGTTCCTTATAACTGTCTATGGTATCCTGAATATATTCAACGGTTCTGTCAAATTCTTTTTGCGAATCGCCAAGGTTTTTTCCAATTTCCCACATCAAAAGTTTCACCACCTCTTCGCGGGTTTCCTTCATTTGTTTTACGAAATTCTCCATGCATTTAATGCGGTCAACGACCTTCATCGTTGGCCATAAGCCCTGACCTTTATTATAAGCTGTATTGGCAGCTTCCACGACTTCGGCAGCTTCTTTCTCTTCCATAAACGGAATCGATCCTAATAAAGTTGGCGTATATTTTTCGGTTGAGGAAATGGTCGAAAAAACTGGGGTTGTCTGTCCGGTCCATGGTTTTAATTCTCCATTTACAAGATAAGTATCTTGATTGATCAAATTTTTAATTTGAAATTCTTCGGGTATTAAACTCATAATTTGGTCTGTTATAGTTTGGTTATTAATAGCATTTGAAAAAGAAAAAAGAGGCTTTATAGGCCTCTTCTTCTGTCTTATGGGTTTACGGTTTCACCTTCCCAATCCAGAATTCCACCAAGCAAATTGTAGGCATTACTAATCCCTAACTCATTCATAATCTGACATGCTTTGGCGCTTCTGGCACCAGAACGGCAATACACATAATAATTTTTGTTTTTATCAAGCTCTTCGATTTCATAAATAAACCCTTGTCCTTTATTAATGTCGATGTTTACGGCGTTTTGAATGTAACCGTCATTAAATTCGTCTTCAGTTCTTACGTCCAGTATAACTGCATTCTCGTCAGCAGCCAGCTGATTAACCCAATCTTCTTGTGATAAATTCATAGTAAATGTGTTTTTGTAAAATTACGACGTTTCTATTGATTAAAAACGTACCAAATGCGATTTCGATTATTATTCTCAGAAAACGTTTTAGAGAAAGTACTATAATCAGTGAAAAGCAAATTTACTTACTATTTTTAAAAATATAGTCTATAAATTCGATAGAAAATAGGATTTTTTCATTTACACAAAACACCTCTTAAATATAATTTTCTGATAATTTATACCATTGCAATCCCCTATCTTTGTAATAAATTATAGATTTTAATTTTAATTTAATAAAAATGTTCTTCACGAATGTTTTTTGCCACTGATTAAAAGAATTAAAAATATTCGCCGCGAATTGCACGAATTTCCACAAATTAATTAGTGTTAATTCGTGGAATTAGTCCACCTGTTTGCTATCGCTCGGGTTGTGCAAAAAAATAAAAATTCAACACATAGAAACATAGATTTATTTTCTAAGTTTAGAGCAAAATAAAATAATACATTATTTACACATAGCTATGTGTGTTCATGTAAAGTGAAACGTCTTTTTTTAAGCTTTAAAAACTATGTTTCTATGTGTTAAAATATTTTGGGCCTTGATTTCAAAAAATAAAATCTGTGTAAACCTGTTCAAACCGTAAAAACCGTGGACATTAATTCCCTCCTATTATCAATGCAAAACTCACTAAAAAATATATTCCCTAATTTTTCCAACGAACTTATTGCAACAATTGAAGAAAACGGAAGCCCGCAGGATTTTGAAGCCGGAACCATCTTAATGCGTACCGGGCAATACATTAAAAACACCGTGTTAATTACCAAAGGAAAAATTAAAATTTACCGCGAAGGTGAAGATGGTGGTGAATTTTTAATGTACTACCTACAACCCGGACAAGCCTGTGCCATTTCGATGATCTGCACTGCCAAAAGCGAAAAAAGCCAAATAATGGCAAAAGTTGTCGAAGATGTTTCGGTTATGATGATTCCCTTGCAAATGATGGACAAATGGATGATGGAACACCGAACCTGGTATGAGTTTGTAATCGATACCTACCGCAGCCGCTTTGAAGAAGTTCTTGAAGTCGTTGACAATATTGCTTTCCGGTCTATGGATGAGCGTTTAGAGTTTTACCTCAAACGACATTCGGATGCTTGTGGCTGCTCTGAAGTAAATCTTTCACATCAGGAAATTGCAACCGAATTAAATACTTCCAGAGAGGTAATCTCCCGACTCCTCAAAAAAATGGAACAAAGAGGTCTGGTCAAACTCAACCGCAATCAAATTGAGCTATTGAACACAAATTTCACGAATTAGCACAAATTATTTTTATTTTTCTCTGAACGTAATTTATTAAACCCATAGTGACATAGATTCTATACTATTACAAAAGGTGTTTCTCTTTTTTTATAAACACGTAGTTATGAAATAGAGAATCTATCCTCATTCCTATTAAAACTAATTCGGGAAAATTCGTGTAATTCGTGGCAGAAAAAAAACTTATGTGATAAATGTTACTGTGCGTTTCTTTTAAACGAAGCACCTTTGTGTAAAACAAATGCAATGGAATATTTAGGGTACTTCGCCTCAATCATTATAGGAATATCACTGGGCTTAATTGGCGGTGGCGGATCTATACTTACTATTCCAATTTTGGTGTATTTGTTCAAAGTAAATCCGGAACAAGCTACTTCTTATTCTTTATTTATAGTGGGATTAACTGCCATGTTTGGAAGTTACAGTCATTACAAAATGGGGAATCTTAAACTTAAGTCGGCTTTGTATTTTGCGATTCCCTCTGTTATTTCGATTTTGATTATTCGGGAAGTTATTTTTCCTCAAATTGCTTCTACCCTTTTTTCTATAGCTTCATATTCGGTTTCCAAAGATTTTCTCATTATGATTATCTTCTCGGTATTGATGATTACAGCAGCAATTTCGATGATCCGAAAAAACAAACCCGAAACAAAAGCCACCGAAACTAATTATGTTCAATTAAGCCTAATTGGATTTTTAGTTGGAATTGTGACCGGATTTTTGGGTGCGGGAGGTGGTTTTTTAATTATTCCTGCACTGCTTTTCTTCGCTAATTTACCCATGAAACAAGCCGTTGGAACTTCATTGTTGATTATTACGATTAACTCTTCGATAGGTTTCGGCGGCGATTTATACATCGGAACTCCCATAGATTATAACTTTCTACTAGGAATTTCTGCAATGGCACTCTTTGGAATGTTTATAGGAAGTCAGCTTTCTAAAAAAATCGACGGAGCAAAACTAAAACCCATTTTTGGATGGTTTGTTCTCGTAATGGGATTTTATATTATTACCAAGGAAGTTTTGTTTTAAAGTTATTTTTTCTCGCAGATAAAGCAGATTTTTATTTTGGTTAATTGTAGAATATCTTTACTATAGATGTAAAAAAAGCATAAAAACTTTATTTTTAGACCAAATAATCACAATCATTGTCATTTCGACGAAGGAGAAATCTCCGCGAGAAGCTCGACAAAGATTGACTTTCGTTGCGGAGTTACTTGCGGAGTTTCCTCGTACCTCGGAATGACAAAAGTGTACAGGCTAACTTTACACTTAAGCCTTTTTTACTTCCACCAATAATAATAGTTATGTTGACCGTCATATTCAAAACCACAGCGCGGATATAACTGATTCCCTATATCATTCGTTTTTTCGGTTTCCAGCATCAAGCCACAAGCATTTGTTTCCACACACCATTCTTTACTGCGATCAATTAATGCCACAGAAAATCCTTTACCCCTGTAATCAGGATGTACAAAAAGGTCATTTAGTAACCATAGTCTTTGCATTTTAGTAGAACTAAATATTTTATAGAGCTGTACAAAGCCAACTGCTTTTCCGTCTGCAATCGCTAAAAAAATATCCGACTCATTATGCAACAATCGTTCTTTAAGAAATGCTTTCCCTGCCTCAACATCAGATTTCTGACGATAGAAAACACGATAGAGGTCAAAAAGTTCTGCTGTTTCATTGAGATCTTCTAAACTTGCTTTTTTGATTTGGTAATCCATTATTTTAAATTTTGAGATTAAAAAAACGAAAATATTCTAAAACTTAAACTCTTTTATAGTCCAGATTTCATAAAACGGGATCATCCAGAGTTTCGGTCAAGCCTGCAAAAAAAGGTTTTAACTAGCGCGAACTCATGATATATTAGAAATTTCGAGTTTATCAAAATTGAATAGACGTGGGTTTTAACCCACGGAATCATAATATCATTTATCTCGGCTTTAGCCAAATACAGCAAACATTTTGGCTAAAGCCTTCTCAGGATTAAACAAAAAAACCGTTGGTTAAAACCAACGGCTATGCATATCATTAATTCGTGAATTGCTTCGCCGTGCGCCGTTATTAAACCCTGAATTTTGATCAAGATGAAAACCCAAAGAAAATACAAACTAAAAATTAACTACGTTCGAAACCTTGCGCTCTGAAAGAGTCTTAGCAACAACATGGTGCGAAGCACTATGAATGAAAAAGATTATGATGATAAGCCCTGAAAGGGCGAAAGCATAATCTCAAAAAAACATTTATTATATATTTTTTTAAACATATATTCTTCTTTAATCCATTACTCATTTGCTTTTGCCCCTTCAGGGCAATATTTGCTCCTTCATAATTCGTAGTGCGATGCACTGCTCTAATGCTTTAAGGCTTTCAGCCTATTTTAAAGGCTTCTACTTATATTCTGTCTCAGTTAAAACCAACGGCTATTCATATCATTAATTCGTGAATTGCTTCGCCGTAGGCTATCGCTTGTGCCGTTATCAAACCCTGAATTTCAATCAAGATGAAAACCTAAAGAAAATACAAACTAAAAATTACTTACATTCAAAACCTTGTGCTCTGAAAGAGCCTTAGCAACAACATGGTGCGAAGCACTATGAATGAAAAAGATTATGATGATAAGCCCTGAAAGGGCGAAAGCATAACCGCAAAGAAAATATTTATTATATACTTTTTTAAACATATATTCTTCTTTAACCTGTTACTCATTTGCTTTTGTCCCTTCAGGGCAATATTCACTTCTTCTTAATTCGTAGTGCGATGCACTGCTCTAATTCTTTAAGGCTTTCAGCCAATTTCTAAAGGTTTCAAATCACAAAATTTATAAAAATATTCTTTCCCAACTTTACCTAACAACCCTTCTTTTGCTAAAGCCATCTCGGAATCAAACAAAAAAACCGTTGGTTAAAACCAACGGCTATGCATATCATTAACTCGTGAAAATTTGTGAATTCGCGGCTATAAAACCTAATGCTCCCCATACCCGATATCATCCATCTTCCCACTGAATACGCGGTATTGAATCACAAAATAGACAATCACCAAAAACAATGCAATGAAAAACCAATTCATCCCAGCGCTCAGTCCATATTCGTGCACTGCAGTGTTATAAATAGTTAAAGATGGATTTACATTATTCGTAGAAGGCAAAACATTCGGAAAAATAGAAACAGCTGTTGAAGCAAATCCACCTACCAAAAACAGAGATGAAAACAAAAATCCGTAACCGTCTTTTTTCCACGAACGTACTTTGAATAATCCTAAAATCCCAACGAAAGTCATCAATGGAAAAAACCAGAGAATTGGATTCTCTACAAAATTATGGAAAGGCTTTGGCTCAATAAAGTGCCAGATTTGCAATGAAATACACACTAAAACCAGCAAAACGATATTCAATTTAAAAACAACATTTTTAAGCTGTGGATTCAAAGCTGAATTGGTTTTAAAGATGATCCAGTTCGCACCGTGGATGGTTAAGGAAACCACACTCACAATTCCCAGGAAAAGTGTAAACCAGTCTATAATCCCCAATTCACTTGCCTGCGGACTAAATGTTGGATTCCACAATGGCAAAAAGAAATAATGCGCCTCCTGAGTCGAAACGCCATTGGTTACCATTCCAAGGTTGACTCCGCGAACGATATTCCCCAAGGCAATTCCGAAGAACAAAGCCAGAAGTAAACTTGCAATTCCGAAAGCCTTATCCCAGATTGCTTCCCACATAGGATGATGCACCTGTCCGCGCATTTCCAAACCAATGGCACGAAAGATCAGTAACCATAAAATCATGATCAAAGGCAGATAAAATCCGCTGAAAGAAGAAGCATACAAAGTAGGGAAAGCAAAAAACAAAACACCTCCAGCGGCAATAATCCAAACTTCGTTGGCATCCCAAAACGGACCGATTGCGTTTGTAATTGCTTTTTTATCTTTTTCAGTTTTGGCAAAAAATAAATGAATAATTCCTGCTCCAAAATCATAACCGTCTAACACAATGTAAACGGCCAAAATTCCCATTAAAACTACGTACCAAAAAAATTCCATACTTATATATTTTCAGTTATGACTTCAGTGTGAGGTCCTTTATTGATAATTTTTCCAATCAAAAGCAAAAACAACATTCCCAGTAAAAGATACAATCCTATAAAACCTAGTAAGGTAAATAGTGTATTTCCCGAAGATACGGTCGGTGATGCACCGGCAGCTGTTCGCATTAAATTGTAAACAAGCCAGGGCTGTCTGCCCAGTTCGGCCGTGTACCAGCCAGTTGTATTGGCGATGTAGGGGAATGGCATCATAAAAAGCAAGGACCAAAGAATCCACTTGGTTTCATACAATTTGCCTCTGATCAATTGAAACAAAGCAAGGGACATCAAACCAATAAACAGCGTTCCTAGTCCCACCATAATATGATACGCATAATACAAACCTGAAATATTGGTGGGATGAAGATCTTCTTCAAACTGATCTAAACCTTTAATTTCCTGTTCCCAGTTCCCATAAGTCAGGAAACTCAAAATATTTGGAACGGCAATCTTGTTGTCCAGTTTTTTATCTTTAACATCAGGCTGTCCTATTAAAACAATTTCAGATCCTTTTTTCTCGGTATGAAAAATTCCTTCCATTGCAGCAAACGTTACAGGTTGGTATTTCACCACATTTTTGGCCAGTAAATCTCCAGTTGGAACAGCCACAATCATACTGGCAATCAATCCAAAAATCACTCCCGTTTTAAGAAACAGTTTTCCGAAAACAATATTCTTTTTACTTAAAATATAGAAAGAACCAATTCCTGCCACAACAAAGGAACTTGTCACTAAAGAAGCGGCCTGATTGTGCAGATACGATGGCCATAACCACGGATTTAGAAACAGTGCTTTGAAATTAGTCAACACAAATTTTCCGTTCTCCAAAATCTCGTAACCTACGGGATTCTGCATCCACGAATGTGTTGCGATAATTAAGTAACCACTGGCCCAGGAGCCAATACAGATTAGTAATCCGGTGACAAAATGCCATTTATGTCCCAATAATTTTTCTCCAAACAAAAACAGACCTAAAAAAGAGGATTCCAGAAAGAAAGAAAACATGCCTTCCATGGCTAATGTCTGACCGATAATCCCTCCGGTTAACTCGGAGAATTTTGCCCAGTTGGTTCCGAACTGAAACTCCATCGGAATTCCGGTTACCACCCCCATCGCAAAATTCAGAGCGAAGATTCTCATCCAGAAATGGGTGGCGTGATTGTATTGTTCGTTTTTAGTTTTGAGATATTTCCATTTGAAGTACACAATGATCAGCGAAAGACCCATTGTAAGTTGCGGAAAAAGATAGTGGAAAGTAATTGTGAAGGCAAATTGCATTCGGTCATAAAAAAGCATTTCTTCCATAGTGGTATTTTATTTATGAAGTCCCACAAATTTACCCATTAAAACCCGAAATTCCTGCCTTTAAAAAAAGTTTATCCCCTCATAATTGTTAAACTTTTCAACAATTTAGTTGTACAAACTGCACTTATGTTTTTAAGCCAAAATTGTCATTTCGATCGAAGGGAGAAATAGCATTAGGAAATCCGCAAACAAAATCGCCAATCTTTGTCGAGCTTCTTGTGTCATTGCGTGCGATTTCTCCCTTCGATCGAAATGACAAGATTATCCATACTATTCTTTCTTCAAAATCCCTTTTTCAACGCTTTCATTAATCAAGCCTTCGGCATAATTCCATAATGTTTTAGAACCTTCTTTTATAACCCTCTTTTTCTCGTACACTTTATCATAACTTACTCCAAACTCTTTCCAGGTTCCGCCGTTATTAGATGTATTCTGCAACAAAGGCTCTAAACGATCCATCGATCTGGCAAATTTAGCTTCGTTGGTCTCACCTGCTTCAAATTCTTCCCAAATAGCAATTAATTCTTCGGCCTGTTTTTTCGGAAGCAAACCAAAAATACGATTCGCCGCCAATCGTTCTTCATCAGTATTAGAATGATTTTTCTGTGAATCATATATAAAGGTATCACCTGCGTCGATTTCTACAATATCGTGTATCAAAACCATTTTCACGACTTTCAGAACATCAATTGGTTCATCTGAATGTTCGGCCAAAACGATTGCCATTAAAGCCAAATGCCAGCTGTGCTCTGCATCATTTTCGTTTCGGTCACTATGAAACAACTTCGTTTTTCGCTGAATGTATTTTACCTTATCAATTTCTTTTATAAAAGCAATCTGATTCAATAAATCTTCCGTTTTCATCTGTTTAACTGTTTATTTGTTTTAAAATGACATTCGTCATATGCAAAATTATAAGTTAAAGCTTAATTGCTCCAATTTAACTCAATTAATATAACATCTATGTCAAAATCTGCCCTTTTTTTCACGCAGAAATCAAATTTCTGTAACAATAGTCACTTAATTTCCCGAAAAACAGACTTACCTTTGTGCCACATTATTTTAGATTTCAAATCATGAAAATAGAACAAATTTACACCGGATGCCTTGCGCAGGGTGCCTATTATATTACTTCAAATGGCGAAGCTGCAATTATTGATCCGTTAAGAGAAATTCAGCCTTACTTAGAGCGTTTAGAGCGTGATCAGGTAAAATTGAAATATATTTTTGAAACGCATTTTCACGCTGATTTTGTTTCCGGACATGTCGATTTAAGTAAAGAAACTCAGGCGCCAATTGTTTACGGACCCAACGCTGCCTGCGAATTTGACTGTATTTCAGCAAAAGACGGACAAGAATTCAAAATTGGAAATATCACCATTAAAGTATTGCACACTCCCGGACATACCATGGAAAGCACTACTTTTTTATTGATTGATGAAAACGGAAAAGATCATGCGATTTTTTCCGGAGACACTTTATTTATTGGTGATGTCGGACGTCCGGATTTGGCTCAAAAAGCAGCCGGAATGACACAGGATCAATTAGCAGGGATTTTATACCATTCGTTACGAGATAAAATCATGACTTTGGCTGATGATGTGATCGTTTATCCTGCCCACGGTGCGGGAAGCGCCTGTGGAAAAAACATGAGCAAAGAAACGGTTTCTACAATAGGAAATCAAAAAGCGACTAATTATGCGTTGCGCGCCAATATGACCGAAGCCGAATTTATTACTGAAGTCACAGACGGATTATTGCCTCCTCCTGCCTATTTCAGTATGAATGTGGCGATGAACAAACAAGGTTACGAAAGTTTTGAAACAGTTTTGTACAATGGAATGAAAACCATAAAAGCAGAGGAATTTGAAGCTGTAGCCGAAGAAACAGATGCCTTAATTCTGGATACCAGAAGTGCTGCCAATTTTAGTAAAGGATTTATTCCGCAATCTATTAATATTGGAATCAATGGTGATTTTGCTCCTTGGGTTGGAACTTTAATTGGGGATGTAAAACAACCTATTATATTGGTGACGGAAACCGGTCTTGAAGAAGAAACCGTAACCCGTTTAAGCCGTGTAGGATTTGACACGATTATTGGTCATTTAGATGGTGGTTTTGAAGCCTGGGAAAAAGCAGGTTACGAAGTAGACACTGTAAACAGAATCACTGCTCAGCAATTTTCAAATGAATTCAAATTCGGAGAAGACAAAGTTATCGATATTCGTAAAGAAACAGAATATGCTGCAGAGCACATCGAAGACGCGTACAGCAAACCACTGGCTTATATTAATGATTGGGTAAAAGACATTAACCCAAACGAACATTTTTATCTGCATTGCGCCGGAGGATATCGCAGTATGATTGCCGCTTCGATTTTACAGGCTCGCGGTTTCAGAAATTTTAGCGAAATTGAAGGCGGTTTTGGAGCCATTTCTAAAACAGAAATTCCGAAATCAGATTTTGTTTGTCAAAGTAAAGTGTTAAAGTAACAAAGGTTCAGAGGTACAAAGGTGCAAAGGTTTTCTATTTGAATCTCTGAACCTTTATCTCTTTGAACTTAAAAAATAAAGATGCAAAGCAACAAAAGTTTCTCCTTTGAACCTCTGAACCTTTGCCTCTTTGAACCTAAAAAAAATAAAAATGCTGGAAATCTTAAAAGAACCTTGGCCTTGGTACATTGCAGGCCCGTTAATTGGATTAACTGTTCCAATTTTATTAATTATCGGGAACAAATCTTTCGGGATTAGTTCTTCTTTGCGCCATATTTGTGCGGCTTGTATTCCTGCCAATATTTCCTTCTTTAAATACGACTGGAAAAAAGAGAGCTGGAACTTGTTCTTCGTTTTCGGAATTTTCCTTGGCGGAGTTATCTCTGCTAATTTCTTAGCCAATCCAAATCCGGTTGAAATTACACCAGAACTTTCTAGCCAATTAGCCACTTACGGCATTACAGATCATTCTGGATTAGTTCCTTCGCAACTTTTCTCTTGGGAAAGTTTATTAACACTTCGCGGATTTATCATGATTGTCGTTGGCGGATTTTTAGTTGGTTTCGGTACGCGTTACGCTGGTGGATGTACAAGTGGTCATGCGATTATGGGAATTTCAAATTTACAATGGCCTTCATTAGTCGCTACAATCTGTTTCATGATTGGCGGTTTTGTAATGTCCCTTTTGATTTTACCCTATATTCTTTCACTTTAAAATTTCAAAAATGAACAAGTTAGAAAATAAAAATACCGATACAGAAGGAACCAACGGAAGTCAAATCAAAGATTCAGGTTTCTCAAACTTAAAATATCTTGTTGTTGGAATCTTTTTTGGAATTGTATTCGTAAAAGCCGAAATCATTAGTTGGTTTCGTATTCAGGAAATGTTTCACCTGCAATCGTTCTTTATGTATGGTGTGATTGGAAGTGCCGTTGCAGTTGGACTTATATCAGTACAAATCATCAAAAAGTTCAACATTAAAACCATACAGGGAGAAAAAATAGAAATTCAGCCAAAAACGTTC
Source organism: Flavobacterium collinsii (assembly GCF_946903285.1). Classification (GTDB taxonomy): domain Bacteria; phylum Bacteroidota; class Bacteroidia; order Flavobacteriales; family Flavobacteriaceae; genus Flavobacterium; species Flavobacterium collinsii. The sequence continues at coordinate 5,360,691 of NZ_OX336425.1, forward strand.
AGTAAAGGACAAATTTATGGTGGATTAATGTTTGGGTTTGGATGGGCTATTACAGGAGCTTGTCCAGGGCCCTTATTTGCTCAAATCGGCACTGGAGTTACTGTAATTGTAGTGACTTTAGTAAGCGCTATTTTTGGAACCTGGGTTTATGGTTTGATTAAAGATAAACTGCCTCATTAATATTCTAACCCCTACATTATTCAGATCAAACCCGACAAATTTTAAAAACATGTCGGGTTTACTGGTACTTAATTTATAATTTCTTTAAAGATAAATTCCTTACTATTTTACGTAGCCATATTGTACATATCGAAAAAATGAGTAAAATATATTTTAAGATTTTAATTTGTTTACTATTAATAAGTTGCTCGAATAGCAAAAAAACAAACTCTCAAATAGCACATAATACGTATCCAGTTAAACTTGATACGTTAACTTTATTTGATAAATCGAGAAATCGTAAAATTCCGATCGCCATTTTTTGCCCAAAAACAGACTCCAAAATTAATAATCAACAGATAATAATTTTTAGTCATGGATATGGAGAGAATAAAGGAGGAGACAATATGATCTATTCTTATTTAACAGAAAATTTAGCTTCAAAAGGATATTTTGTTATTAGTGTTCAGCACGAATTACCTACCGATGCCCTTTTGGCAATGGAAGGAGATTTTAAAGTTACAAGAAAACCAAATTGGGAAAGAGGCACTGATAACATTCTATATGTTTTAAACGAATTTAAAACCTTAAAGCCTGAATTAGATTTTAAGCATTTAACACTAATTGGTCATTCGAATGGTGGGGATATGACTGCTCTATTTGCAAATAAATACCCTAAATTGGTTTATAAAATAATAACGATGGACAATCGAAGAATGCCTCTTCCTAGAGTTAACCACCCAATAGTATATACGTTGCGCTCCAAAAACTATTCTGCAGACGAAGGTGTATTACCGACTGAACAAGAACAACAAAAATACGGAATGACAGTTCAATTCACTCCTATCAACCATAGTGACATGGACAATGACGCAACAATAGAAGAACGTAAAATAATAAATACATGTATTGAAAAGTATTTAAACGAATAATAACTTCCATAAATTAGAAGTTTAACCTGAAAGGTCTACTTGATCTTAATTTATAGTTTCTTTAAAGACAAATTCATTAATTTTCCATTTAATAGTTTAATACCTAAAAGATGAGCGACACAACAGAAAATTTAATTTTGAGAAAAGCTGATATTGCTGAAGTACCTCTAATATGGAGTATCCTACAAGATGCTATTGAACAAAGGCGTCTGGACGGAAGTACACAATGGCAGGATGGCTATCCTAATGAGACAACAATAGAGCATGACATAAAAAATGGCGATGCTTATGTGCTGACAGAAAACAACACTATCTTATCTTACGCAGCTATTCTTTTTGACAAAGAACCTGCCTACGAAGCCATAGAAGGTAAATGGCTTACGAATGGCGATTATGCAGTGGTGCATCGTGTAGCAGTTTCAAAATTGGCAAAAGGCAAAGGTATTGCTACAAAACTATTTGAAAAAATAGAAACTTTATCGATCGAACATAATATATACAGTATAAAGGTAGATACGAATTTTGATAATATTCCGATGTTGAAAATTTTAGACAGATTAAATTATACGTATTGTGGCGAAGTATTTTTTAGAGGAGCCGCTAGAAAGGCATATGAAAAAAAATTAGCGTAAAGACACAGAATTTTAAATTATTTGATCCTAATCTCAAAACACCCGTCAGGTTTTAAAAATCTCACGGGTGTTTTTCTTTAATTTAAAACCAGATAAATATTAAACTTAAATAATTGATTCACTTTGCTTCCAATTCGTTTAGTTTCATTAAGTTTATAATACAAGATCTAATCTTACAAAAACAACCAAACTGATGCTATATGAAACGCTCGGAACAATTGACGCAATTAAAAAACACGGAGAAGTGGGATGTAATTATAATTGGTGGGGGTGCAAGCGGTCTTGGAACTGCTCTTGATGCCGCAAGCAGAGGATACAAAACGATCTTACTTGAAGCAGTAGATTTTGCAAAAGGAACCTCAAGCAGAAGTACCAAATTAGTACATGGTGGAGTTCGCTATTTGGAACAAGGTGACATTCACTTAGTCAGAGAAGCCTTAAAAGAGAGAGGCTTATTGGCGAAAAATGCAGGTCATTTAGTTAAAAATCAATCTTTTGTTATCCCAAACTACAACTGGTGGGGTGGTTATTTTTATACGATCGGATTGACCATTTATGATTTACTCGCAGGACGTTTGAGCTTAGGAGCTTCAAAATATATTTCAAAGAAAAAAACAATTGAAATGCTTCCTACCGTCGAAGAAAAAGGTCTGGTAAGTGGTGTTATTTATCACGACGGTCAATTTGACGATTCACGCATGGCTATAAACATTGCCCAAACTGCAGTAGAAAAAGGGGCTTGCCTTTTAAATTATTCTAAAGTTGTAAACTTACTAAAAGACGATCATAATCAAATTATTGGCATTGAAGTAATAGACCATGAAACAGGTCACAAGTATGATATAAAAGGCACGGCCATTATTAACGCAACCGGAGTTTTTACAAATGCCATCATGAAACTAAACGACAAAGTTTACAAGAAATATATAGTTCCAAGCCAAGGAATTCATCTCGTATTTGATAAGTCCTTTTTACCAACTGATCAAGCCTTGATGATTCCAAAAACCAGTGACGGACGAGTTTTATTTGCAGTGCCATGGCATAATAGAATTGTAGTAGGAACAACTGATACGTTAATTAGAAAACACAGTCTTGAACCTATTGCTCTCGAAAGTGAAATCGAATTTGTTTTGGAAACTGCTCAACGTTTTCTGGCAAAAAAACCTACGAGAGCTGACGTTTTATCTGTTTTCGCAGGTTTACGCCCTTTGGCAGCTCCTGAAGAAGAGGGGAAAAGTACCAAAGAAGTTTCACGAAGTCATAAAATTATTGTTTCGGAAACTGGCTTAATAACGATTACGGGAGGAAAATGGACTACTTACAGAAAAATTGCCGAAGATATCATCGATAAAGCAATCAAAATAGGCAAATTACCTAAAAAAGCCTGTAATACCGAGCAACTTCCCATTCATGGAAACCAAGTGACTACAAATTTAGACCGAATGAATCATTTATATATTTATGGTTCAGATATTCCTAAAATACTCGAATTACAACAAAATGAACCTGAATTAAAAGAAAAGCTACATTCGGATTACGAATTTATAATGGCCGAAGTCGCCTGGGCTATTCGATACGAAATGGCCAGAACAGTTGACGACGTTTTAGCAAGACGTGTCCGGTTATTATTCTTAGACGCACGAGCTGCAATTCAATCATCTGAAAAAGTAGCACGATTACTGGCAAAAGAACTGGGACATGACGAAACCTGGATACATAGAGAAATTACAAACTTCCACGTAATTGCAAGAGGTTTTCTTCTAAAAGAATTTCAATAGACCATTATCAACTTAAGAAAATATAAGTCATGCAAAATAAACTAATTCTGGCACTTGATCAAGGAACAACTTCTTCCAGAGCTATAGTCTTTAATCATGGAGGAGAAATTGTAAGCATTTCTCAAAAAGCTTTTAAACAGATTTTTCCAAAACCAGGATGGGTCGAACATAACCCAAACGAAATCTGGTCTTCTCAAATTAGTGTCGCTGCAGAAGCAATTGCTAAAGTGGGAATATCCGGAAGAGAAATAGCTGCAATTGGAATAACCAATCAACGAGAAACTACTATTGTTTGGGATCGGGAAACAAGTGAGCCTATTTACAATGCTATTGTTTGGCAAGATCGCAGAACAGCAAAATACTGTGACGAATTAAAAGCACAAGGACATGCCGAAATGATTCAGACCAAAACAGGGTTAATTCTGGATGCCTATTTTTCAGGAACAAAAGTAAAATGGATCCTGGATAACGTTCCGGGAGCACGAGAAAAAGCAGAACAAGGAAAACTTTGTTTTGGAACTGTAGACACCTGGCTCATATGGAAACTGACCCGAGGTAAATTATTTATGACCGATGTTTCTAATGCCAGTAGAACTTTATTATTCAACATCAATACCTTAGAATGGGATAATGAATTATTAGAATTGTTTGATATCCCAAGAGCCATGCTACCTGAAGTAAAAGAAAGCAGTACCATTTATGGCGAAAGCTCCACTACCCTATTTTCAACAAAAATTCCTATCGCCGGTGTTGCAGGGGACCAGCAAGCAGCTCTTTTTGGTCAGCTATGCACAACTTCAGGAATGATAAAGAATACTTACGGAACAGGTTGTTTTGTGTTAATGAATACGGGGGAAAAACCAATTCGTTCCACCAACAATTTATTGACCACTGTAGCCTGGAAAATTAATGGTAAAACAACCTATGCTTTAGAAGGAAGTGTTTTTGTTGGTGGCGCAGCTGTACAATGGTTAAGAGATGGAGCAAAAATGATTAACAAATCAGAAGAAATAGAAAGTCTGGCGGCGAGTGTTCCTGATAACGGAGGTGTCTATTTTGTTCCGGCACTAACTGGTTTAGGAGCTCCACATTGGGATCAATATGCCAGAGGTGCAATTCTTGGAATAACAAGAGGGACTACCAATGGGCATATCGCCCGAGCCACTTTAGAAGGAATTGCTTATCAGGTAAATGATTTGCTAAAAGCTATGGAAGCAGATTTTGGAGGAAAAGGAAAAGAACTAAGAGTTGACGGCGGAGCTGCTACAAATAATTTACTAATGCAATTTCAATCCGACATTTATGGAAAAAGCGTTACAAGACCAAAAACACTCGAAACAACAGCTTTAGGCGCGGCATATTTGGCAGGACTTGCTGTAGGATACTGGTCAAACCTGGATGATTTGAAAGAACAATGGTCAATAGATCGCGTATTTTCTCCAAAAATGCCAAAACAAGAAGTAAATAAATTGGTGAAAAACTGGGATAAGGCCGTTGGGCGCGCATCAGACTGGATCGACGAATAAAACAATTAAAACACAGCAGAACATGGCACCTTTTACAGCAGAAATTTTAGGCACAATGATAATGATTTTATTAGGTAATGGCGTCGTTGCAAACGTCGTCCTGAAAGATACAAAAGGAAACAATTCAGGCTGGATGGTTATCACCACAGCCTGGGCATTTGCCGTTTTTACAGGCGTACTCATTGCAGGGCCAGTTAGCGGGGCACATTTAAATCCTATTGTTACACTTGGTTTGGCTCTTATCGGAAAATTCAATTGGAACTTAGTTCCCTCCTATATACTTGCTCAAATGATTGGAGCCATGTTAGGCGCCTTTTTGGTATGGCTCTCACATAAAGACCATTTTGCTGCAACTGAAGATGAAAATGCCAAATTTGCTTGTTTCTCTACATCTCCGGCCATCAAAAACAATTTATCAAACCTAATCAGTGAAATAATTGCAACTTTTGTCCTCATTTTTTCCATTTTTTATATTGCCGGACCCAACCTGCAAATAGCCACAGATCCAAATGCAACAATAGGTTTAGGAACCATTGGTGCGCTTCCTGTTGCAATAGTTGTGTGGGTAATTGGCCTGTCCCTGGGAGGCACAACAGGTTATGCCATTAATCCAGCCAGAGATCTTGGACCGAGAATTATACACGCAATCCTTCCTATAAAAGGAAGCAGCAATTGGAGTTACGCCTGGATTCCGATTGTAGGTCCAATAATTGGAGCAAGTTTAGCTGCATTATTATACCTATTACTTAATTAACGCCGTATATTCTAAGCTAAATTCAGTTTTTTTAAATTAAAACAGATATGGGTCGAATACCTGCAATACGAGAAACCACACACACTTTAAAGACCTGTCTGGTCTGGATTTTTGTCTAAAAGACTGATAATTCAATCTTTAAAAAATCATTAAACTTTAAAAAATCAATTTTTCAAATAAAAATTGTAGTACTTTTACAGTAACTCTACAGGGTTTGTATAACTATAAAACACACAATGTTTCAATTAACAAAAATTTAACATGACATTTGTATATACAACAATCAAAAGTACATACATTTGTATATACAAATTATACACTTACGACTATGACAATTGAAGAGGTTATAAAAAGTACAGTTAAGATGGATAATGCGAAAAAAGTTATTCTAAATATCATGTACACGCAAAACGTGATTCAGGATCATTTCAACGAGTTGATAAAACCGTATGATCTATCTGGGGAACAATATAATGTACTGCGTATATTAAGAGGACAAAAAGGAAATCCTGCTAATATGTGTGTGATACAGGAGCGTATGTTGGCCAAAACAAGTAACACAACCCGATTAGTAGACAAACTATTATTAAAAGATTTTGTTACCAGAAATGTTTGCCCTAACAACCGACGAAAAATAGAAGTTCTAATCACTCAAAAAGGATTAGACGTACTAAAAGAATTAGATCCGAAGGTAGATGAACACGAGCGCGCATTTGCTGAGAATATAAGTCCTGAAGAATTAGAATTATTAAATCAATTATTAGAAAAATACAGAACCCAACAAAATTAAAATTATGAGTACATTATTAGACAATTTAAATTGGAGATATGCTACAAAGAAATTTGATGCGACAAAAAAAATATCATCCGAAGATTTAAACACTTTAAAAGAAGCCGTTAGATTAAGTGCTTCTTCATACGGATTACAACCTTATAAAGTTATTATCGTAGAAAATCCGGAAATAAGAGAAAAATTAAAAGCTGCTGCTTACGGGCAAACGCAAATTACAGATGCCTCACATTTATTTATTTTCGCAAACGACTTAAATGCAGGACCGGAATCTGTTGATGCATATATTAAAAACATTAGCGAAACAAGAAACCTTCCTACTGACGCCTTGGCTGGATTCAGCGACATGATGAAAGGTACAATTGCAAACTTATCACAAGAAGCTAAAAACATCTGGACAGCAAAACAAACTTACATTGCTTTAGGAACTTTATTAAGTGCTGCTGCAGAATTAAAAATCGACACAACTCCAATGGAAGGCTTTAATCCAGCAAGTTTCAATGAAATCTTAGGTTTCGACAAATTAGGTTTAAACGCTTCTGTTATCGCAACGGTAGGTTACAGACATAATGAAGACGATGCTCAACACTACAAAAAAGTTAGAAAATCACACGAGAATTTATTTATCACTATATAATTATTATTAATCCAAAATCAATTTTAACAAAATGAAAAATTTAAAGACAATTGCAATAGCATTATTCGTAGCAGTAGCTAGCGTTTCAGTAAACGCACAAACTAAAAAAATCGACGTAAAAGCAAGTTCGATCAAATGGGTAGGTAAAAAAGTAACCGGAGAGCACTCAGGAACAGTAAACTTAAAAGAAGGAGCTGTAGTTTTCAAAGGAAAAAAATTAGTTGGAGGAAGCTTTACTGTTGATATGACTTCATTAACAGCAACAGATTTGACAGGAGAGTACCAAGGAAAATTAAACGGTCACTTAAAAGCTGACGATTTCTTTGGAACTGACAAATTCCCAACTGCAAAATTAGTTTTCAAAAATATCGGAGCAAAATCTACTGATGTTTACACAGTAACTGCTGATTTAACTATAAAAGGAATCACTAAACCTGTAACTTTTGATATCGCTGTGAAAGGAAATACTGCTACAACAGCTTTCAAAGTTGACAGAACTAAATACGACATCAAATACAACTCTGGTAACTTCTTCCAAAACTTAGGAGACAAAACTATCAATGACGAATTCGAATTGACTGTAGCTTTAAAATTCTAATAGCATAAAAAAACAGCAATTCTTATTATTATAAGAAAAACCCCAATAGTTTAACACTATTGGGGTTTATTTTTACATTTTTCCCAAAAAAATAACATTCATAATATTCCCCTAACGCTTTCGTAATACCATTCAGGACTTTGATTAACATTGGCCTTCTACTTTTGAACTTATTAAAAATCAAAAACTAGAAATCAAAATCATAGTTATGAAAACAAAAATACAACTTGCAATCATCACTCTTCTAAGTTCTTTTTTCCTACAGGCACAGCAGCAGCCTAAAGGAATTTTTGGTAACTCAAACTGGATGAACAACTGGACCAATTTTAAACCTGCGAATACCGAATATAGCGAAGCTACAAACATCATAGCAGGAACCATCAATAAAGACACCAAACTTCTTAAACGCAATACATATCAATTAATTGGAGTTGTTTATGTAACCAATAACGCCGTACTATCGATAGAACCCGGTACGGTAATAAGAGGAGATGACAAAACATGCGGAACTTTGGTTATTACCAACGGATCAAAAATTGTGGCCGAAGGTCTCGAAACAGATCCAATCGTTTTTACTTCCAACAAAGAAATTTTAGAAAGAAAACCGGGAGACTGGGGTGGAATCATCATTCTGGGAAAAGCTCCAATTAATACCTTAGGAGGAATACATGTCCTTCCTTTTGATCTGGAACCAATGTTAAACCATTACGGAGGTCAGGATGCCGAAGATAACTCGGGAATTTTAAAATATGTACGTATTGAATATTCCGGCAGAAAACTAAGCGCTGCAAAAGAACTTAACGGACTTTCGCTTGCCGGAGTAGGGAGAAAAACAATTTTAAGCAATATTCAGATTAGTTACTCCAATGATGATTCTTTCGAATGCTATGGAGGAGATTTAAATATGAACAATCTGGTTTCTTACAGGACTACCGATGACGATTTTGATTTTACCCAAGGGGCGCAAATCAACATCAACAACAGTATAGCCATTCGTCATCCCTTTTCATCAGATATTTCAGGCTCGAGATGTTTCGAAGTTGACTCTTATGACAAAATAGGAAATACCGATATGAGTAAAAAATTAACCAAAATAAATGCAAACAATATTACTCTGGTAAATCTGGAAGAAAACAATCAGGGCCTTGTGCGAGAATCGATTTATGTTAGAGAAAATAGCTTTTTTAACTTAACCAACAGTATTGTTTCCGGATTTACTCCTTTTGTTTTATTAGAAGGAAATATTGGAAACGGAGAAGTCAATTTAGCCAAAATTACCTTCAAAAACTTAATCGTTAACAATTGCAATGGCGGAATTACAAGTGAAGCCGGCGGCGCAAATCCTGCAATTCAAAGTTTTTACAGCAATCCTCTTTTTGATATTAATTTTACCAAAATCAAAAACAGCGAATTGTTTGCAACGCCCAATATCAAAGGAAATCCAGACTTTAGAATGAACGTAAACAACACCATAGCTATTGGTAATTAAGACATTAAAAAAACTTATTCACAATAAAATTTAACAATTTTAATCATTTAAAAGAGTTTTTCTTTACTCTATATGTATTGTAATTCAAATTACATTTATATATTTGTGAAATCAATATAAGATATGAAATCAATAACAAACAATACTTGGTGGTGGAAGAATTTACGTCAAACGTCGTGAACAGAGCTTCCTATGGTATTGTAAACTATAAATCTAAAAGGCTTGTCATCACGACAAGCCTTTTTTTTTGATCAAAAAATAAGTAAAAAAATATAGTAAAAATTTAATACACAAAATACTTTGAAACCATTTATACTCAACACACACTACAAACAAATTCTGGCAGATACCATTACACCAGTAAGTGTTTATTTCAAAATCAGGGATAAATTCCCAAATAGTTTACTACTGGAAAGTAGTGATTATCACGGAAATGACAATAGTTTCTCTTACATCTGCTGCAACCCTATTGCAACAATTAAAATTGAAAATGAAACTATTTCAAAAACTTTTCCTGACGGAACTAAAGAACGAATTTCTATTAACGGTACAACGAATATTCCAGAAATAATTCAGGAATTCTCAAGCCAATTTCAGTCAGAGAAAAACGACTTTAAATTCATCAACAATGGTTTATTCGGATACATTTCTTACGATGCCGTTCGTTATTTTGAGAAAGTTTCGATTGCCAAAAAAGACAAGGCAACTTCAATTCCGGACGTTTTTTATGCCGTTTATCAAAACATTATTGCTATCAATCACTTTAAAAATGAAGCCTACATTTTTTGTCATAGCGTTGATGGAAGAAATAACATTTCGGAAATCGAACAATTGTTACAATCCAGAAATATTGCATCATATAAATTTACCAAAGAAGGAGATGGTTTCTCTAATTTAACCGACGAAGAATTCAAACACAATGTAGCTTTAGCCAAAAAACACTGCTTCCGTGGAGATGTTTTTCAATTGGTACTTTCACGTCGTTTTACTCAAGGTTTTAAAGGAGATGAATTCAATGTATATCGCGCTTTACGTAGTATAAACCCATCTCCATACTTATTTTTCTTTGATTATGGTGACTTCAAAATATTCGGATCTTCACCTGAGGCACAAATCATTGTAAAAAACAGAAAAGCAGAAATTCACCCTATAGCCGGAACTTTTAAAAGAACCGGAAATGACGAACAAGATGCTGTTCTGGCCAAGCAGCTTTCAGAAGATAAAAAAGAAAACAGCGAACACGTAATGTTAGTCGATTTAGCCAGAAATGATTTAAGCCGAAATGGTCATGATGTACATGTCGAAAAATATAGAGAAGTTCAGTTTTTCTCTCACGTCATTCACCTGGTTTCTAAAGTAACAGGGCACTTACATGAAAAAGCAACAACCATGCAGGTAGTTGCGGACACTTTCCCGGCAGGAACATTAAGTGGTGCTCCAAAACACCGAGCGATGCAATTAATAGAAAATTACGAAAAAACCAATCGTAATTTTTACGGAGGCGCTATTGGTTTTATGGATTTTGAAGGCAATTTCAATCACGCTATTATGATTCGAACTTTCCTGAGTAAAAATCACCAGTTGCACTGTCAGGCCGGTGCCGGAATTGTAGCAAGTTCTGACGAAGAAAGCGAAATGCAGGAAGTTTACAATAAACTTAGAGCCTTGAATACAGCCTTAGAGATGGCGGAGAAAATATAAGTATGTTTTTCAGGTTTCAGGTTTCACGTTGTTGGAACACAAACAAAACCTGAAACAAAAAGAGCCTGAAACTTGAAACAAAAATGAAAAACAACCATAAACACAACCTAAAAAAACGATGAAGAACATTATTCCATTTTTGATTGCCATTGTATTATTTACTTCCTGTGAAGCTAAAAAAGAATCGAACACACTTCCTTTAAGCGGAACCTGGCGTCTGATATCAGCTGAAACCACCGAAAAAGATTCTACGTTCTCGACTTTCAATCCAAAAACAAAAATGATTAAAATTATAAATGATAACCATTTTGCTTTTTTCAATCATGATTTAAATAACGGTAAGGATTCAACAAATGCAGTTTTCTTTGGCGGAGGTGGAAAATATACTTTAAAAGACAGTATTTATACCGAAAATCTGGAATACTTCAATAACCGTCAATGGGAAAACAATAAGTTTGAGTTTGTTGTAAAAATTAAAAACGATACTCTGATTCAGAAGGGAATCGAAAAATTAGAAAAATTAGGAATCGATCGTATTATCACTGAAAAGTATGTTCGGGAAAAATAAATAAAAATCAGTTGCCAGTCTCAGTATTCAGTCACAAAAAACTTAGAATCTTAGTCACTTAGCAACTTAGAACCTCAAAAAAATGAAAAAAATATTAGTTATAGACAATTACGATAGTTTCACTTATAATTTAGTACACTATCTGGAAGATTTAAACTGTGAAGTTACGGTATATAGAAATGATGAGTTTGATATTGAAGAAATAGCATCTTTTAATAAAATATTACTTTCTCCAGGACCTGGAATTCCGGATGAAGCGGGATTGTTGAAAGCGGTAATTCAAAAATACGCTCCAACAAAGAGTATTCTAGGAGTTTGCCTAGGACAACAGGCTATTGGGGAGGTTTTTGGAGGAACGCTTTCAAACCTCGACAAAGTATATCACGGCGTTGCCACAAATGTAAAAACAGTAGTTACAGATGAGCTTTTGTTTGAAGGCTTAGGAAATGAATTTGAAGTAGGAAGATACCATTCCTGGGTAGTCAACAGCAATTTACCAGAGGCTCTTGAAGCCACTTCAGTTGATGAAAACGGACAAATCATGTCACTAAGACATAAAACATTTGATGTAAGAGGTGTTCAGTTTCATCCCGAAAGTGTTTTGACACCAAAAGGAAAACTGATTTTAGAGAATTGGATAAAGAGTTAGAAGTCGTCAGTCACAGTCACAGTATTCAGTGGCGGCATTCAGTCACAGTGAAACCTTAGAACCTTAGTACCTCAGAACCTTAACAACTTAAAAAAAAATGAAAAACATACTAAATAAATTAATCAATCACGAAGTACTTTCGAAAGAGGAAGCCAAAGACGTATTGATTAATATCTCAAGCGGGGCTTACAATCCAAGTCAGATCTCGGCATTTTTGACCGTGTTTATGATGCGCAGTATTACCATTGATGAACTTTCGGGCTTTCGTGAAGCTTTATTAGAATTGTGCATTCGCGTTGATTTGTCAGCCTATAACGCCATCGATTTGTGCGGAACCGGTGGTGACGGAAAAGATACGTTTAACATTTCGACTTTGGCTTCATTTGTAGCGGCCGGAGCAGGAATAAAGGTAGCAAAACATGGAAATTATGGAGTCTCCTCTATTTCGGGATCAAGTAACGTTATGGAGAAAATGGGAATAAAATTCAGTAATGACCCTGCATTTTTAGAAAAATGTATCGATCAGGCAGGAATTTGTGTTTTACACGCTCCCCTATTTCACCCTGCTATGAAAAACGTTGGCCCAATCAGAAAAGAGCTGGCTGTTAAAACTTTCTTTAATATGTTAGGTCCAATGGTAAACCCATCGTTTCCTAAAAATCAACTGGTTGGTGTTTTCAATTTAGAATTAGCCCGAATGTATGCTTATTTATATCAAAACACAGATGTTAATTTTACCATCCTGCATTCACTTGACGGTTACGATGAAATCTCGTTAACCGGTCCAACAAAAATCATTACAAGCGATATGGAAGGCATGCTGAAACCGGAGGATTTCAACGTTCGTCTTTTATCTCAAAGAGAAATTGAGGGAGGAAGAACCATCGAAGAATCAGCGGATATGTTTGTCAGCATTATTTCCGGAAAAGGAAGTGAGGCTCAGAATAATGTGGTTTGCGCAAATGCCGCAATGGCCATTTCAACCGTAACCAAATGCTCTCCTCAGGAAGGTTTTAAGCAGGCCAAAGAAAGTTTGTTTTCCGGGAAAGCTTTAAATGTTCTAAAAAAATTAAAAGATTTAATGATTTAAAAATTAAAAAATTATGACAAAATCTTTTGAAGAATTTGAAGTCTATAAAAAAGGTATCCAATTAGCTAAATTAATTTTTAAATTAATGAATAATAAACCTTTTGAAAAAGAATTTGGTTTTAAAGATCAAATAAAAAGAGCTGTTGTTTCAATCACAAATAATATCGCTGAGGGATCTGAATACAATAACAACAAACAGTTAATTAGATATTTAAAAATTTCCAAAGGAAGTTGTGCAGAAGTAAGAAGTATGCTGATATTATCAAGAGAACTTAATTTTTGTAATCAATCAGAAATTCAAAAAGGTTTTGATTTAAGTATTGAAATATCTCAGAACTTATCAAATTTTATAAAATATTTAAATACAAAAATAGATGCTTAATTTATAGAGCAGTTTTTTCAATCTTTAAATTTTTCAATCTTTTAAATTATAACAACAATGAACATTCTAGATAAAATAATAGTTGATAAAAAACGAGAAGTCGTTCTCAAAAAATCCATTATTCCCGTTTCACAATTGGAAGCTTCTGTATTTTTTGGAAGAGAAACGATTTCTCTAAGTCAAAAACTGAAGACAAGTTCGACAGGAATAATTGCGGAGCACAAACGCCGTTCGCCGTCTAAGTCTGTAATCAATCATAGCTTCACAGTAGAAGAAGTTGTTAAAGGATATGAGAATGCAGGTGCCTGTGGGATTTCGGTTTTAACAGACGGAAAATATTTCGGAGGTTCTTTAGACGATTTACTTTTAGCAAGAGCTAGTGTAAATATTCCGCTTTTGCGAAAAGAGTTTATCGTCAATGAATATCAGATTTTGGAAGCCAAAGCGTACGGAGCCGATTTAATTTTACTGATTGCAGCGGTTTTAACCCGCGAAGAAATCAAATCCTTATCAGAATTTGCAAAACAATTAGGTTTAGAAGTTTTGCTGGAAGTACACAATCAGGAAGAATTAGAAAAATCTATCATGCCAAGTTTAGATATGATTGGTGTGAATAACAGAAACCTGAAAACCTTCGAAGTAAGTCTGGATTTCAGCAAAGAACTGGCTTCTCAGATTCCGAATGATTTTGTTAAAGTTTCAGAAAGCGGAATTTCATCTGTTGAAGCCATTTCAGAATTAAGACCTTATGGTTACAGTGGTTTTTTGATAGGAGAAAACTTCATGAAAACAACCAATGCCGGGCAGGCAGCAACTGAATTTATTAAACGGCTGTAAGCTTTAGGCTATAAGCCTAAAGCTTATTGCTTAAACTCTAACCAATCGATAAAAAATAATATGGCATAAAGCAAAAGCTTATAGCTTAATGCCTATTGCTTATAGCATAAAAATAAAAAAAATGAAACTAAAAATCTGCGGTATGAAATATCCCGACAATATACTCGAGACAGGAGCGCTCCTACCCGACTATATGGGATTTATTTTCTGGGAAAAATCCGTTCGCTATTTTGACGGAACAATTCCGGAACTGATTCATACCATAAAAAAGACAGGCGTTTTTGTGGATGAAACTGTTGATAATATTATATCAAAAGCAGACAAATATCATTTACAAGCGGTTCAGTTACATGGAAAAGAATCTGTTGAATTTTGTCAGGAACTAAAAGCTAAAATTGATGCCAAAATTGATGTTACCATCGAAATCATAAAAACATTCTCTATTGATGAAAATTTTGATTTTAAAGTCTTAGCACCTTTTGAAAGTGTATGTGATTACTTTTTGTTCGATACAAAAGGAAAATTACCCGGTGGAAACGGGACTACTTTTGACTGGAAAATTTTAGAAAATTACAAATCTGAGAAACCGATTTTCTTAAGCGGTGGTATTGGAATTGAAGAAATCCCTGCGATAAAAAACCTCAAAATCCCTGTTTACGCTATTGATGTAAACAGTAAATTTGAGACAGAACCTGGATTGAAAAATATAAGTCTATTAAGAAAGTTTCGGAAAAATCTAAAACCTGCAACTTTAAACCCTAAACAACTATACAATGAACTATAATGTTAACGAAAAAGGATATTACGGAGAATTTGGAGGGGCTTACATTCCCGAAATGTTATATCCGAATGTCGAAGAATTGCGTCAGAATTACTTAAAAATAACAAGCGAACCTGATTTTAAGGCAGAGTTTGATCAATTACTAAAAGATTACGTAGGCCGTCCCAGTCCCCTTTATTTCGCCAAGCGTTTATCGGAAAAATACAATACAAAAATTTATCTGAAAAGAGAGGATTTAAATCACACCGGAGCACATAAAGTCAACAACACGATTGGACAAATTTTAGTTGCAAAACGTCTGGGTAAAAAAAGAATCATTGCCGAAACGGGCGCAGGTCAGCATGGTGTGGCAACCGCTACAGTATGTGCTTTAATGGGATTGGAATGTATTGTATACATGGGTGAAATTGACATTGCACGTCAGGCACCAAACGTAGCACGTATGAAAATGTTAGGTGCCGAAGTTCGTCCGGCACTTTCAGGTTCCAAAACTTTAAAAGATGCTACCAATGAGGCGATTCGTGACTGGATTAACAATCCGGTAGATACCCATTACATTATTGGTTCAGCAATTGGACCACATCCTTACCCAGATATGGTAACCCGTTTTCAAAGTGTTATTTCAGAAGAAATCAAATGGCAGTTAAAAGAAAAAGAAGGACGTGAAAACCCGGATTATGTTGTTGCTTGTATTGGTGGCGGAAGTAATGCGGCCGGAACCTATTACCACTTTCTACACGAACCTGAAGTTGGAATCATCGCGGTAGAAGCAGCTGGAAAAGGGGTCGATAGTGGTCACAGTGCCGCAACCAGTAAATTAGGAAAAGTGGGGGTTATTCATGGTTGTAAAACTCTTTTAATGCAAACTCCTGACGGACAAATCACTGAACCATATTCAATTTCTGCTGGTCTTGATTATCCGGGAGTTGGCCCTATGCATGCACATCTGGCACAAACTGGTCGCGGAGAATTCTTTTCCGTTACGGATGATGATGCGATGAATGCTGGTTTACAGCTTACCAAATTAGAAGGAATTATTCCGGCAATAGAAAGCGCACATGCCTTTGCTGTTTTAGATCAGAAGAAATTTAAACCAACGGATATTGTGGTGATCAGTCTTTCCGGCCGTGGAGACAAGGATTTAGACAATTATATCGAGTATTTTAAATTGTAATACAGTAGCAACCATGGAAAAGTTATTCTCTTACGGAACATTACGATCGAAAGAAATTCAGATGCGACTCTTTAATAAATTATTAATTGGTACTCCGGATCAGCTGCTGGGTCACAAACTAAAAAGCCTGCAAATAGAGGAAGAATTTGGAATGGCAGATTATGTTGTAGTTGTACCAACGGAAGCCCCTTCGGACCCTATACACGGTGTTGTTTTCAATATTTCGAGTACTGATTTGGCTAAAGTAGATCTATTCGAATCTAATGCGTATAAAAGAATTCAGGTAACCCTGAATTCAGGAGTAGTTGCCTGGATTTACATCGAAAACTAATAATCGCAAAGAATGATTCTAGCAGCAGCGCAAACAAAACCATTACGGGGAGATATTGATTCAAACCTATTAGAGCATTATCGTCTTGTAGATCTGGCCGTTCAAAATGGGGCACAATTAATTGCCTTTCCTGAAATGTCGATCACAGGTTACGAAAGAGAATTTGCTCAAAAACTGGCTTTTAATGCTGACGATTCAAGATTGGATCATTTAAAAAAATTAGCCGTCGAAAATAATATTGTTATCATTGCCGGCGCACCAATTCAGATCGCATCAGAATTATTTATTGGAGAATTTATTATTGCCCCGGACAACTCTGTTTCTATATATACGAAGCAATTTTTGCATGAAGGGGAAGATCAGTTTTTTCAGTCTTCTTTCGATTTTAATCCAATGCTTACTATCGAAAACAAGAAGATTTCCTTTGCCATTTGTGCTGATATTGACAATCCGCTGCATCCCGAAAATGCGTGTAAAAGAGGGGCTGATATTTATATTGCCAGTATTTTCTTTTCACCAAACGGAATTCCAAGTGCTTATCGCGATTTACAAGCTTATGCTCAGAAATATCAAATGAATGTTCTAATGTCTAATTTTAGCGGTGAATCATGGGGATCTCCATCAGCAGGACAAAGCGCATTTTGGAATAACAAAGGAGAATTAATTGCGCAAATGAATGATTCAGATTCTGGATTATTATTGTTAGAAAATCAAAATGATATTTGGAAAAGTAAGATTATAAAAAAATAATGCTACAGATTTCAAGGACTAAAAAAGATCTAATCATAAAGTAGTTTAAAAAATATGTGCAAATCGGCTTAAATCACTCAAAATCTGCGTGAAATACAACCAACAAAAATCCAATAATCTATAGTAAGATAAAATTTAAACCTATCTAAGAGGCTTTCAAAATCTATTAGAAGAAAAAGTAAAAACAATGAACAGAATAACTCAAAAATTAAAAGAAGATAAAAAGATTCTTTCTATTTATTTCTCAGCCGGATATCCGAACTTAAATGACACCGTTCAAATCATTCAGGATTTAGAAAAAAATGGTGTCGATTTAATCGAAATTGGTTTGCCTTTTAGTGATCCTTTAGCCGATGGCCCAACCATTCAGGCAAGTTCTACTCAGGCACTTCACAATGGAATGACTACTCAAATTCTTTTTGACCAGTTGAAGGACATCCGCGAAAGCGTAAAAATTCCGTTGATTATAATGGGATATTTTAATCCGATGCTGCAATACGGAATCGAAGAATTTTGTAAAAAATGTGCCGAAATTGGTATCGACGGGTTAATTATTCCAGATTTACCGGTAGATGTTTACGCAGACCAATACAAAGCGATTTTCGAAAAATACGGCTTAATCAATGTCTTCTTGATTACCCCACAAACTTCAGACGAGCGCATTCGTTTTATCGACAGTGTTTCAAATGGCTTCATCTATATGGTAAGTTCTGCAAGTGTCACAGGTTCTCAGGCAGGTTTTGGAAATATTCAGGAAAGCTATTTCGAAAGAATTGCCCAAATGAATCTTAAAAACCCACAAATTATTGGTTTTGGAATTTCAAATAAAGAAACATTCGATCAGGCTACTAAATTTGCAAAAGGGGCTATTATCGGAAGTGCTTTTATCAAACATCTGAGTGAAAGCGGAAGCAAGAAAATTGAAGAATTTGTTGGGGAAATTAGATAATTAAAAGATGAAAGTTTTTAAATCTTTATTATATCCTTTTATTCTCTTAATTTTCATAAGCTGTGACAGGAGTTGGCATTTATCTGAGTTATATATGCAAAAGATAGAAAATTCTTCAAAAGTCATCTATAAATATGATGCTTGGGGAGGTCGAGATTCTCATATTTTTGGTTATGCTATTCTAGATTCAACAGATGTATTTGATATCGATAATGTCAAACCATTACCTTTTCAATATTTTGAAAGCATTCCAACAAAACGAAATATTTTCGGTGTTATTTGTAAAAAACTTGATGATCAAGAAGTTTCAAACAAAATCTTTTTTCCTTTAGAAATTAAAGTTGATGAAGAAAATGGGATTAAAATCAAAACTAAAATTTTTCAAAATGATGGTTTTACAAGTAGAAATCAAGGTTATAAAAGATATAAATTTGAAACATTTAAAGAATCTCAGGACAGTATTTTCTTTTATAATTTAAATGATGTTAAAAGTTTAGAACCTGAGCATTTAGATATTTTAAAATTAAAAAAAACAAATATTTTTATCGGGACGACAAGTCCAAATGTAATTTCCACAATATCAATTGAAGATTTAAAACTATCACCAAAAAATGAGATTATTTCTAATATTCGATATGAACTAACTCCTAAGAATAAAACCGATATTAGATTATTTTCTAATACTGGAATTTTTAAAGCAGTGAAATTACCCAAAGATTAATTTTCAACAAAAGCCTGAAAGACCTTATTTTTTCAGGCTTTTTTTATTCCCAAACATCAAATTTAGTGGCAAAATTGTCGAAATCGCTTTGTGTTAATATTTTGTTAAAATAAAATTAAACAAACGTTTAATTTAAACGCTTGTTTAATTTTGTACCCGATTAGAAACAATACCATGTCAAACTTCGAATTAAACGATAAAAAAATTCAGATTCTTGAGGTTGCCGAAAAGCTATTCTCTGAAAAAGGATTTGAAGGTACATCGATACGGGATATCTCAAAACATGCCAAGATTAACATTGCCATGGTTTCGTATTACTTTGGTTCAAAAGAAAGATTACTTGAAGCCTTAATCATTTACAAGACTTCTGATTTAAAGTTAAAGCTCGAAAATTTATTACAGGAAAACTTAGAACCTGTTGAAAAAGTCAATAAATTAATCGAAATTTACATTCAGAGAATCAGCTGTAACAAAGGGATTTTCAGGGTCTTACATTTTGAAATAAACGCAAAAAAAAGAGAAAAAAGTTTTATTGCCTTCACAGAACTTAAAAAAGGAAATTTAAAATCTGTTGAAAGTATTATTAAACAAGGTCAGGAAAAAGGAGTTTTCAGAAAAGATGTTGTCATTCCGCTCATCACTCCAACAATTATCGGAACCTTTTTTCATTTTCACATGAACAAACCTTTCTTTGAAGAATTATTGAACTTAAATACCGAAGAATTGTACAATAATTATATAAAAACCAGTCTTACAAAGCACATTCAACAAACTATAAAAGCTCTTCTTGTTTATGAAAATTAATCAATTAATGCTCTTTGGGATTTTCTTTATCGGAATTTCATCAATTGAAGCACAAGAAAAAACAAGTTTAACCTTAGGCGAGGCCGTTAAAATGGCTTGGGAAAAAAGTAACGAAGTTACGCTTGCCAATACTAAGGTAAACACGAAAAAATACGAATTAAAAACCGTAAAAGACAATCAATACCCGGATATTAAAATTTCTGGTCAATACCAACGCCTTACAAAAGCGTCGATTAGTATGCCAAATCAAGGCGAAAATGCATCTTTGGCATCTCCGGACAGAGCAATGTTTGGAATGGCAAATTTAAGTCTGCCTTTATTTGCAGGATTCAAGATTCAAAATAGTATTGATGCTTACGATAATTTATACGAAGCAGAAAATGCTACTGCCGCAAAAACAAAAGAGGATGTTGCTTTAAGAGTAATTACCTATTACACTGCTTTGTATAAAGCTCAAAAAACACTGGATGTTTTAAATGAAAATCAAAAAAGCGCGAAACAACGTGTTACTGATTTTACAGAACTGGAAAAAAATGGAATTATTCCCAGAAATGATTTATTAAAGTCTCAATTATTAGTTTCAAAAACACAATTATCTATTGATGAAGCGACTAACAATCTTAACAATATCAATTTCTATCTAACCACTTTATTAAAATTAGATCCTAATACTAAACTTCAGGTCAATGAAAATGATTTTTTCAACTTAAAAACAAGCAACGCGCCAACATCAGACGCAGTAGCTCTTGAAAACAGAAAAGATCTGGAAGCAATTCGTTTACAGCAAAAGGCTTCTGAATCAAATATCAAAGTAGCAAAAGCAGCATACTATCCTACATTAGCCTTACTTGGCGGTTATACAGCTCTGGACCTAAAAGACATTATAACTGTAAGATATGCCATGAACTTTGGATTAGGTTTAACTTATGACTTATCCGGAATTTACAAAAACAGTGCTCATGTACGAGTAGCTGAAAGCAAAGCTCTGGAAGTTAAAAATAGTGAGGCTGTAATGACGGATCGTATTAAAGTTGAAGTTCAAAAATCTATTGAAGACTATGATTTGGCTATAAATCAAAGTGTAGTTTATGATGAAGCACTTCAACAGGCAAGTGAAAATTACAGACTTGTAAAAGATAAGTTTGACAATGGCTTATCAGACACTAATGATTTGGTTGAGGCAGACGTTGAACAATTAAGCGCCAAAATCAATACTGCTGTATCTAAAGCTACAATAATTCAAAAATATTACGAATTACTTTCAGTATCAGGACAATTATCACAATCATTCAATCTTTCTAAAATATAATCGATACCTCTCATGGAAAAGAAAAAAACAAATACTAAATTCATCATCATACTAACCGTTTTGGTTTTAGTGGGCGGAACATACGGAATCACAAAATACTTACACTCACAAGCTCACGAAGAAACGGATGATGCTCAAATCGAGAAAAAAATGAATCCAATTATTCCTAGAGTATCTGGATATATTAGTAAAGTATATGTGAAAGATAACGACTTTGTAAAAAAAGGAGATACTTTATTTACGATTGACAAAAGAGATTACCAGTTAAAAATCGACGAAGCAAATGCCGCATTATTAGGTGCTGAAGGTCAATACGAAGCTGCAAAAGCTGATATTGGAAGCGCTAATGCAAGTATCTCAGTTTCTGATGCGCAAATGAAATCTGCAACAGGTTCTATAGAAAGTGCAAAAATTAGATTAAGACAAATCACGAACGATTACAACCGTTACAATAATTTGTACAAAACTCATACGATTACAAAACAACAATATGAGCAGGCTTTATCTGCAAAAGAAGAAGCTGAAAATCAGGTACGTGTTTTACAAGATCAACAAAAAGCAAGTTCTTACCAAAAATCAGTAATTCAATCGAAATCAAAAGTTTCAGACAAACAAACTGAAGTAGCTGCTGCCAATATCAAAAAAGCAAAAACAATGTTAGATGTAGCGCATTTAAATCTTAGCTATACTGTTGTAACTGCGGCAATTGATGGTCAGGTTTCTAAAGTAGACATTCAACCTGGACAATTGGTTCAACCTGGACAATCTTTATTTTACATCATCAATAACAATGAAGCTTGGGTTGTTGCTAACTTTAAAGAAACTCAATTAAACAAAATGGTTATTGGACAAAAAGTTAGCTTAAAAGTTGACGCTTATCCAAATTACGAATTCAAAGGTACTGTAACCTCTTTTTCGCCAGCAACAGGATCTCGTTTCTCCTTATTACCTCCTGACAATGCAACAGGTAACTTCGTAAAAACAATTCAAAGATTACCGGTAAAAATTAGTTTAGACGAATCTAACGATCCGGAGAAAGTAAAATTACTAAGACCAGGAATGAATGTTGATGTAGATGTACATTTAAAATAAAATATGGCAACAGCAGTACAAGCAGATGACGATTTAGTAGAATACGGTTTTAGACGTGTGATCATTACGATTACTGCAGTACTTTGTGCACTGTTAGAAATTGTAGATACCACTATCGTAAACGTAGCACTAACAGACATGCGAGGTAGCCTTGGTGCTACTTTAACTGATGTGGCTTGGGTAATTACGGCATACGCGATTGCGAATGTAATTGTAATTCCGATGACGAGCTGGCTATCGCAACAATTTGGAAGACGTAATTATTTTGTGGCCTCTATCATATTATTTACGGTTTGTTCCTTCTTATGTGGTAATGCCAGTAATATATGGGAACTAGTTGCCTTTAGGTTTGTTCAGGGTATGGGCGGAGGAGCTTTATTAGTTACTGCCCAAACTATTATTACCGAAAGTTATCCCATCGCAAAACGTGGAATGGCTCAGGCGATTTACGGAATGGGAGTAATTGTAGGTCCAACCTTAGGTCCGCCATTAGGAGGATACCTGGTAGATAACTACTCATGGCCTTACATTTTTTATATTAATATTCCATTGGGAATTATAGCTACAATTTTGGCGCTAACTTTCGTAAGAAGTCCAAAATATGGAGAAAAATTAAAAGCCAATCAAGTAGATTGGTGGGGAATTATATTGCTTGCTGCCTTTATCGGATCTCTACAATTTGTTTTGGAGCACGGGCAACAAGACGATTGGTTTAACGATTCGACTATTGTAACTTTAAGTGTGGTTACGGTACTTGGATTAATTTTATTTGTCTGGAGAGAGCTTACTTATAAACACCCAATCGTAAACCTAAGTGTTCTTAAGGATGGAAATCTTAGAATTGGAACTGTAATGTGTTTCATTCTTGGTTTTGGTCTGTACGGTTCTACCTTAATTATTCCGATATACACGCAATCTATCCTAGGATGGACCGCAACAGATGCCGGATTATTATTGATTCCGGGATCTATTACCACAGCAATCATGATGCCTTTTGTGGGGAATATGATTCAGAGAGGGGTTCCTCAGGGATATATGGTGGGAGTAGGATTCCTGGTTTTCTTTTTCTTCACCTATATGATGCAGACCCGAATGACTCCGGATACCGGCGTTGAACACATGTATTGGCCATTGATTTTAAGAGGAATTGGTTTGGGACTACTTTTTGTACCTATTACCACACTATCACTTTCTACCTTAAAAGGAAAACATATTGGTGAAGGAGCTGCTTTTACCGGAATGATGCGACAATTAGGAGGTTCTTTTGGTATTGCAATTATTACCACTTTTATCACCCGTTTGAGTCAGGAACACAGAGTTAACTTACTAACCAATTTAGATCCTGCAAAATACGACGTACAACAACGTATTGCAGGAATGCAAAGAGCTTTTATGTCTAAAGGATATTCAGCCGATGTTGCACTGAAAAAAGCCTATCAGGCTCTGGAATATTCTGTAATGAAACAAAGTACGGTAATGGCATATATGGATATTTTCATGTATCTCGGCATCATGTTCTTATGCTGCATACCAATTATTCTTTTAATCAAAAAAGGAAAAAACAAGATTAATCCTGCTGATGCAATGCATTAATAATAATTGATTTATAATACGCAAAACGCCGAATTCAAAAATCGAATTCGGCGTTTTACTTTTAAATATATTTGATCCATCATGAAGGGATTAAAATCCCTCCCTACAATATAATTCGAGCCTACGGCTCTTTTTGACTACAAAGAAAAACCTAAGTAACTCAGCATCTTAGCTCCTCAGAACCTTAAAAAAAAAACCTATCTCGTAAAAACCAGATGATTTCCTTTCGAAAGGTTAGCATCAAACTGATAACCTTCGTAATTAAATCCTTTTAAATCTTCAATTGTTTCGGCATTGGTATCAATAATATAGCGCACCATCATACCTCTAGCCTTCTTCGCAAAGAAACTGATTATTTTGAGTTTTCCGTCTTTATAATCTTTAAAGTCTGGCGTAATCACTGGAACTTTTAACGCTTTTACATCTACTGCCGAGAAGTACTCGTTACTGGCCAAATTCACAAACAATTCACCTTTGGTCAATTCTTTATTTAAAGCTTTTGTCACTGTTGGTTTCCAAAATTCGTGCAGGTTTTTATATTCGTCTACAGGTAATTTTGTTCCCATTTCTAAACGGTAAGCCTGCATTAAATCAAGTGGTTTCAACACTCCGTAAAGCCCCGATAAAATTCGGAGTTTACTCTGCAAAACCTCAAGTTTCTCCACTGGAATAGTATAAGCGTCAAGGCCTGTATAAACATCGCCATCAAAAGTATAAATTGCCGGACGGGCATTTTCAGGCGTGAAAGGTGTTTTCCAATCCTGATTTCTTCTCCAGTTTAAATCGGATAATTTATCTGAAATAGACATTAATTCAGATAACTCAGCAGGTTTTTTAGTCTTTAATATTTTATGAACCACACGCGCTTCTTTTAAAAAAGCGGGTTCTGTATATTGAGTAGTTGGTAATTCTTTTTCGAAATTTAATGACTTCGCAGGCGATATAACAATTTTCATGTGTGCATTTTTATATACTTCAAAAATACAAATTGAATTTTTAAAAATAAGAGATCTGAATTGATTTGTTCGATCGCATTATAAATGTTTCTTTTTGCCACGAATTACACGAATTTTCGCTAATTTCTTTTTTCTATACCCAATCTAATTCGCGGAAATTCGTGTAATTCGTGGCAACCTTTCTTCTTTTAATAAAATTCAAGCACTCAAACTGTGAATTTATTCAAAAAAGTGAGCCTTAGATTATAATAGGCATTTTCTATGTTGTAAATTTGCCTGCATTTCATTTCTTAGAAATTGAAAATGTTTTTTTATTCAAAAATTAGTGAATTCGTGGCTATACAAACAAATTATAAAACCGCTTTACAACATAAAATCTTCGATATCATTTCGAAAGCATCTCAGGAACTCAACGTTGACAGTTATGTTATCGGGGGGTTTGTTCGGGATTTACTTTTAAACAGAGGTTCAAAAAAAGATATTGATATTGTTGCTGTAGGTAGCGGTATTGAATTGGCATTAAAAGTTTCTGAATTACTTCCTAAAAATCCAAAGGTACAGGTTTTTAAAACCTACGGAACGGCGATGCTTCGTTTTGAAGATACCGATATTGAATTTGTTGGAGCAAGAAAAGAATCTTATAGTTCTGACAGCCGAAATCCGATAGTTGAAAACGGAACATTGGAAGACGATCAAAACCGTCGGGATTTCACCATTAATGCTTTGGCTTTATCCCTGAACGAAAAAAACTTTGGAGATCTTTCCGATCCTTTTAATGGCTTGACCGATTTAGAAAATAAAATCATCAAAACACCTTTGGATCCGGACATTACTTATTCTGATGATCCTTTGCGCATGCTGCGTGCTATTCGTTTTGCAACGCAGTTGAGTTTCGAAATTGAAGAAAATTCATTAAATGCCATCACAAAAAATGCCGATCGCATTAAAATTATTTCAGGCGAAAGAATCGTTGACGAATTAAACAAAATTCTGTCAACTCCTAAACCTTCAACAGGATTTTTACTTTTGTACAAAACGGGACTTTTAGATCTAATCTTACCCGAATTAACCGCATTGAATCAGGTTGAAGAAATCGAAGGTCATACCCATAAAAACAACTTTTACCACACACTCGAAGTGGTTGATAATATTTGTCCAAATACAGACGATGTCTGGTTACGTTGGGCAGCATTACTGCACGATATTGGAAAAGCGCCAACAAAACGTTTCAACAAAAAACAAGGATGGACTTTTCACGGACATGAGTTTTTAGGTGGAAAAATGACCAAGAAAATTTTCGAACGTTTGCACATGCCTTTGAATCACAAAATGAAATTTGTGCAAAAGATGGTTGTAATGAGTTCACGCCCAATTGTTTTGGCTGATGATGTAGTAACTGACAGCGCTGTACGTCGTTTGGTCTTTGATGCCGGTGAAGATGTCGAAAATTTGATGACTTTGTGTGAGGCAGATATCACGACCAAAAACCCGTCAAAGTTTAAAAAATACCATAAAAACTTCGAGATCGTTCGCAAGAAAATTGTTGAAGTCGAGGAACGCGATCATGTTCGTAATTTTCAACCGCCAATTTCCGGTGAAGAAATTATGGAGATCTTCGATTTGAAACCTTCACGAGAAATCGGAGTTTTAAAAGAAGCTGTTAAAGAGGCTATTTTAGAAGGTGATATTCCGAATGAATATCAGGCTGCTTATGATTTTGTTATTAAAAGAGCTGAAAAATTAGGCTTAAAAAAAATATAAGGAATTAAGTATTATTTTATAAAATGAAAAAAGGAAATAAATCAGTAATCATTTGGTTGCTATCAGGTTGTGTTTTATTGTTTTTAATGGTTGTTGTAGGCGGAATTACGCGTTTGACAAATTCAGGCTTGTCTATGACCGACTGGCATTTGGTAACGGATACTTTTCCACCACTGACAGAAGCAAAATGGAATGAAGCTTTTGAACAGTACAAGAAGTTCCCCGAATATCAAAAAATCAACATACACAATGATTTTCAGCTTTCAGATTATAAATTTATCTATTTCTGGGAATGGTTTCACCGTTTCATCGGTCGTATTATTGGTCTGGTTTTCTTTGTTCCTTTTGTTTATTTTTTGATTCGAAAAAAACTGGATCGCCCAACTATAAACAAATGTATTGTACTTCTGGCAATGGGAGGTTTCCAGGGTTTTCTGGGATGGTTTATGGTGCGCAGCGGATTAATAGACAATCCGGATGTTAGCCATTTCAGACTTTCATTACACCTTACTTTTGCCTTTATCACTTTTGCATACACTTTGTGGGTGGCTTTAGATTTAATTTATCCGGAACGCAATATTTACAAAGTAATTCCACTTCGTAATATCGCAAGATTCTCTTTAGTAGCTTTACTCATTCAAATTATTTATGGTGGTTTCGTAGCGGGACTTAATGCCGGCTTAATACACAATCATTGGCCTTTAATGAGTGACGGGCAATTTATACACGACTCTGTATTTATTGAACAATCAACTTTGGTCAAAAATTTAATTGAAGGAAAAAGTGGTGTTCAGTTTGTACACCGAACTTTTGCTTATGTAGTAGTGGCTCTCATTCTTTTCTTATATTACAAAGGGACCAAATTTTCGCTTACCAGAAATCAATCCACCGGAATCAAAGTTCTCGTTGTTTTCGTTTTCATTCAATTTTTGTTGGGGGTATTTACGCTTTTATACAGTGTTCCTTTAGCTTTAGGATTAATTCATCAAATTATGGCTTTCTTTTTACTAAGCGCCATGACTTTTACATTACACCGATTGAGTAAATAATAACTTAAATTATATAGAAAGAGCTGGAAAATTCCAGCTCTTTCTTATTTAGGATATGGCCCGAGCCTACAGCTCTCCACATTTGATAACCTATTTTTTAAAGCGGATTAAATTCTGAAGGAATGACAAATATTGTAGCAATGGATTTTAATCCATTGAAAAATAAATTCAACCCACAAAAAAGTTCCGTAGGAACGACACATTTAGTAAATAAGTTTACCCTAGCCAGTTTTTAAAGTCCTGTACTTTCTCGCGGCTTACAATTACCTCATCTTCCTTATAAGAAGGTAAAATTACCTTTAACCGTGAATTGGTATACACCTGAATTTCTTTTATGGCGGAAAGCGGAACGATAAATTTTCTGCTAACGCGAAAGAAATCTTTTTTATCAATTTCCTGTTCCAGAATTTCTAGAGTCGAATCGATTAAATAGTTTCTATTGTCAAAAGTGTGAATATAGGTTCCTTTGTTTTCACTAAAAAAACATTCGATTTCGTCTGTTGTAATGACTTTTAAATGTTGCCCAATTTTAACTGTAAATCGTTTTTTATAATTCTTTTCAAAGGGATTTGACAACATTTGACGAATTTGTTCAAAATCAAGTTGCAAATTTGAATTTTCTGAACTTGTTTTGGGCAATCTTGTTTTGAATTTTGCAACGGCAACTTCGAGATCATCTTCGTCAATTGGTTTTAAAAGATAATCAATACTATTTAATTTGAATGCTTTTAAAGCATATTCATCGTAGGCTGTTGTAAAAATAATAGCACTTTGAATATTTATTTTTTCGAAAATTTCAAACGACAAACCATCGGATAATTGAATATCAAGAAATATTAGATCCGGATGTTCATTATTCGTAAACCAATAAATCGATTCTTCGACAGAGTGTAACATGGTTTCTACAGCAATATCCAGCTTTTCGAGTTTTCGTTGTAACAATCTTGCTGCCGGTTTTTCGTCTTCTATAATTAATGTGGTCATTTAATTTAGTTAAAATGCAAAAAATTAAAAATTGAGTTTAAAATTACTTCCATTTATTTTTATTCTGAGCCTCTCTCTCCATATATTTTTGAATTTTCTTTTGCTCCCAATCTTTATTGAAAAAGATATCGCGTCCAAAAACCGAAAATGCATGAATCGCTAAAGCAATGCCCCAGAAAAATGCCGTTGAGTAGATCTCCCAATCTCTAAATCCTCTTACGACAAAGTGATCACCAATATAAGTTTTATTCAGACTCGAAATAATGATGATAATATTCACCATTATATAAACTCTTAAATGCGAATAAAATCCTTTAATTCTTTTTACTTTTTTGTACGCCAAATTGAAACTTTCGTCTGTACTAAATTCGTGTGCATAATCTTCGTACATCTGTCTTCTAAACTGCCCCATAATATTATAAATTAAAAATTATTGCCATTTTGTATTGTTGTTCTGAGCATCTCTTTCCATATATTTCTGGATCTTTCTTTGCTCCCACTTGCTACTAAAAAAAAGGTCAGGCCCAAACACTGTCAATGCGTGAATCACTAAAGCTATTCCCCAAAATATTGCGGTCGAATAGGTACGCCAATCCAATAACCCGTTTTCATAAGCACTATGACCAAAATAGTCTCTGTTTAAATTGGAAACCACAATGATTACATTAACAATTAAATAAACTTTTAAATGTGAGTAAAAGCCTTTAATTCTTTTCACTTTCCTGTAGGCCAAATTATAGCTTTCGTCTGTACTAAATTCATCCCTGTAATCATCATACCTCCCATTTCTATATCGTCTCATTTTACTTTGATTGCGTTATTTCCATTTACTTTTACTCTCCCGCTCTTTCTCCATCAGTTCTTTGATTTTTCTTTCTTCCCAGTCTTTTCCAAGAACCGGAAATACTTTAAAAACTTTCAATCCATGAAAAACGACTCCAACTCCCCACCACATTAGCGGCCAATAAAACCATAAAAAACCAGGTGATGTATATAAATTGATAAAAACCAGAAGAAGATTTACAATGACAAACGCCGTTAGGTTACCGTAAAAACCTTTGATTTCCTCTACCCTCTTTTTTGCGAGATAATATTTATCCTCTTCATTCAAATTTACTTCCATGATTACTCCCATTTTTGTTTTTTTTCTTTTTTCTCTAAAATACTTTTCACCTTTCGCTCTTCCCATTCTTCTCCAAAAATTTTAAAAGAAGCGAATATATCTATTGCCGATACCAGAAAAGCAGTAGTCCAAATACACATCACCAGACCGTTCAGATATTTTACAGGAAAGATGTTAAGCGGAAGTCCAACATAATCCTTTAAAATGTAAAGTATGACACCAATGATGTAGAGAAACATATGAGTATAAAAAGCTTTTAGCTTCACAACCTTTTTACCGGCCATCTTTTGAAATTCAAAATCTTCCTGCTCTTTATCAAAATTAGTTTCCATACTTATTTTCAGATTTACTTATTTTTTCTTTTTCTAAAATTTCCTTAATTTTTTTTGCTTCCCAGTCTTTTCCGAAGAAAGGCGGAATATTAAACACCGACAATCCGTGCAGTACTACTCCTATTCCCCAACCCAGTACGCACCAAACAAACCATAAATAACCAGGCGAAGTCAAGAGATTTATCATTATTAAAATGATGGTTACAAGTATGAAAACGGTCAAATGTTCGTAAAACTCTCTAATTTCTTTTACTTTTTTTCGGGCTCGATAAAGACGTTCTGCCTCTGTATAATCCGGTTCCATAACTATTTCCAGTTTTTTTGTTTGTTTTCGCGCTCCAAAATCTCTCTGATTTTTCGTTCTTCCCAATCTGAGCTGTAACCAAAAACTTTAAAGGCATGCATCACTACTCCAAATCCCCAGCCTAAAGCCGAAAACCAAAACCACTGAAATCCAGGAGAATACCTCAAATTTATAAAAATTAAAAATGGTACCACACAACAATATGAAATTACGTTACCGTAAAACCCTTTTAGTTCCTCTACTCTCTTTTTAGCTCTGAAATAAGCTTTATTTTCGTCGCTATATTCTGCACTTGTTTCCATAACTGTAATTTGTTTGGTTAAAATTGGAATTTTAACGGTGAAATTTTCTTCGTTTTGTTCAATCAGAACCTTTCTGTTGGTTACAATTGAATATCGGTTAACAATGTTTTGCAATCCTACTCCCTGTCGGTCCTGCAAAACTTCTTTTTTCTGAAAGTCGTTTTGAATCGCCAGATAATCTCCTTCTATAAAAATTCTAATATGCAATGGTTTTTGCTCACTGACTATGTTGTGTTTTACAGTGTTCTCTAATAAAAGCTGCAGTGATAGCGGAACTACTTTTGCTTCTGGATTTATGTTTGCAGTTGGTAATTCGTAAAACAAACTATTCTCGAATCGCATTTTGAGCAAATTCATATAGGTTTTGGCAAACGACAATTCATCTTCAACAGAAACTAATTCCTTATCTTTTTGCTCTAAGACGTAGCGGTAAATTTTAGATAATGAAGTCGTAAATCGTTGTGCATTATCAGGATTCTCTTCAATTAAAGAACTAAGAACATTTAAACTATTAAAAAGAAAATGCGGATCTATCTGATTTTTTAAACTTTCGAATTTAGCATTTGCCGTTCCTGCAATAATCTTTTGTTGTGTTATCTCGAATTTGGATGCCTGTTTCCATTTTACCATAAAGCTTCTTGCTTGCAGGAAAGTAGAAACTCCCAAAGACAAAATGATATAAAAAAGATGCACCCAAAGCATCCTTGCTCCAAAAAACACCTCTAAAGTCACATTTTGCAGAACCACGAAAATGAAATAATTTATTCCTAAAACTACCGGAATCGTATATAAAATAGTGCACAAAATTCCATAATAAACTCTCAGATTGGTTTGCTCCAGCCAATCCCATTTTCGATCCAGAAAAACACTGATATATCCGTTACCAAAACCCAGTCCGAAAGAATAAAGGCAGCTCACAAAAAAAGTAATAAGAACATTTTTAACAGTTAAGTCATCGCCTAAAAAAGCACAGAACAAAATTGTAAAGACCATAGAAATCTTGAAACATATAATGGTTCCACTTTTTAAATCAGCAAATGAGTTTCTATGATCTTTCATTCTATTCTGTTGGTATTAAATTTATTTTTTACAATTTTTCTGAGTTTCCAAAGCTCTTTCTAATCCCCATTTTGGAGAAAAAGGTGTCGCTGGTTTAAAAGTAGCAAAAAGTTCGACAGCTTTATCAACTTGTGCACATAACGGTTTTGTATCAACACCTGACCATTTTGCTCCTCCTATTTGATAATCGGCTTCACCAAAAACAATTCTAGGGTTATTTGGATCAATCGCTTTTCCTTTTGCATAAGCTTCCATAACTTTAGCCGAATATTTCATTCCGTTTGTCATTGGATCAGCTACTACCCAGGCTGTATAAATCAAAGCCTGCATTGCATACAATTCGGCATTGTTCTGATCTTTTATTAATTCCGTATCCAGCGCATCTTGTGCTTTGGTCAATAACAAATCAATTTTGGTTTTGTCTTTTTCAGAGAACGCTGCTGTAGTGTTGATTAAGGCTACATAATAATTTGGTAAATAACTTGTTTTTTCTGCTGCAGCAATTCTTTCAAACATTGCCGAAGCCTCTGTATTTTTTCCTTCTTTCCAAAGCCCAAAAGCTTTTCCCATTCCTTGTTCAAACTGTGTTTGTGCAGATATTAAACTACAAATAAATAAAGTAATAATTGTAATAATCTTGGTCATGATTTCTTGTTTTTAAAGTTGTTACTATTTTAAGATTCTGGAATTCTAAGTTTTTATTGATGATTAAAACTCTTTTTTTAGATTCAAAGGTTAAGAGTGGCAAAGGCTCAAAGGTTTTGATTTTCTTATTCTTAACCTTTATCTCTCTGCTCCTTTTAATTTATACTTCAAAAGTATATCGGATTTTATTCTTTTAAAATTAAATGATACTGAGTTGTTGATTTTGATGACTGAATTGTTTTTTTGAGATTCTGAGGTTCTGAGGTACTAAGGTTCTGAGTCTTGTTCTAAATAGCTTAGTCCCTTAGCATCTCAGAACCTTAGCCGCTTACAAATTTTTCAACTGATTCTCGTTTTTATTCTGACTAATGGTCCAGAAGAAACCAACGAAGAAAAAGCGATCGGCGGTTGGTATAATGGCTTGTCTGTTGTAAACTCCGTTGGTATCGGGATTTCTGGCGTAATCATATCCAAAAACATTTTGAGTTCCCAATACATTTGAAACAGAGAAATACAGGATTTTTTGAGTGGTTAATAAATAGGCCCAGTTGAAGCTCAAACTATTATAAGCTTTTGTTCTTCCATTCATGAACTGCGTCTGATTCGGGTCGTTGTATGGACGTCCTGAGCTGAAACTGTTAGTGAAACCAATCTGAGATTTCCAATCGGTAATAAAATATTTTGTTACGACAGACAAACTATGATTAGCAATAAAGCTTGGAGTTGTCATAGTTGGGAAGTTCTTGTATTGTCTCTCGGAATCGATATACGAATAGGAAATCCAGTACTCCAGATTTTTATGCAAATTGCTGTCTCTCCAAAACAAATCTAGCCCTTTGGCATATCCTGAACCGTTATTATTGAAGACTGAATTGTACTGGACATCTCTTGTATTGTACTGTACCAAATTGCTGTAATCTTTATAATAGGCTTCGGCTCTAAATGTTTGTCCCGGTCTGGTAAACTGATAATTTAAAATATAATGTCTTGCTTTTTCGCTTTCAAACTGGTGGTATTTTGAGTATTTAATATAATCAACTACTGGCGTTTGTGTAAAATCTCCATAAGCAAATGAAAACTGACTGTTTTTTGAAACTTTATAAGCAATAGAAGCCCTTGGAGCAATATTTGTTTCGTCTAACAAACTGTTATTCGAAAGTCTGAAACCCACTTTTGCAGCCAGTTTTTTCGAGAATAAAATATCTCCTTCTGTGTAAAAAGCCGTAATGTTTGAATTGTAACCGTTTGCTGTTTTTAGAGCAATGTTATCCGTATAATTTTCATTAAACTTTGTGATGAAATAATCTGCTCCAAAAGACAATTTAAAATAATTTGAAATATTCTTTCTTAATTTCAATTTTAGCTGCGCTGCATTTTCATTATTGTCTACATCATTAATGTCAAATTTGATTTTGTTTTTGCTGTAGCCGTAACTAACTCCCGATGTCAATTGCCAGCCTGTTCCAAAATCTCCTTTATAAGAAGCGTTCAGATAAAAGTTATTATTGTCTAAATCTGTTCTGATTGGATTAACAAAATTGACATTTTTCTGATTCAGATCGAATTTTTCAGCATCAAAAGCGGCATATAATTTAAAAATACCTCGCTCAAAATGATAGCGATACACTGCTTCTCCTCCCAACGACTGGTATGGATTATTCCAATCTACATTTTGTGGAATCACAGCCTGATAAGGTGCCAAATTGATATAATTGGTATTAATACTAAAAGAACTTTTTTTCCATTTTTGAGTATTCCCTACTCCTAAACCTACAGTCATTAAAGCAATATCCGTTTTATTCTGATCCGGTTCATCCTGTGTGTTCAATAACAAAACACTTGAAAGTGCCTCGCCGTACTCGGCTGAATATCCTCCGGTGGAGAAAGCAATTCCGCTAAACAAAAACGGAGAAAATCTGCTTCGGGTTGGTAAATTGTTTGTTGTTGCACCATAAGGTTGTGCCACACGAAGCCCGTCTACAAAAGTTTGTGTTTCGCTCGCTTCACCTCCGCGAACAAACAAACGCCCGTCTTCGCCAACAGTCTGCGTTCCCGGTAAAGTTTGCAGCGCAGCTATAATATTTCCGGCTGATCCGGCGGTGGTTACAATATCCAATGGTTTTAAAACCGAAACCCTAGCTTTATCACCTGATTCTAATGTTCCCGCGGTAATAACAACCGCATCAAGAGCATTTACATTCTCTCTCAGTTTTACTGTCTGATCTTTATAATTGGCAACATCTATTTCCTGTTTGAAAGTTTCGAAAAGCAAAAAACTCACTACCAAAAATTTATTTCCTTTTTCACTGGTTTCAAACGAAAAGTTACCCGTCTCAGAACTTGTAGCGCCATCATAAGTTCCGTCTATATAAATATTAGCGCCCTGAACTGGCTTTCCCTTTTGATCAACAACTTTTCCTGAAATCGTATTCTGGGCAAAAGTAAAAATGGTAAAGAATAATAAAATAAAAGTAATTTTGGTTTTCATGATTTTGGTTTTTGATAGAGCAAATGTATTTTAACATTTCCTGTTAAAAAATATTAAATAACCCAATTGTAGAATTTTAAGGATGAGTTGTAAATTACTTATTTGTATCTTAGCTTTTGTGTTTTAAAACTGAAATCAATTATGTCAGAAAGCAAAAGAATTTCGAATCTGTACCAGTCTATTTATAATGGAAATCCCTGGTTAGAAGTTAACATGATAAATACACTACATAACGTTAGTGCAGCTCAGGCCTACAAAAAAGTCAACCCGAATTTAAACACGATTTGGGAAATTATCAATCATCTGATACAATGGCGAAGAAATATTTTAAAGCGTGTTCAGGGGGAAACCATTATAACGCCCGACCATAATTATTTTGTGCCTGTTTTAGATTCATCCGAAGAAGCTTGGGAACAGTCACTTCAAAATCTGGAGAAATCGCAGGAATTATGGAATGCATTTTTTGAAGATTTTGATGATAATGATCTGTCCAAAATATATACAAACAATGGCCATACCTACTACGAGCATATACACGGAATTATCCAGCATGACGTATATCACCTGGGACAGATTGTTATTTTGAAGAAACTGCTTTAAAACAAATTATGATATGAAAAAAATATTCTCATTTTTAGCTTTAGTATTATTCAGCACAATTGGGTTCGCTCAGGAAACAGAAGTTAAATTCGATGAAAATCTTGCGAAATCATTGCATGCAGACGAATACGGAATGAAAAAATATGTATTTTGCCTTTTAAAATCCGGAAGCAACACCTCTGCATCCAAAGAAGAAAGCAAAAAACTGTTTGAAGGTCATATGGAGAATATCGGAAAATTAGCCAAAGAAGGAAAACTGGTTGTTGCCGGTCCTTTTATGAAAAACGACCGAAATTATCGCGGCATCTATATTTTTAATGTTGAAACCATAGAGGAAGCAAAAGCATTGGTAGCAACAGATCCTGCCATAAAAGCCAATTTGCTTGAAGCCGAATTAACCCCTTGGTACGCCACGGCAGCTTTGCAGGAAACTTTGAAAATTCACGAAAAAATTGCCAAAACAAAAATATAAGTACATTTTATGAAAACAGAAAAAGAGAAAATGATCTCGGGAGAATATTATGTTGCGGGAGATCCTCTCTTAGTAAAAGAACGTCGAAAAGCCAAGAATTTACTGCATCGATTAAACGTAACGGAATATCGTCTAACGAAAAAAGCCAAAGAAATTTTAGCTGAACTGATTCCGAACACCGGCAAAAGTTTTTATATCGAACCTCCTTTTCACTGTGATTACGGTTACAATATTTCATGTGGCGATAACGTTTATTTTAATGTAAACTGTGTTGTTCTGGACTGTGCGCCAGTAAACATTGGATCAAATGTGTTTTTTGCGCCAAACGTTCAAATTTACACTGCGACGCATCCGCTTGATGCCGAACTTAGAAAAACGCTCGAAAATGCACTACCCATTACTATAGGTGACGATTGCTGGATAGGTGGAAATTCTGTAATCTGTCCAGGCGTAACCATCGGAAAAGGTTGTGTCGTTGGCGCAGGTTCGGTAGTCACCAAAGATATCCCGGACAACTCTCTGGCTGTTGGAAATCCGGCAAAAGTTATTCGAAAATTAAATCAGGAACCCCAATAAAAAAACAATGCTTACCTTAAATAAAGTTCATCATATTGCCATTCTATGTTCGGATTATCAAAAATCTAAAACATTCTATACTGAAGTCTTAGGTTTAACCATTATTCGGGAAATCTATCGCGAAGAACGCCAGTCCTACAAACTCGATTTGGCTTTGAATGGCACCTATGTAGTCGAACTATTTTCATTCCCTAATCCGCCAAAACGTCCTTCAAGACCCGAAGCTGTGGGCTTGCGCCATTTGGCTTTTGAAGTAATCAACTTAGAAGAAACCATCGCTTTTTTAGACACCAAAAATATCGAATCGGAGCCGATCCGAATCGACGAAATCACCGATAAACGATTCACTTTTATTGCCGATCCGGATGAACTGCCCATTGAGTTTTACGAACGATAATTCAAAAAACGCTAAGAGAATTCCTCTAAACCAGTAACTTTAACACAATATAGGGAGTGATTTATATGAAAAAACGAATTTGATTGGCTAATTTTGTAATCCGCGTGAAAAAATGCGATTTCAAAAATCAACGTCTGATGAACAAAACGGCTAGAATCAAAAAAAATCATCAATTTATTGTCCTTCAAAAATTAGTTATTGTTTCGGTATTAATTGGCTTTCTTTCGGCCTTTTTAGGAATCTCACTCAAAAAAATTACCGAATATTACGAAGAAATTTTCTTTCATGAAGTCTCCGTAAATCCTGTTTTTTATATCATTTTCCCAGTCTTCGGATTGTCTGTCATCTACTTTTTAAGACATTATCTGTTCAAGAAAAAAGAAAACAAGGGCATTAAAGAAGTTTTTGAAAGCACAAAATCAGACTCAAAAAACTTGCCTTCGTATAAAATTCCGTCACACTTTATCAACGGTTTACTGACTGTTGCTTTTGGAGGCTCAACCGGAATCGAAGTCTCCACCGTAGTGGCCACTGCTACCATCGGATCTGTTGCACAACAAAAAGAAAATGTATTTCGTAAATACAAAACCGAACTTATCTGCGCAGGAGTTGCTGCAGGAGTTACCGCTTTATTTAGCAGCCCAATTGCGGGAATCTTATTTGCTTTAGAAGTAATCTCCAGAAAAGTAACCCGTGCTTTTGTTATTTCCAATATCATTGCCGTTTCAATTGCTTTTGGTTTACTTACCATTTTAAAAGAAGAACCTTTATTCGCGGTCTCCATTACGACCTGGCATTTAAAAGCGATTCCGTATTTTATTCTTTTAGGAATATTAGCTGGGCTAAATTCGGTTTACCTAACTCGTTGTGTGCTATTTTTTAAATCTCAATTCGGAAAAATTGATACACATTATTATAAAATCTTAATTGGCTCTGTCGTTCTAAGTGTTTCTTTGTTTATTTTCCCTCAACTATATGGCGAAGGTTATCATGCCATAAAAGGAATTTTTAGCAATTCGGCTGAAATTCCGTTGACACTGACTCTGGCTCTCACTTTTATTGGAATTTTAGTCCTGAAACCAATTGTAACCTCTGTAACATTAGCTTCTGGAGGCGATGGAGGCGTTTTTGCTCCAAGTCTTTTTATTGGTGCTTTCTTAGGATTGCTACTGGCATCCATTTTAAACACCTTTTTTCATGTACATGTAATTCCTGTAAATTTTATGATTATCGGAATGGCGGCTGTTTTAAGCGCAAGCATTCATGCTCCTTTTACAGCCATATTCTTAGTTTGCGGATTAACTAACGATTACACTTTGTTTATTCCTATTTTGGTTGTTTGTCTGATATCAAAATATACCGCAAAAATGATCTATCCTTACACCGTTTATACTTATTCGACAGATTTAGTAAAATAAATTTTCAAACACTGATATAACACATCAGTTCAGGTTTTAGTCCTGAATTTAAAAAATACCACATCAAATATTTAGCAAATATGCCAACTCCAAAAATAAAAAGAGGCTATCGTAAAACCCGTTATATACTTTACAAAGAGACTTTAATCGATTATAAAGAACATTTCTGGTCTTTTATAGGATCTTTTGTTGGTATTGGAATCCTTTCTTATCTGGAATCTATTCGTTTTTCCGGCACTGATATAGTTTTCTTAATTGGTTCTTTTGGAGCGTCGAGTGTACTGATTTACGGAATCATTCAAAGTCCGTTCTCGCAACCCCGAAATTTAATTGGAGGTCACGTAATATCAGCAATTATTGGAGTAACCATAAACAAATTAATTCCGGACATTGTTTGGCTTTCTGCACCTTTGGCAGTTTCCTTTTCGATCATATTTATGCAAATTACTAAAACGCTCCATCCTCCCGGAGGAGCTACTGCACTTATTGCGGTTACAGGTTCTGCCCAGATAAAAGACCTGGGTTATATGTATGTACTTTCTCCTGTTTTAGACGGTGTCCTTATTTTATTCATAACGGCATTAATTTTCAATAATATGACTTCAAGCAGAAGTTATCCGAGCCATAGTACCTATCACAAACATTATCACAAGATCAGGAAAAGATTAATCGGAAAGTAATTACTTTTTTCACGATAATCATTATGAGTCAGTTCAGAGCCTGTTTATTACAAAAGACTCATACACTGCTACCTCCGACGAATAAAAAATATTTTCAACAAATCGTACTTCACAATTCATAAATCATTATTTATATTTTACCTTTGACCTCTCAATAAAAACAAAGATTATGGTTTATAAATTTAGAGTAATTCTAGACGCCGAAGAAGATATTTTTAGAGACATTGCAATTCTTGAAGACGACACTCTTGAGGATTTACACAATGCAATCTTCAACGCTTTTGGTTTTGACGGAATGGAAGTAGCTTCGTTTTATACCTGCGATGAAACCTGGAATCAAGAGGATGAAATTCCACTTTTTGATACGGGTGACGTTCCTGGTGAACAAAGAACTATGGGCGATTATCCGTTATCTTCTATTTTAGACAAAGAAAACACCAAAATCATCTATGTGTATGATTTTATCAATATGTGGACATTCCTGGTTGAATTAGCTGCTATTGAAGATCAAATCGCAGGAGCTCCATACCCAGAAACGCTATTCTCACACGGAGAAATGCCGGACGAAGCCATCGAAAAAAACTTTGAAGCCGACATGCACGACGACATCTACGGAGAATTTGAAGACGATCTTGATGAAGACGATCTTGACATGTTTGAAGGCGACGACAGCTTTGAGGATTACGGATTTGAGGAGAATTGGAATTAGTTTTTAAGGTACATAGGTTCAGAGTGACAAAGGTTCAAAGATATTTTCTATAAAACTTTTTTCAAAAAGAAAGAATATTCTTATTTTTATATTTAATTTTTTAAATATAATAGATTATGAATACTTTCCGGGATCTTTTAATCTGGCAGAAATCAATGAACTTGGTTACTGAGATTTACCAAATAACAAATTCATTTCCAAAAGAAGAGATTTATGGACTATCTTCACAAATCAGAAGAAGTTCAGTATCAATACCCAGTAATATTGCAGAAGGTTATGGCAGGGACGGAAATAATGATTACCTGAAATTTTTAAATATTGCAATGTCTTCGTTATTCGAAATGCAAACCCAACTTGAAATCTCATTCAATTTAAAATACTTAAGCGAAAATCGTTTTAACAAAATAAATGGAGAAAGCAGGGAAATAGAACGAATGTTAAGTGCTTTTATCAGAAAAATAAAAGCCCGAAAATAAACTTTGTTCCTTTGGACCTTTGCCTCTCTGAACCTAAATAAAATATGATAAACTTATTCAACACCCACATCGAGACGCTTGCGATACACCGCGTAGGAAACAAAAGCAGAAACGAAGCAATTTTTTTATCGGAACAGCCATTTAATTTAAATGACGAGATCGTTCCTTTGATAAAAGAGTACTTTTTTAAGCCTTTCAGAGAGAAGGAAGAAAACTATTATCAGTTTGCGCACGAAGTCGATTTGGATTATAACGATATGTTTAAATATGCTACAGAGATTTTTGACAATCCTGGAAATTTACAGGAGATTTCAAAAAGAATCACAACACATTTATTCGAACAGTCCAATCACCCGCATATTAAAAACGGAGAGGTTTACATCACCTATCTAACGAATCTAAGTATTGACAACAATGTTGTTGATGCCATCGGAATTTTCAAAAGCGAATTACAAGCCGACTTTTTACAATTTGAAGAAAAAGACAGCAACCTTGAAATGATCCTGCAACAAGGTATCAACCTCAGTAAATTAGACAAAGGTTGTTTGATTTTTAACTATAAAAAAGAAGAAGGATACAAAATCCTAACTGTTGACAGCAACCGTTATGATGCGCGTTACTGGTTGGAGCACTTTTTATCTGTTGATGCTTTTGAGGATGAAAACTTCATCACTAAAAAATACTTAAAATTCTGTCAGAACTTCGCTAAAGATGTAGTTTTACCGGCAGAAGACAAAAAAGAAGAAGTAATGTTCATGAACCGATCTGTGAATTATTTTGCAAAAAATGATCAGTTTGAAGAACAAAATTTCTTAAACGAAGTATTAGACAATCCAGACTTAATTCCTGAATTCAAAAACTATAAAGTAGATAAAGGAGAAAAATACAGCATCGAAGATGTAACCTCATTCCCTATTGCCAATGCTGCAGTTTCTGACGCACGAAAATCGATTAAAAACGTAATCAATCTGGACACTCACATTCAGATTAAAATGGATTTTATTAATCCGGAAAGTGCTGAGAAATTTGTTGAAAAAGGTTGGGATGAAGAAAAACAAATGTATTACTACTTAGTGTATTTCAATAAAGAAGAAAAAAGCTAAGAGTTATTCATTTTCTATTACTTACTTAAAGCAAAAAACGGCAACTACACCAGTAATTGCCGTTTTTTTATGCTTCATTCCAAAGTCACAATACCGAAAATATCACTTTTAGAATATCGTCGTAAACCTTCTTATCGTTCTCTCCGGAGCGAGCCAACACCCTGATTCCGGTATAATTATTAAAGATAAAACGAGCCAGCATTCTTGCTTCTAATTGCGTTGAAATTTGTCCCGCCTTCTGTCCTTTTTTTACTGCTGCCAAAAAAATCTCCTCCACTGTTTGCCGATTATCACTCACAATTTTAGCAATTTCTGCGTCATGCATAGCGAGTTCAACAGCAGCATTTACAACAAAGCACCCCTTTGTCATTCGGTCATCCAGACTTTCAATAACCGCCTGTTTAAAAATCTCGGTTAATGTTTCTTTTATATCTTCTGATTGGTTCAAAAGATTCCTTGTGGCTTCCTGCCCATGCTCCAGATACCTTCTTAAAGCTTTTGAAAAAAGTTTCTGTTTGTCTCCAAAAGTATCATACAAACTCGAACGGCTTAACCCCAAATGCGTTACCAGATCCTGTGCCGAAGTACCGTTATATCCTTTGCACCAAAAAATTTCTATCGCTTTATCCAGAGCCTTATCCTCATCAAATTCTTTTGTTCTGGCCATAACTTCATAATTAAATTCTCTTACAAAGATACGAAAAATTACGGAACGATTGTTCCGTAATTAGAGCGAAAAATTAAACCACTGTGTTTACAGTAAGCCCACCGTCTACCACAATTTCGGTTCCTGTAATAAACGAAGCATCGTCTGAGGCAAGAAAAGTTACTGTCTTAGCAATCTCTGAAGCTTTACCAAAACGTTTCAATAAAATTTTATCGCTTAACGCTGCACCAAATCCTTCGATTTCTGCTTTTTCTAATCCTAATTTTCCAAAAATAGGCGTTTCAATAGGCCCCGGTGAAATCGCATTAATTCTGATATTTCTGGGTGCCAGTTCTGTTGCAAAAACACGGTTTAAAGATAACAAAGCCGCTTTACTTGCCGCATAAACTCCTGAATTTTCCATACCAACATTGGCATTTATAGAGGTATTAAAAATAACAGAACCTCCGTCATTTAAAATAGGCAACAGCTTTTGAAGTGTAAAATAAACTCCCTTAACGTTCACATCCATAATCGAATCATAATGACCTTCGGAAGCAGATTCCAAGGGAGCAAAAGAAGCGATTCCGGCATTTAAAAACAGGATATCAATTTTACCAAATTGGTCTTTCACTTCGGCAACTAAACCGTCAATTGATTTTAAATCGGATTGGTCCGATGCAATTCCGGTTACTTTCAATTCAGCTTCTGCTTTTGCTAAAGCTTCTTTGTTTCTTCCTGTCACAATTACTTTTGCCCCATTTGCCACCAAATCTGCTGCAGCAGCGTACCCTATTCCACTATTTCCACCTGTTACAATGGCTACTTTATTCTCTAATTTTTTCATTTTAATTGTTATTAAATTACTGATTATTTGATTATTCTCACACAAAGATATAATAACGGAACGATCGTTCCGTTATTAATTACGTTAATATTTTGTTAAACAAAAAAAATACTTTTTAACCCTAGTCTTTACAAGCTTTTTTTCGCTCTATGCTGTTATAAAGGAAAGAAATAATGAAATGCTAAAAATTCTTAATTTATGCTTAAATTTACAGTCTAAACCACTTCAGATGGATATTCATTTACACAACGAAAGTCCTTTCGAAACGATCATATCCTTTCATAAGCTTATCGAATCTTTTGAGGAAATTGCTTTGTCGGATGTTGATTACAGGGCTAACTATGCAAAAGCTGTTTTAAAACAGATCGAATCCATTCCGGAACTTAGAACCGGAATTAAGGAATACTCGATCATTAAAGACAATGAAGCTTTAATCAAAAACCTTTTGGCCGACATCTTTCCGACTGCCTTGACGCATAACGAAATAAAAGCGGTTACGATACCTTTTCAAAATGTATCTTTTAATTATACCGAACGTTTTAAACAAATTCTAAACAACGCAGGTTCTGAGTTTGATATGGAAATTCGTGATTTCGACGATCATCAGTTCTATGTCAACAACTGTTGTCTAATTTTAGGCGTTTACTACAAACAACCTATTGATTTTAATAAGCCTTTTTTCTATGATATTCCGGACGAAAATGGAGTAGAAAAACACTATCGCATTTTGTACAATGCCGATTTTATGGAAATTATTCCAACAGAAAAATCAGTCCCCTTAACCCAAGAAGATATTGATTTGCTGCTTGACAACTACAATGATCTTGAACTTTGGAAATCAAAATTCCCTAAGGGAAGCTGGATTTTAAAGGGCTTTGGAATTGTTTCTTTATTTGATGCTACGACAGAAAGTGCCATTTCGAATCTAAAAAGTAACTTATTGAAACCTGATTCAAAAAACGTTGCGACAGATGAAATCGTATCCAACATTTTTAAATCTATCTTTAAAATTCCAGATTTAAAGGTTGGATTTATTGTTTACAATCCTGAGGAGGAAAAATTCATAAGACCTGTTAAATTCGACACTCAGTTACAAAGTTTCCTGCTTTCTAAAGATCAGGAAATCGATTGTAAAAATGCTTTCTTTGGATGTACTTTCGAAAAAT
This sequence comes from Flavobacterium collinsii, assembly GCF_946903285.1. Classification (GTDB taxonomy): domain Bacteria; phylum Bacteroidota; class Bacteroidia; order Flavobacteriales; family Flavobacteriaceae; genus Flavobacterium; species Flavobacterium collinsii. Next base: position 5,404,810 of record NZ_OX336425.1, read on the forward strand.
TATTGGGCAATAAAGAACCATTGGTGATTTCTAATGTCGAAAAATTCATTGAAGAATCACCAAATATAAAATTAGGAGAACATTTATTAAAACAAGGAATCCAAAGTTGCGTTTTTGCTCCTGTTATAAAAGATGGGCATTTATTGGGTGTTGTAGAATTGGTTTCGTCAAAGATAAAAGCACTCAATACTATTAATGCGACAAAACTGGAACTGGTTCTCCCGTATCTGACGGATACTATTGATCGTTACAATACGGATATGCAACACCAGATTGAAGCCATTATTCAACGGGAATACACTACAATTCACCCTAGTGTCTACTGGAAATTCAAAAGGGAATCACAGAACTATTTCCAAAATATAAATCATACCAAGGATTATATTTTTAAGGAAATTGTATTTAAAAATGTGTATCCGCTTTACGGACAAATCGACATTAAAGGTTCTTCTGAACATCGAAATGAAACGGTTAAGATTGATCTTAAAAATCAATTGAACGCTTTGTTAAAAATTTTCGAATCCCAGGATCCTAACACCAATCTGGTACTTTTGGAACAGCGAAAATTTGAGTTGGAATCCTTCCGTGATGAACTGGATGCACCTTTAAAAGCAGATACGGAGCAATATATACAACGTTATATCGAAGAAGAAATTCATCCTCTTTTAAAGAATACAAAAGAAACCGAAAAAAGCGAAGAACTCGAACGTCAGTACTTTGAAAGTCTGGACGCTAAGAGCGGATTGTTTTATCAGGAAAGAAAGAAATTTGATAATGCAATGTCTATTATCAATAAAAAACTGGCATCGGTTCTGGATAAAAAACAACTTGAAGCTCAGCAGATTTATCCACACTATTACGAACGATTTAAAACCGATGGTGTAGAACATAATCTTTACATAGGCGCTTCTATTGCGCCAACCCAGCCATTTGATATTATGTATTTGCACAACTTACGTTTGTGGCAATTACAAACCTTGTGTGAAATGGAGCTTGAACACCATCAGCTTAAAGAATCACTCCCATATGAACTGGATGTGACTTCTTTAATTTTAGTGTTTACTTCTCCGCTTTCGATCCGTTTCAGAATGGATGAAAAACGTTTTGATGTTGACGGAACCTACAATGCCAGATATGAAGTGGTGAAAAAACGCATCGACAAATCGAATATCAAAGGCACAAAAGAACGTATTACGGAGAAAGAGAAAATTACGATTGTCTATTCACAAAACAGTGAGGAAGCTGAATATTTGAAGTACATCAAATACTTGCAGCACAAAAAAATTCTCGAGCCTTCTATTGAGCAATTTGAAGTTGAAGATCTTCAAGGAGTTTCAGGTTTAAGAGCAATCAGGGTAAAAGTAATTAACAACAACACAAATCCAGTGGCAAAAAAAATTACCTATCAGGACTTACTAGATGAGCTCAACTAAAAATTAGTTGAGCTTATATTGATTTGAAAGCAATTATAAAAGCGATCACTGTAACAATTATCCCAACCATAAAAAGATTGTAAGCAATACGCAGTAAATTGTACTTGCGTTGCAAAACCAGTCCCAGGTAATACAAATCTTTAATCATCGTGGAATACAAGTAATCGCGATCTTTCATCATTTCGTTCATCGCCCAGTCATATTCTTCCAATGGCATTTTGTAGAAGTTTCCAAAGAATAATAAGTTAATTTTCTTGGCTTCGATATCTTCACGTGTAAAAACTCCCGTAGTTACTTTGGGTCTCGTCGAAAGAATGGCAAAAATAATGGTCACCACACTAGAAATCAACATCACAAAAGTAGGAATAACAAGATGTGCATTTTTCGGACTGTCCAATTTCGGGATAATCGTAGACAGTGCAATCGAAATAATAATGGCATTAACAGACAATAGAATGTTGGCTTTACTGTCGGCAATACCACTCAAACGGGTATGATTTCCTAAAGTAACACGAAACAGGGTATCGACGCCACGATCTGGCTTTTCAACTTTCTCTTTCTTTCTGTTTTCTTCTTCGATTCGATCCGCTTCTTTCTTTTCCTGTTTTTCAATTTTCTTTTGAACCAAAAGCAGATTTCTCTCTTTTAAAGGCTGCCATTTTTTAAGCGCATAATCCGTGTAAAATCGATGCTTATTCATTAAAAAATTCAGGTTCTCTTTTGCCCATTCAGCATTAGAAAAATTTAAATTCCAGGTATTTTTTAATTCAATACGCAGTAATTCACAGGTAGTTGCGTATTCGGCTCCCATGAGATGAGCAAAATCTGCATCTTTAATTATTTTCTCCAAATGTGTTTTAGGAATATACTCTTTCACTGTTGCCAGGATCAAACTGGAAACCTGTGCTATAAATTCATCCGACTGTTCTTTTTCTTTCAAAAAAACTGTAGCAATTCCCACGCTCTCCTGCTCGTGATTCTCATAACCTTTAACATATCCGGTGTCATGAAACCAAGCCGCTACCAAAAGTACTTCTTTCTCCTCTGCCTTAACATCTTCCTTTTTACAAAGCTCTTTGACAGCATTTACTACCGTTAAAGTATGGTTAAAATTATGATAAGAATATAAATTAGAAAGTTTATCTTTGAGTAAATTACTAACAAAATCTTCGGATTGTTCTATTAAATTCATAGAGAATATTTTTACACCACTAAATTATGAAATTGTTTTTGGATAATCATTTTATTGCGAAAATTAAAACTTGTTCTTTGGCAATAACGGTATTGCTGCTCTCCTATTCCTGTGCGACACACAAAGCACAATACGGTAAAAATGTCAGCGCTAACGAAACGGAAAACGCAACAGATAGCATAAAAATTGCCCACACTTTTTATTTAGTAGGAGATGCCGGAAATGCCGACGAAGAAAAAGCACAACAAACACTTGAACTACTGCACCAAAAACTAAAAAAAGCAAGTAAAAAATCGACTTTACTTTTTTTAGGAGATAATATTTATCCGAAAGGTTTTCCTGCTAATGATAATGCTACAGAAAAGGCTTTGGCAGAAACAAAACTTACCAATCAGTTAAAACTCACCAAAGGATTTAGAGGAAAAACCATTGTTATTCCCGGAAACCACGATTGGTACAACGGTATCAAAGGTCTGGAACGTCAGGCCGAATTTGTGACTAAATATTTAAACGATAAAAAAGCCTTCCTGCCCCGAAAAAGCTGTGCCATAGAAGATGTAAAAATAGACAGTACAGCAACTTTAGTAACTATTGACAGTGAGTGGTTTCTGGAAGACTGGGACAACCATCCCACAATCAATGACAATTGTGACATCAAAACCCGAGAGGATTTCTTTGACGAACTGGAAAGCATCCTGAATAAAAACCAGGAAAAAACAGTTATCCTTGCTATTCACCATCCTCTGATGAGCAACGGTTCGCATGGCGGACAGTATTCGTTAGAAAAACAATTGTTTCCGTTAGAACAAAAAATCCCGCTTCCGGTAATTGGTTCTATCATTAATTTACTGCGAAAAACTTCCGGTGCCAGTCCACAGGACATTCAAAACAAACAATATACGATTTATGCTAAACGTATTAAGACACTTTTGCAAAGGCAGAAAAATGTAATTGTAGTTTCCGGACACGATCATAATCTTCAATACGTCAACAAAGAAAACATCAAGCAAATTATTAGTGGTGCAGGATCAAAATCTGAAGCTGCAAGAGCAATCAATTCAACCGATTTCTCTTATGGAGGAAATGGTTACGTCACTTTAACTTTATTCAAAAGTGGAGATGCCAAAGTTTCTTTCTTTGGAAATGAAAACAACCACGAAAAATTACTTTTTGAACACGAAATCATAAAAGCAAAAGAAATCAACTGGGCTGCTGATATTCCGAATAATTTCCCTCCTAAGATGACCACTTCCATCTATTCCGAAAAAATGACTCAAAAAAGTGTATTCCATAAATTCCTCTTCGGAAATCATTACAGAAAATATTACAGCTTACCGATCGAAGTTAAAACGGCAACTTTAGACACTTTAATGGGCGGGCTTAAACCTATTCGTGAAGGCGGCGGACACCAGTCCAAATCCTTAAGAGTATCTGATCCTAAAGGCCGTGAATATGTGTTGCGTGCGTTGAAAAAAAGTGCTACACAATTTTTACAGTCCGTAGCCTTTAAAGATCAGTACATTGTTAATGATTTTGAAAACACTTATGCCGAAAACTTTTTGTTAGACTTCTACACAACCTCTCATCCTTATACTCCTTTTGCAGTTGGCAATCTGGCGGACAAACTAGGATTGGCGCATACAAATCCGATTATATATTACATTCCGAAACAAAATACTTTAAAAGAATTTAATTCGAATTTTGGAGATGAGTTGTACATGGTCGAAGAAAGACCTGCCGACAATCATCTGGACGGTAAAAACTTTGGAAATCCAACAGATATCATAAGCACATCTGATATGATGAAAAACCTTCATAAAGATGAAAAATACACTGTTGATGAAAACGAATACATAAAAGCACGTTTGTTTGACATGCTGATTGGTGATTGGGACAGACATGATGATCAATGGCGTTGGGGTGAGTATAAAAAAGACGGAAAGATTACTTACAAACCAATTCCACGCGATCGCGATCAGGCTTTTTCGAAATATGACGGTACTTTACTTTCACTGTTGATGAACATTCCTGCGCTGCGTCACATGCGTACATTCAAAGACAAAATCGACAACGTAAAATGGCTCAACAGAGAACCTTACCCACTCGATTTGGCATTTTTAAGAACTGCCGACGAAAAAGACTGGATCGCTCAGGCAAAATACATTCAGGAAAACCTAACCGATGCTGATATTGACACTGCCTTTAAAAACCTGCCAAAAGAAGTTCAGGACGAGACTATTAAAGACATACAACAGAAGTTAAAGAGCCGAAAAAAAGAACTTCAAAAATATGCTTCCGAATACTTTGATGTTTTGAGCCATACGGTGATGATTGCCGGAACGGATAAAAAGGACAAATTTGTAATCAATCATAGCGCTAAAAAAACACTGGAAATTAAGGTTTTCAGAATAAAAAAAGACGGCGACGAATTAGTGTATACCAAAACCGTTACAGATGCCAAAACTTCCAATTTATGGATTTACGGTTTGGACGATAACGATGTTTTTGAGGTAACAGGTAAGCAAAAATCAAACATAAAAATTCGTTTGATTGGCGGACAAAACAATGATACTTATAACATTGAAAACGGAAAGAGAGTTATCGTTTACGACTTTAAATCAAAAGAAAACACATACAATCTGGATTCAAAAACAGGAACGCAACTGACAGATGATTACGATGTCAACTTATACAATTATGAAAAACCAAAGTACAATGTGGTTTCAGGGCTTCCAAATATTGGATACAATCCTGACGATGGTGTAAAACTTGGTTTTAACTTAAACTACACCATCAACAATTTTAAACAAAATCCATACACCCAAAAACACGTTTTAAATGGTTTTTATTATTTCGCAACAGGAGGTTTAGAATTTAATTATGCTGCGCATTTTCCTGGCTTGCTTGGTAAATGGGTTATTGACGTTGAATCTCTGTACACAACTCCAAATTTTGCAATGAATTATTTTGGATACGGAAATGAAACTGTCAATAATACAGAACAATTTGATATGGATTATAACCGCGTTCGTATCCAGAAATTTAATGTTTCGGCAGCGATCAGACATGTCGGACGATATGGAAGCGAGTTCAGCATCCAACCCATGTTCCAACAAATGAGAGTAGAAGAAACCAAAAACCGATTTATTGACATTCCTAACATCATCAATCCAAATGTTTTTGAAAGCCAGATATTTGGTGGAGCAAAAATCAAATATCAGTTCAAGAATTCTGATTTTGCCGCTAAACCAACTTTGGGGGTTACTTTCATGATCTCGGCAGCGTGGTTAGCCAATCTAAATGAAACCAAGCAAAACTTCCCTACTCTTGAAAGCCTTTTAGGATTTACGCATAAAATTGATTCTAACGGAAAGCTGGTTTTAGCTACTCTTTTAAAAGGAAAAGCACTGCTGAACAATAATTATGAATTTTATCAGGGCGCTGCTTTAGGTGGTGATACTGACCTACGCGGTTACAGAAATGAACGCTTTTTAGGAAGCTCTTATTTTTCGCAAAGCACCGACTTACGATTTAGTATTGGTAAAATTCAAAAAACAATTGCTCCGTTCACTTACGGAATTCTGGGTGGTTTTGACTACGGAAGAATATGGCTTGATAGTGAAAATTCCAGAAAATGGCATCAGGATTACGGTGGCGGACTTTGGCTGAACGCAATCAATGTGCTAACCGCAAGAATCACTTATTTCAAATCTCCAGACGAAACAGGAAGAGTCATTTTTGGAGCGGCTTACAGCTTTTGATTTTATAGGGACTAAGGGACTTAGGTTCTAAGGTACTGAGTTTAAAAATTAGCCATGAATTCACGAATTTTAATTTCTTAAATCATTCGTGAATTCATGGCTAACTTTTTTTTAAGATACTAAGATTCTAAGCTTTCTTTCCTGGGATTCAAAAATGATGCAGTAAACTAAAATTCGTGAATTCGTGGCAAAAAAAACTTAGAGCCTCAGCACCTTAGTACCTTTTTATTTTAGCTTAAACTCATAAACATTTCCACCAGTCTTATTGGCCTTCTCATCGGCTATCAGCAAGGTGTTATTGTCTTTAAAAACGATGGCTTCTTTTTGTGAAAAGTGATCCAGTTTAATTTCGGTTTGAGATCCTTTATGAAACAAATCGTTTTTATAGCCTTTAAACAAAACAATTTTATCATGACTTAATAAAACTACTTTTTTTCCGTCTGGACTAATTGTCGCACTGGTTAAAACACAATGATTGTAATTGTCGCAAGTCTTAAACTCTCCAATTTTAGTAGCTTTTTGAGTCCCGGGCGCATTCAAAATTTTATAAACAAAAGCAGTTCCATCAAAATTTTTACTGCGGTTTTTGGTAAAAAGATAAAAGTAATTTCCATGTTCAAAAAAACCTTCAACATCATAAAACAGTTCTTTTTTCTTTGGAGGAAATTGCGTTTGTTCCGGGTATGAAAACGAAACTTTATACTCTGCCACTGCCTGATCTTTATTCAACTGGTTCTTATTGACTTTATAAATACACAAATCTTTACGCTCGTTGTCGTTATTCCCAAAATCTCCAATATAGACATTCCCGTTTTTGTCTTTCGTAATATCTTCCCAATCTACATTTGTCGCATTTGAAATTGTGATTGCCTTTGCGATTTTCCCATCTGACTTTATCGCATAAATCTCATTTTTGTTACCACTGTCCTCTAAAGCATAAATTAAATTCGTTTCCGGGAAATAAGTAATTCCTGAAACTTCTTTTAGCTTCTTCGGAAGAGCGTAAAGTGTCTTTAAATTTGTATTTGACTGTTGCTGACAAGCCAATAGAGCGATAGAGATCCCGAGTAAAAAAACCTTTTTCATAATATTTTCTTTTTAATATTTTAATCGAACTAAGCCCTCCAAAATAAGCTAGGATTTTGTTTAGGCATTGTACCTGACGAACTAAAAATTCAGGTACTCACTATAAAATGCGATATAAATTGTAGTCCATTTTGTGCTTAAACCAAATTTGTATTTTTAAAATTACGTGTAATAAATTCAAATGCGGCAAACATAATGTGTCCCATCGATTTGGCATTCTTAAACTTCATATCATTGGTATAACGATACAATTCCATTTTTAGTTGATTCAAATGATCTTCTGTTGAAATCGTATCATGACACATGATGTTCAATAGCTTTCTGATCCTGTTTTCGGCAGAATGAATACGTTTTGCCAAAATCGCTCTTTCCTCATCTTTATACTGAATAATGGATCGGTCTTCTAGTTTCTCTTTAATCAATTTTATCATTGGATAATTTTCTTTAAAAAACTGCGGCCGATAGACTTTAAAGTTTCCTTCGTAACATTGCTGATCAAAATCAATTGGCCGTATTTTATAGACCACCTGATCAAAATCATGAATGGGTACAATCACATAATTGTAAGCCCGCATATCTCCTAAAAGCCTGATCATGCAACGTTCGTTGAACTTCACAAACTCTTTTGCAATTTGCGACTTTTCCATTTCCGTACAACTATCCAGTAAAGTATCCATAAAAACATCACCCGGAATCCCGATAATGTGCTCCTCAATTAAAGTATCCTTAAAAACCAGAAAGTTGATTTTATCCGGCGAAAGAATATCTTCCAGCTCCAAACCGTAGATTCTTGAAGCATCTGCTTTTTTGATATAAAAATGAACATAATTATCATTGAGAATATTACGAACTTTTATTCGGAATGGTTTAGAATTTCCGAAAGTACAGTAATCAATTGCATCAATGTTTAAGTACTGAATGATCTCATTGTTCCCGTCAGAATGCAAAAGTGAATAGATTTTTTTAAGATTCAGATCGATTTCATTTCGCTCAAATTCACTATAATACACTCTAATCCATAAAGTATCCGTTTCGTTTTTATCATAAACATTTACAGAACCCGTAAATCGCAATAAATCATCATAGAACACAGATACTTTCGAAATACGTTCGTATCGCTCTAAATAGCTTAGCAGAGATGGCATTAAAGGATAGGATGGTTTTTTTAAAACCATTAAAGGTTCGCTCATTTTTTTGAATATCTTTATTACAAATTTACATGAATAGCCTGATAAAAATAAATTTAACGTAACAATATACAAGTTGAATCGTCATACATAAAACTAAAACCGAAATAAATTTGGAAACCATACTTACTATTGAAAATCTTCACAAGAGATACGGTCGCATTCAAGCCTTAAAAAATGTATCTTTTGAAATACAAAAAGGCCACGTTTATGGCATCTTAGGCCCAAACGGCAGCGGCAAATCAACCACTTTAGGAATTGTCCTGAATGTGGTTAACAGAACATCCGGAAACTACAGCTGGTTTGGAGGAAAAGTAGAAACACATGAAGCACTGAAAAAAGTAGGCGCAATTATCGAAAGACCCAACTTCTACCCGTACATGACTGCGGAAGAAAACCTGAAACTGGTTTGCAAAATAAAAAGCATCAATTATTCAAAAATTAATGAGAAACTTGATTTAGTAGGCTTATCCGAAAGAAAAGACAGTAAGTTCAGTACTTTCTCGTTAGGAATGAAACAACGTCTGGCAATTGCTTCAGCATTGTTAAATGATCCTGAAATTTTAATTCTGGATGAACCAACAAATGGTTTAGATCCGCAGGGGATTCACCAAATCAGGGATATTATCAGAAAAATTGCGTCACAGGGAACGACTATATTGTTAGCTTCTCACTTACTGGATGAAGTCGAAAAAGTATGTTCACATGTAATTGTTTTACGAAAAGGAGAAATTTTATACTCCGGTTCAGTAGATGGTATGTCTGCAAACGAAGGTTTCTTTGAACTTCAGGCGAATGATAATCTGGCACTAAAAACCATTCTGGAAACTCATCCGGCAGTAGAAAAAATCACAGAAGAAGAAGACGGCAAAGTTCTAGTCTATCTCCACTCTGAATTATCAGCCTCGGAACTCAATCTCTTTTTATTTTCTAAAAATATTGCTTTAAGTCATTTGGTAAAACGCAAAAACAGTTTAGAAGCACAATTTTTAGAATTAACCCAGAACGCCACTATCCAAAACAACTAGACCATGAACAGACTAATCTCTATAGAACTACAAAAAATCTGGAAAAACAAAGCCAGCCGTATCCTAACTTTAACCTATTTCGTACTGCTTTCGTTTATTGCTTTAATAGCCTCAATAAAATTTGACATAGGTCCATTCAAATTTCATGCGGCAGAAATGGGTATCTTTAACTTCCCATTTATCTGGCATTTTAATGCCTATATAGCTGCTTTACTTAAACTTTTCCTGGCAATTGTCATTGTTTCGATGATGGCCAATGAATACAGTTACGGCACTTTAAAACAAAACTTAATTGACGGTTTAAGCAAAAAAGAATTCATTTTATCAAAATTCCTGACAGTCATATTGTTTGCATTAGGCTCTACTATTTTTGTGTTTATAATGAGTTTGATTCTTGGATTTTGCTTTTCATCGTATACTGAGTTTGACGTTATTTTTATGGATTTAGATTACCTTCTTGCCTTTTTTGTAAAACTCTCCGGTTTCTTCGCATTTTGTTTATTTTTAGGGATTCTGGTAAAACGTTCTGCTTTTGCTTTAGGTTTTCTTCTAGTGTGGAGTATTATTGAAGGAATTGTAAAAGGCCTTTTGATCTTTCAGATTTTTCCAGAAAGCCAAACTGGTCACACCATAATGAAATTTTTCCCTCTGGAAGCCATGTCAAACCTAATTATTGAGCCTTTTACAAGGTTATCGGTAATCAGATCTATCGGAACACAAATAGGGGTTGAAAACACTAAAGATTATGGTGTACACTATACCTCAATTTTAATCGTTTTAATCTGGACATTCTTATTTGTTTACTTTTCATACAAACTATTAAAGAAAAGAGATTTGTAGTATATTTGCTATACCATGAAATACTCTAAAGCCTTATCGCTAGTATTTTTTCTGTGCTTGTTATCTGTAAAGATAGAAGCGCAGAATATTACTGTAGACGATTCCAGAACTCCCGAAGATTTAGCAAAAAACATTTTAATAAACAGCACTTGTATTGATATTAGCGCTGTTAATGCAACCGGAAACCCGGCAAATACGGGTAAAAGTTATGCCTATTTTAATTCAGGTGGTGGTAGTTTCCCGTTTTCAGGAGGGATTATTTTAAGTACATCACCAAGTAAAAATGCCGAAGGACCATTTATAAGAGCAAACTCCGAAGGCAAGACCAACGACAGCTGGCTAGGTGATGTGGACTTAAATAAAGCATTAAACAATGTGGAAAGCCAACACGCAACTGTCCTTGAATTTGATTTTGTTGCGCTAACGAACTCTATCAGTTTCAATTATATTTTCGCATCAAACGAATATCAGATATTTTATCCGTGTAAATACTCAGATGGATTCGCTTTTCTAATTAAAGAAGCAAACACGAGTGATCCCTATAAAAACTTAGCTGTTTTACCTAACACTACAATACCTGTTTCATCTACAACGATCCATGCCAAAATTGAGCCCTACTTGGCAATTGGTGTAAACGAAAACGGCTGCCCCGCTTTAAATGAAAAGTTCTTCAATGGCTATAATACCGTCAACAGTCCTATAAATTATGCCGGACAAACTGTTGTTATGAATGCTCATTCGCAAGTCTTACCAGGTAAAAAATATCACTTAAAACTGGTAATTGCCGATGATGAAACAGGGCGATACCCCTCAGCTGTTTTTATAGAAGCCGGAAGTTTTACCTCGACCATAAATTTTGGAGCAGACAGAACAATTGCCGACAAGAACCCGGCCTGTTTTGGTGAAGGCATTGTCTTAGACACACATCTTGACAATAGTCTCTACACTTTTAAATGGTTAAAAGAAAACACTCCTAACAATTATGTAGAAGTTTCTCCCGCAGAAACTGGCTCTACCTATACCGCAACAGCTACAGGAAATTATAAAGTAGAAGCCACCCGTGATGGCACCACTTGTGTTGCTACCGGACAAATTAAAATTGAGTTTGCACCGGAAATCTTATCGACCAGCACCTCATTAACACAGTGTGACGATAACGCGGACGGAGTATCAATCTTCAACCTCACAAAAGTTGCCAACCTCATTAAAAATAATATTGCCGAAACACTGAACAAAGGATACTACGAATCATTAGCAGATGCGCAAGCTAAGACCAACGCAATTCTGACACCTGAAAAATACAGTAATAAATCCCAAAATCAGGTTATTTTTGTCAGACTTGAAAATCAATACGGCTGCTCTAAATTTCCAGAAGTAACATTACAAATTTCCAACACTCCAATTGCCAGTCAAAATCCTTTCACCACTTGTGACAAAGATGAAAAACAAGACGGTCTCTCCCAATTTGATCTTAATGCCGAAGTTACACCTCTAATTGCTACAGGTTTACCATCGGGCTTGACTTTTAGCTACTTTTTAAACACCAACGATGCTTTATCAGACACAAATGCATTACCAACTATCTTTAAAAACACTACTGCTTTTACTCAAATAATTTATGTAAAAGCCACAAATGGACCAGATTGTTACGATATACTTCCCATTACCCTTGTTGTAAATACTTTCGATCCGCCTAACTTCGAAGAGGAATCAAAATACTTGTGTAAAGAGGAACCGATTATCTTAAGTGCTGCCAGCGGCTTTGCCAGCTATTTATGGAGCACCGGAGACACCTCAAACTCCATTACTATAAACACAGAAGGGAATTATTCAGTGCTTGTAAAAAATGCAGACGGTTGTGAAAAAACCAAAAAATTCAAAGTAATACTTTCAGAACCTGCAGCTATAACTGGTGCATCTGTAAAAGATTTCTCCGGTGATGAGAATTCAGTTTTAATTCAATACACAGGGGTTGGTAATTATGAATTTTCATTGGATGGAAGTTTTTTTCAGGATGCCCCATTATTCACTAATGTCAGACCCGGAGTTTACAATGCTATCGCAAGAGACAAAAACGGCTGCGGACCATCAAACCAATATCAGGTTTACATTGCAGACTACCCAAGATTCTTTACTCCAAATGGAGATGGTTATAATGATTTATGGTTAATTAAAAACTCCGATCAGCTTCCGGTTTACAAAATATTCATTTTTGATCGTTATGGAAAATTACTCAAACAAATGGATCAAAATACGCTGGGCTGGAACGGCCAGTTTAATAATCAGCAATTGCCAGCAGATGACTATTGGTTCAACCTTCAATTTGTTAATGGCAGAGTCATAAAAGGTCACTTCAGCTTAAAAAGATAAATTACACAACTTCCGATTGGGTATTCGAAATACCCGTTTCACCCAAAATATTGAGCAATAAAAAAAGCCATTCGAAGTATCGAATGGCTTTTGTTTTATTTACAGGATAAATTAGATTTTAAATCTTTTTCTATCCGTTTCAGTCAAATAAATCTTTCTAAGACGAATAGACTTTGGAGTAACCTCTACATACTCATCTTTCTGAATGTACTCTAATGCTTCCTCTAATGAGAAAATGATCGGAGGAATAATTCTCGCTTTTTCATCATTTCCAGAAGAACGAACGTTAGATTGTTTTTTCTCTTTAGTTACGTTTACACACATATCATCACCACGAGAGTTTTCACCAATTACTTGCCCTTCGTAAATTTCGGCATTTGGCTCAACAAAAAACTTACCACGATCTTGCAATTTATCGATAGAATAAGGAATAGCTTTTCCTTTTTCCATAGAAATCAATGAACCTTTGTTACGTCCGGCAATTTCTCCTTTGAAAGGCTCATATCCAATAAAACGGTGTGACATAATAGCTTCACCGGCAGTAGCCGTAAGCAATTGATTTCTTAAACCAATAATTCCACGTGATGGAATATTAAATTTAATGATCATACGCTCGCCCTTAGTCTCCATACTTAACATTTCACCTTTACGAAGTGTTACGAACTCAACTGCTCTACCTGAAAGATTTTCTGGTAAATCAATTGTTAATTCCTCAATTGGCTCACATTTTTTACCATCAATTTCTTTAATGATAACTTGTGGCTGACCAATTTGCAACTCATAACCTTCTCTTCTCATTGTCTCAATAAGAACAGATAAGTGAAGTACTCCACGGCCAAAAACCATGAATTTATCTGCAGAATCAGTTTCACCTAACTTCATCGCTAAGTTTTTCTCTAATTCTTTTGTCAATCTTTCTCTAATATGACGAGAAGTTACAAATTTACCTTCTTTACCAAAGAAAGGTGAGTCATTGATTGTAAACAACATACTCATTGTAGGCTCATCAATAGCAATAGAAGCTAAACCTTCAGGGTTTTCATGATCTGCAATAGTGTCACCAATTTCAAAACCTTCAACACCAACTATAGCACAAATATCTCCTGCAATTACTTCCGGAACTTTTTTACGTCCAAGACCTTCAAAAGTGTGTAATTCTTTAATTCTTGATTTCGTTACAGCACCATCTCTTTTTACTAAAGATATCGGCATACCTTCTTTCAAAACACCTCTCTCTAAACGACCAATAGCGATACGCCCGGTAAAAGCAGAGAAATCTAAAGATGTAATCAACATTTGTGGAGTTCCTTCAGAAACTTTAGGAGCAGGCACATTGTTTAAAACCATGTCTAATAAAGGCTCGATGTTTTCTGTTTGGTTTTTCCAATCGTCAGACATCCAGTTGTTTTTAGCAGAACCGTAAACCGTTGGGAAATCCAATTGCTCTTCAGTTGCTCCTAATTCGAACATTAAGTCAAAAACTTTTTCGTGAACTTCTTCCGGAGTACAGTTTTCTTTATCAACTTTGTTGATAACTACGCATGGCTTAAGACCTAAGTCAATCGCTTTTTGTAATACGAAACGAGTTTGTGGCATTGGACCTTCAAAAGCATCCACTAGCAAACATACACCATCGGCCATGTTCAATACACGTTCTACTTCACCTCCAAAATCCGCGTGGCCAGGAGTGTCAATAATATTGATCTTTGTTCCTTTATATTGAACCGATACGTTCTTTGAAGTAATAGTAATACCTCTCTCACGCTCTAAATCGTTATTATCAAGAATTAAATCACCTGTGTTTTCGTTGTCACGAAATAATTGACAGTGATACATAATTTTATCAACCAAAGTGGTTTTACCGTGATCGACGTGGGCAATAATTGCAATGTTTCTAATAGATTCCATCTGTGATTTTTAATGGGTGCAAAGGTACACTTTATTTTGATATAAAAAACGTTTCTGCGATAGTTTGCGTAGAGACAAGTAATTAGTTCCCCAAAAACAATGTAAATTTAAGTCTAAATTGAACTTTTCTTATTGTTTAATTATAGTTAAATTAACTATATTTGAGTGATGAAAAGTAAAACTCTACAAATTACTCTAGTTTATATTATCATATCGTTATTTGTGGCAATCATCTGTCATAAATTACTCACAACTTACTTTTCAAAGACCGATTATTATACTGTTTTTTTCTTAAAGGACATTTTCTTCATTTTAACTACGGCCTTGTTTTTCAAATACATACTTTCTAAAAACGAAAGAAAAAGCATTACAATTTTCAAAAAACTAAAAGAAACAAACGAAGAAATAAAAGAATCAAACGAAAAATATGACATTGTTGCTAAAGCAACAAGTGACACAATTTGGGACTGGAAAATCCAGGAAGACAGCATAAACTGGAACAAAGGAATAGAAAGCGTTTTTGGATATAATCCGAAAGAAGTTGGAAAAACATCTAAGTGGTGGTTTGACAAAATACATCCCGAAGACAGCATCCGAATGTCTATCAAACTATACTCTTTTATTGAACAAAAAACAGAAAAATGGCAAGACCAGTACCGTTTTAAATGCGCAAACGGGAGCTACAAATACGTTTTAGACAGAGGTTTTTTACTCAAAGATGAAAACGGAAGAGCTACACGAATGATCGGAGCCATCCAAGACATCACCAAACAAAAGGAAGAAGAACAGCGTTTAAGACTTCTAGAAACAGTAATTACACAATCTAAAGACTCAATATTAATAACAGAAGCTAATTCAACAGACCGAAAAATACCTAAAATTGTTTATGTAAACCCTGCTTTTTCACAAATGTCAGGATATTTATCAAATGAAATAATAGGAAAATCACCAAATATTTTCAAAGGACCAAAATCAGATTCAGAAGAATTAAAAAAACTCTTAAAAGCTATAAAAAACGAAGAGGAGTGCTTAATCGAAACTATTACCTACACCAAATCAAAAGAGGAATATTGGGTACGATTTTCAATGATTCCCATTTTTAACACCGAAGGCATAATTTCACACTGGATTTCCATACAAAGAGACATTACAGACGAAAAAAAACTAGAAACAGAAAAAGAACACCTAATTCGTGAATTAACTCAAAACAACAAAGACCTAAAACAATTCTCCTACATTACTTCACACAATTTACGTGCGCCGTTATCCAACTTAATCGGACTCTTAAATCTTATCGAAGACATCCCTATTGAGAATGAAGAACTCGAAGAAATCCTTACTGGATTTACCAAATCAACACATTTATTAAACGAAACTATCAATGACCTCGTAAAAGTCATTATCATCAAGGACAATCCTTCAATGCAAAAAGAAGAAGTCTCTCTACAAGAAGTTTTCGAAAACGTATTTAGCCAGCTTTCTTTCCAAATCGAACTACACAAACCAATCATAAAACTCAAATTCGACAAAGTCCCGCTGCTAAACACAAACAAAGCTTATATCGAAAGCATTTTACTAAACCTACTAACCAATTCGATAAAATACAAATCAGAAAATAGAAAACTAAAAATATCCATTACAGCAGAACAAATCGACCACAAAGCAATTCTAACTTTCAAAGATAACGGAATTGGAATTGACCTAGAAAGAAACCGCGATAAAGTCTTTGGGCTATACCAACGATTCCACAACTACCCCGACAGCAAAGGTCTCGGCTTATACCTTGTAAAATCACAAGTTGAGACGATGGGAGGAACAATCAGCATTGATAGCGAAGTCAACAAAGGCACCACATTTACAATAACATTCAAAAACTAACTCATATGCTCGAGCAAATTTTATGTATTGACGATGATCCAATCACGTTGATGTTATGCAAAAAAGTAATTTCGAAGTCATCATTCTCCAACGAAATTATCACAGCTCAAAATGGAGAAGAAGCATTGCATCATTTCAACACACTTAAATACACCAACAATAAAAACAAAGCAAACAAAAAACCGGAATTGATTTTTTTAGACTTAAACATGCCGGTAATGGGCGGCTGGGAATTCCTAGATCACTTTACCTCTCCAGCTTACAAAGAATTCAATACCGCAAGTGTAATTGTGCTTTCTTCCACTATTGACCCAGATGACCTGGCCAAAGCCAAAAAATACCCCATTATAATTGATTTTCTTTCAAAACCAATTACTCAGCCTATGTTGGAATATCTTAAAAAGAAAATCGGAATCTAACCCTGGAATTCTAAATTCTAAATTCCAAATCTCAATCAAGCACTATTGGAATTTAGATTTTTTACTTTAAAAATTACCTGAATATTACAAACAAAAAAAAGTCCTCAAAGAGGACTTTTATATTTTTAGGAAATTGCAATTAATTACAATTTAGCAACATGTTTAGTTAATTTAGACTTCAAGTTAGAAGCTTTATTATCATGAATGATATTCTTTTTAGCCAATTTATCAATCATAGAAATTACAGTTGATAATTTAGAAGACGCATCAGATTTATCAGTAGCTAATCTTAATGCTTTAATAGCGTTACGAGTAGTTTTATGTTGGTATCTGTTAAGAACTCTTCTTTTTTCGTTACTTCTGATTCTTTTTAATGCTGACTTATGATTTGCCATTTTGTTTTAATTTTAGATGTAATAATTATTATAAATACTAGTTAAAAAAGAAAAACCTCCCACAATTGCAAAACAATCACTTTGGTTTTAACTAATAAAACAAAAACCGAGACACCAATTTTCATTTTACAAAACTTATTTACAACTAATTTTGTAGTCTGTAAGGGAATCGAACCCCTGTTACCAGGACGAAAGCCTGGAGTCCTAACCCCTAGACGAACAGACCATTATCGTTCTAAGTTTTTCTATACTTAAATAGAGGTATTATTGTAGCCCGTAGCGGAATCGAACCGCTCTTACATGGATGAAAACCATGCGTCCTAACCGATAGACGAACGGGCCATTTTAATTCTCATAATTTAAAGAACAATTTCGCAATAAAAGTAGTAGCCCGTAGCGGAATCGAACCGCTCTTACATGGATGAAAACCATGCGTCCTAACCGATAGACGAACGGGCCTGCTTCTCTAATGCGGATGCAAAAATACAACTATTTTTAAGATGTACAATACCTGATGCAAAAAAAATTAAAAAAAATTAATATGCCTTTGCAAACAACACTCTTTTTGAGGAAGGATTACCAGTAAACACACAGGTTCCCGCCTCTTCTTTACTATCTAAAGGAATACAACGAATTGTCGCTTTTGTCAAGTCTTTTATTTTTTCTTCAGTCGCAGCAGTACCATCCCAGTGAGCTGATACAAATCCTGCTTTACCATCTAAAACCTCTTTAAATTCCTCAAAACTATTCACTTCCGTAATATGAGTATCTCGGTAGTTTAAGGCACGATTGTATAAATCAGTCTGAATCTGCTCTAAAAGATCATTTACATAATTCACAATTCCTTCAGCAGAAACCGTCTCTTTTGTCAATGTATCACGTCTGGCAACTTCAAAAGTTCCATTTTCTAAATCTTTTGGACCAACAGCAATTCTAACCGGCACCCCTTTCAATTCCCATTCCGCAAATTTGAATCCTGGTTTTTGAGTGGTTCGGTCGTCATACTTAACGGAGATTTTCAATTTTCTCAATTTAGCCGTTAGCTCATTAACCGCAGCGGTAATTTCAGCCAACTGCTCATCCGTTTTATAAATTGGAACAATCACAACTTGTATTGGCGCCAAATTTGGAGGCAATACCAATCCCTGATCATCTGAATGCGTCATGATCAACGCCCCCATCAAACGGGTCGAAACTCCCCAGGAAGTTCCCCAAACATGTTCTTGTTTTCCTTCAGCATTCGCAAACTTAACATCGAATGCTTTTGCAAAATTCTGACCTAAAAAGTGAGACGTTCCAGCCTGTAATGCTTTTCCATCCTGCATTAAAGCCTCAATACAATAGGTTTCATCAGCACCGGCAAAACGCTCCGTTTCGGTTTTAAAACCTTTCACAACCGGAATCGCCATAAAGTTCTGTGCAAAATCAGCATAAACATGCATCATTTTTTCAGACTCTTCTAATGCTTCTGCTTTTGTTGCATGCGCGGTATGCCCTTCCTGCCATAAAAACTCAGCAGTTCTTAAAAACAAACGCGTACGCATTTCCCAGCGCACCACATTCGCCCACTGATTAATCAACAAAGGCAAATCTCTATAAGACTGAACCCATCCTTTATAAGTAGACCAAATAATCGCCTCACTTGTTGGACGAACAATAAGCTCTTCCTCTAATTTAGCGTTCGGATCCACCATTAGCTTTCCGGGTTTATCCGGATCATTTTTTAATCTATAGTGCGTTACAATAGCACATTCTTTTGCAAATCCTTCAGCATTTTTTTCTTCTGCTTCAAACATGCTTTTAGGCACAAATAAAGGAAAGTATGCATTTTGATGTCCTGTTTCTTTAAACATTCGATCCAATTCCGCCTGCATTTTTTCCCAAATAGCGTATCCGTACGGTTTAATAACCATACAGCCTCTAACTCCTGAATTTTCAGCTAGATCCGCTTTTACAACCAGCTCGTTATACCATTTTGAATAATCTTCTGATCTTGTAGTGAGGTTCTTACTCATATCGAATAGTTTGGCACAAATTTTGTTTTAATAATTTTAACTAAATAGTTTGACAAAACTAACTATTTTTGTAATGTGCAACAATAAAAAACACCACAGATATGAAAACTTCTATTTCTTTCCGCCAAAACTCAAGTCATTTTTACTTAATTGGATTATTGAGTTTTCTACTAGCATCGTGTGGTTCTTACCAAAACACTTCCTATCATGACAACGATGGAATTTACGGAGGTTCACCAAGAACGTATGCTCAAGCAAATACCACAAATAATCAATATAAAGATTACTTTAGATCCTTACAAGACGACAATCAGCCAACGGAAATTTTTACAGATATTGACAGCTATGGCAATTATGCTGTAAATGACAGCACAAAAACCGTTAGCAACTACCCTGCCTGGGGAAGTGCAACCACTGATGTTTCTGTAAACGTATATTCTAACCCTACATGGTCGTTAGGATTTGGTTTTGGCTACGGATCCCCTTATTATGGTTGGGGTTATGGAGGATACTGGGACAACTATTGGGGATACCCTGGCTACTGGGGAGGCGGATGGGGATACCCAGGATGGGGATATCCGGGATGGGGCTACCCTGGCTATTGGGGATCTGGTCACAGATATGGATACAACAACTATTCTTATAACTATGGAAGAAGAGGTTCAGCAGCTTATTATGGAGGAAGAAACTATTCTTCCGGAAACTATATCACAAACAGAGGCTACAGCACCAATAGAACTTACAGCTCTAACAGAGACTACACTAACACTAACCGCAGCTATAACAGCAATAGAACCTATAGCACAAACAGAAGTGATTTCTCTGATTCAAGAAGAAATGCATCTGCAAACGGAAGAACATACAACAACTCCTCACCTACCTTTACCAACAGAGGAAACACAACTCAATACAATAGTGCCGATTACAGCAACAGAAGATCATCAAGTAATTACTACAACAACACTAACAGAAGTTACAACTACAACAATAACAATTCTGCACCAACAAGAAGCTACTCTCCTAGCCCATCCCGTTCTATGAATAGCGGCGGCAGCGGTGGAGGAAGATCATATAGCGGTGGCGGCGGTGGTGGCGGCGGAAGATCATACAGTGGCGGAGGAGGCGGAAGAAGATAATCGCCTCTTTCGTTAATCAGAAAATCATACTAAAAACTATCCAAATGAAAAAAATATTATTCCTACTTATTACAGGACTAACTGCCAGCGTCTCACATTCTCAGGAAGTATCAGATGCTGTACGTTATGCGCAAGACAATTTAACCGGAACTGCAAGATTTAGAGCCATGAGTGGCGCTTTTGGAGCTGTTGGAGGAGATTTTTCAGCCATTTCCGTAAACCCTGCAGGATCGGCAATATTCTCTAATAATCAGGTTGGAGTAAGTTTTAGCAATCAAAACATCAAAAACAATTCAAACTATTTTGGAACAGAAATTAGCGATAGCAAAAATTCTTTTACCCTAAATCAGGCGGGTGCTGTTTTTGTTTTTCACGATCACAACCCAAGCAACAACTGGAAAAAGATTGCTATTGGAGCTTCTTACGAAAACACCAATAACTTCAACAACAAAATTGTTTCAGTAGGAACAAACCCAACAAATTCTATTGACGGTTATTTTTTATCTTATGCTAATAACGGAAACGGAGGAGCACCAGTGCCACAAGAATTTGTAAACCTGGCCAATAACGAATCAATTAGCGACCTTTATCGCTATTTAGGCTCGAACTTACCAAATGGTCAATACCGAAATCTATCGGGATTCTCTGCTCAACAAGCCATGCTGGGTTATCAGGGATTCGTCATAAACGCTTCTGACCCGAATAACCCGAACAGTACATACACCACAAATGTACCTGCAGGAAATACCCCGGGAAAAGGAGATTATTACCAAGAAAATGAAATTTTCACGAGCGGATACAATAGTAAATTAAGCTTCAACATAGCAACTTCCTACAAAGACAGACTTTATTTAGGTGCTAATCTAAATGTGCATATCACGGATTATAGAAGATCAAGTAGTTTTTACGAAGACAATGACAACCCAACGATATCAACCCCAACGATCTCAAGTTTACGCTTCAATAACAACCTTTACACCTACGGAAATGGCTTCTCTTTTCAACTTGGAGCTATCGCCAAAGTCACTAAAGAATTCCGACTTGGACTGGCTTACGAATCCAACACTTGGTACGAACTTTACGATGAACTTTCACAAAGTTTATACACAACCATGCGAGCAACTGGCGGACAACCTATTAATAAGTCCGTCAATCCTGATGTAGTTAATATTTACGAACGCTACACCTTACAAACTCCGGGAAAAACCACTTTCAGTGCCGCTTATGTTTTTGGAAAATCCGCATTAATCAGTATTGACTATGCCATAAAAGACTATAGCAATACCAAATACAAACCTGGCCGTGATTTTACAGGAATCAACAATCAACTAAGCAATCAATTGACCAATGCAGGTGAATTAAGAGTAGGTGCCGAATATAAAATAAAACAATTAAGCCTGCGCGGTGGATATCGTTTTGAAGAGAGCCCATACAAAGACGGAACTACAATTGGAGACTTAAACAGTTACTCAGGTGGTTTAGGGTATAATTTTGGAAGCACTAAAGTCGATTTAGCTTATTCCTATTTAGAAAGAAAATCGAACCAGGGATTTTTTGCAACCGGATTTAAAGATGGAGCAAATGTTACCTCAAAACTAAACAACGTTACGCTTACTTTATTATTTGAATTGTAATTAAAAATAAATAGAATAAATTAAAATTTCCGTCAGGCCCTTACTTGACGGATTTTTTTTTAGCCCGGATGGAAGCAACATCCTTTTGTGTCCGCCTTGGCCGACACAAAAGATATAGCAAACAGCAGGATAAGCTTCATAAAAATCACCTAAAAGAAACGGAAACAAGCGGTGTTTGAATAAAAAAGTGTAATTTTGCACTCCAATTTATAAAAGTATGAGAACCAAGTCTTTAAAAAAGAACAAAATTAACGTAATCACTCTTGGGTGTTCGAAAAATGTATATGACAGCGAAGTGCTAATGGGACAACTTCGTGCTAATGGCAAAGAAGTACAGCATGAGGCACCTGCTAAAGAAGAAGGAAACATTATTGTGATCAACACTTGCGGTTTTATTGACAACGCCAAAGCAGAGTCGGTAAACATGATTTTGGAATATGCTGATAAAAAAGACAAAGGATTAGTAGATAAAGTTTTCGTTACCGGATGTTTGTCTGAACGTTACAGACCGGATTTAGAAAAGGAAATCCCAAATGTCGATCAATATTTTGGCACAACTGAATTGCCTCAGCTGCTTAAAGCTCTTGGTGCTGACTATAAACACGAGTTACTGGGAGAACGTCTAACTACAACTCCAAAGAATTATGCTTATTTGAAAATTGCGGAAGGCTGCGACAGACCTTGCAGTTTCTGTGCTATTCCGTTAATGAGAGGTTCACATATTTCGCAACCTATTGAAAAATTGGTTAAAGAAGCTCAAGGTTTAGCTAAAAATGGCGTTAAAGAATTAATCTTAATTGCTCAGGACTTAACATATTACGGTCTTGATCTCTATAAAAAAAGAAATCTTGCCGAACTTCTGGAAGCATTAGCCAATGTTGAAGGTATCGAATGGATTCGTCTTCATTATGCTTATCCTACTGGTTTTCCAATGGATGTTTTAGAATTAATGAAACGCGAGCCTAAAATCTGTAATTATATAGACATACCGTTACAACATATTTCTGATTCGATTTTAAAATCAATGCGCCGCGGTACTACTCAGGCAAAAACAACACAATTATTGAAAGATTTCCGTGCTGCGGTTCCGGGAATGGCTATTAGAACTACCTTAATTGTTGGGTATCCTGGCGAAACTCAAGAAGATTTTGAGATTTTGAAAGATTTTGTTCAGGAAATGAAATTTGACAGAATGGGTTGTTTCGCTTATTCTCACGAAGAAAACACTCACGCTTACTTATTGGAAGACAATGTTCCGGATGATGTAAAACAAGCACGAGCAAATGAAATAATGGAATTACAGTCACAAATTTCATGGGATTTAAACCAGGAAAAAATTGGACAGGTTTTCAAATGTATTATTGACAGAAAAGAAGGAGCTCACTTTGTAGGCAGAACAGAATTTGACAGCCCGGATGTTGATAATGAGGTTTTGATTGATGCGTCTAAACATTATGTAAAAACGGGAGAATTTGTTAATATAAGAATAATAGAAGCAACAGAATTTGATTTATACGGAGAACCTGCTTAAATTTACGCTAAACAATTTTTAATAAATACACTTTTATGAAACCTATACAATCTTTATTTATTTTGTTTTTCGCGTTATTGTGCTTTAACTCTGTTTCAGCTCAATACGGAAATGGTTACAATAATGGTTACGGTGGTGGCGGTTATGGTAATGGCTACGGACGAGGCGGCGGAATGGGTATGGACAGAAGCATGATGGGAGGTCCTCAGCCAAATACCAGTAAACCAAAAGAAATACCTGTTGAAGAGACTGTTGGTAAAATTGTAGAGCAAATGAAACCGGAAGTAAACCTTGACGAACTACAAGCCATAGCTATTGGAAATGTTTTAATAGACAGCATGAGAGAGCAGGGCATCTTATTAAAAAATGAAAGCAGTAATCAGGATCAAAAAATCGAACAGATTAAAGCATTAAGAGAAAGTACTACTAAAAAAATAACTGCTTTTTTAAATCCGGATCAGATTCCAAAGTATACTGCATTCATGGATAATTTTAAAGAGATAAAAAAGACCTCTAAATCAAAAAAGAAAAAAGACTCAAAAGATAAAGATTCAAAAGAAGTTAAAGAAGACTCCGAAGCAACCAAAACACAGGACTAATTGTTTCAACCTCATCTAAAAAAATGCAACTGGCCATGGCAAAAAAACATTTTTGTTACCTGATTTTAGCAATTATTATTACTTCTTGCTCCACAAATCCTTATAAAAACACCGAAAAAGTTTACGATCAGCAGCTTAAAACTTTAGAGGGACAAATTACGAGTAAAGAAGCCCAACCAATTCCAGTAGTAAGCCCTGTAGTTATCGACACTACTTATGCACAACAACTTGGCATAGTAAAAGATACTTTATCTAAAACAGGATCAACTTCTTTACTAAATGGTATAAGTACCGAATGGATTGGAACAGTAAACTTCAACTTAAGAAAACCAAGTTTCATTATCCTTCATCATACCGCTCAGGATTCTCTTCAGCAAACGATCAATACTTTTACCAAGACCCGAACTCAGGTAAGTGCTCACTATATTATCTCTGAAAACGGAAAAGTAGTTCAAATGCTAAACGATTATCTAAGAGCCTGGCATGCAGGAGCATCAACTTGGGGAAAAAATACAGATTTAAACTCTTCTTCTATCGGAATTGAACTTGACAATAACGGCTTTAAACCTTTCACAGAAGCACAGATTAGTAGTTTAGTAGCGCTTTTAACAAAATTAAAGAAAGACTATAACATCCCTACTCAAAACATATTGGGACATTCTGATATTGCTCCGGGAAGAAAACGAGACCCAAGTGCTCTATTCCCTTGGAAAACCCTGGCTGAAAAAGGATTTGGAATCTGGCCGGACGAAGTTCTTGAGGAAGCACCTTTTGATTTTAAGATTGAGCCTGCACTGAGAATTATAGGATTTAATACCAAAAATCTTTCAGCAGCTATCATGGCATTCAAATTACATTATATTCAAACTGACACGACTGCAACTTTAGATCGAAAAACAATAGATACTATTTATTCGATTTATAAAAAACAGCTTCAGTAATACAATAACAATCAAGCACAAAAGTGCATTTCTTAAATTTAGAAATGCACTTTTTTTATTGTAAAAAACCTGACGTCTTATAAAAGTGAAGCATTTTTTTCTAAGTATCCATTTCGGCATTTTGATACACCAAAAAGGAATAACACAACTAATCTAAATTACAATGTAAAAATACTTAGCTGAAAACCGTGAGAATAGTGCAATACAAAAAGACTCCCATAAAAAAGCTGCCAAAACACAAGATAGGTTTTGACAGCTCCAAAAAAAAAAAAAATATCAATCTTTATCTCTAGAAAGAGTATGTTGTAGCGACTAATCCGAAGAACGATCCTCCTGTTGGAGCAGCATCTTTATCCAAAAAAATATCCTGAGAAGCAGCGTCGTATCGTAATTCCGGGATAATTGTTAGTTTCCCTACCTTGTAATTTAAAGAAACGGTGTTGGCAAAAACATTCGATCCTGTTAAGGTACCCAAACTGGCCGCAGCATCTTTCGCATCGAAATATTCCATACGGTAAGCCAAGCTCAATGATGGTTTAAAAGCATAATTTGCATATCCTACCAAAGCAAACCAATCACCATCTAGTGCACTGTCAATATCATTATTTGTTTTGGCATAAGTAGCATTAAATCCTAAAGAAAAGGCATCCGTAATCGCTTTAGAGGCTACAAAATCAATTTGCGTTTTATTCTCCTCAGAAGCAGGATTACTGCTACCTGAAGTAAAATTCAAATAAGCACTGCCTGTGTCTCCGATATACCCCACTTGTGCTATGTATGTTTTTTGACTTGAACCTGCATCCATTGCCGACTTAAAGTCGGTTGGGTTTGTGATACCAAACATCGCGGTGAACTTGCCTGATGTATATTGCGCTTTTAGTCCAGTATTAAAAAAAGGGCCATAAGAAAAAGCATAAGACATGCTGTAGTTTTTATTCCCGATCGCATCCAGTACTTCATACCCGATATGAGTTCCGAAACTACCTGCAACAAACTTAAATTTATCGGTAACCTGATAGGTAAAAAATAATTGTTTAATTAAAAATTTTGCATTTATATCTTTATCTGTTGTTTCGTTATAGGAGAACTCCCCCGCTCTCTTCCCAAAGCCTAAATCGACAAAAACCGAAGCTTTTCCGAAGGTATGTCCAACCTGAACAGAGGCCATCCCTAATTCGAATGAGTCCTGAGAATTTGTAAAACTTGTCAATCCATTCATCTGTTTTGAAAAATCATATTTATAATACGCATCTGCTGATCCTCCCCAAGTGGTTGCCGGCGACGTCGTAGCCTCAGTTTCCTCTTGGGCAAAAGCAAAAGAACTCGTTAACATCACGGCTAAAATGTGCAATACTTTTTTCATGTTTTAATTGGTTTTGGTTATTAATTGATTCTGGTTAGTTAATCTTTTATATAGGTAATTGAATACTATAAGCCACTTTTAAAACCTCTTATTCCCTCTAAAACTCCTTCATTTTCAGTAGCGAATTTATTAACTTTTGTATGAGTAAAAGAATCCAAATCTACTTTTCTACTGTTTTTAAAGAAGAATTATGGATTACAAAAATTAGCCTCTCTATAATCGTTATTTGGCATTATTAGTTATTCTTTTTTAAAAAATCAACAACTACATTTTAACAAAAACATTAAAAAATTAAAGGTAAAAACAAAATAACAAGTAAAAATTAGCTTAAAAACATCAAAATTTAAATCTTAAAAACAATATACCCATCAAAAAATAGGGTATATTATAAAACAAAAAAAATAAAGGCAAAACTCAAAAAACACATATAACACGAAAAAGGATAATTTCAAAAAGTAAAAATTCCTACAAAAATTACAACCCAAAAAAGCAAGGGACACATCTAAAAACACAACCGCTTTACCCCTAAAACAGCTGTTACTAAAAACAAAAAAAGCCTGTTCCATTTCGAACAGGCTTTCTCAAAAAAGCTTCACTATGCTTAACTAAAAATCAAATCACAATGTGCTATACTAAATAAGAGCTTCTATTACCGACCAGCTTAAGATCTATCGAAAATCCTTTTTAAGAATGCTGATAAGCTTGACACAAAAAAAGACGCACCAGGGGGCTATCGTGTGGACACAAGTATAAAAAACAACACGAATTACACAAATCGCCACTAATTTGTTTGTGAAATTAATTTCACAAACCAGGCTGACCAATTAAAATTTGTGCAAATTAGTGCAATTTGTGTTCAGACTGTAGCGCAGGGATATGTCTTTTTCCGGGAATCTAAAAATTGGCTTATGCTAAAATTTCCTCGATTGCATTTAATTCATCTTGTGTAAAATCAAGATTTTGCAAACACTCTATATTATTATTCAATTGACGTACAGAACTTGCTCCGATCAAGACCGAAGTAATTCGTTTGTCTTTTTGGAGCCACGCTAAAGCCATTTGAGCCAAAGACTGGTTTCTGTTTTTAGCAATTTCATTCAACCGAACTAATTTTTGGATGCGTCCTTCCGTAACCTCATCTTCTTTCAAATGCCCGTTTGGATTATGTGCTCTGGAGTTTTCTGGAATTCCGTTTAAGTATTTATCCGTAAGAAGTCCTTGAGCCAAAGGAGAAAAGGCGATACACCCTACTCCTTTTTCGTCCAGAACATCAAGCAAACCGTTTTCTACCCAACGCTCCAGCATGGAATATTTTGCCTGATGAATCAAACATGGTGTTCCCAAGTGTTTTAAAACATCAACCGCAACACTGGTTTGCTCTGCCGAATAGTTGCTTATTCCCACATACAAAGCTTTTCCGCTTCTCACCGCATAATCTAAAGCCATCATGGTTTCTTCAATTGGAGTTTCCGGGTCAGGGCGATGCGAATAAAAAATATCCACATAATCAACTTTCATTCTTTTCAAACTCTGATCCAGGCTCGATAACAAATATTTTCGGGAGCCCCAATCTCCATAAGGTCCGTCCCACATCGTATAACCGGCCTTTGTTGAAATAATAATTTCGTCTCTTAAATTTCCCTGAAAATTATGCCAGAGAATCTTTCCAAAATTAGTTTCTGCCGATCCCGGAACTGGTCCGTAATTATTAGCCAGATCATAATGTGTAATTCCTTTATCAAAAGCCTCCACAGCAATGCATTCTGCAGTATCAAAATTATCTACTGATCCGAAGTTATGCCACAATCCTAAAGAAATCTGCGGCAGCAGCAATCCACTTTTTCCACATCTGTTGTATTTCATTATTATATTTTAAAGGGTGTACATTTTATAATTTTAAAGGTAGAAAAAAAACAAATTCCTTTTGCGGCATTTCAACTTTCAATCGGTAACAAAACAAGAAGCAGGCAGATTCACTTCATTGAAAAGATCAGACTGAATAGTATTTCCCCAAGCAAAACGAATTTTTACAGGTCTCGACACTTTTTTACTGGTCAAAATGACCTGATCCCTTAGTATAGAAGCTTCGGCTGGATAAAAAATTTCATCTGCTCCAGCCATTTCAAACTGACTGGAGTTTTTATTCTTAAAATGTAATCCATCAGCAGCATCGAAAGAAACTATTATTTCATTCTCTTCAACTATAAAATCCTTAAAGAGTGGTCCGTTTACCAAATTCGATTTGATTTTATAGGTTTCAGCCAAAGCCAAATTCGCCAGACGGATTCCTACTGATTTTTTATCTTTTGGATGAATCTCTTTCACGTCTGAGACATCACTGATTACGACCATCCCGGTTTTAGGAACTTTATGAAGCAATTTTCTTTGTGAGTCTCTTAAAATGACATTGAAGAAATTATTACTTCCGGTTTTATAGGGAGCAATTTGAACATAATAAAAAGGGAATTCGTCTTTCCAGACTTCCCGCCAGGAGGCGATCAAAGCAGTCAGAATTTCATCATAAATCAGAGATCCCACATTTGACTCTCCTTGATACCAAATAGTTCCGGCTATTTTAAATCCAACAATTGGGTGAATCATTGCGTTATAGGCACGACCGGGTTGACGTGGCTCATATTCTTGCTCATTAAATTTTCTGGCACTTTCAAGTAAGACAGGATCATTCTGAACAACTTCGCTTGGTATCCAGATTTCTGCCGTAGTTCCTCCCCAATTGGAAGATATCAATCCGACAGGAACATTTTTCAAATCCTCACGCAAACGTTTCGCAAAGAAATAACCTATTGCGCTAAAATCTTTCATGGTTTCCGGAGTTGATTCTGACCAGCTTCCTAAAAGGGTATACTGAAGTTCTGCCGATGTTAATTGAGGAACATTAAAAAAGCGAATAGCAGCGTCAGCAGCATTTTTCATTTCCTCTTCTCCATTATCGATTCCCCAGCTAGCCGACATTTCCATATTAGATTGTCCGGTACAGAGCCAAACTTCCCCTATAAGAATATTGTTAAGTACAATCTCACTATTCCCTTTTATCAAAATTGTGTAAGGGCCACCAGCTTCGGGAGTTTTAATAATAATCTCCCATTGTTCCTGATGGTTTACAATCACCTGATACTTCCGATTGTCCCAACTTGAAACTAGTGTAATTTCTTCTTTTGGATTCGCCCAACCCCAGATTTTCACTGCGGAATTGCGCTGCAAGACCATATTGTCGCCAAAAATATTTGGTAGTATCACGTTTGCTATCATAGTATAGAAAATCATAAAAAAGAAAACAAACTTAAATCTATTATTTCCTATTTGCTATCTATTTAAACACTTCTTTTATTCTTCTGTCAGCAGTTTTATCAGACTTTCGTCTCTCTGATAAATGTCTTTATAAAAATTCAAGTGTCCTTCCCTATCTACCCAGGCGGTAAAGTAGCCAATATAAACAGGCACCTTTCTTTTTAAAGTATACCAGTTTTCTTTACCGGCATGCATGGCTTTATCAATTCGTGCAGGGGTCCATGAAGGATCTTGCTTTAAGAGTTCGATTGCAAGTTCTCTAGGCTTCCCTACACGTACGCAACCGTGACTAAAAGCTCTATTTTCTCTTTCGAACAAACTTTTGGCAGGTGTATCATGCAGGTAAATGTTATTTGAGTTTGGAAACAGAAACTTCACCAAACCCAGCGAATTATTCTTTCCGGGTAACTGACGAACCGCACCGTTATTCCATTCAAGATTTTTCTCTCTCAGATAATTCTTGTTCTTGGCCATTCCGGGTTTGATCTCTTTATTGATTATACTAGTGGGTACATTCCAATACGGACTAAAAACAATATTGTTCATCATTCCACTAAAAATAACGGTTTGTGTCATCGCTTTGCCCACCACTACCGGCGACACAAAAACAATTTCCCCATTTCGGATTAAATACAATCTGAACTCAGGAATATTAACTTCTATATATTCTTGTCCTTTTTCAAGTTCTGGATCGATCCATCGACAGCGTTCCATATTGACAATAATCGTTTTGATTCTATCAGAAACAGGCACATTCAGTTCGACAATATGCTCTGGCAGGATTATATTTTTAGGTGTTAGGCCATGATGTGATTCAAAATTCTTAACCGCTGCAATTAAAACGGAATCACAGATATTACTGTTATTGTTTTCCTTTAAATCACCTGTTGCATAAAGTCTCGCCCTTATCTGTCCAATAGCGGCTACAGAGTCACCTGTTTTAAAACTTTTAAAACCTTCTTCTGTTTCAATGGTTTTCCATCCTCCTTTTTTCTCTATTTCTCTATATTGATGAAGTGCATCGCGAAGTTTATAGTACTGACTGAACATTTTGCTTTTCCTATCATCGCTAATCGTGGCCTTTTTATAAATTGAATCAGAAAACACCTGATAGTTTACTTTTTTTCGCGGTAAAAGCCATTCCAGGGACTTTGTGGTCTTCTCGTCTACTCCGGATACTTTTTTGACGTAGTAGAAATACAAATTAGTAATCATCAAATCGGTATCGACTTTCGATAGTTTATTGTCAGCAGTGTGCTCAAATACTGGACTGATCTTTTCTTTATAAGGAAAATTAGCTTTCAGTCCTTCCTGATCCAGTCCTTTGTATTTGTTGAATAATAAATTTCCAAATTCTACAACTCCTTTATTGTCGAGCCATAACTGAGTAGAATTGTGTTTTTTGTACAACGCCAGAACGTCCTCCTGAAACTTAATCAAATTGGGGTAGGCCTGATAAAAACCTACAATACCTGAGCTGTCAATTTTAATTTTAAGTTCCGGCACGATGTGCTGTGTTGCTTTTTTCGATTCTTCACCCTTTACTTCCGATTTCTTATTACAGGAAACAACGCTAAAAAGAAGGACAACAGCAATAAGGGGGGACAAAAACTTCATAACTATTATTTTTACAATAAAAGTAGAAAAGTTTTGCCGAAGATTAGCCTACAGCACAAAATATTACTGCTCCTTTAATCACTGAAATAAAAGCAAAAAAAAACTCCAGACATATGATATCCGGAGTTCCTGCTTTATAACTAACCTCTAAATTTAAATCACTGTGCCTTTTAGAGTAAGGATTTTTGGAGTGCTTTCGGCACTTGTAGTCACAGTAACTGTTTTTGTAAAACCACCTTTGTTCGCTGCGTTGTAAGTAGCAGTTACTTTAGCTGATTTTCCAGGCAAAACCGGTTCTTTAGTATAATCTGTTGCTGTACAGCCACAAGATCCTTGTACGTTTGTAATGACAACAGCCGTTTTTCCCGTATTTTTAAATTCATAAACAATTACTTTTGGAGTTCCCTGAGGAATTTCACCCACATCTATAGTTTCTGCTTTCCATACCACAGCTGAAGCAGCTACTTCAGTAACTTTTGTTTCTGAAGTAATGGATTTTAGTGGTGCAATCGCCGAAAAAGACATTAAACATAATGCCAAAGACAACATCGAAATTTTAATCATTTTCATAGCTAAATATTTTATTGGTTAATGATATTTCAAAAGTACTCCCGAACTGAGCAAGACGCTGTTAACCGCTTTCAAATCTTTGTTAACGACTTGTTAATTGGTGTTTTTAACTATAAATTTGATTAATATTACACCATCAAAAAACACCTTTTTCTTGAAACTCAACAAACTCAATAGCATCATCATCTTAGGATTAATAGCCATTATAAGCATACTGGTGGCACAATTACTTTGGACTAAAGAGGCTTTTACTTTAGAGCAAAAAAAACTCAATCAAAAAGCACATATCGCTTTACTCGAAGTAGCCAAAAAATTATACGAAGGAACCAATCATGAGCTGCCTGCACAAAGCCCCGTTCAAAAAATTGCCAACGACTATTATATCGTAAATATTGACAATGATTTTGAACCCGATATTTTAGAATTTTATCTGAAAAACGAATTCAAAAAAATGAATATCACCACCGACTTTGAGTATGCCATGTACAATTGCCAAAGCGACGAAATGGTGTATGGAAATTATATTTCTTTATCTGAAAAAACTAAAGTAAAGCAATCGGTTTATTTTCCAAAACATAAAAATTTGGTTTATTATTTTGCCATACGTTTTCCAAATGAAACGACCTATTTGTTTAGTTCGATGCGATTTTGGTTCATACTTTCGATTGCTTTGATTCTTATTTTACTGATTTATGTGTATTCTATTTTTACGCTTTTGCAGCACAAAAAGTACTCGGAACTGCAGCGTGATTTCATCAACAACATGACCCATGAATTTAAAACACCCTTATCCTCTATTCTAATTGCCTCGAAATATTTAATTGAGCAAAAACCAATTAAAGACGATAAAAAACTCTATACCTATACTGACATTATTATCAATCAAAGCCACAAACTGAACGGTCATATTGAGAAAATTCTGAATGTTGCCAAGTCAGATTATGCTCCTCTGGAATTACAGAAAGAAACGGTTTCACTTGTTCCGATTATTGAAGAAATCATCCAGAACATTCTTTTAAAATATCCTGAAGCAAACATCAAAATTGAAACACTCTCCAATGAGTATAAAATAGAAACTGATGTTTTTCACTTCTCCAATTTAGTCTATAATTTACTCGATAATGCGGTTAAATATTGTTCTGAAAAGTCTCTGGTCATAATTGGAATCGCGGTCGAAAATTCTGTTTTAAAGCTAACTTTTAAAGACAACGGAATTGGAGTTTCTCCTAAGAACATTTCCTTTATCTTTGATAAATTCTATCGCGCTCCAAACGAAAAAAGCAATGAGGTAAATGGCTTTGGACTTGGCTTGTATTATGTAAAAGAAATTTGCAACTTGCATAACTGGAAAATAAAAGCCGAAAACAATTCGGAAAAAGGCATCACTATAACTTTATCAATTCCCTATAAAAAATGAAACAATTCAAAATACTTTATACCGAAGACGATGAGACCCTCGCATTCCTGACCAAAGACAATCTGGAACAAAATAACTATGACGTACATCATTGCAGTGATGGAATAACGGGTTTACAAAACTTTAAAAAAGAGAATTTTGACATTTGTATCCTTGACATCATGATGCCTAAAATGGATGGTTTCGAGCTCGCTACTGAAATCAGAAAAAGCAACAGCGATATTCCGATTATCTTTCTCTCTGCCAAAACATTAAAAGAGGATCGCATAAAAGGATTGCGTTTAGGCGCCGATGATTATCTTGTAAAGCCTTTTAGCATTGAGGAATTGCTTTTAAAAATTGAAATTTTCCTAAAACGTTCGCAGAAAAATATCCCCGTTGAAAAACTAGTCTATGAAATTGGAAAATATCAATTTGACACCAGCAACTTTGTTCTTTTCAATGAAAGTGAAAAAATTAGCCTTACGCAACGTGAAGCTGAATTATTGAAATTATTTTTGGACAACAAAAATTCTGTTTTAAAAAGAGAACAGATTCTTACCTCGCTTTGGGGCACTGATGATTATTTTATGGGACGCAGTCTGGACGTTTTTATTTCACGTCTTCGTAAGATTTTAATCAACGAAAAAGACATCACTATTGAAAACTTACACGGAATTGGATTTCGGTTTACCATGTAATTTATCCCTTTTAATTCTTTTATATTTTTTGTATTTTAGTATCTATAATTTTTCCCCGATATGAAATTACATCATTTACGCAACGCCACTTTAGTTATAGAAACTGAAACCGATGTCATATTGGTCGATCCGATGTTAGGGAAAAGAAAAACGATCCAGCCCTTCACCATTTTTCGTTATAAACCTAAAAGAAACCCATTAGTTGCCTTGCCTAAAAACAGCAGAGATATTTTAAGCAAAGTAACAATTTGTCTGATTACGCATTTGCACCCCGATCATATCGACAAGGCAGGCGAGATTTTCTTAAGACGAAAAAGTATTCCTGTTGTTTGCAGCAGTAAAGATGAAGATACTTTATCAAAAAGAGGATTAAACATCATACAAACCTTAAACTATTGGGAGCCTCAGCCATTTTTTGGAGGCAAAATCACAGGAATCCCAGCCATTCACGGTTATGGTTTTATTGCAAAATTAATGGGAAATGTAATGGGTTTTCATATCGAATTACCCGATCAAAAATCGGTTTACATTAGCTCTGATACCATTTTTACAGAACATGTACAAAAAGTACTGATTGAGTTTAAACCCGATATTTCGATTGTAGCTTGCGGAACTGCAAGGTTAGATATTGGTCAGCCCCTATTGATGCGAATGAATGACATTCTGAAATTTGCTGCACTTGCACCCGGAAAAGTTTTCGCCAATCATTTAGAGGCTTTAAATCATTGCCCTACAACAAGAACAGAGTTAAAGCAAGCTCTTTCTGACAATAATCTTCTGGACAAAGTTTCGATTCCAAATGACGGAACGAGTGTCGAATATTAATGATTTTTTTCGAATTACAACACCAATAATCCAAACTCCCGTAAAGTATTAACCGGTTTAGAATACCAAAACAATTCAAAATCATCTAAATTTATCTCATAATCATTTTTCACTTCCTGAAAAGTGTAATTTTTGCTGTTTGAAATGGCAATTTTACTTAAAATTTCAACCAGCCACTCGCCTTCTTCTTTATTCGTCTGAATGTTGAAACTTTCTTTTTTATCATGAAAAGTAAAAGCCATCATTTCCCAGGTTCTTCCTTTTTTAGATTTTGTAAAAGCCTCCACAAAAGGTTTTCCGCCTAACCAAACTACTTTTGCATTGGGTTTTGTATTGAAATCGTTTCCTTCTTCAAGTGCATTGAAAATAAAATCGGGATCAATTTTTGTCTTCGGAATTTTAAAATCAAACCAATCCTGCAATTCATAATCAAAGCAGATGCCATGCATGAAATTAAAAAGTGATTTCTTTAATCCAAAACTAAATTTATCGTGATTGATTCCTGTAGAATCGGTATAATCAATATCATTATTAGCAAAAGTTCCTATTGCTTCGGTCACTTTAATAACACCAAATTTTTCCGGATACAATCCAACCGGACTGTGGGCTGTCATGGCAAATTGATGCCAAAATCCCGACTGTAAAATTCCTGCCTCAAACAACTGGCGTACCATTTCGAGACTATCCACCGTTTCCTGAACTGTTTGCGTTGGATATCCGTACATCAAGTAGGCATGAACCATAATTCCGGCTTCGGTAAAATTTCGAGTCACTTTTGCAACCTGCTCTACCGTAACTCCTTTATCAATCAATTTAAGCAATCGATCAGAGGCCACTTCCAGACCACCGGAAACAGCAATACATCCTGAAGCTTTCAACAGCAGGCATAAATCTTTAGAAAAACTTTTCTCGAATCGAATATTAGTCCACCAGGTTACCGCCAATTTTCGGCGTAAAATTTCTAACGCCAAAGCACGCATCAAAGCCGGAGGAGCAGCTTCATCGACAAAATGAAAACCATTTTGTCCGGTCTGCAGCATCAAATCTTCCATACGATCACACAGCAAATTGGCTGCAACCGGTTCATAAACCTTTATATAATCAAGTGAAATATCGCAAAAAGTACATTTTCCCCAATAACAGCCGTGCGCCATGGTAAGTTTATTCCAACGGCCGTCACTCCACATTCTGTGCATTGGATTTACGATTTCGATTACCGAAATGTACTTATCCAAAGGCAAATCCGAATAATCCGGAGTACCTACGTAGGCTTGTTTATAATCGTGTTTTAACGAGTTGTTTTTGTAGACTACTGCTCCATTTTCCAGTAGAAAAGTTCTTTTATATGAATTGGAATTTGGATTTTCTAAATTGAATATTAATTCTTCAATTGGAACTTCACCATCATCTAAAGTGATAAAATCAAAGAATTCGAAAACACGGGCATCAGAGAGCGAACGCAATTCGGTATTCGGAAAACCTCCACCCATCGAAATTTTAACTTCGGGATGATGTTGCTTTATCCATTGGGCACAGCGAAAAGCACTGTACAAATTACCTGGAAAAGGAACAGATATTAGAAAAAAAGTGGGCTTTACCGCTTCCATTTTTTCTTTTAAAATGGAAATTAAAATAGAATCAATGTAGGTTGGTTCCTGCTGTAAAGCTTCGTACAATTCATCAAACGAATTGGCGCTTCGGCCTAAACGTTCGGCATATCGGCTAAAACCAAAATTTTCATCGACACATTCTACAATAAAATCAGAAATATCCTCGAGATATAAAGTAGCCAAATGTTTGGCTTTATCCTGCGTTCCCATTGTTCCGAAAGCCCAATCGAGTTCTTCCAGTTGTGCAAAACGAGAAGCTTCGGGTAAAAAATCTTCCTGACAAATCTGTAAGGCCAAAGTTGGATTTTTCCCTTGCAAAAACTGAATTACAGCATCAATTGTTTTGATGTATTCGTCCTGCAAAGCAAAAATACGTTTTGAATTATCGGAAACTTCAGAACCTGAAACCTGAAACCTGAAATTTGAAAAATCAAACAAATCAATTAAACCCTTCTTCGAAAACAATTCCAGAATCACATCGATACCTAAATCAGCCTGAACCGATTCTATATTTTTGGTATTCAAAAAACCTTTTATATACGCTGTTGCCGGATACGGTGTATTCAGCTGCGTAAAAGGTGGCGTAATTACAAAAAGTTTTGTTTTCAAAAGGAATTTATTTTTTTTTGCAAAAATACGGGATATTTATAATCATTTGACAAAAGAAATAAATCTAATTATTTGGTTAACGTGATCAAATATTTAAGTTTTTATTTATTGAAATAAAACTTGTAAACATTTGTAATTCATGATTTACAGCATCATTTTTTGGCTATATTTGCCTACAAACTTTCTTTAAATGAAGCTAAGAACTTTACTCCTATTTATTGTTTTTATCAAATATTCTTGTGTTTTAGCACAAGAAATTAATCCGAATTCGTCTAATAGTATTTTATTAGAAAATAAACATGGTCATCTCATTCAAAATTTAGAAGAGCAAAAACAATTTTTGAAAATTAGGGAGGCAAAGAGGGAAGCTGAAGTCCTAAATTTAAAAAAAGTAATTTTGAATTCGAAAGAGGGAAATTTGACTTCAAAAACAGTCGCTACTCTTCAGGGAGTAGAGATATGTACAAATGGAGGTTTTGAGCAATATGAAACTATAAACGGAAGCAGTTATCTTAAGAATTTTCTTTATACAATAGGTGATCCTCCCGGTCCAACGCAATGCCGATCGATTACCAATACTGCCGATTCATACATCAATCGCTATAATCCTAATAACATGAACATTATGGCGACCAGTGTTTCTGCCAATTTGGTTGACCCCTATATAGGAGACATTAAAGCATTTGATCAATATACTCTTAAAATTAATCATGAGAACTCCTCTACCTATGGTTCTATTGTTCAAGGTAAAAGGTTTAAAACAAACAATGAAAATTATCTTAAATTTAACTACAAAGCGGTATTACAAAGTGTGTACGACAATAGCCATACTGATAATCAGGCTTTTGTAAAAGCTCGAATTTTAGATAAAAATAAGACTGTTGTAAGTGAATTTTGTCTGGTGGGAGATGAAAAAAATTGCATTTTCAGTAAGGTTCCAAGTCAAAGTTACGGTTATGTTACTTTATACACGCCCAATTGGCAATCAGGAGTACTGGACATCTCATCAATTCCTAATTACGAAGAATTTACCGTTGAGTTTATGGCTTCAAGATGTGGATTGGGAGGACATTTCGGATATATGTATCTTGATGATGTTTGTATCTTACAATCCACCGAAAACTTACAAGGCTCTATAGAACTTGATCCTTTGAATAAAGTTTGCCCAAATTTACCAATTTCAGTATGCGGTAATTATACTATTCCTAATTCCGGAGGAATTTCTGCCTCAGTAAAAAAGATCACTTTAAATGTTTACAACAGCAACAATGTGTCAGTTTATAACACATCAACTACTTCAAGCCTTGATACAACAAATAAAACATTTTGTTTCACATTAAAAAGTAATGATCTTCCAAATATTACAAATGCTAATTATAATGTAGGTGTACAAATAGATTATGATATTTCCGGAACTTCTTGCTCAGGAACCACATTTGATTCTGCTATAGATCCTGATGCAAATCCTGGCTGGGATATTTCTTTTTTAAATTGTTCTTCAAGTTGTAACATTAATGTTGCGACTGCCAAAATATCTCAATGTGACGCAAACCGTGATGGAAGTGAAAATTTTGATTTATCTACATTGAATTCTTTAATAGTTCCTTCTACGGTGGGTTTAAATTTTAGTTATTTCAAAAATTACAATGAGGCAGAGTCCAATTTGAATGCCATTACCAATTTTACAAGTTATCCAAGTTCAAGTGCTTCTATTTTTGTTAGAGTGAGCAAGGATGCCACTTGCTACAAAATAATTTCTGCCAATTTAGAGATAAGAAATCCCACAGCAAATATTACAGGTATCTTAAATGTTTGCTCTGGAAGCACTGTATTAACTGCTTCTCCTGGGGCTTCGTATTTATGGAATACTGGTGAAACTACACAAAGCATTACAGTAACTTCGTTAGGAAATTACTCTGTTACTGTTACAGATTCTTTTGGATGCTCCAGCAATGCCAATGTTACTATAGAACCAAGTCAAACCGCCGTTTCTCCTACTTTACAGATTACGCAACCCTCTTGTTTTTCTACTACAGGAACAATAAAGGTAACTTCGACAGCATCACAATATAGTTTTGATGATGGCGTAACCTGGGGCGCAAGCAATACGAAGAGTAATTTATATCCCGGAACCTATTTAGTAAAAATAAAGACCGTAAATGGATGTACTTCCTATTCTCAAAGTGTAATTATTACAGCTGCTTCTACTCTGTATCCAAATTACACTTATATCAATCCTTTATTTTGTGGAGATAAAGGAAGTATTACCATTACAACTCCTGCTGCATACTATAGCTTTGACGATGGTGTAACTTGGGTAAATAATTCTACTGCTAACAATCTTTCACCGGCAAATTATAAAATTCGGACCAAAGATTTACAAGGTTGTATTTCGTCGGCAAACAATGTACTTATCAGTAGTAATACGCTCGAAACTCCGACTTATACAATCGTATTACCCGCTTGTAGTACAAAAGGAAGCATTACCATCAATACTCTTTCTGATTTTTACACTTTCGATGGAGGAAGTACATGGGTTACCAATAATACAATGAGTAATTTAAATGCGGGAAGCTATTCTTTAGGAATTAAAAATGCCTTAGGCTGTACTTCCAATTACACTTATGCTTATTTAAATGATTTTAAAGATTCCTATCCTCAATATACAACTGAACAACCTACTTGCGGAGTAGA
This sequence comes from Flavobacterium collinsii, assembly GCF_946903285.1. GTDB lineage: Bacteria > Bacteroidota > Bacteroidia > Flavobacteriales > Flavobacteriaceae > Flavobacterium > Flavobacterium collinsii. Next base: position 5,444,857 of record NZ_OX336425.1, read on the forward strand.
CGGTAGTATTACTATTACTACACCAGCAGATTCGTACAGTTTTGATAATGGAGTAACCTGGACTAGTAATAATGTTAAAATTTTACCTTTTGGAAACTATCAAATAAAAATAAAAAACAGTGCGGGATGTATCAGCTCTGCTGGTTATGTTTCTTTAAATCAGCCTTATCTAAGTTCACCAATTATTTCCATAGAACACCCAACTTGTGGTGTAAACGGAAAAATTACTGTAAACTCATTATCCGATTTTTATAGTTTTGACAATGGCGTAACCTGGACAACACTTAATTCTAAGTCATTACCTCCGGGTAGTTATACTGTAATTACAAAAAATAATCTTGGATGTACCTCATATTCAACCGGCGTTTATTTAAATAATCCCAATATAGACCTACCTGATTATACTGTTGTTCAACCTACTTGCACCTCGTCGGGCAGCATTACAATAAATACAGCTGCCAGTTTCTATAGTTTTGATGGAGGGTATACCTGGGGAACTTCTTCTTCCTTATCAAATCTTAATTCTTATAAGTTTTACAACATTACAATAAAAAACAGTTTAGGGTGTGTTTCTAACTCCGTAGGTGTTTCGATTAACAACCCAAAACTTCCTGATCCGGATATTATCGTTACGAATCCAAGTTGTGGAAATATTGGTAATATTACATTCAACACCACTGCGGATTACTATAGTATCGATGGTGGTGCAAACTGGAGTACAAATAATATTTTTAACAATTTAAGCCAGGGGTCTTACAATTTAATTATAAAAAAGAATAACTGTACATCCAATTCCATTTACATTTATTTGGATGCCTCTAAGCTGGGACAACCTAATTTAACCATCGCGCAGCCAGGATGCGGTACTAAGGGCAGTATTAAAATTAATACGACTGCCAGCTTTTATAGTATTGACGGGGTAAATTGGGGGACAAATCCTGTTTTTTCAGACCTTCCAGCAGGGTATTATTACCCAACAATTAAAAATGCCCTAGGTTGTATTTCTAACTCAAACGCGATATCGCTTCAAGAGTTTTATCTCCCGGCTCCCACCTTTAAAACAACACAGTCTACTTGTGGAGTTGGAGGAAGCATAACCTTTACTTCAACTGAAGCACAATACAGTATAGATGCGGGGAGAAACTGGAGTACTAGTCCTGTATTTACTAATCTAAGTCCAAACACTTATTATTTATTAGTAAAAAATGCTATCGGATGTACATCTTCCCCTTACGGTGTATATGCCAGCCTGCAGCAATATTATTTACCCAATCCAGATTTTACATTAATTCAGCCAACGTGCGGCATTGATGGAAGTATTACTATTGCAACAGTTGCAAGTTCTTATAGTTTTGATAATGGTAACACCTGGACAACTAACCCAGTTCTTTCAGGACTTTCTTCTGGTTATTACAACATCATGATAAAAAATACAGCGGGTTGTAAATCTTATGGTTTATCAATAAGTATTAATCCTTATTATCTTCCTAATCCCAATATAAAAGTAGTACAACCAAGCTGCGGAAATGGAGGAAGCATTACCGTTACAACTCCTGCTGATAATTATAGTTTTGATGGAGGCAACACTTGGACTACAAATCCAATTTTATTAAATCCTGCAAGTTCGTCGTATAATATTCTTGTTAAAAATGCAAAAGGCTGTAAATCAAATTCACAATATGTCTACATAAACAAATATTATCTATCCTCACCAAATGCATCCGCTATTCAACCCACCTGTAGTACTACTACAGGAACTATAATAGTAAATACTACTGCAGACCAATATAGCTTTGATGGAGGAATAACCTGGACTACAAATCCTGTACAGAAAAATTTAGCAAGCGGCTCCTACAATGTATTAATAAAAAACACTCTGGGCTGTACCTCTTCCGGCAGTTATATCTATATAAATACACCTCCTGCAATTCCTGCGGCACCTGTTGTAACCAAAGTTCAACCTTCTTCCTGCGATGCTACTGATGGCAGTATCACCATAACTACACCTGCTCTAAGTTATAGTTTCAATGATGGAAACAGTTGGACAACAAGTCCTACGAAAATAAATGTGGGAGCTGGCACCTATATTATTAAAATCAAAACAAATTCATATAGCTGCGAATCATCGACCGCTGTTGTTAATTTGAGTGCCGGGCCTGCAATTGCTGCTCCTGTATTTACTACTACACAGCCAAACTGCAGCTCATCAAAAGGCTCTATTACCATTACAACAAATGCCGCTACTTATAGCTTTGACAACGGATTAACCTATGTTTTTTCTAATACAAAAACAGATCTTACTCCGGGTATTTATTTCATTAAAATTAAAAATTCAGCAGGTTGTATTTCAGATGCTGCTCCGGTCACGATCTCACCATTATTGCCGCTTACTGCTCCTGCTTTTACAGCAGTTCAACCTACTTGCACCAATTTTACAGGATCGATTTCAATTAATACCGTAGCCGATTTTTATAGTTTTGATAACGGAATTACGTTTGGGACCTCCAATACAAAATCTAATCTGTCTGCAGGAACCTATAATTTGATTGTTAAATATAATTCAGGCTGTATTTCTCTTGCCGCTACCATTACCATACAAGATGCGCCTGCAATTCCTGCTGCACCACAAGTTGTAGTCACAAACCCAATTGGCTGTAATCCTACAGGTACTATTATGGTTTCAACGGTTGCAAATCTGTATAGCTTTGATGATGGCCTTACCTGGAACACCAGCAATACTGCCAGTTTATCTCCCGCAAGTTATTTTATTCGAATAAAATACACAAATGGCTGCGAATCTACTTCGTATAAAGCAACCATCAATGCAGGTCCAAATGCTCCCGCAACTCCAATTTTTACTATTACTCAACCTACCACTTGCAGCAATCCATTGGGCTCAATTTTAATTACAAACACTGCTGATCAATATAGTTTTGACAATGGTCAAAATTATTCAGCCAATCCAAATTCAGGAGATCTAATCGACGGAACCTATATGGTTCGTGTTAAAAATAGTGCCGGCTGTGAGTCTGCTCCAATATCTGCAACCATTAACCGTCCAACAGATTATCCAAACGATCCTGCATTTACAACTATCCAGCCCGATTGCAATAATCCTAATGGTACTATTACAATTACCGACGCTGCATCTGAATATAGCTTCGATAATGGTGTTAGCTGGACTACAACTGCAATGAAATCAAATCTCGCTCCCGAAACTTATTTTATTAAGGTAAAAAATGATAAGGGCTGTACTTCAAATGCAACCACGGTTACCATAATTCCCTTTACAAATTTCACTCAAAATCCAACCCTATCCAGTCCCCAAATATTCTGTATTGAACAAAATGCCACATTAAATTCAATTACGATCACAGGACAAAATATAAAATGGTATGATGCACCGGCAAACGGAAACACTTTACCGGAAACAACTTTATTAGAAAACAAAACTTATTACGCTACACAAACATTAAACAATTGCGAAAGTCTAAGATTTCCTGTACCAGTAAAAGTTCAAAATACACCTATACCTAATGCCGATTCTCCTCAACAATTCTGTATTCAAAAAAATGCAAGAATTAGAAATATTAAAATAACAGGGCAAAGTATTAAGTGGTACGAAACTGCTTCATCTACTATAGGGTTATCTGAAATAACTGAACTTGTAGACGGAATCACGTATTATGCTTCTCAGGCTTTTGGCGGTTGCGAGAGTGACAAAATCCCTGTTACAATCAATATTCTTGGAGCGACAATAGGAGAATGTATCTATTTTGTAGATGAACTTCCTTATCCTAAATTCTTTACCCCAAATAATGATGGTTATAATGATACATGGACTATTGATTTTATCTATTTAGCTCCAAATACCGGAATTAGAATTTTTGACCGCTACGGAAAATTTATCAAAGAATTACACCCTGACACTCCCTGGGATGGGACTTATCTTGGACAACAGGAACCGTCTTCAGATTATTGGTTCACTGTTACAAGAATAAATGGAAAAGAAGTCAGAGGACATTTTAGTCTGAAACGATAAATAGAAAAGCCCTTCAGTGAAAGGGCTTTTCTATATTATAATTATGTCTCGTCCTGAAATAAGTTGACATAAAATTGACTTATTTATGAATAATCCAGAATTTAAAAAAGAGCGACGCAGTCAGAGAGATTACAACATAGGCTTTAAATTATCCGTTATTTCTCAGGTAGAAAAAGGCGAACTTACTTATAAGCAGGCACAAAAGAAATACGGCATACAAGGAAGAAGTACTGTTTTGGTTTGGTTGCGAAAATTTGGTAACTTAGACTGGAGTAAACCTAATCTTCTTTTTATGTCAAAATCAAAAGAAACTCCGGCACAGATTATCAAAAGATTAGAAAAAGAACTGGCAGATGAAAAACTGAAAAACATGGTTCTTAATACTATGATTGATATTTCTGACAGTCAATATGGAACTCAAATCAGAAAAAAGTTTTCTCCCAAACCATCAGAAGCATCCAGCAGGAAAAAGGAATAAGCATGTCCTATGCCTGTAGATTATTTGGGATAAGCCGACAATCAATTTATCAGCATGAATCGCGCTTGTTAATACGTGAAGAACAATTGCTCAAAGTTAGGGAACTGGTTGAAAAACAAAGAAGAATAATGCCTAGATTAGGCACAAGAAAACTTTATTTTTTATTGGAGGATTGTTTTGCTGAAAATGGAATCAAAATCGGAAGAGATGCATTTTTCAAGTATCAAAAAAGAGAACAGTTGCTTATAAAGCCTGCAAAAAGTTATATTAAAACGACTTTTTCTAAACACTGGCTTCATAAATATCCTAATCTTCTCAAAGATATTGATATATATAGGCCTGAACAGGTTTTTGTTAGCGATATAACTTACGTGAAATCTTATGAAAGAACTCATTATCTCTCATTGGTTACAGACGTTTTTAGCAGGAAGATTGTCGGATATCATTTAAGTGACGATATGAGTGCGGAGAATGTTGTTAAAGCCTTGAAGATGGCGGTTAAGAATAGAAAAAATAAACTTGCGCTAATACATCATTCAGACAGAGGGCTTCAGTATTGTTCCCAAGTTTATCAAAATGAATTAAAAAAGAATAATATTGAGCCATCAATGACCGATGGATATGACTGTTATCAGAATGCTTTAGCAGAAAGAATCAATGGGATTTTAAAGAATGAATTTTTAATCTATAAATGTAAATCAGCAGTAGAGTTAAGTAAATTAATTAAAGAATCTGTAGAATGTTATGATCAAAAAAGACCACATTTAAGCTTGAAAATGAAAACACCTAATTTTGTATATCAAAAAACCAGCAAAGAGAACTTTACTGGTTTTAATTAATATTGTAAAACTTGTCAACCTATTTTAGGACGACTCATTATTTTACCTGCGACAAAATCCAACTAGAAATTTCGTCTAACGCAATGGGAGAAAATGTTTGTTCTATTTTCTCATATTCATTTGGCGAACCGGTTTTACATTCCTGAAACAAATGATTCATATCAGGCAAAATTTTAGTAGTCACTTTTTTATTCCCTGCTTTTGTTAAATTGTTTTTTATAGCTTCTAAATTTACTTCGGCCGGAACCTGTAAATCTTTGCCTCCATTAAGGGCTAAAACTGGACATTTTACTTTTTCTAAAAAAGAAGCCGGATCCATCTTTATAAAATTATAAAACCAAATATTATTTATAAAATCGGCACAGTATTTCGCCATAGCCTCATTTTCGGAACCTGGATATTTTGATTTGAAATAACTCGTAATTTTATTTTTAATAGTATCATCAAAAGCAGAAGAAGCTAATAAAATATCATACGCACCTCTAAAAATCTCCTGGCCTTTTTTAATTTGTTCTTCAGGCATTCCGCTTTGTCGCTCAATTAATTCTTTTTGCAGTAAAAGTAACTTGTCTCCGTTAAGTCCGGGACCGGCTAATAAAATAATAAAATCAATATCTTTTGAGTTTCCGGCAACGATCGGAGCTATTATTCCGCCTTCACTATGCCCTATCAAACCAATTTTACTTTTATTAATTTCTTTTCTTGTCTTTAAATACTCCACTCCCGCCTGAACATCTTTTGCAAAATCAAATGTTATTGCACTCGAAAAATCTCCGGTAGATTCACCAACACCACGATCATCAAAACGCAAAACAGCAATTCCTTTTTTAGTCAAATAATCCGATAATACCAAGAATGTTTTGTGCCCTAAGCCTTCTACATCTCTATTTTGTGGTCCACTTCCTGTAATTAGAATTACTGCCGGAAAATTTCCTTCCTTTTTAGGCAGAGATAATGTTCCTGCCAGAGTTACATTGGCTGCTTTATTTTTAAATTTCACCTCTTCGGTATAATATGGATATGGTTTTACAGGCTCCTGAGGTCTCGTAGACACTTCTTTCTGAGTTGTTTCTTTAGATAAGTTAATGTCAATTGATTGCCCTGCTTGTGTAAGCTTTCCCACAATAACATTATTACTATTCAAAATTCCTTCATAAGAACCTCTTATAGCCGCAATTTCTAATTTCAAAACAGCATTCTCAAAAGAGGTTTTTGTAACAGGAATTCCTATTGCTCCCTGATCCGGGCTATCCATTGTAGAAATATATCCCGTTTCTGTTTTAGCAATATGAAAAACAACCCGAAGTTGAGTTCCCTGTATTTTTAAAAATCCGTTCCATTGACCTGAAACTTCTTGTCCAGTCATTATATAAGAAGTTAAAGCTGCTATTAGAATAAGTATTGTTTTTATCATTTTTATTGAGATAAATGAGATTGTATTGTTGATGATTAAGAATTATAATTTCCCTTGTTTTTTCTCCAATTGTTTGAATTTGATAAAAGAATACGCGACCGGCACGAAGGCTAAAACAATCCCAATTGTGACAAAGGCCTTTGAGAAAACAAAACCTGAAAAAATCAATCCTCCGAAAATGATGATAATCCCACCCACAAACCAAAGTTTACCTGCAAATGCATGTGTAGCCTTCCAAACCTCCTGACTCTCGAGGGTCCATGGTGTGCGAATTCCAATAAAATAATTGGGCTGAATAACTTTAAAATAGTTTCCCAAAACCATAATTAAAATTCCCGCCAAAACATAAATCAAATTTGGGTTTGAAACAGACTGATTTTTTGTCACATGTAAAAGAAATAAAGCCAGTAAAGACATAAACAGAACCATAAAAAACTTTAATTGATAAAACTTCTTTCCCATTAAAGAAAGTCTTTTTTTAGGATCAAGTAGTGCAGCTGAAGACATTATCGCATAAGTCAGAACCGGTAATAGAAAAACTAACACAATCAAAAAAGGTTTACTGCCCCATCGGTCAATTTGACCATTCATGTTCCAGTGAATCGGAACTCTTTCCGGAAGGCTGTTCCAAATAAATGCTAAGTATACGTACGGAATCATTACAATTCCAATAATTGGAAGCTCTTTTTTCAATTCTAAATTCATTTTTTATTTTTTAAAAGTTAATATCCATTGCAAAACATCTTCCATAATGGTGGTATTGATGGAATAGATGATAAATTGCCCTGTTTTTTCAGAAGTAATTAAATCGGCACGTTTTAAAATATCTAAATGATGCGAAATACTGGGTTTTGATATATTAAAAGCATCAGCAATTTCTCCGGCAGACAAATCCTTATGTTTTAGAAGCTCCAGAATTTCTCTTCGCGTTGCATCGTTAAGGGCTTTAAAAATATCATTCATTATTTATATATTTAGACAAATATCTAAATACTTTTCTAATTAGCAAAAAAAGTGGCTATAATTTTAAATCATAGCCACTTTAGAGAATTTTATATTTTAATTGAATCTTAAAACTGATGCACTTTCTTAGAAACCATCAAAAAGGAAACCAACGAAATCAACGCAGCTCCGGTCAGATAAAATCCTACATAACTTAAACCATAAGTACTGGCCAGCCAAATGGCAATCATTGGCGCAAATGCAGCTCCTAAAATTCCGGCCAGATTAAATGTTAAAGATGCTCCCGAATAACGAACATTTGTTGGAAACAATTCCGAAAGAAAAGTTCCCAAAGGTCCATAAGTAAACCCCATTAGAGCCATTCCGATACAGGCAAATGTGGTAATTAAAACCATATTTGCAGCGCTCAGAAAATATGAAAACGAAAATCCGAAAATTGCAATAGCAATCGTAGCGATAATTAGTATTTTACGTCGCCCAATCTTATCTGCCACTACTGCCGAAACCGGAATAAGAAATGCAAAAAACAAAACAGAGAATAACTGAACCAATAACGCATCTCTTTTGGTAATCCCTAAATCTGAAGTAATCCAGCTTAAGGTAAAAACAGTCATCAGATAAAAAACCAAAAAAGTGGTAACAGCCGCCAATGTTCCAAAAATTAATTGATTTCGATACGATTTAATCAAAGTCAAAAAAGGAACTTTAACTTCTTCCTGTTCTTTTTTAGCATTTTCAAATGAAGGAGTTTCTGTAATTTTTGTTCGAATATAAAATCCAACAACAACTAAAAGCGAACTTGCTATAAACGGAATTCTCCAGCCGTAATCCATAAAATTTTCGCTGGTCATAGTATCCGTCAAAATTAAGAAAGTTCCTCCCGAAAGCAACAATCCAATGGGAGCACCTAATTGCGGAAACATCCCGTACCAGGCTCGTTTATCAGGTGGAGCATTTTCAATCGCCAGTAAAACAGCACCACCCCATTCACCACCTAAACCTACGCCTTGCCCAAATCGACACAGCATTAATAATAAAGGAGCGGCAACGCCAATACTGGCATAACCCGGCAAAAATCCAATCGCAACTGTTGAAATACCCATCGTCAATAAAGCTGCTACTAAAGTAAATTTACGTCCAATTTTATCTCCATAGTGCCCAAAAAAAGCCGAACCTAAAGGGCGTGATAAAAAGGCAATTGAAAAAGTAGCTAAAGATTCAAGAGTCGCTGTAGTCGAATCTGAACCAGGGAAAAATAATTGAGGAAAAACCAACACAGCAGCGTTGGCATAAATATAAAAATCAAAAAATTCAATGGTGGTACCAATCAAGGAACCAAAAAGAACATGTTTTAAAGAGTTCTTTTGTTTAGGGTTATTTTTCATTTGGCTCTGATATCGTTTTTCTTTTAAACAGTATTGCGAAAAATGAATCAATTCATTTTTACGCAACAAACATTTGTCTACAAAAATATAGTTTCATTATTAAAAACTCAAACATAAGCGCAATACTTTTATATTACTCTTAAATTTTTAACAGAAATAACAAATCAAACATTTTATTGCTTCACAAAAAATTTCCTACTCTTTTTGAATCAACATAAAACTAAAACACTGAATTACAGGATTTTAAATAAAAACTAAAAAATCAAATCTTAAGCATTAGTTAAAAAATCTTTTAAGTATATATTTTGATTAAATTTACAGCTATCAAAAGTAAATCTAAAATTATGCCCACCGACTGTATCAGCTACCAAAACTCAGGATATTTCTCTAAATTGATACAAGACTATTTAAGTCAAAAAACCGAATTACAATCCCTATACAATCACTTCCCTACGCTTGAAAATTTTGAAAAGCAAATAAGTGAAAAACAAGCCAATTTTGATCATGCAAACCGCATACCTCTTGTCGAGACGCTAAAAAAGCAATATCAAAACATTCAAATTTCAAATTCAACAAAAGAGAATATTGAGCTCTTAGCGCTCTCAAATACTTTTACAATTACAACCGGACACCAGTTAAACTTATTTAGCGGTCCTTTGTATTTTTTATATAAAATCATTTCGACAATCAATCTGACCACAGAATTAAAATCAAAATACCCTACTCATAATTTTGTTCCTGTTTACTGGATGGCAACGGAAGATCACGATTTTGAAGAGATTAATTATTTTAATTTTAAAGGAAAGAAATTTCGATGGAATAGAGAGAGCACAGGACCTGTTGGAAGACTTTCTACAGAAGGTTTAAACGATTTTTTAGAAATATATTCCAAAGAACTAGGCTCGAGTACAAACGCCGGTTTCTTAAAAAAGCTCTTTGAAGAAGCTTATTTAAAACATGAAAATCTTGCCGATGCGACACGTTTTCTGGCAAATCGTTTATTTGACACTTATGGCTTAGTGATTTTAGATGCTGATGCTGCCGATTTAAAGCGCGCTTTCATTCCTTACATCAAAGAAGAACTGGAACAGCAAACAGCTTTCAAAGCTGTTCAGGAAACAATAGAAAAATTAAACGATTACACGATTCAGGTAAATCCACGCGAAATCAATTTATTTTATATTGAAGACAAACTGCGCGAACGAATTATTCTGGAGAAAGACAGATATGTTGTCAACCACACTAAAATTTCATTTTCAAAAGAAGAAATTCTTAAACTATTGGAAAGTAATCCGGAGAAATTCAGTCCAAATGTAATTATGCGTCCGTTATATCAGGAAATTATTTTGCCTAACTTATGCTACATCGGCGGAGGCGGAGAAATTGCTTATTGGCTCGAACTAAAATCTTTTTTTGATGCTGTAAACATTACTTTCCCAATACTATTGGTTCGTAATTCAGTACTTTTAAGTACCGAAAAGCAAGCAAAAAAGGCTGACCAGCTTGGACTTCAGTGGAAAGATCTATTTACTCAGCCCGCTGATTTAGTCAATGCCGTTACGCATAAACTATCCACTTTTCCGATTGATTTAACACCTCAAAAAGAAACGTTGGTCAAACAATTTGAATATCTTTACGAATTAGCGCAACAAACTGATAAATCCTTTAGCGGAGCTGTAAAAGCTCAGGAAGTCAAACAAAAAAAAGGTTTAGACAATCTTGAGAAAAGATTATTGAAGGCACAAAAACGAAAACTGGATTCGAAAATACAACGTGTTGTTGATTTACAATTCGAGCTATTTCCAAATCAGAGTTTACAGGAACGTCAAACGAATTTTTCAGAATTTTATCTCGAAAAAGGCGAAGAATTGATTCCGCTTTTGGTGCAAAACTTAAAACCTTTAGAAAATAATTTTAACATTATCACGATATAAAAAACAAAACGGTCTCAAAATTAAAGCTTAACAGCAAAAAAGCAGCCGCTTTAAATTGTAACAAAAAAAGTAATAGTCATCAGAATAAATAACCGCCTCTTCTGAAATTATTGCCTCTCAAACCAAATAGTAACCTTTAAAAAAAATTAACCTATTTACCAAAATTATGACCAGAGAGCGCCTGATATCTTTAGATGTCTTTAGAGGATTGACTATTTTATTAATGACTATTGTAAACAATCCCGGAGACTGGGGCCATGTTTACGCCCCTTTGTTACACTCAGAATGGCACGGCTGTACGCCAACCGACTTAGTTTTTCCGTTTTTTATTTTCATCATGGGCGTTGCGATACCCCTCGCTATGCCAACCAAATCCTGGGACAATACCACTTTCAACAAAATTCTGGTTCGTTCACTCCGCATGCTCTGTCTTGGAATTTTCTTTAATTATTTTGGCAAAATACAGCTTTTTGGTCTTGAAGGAATCCCACTTCTTATTGGACGATTAATCATTACTATTGCTGTTGGCTATGCTTTAATGGGTAATTTCAGCTCCAGAATTAAAAACATTTTAGCCTTTTCAATTCTGTTTATTTATCTGTTTCTCGCTTACAGCGGTATCGAAGCTTATCATGATGTGAGATTACCCGGAGTTTTACAACGCATTGCTATTGTTTATTTTGTGGTTTCTTTATTGTACTTAAAAACAAGTCAAAAAACGCAAGTCATAACCGGCATCGTTTTATTGTTAGGCTATTGGGCGATAATGACATTACTTCCTGTTCCCGGAATTGGAGCAGCTAATTTAGACAAAGAAACCAACTTAGCTTCATGGCTTGATGGCGTTTTACTTGAAGGACATATGTATCGCGGAACCATAACCTGGGATCCTGAAGGAGTCTTAAGTACCATTCCATCAATCGTAAACGGAATCATCGGTTTGTTAATTGGTCAGGTATTACAACGTGAAATTTCAAAAAAACAAAGAGCTGCAAAAATGGCAATTGCAGGTATTGCGTTAATTATTGTAGGTTTACTCTGGAACATCGTTTTCCCTATCAACAAATCACTCTGGACCAGCAGTTATGTTTTATACACTACAGGATTAGGAACAACGTGTTTGGCCTTCCTGTACTACATAATTGATATTGCCGAATACAAAAAAGGATTCAAATTGTTTTTGATTTGGGGAGTAAATCCGATGATAGTGTTTTTCTTCTCACAAATTATCCCTCAGGCTTTAGTAATGGTTGAGTTTAAAAATCCGGATCATCCCGAGGAACAAATTAATCTTTTAAATTATTTGTATCATTTTGGGATCGCACCATTTTTCAACAATCCAATGACCGCTTCTTTGGCCGGAGCATTAGTGTATGTTGGAATCTGGACTTTTATATTGTGGATTTTCTACAAAAACAAACTGATCTTCAAAGTTTAAAAAACCATCAACTAAACAACATAAATCCTTACCAATAGAGACATGTAACATCGTGTCTCTATTTTTTTTTCACAATTACAAAAAGAACTTACATTACTACCTGTCTTAATACTTTTCATTTTTGTTTACCAAAACATCATTTCCTACAGTTTTAATTATGAATTTATTAAAATCAATTCATAAAAAAAGTATACTTTTGCACAAAATTAAAAATAAGCAATAAAATGGCAACTAATAGAACTTTTACAATGATTAAGCCGGATGCTGTTCAAAACGGACACATCGGAAACATCTTAGCAATGATTACTAATGGAGGTTTCAAAATCGTTTCATTAAAATTAACTCAATTAACTGTAGCTGATGCTCAAGCATTCTACGCAGTTCACGCAGAAAGACCTTTCTACGGAGAATTAGTTGAATTCATGTCTCGCGGACCTATTGTTGCTGCAATTTTAGAAAAAGACAATGCAGTAGAAGATTTCAGAACTTTAATTGGAGCTACAAATCCAGCTGAAGCTGCTGAAGGAACTATTCGTAAAGCATATGCTACTTCTATTGGAGAAAATGCAGTTCACGGTTCTGATAGCGACGAAAATGCTGCTATTGAAGGTGCATTCCACTTTGCTGGTAGAGAGCAATTCTAATATAAGCTTTCAGTCTCAGTGGCAGTTTTTAGTCACAGAAACACATAAAAAAAACCTGTTTGTTTGACAAACAGGTTTTTTTTATGATTTTTTTAAAAAGTCAGAAATATTATCATGTCCCTTTATTTCTCCTAAATCAGTCAAATTTTCTTTTAAAACTAATTTTAAACTATTAAAATTAGTTAGATAATAACTACAAATACAAACAACTCTTTTTCCTTTTTCAAGAACAAAAAGAGACTCCGAAATACCCAATTTTCCACTTTCGAATAAAACTACAAAACCATCTAATTCACTAAAGCTATAAACTATAGATCTACCTAATCCATAATAACGTTTAACTGTTATACTATTTTTTTCAACTATTACTTTGTGAATTCTGGTTCTCACTAAAGCAAACCAAAAATAAGCAACAATGACAAAAACTACCAAAGGAAAAACCACGCTTTCATTTGGAGAAATAATAAACAAATAAATCGCCAAAAATGGAAAAATACTTAACATCGAAACTAACAAAATTGGCAGGAATTTAAATCTGGATCTCACTATAATCATGATTCTTTTTCAAATACTTAAAGAAAATTAACGTAAAACCACCTCTTTCACAACTTCACGACCTAATTCTTCATTAATCATTTTAACGATTTTAGATTTTCCGTGACTTAACTCTTCCCGCAAAACTGCCGATCCGAGTTCTACATACAATGTACTACCTTTTAAGACAACATTCTTGGTATAGGTATTCACACCATTTCCCATAAGCTGCCTCCAAGCTTCTTTTACATCAATTTGATCCATTCCGGGCTGTAATTTATTAACCTGAATGATCTGTTGCAAAACAGCCCCAATCGTACTTTGATTATTTAGTCTTTTTGCCATCGTCTAATAAATTTACCGGTCCTGTTTTTTTATAGTGATATTCCTTATTCTGATCGTTTTTCACTACAAAATTCTCATCCGAAAGTGAAATCAATTCCTCGCTCCATTTTGCGTAATCTGTTTTATAATCCAGAAAAACCTGATCTCCTTTAAATCGAATTGATACATTCTCGAAAGTATCAGTTGTTAGAAAAGTTCCATCAAGCTGCGCCATAACCTTTGTTCGCGTTCCTTTGGTTCCTTTGAAATTAAAAAAATCGAAATTTTCATTCATTCCATAATCTTTCTCTTCACCTTTATCAAAAACCACTTTTTCAATTTCCCAGTAGCCATTCAGCTTTGCAATATCCGTCGGTTTAATTTCCTGTTTACAGCTTACAAACAAAAGCGATAAAACCAAAATCATAAAAGTGTTTCTCATAATAGGTGTATTAAATTCAAAAAAAATAAAAATTTGTAAAATGCCTATAAAGCAATTTTACAAATTTCAAATATTACAGGTAAAAATAAAATCTCAAAGAGATTTTTAACGTTTTGTTCGGATTCTTTTAAGCATGCCTGCAAAGAAAAGTACGAGCCCGAAAACCAATAAAATGTAATAAAAAGACAAACTGTTATCTTTTAAAACATTCGCCAAAACAAAACAGACAACACTCGCGAAATAAAAAGTAACCGGCGTTATATTTTTTAAAGAAGAAAAACTCATTGAATGATCTAAAAAAGATTACTTAAAAAAACTATCGACAAATTCATACTTATTAAAGACCTGCAGATCCTCAATTCCCTCTCCAACACCAATGTATTTTACAGGAATCTGAAACTGATCCGAGATACCTATCACAACACCACCTTTAGCTGTTCCGTCTAATTTAGTTACAGCAAGCGATGTTACTTCGGTAGCAGCAGTGAATTGTTTAGCCTGCTCAAAAGCATTCTGACCTGTAGAACCGTCTAAAACCAAAAGTACGTCATGAGGAGCATCGGCAACTACTTTTTGCATCACACGTTTTACTTTCGTAAGCTCGTTCATTAAATTGATCTTATTGTGCAGACGTCCGGCAGTATCAATAATAACTACATCGGCATTTTGAGCTACCGCAGATTGCAACGTATCAAATGCAACAGAAGCAGGATCACTCCCCATATTCTGTCTCACGATTGGAACATCTACGCGATCTGCCCAAACCTGCAACTGATCGATAGCAGCAGCACGAAAAGTATCGGCAGCTCCCAGAACCACTTTATAACCGGCTTTTTTAAACTGATATGCTAATTTACCAATTGTAGTAGTCTTACCTACTCCATTAACACCAACAACCATTAAAACATATGGTTTTTTATCTTTTGGAATCTCAAATTCTGTTGCCTCACCTGTATTAGTCTCAGACAATAAAGCACCAATTTCTTCACGAAGAATCTGATTCAACTCATCTGTTCCTAAATATTTATCTGCAGCAACACGTTTTTCGATTCTGGAGATTACTTTTAGTGTTGTATTTACTCCAACATCAGAAGCTACCAAAATTTCTTCCAGATCATCCAGAACGTCGTCATCAACTTTAGATTTTCCAGCAACGGCTTTGCTTAACTTTGAGAAAAAAGTAGTTTTTGATTTTTCAAGACCTTTGTCTAAAGTCTCTTTCTTATCAGTAGAGAATAATTTTTTAAAAAAACTCATTTTTATAGGTTGTTAGTTTTTTAGATTATATGATTTTACAAACCAAATAATCTTTAATTTTTAAAGAAACCTAAAATTAGTCATGTTCCTTTAAATTTTAGACAAATATAAAAAATAAAAAAGCTACTTCCGAATGAAAGTAGCTTTTCTATATACTGTGATTGTTATTATTTCTTTTTCAAGAATTCATCAACTTCTTCAGGAGCCATAATAGATTCTACGAATGTATACGCACCAGTTTTAGGAGATTTCACCATTTTGATGGCTTTTGATAATCTCTTAGAAGATGTTTGTAACGATGCTACGGTTTTCTTTGCCATGATTTAAATGTTATTGAAATTCAATAAATCTTTAAATATTTTAATATTAACAGTATTACTAGTATTTCAAGTATTACTTAATAATTAACACTTAAGATTGTATTAAAATCTCTAATTATTACTTAATTTCTTTATGAACAGTTACACGTTTCAAGATTGGATTAAATTTTTTAATCTCTAATCTGTCCGGAGTATTTTTCTTGTTCTTAGTTGTTATATATCTAGAAGTACCTGGAACACCAGAAGTCTTGTGCTCAGTACATTCTAAAATTACCTGGATTCTATTACCTTTCTTTGCCATCTTGCTATATATTTATTTAGGAAAAGATTATTTGATAAATCCTTCTGACTGTGCTTTTTTCAAAACAGCAGTGATTCCATTTTTATTAATTGTTTTTATCGTAGATGCTGCTACTCTAAGAGTAATCCATCTATCTTCTTCTGGAAGATAAAAACGCTTTTTAACTAAGTTTACAGAAAACTTTCTCTTAGTTTTGTTCATAGCGTGAGAAACGTTATTTCCTACCATCGCTCTTTTACCTGTAAGGTCACAAACTCTTGACATTATACTTATCTTTTATCGTTATTCAAAATCAGGGTGCAAAGAAAAGAAAAATAAACCATTGTAGCAAAAAATTATTGCACAAATTTCAAAATTTCTTTCTGTAATATTTCTAAACTCTTGATAGTTGCTCTATCTATCACTTTTTCACGTGGTTGGCCAAAGTTAAATTCTTCGACAATTATTCCGTTCGGAGTAGCCAAAGCGATAAAAACAGCTCCAATTTCAGCATCAGAGTCTCCTTTTGTCGGTCCGGCATTCCCGGTTGTGGCAATTGCATAGTCGGTTTTAAGTATCTCTTTCACATTCAAAGCCATAGCAGATGCAACCTCGGCACTTACGACCGAAAATCGATCAACCAAATCCTGCGAGACACCGAGAACATTGACCTTTGCCTCTGTTGCATAGGAAACCACACTGCCTTTAAAATAATTAGACGATCCCGGAATTGCCGACAAAAGCGAAGCAATTTTCCCTCCGGTAAAACTTTCGGCCGTCGAAATCGTTTTATGCTGTTTGGTTAAAATCTTTCCGACTACAGATTCTATCGTTTCATTTTCCTCATAGCCCACTATAATATCATTAATTATAGCATCCAAAGATTTCACATTCTCCTCAATTGCAGCTTCCAACACTTCTTTATTAGTTCCACGGGCAGACAAACGCAAACGTACTCGTCCCGGATTTGGCAGATAGGCCAGCTTAATAAATTCAGGCAAGTTATTCTCCCAATCTTCAATACGTTCCGCAACTAGACTCTCGCCCTGACCATAGGTCAAAATTGTTTTATGAATGATATATGGACGTTTGTATTCGCGAACTATTTTAGGAATTATCTCTTCTTCGATCAAATATTTCATTTCATATGGGACTCCCGGAAGCGAAACAAATACTGTATTTTCTTTCTTCATCCACATGCCTGGAGCCGTGCCCATTTTATTATGCAAAACGGTACATTTAGACGGAACTAAGGCCTGATCTTTATTTAATTGTGAAATTGGACGCTTGTAAAAACCCTCGATCAATTCTGTCACATGAGCCAGAACTTCAGGATTCATCACCAGCTCATCATCAAAATAATCGCAGAACGTCTTTCTGGTAACATCATCTTTTGTAGGCCCTAGACCACCAGTCACAATCACCACATCAACTTTATTCTGCAACTGAGCAAATGTGTCTAAAATATGCTTTTTATCATCACTTATTGAAATCATTTCATGAACTTCGACACCAATGCGATCCAGTGATTTTGCAATAAAACCTGAGTTTGTATCGACTATCTGACCTATTAAAATTTCATCCCCGATAGTAATAATGGTTGCTTTCATAGCTATAGAATATTTTCACTTACTTATCGTAAGTCATTATTATAAAACACAGATGTAGTTGTAGAGATTCGCAAAAAAGACAGACGTGAGATGCCTTTACAAGAAAGAAATCAACTCTAACTAAGACCCTTAAAACAAACACCTTAATCCACAGCAATTCCCTTCTTCTTCACCAACAAAAAAAGCAAAAAGATTACAGTAAAGACCTACAAATCAAAGTCTTTCTTTATCTCCTTGATCGCCTCTTTCACCTGTACTTTTATACTTTTAAAAGTTTCGATAATTTCTTTTTTCTTGCCTTCGGCTTTGGTCCAGGCCTCAACTTGCAGAATTTCTTCAAAAGCCACATTCAACCCCATTAAATCTAATGTAGGTTTTATTTTGTGCGCATATGAATAGGCATACTTATGATCCTTCTTTTTAATTCCTTCTTTGATTTGTTTCAAATCCTCAGGAACTTCAGTAACAAATAATTTAAGAATTTCGTTTACAAATTCCGGATCATTGTCTGAAAGCGCATATACTTTCGAAAGGTTGTATTTTAAAGCCATTATTTTACTTGTATTCTGAATAATTTTTTATCTTCTAAAAAGCCTTCTAAAACGTCGTTTGGTTTAACCGCAGCAACACCTTCCGGTGTTCCTGTAAAAATGATATCACCAATTTTTAGCGTGAAAAACTGCGACACATAAGAAACAAGTTCGTCAATTTTCCAAAGCATAAAACCAGTATTCCCTTTTTGAACAGTCTCAGAATTGTTTGTCAATTCAAATGTAAGATTTTCCATCGAAACAAAATCAGTCTTTGGCAAAAACTCTCCAATAACCGCAGAGCCATCAAAAGCTTTTGCTTTTTCCCAAGGCAATCCTTTTGCTTTTAATTTTTCCTGTAAATCTCTGGCGGTAAAATCAATACCCACGCTAATCTCATCGTAGTACTTGTGCGCAAACTTAGGCTCAATATACTTTCCTACTTTGTTAATTTTAACAATTATCTCTATTTCGTGATGAATTTCTTCAGAAAATTCCGGAATTACGAACGGATGCTGTTTCAATAAAACTGCCGAATCCGGTTTCATAAAAACCACCGGCTCTGTCGGACGCTCGTTTTTTAACTCCTCAATGTGATTGGTATAATTTCTACCGATACAGATAATCTTCATTTTTATATAAGTTGCTAAGCTACGAAGACTCTAAGGTTCTAAGAAACTATGCTAAAACTTAGCCCCTTAGAACCTTAACCCCTTAGAACCTTATTTTGTGTTTAACTTTCTTAATTTAATTGCCGTTAAGACTTTTTTGGTATACAAAGGAAAATCAGCATTTTGGATCCAGCTAAAATAGCCTGGCTCACTTTCTAAAATCTTATCCACTTTAGCTCCTTTATGCTTTCCAAAGGTAAAAATCTCTTCGTTATCTTTATCAAAAGCAATCATTCCGGCGAAATCAGCGATTTTTTTACGTGTTGTAAATTCAGACAATGATTTCATATCATTTTCCAATTCCGGGTAACGGTCCAATTGCGCCTTTAAGATCTCGTAGGTCGCCATTGTATCTGCTTCTGCTGAATGCGCGTTCTCCAGACTTTTTCCGCAATAGAATTTTAGTGCCGCACTTAGAGTACGTTCTTCCATTTTATGAAAGATTGTTTGCACATCTACCGAAACTTTGTTCTTCATATCAAAATCAACTCCGGCACGCAGCAATTCTTCCGCTAACAACGGAATATCAAAACGATCTGAATTAAAACCGCCTAAATCACTGTCTTTAATCATATTATAAACCTGTGGTGCCAATTCTGCAAAAGTAGGCTCATTGGCCACTTTTTCATCCGTGATACCATGAACAGCAGTTGTTTGTGGCGGAATTGGAATCGTAGGATTCACCAACCAGGTTTTACTTTCTTTATTTCCGTTTGGAAAAACTTTGAATATCGAAATTTCTACAATTCGATCTTTACCGATATCAATTCCGGTTGTTTCAAGATCAAAAAAGCAAATTGGTTTGTTGAGTTTGAGTTCCATTTTTAATTTTTATAAGATTACAAATGTAATTTTTAAAGCCGAATTTCCTCTTTTATTCTTGACTTTTTTAAACAAAAAGGGCTGTAATTGCTCGATTTTAACTTTTAAATTGATTCTAAAAGCGAGCTTCTGTTAGCTTTCTTAACCTTTTCTTACAAAACAAAAAACCCGGGAAATGTTTAAATTTCCCGGGTTTGATTTTATTTTTAAAACAGAATTAAAAATCTCTGTTTACATCAAAAGCTTCTAAATATTCAGCTACTCTTTTTACAAAACTTCCTCCTAAAGCACCATCTACTACCCTGTGATCGTAAGAGTGCGATAAGAACATTTTTTGACGGATTCCGATAAAATCACCTTCCGGAGTTTCGATAACCGCAGGCACTTTACGAATAGCACCCAAAGCCAGAATTCCAACTTGCGGCTGATTGATAATTGGAGTTCCAAAAACACTTCCGAAAGTCCCCACATTAGTCACCGTATAAGTTCCGCCTTGTGTATCATCCGGTTTTAGTTTTCCTGCTTTCGCACGGTTTCCTAAATCATTAACTGCTTTTGCCATTCCAACTAAATTCAACTGATCTGCATTTTTAATCACAGGAACAATTAAATTTCCATTTGGTAAAGCTGCTGCCATTCCTAAATTTATATTTTTCTTTTTGATGATATAATCACCATCAACAGAAATATTCATTCCCGGGAAATCTTTTAAAGCCTTCGCAACTGCTTCCATCATAATTGGTGTAAAAGTCAGCTTTTCTCCTTCTCTTTTCTCGAAAGCGCTTTTCACTCTATCTCTCCATTTTACAATATTCGTTACATCGACCTCGATAAACGATTGTACGTGTGCCGAAGTTTGTACCGAAGCCACCATGTATCCTGAAATCAGTTTACGCATTCTGTCCATTTCGATGATTTCATCACCTCCATTTACAGATACCGGAACTGCTTGCTGGCTTTTTTGAACTGGAGTCGCAGGCTGAACCGTTTTTAGTGCTTCTACAACTGCTTTTGGAGCCTGAACACCCGATTTACGAGCTTCAATATATTTTAAAATATCTTCTTTTGTTACACGACCGTCTTTACCTGAACCAGCAATACTTTCTAATTCAGCAACAGAAACCCCTTCTTCTTTAGCAATGTTTTTTACTAACGGAGAAAAGAATTTATCCGATCCTGAAAAATCTTGTGGCGCCGTTACAGCGTCTTTCGCAACTTCGATTGTTTTTTCGATTTCAGCGACTTCTGCCGGAGCAGCAGATTCTACTGCCTTAACAGCCGGCGCATCACCTTCTGTCTCAATAATTGCAATAGTTTGCCCTACCTGAACCAAATCGTCTTTACCGAACAATTGCTCAATCAAAACTCCTGATACCTCGCTTGGCACCTCACTGTCAACCTTATCAGTTGCAATTTCAAGTACTGCTTCATCAGCTTCAATTTTGTCTCCCACTTCTTTCAACCAGTTTGTAATAGTTGCTTCAGCGACACTCTCTCCCATTTTAGGAAGTTTCAATTCAAATCTTGCCATATTGTTAATCTAAAAGGTGATTTTGATTTTCAGATTGCGAAATTACTGAATATTTTAAATATAAATTACACTTAATATAATTTTTTACTCGATTTTTACAATTTGCCCCCTGTCATTTCGCAAATTGCTCCCAATAATAAAATTTGCGTTTTTGGGGAAAATCTTAAAAGTAATGTTCTTATCTTTAACAGTTTCTATGATTTTGATACATTTTTCGAACGAAACATATTGATTATCCAAAATAATCTCAACTCTTTTACCCTCAAAAACCTGGCACGAATTTACCATTTTTTCTTTTTTGAAATCTAAAAAGGTAACTTTATTTTTTAAAATTTTAGGTAATTTTTCAGACAAAATTCGATTTGAAGAGTAAAAAACGACTCTTTCCGGCAAAGGTTTTGATTTTGTTTTTCCTTGAAACATTTTCACAAATGAAAAGAACCAGATTCCGATTTGGATAAAAAATTCAAAAAACCATGATTTTCTAAAATGCTTCTGATAGAAAAAACTCATAGCTTCCTGAAAACGTTTCATATACTTTTCATCTTTTACCGTGCTTTCGCCTTTGTAATGCAAAACGGTTGTTTCATGATAATAATAGTTACATTTCTTTCTTTGTAGTGCTCTATACGACAAATCAATATCATCGGCATACATGAAGCATTTTTCATCAAAACCTTCTAATTCCAAATACAAATCACGCGTCATCAACATAAAAGCCCCAACCAAAACATCAACTTTTCCGCTTTCGTTTGTACCTAAATGCTGTGCGTAGTACTGATTAAAAAGTTTCCATTTTGGAAAAATTTTATACAATCCGAAGATTTTAGTAAAAGCCACCCAGGGTGTCGGGATTCCCCGCTTGCTTTCGGGTAAAAAAGCTCCGGTACCATCGATTAGTTTACAACCCACAATTCCTAAATTGACTTGCATTTCAGCGAAAGCTACGATTTTCTTAAACGTATTTTCGGCAACAACGGTATCTGGATTTAAGATACAAATATACTTTCCCCTAGCGGCTGCAACTCCAATATTATTCCCTTTTGGAAACCCAAAATTGGTATCGTTTTGAATTAGTTTTACTCCCGGGAACTTCGTTTTCATCATCAAACAGCTCTCGTCTGATGAATTATTATCCACTACAATGATTTCGGCATCAAGCGACGAAATAGCATCCTGAACACTTAAAACGCATTGTTCCAAAAAGTAACGTACATTATAATTAAGAATAATTACCGATAATTGCATGAAAAATAAGGGAATTGATTTTTTTGGAAAGTTAGAAATTTTCAGCCAAACCTAGCCTTAATGACCAATCGTTTTTACTGACCCCAAAATCCAGCACCAGATTACTGTTATTTTGTTTACTTCATTTAATCTTAATTTGGTTCCAACAATAGGATTCCATTTCCTCAAATTATAGGTATCTAATTTGAATACAAGACAAAAAAGCATATTTTTGAGTTGAAAAAACCTTTGTATGAAAATCAAAACCAAGATTGGGACTCCTTTTATACTTTTATTATTAAGCATTGGATTTCTCTTCTCTGGCTTTACTTTCTTTAAGGGATCGGATAAAGACTTAGTCAAAACCTCTGTCTGGTATATTGCAGGTCCCGCTGTAGAAAGTCAGAACACGATTAATGAGGTTCGTGAGAAAAAAGGAATCGTGAAAGTCACCGCAAAAGAAGAACCTTCGGGTGAAATTGAACTAAATGTCCTGATAACAAATTCTAATTCAAATGATGGCCCTCCGACCAATTTATCGGATGATTCTAAATTTGTAAGCATCACTTATAAATCCTCGCACCTCATCAAACTACAGGCACGCGAAGGGAACAAAGAAGGAACCGGCTGCATACATGGCGGATCTCACCCAAGAGTTGATTTACCAGCTTCTCCCAATAAATTCAAAACAATCAAAATTAAATGGACGGATTTCAGACAGAACGGTCTTCCAAACGGAAAACTTTTGAACATTAATAATTTATGCAAATTCAACTTTGTGAACTACCATCCGGTTTCGGGAGCCTTTTTAGAAATAAAATCAGTTACTTTTTAAATTTTAAGAAATATGAAAACAAAGCTTTGTCTTTTACTTTTTACTGTTCTATTCTTTTCAAATAACAGCTATAGCCAATCGAAAAAAATCGATATTAACGGCGTCTGGGAAGACATAAATCCTGGAGTACAAAATGCTGTCGCAATTATATCAGAACAAAACGAGAAGGTTATTTTCTCTCACTACCTGGAATGGAAAGGACAGAAATTTGTAGAAAGCGGTACAGGAAAACGAACCGGAAACACTATTGTATACACGGTAAAAGTCACATTACCCATTGAAGGCTGGGCAACACAAGGCACACATACTTTAACACTGTCTGAAGACGGCAACACGCTCGAAGGTACTTTTATTGACAATAAGAAAAGAACCGGACCGATTTCGTTTAAAAGGGTACGCTGAATTTTTATGTTGAAAAGTTTCAGGTTTCAGGTTTCAAGTTCAAACTACACCTGAAACCTGAAACTCCATCTCTTTACAGATGCAATTGAATTTTAAACCTATTCATGATTTTCATCACATAAAGCATAATAACCGAAAAAACTAAAGACCAGATAATCCCCGGAACTCCTTCTCTAAAATATCCCGGAATAATATGAATATTAATAGTCTTGCAGAAATAATAGATAACACCCGGCAGAATATAAATCAATAACGGATTTGCAGCAGCGGGCATAAAGAAATTACTCCATTTGGTTTGTTTTTTAAGTTCCATAAGCCAATACAGAAAATAGAACAAAACGGTACAAATTGCCGCCGAAAACATTGTCCAGGACGGAGTTCCTTTTATTTTTGAAATTCCAAAATACGGTCGCAACAAATATCCTGTTACAAAAAACAAAACAACAAAACCTAATACTCCCCAATTGATTTTAGCAGGTATTTTTCGATCGAAAAACAGTAACGAAATTACTACTCCGGCAGCAACTAAGGAAGCATGAGTTAAGTGTCCTGCAATAAAACTCAACCATTGTATTTGATGCAAAACGGATCCTTCTGTCAGATTTACCGAATTTGCTGCAACACATAGGACTAAAAAAGCAATCATTGCCCCCAATTTTCCACAAACCAGCCAGTAATACACCACTGTAAAAAGATAAGCCCAACCAATTAATCCCAAAATTCCCCACCATTTTGGCGTCATTCCAATGTTGCCGGTATCCTGAACATATAAAAAGTAGAGTGCTATTAAAACCACTATTCCACCATATTGCAGGCTATTTTTTAACCACAACGGAAAATCCTTAGCATATTTATTCCAAATTGGAATAGGCATTAAATAAGCTAAAAATCCCCAAAATGCCGGTGAAATAATCATCTTAGCGGCATCGTAACCTTCAGCGGCATTGACCATAAAAACACCTATAATTATGAGAGCCAAAGCTCTTTTTAAAGTATGTGTCCAAATCGTTTTTACACTGTCCCCTTTGATCAATCGGGCATTAAAAGCAAACGGAACAGACATTCCCACAATAAATAAGAAAGCCGGAAAAACCAGGTCTACAAAAGTCATAGCATCAGCATCTGCCGGCATATGTTTCATCCATTGCGGCACATTGGTAATACTGGCCAGCTCATTTACAAAAATCATAACAAAAATTGTGATTCCGCGTAAAGCGTCTATCGAAATAATTCTTTTGTTGTATAAATTTTCTTTTATTTTCATAAATCATTAGATTTTAAGGAATCTCAAATATAATATAATTATGAAATGGCGAGTTACAATCGTTACATTAAAATTAAAGCATCACAAATTCTTCTTATTTACATACTTTTGCAACATGTTATCCTTTTTAAAATCAAAACCTCTTTTAAAAGACCTGTTGTCGGATCATTATGTTGATATTCATTCGCATATCTTGCCCGGAATTGACGATGGCGCAAAAACTATAACCGATACAATAAAACTTGTCAATGCCTTTCGAGAAATGGGATTGTCGCAATTTATCACTACTCCTCACATTAATCATTATGTATGGAATAATTCGGCTCCGATTATTACAACAAAACAGCAGGAGACTAAGCTTTTATTAGAAGAAAATCATATTAAGATTCCTTTTCAGGCTGCCGCAGAATATTTTATTGACGATTGGTTTGAGAATCATTTCAAAAACGAAAAGCTTCTCACACTAAAAGACAATTATGTATTAGTAGAAATCTCGTATCAAAATGCTCCTCTCCTACTGTACAAAACTCTTTTTGAATTACAGGTAGCCGGATACATTCCGGTTTTGGCACATCCGGAGCGCTATTTGTATTATCGAAAAGATTTTAATGAATATGAAAAGCTAAAAAAAGCAGGCTGTTTATTTCAGTTAAATTTGTTGTCTATTGTAGGGTATTATGGAGAACGAATTAACAAAACGGCAGAAGAACTTCTCAAAAAAGGGATGTATGATTTTACGGGAACCGATGCACATCACATGAATCACATCAGAGCTTTTGATCAAAAAATAAAGATCAATAGTATTTCTAACCTAAAAGAAGTTATTTCCAACAATCAGTTTTTTAAATTCTAAACCTTATCAGTACGCATTTTCTTCTCCTTTTGCAATATTGATGATCGTTTTTATAATGATTTTAATATCTAACATCAGACTCCAGTTCTCGATGTACCAAATATCATATTCTACTCTATTTTCCATATCAACTAATTTTTTGGTTTCGCCACGGTAACCATTTACCTGTGCCCAGCCAGTAATACCAGGCTTAGCATACTGACGCACTAAGTAATTATTAATCAAATCGCTATATTCTTTCGCTAGATTTATCATATGTGGTCTTGGCCCTACGACTGACATGTCACCTAAAAAAACATTAAAAAACTGCGGCAACTCATCGATACTGGTTTTACGAATAAACGAACCAAATTTCGTTACACGACTATCTCCTTTTTCGGCTTGTTTTCGATGCGCCAAACGATTGACATACATACTTCTGAATTTATAACACATAAACGACCGATTATCACGACCTGACCTTTCCTGCTTAAAAAATATTGGGCCCGGAGATTCAATTTTAATAATCAGCATAATTATAGGAAACAGCCACGGAAATACCAGCAAGATTACAGAAAGTGAAAAAACAATATCAAATGCTTTTTTCACCAGTCGGTTTACCGCAAACTCCAAAGGTTCAGTTCGAAACATCAAAACAGGTGTATTTTCATAGAATGCAACTTCGACTTTACTGGATTTTGTATACAATTGAAAATCCGGAATAAACTTAATACGCACCATGTTTTGCTCGCAAATCTGCGTCAGTCTATTTATGATTTCAATTTGATCGATGTGCAGTGCCACATACATTTCATCGACCTTACTTTGGACAACAAATTCATGAATCGCATTAAAATCGCCTAATACAAGAGCTGAATCCACAATTGAAGCATCTATATCCTTATCGAAAAAGCCTAAAAACTTATACCCGTAAGTCAGGTCTTTTGCCAGTATCTTGCGCATTCTTTCTCCAGACTCATTGGCTCCAACAATCACAAATGTTTTAAAATTATAGCCCTTAGCCCTGATATACTTTAAAAGCTTCATTGATAAATAGCGGGAAATCATCAATAATCCGAAAAAAATCAAATAAAAAGAAAGTAATCTGAGCCTTGAAATTTCATAGTATTTGAGGTACACCACAAAAATTGAAATTAAGGCAGCGTGAATTATTAACTTCTTAACTGTTCTAACCAATATCGATTCGATAGGCTCAACCCTTACACTTCTGTTCGAATCATTTTGAAACAACAACCCTACCCAAATTAAAATCGCCAACAATGCAACTGTTCGTTCTTCTTTTGACAAAAGTTTATCTAAGCTACCAAATCTTGTCAATGCAGACAACAGCGTTGCTAAATTCAGCAACACAACATCAACACAAACAAATAAAAGCTTGAAATAGCGCGAAAAACGATAATGCGACAGTTTCTGTAAAATTTCCATATCTGGGATCTATGACTTATTCTGGACTAAATAAAAACTGATTAAAAATCCGTTAAAAATTAGTAGTGCAAAATAGTATTTTAATTATATTTTTTGGCACTATTTAAAATCTATATTTAAAAGTTTACTTTTATGTTATGCAAATTTAATATTGCAGATCATGATTAAGACTATTTTATTCTTTTGCTTCACTATCTCTTTTGCTAATGCGCAGGTTTTAGGCTGTACCGATCCGCTTTCTAAAAATTATAATCCAAATGCAACAGTCAATGACGGAAGCTGTAATTATAAAAAAATCAAGTTAAAACCTATATATTCCAAACTCCTTAATGATTCGATCAAAGAAACCTCGGGATTAATCGCCTTCGATAATTTACTTTGGACACACAATGACGATCATGACAAAACGATCTACGGCTTAGATTCATTGGGAAAAATTCGAAAAAAAATTGTTTTGGAGCAAGTCGTTAATCACGACTGGGAAGAGATCTCGCAAGACAGTTCTTATCTGTATGTTGGCGATTTTGGAAACAATCTGTCCGACAACAGAACGGATCTGCACATTTTAAAAATAGAAAAAAAATCATTCTTAGAAGGAAACCCAACGATTGAAAACATTTCGTTTCGATATGCTGATCAAACGGATTTCTCTCCTAAAAAACCGAACACAGCTCGCTTTGACTGCGAGGCCTTTATTGTATCTAAAGACAGTATCTATTTGTTTACCAAACAATGGAAAACATCCAAAACAAATATTTATGTTTTGCCTAACCAATCCGGCAGTCACGTTGCACAGCTAAAACATAGCCTAAATACAAAAGGCCTGGTAACCGGAGCTACTTATGTAGCCTTTAAAAAACTAATTGTACTATGTGGTTATTCCAAATTTGGCAAACCGTTTCTGTACCTGTTATACGATTACAAAAGCACTGATTTTGTATCGGGAAACAAACGAAGAATCAATTTAAAACTCCCTTTTCATCAAATAGAAGGAATCGCAACATTAGATGGTCTGCATTATTACTTAACAAATGAAGCTTTAGTTCGAAAACCAATCCTCAATGTACCACAGCAGATTCATTATTTTGATTTGACTTCATTACTGAATTCCTATCTCCATAAATAAACTTTTGCGGAATTTGATTTTGTATTAAACCAAATTCCACAAAGCACATTTTTATTTTATTTTAGACAGCAATAAATTAAAATTATCAATCACCAAATTGGGTTCATCCTTCATAATGTAATGCCCTGATTTTGTAGTTGTAATGTGCATAAAATCAGGAACTCCTTCTTTTAATAATTCATGCGCCTTAAACCATTTTTGTTTATCTGATTCAGAAGTAGATGCATCGACTTTTAAGCTCGAAATTACAATTACAGGAATATTTGGCAAATGTGGAAGTGTCGCCATATACTGAGAATCTTCTATTATTTCTCTGGCTTCTAGTGTTCCACCAAAATTTTCTCCAAAATTGGCCTTATAAAGATTATAAAGCATATTCTCCTCCTCTTGCGAAGGCTGATTATAATATTCGTGCGATGGATCTATAAATAATAATCCGGCAACTTTAGAAGCATTTTTAACAGCATAATCTCTAATAACCATTCCGCCAAGCGAATGCCCGATAAGAATAACTTTTCTACCATTCGAAAAATTATTAATTACCGTTTCGAGTTCACTTCTTAATTGATTTATATTTCTTGGTTTTGAATCTTTTTCAGATTTTTCATAACCGGCTCTGTCATATGTTAAGACATCTGATTGGGTACTTAATTCTATGGGTATTTTTTTTTCGTTCCAAACAGAATGTCCGTCTCCGAGTCCAGATTCAAAAACTACCAAATATTTTGAGTTGTGAATAATGGAGTAAGCGGCCAATTTATGAGTTCCAACTTCTACTTTTGTTTCTGTTAAAGCTTCAGTATTATTATCACTGTCTTTATCGCACGAAACGAATGTAAAGAATAAACTTAGTCCAATTTTTGCAATACTTTTTTTTGCTGATTTCATTTCTTTAAGATTAAAATTTTCAGCAAAAATCCCTAAAAAACAAAGGCTGGTCGTTCGGGTTTATAAAGTAGTACCTATTTGTTTCTTATATTCTGACGGAGTTTGTCCTGTGACTTTTTTAAATGTGGTATTAAAAACCGTTTTTGAATTAAAACCTACAGAAAATCCAATTCCGAGTAAACTTAAACGATCCGTTTCAGAATCAATCATTAATTTTTTAGCTTCTTCAATTCGGTATCTGTTTATAAACTGATAGAAATTTTCATCAAATCCATTATTGATTACGTACGAAAGTATATGGGTAGAAATTTTCATCAAACCAGCCAGTTTTACCAAACTTAAACCAAATTCTAAAAAAGGCTTTTCGGTTTCCATTAATTGTAATAATCTGATTTTTTGTTCTTCCAATTCTTCAGGAGTCAGCAATTGTTTTCGTTTACCTTCCGGCAGAGAAGTTTCTACAATAATATTTTCTATTTCTTCTTTCTCTTTTAAACTATAGGGAAAGATTTCTTTTTGTTTCTGCCAATAATAAGTTATGTAGAGAATACTTAAAAAGTAAATCAAACTTGTCAGGACATCGAAGGTTTTGTTTCCTTCGGATATTTGAAACACAATATCAAGAATCCAAAAAATCGTGATAAAAACAACACCGACAATAATATTTTTCAGCCATTTTAAATCCAGATTCTCAGAAGTAGAATTTAAAATTTTAATCGTTTTTTCATGTTTAACAATTTTTTGGTAAGCCAGAAAACAATAAATAAAAACGTATAGGCTGAAAACAAAATTAAATATTGCTATGGTTTTCTGTACAATTTCCGGACTTATGTCTTCAGGTTTATTGTTGTCGTCTATTACCCAGGAACTAACAAGAAGAATAAAGATTAGGAAAGCGAAACTAAAATGCAAGTAATCAATTGCTTTCCATTTTCTAACTGGCTCGATATAATAACTCACACTTAGATAAAATATCGGAGCAACAACAAAACTGGAAATGTTTATTAATTGATTCAGAATATCATCTTCTCCAAGTATTTTGTCGTCTACAATAACATTTTCAAGTAAGATTAAAAAAATACAGCCGATAAAAGATCCAAACCAGCGATTGGCTTTTATGTTGATCTTATTTTGATTTACAAAAATCATAAATGTCAGTAAAAATGCTGCACCGCAAATTATTGCATTGAATATTGAGTACATAAAACAATTTTGATCACAAATCTAAGTAATTAAGTTTGTCTTAGTCAACTTAAATAAGATTAACAATTCGCAAATCGTAAGATAAAAGTTTACTTTTGCAAAAAGTTATGTTTTCTAAAATACTCATAACTCATAATTTATAACTTACAATATACAAAGTGAATTACTTATCTGTAGAAAATATATCAAAGTCCTTTGGCGAAAGAACCTTGTTTGACAACATCTCTTTCGGAATCAATAAAGATCAAAAAATTGCCTTTATCGCAAAAAATGGTTCGGGGAAAACAACCATTATGAGCATTATCAATGGCTTGGACGAACCTGATACAGGTCAGGTTGTTTTGAGAAAAGGAATCAGAATGGCTTTTCTTTCTCAGGATAACAACTTACAAGAGGAGTTGACTATTGAAGAAAGTATCTTTGCTTCAGACAATGAAACGCTTAAAATTATTGAGGCTTACGAAAAAGCACTTGAAAATCCGGACGATGAAGAAGCCTATCAAAAAGCTTTTGACGGAATGGATCAGCATAACGCCTGGGATTTTGAAACGCAATACAAGCAAATTCTCTTCAAGTTAAAACTGGAAGACTTTAAACTAAAGGTAAAAAATCTTTCAGGAGGACAAAAGAAACGTCTTTCATTGGCGATCATTTTGATCAATCGTCCTGATTTATTGATTCTGGATGAGCCAACCAACCACTTAGATCTGGAAATGATTGAATGGTTGGAGAGTTATTTTGCCAAAGAAAATATTACCTTGTTTATGGTAACGCACGATCGTTTCTTTTTAGAGCGTGTTTGTAACGAAATCATCGAACTTGACAACGGGAAACTATACCAATACAAAGGAAATTACTCTTACTATTTAGAGAAAAAAGAAGAACGAATTACCTCTGAGAACGCCAGTGTTGACAAAGCCAAAAACTTGTTTGTAAAAGAACTGGAATGGATGCGCCGTCAGCCAAAAGCGAGAACTACAAAATCGAAATCCCGTCAGGATGATTTTTATCTAATTAAAGAAAAAGCACAAAGTCGTCGTCAGGAAAATAAAGTAGAACTTGAAATTAATATGGAACGTATGGGAAGTAAGATCATCGAGCTTCACAAAATTTCTAAAAAATTCAAGGATCATGTGATTCTGGACAACTTTAGTTTCGATTTCCAACGTGGAGCACGTATCGGAATTATTGGTAAAAACGGAACCGGAAAATCAACTTTCCTGAATCTGCTTACCGGAACACTTCCATTAGACAGCGGACGTGTCGTAAAAGGAGATACCATCAAAATTGGCTATTATACACAAACAGGAATCAACCCAAAACCCAACCAACGTGTAATTGATATCATTAAAGAATACGGAGAATTTATTCCGTTGGCCAAAGGACGAATGATCTCAGCTTCACAATTATTGGAACGTTTTCTTTTTGATGCTAAAAAACAATATGATTTTGTCGAAAAATTAAGTGGAGGAGAATTAAAACGTTTGTATTTATGTACCGTTTTGATTCAGAATCCGAACTTTTTAATTTTAGATGAGCCTACG
Organism: Flavobacterium collinsii; assembly: GCF_946903285.1. Classification (GTDB taxonomy): domain Bacteria; phylum Bacteroidota; class Bacteroidia; order Flavobacteriales; family Flavobacteriaceae; genus Flavobacterium; species Flavobacterium collinsii. Next base: position 5,477,082 of record NZ_OX336425.1, read on the forward strand.
AACGATTTAGACATTGTAACGCTAAACGTTTTAGAAAGTTTCCTTTTAGATTATCCGGGATGTTTACTGGTAGTTTCGCACGACCGTTATTTCATGGATAAAATTGTTGATCATTTATTTGTCTTCAGAGGAAATGGCGAAATTGAAAACTTCCCTGGAAACTATTCTGATTTCAGAGCTTATGAAGACAGTGCCGATGTGGCTCAAAAAGAAGAAAACAAAGCCGAAAAGAAAGACTGGAAACAAAATAATCCAACCGGAAACTTAACTTTCAACGAGCAAAAAGAATATCAAAAACTGGAAAGAGAAATCAAAGACCTCGAAATTGACAAAACCAAAATCGAACAATTATTCTCTGACGGAAAAGTTGCCGATACCGATATCGAAAAGAAAGCAAACGAATTGCAAAACATCATCAATAAAATAGATCAGAAAGAAGAACGTTGGTTCGAGCTTTCGGCTAAGATCGAGGGATAATTTTAGTTTTTCAGTCTCAGTTTTTCAGTCTCAGTTTTCAGTCCTGCTTATAATGAAAGAAAAATCTTAATTTAGCATAAAAACTAGTTATGGATTTTAAAGATTTATTGGCCTATAAGAAATCATTTGAACTTGCAATGGAAATTTTTGAATTGTCGAAAACGTTTCCTAAAGAAGAAAGGTTTTCTTTAACGGATAAAATACGTCGATCTTCGAGAAGTGTTAGTGCTAATATTGCTGAATCATATAGAAAAAGAAGATATACAAATCATTTTATAAGTAAATTAACGGATAGCGATGCCGAAAACTCAGAAACAAGTACTTGGCTCGAATTTTCGTTAGAATGCCAATACATTACAAAAGAAACATTTGACAAACTAAATATTAAAAATCTCGAAATTGGACGATTAATAAATTATATGATCAACAATCCAACTAAGTTTGGATGTGGATAAAACTAACTACCATTACAAAACTGAAAACCGAGACTGAGACCGAGACTGAGACTGAAAACTGAGACTAATTCCTTATATTTACGACCTTAAAAAAACACCATAATGAAAAAATTATTAGCTTCACTACTACTTACTGTAATGCTTTTTGTTTCTTGCTCAAAAGATGAAAAAGAAAAAGATTACACAGCTCAAAACGAGAAAGAAATTGTCGATTATATTGCCAAAAACAAACTAACAGCGCAAAAAACCAGTTCTGGACTGTACTACTTTATTGACGTTCCCGGAACCGGAATTCAGCCAACGGCAAAATCTAATGTAACCGTAGCTTACAGAGGTTCTTTTATCGATGGAACGGTATTCGATCAAAGTAATTCAGATGGAATCTCTTTCAATTTAGATGAAGTTGTAAAAGGCTGGACAGAAGGTATTCCTTATTTTAAAACTGGTGGAAGCGGAATTCTTCTTGTTCCTTCGCATTTGGGCTATGGCAGCAAAGGAAATAAAAAAATCCCTGGAGGTTCAGTACTTATTTTTGATATTAAGTTAATCAAAGTAAACAAATAAAACTGGCTTGCTCAATGACCATTCCAATTTTTAAAGCAGATCAAATCACAACTTCAGAGCATCATTGAAAGATAAAACATCATGTTATTTCAAATAAAGTCTTATTTAAAATTTCTTTGGAATTCCAAAAATGAACACGGAGTGCATTCGCCCTTCGTGTTTCATTTATTGACGAAATGTTTTTATGATAAGAAACCCAAACCGGAGTACAAAATCCTTAAGAACTACAGGAAATCACTTTTAGAAAATAAAAATTTCATTGAAGTAACCGATTTTGGTGCCGGTTCAAAAATTTTCAAATCTAACAGAAGGCAAATTTCAAAAATTGCTTCCGCAGCCGGAATTTCTCCAAAACGAGCTGAATTGTTATTTAGAGTTACCCAATATTTCAAGCCCGAAAATGTGTTAGAAATAGGAACTTCGTTAGGTATGGCAACTGCAGCTTTGTCTTTAGGAAATACAAAAGCAAAAGTTATTACATTAGAAGGCTGTCCAAATACGGCAAATGTTGCTCAAAATCAATTTACGAAATTTGATTGTTCTAATATAAATTCGATTGTAACAGAATTTAAAAACTATCTTCAGGATATTCAATTGAGACTGAAAACAGAGACTGCAAACTTCGATTTAATCTATTTCGACGGTAATCATTCTAAAAAAGCAACTCTGGAATATTTTGAGCTTTTACTACCAACAATCAACAACGATTCGGTTTGGATCTTTGACGACATTCATTGGTCAGAAGAAATGGAAGAAGCCTGGGAGATTATCAAAAATCATCCTAAAGTAACCGTTACGATTGATACTTTTCAATGGGGATTTGTCTTTTTCAGATACGAACAGGAAAAAGAACATTTTGTGATTCGCACTTAACAAATTTCAGTATACAATTTTTATTACATTTGTTACTATACGAAGTTTATATGAATGCAATCAAAATTGATACACCTTTAGAATACTCTATAGCCGTAACTGAATTTCTTTCAGACAATCCAAATGCCAATTGTGTTATTATTGCTTCTGCCACAGGAGTTAAGCAAAATTATTATCAGAATTTTTCAAAATTTTTATCTAAAAACAATTACTCTGTTTTCACCTTTGACTATGGAGGAATTGGCGATTCTAAAATTCAATCACTTTCTAAGTTTTCTACAACAGCTTCAAATTGGGCACAAAACGACTTTGAAAGCGTAGTTAAACATGTCAAAAATAAAAATCCAAACAGCAAATTATTCATCATAACACACAGTATTGGCGGTCAGCTTATTGGCTTAGTTCCTTCGAATAATTTATTTGACGGCGTTATAATGGTTGCATCACAATCTGGAAGCTGGATACATTGGAAAGGATTTGACAGATTAAAAATGAAATTTTTATGGTATGTAATAATCCCCTCTTTCTGCAGAATTTTCAACTACCTACCTTCCAGTCACTTTACCCGAATGGAAGATTTACCTAAGGGAATGGCACTCGAATGGGCTAAATGGTGCAAAAAACCGAACTATCATTTTGACTCCATCGAAAATGTAAAAGAGAGCTATGACAAAATAAAATGCCAAATAAAATCCTATAGCATCGACAATGATTTTTATGCCACTGTGCCAGCAATCAACTGGATTGTATCACAATTCAAAAATGCTGAAGTCACCAGAACGCATTTAAAAGCCGAAGAATTTGGCGTAAAAGATATTGGGCATTTTGGCTTTTTTAAAAAGATATTTAAAGAGAGTATTTGGGAACTCTTTTTAAAGGACTTAAGGAAATTTGAGAATTAGCACCTTCTAAATTAAGGTATAATATCTGACAAAAACAGATGTTTTATGAGATGTTTTTTTATCTTTGAAATTTACACTTTTAGTACAGATAGCTTTATCTTTGAACCTTCAGAAAAAAGACACTCATTATGGAACAGAAAATTCATCAGGGAAGAAATGTAAAACGCTTCAGAGAAATGCTTGGCATCAAACAGGAAGCATTGGCTTATGATTTAGGAGAAGACTGGAACCAGAAAAAAATTTCTATGCTGGAACAGAAAGACATAATTGAAGACAGTTTACTAAGACAAATCTCTAATTCCCTGAAAATTCCTGTTGAAGCTTTTCAAAATTTTGATGAAGAACAGGCGATAAATATTATTTCAAACACATTTCATGATACTCAAGGCTTAATAAATTACAGCCCAACTTTTAATAATAATCCAATTGAAAAGATTATCCAATTACATGAAGAAAAAATTGCATTATACGAGCGTATGCTAAAAGAGAAAGATGAAATGATGGCAAGGCTTGAAAAGTTAATTGGCAAATAATTTTTTTTGCGTTCACGAGCAAGATACTCACACCCAATGTCATTAAATTAAACTTTTTTAAGATCGTTATGACTCATTTTTTTTGTAGAGACATCACTTCTTTGAGTATTAAATTTACTGAATAGCCTCCTGCTTCAGCTGGAGGTATTTAATATGCGTAACAATTAGGCTTTAGCCAAATCCTGCGTTTTTGGCTAAAGCCATTCAGCTTGTTTATACACAAACTCCAGTTAAAGCTGGAGCCAATTCAAAAAAGCTTCCAGGCTTTAAGGCTCCGCGAGAGATTTATTAGATACAATCGTACAAAGATACTTTCTTTACTTAAAGATATTGTAATCACGCCAACAAGGGGTAAAACTAAAAAATAATTAAATTACTTGGCATAAAAAAAGACAATCATTTCTATTCTGACTGTCTTTTTTACTAATTCAATTTACTTCCTTATTTTTTTGCAGCTGCCGTTTCTTCAGACTTCGCACCCATTCTATTTAAGGTGTACATTGGAGCAAATTTCAACTTCAAACCGGCAATTTTGCGATTGTCTTCGCCTGTTAAGCCTTCTTTTTCAACTGTATTTTTTCGGCTGTCAAGTGCTTCATACATCAATTTAATTTCGTCCCAGTCTTCACGGGAATAACTGTCTTTATTTTTTTCCACCGTATGCACAAACTGTTGATATACACTATGAATGTTTTTAGCATTCACCCAGGCAAAACTCATATCTTCTCCAATCTTTCCTTCACCAAATAGAGCATTACGCAACTGCTGTTTTGGACTAGGCGCTGGAGGAGCAAGAATAGTTACCATATTATTTCTAAATTCTTCGTATTTAATCTTACTCGTATTTATTTTCTCTGTTGCGGCACTATTTTCTTTAATATCAGCAAGTGCCAGTTGAGCATTAGCAGCTCTTGTTTCATACTCTGCTTCAACGGCTTTCCAATCAGCCTTTAAATCGTCAGCCTTAACATTTTTAACGGAGTCGACATAAGCAACATAAGAGTCGATTGTTTTTTGAGCCTGTTCCTGTTTTTCATCTTTACACGATACAAAACCTAAAGCGATTAACGCAATTCCGGACAACAATGGTATATTTTTCATAATCTGATTATTTAAAGTTAGATTTCAAATATACCTCTAAAAACACTTGTAAAATCAATAATTACAAATATTTTAACATTATAAATAAAAATAAAATATTAAAAATGGCAATTATGTAAATTTAATTCAAAATTATGCAACATTTTTTTTAGTCTTTAAGCATTTAGTCGAAAAAAGTTGAAACAACAACCGAATTCATATACAGCAATAGAACTTCTGTAACAAAAATCAATTTGAGGCTACTTATCGTTTATTGAAAAGTGTTTTGTACTTTTAAATCCAAAATTGTAAATCGAAATGGCAAATCCATTAATTAAAATAACCAAGATCAAACGAGATTTTGTGCTAGGTAACGAAATTGTTTATGTTTTGAAAGGAATCAATTTAGAAATCAACAAAGGTGAATATGTGGCTTTAATGGGGCCATCAGGATCCGGAAAATCGACTTTAATGAATCTGTTAGGTTGTTTGGACACGCCAACTTCAGGACATTATATTCTGAACGGAAAAGATGTCAGCCAAATGGGAGACGATGAACTGGCAGGAATTCGAAACAAAGAAATTGGTTTTGTATTTCAGACTTTTAATCTATTGCCCAGAACAACTGCCTTAGACAATGTTGCATTACCCATGATTTATGCCGGATATTCAAAATCTGAGCGCACCAAACGCGCTGAAGAAGTTTTAAAACAGGTAAATCTCGCAGACCGAATGGACCATCAGCCTAATCAGCTTTCCGGAGGACAACGCCAACGTGTTGCCATTGCAAGAGCTTTGGTAAACAAACCTTCGATTATTTTGGCCGATGAGCCAACCGGAAACTTAGACAGCAAAACCTCTGTAGAAATCATGAAGCTTTTTGGCGACATTCACGCGCAAGGAAACACAGTGATCCTTGTAACCCATGAAGAAGATATTGCAGCTTATGCACATAGAGTTATTCGTTTAAGAGATGGATTAATTGAAAGTGACACCACGAAATAGTTTAATCGTTTATTTGGTTAATTGTTTAATTGGAAAAGAAACTTAGTAGTCACTTAGTATCTTAAAATCTTTAAAAAAATTCTGATTGTAAATTGGTTCAAACGTGAAAAACCTTAGAATCTTAGTGCCTCAGAACCTTAGCATCTTTAAAAAAAATGAAAGTATATACAAAAACAGGAGATAAAGGAACAACCGCTCTTTTTGGAGGTACACGTGTTCCTAAAGATCACATTCGAATTGACAGTTATGGTACTGTCGACGAACTAAACTCTTATATAGGACTTATTCGCGATCAGGAAATGGATGCCCATTATAAAACCATTTTAATCGAGATTCAGGATCGTTTATTTACCGTTGGTGCCATTTTGGCAACACCACAAGAAAAAGAAGTCTTAAAAAATGGTGAGCTTCGTTTGAAGAATCTTGGAATAATTGATTCTGATATCGAATTGTTAGAGAACGAAATTGATCAAATGGAGGAAAGTCTTCCACAAATGACTCATTTTGTTTTACCTGGAGGACATCCCACTGTGTCACATTGTCATATAGCACGTTGTATTTGTCGTCGCGCCGAGCGTTTGGCAGTACATTTAAGCCATAATGAACCCGTTCCTGAAATCGCAATCCGATACTTAAACCGACTTTCTGACTACCTTTTTGTATTGGCACGGAAGTTGACCTCTGACTTACATGCGGAGGAAGTAAAATGGATTCCGAGAAAGTAATTCAGTCGCAGTTTTCAGTTTTCAGACTGTAAACTGTCACAGAAAACTGAAAACTAAATGAAACGTTCTTAAATTTTATTAAAATAAATCAAATTTTACTTGTCTTTTTCGGTAAAAAATTTATTTTTGCACAAACTAAACAGATAACAGATGTATTGGACATTAGAATTAGCATCTTATTTAAGTGATGCGCCATGGCCTGCTAACAAAGACGAACTTATTGACTACGCTATTAGAGCTGGTGCTCCATTAGAAGTAGTAGAAAACCTTCAGTCAATTGAAGACGAAGGCGAGATATATGAATCAATGGAAGAAATTTGGCCTGATTATCCAACAGACGAAGATTATCTTTGGAATGAGGATGAATATTAAAAAATAAACCAAAGGAAAAAGTCTCATCACCGAGGCTTTTTTTTTGGTTCAAATACACATTTACATAAAATAGAAATACAATAAATCATGAGTTTCATAAACAGTATTATAAAAGTCTTTGTAGGTGATAAATCACAGAAAGATGTCAAAGCTTTACAGCCTTACTTAAACAAAATTAAAACATTCGAAACTAGCTTAATGAGTTTGTCTCACGACGAATTAAGAGCGAGAACCGTATTTTTTAAGGAGAAAATAAAAGAAGCCAGAGCTGATAAAGATGCTAAAATTGCTTCGCTTAAAGCAGAAGTAGAAAACATCGAAGACATCGACAAAAGAGAAGATCTTTATGATGCTATTGATACTCTTGAAAAAGAAGCTTACGAAATCTCAGAAAAAACTTTATTGGAAATCCTTCCTGAAGCTTTCTCTGTAGTAAAAGAAACGGCACGTCGTTTTAAAGACAATTCGTTTATTGAAGTTACTGCAACAGCAAAAGACCGCGAATTCTCTGCTGCAAAAACATATGTTACCATTGAAGGCGATAAAGCGACTTGGGCTAACAAATGGAATGCTGCCGGTAAAGAAATTACCTGGGACATGATTCACTATGATGTTCAGTTAATTGGTGGTATGGTTTTACACGAAGGTAAAGTTGCCGAGATGCAAACGGGTGAAGGTAAAACTTTAGTTGCGACGCTTCCACTTTACTTAAATGCTTTAACCGGAAACGGAGTTCACTTAGTAACTGTGAATGATTACCTGGCAAAACGTGATAGTACCTGGAAAGCACCTTTATTTGAATTTCACGGTTTAACGGTTGATTGTATCGACAATCACCAGCCAAGTACAGAACAAAGAAAAAAAGCATACGACGCCGATATCACTTACGGAACCAATAATGAATTTGGTTTTGACTACTTAAGAGATAACATGGCACATTCGCCAAGCGATTTAGTACAAAGAAAACACAATTATGCTATTGTCGATGAGGTCGATTCTGTATTAATTGATGACGCCAGAACTCCTCTTATTATCTCTGGACCAGTTCCACAAGGAGACCGTCACGAATTTAATGAACTGAAACCAAAAATCGAAAACTTAGTAGCACAGCAACGTCAGTTAGCGAACGGTTTCCTGTCAGAAGCTAAAAAATTAATTAAGGAAGGAAACACTAAAGAAGGTGGATTCTTATTGTTAAGAGCTTACAGAAGTTTACCTAAAAATAAAGCATTAATTAAATTTTTGAGTGAAGAAGGAATCAAACAATTACTTCAAAAAACCGAAAATCAATACATGCAGGATAACAATCGCGAAATGCACAAAGTGGATGAAGCTTTGTATTTTGTAATTGAAGAAAAAAACAATCAGGTTGAATTGACTGACAATGGTATTCAATACCTTTCAGGAGATACTGATTCGGACTTTTTCGTACTTCCGGATATTGGAACTGAAATTGCCGCTATCGAAAAACAAAAACTGGACAAAGACGGTGAAGCAGAAGCTAAAGAAAGATTATTCCAGGATTTTGGAGTAAAAAGCGAGCGTATCCACACCCTTACCCAGCTTTTGAAAGCATACGCTCTTTTTGAAAAAGATGTAGAATATGTGATCATGGACAACAAAATTATGATTGTCGATGAGCAAACAGGTCGTATCATGGACGGTCGTCGTTATTCTGACGGTTTACACCAGGCGATCGAAGCTAAAGAGAATGTAAAAATCGAAGCTGCTACACAAACTTTTGCAACAGTTACATTACAGAATTATTTCAGAATGTACAGCAAATTAGGAGGTATGACAGGTACGGCTGTTACAGAAGCCGGAGAGTTATGGCAGATTTACAAATTAGACGTTGTTGAAATTCCAACCAACCGTCCGATCGCGAGAATAGACAAAGAAGATTATATCTATAAAACTACACGTGAGAAATTCAATGCTGTAATCGAAGATGTTACTGAACTATCAAACGCAGGAAGACCAGTTTTAATTGGAACAACTTCTGTAGAGATTTCAGAATTATTAAGCCGAATGTTAAAAATGAGAGGCGTTACGCATAACGTTTTGAATGCTAAAATGCACAAACAAGAGGCACAAATCGTAGAAGAAGCAGGAAAAGCCGGAGTGGTAACTATTGCAACCAACATGGCTGGTCGTGGTACCGATATTAAATTAACACCGGAGGTAAAAGCTGCCGGAGGTTTAGCCATCGTTGGTACCGAGCGTCATGATTCACGTCGTGTAGACAGACAGTTACGTGGTCGTGCAGGTCGTCAGGGAGATCCGGGAAGTTCTCAATTTTATGTTTCGCTTGAAGACAACCTAATGCGTTTATTTGGTTCTGAAAGAGTAGCTAAAGTTATGGACAGAATGGGACTTCAGGAAGGTGAAGTTATCCAACATTCTATGATGACTAAATCTATCGAGCGTGCTCAGAAAAAAGTAGAAGAAAACAACTTTGGTGTTCGTAAACGTTTATTAGAATATGATGACGTAATGAACTCTCAACGTGAAGTAGTATACAAACGTCGTCGTCACGCATTATTTGGTGAGCGTTTGAAACTGGATATTGCAAACATGCTTTATGATACTTGCGAATTAATCGTAAGCAACAATAAAATAGCTAATGATTTCAAAACATTTGATTTTGATTTAATTCGTTATTTCGGAATTACATCTCCAATTTCTGAAGCAGATTTTACAAAATTATCAGATATTGAAGTAACTGGAAAAGTGTACAAAGAAGCTTTAGCATTTTATACTGAAAAAACAGAAAGAAGTGCCAGAGAAGCTTTCCCAATTATTAAAGGAGTTTACGAAGAGCCAAACAATCATTTTGAGCGCATTGTAGTTCCTTTTACTGACGGTATCAAAACGCTGAATGTTGTAACTGATTTGAAAAAAGCATACGACAGTGAAGGAGCTCAGTTAATTGCTGATTTTGAGAAAAACATCACACTTTCTATCGTTGATGAGGCCTGGAAAAAGCACTTGCGTAAAATGGACGAATTGAAACAATCTGTTCAATTGGCCGTTCACGAGCAAAAAGATCCATTGCTTATTTACAAATTAGAAGCTTTCAATTTGTTCAGAGGAATGTTAGACAACGTTAATAAAGAGGTAATTTCATTCTTATTCAAAGGTGATTTACCAGCTCAAAACGTTCCTGAAATTCAAGAAGCTAAAGAAGTACGTCAAAAAGAAAACTTCAAATTAAGCAAAGACGAAATCGTAAACAGCGAGGAAATCAACCGTGAAGCGGGAGAAACACAACAACGTCAGGTTACAGAAACAATTGTGAGAGACATGCCAAAAATCAACCGTAATGATACTGTAACAGTTCAGGAAGTTGCAACCGGTAAAACAGAAACAATGAAATTTAAAAAAGCGGAATCTTTAGTAGCCTCAGGCGAATGGGTTATCGTTAAATAAAGTAAAGCCAACAGGTTTTTTAAAAACCTGTTGACCTTATTATTCTGGAAATATCCGTAGGTACTTTTGTACCTACGGATATTTTTTTATAAAAAAATCAGTATTTGTTCGTTCAAAAAACGATTATAATGTATTTTTGCATTCGAAACAACGAAATCAACTCTTGAAGAAGTTATTTACCATATTTCTTTCCTGTATGCTCCTAGTGCCCTCATTCGGCAGTTTTGTTGTTTATACCTCTTTCAAATTAAATCAGGACGAAATATCAAAAACAATTTGTGTACAGCGTAAAATGGTTTTTAATACCTGTAACGGTCGTTGTGAACTTCAAAAAAGTTTAAAAAAATACGCCGACAACGAAAAGAAAATGCAAAACAACCTGAAAGACAAATCAGAAGTAGTTTACATTCAAAATACAAGTACAGCAGATTTCAAACTGGTAACTCCAATAGCATCTAAATCAAAAAATTATGCTTCTTTAGACGAAAAACCAATTTCGGTTTCTATTGCTACCTTCCACCCTCCATCCTATTTTATATAATTTTTAAATCACATTTCAACATCAATTGAAATGATTTTCATTGTACCCAGAAAACAATGAAAACGTGTCTACGCACACCTTACATTTAAAATTACAATTATATAAAATTCATAAAATGAAAAATACTTTATACAAAGCCCTTGCTATTGTAGCACTATCTATATCCTTAATCTCATGTTCAAACGATGACAACCAGGAAGTTTCCGGTAATGGAAAATTAATACTGAAGTTTGACAACTCCTACGGCGCCAACGATCTTATCCTCAATACTCAACCCAATAAAACTTCAAATAATGAAGTATTAAAAATCAGTCTGGTTAAATATATCGTGAGCAATATTGTTTTAACGAAAGCCGATGGTACCACCTATACTTATCCAAAAAGCAAAAGCTATTTCATTGCAGATGAAGCAACTGCCGAAGGACGTGCGTTTGAACTGACCGATATTCCTGCGGGAGATTACGTCAAAGTAAAATTCGGAATTGGAGTTGATGAAGACCAGTGGAAACTTGGTGCTGCCGGACAGGGTAACTTTTTAGCTCAGGCCGACGCAGCAGGAATGATGTGGTCATGGGCAGCGGGTTACAAATTCTTTGCTTTGGAAGGAACTTTCACCTCTGCAACCGTTACTAAAGCAACTCCGTTTATGATCCATACCGGTAAAACAGGAACTGACTACAACTATACCGAAGTTGCACTTGAATTACCAACAATAGCACTTGTTCGTACCACTATTACACCACAAGTTCACTTTATAACCGACTTGTCTAAAATCATCGACGGAACCAACAAAATTATTCTTTCCGACAACAATATGGGCGGCATGGGCGCTATGATTATGGGCGGTGCAAAACTACCGTTAATCACTAAAAACATTTCAACAATGTTTAGAGTAGACCACGTCCATAACGACTAATTTATTTTTAAGAAGTACAAACCTTAGGGAAAATAAAACCTGAGTTTTCCAACATACCTTATCTTTTGTGTCCGCCAAAATGGACATAAAAGAATATTGGTAAGGAAAAACAACACTGCTGCTTCTACAAATCAAAGAGTAATCCCGATAAAAAAACTACTTGTTCTACTTACGTCAATTCGTGTAAGTAGTGGTAGAAAAATTCTCTTTACTCTTTTTATACTTTAAAAATCATGCTGAAAATAAAACATTTTCTATGGTTACTGCTTCCGCTGATGTGGAGTTGCTCTGATCAGGAAGAAGAATACGTAAACATTCCTTTAGAATTTACTGTTCCCTCGAACTTTCCTGCTTTAGCGTATAACATTGCGCAGAATCCTCCAACTGAAAAAGGATTTGAACTGGGCAAAAAACTATTTTATGACGGACGTTTAGCGTCTGACGGCGTAGTTTCCTGTGGCTTTTGTCACATACAGGCCAACGCCTTCACCCATCACGGACACACCGTAAGTCATGGCGTGAATGATGCTCAGGGAACACGAAATACACCATCGATTCAGAATCTGGCTTACCAGCCGATATTTATGTACGATGGAGCTGCAGACCATTTAGACCTGCAACCTATAGTTCCCTTAACGAGCATTATAGAAATGAATGGAGATCTGAATGCTATTCTGAAGATGATGAAAGGCGACAAAGAGTACAAAAAATTATTTGGACAAGCTTTTAATGACGGGGAAATCTCAACCGAAAATATGCTAAAAGCGCTTTCGCAGTTTATGGTTATGGTTACTTCTTCTAATTCAAAGTTTGACAAATACAGACGTAAAGAAGCCGGTGGAACTTTAACAGCTGATGAATTGGCCGGATATGATTTATTCAAATCTAAATGTGCCTCCTGCCATGCCACCGACTTACAGACAGACAATTCTTTTCGCAACAACGGCCTGGCGGTAAACCCAATGGTGAACGATGTTGGGAGATATAAAGTCACTGAGTTAGCGAGCGACTATTACAAATTCAAAGTACCTAGTTTACGAAATGTGGAAGTTTCAGGACCTTATATGCACGACGGACGATTTGGCACTTTAGAAGGTGTTCTGGAGCACTACGCAAGTGGTATAGAATCTTCACCAACGCTGGATCCGATATTAAAGCAAAATGGAAAGTTTGGAATTCAACTTACGGATACTGAAAAAACAAAAATAATAGCGTTTTTAAAAACGCTAACAGATAATCAGTATTTGACAGATAAACGTTTTGCAGAATATTAAAGAAAGACATTAAACCGTTTTTTTTTTAATACATAGAAACATAGATTCGTTTAATCGCAAAAGACGTTTCACTTACATTAACAAACATAGCTATGTGTAAATGATGTGTCATTTATTTTAACCTTTTTCAAGAGACTTAATTCTATGTTTCTATGTGTTAAAATTAATTGTACATAATGGCATAAAATTAAAATAAAAACCGGAGTCCTAGCCCCGATTACTTCACCTAACTTTTATTTTCATAGGAGTTCAGTGAATTATATTTGAAGTGAAAAGCCTTTTTGAAAAAAGACCTAATTTTTCCTGGGTTTATAAAGCGACCATCGGAAGCTTTGTAAAAACATAGAAAAATTGGATTTTGAAAAAAGCTTGAAACGAAAAGCGGGATCAGCTCCTAAAAACAATAAAAATGAAAATAAAAAAAACAATAGTAATATTAATGCTTTTGGTTGGTTTTTCGGCCTTTAGTTTTACCGCAAAAGATAGTATTTCGGCCTTTACTTTTCAGCGTTTGGCAATGATGGAAGATTTTGATTGCGATGCGTGCGGATGTTCAGCAAGTGGTGGAAGTATGGGTTTTGGCTCGATGCTAAACAATAATTTTGTAGGCTTGAGATATATGAAACAAAGCTATACAAGTCGCGACGGAATCTTTGCCAATTCACCTTGGATCGATGAAAACTTCAATACGATTCAGGCTTGGACGCGAGTTCCGGTGACGGAGAAAATTCAGATTTCGGCGTTAGTTCCGTATCATTTTAACGAAAGACAATTAACTGCCGGAACAGAAAACATCGAAGGATTAGGTGATATTACTGTGATGGCTTTGTATACGGTTTTTGAAACCAAAAAAGACAGCGCCTTTTTTACGCATAAAATAAATTTGGGTGGCGGTATAAAACTTCCTACCGGAAAATTTAAAGAAGCAAATAATTTAGGAAGCATTAATCAGAGTTTTCAGTTGGGAACCGGAAGCTGGGATTTTCCGTTAGTTTCTGAATATGTGGTAAAGCATAAAAACTTAGGCTTAAACACAACGCTAAACTACATTTTTAAAACCGAAAACAGTAAAAATTACCAATACGGCGATCAGTTTAATTATGCCGGAACGTTCTTTTATTTATTCGATTTAAAATCAATTCAAATTGTTCCGCAAGCAGGTTTAGCGGGCGAGGTCTACCAAACCAACCAACAACACGGATTGAATTTACCTAATACAGCCGGTGATATTTTGTTTGGCAAATTTGGCATCGAAGCCGGAAAAGATAAATTTTCGGTAGGAATTAATGCGATGTTGCCTATTAACCAAAACTTATCAAGCGGTAATATGGAGGCAAATTACAGATGGAGCATCAACTTAAATTATACCCTGTAATTTTTAAAACAGAAGAAAAACAACGAAACAAGCTTTGAGAAAAATTGTCATCATATTTCTTTCCTTTATGCTTTTAATGCCATCATTTGGCAGTTTCTGCGTTTACACGGTATTTAAGCTCAATCAGGAAGAGATATCAAAGACTATTTGTGTACAACGCAAAATGCTTTTTAATAGTTGTAATGGTCGATGCGAACTTCAGAAAAGCTTGAAAAAATATGATGATAACGAAAAAAGAATGCACGACAATTTGAAAGAAAAAGCAGAAGTAGTCTACATTCAGAATATCATTATAGCCGATTTTAAAATAATCCTACCAACAGAATCGACAGCGAAAATTTTTGCTCCCACGGATAAAAAACCTGTTTCGGTTTCGAATACTACTTTTCATCCACCGTCTTATTTGATATAGATTTTAGTCCCGCTTTTCAATTCTTTTGAAAAGCTTTTTCGGCATTCTGTCAAGAAAATGTCGAGTACTTTTTAAAATTTATATCATTTAAAATGAAGAAAATATACTTCGCTCTATTCATTGTAGGGCAATGTGTCTTAGCACAAAACAAAGTCAAGCAAGATACAACACAATCGCAGGAACTGGATAATGTTTTTATCACCGCAAATCGTACCGCTACCTTACGTAAAGAAACTCCGGTTGCCATAAGCAAATTGACCGCTAAAACGATCAATGAAACTAAGGCGACAGCGGTTTATGAAATCATCAACAAAACACCCGGAGTTTTGATGGTTAATTTAGGTAACGAGCAACACATGATGTCTATTCGTCAGCCTATGACAACCAATGCTTATTATTTATATCTCGAAGATGGTTTGCCTATTCGTCCAATGGGAATCTTTAACCACAATGCTTTATTAGAAATTAATCAGTTTAATATACAAAGTATCGAGGTTGTAAAAGGTCCTGTTTCGTCTTTATACGGACCCGAAGCGGTTGGCGGAACGATTAATTTAATTTCGCAAAAACCTCCTGTTGATCCGGAATTTAAATTTGGCGTTCAGGCTGATAATTACGGATATCGAAGATTTCAGGCGGCTGGCGGTGCAACAATTGGAAAAGTCGGTTTTCATATTGCCGGAATTTCGAGTTTACAGGAAAATGGCTGGATGACGTATTCTGACTATAATAAAGACAATCTAAATGCGAGAATTGATTACAACATCTCCTCTTCGACCCGATTAATCAGCAATACGATGTACGGAAAATATTATTCGGACATGAGCGGAACTGTTAATGAAGCTGCTTTTAATAACAGAACTTACCAAAGCACCTCTAATTTCACTTATAGAAAATCTGACGCATTAAGAACACGATTAACATTAGAACACGACTGGAACAACAATTCGAGCAGTTATATTACAGCATATTTGCGCGATAATAAATTAGGACAAAATCCTTCTTACGGAATTAGATGGAGCCCAACTGTAAATCCTACTACGGCAAAAGGCGAAATTAACTCGAATAACTTTAAAAGTTATGGCGCGATTGGGCAGCATACTCAAAAATTCAATTTTTGGAACACCAAATTGGTTGCAGGAGCTTTATACGATTATTCCCCCGTGACCTATTGGTCGTATGTTATCGATCTAAAAGCCAATCTAAATCCTGGACAAGCTGGCAAACAAACCGTTAGTTCGTACGAGATTGTTGCCCAACATCCAGACTCAAAATTAGCCAATTATACGGCAGATATTTTCAACTCAGCCGGATATGCGCAATTGAGTTTTAACCCGATCGAAAAACTAATTATTACCGTTGGCGGACGTTACGATAATATGAAAGTCAATTACAACAACGCACTTGACAATTCTACAGGAAGTAAAGTTTATGATAAAATGACTTTTAAAGCCGGTGCCAATTACAATCCAACTGAATTTGCTGGTTTTTATGGCAATTATTCTCAGGGTTTTGCGCCTCCCGGAATTACATCAATCTTTAGAACCAAACCCGGAACTGGCGGAACAACTGGCGTTCCTGCTGACTTTTATTATAATCTCGATCCCGCAACTTTCAACAATTACGAAATTGGCGGATGGCTTTCTTTTCTTGAAAACAAATTAAATTTTGACTACGCTTTATACTATATGGAAGGAAAAAATGAACTTTTGAACATTAAACTTCCTGATAATTCAACAGATTATCGCTCGGCTGGAGAAACGCGTCATAAAGGTATTGAGTTTGGCGCTTCATATCGTCCTTCAAAACAATTCAACTTTCGTCTTGGCGGAACTTACTCACAACACACCTATATCGATTTTAAACTTTCTGACAAACCAAGCGATCCTGTTCAAAATCTGGACGGGAGAGAAATGCCGGCCGCACCAAAATGGTCTGGAAATTCTGAGGTAAGTTATTACCCAAACTGGCTTCCAAATTTTCGAACTTCTGTCGAATGGCAATTGGTTGGGAGTTATTACCAGGATCAAATCAATACCGTAAAATATAGTGGTTATAACTTATTCAACGCCAGAATAGGTTATCAATGGAAAAGCATTGAAGTTTACGGAAACGTACTCAATTTAACCGATAAATTATACGCTTATAATGTTTCGAGAGCCAATACCGCAAACGCTCAGCCCACTTATACAGCAGCAGCTCCAAGAACTTTTGTGTTTGGAATACAGTATAATTTTTCATTAAAAAAATAGAATCCTTTTTGCCACAGATTAAAGAATTTAAAAAGATTATTTTAAAAAATCATTCTAATCATTTTAATCTGCGGCACAAAATAATAATTATTAGAAGCTAATCCCGCTCTCGGCTTTATCTTTTTATGTCCGCCGCGACGGACATAAAAAGGATATCGCCTCCATCGGGGCTAAAAAACCTAAAAATGAGCAAAGAAATAAACAAAGACAAAAAATCTAAAAAGAAAGATTCAAAATTTGTCAAGAAAGTCAAGCAGCACATGTACAAATGGCATCGAACAATTGGCATAATAACCATTGTTCCGGTTATTTTCTGGACTTTATCAGGATTAATGCATCCGTTTATGGCGCATTTTTTTAAACCCGAAATTGCGCACGATAAACTAGAAATACCAATAATTGATAAAACCCAACTGCACTTTTCAATTCAGGAAGTTTTACAAAAAAATGAAATCACACAATTCAAAAATTTCCGAATCGTTTCATTCAACAACGCTACTTTTTATCAGGTAAAAACAATCTTTGGTGAACTGATCTATTTCGATACTTCGAATGCAAAGAAGCTGGAAAACGGAGATCAAAAATATGCCGAATGGCTTTCGCGCTATTTTCTGGACGATCAAAAAAGCGCCATTAAACAAAGCGAAGTCGTAACCGAATTTACGTCGCAATACAAATATGTCAATCGTTATTTACCCGTATACAAACTAAGTTTTGATCGTCCGGATGCCATGCAGGTTTATGTCGAAACATCATCAGGCAAACTCGCCACTTATAACCCAGCATCGAGACAAGCGTTTATCTGGTTCTTTGATACGTTTCATAATTGGTCGTTTATCGATGTAATATCAAACAATAGTATCCGAATTATAACGATGATTTTTTTGTTATCTATCATTGGCTTTTCGGCCATAAGCGGAATCGTAATTTATGGGTTATTTTGGAAACAATTTAAAAAAACAGACTCTTTACAACCTAAAAAAGGCATTAGAAAATACCATCGCCAAATTGGTATTTGGATTTCGCTTTTTACCTTGACATTTGCTTTTAGCGGTGCTTACCATGCCACTACAAAATGGAATCCGTATACTTTATCGCAAATGGTTTACGAACCAACTTTCAAAACCAAAGAAATTTCTATTGCCAATACTAATCTGGATTTAGACTGGAGCCGTTTTCAGAATGCGAGCATTATTACTTTAAATGATACAACCTATTTCCGTTGTCAATTGCTTGAAAAACAAAAATTCAAAACATCGAAATCAGATTCAAATTCAAAATGGAACAAAAAAGAAGATCCAAAATCTGAAGTCGTTTATATTAATACCGCAACCAATAAAGTTATACCAGATTTGGATTTTCAATACGCTGAATTTCTCGCTTATTATTTTACAGATGGAGCTCCAAAAGCCGCTTGTTGCGAAATGGATCAAAGTTCAGATGAAACCCACATCTCTTTAGAAAACGTAAAATTACTGGATGCTAAACTCTTAACTGATTTTAATAGTCGCGAATATGGCTTTGTCAACAAAAGATTACCGGTTATAAAACTAGCTTATGACACACCCGAAAAAACAACTTATTTCATTGAGACTTCGACCTCAAGATTAGCTGCCGTCGTTAAAAATGGTGATAGGATCGAAGGATATTCTTTTGCCATTCTTCACAAATTTTTATTTATGGATTGGGCAGGAAAGAATATTAGGGATCTAACAATGGTTATAGCCGCATTAACTATTTTAATTGTTAGTGTTTTGGGGTTTATTTTGTTTTTGAAGAAATAGAAAGAAAATCTCGCAAAGTCGCAAAGGTTTTTAAAAGGCAATAACTTGACGCCTAGTTTGTCATTCGAGGGACGAGAAATCTCCGTTAGAAGCTCCACGAAGCTTGGAATCTCTTTACGGAGTTACTTGCGAAGATTTCTCGTCCCTCGAAATGACATAAAATGAGAAAAACTTTGCGACTTCGCGCCTTTGCGAGATTCAAAAAAAATTATACTTTGTCCTTAGGATTCTCTTCGTAGTACCTTGCTTCAATTCGTTTAATATCTTTAATCGAATTTTTCGCCCAGGCCAAACGTTTCTCCAGAATTTCTTCTTCGGATAAATGCCAGTCAATATCTGATTTTTGCAATCGATTTGTTAGGTTTTGAATGATGATAGCCGCCGAAACAGAGATATTCAGACTCTCAGTAAAACCTACCATTGGAATTTTAAGAAATCCATCGGCTTTGTCTAAAATTTCCTGTGACAATCCGTCTCTCTCCGTTCCAAAGAATAATGCACTCGGTTTTGTAATATCAAAATCTTCCAGCAAACAATCATTTTCATGAGGCGTTGTAGCAATAATTTGATATCCTTGATCTTTTAACGTAGAAATGCAAGTACTAACAGAATCATACTGATGAATATCTACCCATTTTTGGGCTCCCATAGCGATTTCTTTATCAATTTTCTTCCCGTAACGCTGTTCGATCACATTAAGTTCCTGAATTCCAAAAACCTCACAACTGCGCATCACGGCACTTGTATTGTGCATCTGAAAAACGTCCTCTACCACAATTGTAAAGTGCTTTGTACGGTTTCCGAGTACTTTCAGAAATTTTTCTTTTCGGTTATCAGTTAATATATTTTCAAGGAAAGCGAGGTAATCTAAATCAATCATTTCAATCTTATTTGTCGCAAAAATACATTATAAATAAAACACAAAGAAAAATTCAGGATTATTTTCAATGCGCTACATCTTCCAAAAGGATATTCCCCAGCCTTTCATGTAAACTCTTTACTAATATCAAATCGATCTCTAAAGGTTCTTCATTGAAAGAATCCCCTTTAAAAACTGCTTTTTCATTTTTAGAATGTGTATTAAGTCGTTCGTACATCCCCAGAAGTTCACTAGCACTATAATCAACATCAATAAAAGATATAAACTTCTCTATAACACCTTTCATTCCATCGTTATAATTGAGTTTTACAACATTCTGATCTGCTTCATAAAAATCCAGAAAACCCTGAAAATATTTCTCCAGTACCAAGGCTCCGTATTGCTGAAAACTAATCTCACTGATTTCTTTAGCAGAAATTCCAAAAACTTCAGGTGGTAACAAATTCGGCACCATATGCATTCCCATCATTTTTTGATGAGATTTTAAAACTTCGGTGGGATTTCGATAGAGCAAAGCAAAAGGCAATTTCGGAAATATCGATCTCAGATAGCCCGCTTTAAAAATATGCCAGGCATCCAGTTTTACAATCAGATTATTTTGTTCCGGAAATCTTTTCTGACCCAAAAAGACTAGAGCCGCCTTTAAAAGCACATTTTTTTTCTCTAAGCCAAAATTATGACTTCTTAAAATTTCATCAATAAGAGGTGCTTCCGAAATCATAATGTTTTCAGTAGAAGTGGCCAGAGACTGACTTAACATTGTAGATCCGCATCGGGAGACATGAAACACCAAGGCCTTTAATTCAACCGAAACAAGCTCCTGAGACCACTCTATTAAATTTTCAACGGTACTTACGGCTTTAATTAAACTCGAATTATAGGCATGACTTTTACATTTAGAAATGGTTTCATCAAAAAAAGGATCAACATACCTTTTGTCGTCCAGGTACAGCCATTCCAGATAAATCTCATTTTCTTTCTCGACCAGCTTATAGGGAATCCAATTGAATAAAGGATGATTTGTATTTTTCATTTTCAGCGCTTATTTTGATTGTAAATCGGCTATAATCTGAACTCCTGCTGCCGATGGATTTCGGGAAAGTTCTGCAATAATCTGTTGTTTTATCTCGTCAGAATACTGTTCTTTTTTTCGGGAATAATGAATATCAAACCCCATATCTGTAAATAATTTATCTGACCAGTCATTTCTGATACAATCCAGTGTAAGATGGATACGCGCTTCAGAACTTTTGTTTGCTACGCTATGTGGAAGCTGAAAATTAGCATACCAGCACTCTCCCATTTCCATAGGGACCCGTTTTTTATCTACATAAAAGTACACGTCAGGATTTGTTATGATCGGAACATGAATTCTAAAAAATCCATCTTCATAAGAAGTATCATTATCGGTATGCTCTTTTATTTCGCTTTGAGGTCCTAACCGAAGCAATCGCACAGCCTCCTTTTCGCATTGAAACCAGTCCATAATCTCTTTAAAATAATGACACCGATCCAGCAACTCCGTATTCTTATAATCTGTATTAGCAAAAGAAGTGATATCGTTTATCAAACCAGACTGTGATCTTAAAGACACACTTGTCCAATTGCCTTCGTAGCGGCCAGTATTAAAATGGGGCGTCCATAAATCATTTTCACATAAAGCAAATTCTTTCTGCAATTGTTCTATTGAAAAAGAAACGGGAAGTTTACTAGAGGAAGGATTCATATGCTTTATAAAAAATTAAATTAGTAAGTATTCTTTGGGGCCTGTAAATATATAAATTTTACAAAAGCTTTATCATCAAAGAAATAAGTAAAACAAATACAATTAGGAAACCTGCAGCTATTAAAAGTTAAGCCAAATCAGGCAAACTGTCTATAATAAAATCATACAGTTTATGGGTTGAAAAAGAGACCGTTTCAAAATCGGTTTTCAATACTAAATCAGCGTTTGCAGGAACTTCAAAGACATCACTTATTCCTGTAAAATTATTTATTTTGTCCCGATCGTTGTCCGGTAACAACGCCTTTTTATAGAGTCCTTTTGGGTCTCTTTTGATTAAATTATTAATCGAACAATCTAAATAAACGGTTCTGACAAACTCATGATTCCTAAGTTCATTTCTCAGATTCTCATAGGGATTTATGACCGACATCAAAACAATCGTATCCGACACGACAAAATTTCGCCCGACATTAAAAAGCCGTCTCACATTCTCACAGCGGTCTTCTTTAGAGAATCCCAAATCTTTGCAAATTGTTTTCCGATAGACATCGCCATCAATTATCTCGACTTTATATTTTTTTTCTAATAAAAGCTGTCGAACATTTTCAGCCAATGTCGTTTTACCCGAACCCGATAATCCTGTAAATTGTATTAAAATCATTGAAAAACTCTTTTCTTTATATTCCTCACTAAAACTAAATCATTTGCAAGACCCAAACAACAAGTATAAATACGCTTTTATGGCACACCTAAACTACTAAAAGAATTCTACGAACCACGTCGCTTTTCTCCAAAATCAATAAGTAAATCACTATTTTTATCCTTTAATTATAGCAAGATGAAAAAGAAGTTAGTTGTTTTAACCGGAGCCGGAATTAGTGCCGAAAGCGGAATAAAAACTTTTCGCGACAGTGATGGCTTATGGGAAGGCCATGATGTAATGGAGGTCGCTACTCCTGAAGGCTGGCGAAAAAATCAGGAATTAGTTCTTGACTTTTACAACAAAAGGCGCCAACAGCTTAAGGAAGTAGAACCCAATGCCGGGCATAAAATTCTGGCCGAATTAGAGCAGGATTTTGACGTGTATATTATTACTCAAAACGTAGATGATTTACACGAACGTGCCGGAAGTACAAAAATATTGCATTTGCATGGAGAATTGCTAAAGGTCCGAAGCACATACAACCGAAATGTAATTCTAGATTGGACCGACGATTTGTTTACTGGCGACACAGATAAAAACGGGCATCAGTTACGCCCTCATATTGTTTGGTTTGGCGAAGATGTTCCAGCCCTTGAAGAAGCAATCGAAATTACCGAAACGGCAGATTATTTTGCAGTCATTGGAACATCTTTACAGGTATATCCAGCCGCAGGATTAATTTCATATACCCCTTCGATTACTCCCGTTTTTTATATTGATCCAAATCCAATTGCGATCCCAAATATTCGAAACAAAGTTGAAGTAATTTCTAAAATTGCTTCAGAAGGCGTTGCTGAATTAAGAGACAAACTAAAATCAATTCCAGGCGTATAATTATTGAACACAAATTTCACAAATTAACACGAAGATGATTTCTTTCAAACCAATTGATTATTTATAAATTAATTGATCTGTATAAATTAGTGAAATTTGTATTTCTTTTACCTTTTAAATGCCTTCAATTGACGTGTAGACTACTTCTAATTCGCAAATTCTGTTTATATTTGTGCCTTTCGAACAAACAACATAACAATGACTACTTTAAACGAATTGAATGCTATATCTCCAATTGATGGAAGATATAGAAATAAAACCCTTTCATTAGCACCATTTTTCTCAGAAGAAGCTCTAATCAAATACCGTGTATTGGTTGAAGTTGAATATTTCATCGCTTTATGCGAAGTGCCTTTACCGCAGCTTGCAGGCATAAACTCTGATTTGTTTGACAGTTTGAGAAATATCTACAAAAATTTCTCTACTGAAGACGCGCTTTGGATTAAGGAAACCGAAAAAGTAACCAACCATGATGTAAAAGCTGTGGAATACTTTATCAAAGATGCTTTTGAAAAACTGGGCTTATCTCAATACAAAGAATTCATTCACTTCGGATTAACTTCTCAGGACATTAACAATACTGCGATTCCGCTTTCTACAAAAGAAGCTTTTGAGCAGGTTTATATGCCTTCGCTAATTGCTTTAATTTCTAAATTAAAAGAATTAAGCGTAGAATGGAGAGACATTCCAATGTTGGCCCGCACACACGGACAGCCAGCTTCTCCTACTCGTTTAGGGAAAGAAATTTTAGTTTTTGTAGAGCGTTTAGAAGAGCAAATGCGTTTGCTATTTAACATTCCGTTTGCCGCTAAATTTGGTGGTGCAACCGGAAATTACAATGCGCATCACGTAGCTTACCCACAAATCGACTGGAAACAATTTGGTAATAAATTTGTTGAAACTGATTTAGGCTTACACCATTCATTCCCAACCACTCAAATCGAACATTACGATCATTTTGCTGCATTTTTTGATGCTTTAAAAAGAATCAATACAATTATCATCGACTTAGATCGTGATATCTGGACGTATGTTTCGATGGATTACTTTAAACAAAAAATCAAAGCAGGAGAAATTGGTTCGTCTGCTATGCCACATAAAGTAAACCCGATTGATTTTGAAAATTCAGAAGGAAACTTAGGAATTGCCAATGCTATTTTTGAACATTTGGCAGCAAAATTACCGGTTTCAAGATTACAGCGCGATTTAACAGACAGTACTGTTTTACGTAACATTGGAGTTCCTATGGGACACACAATTATTGCTTTTGAAGCTTCTTTAAAAGGTTTAAACAAACTATTACTAAACGAGGCTAAATTTGCTGAAGATTTAGAAAAAAACTGGGCTGTTGTAGCCGAAGCAATTCAGACAATTTTACGTCGTGAGGCGTATCCAAATCCGTATGAAGCTTTGAAAGGTTTGACCAGAACAAATGAAGCAATTGACAAAAAAGCCATTCATAATTTTATTGCAACTTTAGAAGTTTCTGACGCTGTTAGAGCCGAATTAATGGCCATTACCCCTAGCAACTATGTAGGAATCTAAAGAAAACCTATAATATTTTCGCAAAAAAAGCTATCTTTATCGATAGCTTTTTTTATTTACAAATCGTACTAAAAAATTAGCCGGACGATTTCACTCTCTCTTTTATTTTCTGAAGGAGTTGTGAGTGAACATAATTTACATTGAAAAGCTGTTCTTTCAGAAAACTGTTTTTTTTAGCAAAAAAACTGAAACAACAAGCTGAATGATTTTCTTAACAAAAAACACTACTCTATGATCGCCTTAAATGCCGCTGCAGAAACTACCCACCATTTACAACCCTTAATTAGCGACTTAGGTCTAATCCTGCTGACTGCAGGAATTGCTGTTTTATTATTTAGATTAATCAAACAACCCTTAGTTTTAGGATATTTAATTGCCGGTTTTCTGGCAGGAAATCATTTTGATTTCTTTCCTACCATTACCGAAATGAAAAGTGTTGAAGTCTGGGCAGAAATTGGTGTAATCATCTTATTATTTAGCTTAGGTCTCGAATTTAGTTTCAAAAAACTAATGAAAGTCGGAGGTACAGCATCTATAACAGCCATTACTCAGATTATTACCATGGTTGTAATTGGTTATATGGTGGGGCGCTGGATGGGATGGGCGCAAATGGACAGTATCTTTCTAGGAGTTATACTCTCTATTTCTTCTACAACAATTATTTTAAAGACTTTTGATGAACTGGGTGTAAAAGCTCAAAAATTTGCCGGGATCGTAATCGGATCTTTAATTGTACAGGATCTTGTTGCCATTTTAATGATGGTATTACTGTCAACTATTGCAGTAAGTCAGCAATTTTCGGGAAGCGAATTAATGATGTCTGTTTTAAAACTGATTTTCTTCCTGACGGTATGGTTCCTAGGGGGGATCTTTTTTATCCCAACCTTACTTAAAAAGGCCAAACATTTACTGACTGACGAAATGCTGCTGATTATATCGCTTGCCCTTTGTTTAACAATGGTAAGTTTTGCTGCAAACGTAGGTTTTTCTCCAGCATTGGGTGCTTTTATCATGGGCTCTATTATTGCCGAAACCACACAGGCAGAACATATTGAGCATCTTATAAAACCTGTAAAAGATTTATTTGGGGCTATTTTCTTCGTATCTGTTGGTATGCTTATCGACCCTAAAATGTTATACACACATGCACTGCCAGTTGCTATTTTAACTTTTGTAACTATCATCGGTCAATCTGTAAGTTCGACTATTGGGGCGTTACTGGCCGGTCAGCCCTTAAAACAATCCGTACAAACGGGAATGAGTTTATCGCAAATTGGGGAGTTCTCGTTTATCATTGCTACTTTAGGAATGACTCTGAACGTAACAAGTTCTTTTTTATACCCTGTGGTTGTTGCCGTTTCTGCTATTACCACTTTTACAACCCCATTTATGGTAAAATATGCCGTACCTTTTTCTGATTTTCTGGAACGAAAACTTCCTCGAAAATGGGTTAAAAACATCAACCGTTACAGTGTCAATGCTCAGGCCATAAAATCAGTTAGTGTCTGGCAAAAAGTACTAAATGCTTATATCATACAAATCGTTTTACACACTATCATTATCACGGCCATTATTTTATTATCTGTAAAATTTGTTGCGCCTTTGGTTGCAGAAACAAGATTTGGAAATACACTGGCAGCACTTATTACACTGGTCATTATCGCTCCGTTTTTATGGGCACTCTCCCTTCGAAGAGTTGCAGTAGAAGAAGTTGATACTTTATGGGAAGAGCGCAAATACCGTGGTGCTATATTGATGTTGATTCTAATTAGGATGAGTCTTGGTTTGTTCTTAATTGGATTCTTGCTAAACATCTTCTTCTCTCCTTTGGTTGCTCTGATTGCCTTAGTAGTTGCCGTTGTAGTTTACCAAATATTCCCTAAAAAACTAAACGAACAATATCATAAAATTGAAAATCACTTTCTAAAGAATCTAAACGATCGTGAAAACAAAAAAATTGATAGACGTTATGCTAATTTAATGCCATGGGACGGTCACATGTCGTTTTTTGATATTGGAACAGAATCAAATTTAGTGGGCAAAACCCTTGAAGAATTGCGTATTAGAGAATCAATGGGAATCAATATTGCCTACATAAAACGAGGAGATATCACTATTCCAATTCCGACTAAAAACGAACGTTTGTTTCCTGGTGATGAAATTTGCGTTATTGGTACAGATGCTCAGGTTACTGAATTCAACAAATATCTCAATCAAAATGAAATTGAAGCTCGTAAAAATGTAGAAGAATCTGAAATTGTACTTCGCCAGTTGGAGATTGCTCACGAAGATTTTGTACAAAAAAGTATCGGTCAGTTTAGAGGAAAAACCGGTGGTCTTGTTGTGGGAATTGAAAGAAACGGTAATCGTATATTAAACCCGGAATCTCACTTAATTCTCGAAAAAAATGACATTATCTGGGTTGTTGGCGATAAAAAACGAATGGCTGAGCTTATGAAGAAATTCTAAGTTTTTAAGGCACTGAGGTACTAAGGCCCTGAGATACTAAGGTTCTAAGGTTTGGAGTTATAAAACTTCTTACCTTAGAACCTTAGTCTTTTAACTTACTTACTGAAAACACTTAGTCTCTCAACACTATAATATTTACAAAAATCCATAAGAAAAAATCTTGTGCCTTAGAAGCTTAATCCCTTACTTATTCGGCTGCGGTGTTATGCGTAAATAAGGTTTTATTGGTGTATATCCTTTTGGGAATTTCGCAGGAATATCACTATCCGGAACAGCTGGAGTAATCACAACGTCTTCTCCGTCTTTCCAGTTAGCAGGAGTTGCTACACTATAATTGGCTGTTAATTGCAAACTGTCAATCACACGAAGCAATTCATCAAAATTTCTTCCTGTTGAAGCCGGATATGTTAAGGTCAATTTTATTTTTTTATCGGCACCAATTACAAACACAGAACGTACGGTAAATTTATCGCTTGCATTTGGATGCAGCATATCGTATAAAGTTGCAATTCTTTTATCTTCGTCGGCAATTATAGGAAAATTAACCGTTGTATTCTGGGTTTCATTGATGTCTTTGATCCACTCTAAATGGGATTCCAAGCCATCTACACTCAGTGCAATAACTTTTGTATTTCTTTTGGTAAATTCCGGAAGGTAATTAGCAACTGTTCCTAATTCGGTAGTACATACCGGAGTAAAATCAGATGGATGCGAAAATAAAACACCCCAGGAATCTCCCAACCATTCATGAAAATTAATTGGCCCTTCGGTTGTTTCTGCATGAAAATCCGGAGCAATATCTCCTAATCTTAATGTTGACATAATTGTATATTTTTTAGTTTCTCTAAAATTAGTCAAAAAAAGAACAAAGAAAACACTGTTTTTCTAAAAAAAAGTTAAAGTTCTATTTAGTCTGTCTAATTAGTATTTAAAGCTAAATAAAATGCACTATGCAATACCAGACAGCAAGGGTGATAAACGAAATTGGGATTCCGAAACCAATCATCATACTGCTCAATTTTGGTTTTAATCCATAAGTCGAAGCTAAGATTGCACCTGTAATCATAGGTGCCATTGCCATTTCCATAATAGTAATTTTAATGGCTTCAGAATGTTGTCCGAGAATAAAAACGTACAAAACCAAAATAACAAACGGAACTGCAATAAGTCGAAAGAAAAGTCCGAGACGCAGAAATTGCCAATGCTGGCTTTTTCGGTCAAAAGTAAGCTGTAATCCCACCGAGAGTAGCGCCAAAGGGGTTACAAAACTTCCCACTTTCAATAAAACAGACTGAACATTCAAATCTAAATCGTATTCGAAGACATTCAGCAGACAGGCTGTCACAAAAGTAACAAACGGAGGAAATAAAATTATTTTCTTGAATATGCTAAAAGAATCCGCACTGCCTTTAGAATAAAAAGCGGCTACAAAAACCCCCAGCGTCGAAACCACCACAAAAGTGCCCGGCTGATCGACAAGAATTGCCGTTTCTAAACCCTTCTTCCCAAACAGAGCTTCAATAATAGGGTATCCCAAAAAAGAAGAATTACTTAATCCGGCAGTTAAAATCAAACAGCCAATTAATCTGTTAGACCAGCCCAATCTTCTGCCTAGAAAATGAAAAAACGCAAAAGCCAGTAAAAAGCTAATCCAACCTGATAGTATCGGAAACAGTAATTCATTACTCCATCTTATTTTAGGAATATGATACAGAGTTATTGCGGGTAGACAAACGTAAAGGACAACCTTATTTAAAACCTTATAAATATGAGTTGGAAATTGCTTAATATGCTGCAAAAACAAGCCCAAAGCAAGAAATAGAAATATTTGAATAAAGTTGTTCATATCGTTGAGTCCTGACAAAAATAGACATTTATTATCTGATGTATAAAACATTTTAAATCACTTCTCTAAGTTTTTTGTTACTTTTAAGTTCTAATTCCAAAAAACAAATGCAGTTAATACGAGACAATTTTGAGCGAATAACCAAGCTTTCGGATACCGAATGGAATATTTTTTCATCCAAACTTGTACGTCAGGAATTTTCAAAGAAAACGTCAGTACTTGAAACAGGCACAATCGAAAACTACCTCTCATTTGTAGAAAAAGGTTTGGTGAGATATTACATTCCCGGTGAAGATCATGACCTCACTTTTACCTTTGTGTTTGATGGCGAATTTACAAGTGGTTACGATTCCTTTATCACCAGATTACCGGTAAATTATACAATCGAAACGCTCTCAGAAACGGTTCTTTGGCGCATATCCTATGAAGATCTACAGGATATTTATGCCGAAACTAAAATTGGCAATACCATTGGACGCATTGCAAGCGAAGGGCTGTTTCTTAAAAAAGCCAAAAGAGAACTTTCACTGCTTAACGACTCGGCTGAGCAGCGTTATCTCAACCTTTTTACCGAGCAACCACAACTCATACAAAGGATTCCTCAAAAATACCTTGCCTCTTATATTGGTATCACTCCACAGGCACTGAGCAGAATAAGAAAACGTATTTCTTAACCCTGGTTCATTGTTTCAGATCCCTTTACTACGCAACTTTGTAAAAAAAAGATATGGAAACTTTAATTGTGTTACTAGGTGTCTTTACAATTGCACTGCTCTTTGTAAAACTTACTTCAAAAAGATTTGAAATCTCAAAGGCGGCCAGAATTGCCATGGCAGCCATGCTTGCATTTACAGCTGTAAGCCATTTTGTATTCACCAAAGGAATGGCTATGATGGTCTCTTTCTTACCCTGGCCAACCGGAATTGTTTATGCAACAGGAATTATAGAACTGGTTGCAGCAGTCGGGCTCTTGATTCCAAAAACAAGATTGCTTACTGCTCAACTTCTTGTCCTCTTTTTTATTGTTTTGCTTCCCGCAAATATCTATGCAGCCAGCCACACTATCAATCTGCAAACGGCCAGTTACAACGGTAAAGGTCTCTCCTATTTATGGTTTAGAGTACCGTTACAACTGTTGTTTATCGGTTGGGTTTATTTTTCTTCTATCAGAAATCAGATGCTCAATAAACGTGTTACCACTTACTAAAACAAGTCCTTTACTACATTTTCTTCTAAAGTTAGGTTATGTTTTTTCTGTGTAGAAAATTAATTTTTAGTTAAAACTTTTTTTTAATTCAAAAAACATCTTAAATTTGTAACATATTTTATTACAGTATGATTTCAGGTAAGTTTGCCATAACTATTCACATTTTAACTTTACTCACTAAATTCCCGAATGATTTCTTATCCTCGGAGTTTATTGCGGGAAGTATTAATCTTAATCCGGTATTGGTGAGAAAAGAAATTGCCAATTTAAAAGCGCATCATATTGTGGAAAGTAAGGAAGGTAAAAACGGCGGTACAAAATTGGCTGTCGATCCTTCAAAAATTACATTAAAAGAAATATTTGAAATGACTTTTGAGACCATCAATCTGGGTTATGCCAAAAATCAGCCTAATCCGGATTGTCCGGTTGGAAAAAAGATCAATCAAAATTTGAGTTCTTTGTATGCTGAAATGAATCAAAAAGTTAGTTTACAATTAGACGGAATCACACTGGAAGATTTTTCTAATCAATTCTAAGACTATTTTTTTACACAAAACTGTAACATTTTTTATTACTAATTAAATTTATATATTATGAAAATCGCAATTATTGGAGCAACCGGATTTGTTGGTACTGCTATTTTAAACGAACTTACAAACAGAAATCATGAGATTACTGCCATTGCCAGAAACCCAAAAGACAACGCAAATGTGATCTGGAAAAGCGCAGACATTTTTAATGTAGACGCTCTGGCAGAAATTTTAAAAGGAAATGACGTCGTTGTTAATGCGTACAACTCAGGATGGACCAACCCAAATATCTACGACGATTTTATTTCCGGATCAAAAGCAATTCAGGAAGCAGTAAAAAAATCCGGTGTAAAACGTTTCATTACCATAGGAGGAGCTGGAAGTTTATTTGTAGCTCCTGGCTTACAAGCTGTTGATACCCCGGACTTCCCAAAAGAATACCACGCCGGAGCATCTGCCGCGAGAGATTATTTAAACTTTCTAAAAGAAGAAAAAGAACTTGATTGGGCATTCTTTAGTCCGGCTTTCGAAATGCACCAGGGTATTACCACCGGAAGAACAGGAAAATACCGCTTAGGCTTGGAAAATCCGGTTTTTAATGACGAACAGAGAAGTATTCTATCTGTAGAAGATTTAGCAGTTGTAATTGCTGACGAAACCGAAACCCCAAAACACCACCAGGTTCGTTTTACAGCAGCTTATTAAGACAATTTTTTAAGGGACAAAGGTACAGAGAGGCAAAGCTGCAAAGGTTTTCCTCTCTGTACCTTTTTACCTTTGCAGCTTTGAACCTTTGTACCTCTGCACCTTTGCAAAAAAAAATCCTTTTTGAAACTGTTTTTGTTTTCTGTACTTTTACACTACCAAAAAGTATATTTTGTCAGCTTCAGAAAAACGATCAGGTAGTTTACACGAAAAAGCCGGAATTTCTCCTCCAGAAATCACCAATGTTACCGCTATTCGTCAAATCAAAAAAAACAGAAGACAACAACCTTCTTCATCTGAATTGATTGAAGGTATCTTATTAGGAAATATTACCGCGTTGAGTCGTGCAATTACTTTGGTGGAAAGTACTAATCAGGAACATGTTGCGAAAGCAAACGAGGTTGTAAACGGTTGTTTACCGCATGCCAATCGATCGATTCGTATTGGAATCACAGGGGTTCCTGGTGTTGGAAAAAGTACTTTTATTGAAACTTTTGGAAGCTACCTGACACATTTAGGAAAAAAAGTAGCCGTCTTGGCCGTTGACCCAAGCAGCTCGATTTCGCATGGAAGTATTTTAGGAGATAAAACCCGTATGGAAGAACTTGTAAAAGACGAAAATGCTTTTATCAGACCTAGTGCTTCCGGAGATACTTTGGGCGGCGTAGCGCGCAAAACAAGAGAATCAATTATTTTATGTGAAGCTGCAGGTTTTGACACAATTGTTATTGAAACAGTTGGTGTGGGTCAAAGCGAAACCGCTGTTCACAGTATGGTCGACTTTTTTCTATTACTCAAAATTTCCGGTGCCGGCGACGAACTTCAGGGTATTAAACGCGGCATTATGGAAATGGCTGATGCCATCGTAATCAACAAAGCAGATGGCGACAACATCAAAAAAGCCAATCAGGCAAAACTCGAATTCAACAGGGCTTTGCATTTATTTCCTCCAAAAAAATCAAACTGGCAGCCAAAAGTAACGACTTGCAGCGCTGTTACCAAAGATGGCATTTCAGAAATTTGGAATACGATTTCCGATTATACAGAAGCAACCACGGCATCAGGTTTCTTTCAGGAAAGACGAAAAGAACAAAATCAATTCTGGATGATGGAAACTATAAACGAGCAACTACGACTAAATTTTTACAATCAGCCCGAAATTATAGCTCAATTGGAACAAAACAAAAAAGCAGTGCAAAACGATGAAATTTCACCTTTTGCAGCTGCTCAGAATTTGTTGGAATTGTATTTTAGAGATACTAAATAACTGAGGTTATAAGGTTCTGAGTTTTTTTTATTCTTAGAAACTTAGCACCTTAGCTACTTAGTCCCTTTTCCTCTTAACTTATACTTATTCTCCTTATATAAATTTCCTGCTGTAATTACATGTGCCAAAGCATCTTTTGCTAGGTCTTCATTTAATTTAACCGGAATTAGAGTGGTATCATTTTTAATTTCAAACTGTAGCGGTTTCAAATTAGGTTGCATAATAACGACTTGATTTTCGACTCTAAAAGCATTGATATCATTAAACTGCATGATAGCTCTTCCTTGTGTTTTCGCATCCAGTTTGTTTAGATTTCTTCCAACCATAGGTGTTTCAAACGGAAGTCCCAAATAACTCAACAAGGTTGGTGGAATATCAATCTGACTGGCCAATTTACTGTAAACGGCTCCTTTTTGAACGCCAGGTCCCATTATAAGAGCGGGAATGTGAAACTTATTAATTGGCACTAAATTTTTACCATACGTTCTGGTGTTGTGATCTGCGATTACAATAAAAATCGTGTTTTTGAAATAAGGCTCTTTTTTAGCCATTTCAAAAAATTTCCCAATCGAGAAGTCAGCATATTTCATAGCATTGTTTACGGTTGCCGGTTTGGCATCATAAGGTTTGATTCTTCCCGCAGGATACTCAAAAGGCTCATGATTGGAGGTCGAAAACATTAAAGAAAAGAAAGGTTTGTCTCCTTTTGCTTTAAAATAGTTATTGGCTTTGGTTACCAGATCCTCATCTGAATATCCCCAGGTTCCTTTAAAAGCATATTTGTTCCCATCAGATTCAAAATCTTCCTGGTCTACGATATCCTGAAATCCATTTCCGTTAAAAAAGGATGCCATATTGTCAAAATTTGCCATTCCACCATAAATAAAACTGGTGTCATATCCTTTTTGTTTTAACGCATCGGCCAATGTAAAAAATCCTTGCTGTGAGTTTCCTAATTTCACTACACTTTCTGAAGGTGAAGGTAAAAATCCAGTCACTACCGCTTCGATTCCGCGTACACTTCGCGTTCCTGTGCAATACAAATTGGTGAACAATAAACCTTCTTTAGATAGTTTATCAAATTCAGGTGTTAGTGGTTTTCCGCCCAAAATACCAACGTACTCCGCCCCTAAACTTTCCTGTAGAAAAATAACCAGATTGTATGGTTTCTTCAAAAGCGTGTCCGGTTGCTGTACATGCAGAAATGGAATTTCAGCGTCTGTAAAATCACCAGGTCCGGCCAACATGTATTTTTTTACACGAGCGATTGCCTCGGCTTCTTCCATTTTACCATACATCTTGGTATTTCCTTCATTTTTAATCGAGTAAGCTGCAAAAGCTACCGTATAAAAAGAATTCAATCCCAAAGTATTGGTTAACTGATCTGTTGAAAATACAGCATTACTCGCATTGATCGGGCGTTTTGAAGTAAGACTTGAACGAGCTCCAAAAAACAATAAAAAAGCCAATAATGGAAAAACCATCAATTTAAATTTATAGTCAGCACTGCTGGTATAGAAGTATTTTTTTCCCTTCTTGAAAGCAAAATACAGCACTACTCCTAAAATTAAAAAAGTCACGATGATCGAGGTCAGATAACTTTTTAAAAGCATTCCGACTACTTCTTTAGGGTAAATCAGGTAATCTAAGAAAATTTTATTCGGACGTGTGTCGTATTGTTTTACAAAATCCGGTGTTGCCAACTCCACAAAAAGAATCAGAAACAGGAATAAAAAGCTGTAAACTACAAGGAATTTATTGGTAAACTTTAATGCTTTATTGGGCAAAAAAGTAATTAAAACTGCCGGCAGGAAAGACATATAACATAGTAAGATCATATCCATTCGAAGTCCGATTGGGAAAATGTACCAGAAATTTGGCGTTTCTACTACTCTGTCTTTAAAAATAAAGAACAAAAATAATCGGCTTAAAGTAGTAATCAACAATCCAATTAAGATGAAATTGATGATGGGTTTTAAAAAACTTAATTTTTTCATTAGAAAGATTTAAATGTTTTTGGATTGGGGCCTATCATAAAGACACACTGTATGACTTTACTCTTCGTAACGGTTTATTTCCCGATCGTAAAACTCATTCGCTAAAACAATTAAACCCTCCATCTCTGCATTTAGCTCTGCTTCGTCAAGATCTTCGGCTTCTTCCATGAATTCTACCTCATCATCTTTTAAATTGATTATGAATCTTGGATAATCCAGGTGAATGATAAAAATATCATCTGGAAAATCAGTATTGTCTCCGAGTAAAAATTTAGGTAATTCCATTTTTATTTATTTATTATTTTATTTATTGGTTTACAGACTGCAATGATTTAAAGAGCTTTCAGGATACTTAGCGAATCCTTTTTATCTGTGGCTGATTCTTTTGCCGTTCAAATTTAAGTATTTGAAACTGAATTTCTGATTAATTTTTTGGTCAGGTAATGAAAACGAATATAAAGAAATATTGCTGCTGTGGTAAGTCCGGCCAAAAGTCCGATCCAGACTCCCTCTGCTTTTAATTCGGTATATTCAGCAAGATAATATGAAATTGGAAAACCAATTATCCAATAGGCTACAAAGGTAATGTACATTGGGATTTTCACATCCTGCAAGCCTCGTAAAGCTCCGAGAACGACAACCTGAATTCCGTCAGAAATTTGAAAAACGGCCGCTATTAAAAGTAATTTTGATGCAATGCCAATTACCTCGTTATTATCCAGAAGTTGACCTCCGTTTTCCATATTCAAAAAGATATGCGGCAGAAAATCATGAAACGCCACAAAAAGTATAGCGAAAAAGGTTTCAATTATAATCGCCAGTAAAAAGATCGAACGAGCCACCACAACTAAATTTTTATAATCCATTAAACCTCTTTGGTTACTCACTCTAATCATCGAAGTCACACTCAATCCCATCGCAAACATAAAAGTCATTGACGCCAGACTTAAAGCAATTTGATTGGCTGCCTGACTGGTTTTTCCAATGTTACCGCAAAGCCAGATAGAGGCAGTAAACAAAACCACTTCAAAAAGCATTTGCATTGCCGATGGAAATCCGATACTGATTATTTTTTTCAGAGTTTCTTTTTTAATTTCGTCAAAGCTGAAGTTTTTGAAGAAACGTTTCAGATCTTCTCTTCTCGACAGCATAATATGCATGAACATAACCAAAAATATTCTTGAAATTACAGTCCCCAAAGCAGCCCCAATAATTCCCATTTTTGGAAAAATCCAGATTCCGTAAATCAATACATAGTTAATTCCAACGTGGAGTACGTTGGCCATAATCATGGCGTACATTGAATATTTGGTCATCGAAAGTCCGTCAGCAAATTGTTTGTAACCCTGGTACACAATTAACGGAATTAAAGAGAAAGCAACCCAATCCAGATAAGGTTTTGCAAGCGCGATTACATCAGCAGGCTGTTGCAATAACTCCATTATCGGTTTTGCGAGAACAATAATTCCGAAAAGTAATAATCCTAAGAGTATGCATAAAAACAATCCGTGGTGAAATGCAGAACGGATTTTACCATCATTTTTTTCAGCATCTCCTTCCGCTACAATTGGTGTAATAGCGGTAGAAAAACCAATTCCTAACGACATAGCGATAAAAATCATACTGTTTCCTAATGAAACTGCCGCTAATTCTGTACTTCCTAACTTTCCAACCATTATGTTATCGACAATACCAATTAAGGTATGCCCGACCATTCCTAATATAATGGGATATGCTAATCTTAAATTATATGAAAACTCTTTGGTATACTGCTTTAAATTCACTTCTATTCTCTTTTAGTCGGCAAAGATAATCAGAAGCTTTGGATTCTTTGATACTATTAAAAACATAAGCAAATATTAAGGCTTTTTTAACGAACACAGATATTATATAACAATTACTAAAAATTATATAACAGGCCCCTGAGGTCTTAAAAGTATTTTTACAGTATTAGAAATTTAAAAAAGATGGTCATGAGAAATTTAAAAATGTTATGCCTCGCTGCTTTCGCTTTACTATACGCCAATACAACTTTCGCTCAGGACAGTGCCGTTAAAAACTATAATCAGGGCTTTAGATTAGGCTTTGGTTTAAATGGTGGTATCCCGACCGATAATGACTACAAATGGTCACTTGGTGGAGATGTTCGTCTGCAATATGATTTATCTAAAAGAACATCGTTGACCTTAACTACAGGTTTTACAAACCTTTTTATGAAAGACGAAGCAAAAGATCTTGGATTTATTCCTGCTAAAGCAGGTTTTAAAGCTTTTATCTGGGAAGATCAGTTTTATATTTTGGGAGAAGTGGGAGCTGGTTTTGCCGTAACTAACGGTTATAACGACACTACTTTTTTATGGGCTCCGGGAATTGGGTATGCCACTAAATACATCGACATTAGTGTCCGCTACGAAGATTATAACAAATTCAAAACCAATCAGGTTGCTTTGCGTTTAGCCTATGGTTTTGATTTATAAAAGTTAGGTTTAATTTATTTTTTTGTTTTTGGTATGAACCCGGTAGAGAGTAAGCTCTATCGGGTTTTGTTTTGTCTTTTACCATTGGTCAAAAGATAACTGCCATTAGTCAAATGATTTTTCCGGATTGGTTTAGAACGCGGTAATTCGCTGAAAAATTAATCCAATCATGAACAAAACAGTTTTTTATCTATCACAGCTTTTTATCTTTTTTCTGATCAGCATTTCTGCACGATCACAATCAAAATTTTCAGGAGAATTTAAAGTCGATTATGTTCCGTTTTCTAATTACGTACGCCCAATGGACAGTACCAAAACAAGCGCCGAAAGTAATTTTAAAAGGGCACAGATCGCATTCGAAGTGCCTCTTTCTTTAAAAATGGACCAATACAATCATCCAAGACTCTGGTCTCTTTTTATGGATGGAAGTTATGCCCGAATGGAAAATAAAAATTATGAAATTCCTTCTCTTCCGGTAGAATTCCAGGGCGGATTCCCTAATGAACTGCTGAATGCGCAAATTGGAGTCAAACACCTCCGCTCTATTTCTCCCTCCTGGTCTTTAATGGTTATGCTCTCCGTTGGTGTTTATACGGACATGGTCGAAATCAATAAAGATGATGTTTTAATTCAGGGTGGAGTTCTTTTTATCAAACAATTCAATCCCAATCTGGCTTTTGGTATGGGGCCGGTTTTAACCAATAGTTTTGGTGTTCCAATGGTGCTTCCCGGAATTTATTTTAATTGGGAATCCAGAGGTGCTCTGCATTTTAAAGTTGCATTTCCTGAAGGTTTAGAACTTGGGTATCGAATGTCTGACACTTTTGATTTGAAAGCGGTTGGAGAACTCAGCGGTATGACCGCAGAAACCAGGGTTGGAAACAAATCTTCGTTATTGGGATATCAGCAAATTATTGCGGGAATAAGGCCGCAGATTAAGTTTGGTAAACATTGGACTTTAGAACCGACTGCCGGAACGACTATTGTGCGAAACTTTTCTACTACGAGCCGAAAAATAAAAGACATTTTTAAAGAAAAGGATATTGCCAATCCAAGATTTACGACCACCTTTTATGGAGCGGTCGCTTTAAAATGGAAGTTCTAAAGCTATTTCCTAACTGTTGGAAATAAATAAACAGCAAGAAACAGCAATTTAACACCTAAAAAAATCTCCTCTATAACCGGCTTTGTTCGTTTATAGAGGAGATTTTTTGCGTTTTTTTAATATAAACTTATCTTTCTTGAAGGTAAATTTATTTTTTAGAAATTACCTCAACGGTTTATCTGCTTAGTAAGTTTTTATAAACTACCTCTTTCAATAAAGCTTCGCGGCGTGTTCTTGAAATGGGCAGTTCTTGTCCTTTTACGAACAATCGCCCACCGGCAACAGAATCAATATGGGTAATATTGACAAGGAAAGATTTATGAATTCTGAAGAAAATCTCTGTTGGAAGTGTTTCTTCTAAAGAGATCATTGTCTGATGAATAACAAGAACCTTGTCTTTAAAATGAAGTTTTGCATAGTTTTGCATGCCTTCGATATAGAGAATATCAAGCCAGGAAATTTTTTGAAAGCCTTCTTCCTGACGCACGTACAAATAAGGATCTAATTGATTCTGCTTCGGAGAAACTGTCATCTGATGCCATTGTTTTGCTTTTAGAGCTGCCTGATAAAAACGCTGAAACGTAATGGGTTTTAATAAATAATCAACCACCTGCAAACGGTAACCCTCCAGAGCATATTCCGAATAAGCTGTAGTGAAAATGACCAAAGGCGGATTATCCAGCGATTCCAAAAACTCTAATCCGGAGAGATAAGGCATATTAATATCCAAAAACAACAAATCAATCTGTTTTTCCTGAATGTAGGACGTGGCTTCTAACGCAGAGGCACAGGTACCCGCAACTTCAAGAAAATCAATTTTAGAGACAAAATCTACTATTCCGTTTCTTGCGATAGGTTCGTCGTCGATAACCAGACATTTCATGTTCATATTTTGATGTTTTTTATTATTTTTTTTCTCTCGCAGATCTCGCAGATCAGGCAGATTTTTTCTTTCTTTTCTACCCAATCAAAAATCTGCAATCGTTAATCTTCAATCTAAAATCTCTTAACTTCATGACATTGAGCTATTGGGAACGTTACACCCTTTTACTTTAAATCTAAAACCACCGTCACCGTAAAATCCGAATCGGTTTTATTGATATTTAGCTGGTGTTTTTCGGGGTATTGAATCGCCAGTCTTTTTTTGACATTTTCAAGTCCAAGTCCCTGATTTTTGGAAGGAATTTTATATTGCTCAGTATAGGAGTTTTCGATTTTAAATTGTAATTGCTTGGAAGTTTGCCTGCAGGATAAGTGTACATATCCCTTTTGATTAGGAAGTCTTGAAACGTGTTTAAAGGCATTTTCAATTAAAGGCACCAAAAGCAAGGGCGCAATCTGAAGCTGAGTGTCTTCGATATTCCATTTGCATTTTACTTCCAGTTCATTACCCCATCTTGTTTCTTCGACCGCAATTAGATCTTTGAGATATTTTATTTCGAGATGCAGTGGTACATATTCTTTGTTACATTCATACAATTGATACCGCAGAATATCCGAGAACTGAACGAGTAAATCCGATGCTAGTTTTACATTGCTCTGCATTAAAATATGGATATGATTGAGTACGTTAAACATGAGATGCGGATTGATCTGATCCTGCAAAATCCTGATTTGTGCTTCGAGATGCACTTGTTGCAACTGCGCATGATTTCTTTCTATTACATTGTGTTCCTGATAAAATCGGAGTCCGCAGGCGGTACCACAGATTAAAATAGCTGCGGGAGTACTTCCGAAAAACCTTGCCCATAAAAACTGTATCGAAGTCATGTTTGCTTCATCCGGATACAAGCGTCCGCGAGAATAGCTATTGGAAAAAACAGCATAGATACTGGCCAGACAAAAGGAAAGTACCAAAACTATAATGACGCTTTGTACAGCAAATAAAGCCATCCTTCTTTTTCGCAAGGCATTTGGCAACAACACATCACTTAAAAAATGTGCCAAAAGACATGAACACAATAAAACCAAAAAAGCCTGAAAAGCAGCCGATAAAAAGCCATAAGCATCTATCATCTGCGACCAGATCGTTATTCCGAGTATGCACCAAAAAAAGACTAAAAATATCCAATGTCTGTTTTTACTTTTTGTAATCATCTAATAGGGAATAAAAATTCATAAGAAAATTTAGGCTCAAAAATAGCCCTATATTTTTTAAACAAACAGCAAAGAACCTAAAAGATTCTTTGCTGCTAACTAGGTTCAACCAATAAATAAACCTTTAAAATATAAAATAACCAACGCTGACGTTAAACGAATTTGGCTTCGAGCTAAATTCTTTACTCAGATTATTTAATCCTCCCTGATAGGTAACATCTAAAGTAAACTTCCACATTTCGATTCCTGCCCCAATCTGATAGCCTATATTCGATTTATCAAATTTCCCATAGCTCGTCTTTAATTGGTTCAGCGAAGAAAAATTTTCATCCAGCACATAAGAATAAACTCCTCCACCAAAAACTCTAACATTCAGAGTAGATTGATCGATTACTTTGTAACCAATTAACAGCGGTATTTCGAGACTTCTCCAGGTTGCATTTTTAGAAGATGACTGGGCTGTTCTTTCAATTTTAGAAGATTTCTCACTATACAAAATTTCATTTTGAACATAGAAACGTTTGAAGTCAAAGCGGGCCATGGCACCACCGAAAAAACCAGCGGCATACTTTGAATCAAAACCATTTGAAACAGGCAGTTCAGAATAATTTGATCCTGCTTTTATTCCAACATGAATAGGGAGCGGAGATTGTGCATGCAGTTTAGAAGAGATTAAAGCAAATGCGAAAACAGTTGTAAGCAATACTAATTTGTACGTGTTCATGATAATAGTTTTTATTAATTTGATGCAAAGGAGCACAAACCTAAAACACTATTAAAATTAGTTTGATGAACGGCAGCTGGGTTTTGACTAACGGAAGTGTTAATTGACTTTTCATTACGCAAGAAACCCGACAGGTTCAAAAAGCTGTCGGGTCTAATTAAAAGAAACTATTTATTATTTCAAGTACTTTTTATCGGTCAAAGTTCTCATGAAAGCGATGAGCTGCTTTTTTTCCAAATCGGATAAGTTTAATTTGTCTTCCGGTAACGTTTGGTTCGGAACATCGAATCCCAGGCCTAAACCTCCTCCTTCGTTATAAAAATCAACTACCTCTTCCAGAGTTTTGTAAACGCCATTGTGCATGTATGGAGCGGTAAGTGTTATATTTCGGATAGTTGGTGTTTTAAACGAATTTTTATGAATCGCGGCCTGTGTAATTACAAACTTACCCAAATCTCCGTCTAGTTTTTTACTTTTATTCGGAACACCCAAAATTTCGCTTTCCGATCGGTCAAAATTAGGAGGAACAGTTCCATTGGTGAGCGGAATAAAATGACAGGTTGCACATTTGGCCTTCCCAGCAAACAAATTAAAACCTGCTTTTTCATCCGCTGTAAAACGCTCTTTGTTTTGCATATAAGCATCAAACTTCGAATCGTACTTACTTAACGAACGAATATAAGAAGCCAAAGCATTTTTGATCTCAAATTCATTTATTGCTCCTTTTGGAAAAGCTTTTTTGAAATCTCTCACATAGTTCGCATCCTTTTGAAGTACTAAAGCCGATTGCTCCAAAGAACCGTGCATTTCGTTTTCATTTTTAATCACGGCCACTGCCTGATCTTCGAGATAACTTACCCTTGAATCTGCAAAAAATACGCGTTGAAAAGCAATATTGTTAAGTGTCGGCGTATTGCGCTGAAGCATTGATTTTCCGTCTAATGAAACCGCTGTTTCCAATCCATCTGTAAAAGCTTTATCAGCATGATGGCACGAAGCACAAGAACGGGTGTTGTTACCCGATAAAACAGGATCGTTGAACAGTTTTTTTCCCAACGCAATTTTCTCCGGCGTTGTTTTATAATCCGGAAAACCTGAAAAAGCTTCGGGATCAAATGCCTCCGGATCGAATAATGTTTGTGCAGTAACTTTTAAACCTCGTTGCTCTTTCATGAGCGGAATCCCCAATTCAGATCTGGTTTGAAATAATCCTTTGCTTAGCGGATTGGCAATTTCTTTTATAAAATAAGCACGGTCAAAAGCGTTAAAGTTGGTATTTGTTTTTAAATACTGCTGCCCTTTCTTCAATATCCCGAGTACCTGATTTGAATTGGAAACCGCATTGTTTTCAACATAAACCTGATAATATTTTTCGATGGTTTCTAAAGCAACCAAAGCTTCGGGAAGTGAATTCAGTACAACCGGGGAATCAAATCCTGTAATTCCTAAAGTAACCATTCGGTATACTTCCAATCGCATGGCGTCAAAAACATGCGCATCCGTTAATTGATTTGAATTGGAAACTTTTTCCAGACGAACCAAATTAGCCGACAAGATACCCAATTCCTGAAGTAGTTCTTTTTTACTCTCTTTGTTGTACTTCGGAAAAACCAATTCCTCAATAACCTGAAATCCCTCGGGCGGAACTGTTACTTTATCATTTTCCTCAAACTCAGGTATTGCAGGACCGTTTATTGCTTTGGAAACGGCCGGCGAATAATACTCACTTATCATTTCGACCTTTTTATAACCTTGATGTGCTTCCAGAAATTGTCTCTGAATTTGTGCTTCGGTAGAATCTGACTGCACAGAATATTTAAGCTTAGCAACCTTCTCAATCAGTAAAGTAATATCAGACTGAAACAATTCATTTACTTCCTGATGTTTGTCTTTTTTCTGACAGGCTACCAATGCCAGCAGGAAAAACAAACCGTATATTTTTTTCATGTGTATTAAAAATTAAAAGGGAAATATTCAGAAAAACAGAAACCACTACCTCAAATTGAAATAGTGGATGACTGTTTTATAATGCTTTAAAAATTTATCTCGCTAAACCTTTAATCACTACAATTTGACTTGCTTGTTGCTCGTTCGGACGATTTGTTCCTCCGTCAACTCCTTTATATTTTTCACCAGTCCAGGTATGAGGCTGGATGCTTAGCATGAAAGTATCCGGAATACCCAACTGATCTGATACATCGATCATAGCACCGTATTCCCAATCTCCGAATTTTGATAGTTTACCTACGTTGTATTTGGCAGCATCAGCCTGAGTACGACGGTGATCTAATTCTAATACTACTTTCAATTCTTTTGTAGCAATATTGTATTGATAGATATAAGCATCGTGTGTTTCGTCACCGTATCCGTTTGCATCTTCCTGAACGTAAACATAGTTACTGGTTACACAAATATTATCCGGGTTTTGAAATTTCCCTGCTTTTCCACTGCGGTTATCTCCATCTAAAACCAATTCTAAAGTTCCTTTTAACGGATCGGCAGCATCAAGATTTAATCTGTAAACTCTACCGTATTTCGTTCTTGAAGCATCGGCATTCGTTCCTGTGATATCTTGTCCGGTTACGTTAAAATACAATTCACGGTCAGCATTGTTACCTCCTTTGCGGTAATCTAAATCTTCAACACGACCAAATTTGATTGCTTTCAAAGTATTTACAGATGCGTTGATCTGAGCTCCTGTTAAAGTAGTGTGGTTGTCAATTTTCACGAAAGAAACAGGATAAGTTTGATCCACAGTCATGTCTTTTTCTCTTTGGTTGCTGTCATTTCTTTTTAACATGTACAAAGATCCACCAGTTAAATCACCAACAATATTTGATACATACATAAAAACCTGACCTCCGTAAGTTCCAGAGTCATCGTCACCAATTACTACAACTGTTTTTCCTTTGTAAGCAGAAGAACGTAATGGTAAAGCATTTTCGGCGCTTAAACGTCCAAATCCTGATAATTCTTTAGATACTGATGCTCCTCCAGCACTAGCGTACGGATCTAAAGCATGTGTACGAGACTCTTCTCCTGACTCTCCACAAGTTAAATAAAGCGGTCCAAAACCATGTTCTTCTTTAGTAGCCATAGTAGCCCCACACAATCTCCAGGTTCCTCCACTAGAGTTTAACAAATATTCTCCTTTTGTAGGTTTGAATGTTTTGTCTAAAGTAATTCTCGAAACCGCAAAATTGTCTTCGTTGTTTACTAAGAAAGTAAAAGTTCCGTCGGTATTTTTCAATAGACCCGAACCATCAGCAGAACCTCCAAAAACAAATTTAGGACTGTCTGCAAAAACATCATCTGAACTAAAAAGAGAATAAATTTTCAAACTTTCAAATCCTGCCTGAGCTTTTATTAAACTTGGTGTTACAGATTGATCCTTCAGTACAACACTTGTTGTTTCTGCTTCGTCTTTAGAATCGTTATTACAAGATGTAAGTAACGAACCTAACATAATTAGGGGTAAAATAATTCTTTTCATTTAGTTAAAAATTGGTTTCTATTTTTTTTACAAAGTAATCCCCTACTCTTTAATTTAAAATGATTTAGATATTATCAAAAAAACAACAGTTTGCAAAAAAACTGCTTTAAAACAAAAAAAAGTTAACATTAAATTAGTACTACAAAACACTCATAAACTTGCAGTAACATTAAAGCAAAAAAAAGAGCCTTATTTAAGACTCGTTTTCTAATTGCTCTTTATATATTTTAATATTAGCCTTTATACTCTCCGGTAACTCAGGCTCTTTAATGTCGGTATGCTTCTGCATTTCTTCCCAAATGGTTTTAGCCACAATGTAACGGGCCATTTCTTTATCATCGGCCGGAATTACATACCACGGAGCATCTTTTGTCGAGGTTTTAT
Source organism: Flavobacterium collinsii (assembly GCF_946903285.1). Lineage (GTDB taxonomy): Bacteria > Bacteroidota > Bacteroidia > Flavobacteriales > Flavobacteriaceae > Flavobacterium > Flavobacterium collinsii. The sequence goes on from NZ_OX336425.1 coordinate 5,522,040, forward strand.
TTATGGCCTCTTCATAATATTGTTGATATTCCTCCCAATGTGCACGTTCTTTCAAATCCGCAACCGAGAATTTCCAATTGTGTTTTTCTTCTTCCAATCGTCTTAACAAACGTTTACGTTGTTCCTCTTTACTCAAATGCAGGAAAAACTTCAGTACAATTGTTCCGTTTTGCGTAATATGCTTTTCAAAATTATTGATTTGCTCCATTCTGTCTTTCCAAAAATCCTTCGGAATATCTTCTACCTTTTCAATTCCGGGTAAATTTTCATTCAATATATACTCAGGGTGCACGCGGGTAACCAAAATATTTTCATAATGGGTACGATTAAAAATCGCATATTTCCCTTTTTCGGGTAAAACCACATAATGTCTCCACAAATAATCGTGTTCCAACTCTGCCGAAGTAGGCGTTTTAAAACTATGTACCACTACTCCACGCGGATTAAATTCTTTAAAAACTTCCCGAATCAGACTGTCTTTTCCGGAAGTATCCATTCCCTGCAGACAAATCAAAACGCCATATCTGTTATGGGCATACATGGCATCTTGCTGTTTACTCAATTTAGCCTGAACTTTATCGAGTTTAGCTTCTTTTTCCTCACTGTCAGCATCAAGGTCGAGCAAAGTAGGAATCTTTGATAATTTTATTTTATCTGTGATTTTAAAATCATTCGGATCTATTGATTTCATATTTATGAGTTTTTTCGTAATAGTAAATATACTATTTTTACAAAGCATATTCCTGCTGTTCCATGTAATACTTTCGGAGACAGCAATTTTATTTACAAAACAACATTCATGGAAAAATTCACCTTAGAAATATTAATTCAAATCATCGGAATCGGGTCGGCATCAGGATTATTCTTCAATAACAATTCACTTTATATTATTGGTGACAATAGTGGCTTCTTATACGAATACCACATGCAGGATCAGCAATTGAACGAACACCCTTTAATAGACAATCCAACAAAAAATATTGCAAAAAATCTTAAACCCGATTTTGAGTCTTTGACACATCATAACGATACACTTTATATTTTTGGTTCCGGATCTACCGAAAACCGAAACAAGATGATTGCATTCGATCTTAAAAAGAAAACTATACTGCAAAAAAATAATTTGGTTGATTTATATGCACTAATGCAAAGTTTTGGCGAAATAAAACAAGAAGACTTTAATCTGGAAGGTGCTATTTTCGATGGCGAGAACTGGTACCTGTTCAATCGTGGTAATGGAGTCTCGAACAAAAACACCATTTTTACTATCCATGCTAAAAGTCTGGGAGAAGAATTTGCTTTGGTTGCAACCAATTATAAGCTTCCAAAAATAAAAGGGATTCGCTCCAGTTTTACAGATGCTATTTTGGTGGAAGATAAAATCTATTTCCTTTCTACAGTAGAAAACACTAAATCAACTTATGACGACGGTGAAATTTTGGGAAGCTTCATAGGAAGAATCGACCTTAAAACCATGAAAATCGATTTTACTCAAAAAATTACGGCAACTAACAAATTCGAAGGTCTGACTTTTTACCAAAAAACAAATGATAAAATCGAGTTTTTGCTTTGCGAAGATAATGATACAGAGGTTCTCGAAACGAAAATTTATAAATTGAGTTTGCCTGTTAAATAAAACGAATTTCCATGAAAAAAATAATTATTTCGCTATTAATCGTGTTTATAATTTTGACTGGCGGCTATCTACTTTATGACTTTAAAGCAACTAAAATAAAAAAAGAATATTACAAGACTTTATCGCCTAAAGATTTTAGCCCAAAATCTTTTATTCTTTTTTTTAAAGAGAAATACAATAAGACCCCTCTAAATAGCGTAACAATGAGTGGTGAGTTTCCTGATAATTGGGTAAAACCAAATGATGTAGCCTATCTACTCTCCATTATAAGATCTAAAGAAAAATGTTGCGGATATACAAACGTATTCTCTTCTACTCTATCTGACGACCATGGTGAGATTGGTGGTTTTGCTATAATTTTTCTTAACTCTTATATCTCAAATACTAAAATTAATCTAGGTTTAAATTGCAATCCTAAAGTAGATGAGGAGTCGGTTGTAAAAATTGAAAAATGGTTTAAAAAGACGACCTACTTTAAAAACAATTCATCTTTTAAATAATATGAAAAGTAACTCAATGACATTAAAAAGGGACTTTTCATATTGATATATTTCTTTTTACGCTTAAAATTAAACTTTACTTTGTGAGGATAATGACACAGAAGTTCTCGAAACGAAGATTTATAAATTAACTTTACCCAACAAACTATAAACTACCACAAAAAAATGATCCGGAAAACCACTTTAGCTCTTCTAATTTTTATTACAAGTCAGGCCACACAAGCCCAATATAAATATCCTACGACTCCTGAACGTCCTGTTGTAGATGATTATTTTGGAACAAAAATCACAGATTCATACAGATGGCTTGAAGACATGAACAATCCTGAAGTTCAAAAATGGTTCAAAGACGAATCGGACTATACCAACTCTATTGTGAAAACAATTTCTGGACGCGATGTTCTTTTTAATAGAATGAAAGAGATTCAGGCTTTGGGTGGAGATCAATACGGATCTATTATACAGGTTGGTGATATTTTCTACTATACAAAAAATAAAAAGCAAGAAAACATATACAAGTTGTATTTCCGTAAAAACAGAAATGGAGCTGAAGTTTTATTGTTAGATCCTAATACAATTACTAAAGGTGCCACTATCACCAATTTTAATATTAGTCCTGATAACAAAAAACTAGCTGTAACCATATCTGAAGGCGGTGCAGAAGTTTGCGACCTAAAAATTATGGATCTCGAATCGAAAAAATTCCTTTCAGATAAACTTACTCCTGTTTGGAGCGAATTTCCTTTTGAATTTACTCCGGACAGTAAAGCCATAACATATACACAAATGGCTACGAGAGATAATACAAGTGACATTTTTTTGAAGAATATGAAAGCTTTTTTACATGTTATTGGCACTGATCCAAAAACAGATAAAATATTGGCTTCAAAAGAAAACAATCCTGAATTAGAAATTCTAGCTGCACAATTTCCTTATGTTAAATTTCCTGATGATTATTCATATATCATTTTAGATATTGGATCTACAAAAAATGAAGAATTTTCTTTTTATGCGCCATTTTCAGAACTAGGAAAATCAAAAATTAATTGGAAACCATTAGTGAAATATGAAGATGATATAACGGATAGTCAAATTATTGGTGATAAACTTTTTTTCCTTACTCATAAAAATGCTCCTAATTATAAACTGGCATATACAAGTCTAAAAAATCCAGATTTTAATAATCCAACGATTCTTGTTCCAGAAAATGATAAAGTTATACGAAGACTAAGAAAGTCTAAAAACTTCATTTACTATAATTTGAGCGACGGAATCAATCAGGAAACTTTCCAAATTAATGCCAAAACTTTAGAAATCAAAAAAATTCCACTTCCAGCGGGCTCTAATTCAGCATTTCCATTAAGTCCACGTCAAAACGATAACATGATGCTTTTTAACAATGGCTGGGTTACTCCTTCTACTGATTATGATTATGATGCCCAAACTGGAAAATTAGGAAAAAGTAAAGAATTAACCGCTAATGGTTCTTTTCCTGACTTTAGCAAAAATTATGTTGTAAAAGAAGTAGAAGTTCCAAGTCACGATGGAGTAATGGTGCCTTTATCTATAATTTATCCTAAAAACATTAAAATTGACGGTTCTACACCTTGTTATATTACAGGATACGGCGCTTATGGGATTAGTCAATATCCATATTTTGTAGGATCTAGCGTAATGACTTTATTAGAACAAAATACTATTGTGGCTTTTGCGCATCCTCGTGGAGGAGGTGAAAAAGGCAATAAATGGCATGCTGACGGAATGAAAGCTAAAAAGTCAAATACTTGGAAAGATTTTATTGCTTGTTCAGAATATTTGATAAAAGAAAAATATACTTCTAAAGAAAAACTTATTGGAAATGGAGTAAGCATGGGAGGTATATTGATTGGAAGAGCAATTACAGAACGTCCTGATCTTTATAAAGTAGCTCTTGTTGAAGTAGGTTGTACCAATGCAATCAGAATGGAAACTTCTCCAAATGGGGCAAATCAAATTCCAGAGATCGGAACTTTAAAAAATGAAGAGGATGTAAAATATATTTTAGAAATGGATTCGCAAAGCAAAGTGAAAAAAGGCGAAAAATATCCAGCTACTTTCATACGCACAGGAATTAATGATCCTAGAGTTGCGCCATGGGAGCCAGGCAAATTTGCTGCAATATTGCAAAATTATAATAGCTCCGAAAATCCCATTTTATTACACGTTAACTATGCCAACGGTCACCATTCAAGTGACTTAGATGTTACTTACGGTGATGAAGCAGACATGTGGGCATTTGCATTGTGGCAGGTTGGAAATACTAAGTTTCAGCTTAAAAAGTAAAATCTCGAATATAGTTTAATAAAATCTGTAGATGCACTAATTTACTTCTACAGATTTTTTTTTGTTTTCACTACAAAGCAAAATTGATTATTTTTATTTTTTTTTACACCCCTCCCAACCTTTTTATCTTTTAAGCCCTCTTTAGTATAAAGACAACAATTGTGATAAACGAAACTCTCATATCCAACTGCAAAAAAATGAACCGCGATGCTCAGCGTCAGGTTTATGAGCATATGGCTCCAAAACTGTATCGCGTTTGCAAACGATACCTTAAGAAGGAAGAAGAAATTGAAGAAGCTATGGCTGACGCTTTCTATACCATATTTACAAAGTTGGAACAACTGAAAGAAGTTTTGGCTTTTGAGGCATGGGCCCGAAAAATTACGGTCAACCATTGTTTGGCAACCATCAAGAAAAACACCAATTTCAATATGTACCTTGATGATGTCAAATTGCTTTCGCAACCTTTTACCGAAGAAGTGAACGCATTGGAAGAAGAAGATTTACTGAATTTACTAAACCATATTCCCGACGGCTGTAAAACTGTTTTCAACCTTTTTGTTATTGAAGGTTTCGGACATAAAGAAATAGCCGCTATGCTGAACATTTCTGAAGGCACATCGAAATCACAATTGAATGCCGCTAAAACCAAACTAAAGGAGTTAGTCAATAAATTGTATTACCAAAAAGCAAAATAGTCATGGACAATCAAGATAAAGTATTCGATAAATTTAAAGAGGCCGCACAGAACTCGGAAACTAAAGATTTCCCGGGAATGGAAAAAGTCTGGTCGCGCCTTGAAGATAAACTGGACAAAAAAGAGGATAAAAAAACCATTTCGTTATGGAAAAAAATTGCCATCGCAGCCTCTCTTTTATTGCTCATTTCTTTAGGAGCCCAATTTTTAAAATCAGATAAAACAACTCCACTATCAACCCCAAAAGTTGTAGTTAACGAAACAGAGCAGCCCGCTTTGGAAAAAGAGAACGCAATTGTTTCTTCAGATTCTATAATAGTTCCGAAAGCAGAAGCGGTAAAAATTTTAGACCAGCAAATCAAACAACAGCAAAAAGTAGCATTACAGGAAATACAATCTTCTCCCAACAATGCTGTAATCACAGAAGTCGCTCCACCAGCCGTTGCAGATCAAATTGCTGCTCCGGTAGCTGTACAATCCGAATCTTATAAAAATAAAGAAGAGGAAAGCAGCGTCACAAAAGACAAAGCCGTTGCCACTTATGGATACGCCGGATCAATGCAGCGAGAGTCAGCTAAAATGGCTTATGCAGAAAAGCAGGCAACAATGGCCAGAAAAAGCGCTCCTCTAATTGTTTTGAACGGAAATCCAATCTCGCACAAAGACGATGCCAAAAGGGATCAAATGATGCAGACAGAACTTCCGAATTTACAGCCTGAAAATGTGGATTCTCTTGTCGTACTGGATGCTCCATTGTACATTATTGACGGAATTTACTATTCTGAAAGCGACTTATTTGGTCAGAACCCAACCAGTCCGTATGCTCCTTTAAACAAACAGGAGATCAAAACAATTACCGTTCTTCAGGATCTTGAAGCCACCTCAAAGTATGGCGAAAAAGGAAAAAAAGGAGTGGTAATCATTACAACCCGAAAAGGAAAACCTGCAGCAAAAGACTAACGGCAAAACTCCAATTTAATTTCAAAAAATCTTTGTCAGGGCTTTAAGCTCTGACCCCGCTCAACCCGATTATTCATCTAAAAATTACTACCATGAAAAACGTAAAACTTATTTCATTAGCCCTATCTATGCTTATATGTTTCGTAGCATCGGCACAGGAGAAAATCATTACAGGAATAGTTACCGACAAAGCCAACATACCGCTTCCGGGAGTAACTATAGTGATTAAAAATACCAAAAACACAACTCAAACCGATTTTGATGGTCGTTATTCCATTAAGGCTCAAAAAGGCGACATTTTGATCTTTAGTTACATTGGATTCAGCTCTCAAACTCAAACTGTGGATGATAAAAATGTGATTAATGTTAAACTAAGTATTGATCAGGAATCGCTTAAAGAGGTAGTAATCGTAGGTTATGGATCTTCAAACGCCGACTACCAAAGCTCAAATTACAGCCGTCGTGACAAGAAAATGGCTGCTAAGACTATTACCTCAACACTTCAGGGAAGAGTTGCCGGACCACAAATCACTCGCAATTACGTTCAGCCGTCTCCCAATCAAAACATAATTATAAGAGGAACTGCATCTATTTCTTCTAAAAATGAACCTTTGTATATAATCGATGGTGTTCCTGTGAAATCTGATCAATTCTCAAAAATCAATCCGAATGATGTGGAAGAAGTAAAAGTTATAAAAGAAGCAGAAGCTACTTCACTTTATGGAAGCAGAGCCTCAAACGGAGTTGTTATTGTTGCTACAAAGAACGGCATTTACAAAAACCTTACAGAGAAAGAATTAAATACCAAACTGAAAAAAATAACTGCTCCGCAACCGGTAGAACCTAATGACGAAGACTACAATACTTTTGTAGAAAACGCCTTTGAGAGCCCAAAAACAGCACCTCTTTCTACGTTTTCCATCGATGTTGATAATGCTTCGTATACCAATGTAAGACGTTTTATCAATAATGGACAAACGGTTCCCAAAGATGCTGTTCGTGTGGAAGAAATGGTGAATTTCTTTAAATATAATTATCCACAACCTAAGGATCAAAATCCTTTCTCTATTCATACAGAGCTTAGCGATTCTCCATGGAATGCGAAAAACAAAGTGCTTAAAATTGGTTTACAAGGCAAAAATATTCCAACAGAGAATTTGCCTGCCTCCAATCTCGTTTTCTTAATTGATGTTTCAGGATCAATGAGCGACCTAAATAAATTGCCTTTGTTAAAGCAATCATTAAAAATACTGGTAAATGAGTTACGACCGAAAGACAAAGTTGCCATGGTCGTTTATGCCGGTGCAGCAGGACTGGTTTTACCTCCAACTTCAGGTGACGAAAAGAAAATTATTATTGAGGCTCTTGAAAAATTAAATGCCGGAGGAAGCACTGCCGGAGGTGCCGGAATTGAACTGGCTTACAAAATCGCAGCAGAAAATTTTATCAAAGACGGAAACAATAGAGTGATTCTGGCCACCGACGGAGATTTTAATGTAGGAAACACTTCTAATTCAGACATGGAAAAACTAATCGAAGACAAAAGAAAAACCGGTGTTTTCCTTACTTGTCTGGGCTACGGAATGGGAAATTATAAAGACAGTAAAATGGAAATTCTGGCCGATAAAGGAAATGGAAATTATGCCTATATTGATAATATTCAGGAAGCAAATCGTTTTTTGGGAAAAGAATTCAAAGGTTCTATGTTTGCCATTGCCAAAGATGTAAAAATTCAAATCGAATTCAATCCTAAACAAGTTCAGGCCTATCGTTTAATTGGATACGAAAACAGAAAGTTACGTCCGGAAGATTTTAAGAATGATGCTATTGACGCTGGAGAATTGGGAAGTAATCACACTGTTACGGCTTTGTATGAAATTATTCCTGCAGGAGTGAAAAGTGACTTTTTAGCACAACAAGCGGACGACTTGAAGTATACAAAAGTAGAAGAAGTCGGAGCAAACTACAACAATGAACTTGCAACTATAAAATTCCGTTACAAAAAACCTGATGGTAACAAAAGTATAGAACTGGTACAGGTAATCGAAAACAAAACCGTTGCTTTAGAAAAAGCTTCTGATGATTTTAAATTCAGTTCTTCGGTAGCCTGGTTCGGATTAAAACTAAGAGATTCAAAACTCATTTCGGATAAATCTCCGGATGCCATTTTGAAATTAGCCAAGCAAGGACTGTCTAATGATACCGAAGGATATAAAGCAGAATTTATTCGTTTGATTGAAGCTGCAAAATTCAATTAAATCCTGATCCTATTTTTTTTAAAGAACCTTAAAAAACATCATTGTCATTCCTCTCTGATTGGAATGACAATGATTCTATCAATTTGACGTGAATACTTGCTTTAAATGTTTAACCCTCTTTATTAATAAAGTTCGTCGATCTTTTGTCTAAAAACTTTGAAAAAAATAAATGGCAATGCTTATTTAAAATTTAATGATGAAAAATATAAAACTTATTTCATTGGCTTTCTATATATCTTTCTGTTTTACAACACATGCACAAGAGAAAACCATTTCTACTATAGAGCCAGTAAATACCAATAATCGGATCATAATATGTGCACCATCAAAAAAATCTCTTCTCAATGCACCTTTGGTAATTATTGACGGAGTTATAATAAATTCGGAACAATTTTCTAAAGTAAATCCAAATGATATCAAAGAGATAAAAATTGTAAAAGAAACTGAAGCAACTTCACTCTATGGAAATAGAGGAATAAATGGCGCTATAATTATTACAACAAAAGAAAATAATTAAAGATTTAATGATGCGGATTTTATTTTAACAGGGGCTTATTAACAAAATTATTTTTACATTTGATCTTCTTTAAAGAAAATTCAAACTACAATCTTTAAAGGATTATTTACAAATCAATTTCATACTTCATTTAAGCCCCCCTATCTTAAATCAGAATTTATTTCTTGTAAAAGAACATGTTGGCATGTTTAAAGCAGCAAACAACTATGATATTTACAATCCCGAAAACAATCAGATCATCCTGAATTGCAGAGAAAATAATCTGGGATTTTTTACCAAAGTATTTCGTTTTACCGATTACAAAAGAATGACTCCTTTTAATATTGAAATTACAACGGCTTCAGGCGAGAAAGTAATTACAGTTAAACGTGGTATTGCCTGGCTCAGATCAACTGTTGAAGTTTTTGACGAGAAAGACAGACTGATAGGAACGTTTAAGCAAAAATTCTTTTCTTTTGGTGGCAGATTTGAGATTTTAGACAAGAATGAAAAACCGGTTGCTACGCTTCAGGGAAAATGGACAGGCTGGGATTTTAAGTTTACACATGAAAATAAACAACTGGCGCAAGTAAGTAAAAAATGGGCCGGGATGGGAAAAGAACTCTTCACCAGCGCTGATAATTATATCCTTCAAATTGAAGAAACTGTAGCTGCTGACAGCTCGCAAAGACAACTAATCATGGCAGCAGTAATGTGTATCGACATGGTTTTGAAAGAATAAAAAAGTTGTTAAACTTAGATTAAGAAAACACTTAAAAGCATCATTTAGGAAGCAAAAGCCTTATTTTTGTTGTACTAAAATGATGCTTTTGGCATTTCTAACATTACAATCATGACAGACTTAAAAAATAAAAATGCTTTAATTACAGGAGCAGGAAAAGGAATAGGAAAAGCAATTGCTCTTGCACTTGCAAAAGAAGGAGTTAATGTAATTTTAGTTTCAAGGACACTGGCCGATGTGGAGCAACTGGCAATTGAAACCAATAATTTGGGTGTAAAATCTCTGGCTTTATCTGCTGATGTTTCTGACATAAATTCTATAAATAATGCTGTAGAAAAAGCCTTAGCCGAATTTACACATATTGATATTCTGATCAACAATGCAGGTACTGGTAAATTTGGTAATTTTCTGGAACTGGAACCGGAAGAATGGGAAAATATTATCAAAGTAAACCTAATGGGGACTTATTATACAACCCGTGCTGTTGTTCCAAACATGATTGAAAGAAAAACAGGTGAGATTATCAATATTTCTTCAACGGCCGGATTAAACGGAAATGCTTTAACAAGTGCCTACAGTGCCTCTAAATTTGCTGTTTTGGGACTAACAGATTCTTTAATGCACGAAATGAGAAAACATAATATTCGGGTTACTGCCTTAACACCAAGTACTGTAGCAACTGATTTAGCTATTGACTTAAAATTAACCGACGGAAATCCGGAAAAAGTAATGCAGGCCGAAGATGTAGCCGAATTGATTATTGCACAATTGAAATTAAACCGTCGCGTTTTCATTAAAAACAGCAGCATCTGGTCTACTAATCCTTAAAAAAATAAATTCCAATACTTAAATCCCAAATTCCAATTTTTGACATTTTTATAAAATTTCAACTCGTTTTGGAATTTGGGATTTCAGTATTGTGATTTCAAAAAAAATATATGATGGAACAATATTTAAGACAATTAATTGCCATAGAATTTACAGATAAGAAAGAACTTTTTACAGGATTTCTTATTGACTATTCAGATGAATGGATTTTATTGCGAAACAATCCCGTAGATTTTATTCTGGATGGTTTTGTAGTGCTCAAAAATAAAAACATCGAAGCCATTCACAGGGATCAGGATCTGGCATTTACAGAAAAAATAATCCGTTTAAAAGGGCTAAAAACAAATGCCGAAGATATCATTCCAATAAGAGATTTGACTTCCATTATAAATTTTATTACCAACAAGTATGGTATTTTCCAGATTTCTAAAAAATCAGCAAAATCGGCTTATTTAGGAAAATTAATCGAATTGACGGATGAAGAACTTACCATCGATTTCTTGGACACAAAAGGTCAGTTTGGCGGAGAATTAAGCTTTAATCCGCAAAAAATAAGAGTGATTGAATTTGATACCGATTATATCAATTCGCTGAAATTGGTCGTTCCGGAAAATCAGAATTAATTATTTTAAAAACAGAAAAACCCTTTTTACAAAGGGTTTTTCTGTTTTTCTGTGATTTCGACTCGAGGAGAAATCACACCAGTAATTCCGTTCCTAAATTCGCCGATCTTTGTTGAGTTTCTCGTGTGATTTCTCCTCACCCCGAAATAACAAGATTGGAGTTACTTAGTCTAGAACTCTACTCTTTGTCGAATTTCTAATGTGATTTACTTCGTCTGTTCACTATCGCCCGATTCTCGTTTCTTGAAATGGCAAACTAGATTTAAGCCTCTGCCAGTTTATTCAAAAACTCGAGACGAACACTTCCGTCTTCGTCAATTTTAGTCAGGTTTATTTCTTGTAAGGTATTGACCAATTCTGGATTCCAGGGTGTTTTTACTTTTACATAATTCTCTGTAAAACCATGAATATATCCTTCTTTATTTTCGCTTTCGAACAAAACAGTTCTGTTAGATCCTAACTGACTTTCATAAAAAGCACGGCGTTTTTTAACCGATAATCCGCGTAACATTTTACTGCGTTTCGCTCTTACATTTGCCGGAACAATTCCTGGCATGTTTGCAGCTTCTGTGTTATCTCTTTCCGAATAAGTGAATACGTGTAAATACGAAATATCCATTTCGTTAAGAAAATGATAGGTTTCTAAAAAGTGCTCATCTGTTTCACCCGGAAAACCAACAATAACATCGACACCTATACAAGCATGAGGCATTACTTCACGAATTTTATTTACACGTTCAGTATAAACTTCACGCAAATAACGGCGTTTCATCAATTTCAAAATATCATTACTTCCGGATTGCAACGGGATATGAAAATGCGGTACAAAAGTTCGACTTGTTGAAACAAATTCAATCGTTTCATTTTTCAACAAATTGGGCTCGATAGATGAAATTCGCAAACGCTCAATTCCGTCAACCTTATCCAAAGCCTGAACCAGTTCAAGAAAGGTATGCTCGTGTTTTTTATTTCCAAACTCCCCTTTCCCGTAATCACCAATATTAACTCCGGTTAAAACAATTTCTTTAATATTCTGAGCCGAGATTTCCTTCGCATTTTGCAATACATTTTCCAAAGCATCACTTCTCGAAATTCCTCTTGCTAACGGAATGGTACAATAGGTACATTTATAATCACAACCGTCCTGAACTTTCAGGAAAGCACGGGTACGATCTCCAATAGAATAACTTCCCACATAAAAATCAGCTTCGGCAATTTCACAGGAGTGTACTTCACCCATGTCATTCTTGCTCAAATCGTGAATATAATCGGTAATCTTAAATTTTTCTGTTGCTCCCAAAACCAAATCAACTCCATCCACAGACGCTAATTCCTCCGGTTTTAACTGGGCATAACAGCCTACTGCCGCTACGAAAGCTTTTTCATTAAGCTTCATTGCTTTTTTTACCACCTGCTTAAACTGTTTATCGGCATTCTCTGTAACAGAACAGGTATTGATGACATAGATATCTGCTATTTCCTCAAAATCAACACGATCAAAACCTTCGTCGTTAAAGTTTCGGGCAATAGTTGAAGTCTCTGAAAAATTCAGTTTACAACCAAGTGTATAAAAGGCAACTTTTTTTCTATTTTCCATAGGAATAAACTACGTTTTAAGTAGTAAGATATTATATTTACATCTCTTTTGAAGAGTTTGCAAATTTACGTACAATATTCTTTAAAATAAAATCAATAATACACTATATATCAATATTTTGCAACAAACCTCTATTTTAATTCATTTTAAAAAACTACAAATCAAACAAAATAAAGGTTTAAAAAAAGTGTCTCTAAAAAAGTAAAACAACAAATCGATAGGAATAAATTGACAAACAAATCGATTAAACGCAAATAATATCGATTAAGTACAATTTTACACCCATTAAATTGAAATTTTCTTACATTTAGCTTTGTTTGAATTGTTTTTAGAAGTACTTTCACTTCTCCAAAAAATAGTGAGCGAAAGTTGTATTATTTAAATCATAAATAGCACGTAACAATTTTGATTTTCCATCGTTATGTTGTTGTTTTGTTACAGTAAAAAATGGGAAGGCCGAAAACCAGAAAGAGTAGGCAAAAATTAAAAATTAAAACTCCATATGAAAGCATTTTTACCCACAATCTGCTTGATGTTCTTAACCCTTTTTAGCGCCCAGGCACAAACTGCTCCAGCTGCTAATCCATTTCCATCTATCAGCACATTGACAACCTGGGCGAGCTTAAACTCTCAAACTCAATTTGATATTGCAATTCGTGCGGTTGGATTTAAATTTGAAGTAAAAGAACCGGGTGAAGGCTCAACAGCTTACACTTATATCCGTAAAGTAACTGTAAACGAAGTAAACTATACTGACAGAATTGTTTACAGGATTACAAACAATAATTCAGCAAGTATCATTTCGTTGGTAACCGCTTCTACTGATTTAGTAAGCTTATACACGCCACAATTGTCAACTTTTAAAAACAACAATTGCAAGACCGAAATGTCTAAAGACAAAAATACAACCTGTACTTGTTACGAAAGTGCCAATTTTGCAATCGATCTTTGTGACGAACGTGTAAAACTGACAATGGGTGATGGAAATAAGTATTTTGTTTCTGTAGCTAAAAAATAATATTTAATACTTTAGTTTAGGTATTAAGAACTTCGAGTTGTTTTCCAAATCTTTGCAAATCTTAAATGAGTTGAGTTTGCAAAGATTTGGAACACATTTCTTAGGATTACTTACAAGTTTGGATTTTTTAATTCATACCAGACTTCCAACTCTCCTTCATATTCGAAAGAATTGACATAGCAAAAACCTAGTTTTTCTAATATTCTTCTTGAGTCTTTATTTCCTTCATCAGCATAAGCATAAAGAGCTTCTACTTTTATGACATTAAAAGCATAATTAACAAATGCTATTCCGGCTTCGGTAGCATAACCTTTCCCCCAATGTTTTTCGATGAAACGATATCCAATTTCATAAAAATCTTTATGGTTATTAATTTCCGTGGTAATAAACTTTATTCCGGACCAACCCAAAAACTCATTGGTTTCTTTTGAAATTACTGCCCAACGGCCTATTCCAAAAGCTTCATATTGTCCCTGAATATGTTTTATCATATCTACACTTTCCTGAATTTCTTTCACGGGTTTATTTCCCACAAAAAGATGCACGTTTGGATTAGAATCTAATTCAAACATTCCATCAGTATCCGAAAGAAGTAATTCTCTTAAAAGTAGTCGTTCAGTTTCAATTGGGTCTTTCATAGACTTTAATTTAAAATATATCGTTGCACTACCTCAGCTACGCCATCATTATTATTGGAAGCCACGATTAAATCTGCCTTATCTCTTAATTCCGGCGTTACATTATCTACCCAAACACCAAGTCCTGCATATTCGATCATGGTCAAATCATTTCCAGCATTTCCAACGGCAATAATCTCACTCTGGTGAATGTTCAACTTTTCGGCTAGAAGTTTTAAGCTGGCTGCTTTATCAATTCCATTCTGTGCTGCTTCCAGAAAAAAAGGTTTTGACATCGCAACACTCAAATGTGGCATTGTTGCTTTTAAATCACTTTCGACTTCTTTCAGATAAGAAGGCTCCTCCAGCAGTATACATTTTACTGCAGCTTCAGTCACAGCTTCTTTAAAACTATATACTTTATTGTGTGGTAATCCGGTAATTTCTTTTTCAACTTCAATGTATTCCGAATCGGTTTCACTTATAATCTCACCGTTCAGATAAGTGATGATGTGAGTATTCTTTTTTACGCTGTAGTCATACAATTCATGAATTTGCTCCACCGTTAACTTTTGTTCAAACAAAATCACATCATCTTTAACCGTACTTATGATTGCACCATTGAACGAAATGATATAGGAATTATACAAATCTAACTCTAACTCCTTAGCATAAGCAGTCATTGCTGATGTAGGCCTACCGGAAGCCAAAACGACGTATACGCCTTTTGCTTGTGCTTCCAGAAGTACTTTTTTATTAAGGTCTGAAATTTTATGATCGTCTGTCAACAGGGTATCATCCATGTCAAGCACTAACATTTTATATTGCATATTTTTTATTTTCAGCTGCCTGTTATTAGTGTGCAGTCGCAGTGCTCAGTCGCAGTCACAGTACTCAGTCTCAGTACTCAGTCTCAGTACTCAGTCTCAGTCTCAGTACTCAGTCACAGTTTACATCTCACATTTCACACTTCACATCTCACACTTCACAAAACAACTACAATTATTAAAGACTCATTCTAAACTCTTCGATAATCGGATTAGCTTTTGCAAAATCGGTTTCCTGAATAAATACCTCTACTGCCAAATCTGAACCGCCATAACCAGCCATACGAGCCGATTGAATGTTATCTTTCTTTACTGTTTCCAATCCTGCCTCTTCCAATCTTTCCTGTAAAGCAATTGCTAACACTTCACTACCTGAATACACTTTCATTAATCCCATGACATCTTACTTTTATTGTTATTTATTTTTTACTCTAATATTCTTTTTAATTGATTTTGAAAATCACTGTTTTCATTCATACCAATATGCCCTTGCCCTTTTAGCAGATAAAGATGCCCATTGGATTTTATCATTTTACTCAATCGAACCGAATTTTCATAGGGGATTAAACGATCTTCCATTCCGTGAAAAATATAAATCTGTGTCTTAATTTCTGGCAAATATTCATAGGTTTCAAAGCGGAATTTCTTCATGAAATTCGGAAAAAACGGTACTTTACTACTTGATAATTCTGTAAAACTATAATAAGGCGATTGCAGAATCAATGCTTTTGGTTTATTCTTAGAAGCCAAAATAGCAGCTAGTCCGGAACCTATTGAATAGCCCGCGATAATAATATTGCTTTCAGAATATCTTTTAGATAATGTTTTATATGCAGCAGATACGTCTTTGTTTAATTGCTCTTCATCATTAATTTCGCCTTCACTCTTACCGAAACTTCTGTAATCTAATATGAAGATATCATATCCCAATCTGGTATAGATTTTTGCAATTTTTCCCCAAGTTTCAAGTGTCCCCGCATTTCCATGGAGATAAAAAACTAAACCTTTTGAATTCTCAGCCTTAAATAATAATCCATTCAATTCTACTCCATCAAAAGACTTAATGTTTAGCTCCTCAAATTTTTGCTGATAATTGAATTGATAATCTTTAGGAAGCTGCGCCCTCTGGAATACCATTTCAGTCTGATTGAAATATACGTAAGAAACGATCAAAACATAAATTACAATAAAAAAAACTAAAAGTGTAATCATTAAAAATTTAAATGTTTTGAAAATCTCCATATAAAATCCATTATTTCACAAATTTATTCTTCTTCAATATCCTCCTCATCCTCAAGTTCCTCTTCATCTTCCATATCAAACACATAAGGCTCCAGCAACATTTTATCTGCTAAAATTTCGATGCGTTCTGTTAAGGTTTCTGCAAAAATAATACGTTGTGTTTTGGTAATACTGTTTGAAATACGCATAATCTTAGTTTCGTGACGTAATTTCAAAATAGGATCAGCATCATCCAGGATAAACATTTTCAATCGATTTACATTGTAGCCCGCCGTTGTAAACATATCGCTCAATTTGTTTGGCGTTCCAATCAGAACATCAATTCCGGTAGAGATATAGTTTTTATCGTAATCCATATCACCTTTGTCGTGTACTCCGTAAACTTCAAGGTTGGTATATTTTCCGTATTTTTCAAAAAGCGCTTCCATTTCTAACACTTTGGCCTTGTCCTCTACAAAAATCAACGCACGTGGCGATTCTTCTGTCTGACCTGCCAATTGCTGAATGACATTCAATACAATTGTTGTAGATTTTCCGCTCCCTGCCGGAGAAAGAATGATACAATCTGCCCCACTTTTAATAGTCGAAAAAGTTTCCTGCTGCAAAACATTTGCCTCTGTTAAACCGTTTTCAATTAGAGCCTCTTGTAACTTCTCGTTTATTTTTTTTAGTTTCATTTTTTTTATGCTTTACGCTTTAAGCCTTAAGCCTTAAGCCAAAATTCATTTTATTTCTTATGCTTACACCAGCAAAAAGCCTAAAGCCTAAAGCTTATAGCCTAAAGCCTATTGCCCTTACTTGCTTGCAAACATTTTAACATCGGTTTCAGAAATTTCATTTCCTCCCAAAATAATTAATCTTTCAACTACATTTCGTAGTTCACGAATATTTCCTGTCCAATCGTACTCCTGCAATAATTTGATCGCCTGTGGCGAAAACACTTTTACCGAATTTCCTTGTTCTGAAGCAATTTTCTCTGTAAAATGCGTAATCAATGCCGGAATATCATCGCGTCTTTCATTCAATGGCGGCACTTTAATTAAAATTACAGCCAGACGGTGGTACAAATCTTCACGGAAACGACCTTCGGCAATTTCAGTCTTTAAATCTTTATTTGTTGCCGCTACAACGCGCACATCAACTTTGATATCTTTCTCTGCTCCCACTCTGGTAATCATACTCTCCTGTAGCGCCCGTAACACTTTGGCTTGCGCCGAAAGACTCATATCTCCAATTTCATCTAAGAAAATAGTTCCTTTGTCAGCAGCTTCAAACTTTCCGGCACGATCTTTCACCGCCGATGTAAAAGCTCCTTTTACGTGACCGAACAATTCACTTTCGATCAATTCACTCGGAATTGCAGCACAGTTTACTTCTATTAATGGAAAATTAGAACGCTCACTTTTTTCATGCAATTGGTGCGCTACCAATTCTTTTCCAGTTCCGTTTGGACCTGTAATCAAAACTCTCGCTTCGGTTTGAGCAACTTTATCAATCATTAACTTGATATGACTGATTGCTTCGCTTTCTCCTACCATTTCGTAGTTTTTACTTACCTTTTTCTTTAGGATTTTATTTTCAACCACGAGTTGTTTTTTATCTAAAGCATTACGAACCGTGTTCAGTAATCGGTTTAAATCAGGTGGTTTCGAAATATAATCAAATGCTCCCAAACGCATCGTATGAATCGCGGTTTCCATATCGCCATGACCAGAGATCATCACCATCGGAATTTCCGGTTTGATTTTTTTTACTTCTTCTAAAACCTCAACTCCGTCCAATTTTGGCATTTTGATGTCACACAAAACCAAATCGTAATCATTGTTTTTTATTTTCTCAAGACCCGCCGCACCATCTTCAGCTTCATCTACCTTATAAGTATCATTTTCTTCAGATAAAATTTTCACCAAAACTCTTCTAATGGATGCTTCGTCTTCTATAATTAGTATTTTACTCATTCTTTTTGAGGTTCTTAGGTTCTGAGTTACTAAGGTTCTAAGTTCTTCTTTTCTGCCTAAACTAAAAGCTTAGCAACTCAGAACCTTAGTATCTTAGCAACTTAAAAAAATTAATATTTAAGCCATTTATACAATTCTTTCCAGGTTGGTTTTTTGCCGTACATCAAAATCCCTATTCGGTAAATTTTGGCAGCGAACCATACTACAAGAAAAAAGGTAGCAAACAATAATGATACCGAAATTGCAATTTGCCACCACGGCACTCCAAACGGAAGTCGCATTAACATTACAATTGGCGAGGTCAACGGAATCATAGAAAACACAACCGCAATGGTTCCGTGAGGATCATTGACCACTGTAAAGAAACCTATATAAACACTTAAAATAAGCGGCATTAAAATAGGTAATAGAAATTGCTGCGAATCGGTTTGATTGTCAACTGCTGCACCAATGGCTGCATAAAAAGAGCTATATAAAAAGTATCCTCCGATGAAATAAACCACAAAACCAATGATAATACTGGCAATAGGCAAATTCCATAATTCACTAATATACATTTTAGCTGTCCCCGACATTTCATGCTGAGCAGATTGCATTAATTCAGGTGAAATTCTGGCCGTTGGACCAACATTAACACCAAAAAAGGCCGAAGCCGCAAACATCAATCCCAGACCAATGATCGCCCAGATAATAAACTGAAGCAATCCCGCAAGAGAAGTTCCCACGATTTTACCAATCATCAGCTGAAAAGGTTTTACTGAGGAAATAATAATTTCGATGATTCTATTTGTTTTTTCTTCGATCACACTACGCATCACCATATTTCCGTAAATGATAATAAACATCATGATCAGATAACCAAAAGCACCACCTATTCCAATTTTTATTTCATTCAGTCCTTTTAAGCTTTCCTCTCCGGATGCTTTTACTAAATGAATATTAACCTCTGACTGTGCTTTTTGAATGGCCACTGTATCCAGTTTTGCCGTTTCAAGATTTACTTTGGTAATTTTTGATGCAATAACACGCTGTGTTCTTTCGATAAAAGAAATACTCGGACTGTTATTCGAAATAAACTCGATTTTACTTTCTAAATCAGCTAAATTATTGGTTTTTGGAATTACAATTAAACCATCAAAGCTTTCATTAGTAATACTATCTTTTAGTGCTTTTGTATCAATCTCAGATACATTGAGGTATTTAAACTCGGCCTCTTCTTTATTCTGTTTTACAAAATCCTGGGCAAACAAACCCGTTTCGTCATGGATTGCGATTCTTTTCGTCTCTGCTTTCATTGAACTCAGATAACCAATAAAACCTGCAATTGCCACAAATAACAACGGACTCAAAAACGTCATGACAACAAAAGACTTATTGCGCACTTTTGCAATAAATTCTCTTTTTATAATTAATGAAATGATGCTCATAAATATTTTAATTTTCAAATTCCAAATTCCAATTTTGATTACTCTAACATTGGAATTTGGAACTTAATTTTTGAAGTTTAATTTTTGTTTTCGGTAACTGTTTGAATAAAAATATCGTTTACGCTTGGTATTTTCTCTACAAAATGAGTAACCTGTCCTCGTTGCGTCAACAGATGCAATAACTCGTTTGGCGTTGCATTTCCAATTTGAATGTCTAATTTCAAATCATCATTCAAGGATTTAAAATTTGCAGGCGAAACGGTAAATTTTTGCGTGATATCATACATCAGGCCTTCTACATTATCCGTCAGAATTCCCACTTCAAAACTATTGGTTCTAAATTGACGTTTTACATCACTCACCTTGCCTTCAATCAATTTGTTCGATTTATGAATTAAAGCGATATGATCGCAAAGTTCCTCTACACTTTCCATACGGTGTGTCGAAAAAATAATGGTAGCTCCCTGTTCTTTTAATGCCAGAATCTCATCTTTAATAACATTTGCATTTACAGGATCAAATCCGGAGAAAGGCTCATCAAAAATCAACAATTTAGGCTTGTGTAACACACAAACTACAAACTGAATTTTTTGGGCCATTCCTTTCGAAAGTTCCTGAATTTTCTTGTTCCACCAGCCCTGAATTCCCAGACGATCGAACCAGTATTCCAATTGTAATTTTGCCTCGGCTTTAGAGAGTCCTTTCATCTGTGCCAGATACAAACATTGTTCTCCAACTTTCATAGAAGTATACAACCCTCTTTCTTCGGGAAGATAACCAATATGCTGTACATGTTTGGGCTGCAATTTTTCTCCATCCAAAATTACTTCACCACTATCAGGCAGCGTAATTTGATTTATAATTCGGATCAGGGAAGTTTTTCCGGCTCCATTCGGACCTAATAGTCCATAAATACTACCTTTTGGTACATTTAATGAAACTTCGTTAAGCGCTACATAATCACCGTATTGTTTAACGACTTTATGTACTTCGAGTAAGTTGCTCATGCTATAATTAAGATTTTCTGCGTCAGTTTGACTATTGTGGCATTATGAGTGTAAAAGTAAATAAATAGTATCGAAATTTTGTACTATTCATACAAAAAACCCATTCTATGATTTACTATAGAATGGGTTTTAAAATTTACTATTACTCCATTTTAGAAAAAGTTCTGATTATGAAAACATATCTTTTACTTTTTCAAAAAATGATTTTTCTGATTTTTCAGGGTTCGGAATAAAGTGATCGTCGTTAAGGGCATTTTCAAAAAATTGCTTTTGCTCTTTATTCAACGTTTTTGGAGTCCATACATTTACATGAACTAACAAGTCTCCACTTCCATATCCATTGATGCTTGGAATACCTTTTCCTTTTAATCTTAAGATTTTTCCGGATTGAATTCCTTCTTCTAATTTGATACGAACTTTTCCATTGATTGCTTCGATGTCTTTAGAAACTCCTAAAACGGCTTCCGGGAAACTGATGTACAAATCATAATGAATGTTTTCACCTTCACGTTTCAGAAACTCATGCTCTAATTCTTCAATAGCAACAATTAAGTCTCCAGGAATACTATTTCCGGGAGCATCGTTTCCTTTATTAGAAACTTTCAACTGCATACCATCAACAACTCCTGCAGGAATTTTGATTGAAACGGTTTCGTCTTCTAAAATCATTCCCTGTGCATCAGCTTCAGATGGTCTTTTATCTAAAATCTGGCCAGACCCGCCACAAGCAGGACAAGTTGACGCAGATTGCATTCTTCCTAAAATAGTGTTGGTTACACGCATTACCTGTCCCTGACCGTTACAAGTCGAACACGTTTTGTAAGTAACTCCTTTTGCCTGAACTTTACGTTTTACTTTTACTTTTTTCTCAACACCATTTGCAATTTCTTCTAAAGTTAATTTTACTTTAATTCGAAGATTGCTTCCTTTAGCACGACGAGGGCCACCGCCTCCGCCTCCGCCGAAACCACCAAATCCTCCACCAAAAATATCACCAAACTGGCTGAAAATGTCATCCATATTCATACCACCGTGACCACCGCCAAATCCGCCAGAACCATCAAAAGCCTGATGTCCGTACTGATCGTATTTCGCTTTTTTGTTAGGATCGCTTAGTACTTCGTAAGCTTCTGCCGCTAATTTAAAGTTTTCTTCTGCCTCTTTGTCGCCCGGATTTTTGTCCGGATGATATTTCAATGCACTTTTTCTATAAGCTTTTTTAATTTCGGCAGCATCAGCATTTTTTGAAATGCCTAGTATTTCGTAAAAATCTTTTTTCATAATTTAGGTTAAATTGCTTCGCCAGTTCGCTAGCGCTTGTGTCCAAATTTAAAATTCCAAATTCCAATACTTTAAAAATTGACTTTCAGAATATGTCATTTGCTCTTTTTAGTTTCCGATAACAACTTTAGGGAAACGGATGATTTTGTCTCCTAATTTGTATCCTTTTTCAATAACATCAACAATTTTCCCTTTTAATTTCTCAGACGGAGCCGGAATTTGGGTAATTGCCTCTGCAAAATCAGCATTAAAAGCATCACCTGCTCTTACTTCAACTTGCTCTAAACCTTTAGAAACTAAAGTGTTTTTTAATTTTTCATGAATCAACTCAACTCCTTTTGTCAAGGTTTCATCTTCCGATTTGTTGATTTCTACTATAGCTCTGTCAAAATCATCTAAAACTGGTAACATAGCCAATAAAACATCCTGATTTGCAGTTTTAAACAAGTCGATACGCTCTTTTGAAGTTCTTTTTTTGTAATTTTCGAATTCGGCAAATAATCTCAAAAACTTATCTTTTTCTTTTGCCAAGTCTTGAGCCAATTGCTCTTCAACACTTAATTCTTCAACAATTAACTGCTCACCGTTGGCATTGTTCTCTAACGTTACATCATCTAATTCCTGATCGAATTCTGTATTTTCAGTAGTCATATTACTTTTATTTTTAAAAATATTCTTAAACTTCATTTTTTATTCTTTCTTTTGGATTGCAAAAGTACTGCCAAATCTTTCAAAATGTCAAATTGTCACTTTATTAAGACTGAGTCATTTAAAAAGCAAAAACAACCTTTTAAAATTTAGTATAATTTTAAGACTAACACGATATAGTTTATGGTATATTTGAAATTCAATTGAAAACTAAATTATTACCTAATCAAAATTGAATTTAAGGGTTGGCCTCGGCTTCATAAATAATTATTAATTCAAGTTTACCTTATATTAAAAAAAGCTTCGCCTATTTCAGACGAAGCTTTTTTTTATGCTTTTTACCTTTAACTAAATTCCTTGAAAGCTCCTGATAAATATTTAATAACGATTGTTATTTTTTATTGCACGGGCGGAGGGATTCGAACCCCCATCAACGGTTTTGGAGACCGCTATTCTACCCTTGAACTACGCCCGTAATTTAGAGCGGCAAATTAAAAGTATTTTTTCTTCCAAAACAATTATTTCACGCAGATTTAAGAAGTTTTTTTTTTAATCAACCTGCTAAAATCTGCCGAATCTGCGTGAAACAAAATCTTTACGAACCTAGCACAAATCCTTATGTTCTTAACAATTAAGCATTAACCCAACAAAGCATTCTTTAATCCGTCAAAATCAACCGTAACCTGATCACCTGTCACTAAATTTTTAAGCGCATACGAATTTGTAGCAATTTCCTGATCCCCCGCAATTACTGCAAACGGAATTAAACGCTTATCTGCATATTGAAACTGCTTCCCTACTTTCACATTGTCCGGATAAAGCTCTACTTTTATATTTTCCTGTCGTAATTTCTGAATGGCCTGCGACGCGTACAATGCCTCAGCATCTCCATAATTAATGAACAATGCTTTTGAAGTTGCCGAAACAGCTTTAGGAAACAATTGCAATTCTTCTAAAACGAGATAAATACGATCCAATCCAAAAGAAATTCCAACACCACTCATGTTCTTCAATCCAAAAATACCCGTCAAGTCGTCGTATCTTCCACCGCCTCCGATAGAACCCATCGAAACCGATTTTGGAGCTGCTACTTCAAAAATTGCTCCTGTATAATAATTTAATCCACGGGCAAGCGTCACATCCAAATCTAAAGTTGCCGTTGACAACCCTAAAGTTGCCACATTGTCACAAATAAATTTAAGCTCCTCAACCCCTTTCATTCCTTCTTCCGACGTTGCCAATAAATCTGAAAGCTGGTTGATTTTATCTGCGAAGGTTCCTGTAAAACTAAACAGAGGCTGCACTTTCACCAATGCTTCTTCAGAAATACCATTTTCGATCATTTCTTTTTTCACACCATCTTCCCCAATTTTATCCAATTTATCAAGCGCCACCGTAAAATCAATTAGCTTATCCGAAGCACCGATAACTTCAGCGATACCCGATAATATTTTTCTGTTATTGATTTTGATTGTAACACCTTCTAAACCTAAAGCTGTAAAAACAGTATCGTACAACTGCACCAATTCTACTTCCTGCCACAACGATTTTGAACCTACAACATCGGCATCACATTGAAAAAATTCTCTAAAACGTCCTTTTTGCGGACGATCAGCTCTCCACACCGGCTGAATCTGGTACCTTTTAAAAGGGAACTCAATTTCATTTTGGTGTTGCACCACATATCTCGCAAACGGAACTGTTAAATCATAACGCAATGCCTTTTCAGAGATTTGTTTTGTAAAAGAATTCAATTCGATTCTTTCTGCAATAGTAATTTTATCAGCAGAAGAAGCCTGAAGCTCCTCAATAGATTTTGGTAATTCTATTTTGCTTTTGTTATAGAAAAAATTACCTGAATTTAAAATTTTAAAAATCAAGCGATCGCCTTCTTCTCCATACTTCCCCATCAGAGTATCTGAATTTTCAAAGGAAGGGGTTTCGATCGGCTGAAAACCAAATTTCTCAAAATTATGTTTTATAACCTGAATAATATATTGACGTTTTGACACCTCTGCAGGCGAAAAATCTCTTGTTCCTTGTGGTATGCTTGGTTTTGAAGCCATTTTTTTAGATTATTAGATTTCTGGATTCTTCAATTCTTCGATTTCTTTTTTTGAAACCTTAAATTCTAAAACCCTTCTTATGGATTATTGTATTTTCAGAACTCATTTTTACGTAAATTCTTAACGACTGCAAATATCTTATTTTTTAAAATAAATTTTCAGTAAAAATCCATCAAAGATTAAAAATAGCTAATCTCGTATTGAAATATACGTTTCGACCTCAGCACTATTTCCATCATAATACTTTTTTCCATGAATAGTAAAGTCTGATTTGTAAGCCCTATTCAAACTTTTATCCTGCCACACTTCGAGCCAGGTATTAAAAACAGCTTCAGGCATTTTACCTTTTGAAATGTACTTTTGATACAAGCCAGTTTCAACTGTAATCCCAACGAAACCTTTAGGAATATCTTCTAATGTACTTACTTGCAAACCTATCACTAAAGTATAAAATCCATTAAAATCTGTTTCGTAATCCTTGTAAACAGCATAAATATCATCACTGACTTTATTTGGTATTTGTTTTTGAATTTCCTCACCCCAAAATCTTGTCCATAACGCCTCTATGTCTATGGCCGACTTTCCTTTTTCATTTATAGTTCTTGTTTCTATACCAATTACGTAAAATTTCTGAATAGTAGGATTCTCCATGGTTTTTGATTGTTTTTGTGATTGAGCTGTGAAGGACAAAAGTGTAAATGCAAGCAGCATTATACTTCGAATTCTGTTTGTTATCATCTTTCTTTATTTTAGTACACAACAAAATTAGAACAGCCCTGTGACAGCCTTATGGCAAGGGTGTCAGACATTTTTTTCTGGTCCTGTCAAAATATTCTTCAAAAGTAATTTTGTGTGGTTCAAATGTTTCTTCCTGCACCATCAAACCAACAATCCTGTCCAAACGAAAAGCCCTGTAATCATTCCTTAGTCTACAAAATGCAATAAGCAACCAATTCTCTTCAAAGGTATAGATAGCAAAAGGCTCTACCATACGATTCGTTTGCTGGTTATTATCTGGTGAAAAATATCTTATACAGACAAGCTTAAAATTGGTCAATGCCAATTGGAGAATAGATAAATTATTACTTGTCCGATTATTATCACTGTTCTGACCTGAAACAATGCGATCTGAAAGCAGATTAACTTTGTCTTTTGTGTTGTTGCGCAGTACAGATTTTATTTTACTAATGGCTTCCGTGTATTCTTTTACAAACGAAGCATCTTTATTCTTTAAAACCAACTGCTCTGCAGTAATCAAAGCATTAGCCTCACTTTCAGAAAACATGACAGGTGGAATTTTGTAGCCATCCATTAAAGTGTAGCCCTTGCCTTCTTCTGTCACAATAGGCACTCCTGCTTGCTCTAAAGCTCTGATATCTCTATAAATTGTTCTTTTGCTAATTGAAAATTTACCAGCCAATTCACTAGCCGTTAAGATCCTTTTAGTTTGTAACTGTATAAGGATTGCTGTAAGACGCGAAAGTCTCTTTAAATCAGTATCATTCATATTGATTACGCTTTTGATTTTCCTTTACTTGGTTCATTTCTGAAATTGGCAGCATCTAAAAACCACTACAAATTAAGAAATACTACTTTCATTTTTACCCAATCTTGTTCGTTTTGAGACATCCAATTTAATAAAAAAGACAAGACAACAGGAATAAATCATGATCGTCGCGTTACTTTTAAAACGCTTGGTTACAAGCCTAACACAACTCTTCCCCCTATTAAAACAAATCCTCTAAATCCAGAATCTTCCTTCAAGATAAAAATTCCTCAATATTTTTCTAGCAATATTACCTCTCTATATCATTTTTCTCTAAAACTTTAAAATAAATAATAACAGTTCGAAAACAAACTTGTAACAAAAAACGTATTTTCGTGACAAATTGGTCATGATGCTAAAATTATTTAAAGAAAATATCCGAATTGCTTTTGGTTCTATCAAAACTCAATTATTAAGAACTATTCTTACTGTAGTCATTATTGCTATCGGAATTACCGCTTTGGTGGGAATCCTGACCGTAGTTACAGCACTTGAAAACACGGTCTCTACCAATTTTGCCTCGATGGGCGCCAACACCTTCAACATCAATCAGTATGAAAACACGGTTAAAAACCGCGGTGGAAATGAGCGCGAAATCATCAATCCCATTATTTCTTATCCTGAAGCAGTAGCGTTCAAAAACAAATACAAATACCCTTTTACAGAAACCTCCCTTTCATTCACCGCCACATCAAAAGCTGAAGTAAAATACTTAGATCAAAAAACCGATCCCGAAATTACCATACTTGGAGTTGACGAGCATTATATTTCAAATTCAGGTTTAGAAACGACTTCCGGTCGTTCTTTCAATCAGTTTGACATTGACAACAATACTTATTCTTGCGTTGTAGGCTCCGATTTTGAAAAAGGTTTACTAAAAGACGTCAACCCAATTGATAAAATCATTTCGATACGAGGTGCCCGTTTCAAAGTTATTGGCGTTTTAAAAGAAAAAGGATCTACATTCGGAAATAGCCAGGATTTAAGAGTATTAATTCCAATTCAAGTAGCACGTTCTTTATTTACCGCTCCAAGCATTAATTATACTATTAGCGTAATGGTTTCTAAAAAAGAACTTTTAGACGAGGCTGTAGACAATGCAACAAGTACCATACGCAGGGTTCGTAAATTAAGTCCGGTTCGCGATAATAATTTCGGTATTGGCCGAAGCGACGATTTAATCAACAGAATCCTCGGAATTACACAATATCTGGGTTGGGCAGCATGGATCATTAGTGTGATTACCATTTTAGGATCTTCTATAGCTTTAATGAACATTATGATTGTATCCGTTACAGAACGCACAAGAGAAATTGGCGTCCGCAAAGCTTTAGGTGCCACCAAAATAACTATTTCGGTACAGTTTTTTATTGAAACATTATTAATTGGACAAATAGGCGGCTTGGTAGGAATTGTATTGGGAATCCTTGTTGGCTTTGCTTTCGCAGCCGCAATGAATTTTGCTTTTGTAATTCCATGGATGGCCATTTTTGCGGCTTTTGGCACCAGTTTTATGGTTGCTATTGTTTCCGGTTTATATCCGGCAATAAAAGCATCACAACTGGATCCTATTGAGGCTTTACGTTACGAATAATTTCTTAGTATTCAGTCTCAGTTCTAAGTCTCAGTTTTCGATTATAGTTCACATCTTACAATTTACATCTTACAGCCAAACAACTAACTGCAAACTGTGACTGTGACTGTAAACTATGACCATAAACTCAAACAACCCCTTTCATCATCCTGTCGTTATCATAAATATCTTTTCGCAATTCAATGTTCCTGAAATCCATTTTCTCAAGTAGAGCCGTCATTTCCGTCCCTAAGTACTGATTGATTTCAAAATACAATTGTCCGTTTTGCAAAAGATTTTCCTTAGCTAATTCGGCAATTTTTCTGTAAAAAATCAAAGCATCATTGTCGTCTACAAAAAGAGCTAAATGCGGCTCATAATCCAAAACATTCTTTTTAATTTCCTCTTTTTCTAAATTCCGGACATAAGGTGGATTTGAAACGATGATATCAAAATTATGCTTTAATGCTTCTGCTTCTAAAATATTCTGAAGTATAAAAGTAACTTCAACTTTGTTCTGAATTGCATTTCTTTTGGCGGTTTCTATTGCTTTTTTAGAAACATCAATTGCATAAACCTCTGCGTTGGCAATGTTTTTTGCCAATGAAATTGCAATGCAGCCACTCCCTGTGCCAATATCAAGAATTTTTATTTTTTTTGCTTTGTCTCCTCCGGAATTCTCATTAATAATCCATTCTACCAGCTCTTCTGTTTCCGGACGAGGAATTAAAACATTCTCATTAACTTCGAAATCCAAACCATAAAAATTAGTCTTGCCTAATAAATACTGAATTGGAACTTCTTTCTTTAACTGCAATAATAAAAAGTCCCATACCACAAAATCATCTTCCGAAAAAGTCAATTCATGATTTAATGCCAGATCAATTTGTCGCAATTGGTGCTTGTTTTCTAAAATTAAATAGAAAAAACTCTCCGCTTCGTAGGCGTCGTAAAAAAGTGACAAATCTTTAATGAACTGAGTCCGATATTGTTTGATTTTCATTTTAGGTATTTGAACATTATTCTTTAGATAGGGGCAACGATATTACAAGATAAGTATTGTAATGTAAATTCACTACAACATTATCCTATATTTTTTTCAACATCCACACAGGACAAGAACTATGACCGGTATTACCCAAAGGCGCATCTAAATATTCAAAACCTGATTTTACATATAGTTTTTGCGCAGCATGCATAAAAGGCATCGTTTCGATATAACATTTTTCAAAACCAAAAATCCTTGCCTGTTCTAAACATTTTTCCATCATTTTACTTCCAATTCCCAAACCGCGGGTTTTCGGTAAAAAATACATCTTCTGTAACTCACAAATCTCCGGAGCACCATTTTCTAAGGGTGCAATTCCGCAGCAGCCTAAAATTTCGCTGTCTTTTTCAACCACAAAATAAACGGACTTCGGCTTATTGTATTCTTCGAACATTAAGTCTAAATACGGATCTTCATAAGCCGTTCCTACTTTAGGTATTTCCATCTCATCAAATACAGACCGTATTAAATTCGCAACTTCCTGATTGTCTTCTTTTTTAATGGCTCTAATCGTCCAATTTTCCATATTTTCTCCTTCCTTTAAGATCATTACAAAAATAAAAATAGTTTCCCAATAGTTTCTTAACTACCCCAAAACTATCGGGACTATACTCAAAAATAACTATTTTTGTACTGTGAATATACATGAAAAATACATAAAACGTTGCATCGAGCTGGCTCAAAATGGTTTGGGCACCACATATCCAAACCCAATGGTCGGAAGCATAATTGTTTACGACAATCAGATTATTGGAGAGGGCTGGCATAAAAAAGCAGGAGAACCGCATGCGGAAGTCAATGCCGTTCGTTCGGTAAAAGACAAATCACTGTTAAGCAAAGCTACCATTTATGTTAGCTTAGAGCCTTGCAGCCATTTTGGAAAAACACCTCCGTGC
Organism: Flavobacterium collinsii; assembly: GCF_946903285.1. Classification (GTDB taxonomy): domain Bacteria; phylum Bacteroidota; class Bacteroidia; order Flavobacteriales; family Flavobacteriaceae; genus Flavobacterium; species Flavobacterium collinsii. The sequence goes on from NZ_OX336425.1 coordinate 5,551,853, forward strand.
AGCGACTTAATTATAGAATACAAAATTCCACATGTTGTTGTCGGAACTGTTGATCCTAATGAAAAAGTGGCAGGAAACGGCATTAAAAAACTAATTGCCGCAGGAATCAATGTTACCGTTGGAGTTTTAGAAAAAGAATGTTACGAACTCAACAAACGTTTTTTTACTTTTCATCAAAAAAAGAGGCCTTACATAATATTAAAATGGGCCGAAAGTCAGGACGGATTTTTATCCCCTGAAAAACAGGAAAGCCCCGAGCGAAAGCCCATCTGGATTACCAATCCTTATTCCAGACAATTGGTACACAAATGGAGAAGTGAAGAGCAGGCAATCCTCGTTGGAACACAGACAGTAATTGACGACAATCCGAAATTAAACACCAGAAATTGGTCAGGAAATAATCCGGTCAGAGTCATTCTAGACCAACACAATCGCATTTCAAAAGAGAGTTTTGTTTTTGATGACAGCGTAAAAACCATTGTATTTACAAAATCCGAAACCGGCTTTTCGACAGAAAACACTACCTTTACTCTAATCGATTTTAGCAGCAGTATTCTACCACAGATTTTAGCCGTTTTACATCAAAATCAAATTCAATCTGTTATTATCGAAGGAGGTGCTCAAACTTTACAATCTTTTATCGATCAGAATATTTGGGACGAAGCCCGGATTTTCATCGGAAAAGCCATTTTCAAAAACGGAACTAAAGCACCGCTTATTCAAAAAGAAAACCTAACAAAAATTAATATTCTCAGCGACGAATTATTAAATATTAGAAATCATGATTGATACTATCATTTTTGACTTTGGAGATATTTTTATCAATTTAGACAAACAAGCCACTATTTCGGGATTGCAAAAATTAGGATTAACAGAATGGAATAGCGAACTGGACCGCCTAAATCTTTTATTTGAAACCGGAGACATTTCGCGGGACGATTTTCTGGCGGGTTTTCAAAAACAACTTCCAAATGCCACTGTCGAAGAAATCCTGAAAGCATGGAATGCCATTTTAGCCGATTTTCCTTTGTACCGCTTGGAGTTCTTACAACTGCTTTCTCAAAAATATCGATTGTTTCTTTTGAGCAACACAGACTCTATACATATTGAAACTTTTGAAAACAAAACCGGGATTTCGTTTTACAGCGATTTTTACCAATGTTTTGAAAAAGTTTATTTTTCGTTTGAAATTGGAATGCGAAAACCAAATGCTGAAGTTTTTCAGTACCTGATCAACAAACACGAATTATCACCCAAGAGAACTTTGTTTGTAGACGACAAAAAAGAAAACACAGACTCAGCAGCATCGCTAGGCTTTCATATCTGGAACTTACAAGTTGGACAGGAAGATGTTGTTGACTTATTTGACAAACAAATACTTTAGCTGTTATTTTTGCCACAGCTTAAAAAATCAAACTCAATTTGGAAATTAACGATACGTACCAAACCATTGCTTTTGAATCTGAAGAAGTGCTTTTAAAAGAAAAAGGCAGTAAGTTCTTTGGCTACGCCTTTCCAATCGAAAGTGAAGACGAAGTAAAACCCATTATCGAAAATCTAAAAAAACAGCATCCACATGCCGTACATTTTTGTTACGCTTATCAATTAGGAACAGCTCCTAAAATTTCGTATCGTGCCAATGATGACGGAGAACCAAGTAATACGGCTGGCGCACCAATTTACGGACAAATACAATCTTTTGGACTAACCAACGTTTTAGTTGTAGTGGTTCGGATTTTTGGCGGAATTAAATTAGGCGTTGGCGGCTTAATCAGTTCGTACAAAACAACAGCACAAATGACACTTGAAGCCTGTGAAATTATCGAAAAGACAATTGACATTCATTTTCTAATCTCTTTTGATTACAAAAACATGAATAAAGTAATGCGTGTCATAAAAGAAAAAAAACTGGAAATTACCGCTCAGGAAATGGAAATTAATGAAGATACGGGACTCCCAATTGGCAAGATAACAACTAAAACGCGCAAAAAAAATGCCGAATCAGTATTCGACATTTTTGATTTAATGTTTGAAATCGATATTAAAATTATATAATTTAGCATTAAAAGGCATCACATTTTAACAATTATACCAGTGTTTTAAATAATTCCAAAATGTAATCTGGAGGTGCTGTCGGACGACCTGTTTTTAACGAAATAAATACTAAAATAAACACAGCAGTTGTTAATAACTCACCTGCTTCATTATAGATTGCGCAATCAAATTCAATCTTAACAGATGACTGACTTTTGAAAGCAGTATGAATTGTAAGAAGCTCATCATAACGCGCCGATTTTTTATAATTTATTTGCATCGAAACAATCGGCAGTCCAATACCGCTTTCTTCCATACTTTTATATGAAATCCCTTTATTTCTAAGCCATTCCACGCGTCCGATCTCAAAATAAGGCACATAATTTCCGTGGTAAACCACTCCCATTTGATCAGTTTCAGAGTAACGAACACGCACTTGCGTTTGATGATTTTTCATTATTTTCAGATTAAAAAAAATTAAGTTTAAAAAGTTTACTTACAACTTTTTTTTATAAAATTAGACTTCAAAATATTTTTTTTTACAGAAATTTGTTCACATATTTGTTATCCCGAAATACGGAATAAAATTGCTCCTTTTTTATTAGGAGAATCTTTATCAATAATAAGAAAATTTATTTGAATCT